>JBKBRE010000014.1:0-103604 GCA_046292265.1 Pseudolabrys sp. | reverse complement strand
CTGGTCGGCAACGCCGCCACGCTCGTCGCCGAAGCCTGGCCGGCCGGCGAGCGCGATCCGCGCGCGGTCGAGCAGCGCGGCGCGCCCGACATAGACTGGGTCGCGCGGCTGGGCGCCGCCGCGGCCGACACCGGCGCGCCGCCGAAGCCGCTCTACCTGCGCGCGCCCGACGCGCAGCCGCAGAACGCGGCGCAACTGGCGCGCCGATGATCGGCTTCCTGCGCGCCCTGCTCGGCGGCGGCGAGCCGGTGCTGACGGACGCCTCGGCGCGCGACGCGGCCGCGATCGCCGCGCTGCACGGGGCGTCGTTCCACCGCGGCTGGAGCGAGGAAGAAGTCGAGCGTCTGCTCGTCGACCGGCAGGTTGTGACCCACCGCGCCATGGTCGGCGCAACGCTGGCCGGCTTCATCATGTCGCGGCGCGCGGCGGACGAAGCGGAAATCCTCTCGGTGGCGGTAGCCGGGCGCCGGCGCGGGCGCGGGCTCGCGCGCCGGCTGCTGACGTTGCATCTCGGCCGGCTGGCCGCACTGGGCACCCGCGCCGTGTTCCTCGAAGTGGACGAAAACAACGTGCCGGCGCTGCGGCTCTACCGGCGCGCCGGCTTCCGCGAGGTCGCGCGGCGGCCGAACTATTATCCCGGCGCGGACGGAAAACCGGCGGCCGCGCTGGTCTTGCGCCGCGACCTCGGATGATGGACACCACACCCGGGCGATGTGGTAGAAAGCCCGGCGACAGGACAAACGAGGCGAGATTGTGAGCGCCGCCGACAACAGCACATCCGGAAACACCGGCATCGAGGCCCGCTGCGCCGCCAAGGGCATGCGCATGACCGAGCAGCGGCGCGTGATCGCGCGCGTGCTGGCGCAGTCCGACGACCACCCGGACGTCGAGGAGCTCTACCGCCGATGCGCCAAGGTCGACGACCGCATCTCGATCTCGACCGTGTACCGCACCGTGCGCCTGTTCGAGGATGCCGGCATCATCGAGAAGCACGACTTCCGCGACGGCCGCGCGCGCTACGAAACGAGCTCGGAAGCGCACCACGACCACCTCATCAACCTGCGCAGCGGCGAGGTGATCGAATTCCAGTCAGAGGAAATCGAGCGCCTGCAGGCGGAAGTCGCCCGCAAGCTCGGCTACAAGCTGGTCGATCACCGGCTCGAGCTCTACGCGGTGCCGCTCGACGAGAAGAAATAGTGGCGCGCACGCTCTTCATCGCCGCGTTCTTCTTCACGATGACCCCGCTGGTCATCGCGGCGCAATGGCTGCTGAGCAAGTTGCGCGTGCCGGGCTGGGGGCTGATCGCGTCGAGCTACTACCAGGTGCTGTGCGCGCTCCTGCGCATCAACGTGCGCATCGTCGGCAAGCCGGCGCGCGAGCAGGCGGTGTTCTACGTCTGCAACCACGTGTCCTGGGCCGACATCCTGGTGCTCGGCTCGCTCGCGCCGGTCGCTTTCGTCGCCAAGCGCGAGGTGCGCGACTGGCCGCTGGTCGGCAAGACCGCCGAATTGCAGCGCACCGTGTTCGTCGACCGCCAGCGCCGCCACAAGACCGGCGACGCCGTCGACCAGATCGTCGACCGGCTGGCGCAAGGCATCTCGGTCATCCTGTTCGCGGAAGGCACATCGAGCGACGGCAACCGTGTGCTGCCGTTCCGGTCGGCGCTGCTCGGCAGCGTCGAGGACAAGGCCGCGCACGGCGGCCCGGCCGGGCAGATCCTGATCCAGCCGATGGCGATCGCCTACACCAGTTCGCACGGCATCCCGATGGGCCGCCAGCACCGGCCGCTGGTCGCCTGGTACGGCGACCTCGATTTCCTGCCGCACATCAAGGACTTCATCCGCAAGGGCGCAATCGAGGCGGTGGTGAGCTATGGCGAGGCGGTGCCGGCCGACGCGGGCCTCGACCGCAAGGCGCTCACCAAGCGGCTGGAGAACGAAACGCGCCGGCTGATGGCCGAGAGCTTGCTCGGCCGTCCGCTGCAGCCGGCCGGGCCCGACCCGGAACTGCAGGCGGCCGCCGAGTAGCGGCGTTTATTTTCGGGCCGAAAGCGGCTAGATCACCACCAGGCCGGCAAGCGGCGTCATGGTCGGCTTGTCCCGGACATCCACGTCTTTGAAATTGTTGACATATTCCAGACGTGGATGCCCGGCATAAAGCCGGGCATGACGAGCAGAAGCATGAGCAGAGCCCGCAAAGTCCACATCAAGTCCTTCGGCTGCCAGATGAACGTCTACGATTCCAATCGTATGGCGGACACGCTGGCGCCGTCCGGCTTTGCGGAAACGGCCGAGCCGGGCGAAGCCGACCTCGTCATCCTCAACACCTGCAACATCCGCGAGAAGGCGGCCGAGAAGGTCTATTCCGAGATCGGGCGGCTGCGGGTGATGAAGGAGGAGGCGGCGCGCGACGGCCGCAAGCTGCTGATCGCGGTCGCCGGCTGCGTCGCGCAGGCGGAGGGCCGCGAGATCGTGCGCCGCGCCGGCAGCGTCGATCTCGTCGTCGGCTCGCAGAACTATCACCGCCTGCCCGAGATGATCGCGCGCGCGCAGGCGGGCGAGCGGGTGATCGACACCGATTTCCCGGTCGAGGACAAGTTCGACGCGCTGGCGGCGCCGCAGCCGGAGGCGATCGCCAGGCGCGGCGTGTCCGCCTTCGTCACCGTGCAGGAGGGCTGCGACAAGTTCTGCACCTTCTGCGTGGTGCCCTATACGCGCGGCGCGGAAGTCTCGCGCCCGGTCGAGAAGATCGCGGCGGAAGTATCGCGGCTGGCGCAAGCCGGCGTGCGCGAAGTCACGCTGATCGGGCAGAACGTCAACGCCTATCACGGAGACGACGCCGACGGTTCGCCGGCGAGCCTCGGCCGCCTGCTGCGGCGGCTCGCGCGTGTGCCCGGCATCGCGCGCCTGCGCTACACCACCAGCCATCCGAACGACATGGACGACGATTTGATCGCCGCCCACGCCGACCTGCCGGAGCTGATGCCCTACGTGCACCTGCCGGTGCAGTCCGGCTCCGACCGCATGCTCGCCGCCATGAACCGCAAGCACACGCGCGCGCACTATCGCGACGTGATCGCGCGCCTGCGCGCCGCGCGTCCCGACCTCGCCTTCACCTCCGATTTCATCGTCGGCTTTCCGGGCGAAACCGAAGAGGATTTCGAGGACACGCTGCGCCTGGTCGGGGAGATCGGCTACGCCGGCGCCTATACCTTCGCCTATTCGCCGCGGCCGGGCACCCCGGCGGCCGACATGGCGGACCAGGTGCCGGCGGCGGAGAAAACCGAGCGGCTTTACCGCCTGCAGGCCCTGATCGCCCGCCAGCAGCGCGATTTCAACGCCTCGTTCGTGGGCAAAACGCTGGATATCCTGCTGGAAAAGCCCGGCCGCCTCTCTGGGCAACTGGTCGGCAAATCCCCATATTTGCAGGCGGTGCAGGTGATGGCGCCGCGCGCGCTGATCGGTTCGGTCGTGCCGGTTGCGATCACCAGCATCGGAACCAACACCTTGTTCGGCGAGCTCGCCGACACGGTCCGCGCGCAGGCGCCGGCCGCAGCAGGAGCTTAGAGCGACCTTTGCGCACATCGGATCCCGTGATCCCGCCCGCCGCCGCTTCGGAAGAAACGGCGACGACGCAGGTCGTGCTCGCCTTCGACGACAACAAGCTCGCCTCCGTGCTGTTCGGGCAGTACGGGCAAAACCTCGCGCTGATCGAGCGCCGCCTCGGCGTGGTCGCCGACCAGCGCGGCAATCACGTCACGCTGGAGGGCTCGCGCGGCGCCTGCGAGCAGGCGCGCCACGTGCTGGAAGGCCTCTACGAGCAGGTCAAAGGCGGCGGCGAGCTCGCGCAAGGCGACGTCGAGGGCGCCATCCGCCAGGCGATCGCGCAAGGCTCGCTGTTCGACTACGAGCCCGGCAGCGCGCGCTCGGCCTTCGAGGAGATCAACGTGCGCAAGCGTCCGGTGCGCGCACGCACCGCCGCGCAGAGCGCCTATATCCGCGCGCTCAAGCGCCATTCGCTCGTCTTCGGCACCGGTCCCGCCGGCACCGGCAAGACCTGGCTCGCGGTCGCGCAGGCCGTGCAGATGTTCGAGCGCAAGGAAGTGGACCGCATCATCCTGTCGCGCCCCGCGGTGGAAGCGGGCGAGCGCCTCGGCTTCCTGCCGGGCGACATGCGCGAGAAGGTCGATCCTTATCTCAGGCCCATCTACGACGCGCTCTACGACCTGATGGATGCGCGCATCGTCGAGCGCGCGCTGCAAGCCGGCGAGATCGAGATCGCGCCGCTCGCCTTCATGCGCGGCCGCACGTTGTCGAACGCCTGCGTCATTCTCGACGAGGCGCAGAACACGACGTCGATGCAGATGAAGATGTTCCTGACCCGCCTGGGCGAGAACAGCCGCATGATCGTCACCGGCGACCCGAGCCAGGTCGATCTGCCGGGCGGCCAGACCTCGGGCCTTGCCGAAGCGGTGAAATTGCTCTCGGGCATCGAAGGCGTGGGCCACGTCGCCTTCAGCCACGAAGACGTCATTCGCCACGAGCTGGTGGCGCGCATCGTCGCCGCCTACGACAAACCCGCGCCCGCGCGCGAGGAGCGACGATGAGCCAGGCGCCGGACATCGACGTCCAGGTGCAGTCGCCGCTCTGGGAAGCCGAGCCGCGGGCGGAGGCGACCGTGCGCGCCGCGATCGCGGCGGCGGCCGCGCGCGTGCCGGCGTCGGGCGAGCTCAGCGTCGCGTTGACCGACGACACCACCATCGCGGCGCTCAACCGCGACTGGCGCGGGATCGACAAGCCCACCAATGTGCTGTCGTTTCCCTCGTCCGCGCCGAAACTTAGCGGCGTTCCCGCGCTGCTCGGCGACATCATCGTGGCCTATGAAACTCTGGCGCGCGAGGCGGCCGAGGAACACAAAGCGCCCCTCCATCATCTCGCCCATCTGGCGGTGCATGGCTATCTCCACCTCTTGGGATACGATCACCAGACCGATTCTGAGGCCGAGGCCATGGAAGCGACGGAGCGCGACATTCTCGCCACCCTCGGCATTGCCGACCCCTACCGCGCGCGCGAGCCCGGCGCCGCCTGACCACCATGCCCGACAGCGATCCCACGCACGTCAATCCCAGCCCAGCCGAGCCGCGCAACCTGCCCGTGCCGGTGGCGCCGCCGCGCGAGGGCGAGAACTGGTTCGTGCGCACGTTCCGCAATCTGTTCGGCTGGCGCAACGGCTCGATCCGCGCCGACCTCAAGGACGTGCTCGACGAAATGCACCCCGGCGAATCCGGCTTCACGCCGGAAGAAAGCCGGATGCTCAGGAACATCCTGGGATTGCGCGAGCGCCGCGTCGGCGACGTGATGATCCCGCGCGCCGACATCATCGACGTGCAGCAGGACATCCCGCTCGGCGAACTGATCCGCGTGTTCGAGCGCGCCGGCCACTCGCGCCTCGTGGTGTACAACGACACGCTCGACGATCCGGTCGGCATGGTGCACATCCGAGACCTGATCGCCTACATGACCGCGCGCGCCGAGGTCGATCCCGAGAAGAACGCCAAGCGCAAGAAGCCGCTGCCGGCCGGGCTCGACCTCAAGGCCATCGACCTGTCCACGCCGCTGTCGAGCGCCAGCATCGTGCGCCAGCTCCTGTTCGTACCGCCCTCGATGCGCGCCATCGACCTGCTCGCGCGCATGCAGGCGACCCGCATCCACCTGGCGCTGGTGGTGGACGAATACGGCGGCACCGACGGCCTCATATCGATCGAGGACATCGTCGAGCAGATCGTCGGCGAGATCGCCGACGAGCATGATGAAGCCCAGGTGGCCGACGTGGTGCGCCAGCCCGACGGCTCCTACGTCGCCGACGCGCGCGCCAAGCTCGAGGACGTCGTCGGCATCGTCGGCCCCGATTTCGAGATCGGCGACGCTGCCGAGGAGGTGGATACGCTTGCCGGCTACCTGGTGACGCGCGTCGGCCGCCTGCCGCTGCGCGGCGAATTGATCCCGGGCCCCGGCCTGTTCGAGTTCGAAGTGCTGGACGCCGATCCGCGCCGCATCAAGCGCGTGCGCATCGCGCGGCTGAAGGAGCGTCGCGAGCGGCCACGCGAGGCCGGGCGCGAGCCACCGCGCCGGCGCGAGCCGGACGCCGTGCTCGCGGGCACCGCTGCGCCGACGCTTAATTTCGACGAACCGGCCGCGTCCGGCTCCGGCCCGCCCGCAAACCCGCGGCGCCCGTGACCCCGGTCCGCATCGCCACCCGTGCCGCCCATGCGGTCGTCCTTGCCTTCGGCTGGCGGCGCGCCGGCATCGCCTTCTTAGCCGGCGCGGCGTCGGCGCTGGCGATGGCGCCGGTGAACGCCTGGCCGATCCTGTTCGTCACTTTTCCGGTGCTGGTGTGGCTGGTCGACGGCTCAGCCGCGGGACGCCGCGGCGCCGCCTTTTCGGC
The DNA here is from genome assembly GCA_046292265.1 of Pseudolabrys sp. Taxonomy (GTDB): domain Bacteria; phylum Pseudomonadota; class Alphaproteobacteria; order Rhizobiales; family Xanthobacteraceae; genus Pseudolabrys. Next base: position 97,160 of record JBKBRE010000014.1, on the reverse strand, counting down.
GGCGATCGCCGGCTGGTGTTTCGGCTTCGGCTATTTTCTCGCCGGGCTCTACTGGATCGGCTACGCCTTCCTGGTCGACGCCAAGACCTTCGGCTGGCTGCTGCCGGTGGCCGTCGCCGGCCTGCCCGCCTATCTCGCGATCTACACCGCGTTGGGACTGGCCGCCGCGCGCCTGCTCTGGGTGCGCGGGCCCGCGCGCATCCTTGCGCTCGCCGCCACGCTGACCGTCGCCGAGTGGCTGCGCGGCCATCTGCTCAGCGGCTTTCCGTGGAACACATTCGGCTATGCGCTGACCGAGCCGCTGGCGCTGGCGCAGAGCGCGTCGCTGATCGGCATCTGGGGCCTGACCTTCCTGGCGATCGCGATCTGCGCGAGCCCGGCCGTGCTCGCCGACGAGGCGGGCGACACGCCGCGGCCCTACCGCGCGCCGCTCGTCGGGCTCGTCGTGCTTGCCGGCCTGTTCGGCTACGGCGCGGCGCGGCTAGCCATGCATCCGACCTCCTTCGTGCCGGGCGTGAAGCTGCGCATCATGCAGCCGAACCTGCAGCAGGACGTGAAGTTCAACTACGCCGCCAAGGACGAGGTTATGGCGCGCTATCTGCGCCTGTCCGACCGCGCCACCGGGCCGCAGTCGAGCGGCGTGCGCGACGCCACGCATCTGATCTGGCCGGAATCGGCGTTCCCGTTCTTCCTCACGCGCGAGCCGGACGCGCTGGCGCAGATCGCCAACATGCTCGGGCCCTCGACCGAGCTCATCGTCGGCGCGGTGCGCGCGGCGCCGACCGCCGAAGGCCAGCGCGTCACGCGCGCCTATAACTCGGTCTACGTGATCGACGGCGACGGCTCGATCCGCGGCATCTACGACAAAGTGCACCTGGTGCCCTTCGGCGAATATCTGCCGTTCCAGAACCTGCTCGAAAGCTTCGGCCTGCGTCAGCTGACCAAGCAGGTCGGCGGCTTCCTGTCGGGCGACCGCCGGCGTGCGATGGATGTCGCGCGCGCGCCGAAGATGCTGCCGCTGATCTGCTACGAGGCGATCTTTCCGGAGAGCGCGGTGCCGAGCGGCGAGCGGCCCGGCTGGCTGATCAACGTCACCAATGACGGCTGGTTCGGCATCAGCTCGGGGCCGTACCAGCACTTCCAGCAGGCGCGCGTCCTGGCGATCGCCGAAGGACTGCCGCTGGTGCGCGCGGCCAACACCGGTATCTCCGCAGTGATCGATCCGGTCGGCCGGGTGATTAACCGGCTACCACTGGGTGTCGAAGGGGTGCTTGATGCAGCTTTGCCGCGTGCACTCGATAGGACGCCATACACAGGTTTCGGCAACTACGCCTTGATTCTATTTCTGGTAGCAAGTTTGATGGTCGTCGGGCGTAGACGCCTGCGAGCGTGAGTCACCAGGCTACCGGCCTTTTATGTAAGCTATTAATTTATAATAAGAAAAATTATGGCCGGCAACCTCGCTTTGTTCGCGCTAAACTAGAAAAGTTGGGGGTCTCGCCGGACGGTCCACCCTTATGACGGAAATATTGATTTGACGACAAACAATGATTGCATCGTTCCCGATACTTGTGACATTACCTTCCACAATGGAGGCATAGGAGAATTTTATGGCTAAGAAGGCTCCGAATCCGATCGACAAGCACGTTGGCTCGCGCGTGCGGATGCGCCGCATGATGCTGAGCATGAGCCAGGAAAAACTTGGCGACGCCCTCGGCCTGACGTTCCAGCAAGTTCAGAAGTACGAGAAGGGCACCAACCGCATCGGGGCCAGCCGCCTTCAGCAGATCGCGCACATCCTCCAGGTACCGGTTTCGTTTTTCTTCGAAGGCGCGCCGCACAGCCCGGGCATTCACGGTGGCGGCGGCATGAGCGAGGCGCCCTCGCCGGCCTACGTGTCCGACTTCCTTGCGACTTCCGACGGCCTGTCGCTGACCAAGTCGTTCATGAAGATCAAGAACGGCAAGCTGCGCCGGCGCATCGTGGATCTCGTCGAGCAGATCGCGGGCGAGGAATAAGGCCGCACTGAAAACGGCCTCTTCCCACCGCGATATTGCGTATTGCCCAATCCTGCCCGCATCTTGACCTTGGTGGCGGGCGCTGCAAGAAACACCCGCACGTCACACACGGCGCGGCGCCCCTGCCGCGCCCGGGGAGGAGTTTCAGCGGTGGCTCACACCAATTACCTTTTCACCAGCGAGTCGGTTTCCGAAGGTCATCCGGATAAGGTCTGCGACCAGATTTCCGACGCGGTGCTCGACGCATTTCTCGAGAACGACATCAAGCTCGGCATCGCCGATGACAGCCTGGTCAATACCCGGCTCGGCTGCGAGACTCTGACCACCACCAACAAGATCGTCATCGCCGGCGAAGGCCGCGGGCAGTCGCCGCTGTTCCACAAGCACGGCGACAAGGCCGTGATCGATCGCGAGCTGATCTCGAAGATCGCGCGCGAAGTCGTGCGCGACATCGGCTACGACCAGGACGGCTTCTCCTACTATGGCGCCGACATCGAGGTGCTGCTGCACGGTCAGTCACCCGACATCGCGATGGGCGTCAACGCGCGCAAGCGCAAGGGCGGCAAGGACGAAGAAGGCGCCGGCGATCAGGGCATGATGTTCGGCTTCGCCTGCACCGAGAGCGAGGTCTACGAAAAGAACTCGTTCATGCCGGCGCCGATCTATTTCGCGCACAAGATCCTGAAGGTGCTCGCCGACAAGCGCCGCTCCGGCCAGCTCTACGACCTGCAGCCCGACTCCAAGAGCCAGGTCACGGTCCGCTACGTGAACGGCAAGCCGGTCGGCGCCACCAAGGTGGTCGTCTCGACGCAGCACAACGCGCAGAGCCGCAACGGCAAGAAATACACGCCCGGCCTGGTCAAGGAGATGATCTCGGCGGCGGTGGAATCCGCGCTGCCGAAGGGCTGGATGCCCGAGAAGGCGGCCGACTTCCTGGTCAACCCGACCGGCAACTTCGTCGTCGGCGGCCCCGACGGCGACTGCGGCCTCACCGGCCGCAAGATCATCGTGGACACCTACGGCGGCTATGCCCCGCACGGCGGCGGCGCCTTCTCCGGCAAGGACCCGACCAAGGTGGACCGCTCGGCCGCTTACGCCGCGCGCTACCTCGCCAAGAACGTGGTCGCTGCCGGCGTCGCCGAGAAGTGCACCATCCAGGTCGCCTACGCGATCGGCGTGGCCGACCCGATGTCGGTCCTGGTGGACACGCACGGCACCGGCAAGGTGGACGAGAAGAAACTCGAGAAGGTTCTTCCCGAGATGTTCCGCCTGACGCCGACCAATATCCGCCGCGCGCTCAAGCTCAACCGCCCGATCTACCGGCGCACCGCGGCCTACGGCCACTTCGGACGCGCCCCGGAGAAGGACGGCGGCTTCTCCTGGGAGAAGACCGACCTCGCGGCGCAGATCAAGAGCGCATTCAAGTAAGCCGCCGTTTTCGTCCGGCTCCAACACGACTAAGCTTGTCATGGCCGGCCTTGTGCCGGCCATCTCGCTTAAGGACGCACGTCATTGCCACATGAATCGGGATCACCGGGACTCGGCGCTACGCGCCGGCCCGGTGATGACAAAGAGGGAGCGCAACGCGCCTTCTTCGGGCGGCGCAAGGGCCATGCGCTCAAGCCGCGGCAGGCCGCGCTGTTCGACACGCTGCTGCCGCGCATCGGGCTTGACCTCGCGAAGCCCGCACCGGCCGATTTGCGCAGCCTGTTTGCGCGCGCGGTCGACGCGGTCCGGCTCGAGATCGGCTTCGGCGGCGCCGAGCACCTCATCGCGCAGGCGCAAGCCAACCCGAATGTCGGCTACATCGGCTCCGACGCCTTCCTCAACGGCGTCGCCAAGGCGCTCGCCGCGATCGACGCGCACAAGCTGGACAACGTGCTGATCCATTTCGGCGACGCCAGCGAACTCGTGGACTGGCTGCCGGCGGGCGCGCTCGCGCGCATCGACCTGCTTTATCCAGATCCCTGGCCGAAGCGGCGGCACTGGAAGCGCCGCTTCGTGCAGGACGACAGCCTGAAGCGGCTCGCGCGCATCCTGAAGCGCGGCGGCGAATTCCGCTTCGCCACCGACATTGCGAGCTACGCCGACCACGTGCTCATGCGCGTCCTGCGCTCGGCCGATTTCGAATGGACGGCGCAGACCGCCGACGACTGGCGAAAAGCCTGGCCGGGCTTCGTGCGCACGCGCTACGAGGCCAAGGCGGTCCGCGAAGGCCGCACGCCGGCGTATTTCATTTTCAGGAAGAAGTGAGCCGCGCGCGCCGCGCGGCATCCGGAGGTACGCGCGGCCTTATTCGCCCGTTCCCTGCCGCACCTGCCAGAAGCGCACGACGCGCTGGGCGGTGGCGGCGGTGAGACGCTCGAAATTGGCGAAGGCGTCGTCGAGCGCTTGCGCCGTCGGCTTGACGCCCGGCCGCGCGCACATCACCGCGCGAACCGTCGGCCAGCCGAAGCCGGCCGCGCGCGCCAGGATCAGCACGGGATCGGCGCGGTCGCCGCTCATCAGGCGATCGACCACCTCCACCGGCACCGCGCAGATGGTGGCGAGCGCCGCGATGGTCTCTTCGTATTTGCCGGAATTGGCGTATTCGGCGATGTCGGCCTCGGTGAGCTTGCGCTCCTTGTGCAGCGCGCGCACGGCGGCGAGCGCGGCCGCGTAGTTGCGCGGCGCCGCCTTGGCGGCGACCTCGTCGGTGACCTTGGCGAGCACCTTGCGGATCTCGACCTGCGTCTCGGGCTTGGCCTGTGCCAGCAGCCGCTTCTGCACGACGTCGCTCGCCTGCATCAGAAGCTGGCGGAACAGCCGCGGCGGGATGTCGGTGCGCATGCCGACCTTCTCGGCCAGCACGCCGTCCTGCTCGGCCCGCTTCACCAGCGTGGTGAAGCCGCTCTCCGACAGGCGGGCGTCCTGGTTGGTCGCGATCGAGCGCGCCACGTCGCGGTCGCCGCGCGCGACCAGGATGTCCGACACCGTTTCGCTGATGCCCTTGCGCATCGACAGCGCGAGCAGGTGCGCCTGGCTCTTGGTCTCCGCGATCTGCACGAGATCGGGATCGGCGAGGCTGGCCTGCTGCAACACCGGCCCGGCCACGGCGATGTCGTCGTTGCGCGCCAGCGCGTTCACCACGCCGACGGGCGCATTGGGGATCGGCGCGATCCGCAGCGCGAGCTCGGCCAGCGCCTTGGCCTCGATCTCCGCGATCAGGCAGCCGATGACGTCGTCGAACAGGGCGACGTGCTCGTCCTTGAAGACCGGCGAGCCGTCGAGAAAAAGGGTGGTGATCCGCCGCAGCGTTTCCGCCCGTTTCTCGGCCGTGCCGTGCTGAACGACGGCTTCCAGTTCTGGCAGGAGCGAGGCTGGGGCAGCCATACGCAGGAACTCACAAGAAATGCGTGTCAAATGCACGCGACCGGCGGCTTTAGGCAAATTTAGGTCGAGAATCTGAACGAACGGTTAGCCCTGAGATACCGGCCTGCCGGCCTTGCAAGCCCCCGAAAATGCGCTATATTTCGGCCTGTACGTAATACACCCTCATAACCCAGACCGGTTTTGAGAGTGGGTCCCCCGGGGCCCGCTCTTTTTTGTTACCGAATGGCCGAACGCCAAGAGCAGGACACCAGGGCGGCATCAGACGCCGTTTCCGCCGGACACGAACCGCGGCTCATCGTCGAGCCGGGCCTGGCCGCGCGCGTGGCGGCCGTGTCCGAGCCGGTAATCGAGCAGCTCGGCTACCGGCTGGTCCGGGTGCGCGTGTCGGGCGCCGAGGGCTGCACCGTCCAGATCATGGCCGAGCGGCCGGACGGCACCCTGACCATCGACGACTGCGAGGACATCTCGCGCGCGCTCTCGCCGGTGATGGACGTGGCCGACCCGGTCGACCGCGCCTACCGCCTGGAGATTTCCTCGCCCGGCCTCGACCGCCCGCTGGTGCGCAAGTCCGATTTCGAGCGCCACGCCGGTCACCTGGTCAAGATCGAGATGGAACGCCCGGTCGACGGCCGCAAAAGGTTCCGCGGCGCGATCGCCGGCACCGAGGGCGACGCCGTGCGGCTCGCGCGCGATGACGCCCGTGAGGGCGAAGCGGCCGACGTGCTGCTGCCGATCGAGGACATGAACGAAGCAAAGCTCGTGCTCACCGACGAACTGGTGGCGCTGGCCTTGCGGCGCGAGAAAGCCGCCAAGCGCGAGGCGCGCGCGGCCAAACGCGAAGAGAGACGCGAAACGAGACATTCACGGCAACGGCCGCAGCGGCCTGCCGCCAAAGGAGGAGAGTGAGCTATGGCAGTCAGCGCCAACAGGCTCGAGCTTTTGCAGATCGCGGACGCGGTGGCCCGCGAGAAGGCGATCGACCGCGGCATCGTCATCGCCGCGATGGAAGACGCCATCGCCAAGGCGGCGCGCTCGCGCTACGGCGCCGAGACCGACGTGCACGCCGAGATCGAGCCGAAGACGGGCGATCTGCGGCTCACCCGCCACATGCTCGTGGTGGAGGCGGTCGAAAACCCGTCCAACCAGATCACCGTCGAGGACGCGCGCAAGCGCCACCCGGCCGCCCAGGTCGGCGACACCATCGCCGATCCGCTGCCGCCGCTCGAATACGGCCGCATCGCCGCGCAGTCGGCCAAGCAGGTGATCGTGCAGAAGGTGCGCGAGGCCGAGCGCGACCGTCAGTACGCCGAGTACAAGGACCGCATCGGCGACATCGTCAACGGCATCGTCAAGCGCGTCGAGTACGGCAACGTGGTGGTCGATCTCGGCCGCGGCGAAGCCATCGTCCGCCGCGACGAACTGCTGCCGCGCGAGGTGTTCCGCAACGGCGACCGCATCCGCGCCTATATCTACGACGTGCGCCGCGAGCCGCGCGGGCCGCAGATTTTCCTCTCGCGCACGCATCCGCAGTTCACCGCCAAGCTGTTCGCCCAGGAAGTGCCGGAAATCTACGACGGCATCGTCGAGGTGAAGGCGGTCGCCCGCGATCCGGGCTCGCGCGCCAAGATTGCCGTGATTTCCCGCGATTCCAGCGTCGATCCGGTCGGCGCCTGCGTCGGCATGCGAGGCTCGCGCGTGCAGGCCGTGGTGAACGAATTGCAGGGCGAGAAGATCGACATCATCCCGTGGTCGCCGGACATCGCCACCTTCGTGGTGAACGCGCTGGCGCCGGCGGAAGTCGCCAAGGTCGTGCTCGACGAGGACAAGGAGCGCATCGAAGTGGTGGTGCCGGACCAGCAGCTTTCGCTGGCGATCGGCCGCCGCGGCCAGAACGTGCGTCTCGCCTCGCAGCTCACCGGCTGGGACATCGACATCCTGACCGAGCAGGAGGAGTCGGAGCGCCGCCAGGCCGAGTTCGAGAACCGCACCAAGGTCTTCGTGGAAGCGCTCAATCTCGACGAGGTCGTCGGACAGTTGCTCGCCTCGGAAGGGTTCGGCTCGATCGAGGAACTGGCGCTGATTGACCAGAAGGAAATCGCATCGATCGAAGGCTTCGACGAGGACACTGCACGCGAGCTGCAGGAGCGCGCGCAGGAATATCTCGCCGCGCAGGAAGCCGAGCTCGACGCCAAGCGCACGGAGCTGGGCGTCGCCGACGAGCTGAAGGACGTGCCGGGCATCACCACAAGGATGCTGGTCGCCCTCGGCGAGAACGGCGTGAAGACGGTCGAGGACCTCGCCGGCTGCGCCACCGACGATCTCGTCGGCTGGACCGAACGCAAGGACGGCGAGACCAAGCAGGAGCCGGGCTTCTTCACCGGCACCGGCATCGACATCTCGCGCGAGGATGCCGAGGCGCTGATCATGCAGGCGCGCCTGAAGGCCGGCTGGGTCACCGAGGCCGAGCTCAACCCGCCGGCGGCGGAAGAGCAGGCGGTGGAAGCCGAGGCGCAGGCCTAGGGAGACGCGACGGAACGCATGCTGGCGATCGTGCAGGAAGACAGCGAGCTCGACCGCGGGGCGGCCTCCGTCGCCCCGGGGACGCAGCGTAGCTGCGCGCTGACCCGCGCGCTCCTGCCGGTTTCCGAGATGATCCGTTTCGTGCTCGGGCCGGACGGCGCGGTGGTGCCGGACGTCAAGCGCAAGCTGCCGGGCCGCGGCGTGTGGATCACCGCCACGCGCGAGGCGATCGCCGAGGCGGTCAAGCGCAACGTCTTCGCCCGCAGCTTCAAGCGCAACTTGCGGGTCGGCGGCGACCTCGCCGATGAGGCCGAACGGATGCTGGAGCGCGCCGCCCTCGACGCCCTCGCGATCGCGGGCAAGGCGGGTCTGGTGGCCGCCGGCTTCGCCAAGGCGGAAGCGGCGCTGGCGCGGGACGAGGCGGTCGCGCTGCTGCATGCCCACGACGGCTCGCCCGACGGCCGGCGCAAGCTGGAGGCCGTGCGGCACCGTAAAACAGAGGGAAACGGGGCTGAAATCGCGATTATCGACGCTTTTTCAGGCGAGCAATTGGATTTGGCATTGAACCGCCCAAATGTGGTACATGCAGCCCTGCTTCCGGGGCCCGGGAGCGAGACTTTTCTCGCCCGTGCTACGCGCTTGATGCGTTTTCGGACCGGCCAATCGCCTGATGCAGTAGGCGCGCATGCGCAGACGGAGCGCGCGTAAGACCGCGCATAACGATGAAAGTACGGAATGACTGAGAGCAAGAACCCTGGCGAAAAGAAACTGAGCGTCGGCAAGCTCACGCTGAAGCCGCGCACGGAGACGGGCGTCGTGCGCCAAAGCTTCAGCCATGGCCGCAGCAAGCAGGTCGTGGTCGAGACCGTCAAGCGGCGCACCATCGGCGGCCCCGCGGCCAAACCGGAAGCGCCGGTTGCCGAGCCGAAGAAGGCCGCCGCCCCCGCGGCGCGCGCGCCTGCCGCGCCGGAAGCGCCCAAGCCGAAGTCCGGCGTCGTTCTGCGCACGCTGACCGAGGAGGAGCGCGCCGCCCGTGCGGTCGCGCTCGCCGACTCGCGCGTGCGCGAGGCCGAGGAACGCAAGATCGCCGAGGAAGAGGCGCGCCGCCGCGCCGGCCGCGAGGCGACCGAGAAGGTCGAACGCGAAGCCGCCGAGGCGCGCAAGCGCGAGGAAGACGAGCGTCACAAGCGCGAAGAGGAATCCAAGCGCAAGGCCGGCGAAGTCGCCAAGAAGCGTTTCGGCGAGGAAGAGAAGCGTCCGCCCACGCCTGCCGCGCGCCTCACGCTCGAGGCCGAGGAGGAAGAAGCGCCGGCGCGCACGGCGCGCCGTGGCGCCGGCCGTCCGGCCACCCCGCCGCGCCCCGCCCCGCGTGCGGGCGCGGAGAAGCAGCGCGGCCGCTTGACGCTGGTCACGGCGCTGCGCGCCGACGAGGTGCGCGAGCGCTCGGTGGCCTCGTTCCGCCGCCGCACGCAACGCCTCAAAGGCCACGCCGCGAACGAGCAGAAGGAAAAGCTCGTGCGCGAGGTGACGATCCCGGATGCGATCACCATCCAGGAACTCGCCAACCGCATGTCCGAGCGCGCCGTGGACGTCATCCGCCTGCTGATGAAGCAGGGCCAGATGGCGACCATCAACGATACGCTCGACGCCGATACCGCACAGCTCATCGCCGAGGAAATGGGCCACACGGTCCGCCGCGTCTCGGAGTCCGACGTGGAGGAAGGCCTGTTCGATGTCGCCGACGAGCCGGAGGCGTTGCAGCCGCGCGCGCCGGTGGTCACCGTCATGGGCCACGTCGACCACGGCAAGACGTCGCTGCTCGACGCCATCCGGTCCGCCGACGTGGCGGCCGGTGAGGCCGGCGGCATCACCCAGCACATCGGCGCCTATCAGGTGACGGCGCCGTCCGGCACCAAGGTAACCTTCATCGATACGCCGGGCCACGCGGCATTCACCGCCATGCGCGCCCGCGGCGCCAAGGTGACCGACATCGTCGTGCTGGTGGTGGCGGCGGACGACGGCGTCATGCCGCAGACGGTGGAAGCCATCCATCATGCCAAGGCGGCCAAGGTTCCGATCATCGTCGCCATCAACAAGATCGACAAGCCGGACGCCAAGCCGGAGCGCGTGCGCACCGAATTGCTCCAGCACGAGATCCAGGTCGAATCGATGGGCGGCGAGGTGGTGGACGTCGAAGTCTCCGCCACCAAGAAGATGAACATCGACAAGCTGCTCGAGATGATCGGGCTGCAGTCGGAAATCCTCGACCTCAAGGCCAATCCCGAGCGCGCCGCCGAAGGCACCGTGATCGAGGCCAAGCTCGACCGCGGCCGCGGTCCGGTGGCGACCGTGCTCGTCCAGCGCGGCACGCTGCACCCGGGCGACATCGTCGTGGCCGGCGCCGAATGGGGCCGTGTACGCGCGCTCGTCTCCGACACCGGCGACGCCGTGCAGCGCGCCGGTCCCTCGACCCCGGTCGAGGTGCTCGGCTTCTCCGGCACACCCGACGCCGGCGACCGCCTGGCGGTGGTCGAGAACGAAGCCCGCGCCCGCGAAGTCACCGATTACCGTGCGCGCCAGAAGCGCGAGAAGACGGCCGCGCGCGCCACCGGCATGCGCGGTTCGCTCGAGCAGATGATGGCGCAGGCCAAGACCGCGGGGCGCAAGGAATTCCCGCTTGTCGTCAAGGGCGACGTGCAGGGTTCGGTCGAAGCCATCATCGGCGCGCTCGACAAGCTCGGCACCGACGAGGTGGCGGCGCGCGTTCTGCACTCCGGCGTCGGCGGCATTTCGGAGAGCGACGTCACGCTGGCGGAAGCCTCCGGCGTCCCGATCATCGCCTTCAACGTGCGCGCCAACAAGGAAGCACGCGAGGCGGCCGAACGCGCGGGCATCGAGATCCGCTACTACAACATCATCTACGACCTCGTCGACGACGTGAAGAAGGCGATGTCTGGCCTGCTCGAGCCGACCTTGCGCGAGACCATGCTGGGCAACGCGCAGATCCTCGAGGTCTTCAAGGTGTCCAAGGTCGGCAACGTCGCCGGCTGCAAGGTCACCGACGGCACCGTGGAACGCGGCGCCAACGTCCGGCTCATCCGCGACAACGTCGTGGTCCACGAGGGCAAGCTCTCGCAGCTCAAGCGCTTCAAGGACGACGTCAAGGAAGTCGGTTCCGGCATGGAATGCGGCATGGCCTTCGAGAACTACCAGGACATGCGGCAAGGCGACGTGATCGAATGCTACCGGGTGGAGACGATTCAACGCTCGCTGTGAGTCCAAGTCTCACACGCGCGCCATTTTCGCTCCGCCATTTCCACCGTCATGCCCGGCCTTGTGCCGGGCATCCACGCCTTCTTCCCTTTCATGATCGAGAAGGAAGCAAGACGAGGATGGCGAAGAAAGTCGGGCCTGCCCGACTTTCGCAAGGTTAGGTGCCACAAGTCGGATATATCCGACTTGTGGTGACAAGCCGGCCATGACGCTTTGAAAGCTGAATGCTTCAATGACGAAACAGAAACACCACCGCGAAAGCGGATCGGGCGCCTCGCCCCGCCAGTTGCGCGTCGGCGAGCTGGTGCGCCATGCGATCGCCGACATGCTCGCGCGCGGCGACGTGCACGACCCGGTGATCGAAGGGCACATGATCACCGTGCCGGAGGTAACAGTTACCGCCGATCTGCGGCTCGCCACCATCTACCTGATGCCGATGGGCGGCAAGGACGCCGCCGCGGTGCTGGCCGCCTTCGAGCGGCACAAAAAGTACCTGCGCGCGGAACTCGCCCACCGCATCAACCTGAAGTTCGCGCCGGACATCCGCTTCCGCATCGACGAACGCTTCGAGGAAGCCGAGCGGATCGACAAACTGTTGCGCTCGCCGGAAGTGAAGCGCGATCTCGAACGTGGGGACGACGAGTGAACGAGAACGACGTGAGCGGCCTGGAGCAGCCCGCCGCCTCGCAGGCGGACCTGCCGCCCCGCGAGGAGAGCGGCCGCAAGCCGCACAAGAAGCAGTTCAGGCGCGACAAGCGCGACGTGCATGGCTGGATCGTGCTCGACAAGCCGGTCGGCATGACCTCGACCCACGCGGTCAGCGTCATCAAGCGGCTGTTCTCGGCCCGGCGCTGCGGCCATGCCGGCACGCTCGACCCGCTCGCCTCGGGCGTGCTGCCGATCGCCCTCGGCGAGGCGACCAAGACTGTGCCCTTCGTCATGGATGGGCGGAAAAGGTACCAATTTACCATACAGTGGGGCGAGGAACGCGACACCGACGACGCCGAGGGCCGGGTGATCGCCCAGAGCGTCGAGCGACCGACGGCCGAGGCTATCCGGGCGCTGCTGCCGCGCTTCATGGGAACCATCGAGCAGGTGCCGCCACGCTATTCCGCCATCAAGATCGAAGGCGAGCGGGCCTACGACCTCGCGCGCGACGGGGAAACCGTCGAACTCCAGGCGCGCCCGGTGCAGATCGACCGGTTGGAGCTGATGGAGCTGCCGGACGCCGACCACGCCGTCCTGCAAGCCGAATGCGGCAAAGGTACCTATGTCCGCTCGCTGGCCCGCGATATGGGCCGGGCGCTCGGTTGTTACGGCCATGTCAGCCAGCTGCGCCGGACCGCCGTCGGCCCCTTCGGCCCGGAAACCATGATTTCGCTGGAAGATCTGGAGGCTCTGTGCCATAGAGCCGCGTCCGGCGAGGGTAGCCTCGCCGACGCCCTCATGCCCGTCGAGACCGCGCTGGACGACATCCCGGCGCTGGCCATCAGCCGGGCGGATGCGGCGAGGCTCGCAAGGGGCCAAGCCGTTTTGTTGCGCGGACGGGACGCTCCCGCTTTCAGCGGCCCGGTCTATGTGACGGTCGCAGGCCAGCTTCTGGCCCTGGCCGAAATGGACCGCGGCGAAATCGTCCCCAAGCGCGTGTTCAACCTGGCCGGCCTTGTGGGCCGCGCCGTCAAGAAAGGATGACCGATGTCGGTAAGTGCCAGCCGCAAGGCTGAAGTGATCAAGTCGTTCGCCAAGAAGGCCGGCGACACCGGGTCGCCGGAAGTTCAGGTGGCGATCCTCTCCGAGCGCATCAACAATCTCACCGAGCATTTCAAGACCCACGCCAAGGACAACCATTCGCGGCGCGGCCTGCTCAAGATGGTGGGGCAGCGGCGCACGCTGCTCGATTACCTGCGCCGCACGAACGAGAAGAGCTACAAGGATTTGATCGAGAAGCTCGGCATCCGCCGCTAATTTTGTACCGCGCGAGGCCTTTTCGAGATCCCGCGCGTTCGTGAAGCGAATGCTCCAGATGCATTCGCCTATTACCGGCGGCGATGGCGCCGCCGGCGACCGGCAAGAGCCGATAACGATCGCCTCTTGCGCCAAGGCAAGGTTTCGAACGCCATGGCAGGATCGCAAGACGCTGTCCGCTCTCCGTCCTGTACGGTGACGCACAGCTTCGTGCCGTCTTGCTCATGGCATTCGGGACTCGCCTGAAAACCATGAGAGAAGAAAGCAATGTTCGATATCCATCGAGTTGAACTCGATTGGGGCGGGCGCAAGCTCACCCTGGAGACGGGCCGCGTGGCGCGGCAGGCCGATGGGGCCGTGCTCGCCACCTACGGCGAAACCACCGTTCTGGCCACCGCCGTCGCGGCGAAGGCGCCGCGCGAAGGCGTGGACTTCCTGCCGCTGACCGTCGACTACCAGGAGAAGTTCTACGCGGCCGGCCGCATTCCCGGCGGCTACTTCAAGCGCGAAGGCCGTCCGACCGAGAAGGAAACGCTGGTTTCCCGCCTGATCGACCGGCCGGTGCGTCCGTTGTTCGCCGACGGCTGGCGCTGCGAAACGCAGGTCATCATCACCACGCTGTCGCACGATCTCGAGAACGATCCCGACATCCTGGCGATGGTCGCTTCCTCGGCTGCGCTGACGCTGTCGGGTGCGCCGTTCATGGGTCCGATCGGCGCCGCGCGCGTCGGCTTCATCAACAACGAATACGTGCTCAACCCGCAGATCGACGAGATGAGCGAGAGCCAGCTCGACCTCGTCGTCGCCGGCACCAACGATGCCGTGCTGATGGTCGAATCGGAAGCCAAGGAACTGTCCGAGGACATCATGCTCGGCGCCGTGATGTTCGGCCACCGGCACTTCCAGCCGGTGATCGAGGCCATCATCAAGCTCGCCGAGAAGGCCGCCAAGGAGCCGCGCGAGCTGACGCTGCCCGACAACGCCGCGCTGGAAAAGGAAATCCTCGGCCTCGCCGAGCAGGACCTGCGCGCCGCCTATTCGATCGCCATCAAGCAGGAGCGCTACAAGGCGGTCGGCGCGGTGAAGGAAAAGGTGATGGCGCACTTCTTCCCGGAAGGCGCCGAGCCCGTTTACGACAAGCAGCGCGTCGCCGGCGTATTCAAGGAGCTCGAGGCCAAGATCGTGCGCTGGAACATCCTCGACACCAGCAAGCGCATCGACGGCCGCGACCTCAAGACCGTGCGTCCGATCGAAGTGCAGGTCGGCGTGCTGCCGCGCACCCACGGTTCGGCGCTGTTCACCCGCGGCGAAACCCAGGCGCTGGTCGTCACCACGCTCGGCACCGCCGAGGACGAGCAGTGGATCGACGCGCTGCAGGGCACCTACAAGGAAGCGTTCCTGCTGCACTACAACTTCCCGCCCTACTCGGTCGGCGAGACCGGCCGCCTCGGCGGCACCAAGCGCCGCGAGATCGGCCACGGCAAGCTCGCCTGGCGCGCCATCCATCCGGTGCTGCCGTCGAAGGAGGAGTTCCCCTACACCATCCGCGTGGTGTCTGAGGTCACCGAATCGAACGGCTCGTCGTCGATGGCCACCGTCTGCGGCTCCTCGCTGGCGCTGATGGACGCGGGCGTGCCGCTCAAGCGCCCGACCGCCGGCATCGCCATGGGCCTCATCCTCGAGGACAAGCGCTACGCCGTGCTGTCCGACATTCTCGGCGACGAGGACCATCTTGGCGACATGGACTTCAAGGTGGCCGGCACCGATCAGGGCATCACCTCGCTCCAGATGGACATCAAGATCGCCGGCATCACCGAGGAGATCATGAAGGTCGCGCTCGGCCAGGCGAAGGACGGCCGTCTGCACATCCTCGGTGAAATGGCGAAGGCCCTCACCGCGGCCCGCGCCGAGCTCGGCGAGCACGCGCCGCGCATCGAGACGTTCAAGATCCCGACCGACAAGATCCGCGAAGTGATCGGCACCGGCGGCAAGGTGATCCGCGAGATCGTCGAAAAGACCGGCGCCAAGATCAACATCGAGGACGACGGTTCGGTGAAGGTCGCTTCCGCCAACGCGGATTCGATCAAGGCGGCGATCAACTGGATCAAGTCGATCGCGGCCGAGCCGGAAGTCGGCACGATCTACGAGGGCACGGTCGTCAAGATCATGGATTTCGGCGCCTTCGTGAACTTCTTCGGCGCCAAGGACGGCCTCGTGCACATCAGCCAGCTCGCCCCGCACCGCGTCAACAAGGTCGGCGACGTGGTCAAGGAAGGCGACAAGGTGAAGGTGAAGCTCCTCGGCATGGACGAGCGCGGCAAGGTGCGCCTGTCCATGCGGGCGGTCGATCAGACCACCGGCGAGGACCTCGAAGCCAAGCAGAAAGCCGAGCAGCAGCCGGCCGAAGGCGCGGCGGAGTAAGTCCTGTCCGTCATCCTGAAGCGACTTCGCGAAGCGAAGCCCTCGAAGGACGATGGTCCCGAAACACAGAAAAGGCGGCCTCCGGGCCGCCTTTTTTTATTCGGCCGCGCGCAACGGCGCCGGCTTGCGGGCGAGCGCTTCCTTGACGATCTCGCCGAGCGCCTCGAAGTCCTTGCGGCGCGGCGAGGTGCGGCGCCAGACCAGCCCGACCGTGCGCTTCGGCTCCGGCTTCGAGAAGCGCAGCAGCTTCACGCGGGCGTCGCGCGCCTCGGCGTCGGTAGCGACCTGCGGCAGCAGCGTCACGCCGTAGCCGTTCGCCACCATCTGCATCACGGTGGTGAGCGAAGTCGCGCCGAGCCGCGCCGGCGCGTCGCGGCTGTTGGTGGCGCAGAAGGCGAGCGCCTGGTCGCGCAGGCAATGGCCTTCCTCGAGCAGAATGAGCCGCCGCTGATCGACCGCCGCCACGCTGACCCGCCCGTCCTCGGCCCCGCGCTCGCCGGCCGGCACTGCCAGCAGGAATGGATCGTCGAACAGCTTCAGCGTCTCGACATCGGCGGCCTCCGCTGGCAGCGCCAGCATCAGGCAATCGAGGGCTCCGCCGGCGAGCTCGTCGAGCAGCACCTTGGTCTGCGTTTCGCGCACCTCCATCCGCAATTGCGGGTAGCGCGCCTGCAGTAGGGGCAGCATGCGCGGCAGCACATACGGCGCCAGCGTCGGGATGATGCCGAGCTTGAGGGTCCCGCTGAGCAGGTCGCGGTGGCGGGCGAAATCGACGAGGTCGCGCGTGGCGGCCAGGATGCGCTCGGCGCGCTGCGCGACTTCCAGCCCCGTTTCGGTGAGCGCGATGTCGTTCGGCCGCCGTTCGACCAGCTCGACGCCGATCTCCTTCTCCAGCTCGCGGATCTGCATGGACAAAGCGGGCTGGGTAACAGAGCACTCCTCGGCCGCCCGACCGAAATGCCGCTGGCGCGCCAGCGAGGCCAGATAGCGCAGTTGTCGCAAGGTGATCATATCGATCAGATATACTTATCAGCCTCGGTAAACAATACGATTAGACCTGATCCCGGTTTCGAGCGATAATAGTTTCACGCGTAACTTATGCCTGGTCGGGACCGACCACGGGGGAAGGGTTGCGCTCCGCCGCAAGGACGAGAGCCACACGAGAGGAGCCTCAAGCATGGATGACAAAACCAAAACCACCGGCCAGTGCCCGGTCCATCACACACGGACCAACCGCGACTGGTGGCCGGACGCGCTGAGCATCGAGGTGCTCCATCGCAATTCGAATTTGTCGGACCCGATGGGCAAGGACTTCGACTACGCCAAGGAGTTCAAGAGCCTCGACCTCGATGCGGTGATCAAGGATCTGACCGCGCTGATGACGAACTCGCAGGAATGGTGGCCGGCCGACTTCGGCCATTACGGCGGCCTGATGGTCCGCATGGCCTGGCACAGCGCCGGCACCTACCGCATCACCGACGGCCGCGGCGGCGCCGGCGCAGGTCAGCAGCGCTTCGCGCCGCTCAACTCCTGGCCGGACAA
The DNA here is from genome assembly GCA_046292265.1 of Pseudolabrys sp. Taxonomy (GTDB): domain Bacteria; phylum Pseudomonadota; class Alphaproteobacteria; order Rhizobiales; family Xanthobacteraceae; genus Pseudolabrys. The sequence continues at coordinate 80,049 of JBKBRE010000014.1, read as the reverse complement.
CGCCAACCTCGACAAGGCCCGCCGTCTGCTCTGGCCGATCAAGCAGAAGTACGGCCGCAAGATTTCCTGGGCCGACCTGATGATCCTGGCCGGCAACGTCGCGCTCGAGTCGATGGGCTTCAAGACCTTCGGTTTCGCCGGCGGCCGCAAGGACGTGTGGGAGCCCGAAGAACTCTACTGGGGACCGGAGGGCACCTGGCTCGGCGATGAGCGCTACTCGGGCGAGCGCCAGCTCTCGGAGCCGCTCGGCGCCGTGCAGATGGGCCTCATCTACGTCAATCCGGAAGGCCCGAACGGCAATCCCGATCCGGTCGCGGCGGCCAAGGACATCCGCGAGACGTTCTTCCGCATGGCGATGAACGACGAGGAGACGGTGGCGTTGATCGCCGGCGGCCACACCTTCGGCAAGACCCACGGCGCGGGCGATCCGTCGCTGGTGGGGCCGGATCCGGAAAGCGGCGCGCTCGAGGACCAGGGCCTCGGCTGGAAGAGCAAGTTCAACACCGGCATCGGCTGCGACACCATCACCGGCGGTCCGGAAGTCACCTGGACCACGACGCCGACGAAGTGGAGCAACAACTTCTTCTGGAACCTGTTCGGCTACGAATGGGAGCTGGAGAAGAGCCCGGCCGGCGCGAAGCAGTGGCGGGCGAAGGGTGCAGGCGCCACAGTCCCGGACGCCTTCGATCCGTCGAAGAAGCATGTGCCGAAGATGCTGACGACCGACCTTTCGCTGCGGTTCGATCCGATCTACGAGAAGATCTCGCGGCGCTTCATGGAGAACCCGGATCAGTTCGCGGACGCCTTCGCCCGCGCCTGGTTCAAGCTCACGCACCGCGACATGGGACCGCGCGCCCGCTACATCGGCCCGCTGGTGCCGAAGGAAGTGCTGATCTGGCAGGACCCGGTCCCGGCCGTCGATCATCCGCTGATCGACGACAAGGACGCCGAAGCGCTGAAGGCGAAGATCCTCGCATCGGGCCTCACGGTGCAGCAGCTCGTCTCGACCGCCTGGGCGTCGGCCTCGACCTTCCGCGGCTCCGACAAGCGCGGCGGCGCCAACGGCGCGCGCATCCGCCTCAGCCCGCAGAAGGACTGGGAGGTCAACGAACCGGCCCAGCTCAAGACGGTGCTCGCCAAGCTCGAGGAAATTCAGAAGGGCTTCGGCAAGAAGGTGTCGCTTGCCGACCTGATCGTGCTCGGCGGCAACGCGGCGGTCGAGAAGGCCGCCAAGGACGCCGGCGTCGGCGTGAAGGTCCCCTTCGCGCCGGGCCGCACGGATGCGTCGCAGGAGCAGACCGATGTTCCCTCCTTCGCGCCGCTGGAGCCCCGTCAGGACGGCTTCCGCAACTACACCAACGCCAAGAAGATCCAGTTCATGCAGCCCGAAGAGGCTTTGGTGGACCGGGCGCAACTGCTGACGCTGACCGGACCGGAGATGACGGTTCTCGTCGGCGGCCTGCGCGTGCTCGGCGCCAATGCCAACGGCTCCAAGCACGGCGTCTTCACCAAGAAGGTCGGCACGCTAACGAACGACTTCTTCGTCAACCTGCTCACCATGGACACGGTGTGGTCGCCGGCCGCGAACGGCACTTATGAGGGCCGCGACCGCAAAACCAAGGAGCTCAAGTGGACCGCAACGCGCGTCGACCTGATCTTCGGGTCGCACTCGCAGCTGCGCGCCTTCGCGGAGGTCTATGCCTGCGCGGACTCGCAGGAGAAGTTCGTGAAGGACTTCGTGGCGGCCTGGACCAAGGTGATGAACGCGGACCGCTTCGACCTGGTCGGCGCAGGCACGCAGAAGGCGGCGTAGTCCGTCACCGTAAAAAGAAATGTAAACGGCCGGGGATTTCCCCGGCCGTTTTTTATGTCGGCCGCCGGCGAAAGGCTGAGGAACCCAGGCCGTTTCGTTCCTGCTGAACGGTCGAAGGACTGGGCGGAGTTGCTACGGCGTGATCGCCACCTTGAGCACGCCGTCGCGCTGATTGCCGAAAAGGTCGTAGGCCTTCTCGATGTCGTCCAGCTTGAAGCGGTGGGTGACCAGCGGCCGCGTGTCGAGGCGGTCGGCGGCGATGACCTCCATCAGCCGACGCATGCGCTCCTTGCCGCCCGGGCAGAGCGTGGTCACGATGGTGTGGTCGCCCAAACCGGCCAGGAAGGGGCCGAGCGGAATCCTGAGGTCGCCGGAGTAGACGCCGAGCGACGAGAGCGTGCCGCCCGGCCGCAGCACGCGCAACGCCGCCTCGAAGGTTTCCTGGCGGCCGAGCGCCTCGATTGCCACATCGACGCCGCGTCCGTCGGTGAGGCGCATGATCTCGTCGACCGGATCTGTTTTGGTGAAGTCGACGACGTGATCCGCCCCCATCTTGCGCGCGATGTCCATGCGCGCCGGCACGGCATCGACTCCGATGATCGTCGTCGCGCCCATCAGCCGCGCACCGGCGGTCGCGCACAGGCCGATCGGGCCTTGCGCGAAAACCGCGACGACGTCGCCGATTTTCACCTGGCCCCGTTCCGCACCGGAAAAGCCGGTCGACATGATGTCGGGGCACATCAAAACCTGCTCGTCGCTGAGCGCTTCCGGAATCGGCGCGAGATTGGCCATGGCATCCGGCACGAGCAGATACTCGGCCTGCGTGCCGTCTATCGTGTTCCCGAAGCGCCAGCCTCCCATCGGCTTGAAGCCATGCTTTGTGCCTGCGCCGTCCTGCGAGTGGAACCCGCACAGGCAGGCGGCGCTGTGGCCGCTCGGTGTAATAGCGCCCGCAATGACCCGCTGACCTTCGCGGTACCCTTTCACTGCCGAGCCGAGCTTCTCGATGATGCCGACCGGCTCGTGGCCGATCGTCAGCCCGCGCGCCACCGGATATTCGCCTTTGAGGATGTGAATGTCGGTGCCGCAGATCGTGGTGGTGGTGATGCGGACCAGGGCATCCAACGGACCGACGTCGGGGATCGGCTTCTCATCGAGCACAATGCGGTTCGGCTCGACGAATACAGCGGCTTTCATCTTTCGCGCCATGGCATCTGCTCCGTCTTTTGAGGAACTTTACGCGCGTAGCGCAGGCGTGAGACCCTTATCGCGCAAGTTCCGCTCGTGCATCATAGGGCAGCCGTCCGATACACGGCATGCGTCTGCCAGTCGCGCGACATGCTGCGCACACCACACGCGCAGCCACCGCGTCCGAAGATCGAAAGAGGGAACTTGATTGAGGGCTACTGCCCGCCGTTATCCACCGAGCCGGCGGCCGCCTTCAGCGCCTCCGGGTGGGGCATGGCGATGACGTTGTAGCCGGAGTCGACGAAATGGATTTCGCCGGTCACGCCGGTCGATAGGTCCGAGCACAGGTAGAGCCCGGCGCCGCCGAGCTCATCGAGCGTCACGCCGCGGCCGAGCGGCGAATATTTCTGCTGGAACGCGAACATGTAGCGCGCGTCGGTGATGCCGGCGCCGGCAAGCGTGCGGATCGGCCCGGCCGAAATGGCGTTGACGCGGATCTTCTGCGGCCCGAAATCCACCGCAAGATAGCGCACGGAGGCTTCCAGCGCCGCCTTGGCGACCCCCATCACGTTGTAGTTCGGCATGGCGCGGTCACCGCCGTTGTAGGTGAGCGTCACCATGGCGCCGCCGTTCGGCATCAGCGCGGCGGCGCGCCTGGCCGCCTCGGTGAAGGCGTAGCAGGAGATCACCAGCGTGCGGATGAAGTTCTCGCGCGTCGAATCCGCGTAGCGGCCCTTCAGCTCGTTCTTGTCGGAGAAGGCCACCGCATGAACGAGGAAGTCGAGCGAGCCCCACTTCTGCTTGACCGCATCGAACACCGCATCGACCGAAGCGATGTCCTCGACATCGCAGGGCATCACCAGCGACGACCCGGCCTGCTCGGCCAGCGGCTTCACGCGCTTGGCGAGAGCCTCGCCCTGGTAGGTGAAGGCGAGCTCGGCGCCGTGCGAGGCCAGCATCTGCGCGATGCCCCAGGCGATCGAATGGTCGTTGGCGACACCCATGATCAGGCCGCGCTTGCCCTGCATCAGGGTGCCGCGCGGAGCGATGTGTTCACCGGGCATGAGAGCTGGCCTACGCGGAATGGAACGAAGGAAGGAGGGAAAGACGGGCTTGTTCATGCGAGGCACCCCATCGAATCGTGTTCCGCGCCGCACGCCGGTCTATGGCGCGGACACGACAATTCAATGACGGTGGCAGGGACAAGTCCGCCCGGCGGACGTTGCAACGAAGGATCATGCGTCGAGCCGCTTGAACACGACCGACGCGTTGGTGCCGCCGAAGCCGAAGGAGTTCGACAGCACGGCGCCGATCTTCATATTGTCGCGGCGCTCGCGCGCGATCGGCATGTCGGCGAAGGCCGGATCGAGGTTCTCGATGTTGGCGCTTTCGCAGATGAAACCGTTGTTCATCATCAGCAGCGAGTAGATCGCCTCCTGCACGCCGGCGGCGCCGAGCGAATGGCCGGACAGCGACTTGGTCGCCGAGATCGCCGGGCACTTCGCGCCGAACACGGCGCGGATCGCCTCGATCTCCTTCTGGTCGCCGACCGGCGTCGCGGTGGCGTGCGGATTGATGTAGTCGATCGGCGTCTTGCAGGTGGACAGCGCCATCTTCATGCAGCGCTCGGCGCCCTCGCCCGACGGCGCCACCATGTCGTGGCCGTCGGAGGTGGCGCCGTAGCCCGCGACTTCCGCGTAGATCTTGGCCCCACGCGCCTTGGCATGCTCGAGCTCTTCCAGCACCAGCACGCCGGCGCCGCCGGCGATGACGAAGCCGTCGCGATCCTTGTCGTAGGCGCGCGAGGCCTTCTCCGGCGTGTCGTTGTACTTCGACGACATGGCGCCCATGGCGTCGAATAGCACTGACATGGTCCAGTCGAGATCCTCGCAGCCGCCGGCGAAGATCATGTCCTGCTTGCCCCACTGGATGAGTTCGGCGGCGTTGCCGATGCAGTGGTTGGAGGTCGCACAGGCAGACGAGATCGAATAGTTCACACCCTTGATCTTGAACCAGGTCGCGAGCGTGGCGGAGGCGGTCGACGACATCGCCTTCGGCACGGCGAAGGGGCCGACGCGCTTGGGGCCCTTCTCCTTGGTGGTGAGCGCCGCCTCGACGATGGTGCGGGTGGACGGGCCGCCCGAGCCCATTACGATGCCGGTGCGCTCGTTGACGATGTCGCTTTCCTCGACGCCGGAATCGCGGATCGCCTGTTCCATGGCGACATGGTTCCAGGCAGCGCCGCGGCCGAGGAATCGCATCGCGCGGCGGTCGACCACTTCTTCCGGATTGAGGCTGGGCGCGCCGTGCACCTGGCAGCGGAAGCCGAGCTCGGCGTATTCGTTCGCGCGCACGATGCCCGACTTCGCCTCGCGCAAGCTCGCCAGCACTTCCTGCGTATTGTTGCCGATGGACGAGACGATGCCCATTCCGGTGACGACTACACGCCGCATAATCCGATAACCCTTGTTCGTTCCGGGGATGGACGCTGTTCGAGCCACAGATTGACCGCCCGGGCCAATTCCGCAAGACCCCCGTTACGGTCTATCCGGCGCGCGTCCGGCGGCCGGACCACCCCAGGCTCAAGCCCCGCCCGGCGCCAGCGCCTCGTCCTGCTTGAACAGGCCGACCTTGAGGTCGCTGGCCTTGTAGATGACGTTGCCGTCGGCCGACAGCCAGCCGTCGGCGATGCCGAGCACCAGCTTGGAGCGCATGACGCGCTTGAAGTCGACGCCGTAGACGACCTTCTTCACGCTCGGCAGCACCTGGCCGGAGAACTTCAGTTCGCCGAGACCGAGGGCGCGGCCGCGCCCGGGCGAGCCCAGCCAGCCGAGGAAGAAACCGACCATCTGCCACAGCGCATCGAGGCCGAGGCAGCCGGGCATCACCGGATCGCCCTTGAAATGGCAGGCGAAAAACCACAGGTCGGGCCGCACATCGAGCTCGGCGCGGACCATGCCCTTGCCGTGCTCGCCGCCCTGTTCGGAGATCTCCGAAATGCGGTCGAACATGAGCATCGGCGGCAGCGGCAACTGCGCATTGCCCGGCCCGAACAGTTCGCCGCGTCCGCAGGCCAGCAAATCCTCGTACTCGAAGCTGTTGCGGCGGCGGTCTAGCGACATGACGTCCCCACGCGGGGTGTTTGACTGGATTTCCATGGGCGCAGTCGTAACACACCCGACTTGGCCCGGCAAAGATGACGACCGGCCAAGGATTGGACAGTTTTCCTGTGAAAAATCAGCCACAAACCGGCCCATTTTCGCTGTTGCGAGGGAGTTGCATCTAGCCGCCAACTTAGTATATGTTGCATCTGAAACAGTTTGTTGCGGGCACGCCCCTGCGTGGGCGCAGAGACCATTCGGGCTCCGAAATGACCCAGACGCGTACCATGCTGATCTCCCAACCGGCGCCGCAGGTTGCTCCTGCCGAGCGCGGGCAATTGACCGGCTGCCCGTGGCACGACGTCAAATCCATGCTGCGCCAGGTTGGCCTGCGCCCGACGCGCCAGCGCATGGCGCTCGGCTGGATCCTGTTCGGCAAGGGCGACCGCCACCTCACGGCGGAAATGCTCTACGAGGAAGCCACCCGCGCCAAGGTTCCGGTGTCGCTGGCGACCATCTACAACACGCTGCACCAGTTCACCGAGGTGGGCCTGTTGCGCCAAGTTCCGGTGGACGGCTCGAAGGCCTATTTCGACACCAATCCGTCCGCGCATCACCACTTCTTCGTCGAGGGCGCCGATGAGCTGCTCGACATCCCGGGCGCCGACGTGATTGTGGACAAGGCTCCCACGCCGCCGGAAGGTTACGAGATCGCGCGCGTCGACGTGGTCGTGCGTCTGCGCAAGAAGACCTGATTTTCAGGCGATATCCGCTGACTCTGTGTCATGGCCGGGCTTGTCCCGGCCATTTGCATTTTGGGGCGGAAGAGCCGTCATCCTGAGGTGCGAGCCAACGGGGTCCGCGCGAAGCGCGGCCCGATGACAGCCTCCGCGCGCCTCGAAAGGATGATCTGCCGGGCCCGTCGCCCTTCGAGGCTCGGCGCATCGCAGCCAAGTGTACGCAGGCTACGCCTGCTATGGCGCCGAGCGCCTCAGGGTGAAGGGAACTACTCCACCTTCTCGTTCGGATAGGCGCCCCAGAGGCGCTCCTGGCGGATCCAGCCGCTGAAGTTCTTGCCCGCGAACTGGCACCAGTTGCCGTCGCAGGACTTGAGCGAGCCGAGCACACCGGACTGCAGGCGCGCCGCCACGTTCGATTCGACGTCCGGGTTCTCATAGAGCGGAACCAGCTCGGCATTGAGCTTGGGCACCACGACGGCCGTCCGCCGGCCCGACAGCAGCGAGTGATAGACCCAGCCCTCCGCCCCTTCCCAGTCGCGGATGCGCCGCCAGTTCTCGAACTCGGCGGTGATCTCCACCGGCATGCCGGCGCGGGTGTAGACCCAGCGAACGTCCTGGTCCTTGTTCGGACCGCCACGCACGTTCACCCGGTCCGGCTTGAGGCTGACGAAGCGGGGCATCGGCAGCCCGCTGACCGGGCCGGTAGCGACGTCGCCAGCCACGGCCGGCCACGCCGGCATGAACAGCATGCCGGCCAGAAGCATGGCTCCGGCGAGGCTCCGAAACGCGGCCCGAAAGCTTTGTCTTGTCACGACCATCTGCTAGGAAAAGAAAGGATTTTCGAGTGCGCCCACCCGAGCCGCAGTGTGGGCGACTACAGTTAAAGAGGACTGAATCGGCGCCCGCTTCCCCTCACGCGGCCGCCGCCGGTGCGAGAGCCTATGCCGAAGGCGAAGAAACCCCTGGTCGTCGTCACCCGCAAGCTGCCCGACAACGTCGAGCTGCGCATGCGCGAACTGTTCGACACCCGGCTCAATGCCGACGATAAGCCGATGACGCAGGCGCAGCTCGCCGAGGCGGTCAAAACCGCCGACGTGCTGGTACCGACCGTCACCGACCGGATCGACGCCTCCGTCCTCTCCAAGGCCGGCGAGCAGCTGAAGCTGATCGCCAATTTCGGCAACGGCGTCGACAACATCGACGTCGCCACCGCGGTCCAGCGCGGTATCACGGTGACCAACACGCCCGGCGTCCTAACTGAGGACACCGCCGACATGACCATGGCGCTGATTCTCGCCGTGCCGCGGCGGCTGGTGGAAGGCTCGCAGGTGCTCACCGCTGAAAAGGACTGGGCGGGCTGGTCGCCGACCTGGATGCTTGGCCACCGCATCTGGGGCAAGCGCCTCGGCATCATCGGCATGGGCCGCATCGGGCAGGCGGTCGCGCGCCGCGCGCGCGCCTTCGGCCTGCAGATCCATTACCACAACCGCCGCCGGGTCGCGCCGAAGATCGAGGAAGAGCTCGACGCGACCCATTGGGAGAGCCTCGACCAGATGCTCGCCCGCATGGACATCGTGTCGGTAAACTGCCCGCACACGCCGGCGACCTATCACCTCTTGTCGGCGCGCCGGCTGAAGCTGTTGCGGCCGCAGACCTACATCGTGAATACCGCGCGCGGCGAAGTGATCGACGAGAACGCGCTCGCGCGGCTGATCGAGGCAGGCGACATCGCCGGCGCCGGTCTCGACGTGTTCGAGCACGAGCCGGCGGTGAACCCCAAGCTCGTCAAGCTCGCGCGCGCCGGCAAGGTCGTGCTGCTGCCGCACATGGGCTCGGCCACGCTGGAAGGCCGCGTCGACATGGGCGAGAAGGTGATCATCAACATCCGCACCTTCATGGACGGCCATCGGCCGCCCGACCGAGTGCTGCCTTCTATGCTCTGATACCGCGGCCAGTGGTCTCTTTCGCGAAATGAAGACCCGCGCATGCGGGCACATCATATTGAAAGGACTGCTTACCGGATCACTCCGGCAGCCCCGCCATTCGCAAGCCCTCCTGGTATAAAGCGAGGTCTTCCGGTCGGTGCAGTGGGATTTGATCGGTCAGATTAGAAACGCGCAACGCGGGGTCGAGTTGGCGCAACCGCGTCATCGCCTTGTGCGCTTCCTCGGTCCGTCCAGAGAGAGCGCTCGCCGCCGCCGCCACGCGATGTGTGGTCATGAAATCCGGCTGTTCCCGCAGGGCTTTTTGCGCCCATGTCGCGGCTGCGTCATAGCGGCCGGCAAACATGCAGGCATGCGCGCAACCGGTCTGCATCGCAAAGGTCAGCGGATCAAGGGGGCTCAAGCGCATGGCCCTTGCAAGATGCTCCAAAGCTAGTTCTGGCTCGCCAAGAAATACACGCACGAAACCGCTGAGGTACCAAGCCACGGCGACATTCGGATTAAGCGCAAGTGCCCGGTCTACGAAAGTGACGCCTGTGTCCAGCTTGCCGGCCACGAAGGCGAGCGCGTGCCCCCCTCTGGCAAGCGTTGCCGCATCATCCTTACCGAGCGCCACGGCCCGGCGCGCCAAGCGTTCCGCTTCGGCAACCTCGCGCGCCCGGTCGACCATCCAACCGTTCGCTTTCCGCCAAACATAGCACCAGGCGGCCACGCCGTAGGCCATGGCAAAATCACCGTCCAATTCGGTAGCCTTAGTAAACAACTGCAACGCATTGCTGTTGGCCTTCTGGTCGGACGGGCTCTGATAAATGACTGCCAAGCCGCGCAAATAGTGGTCGTACGCGTCAAGACTACCTGTCGGTTTGCGCTGAGCACGGCCGATCTCGGCCTGTTCGAGCATCGGAGCTATGGCCACGACCACGCTGCATGCGATCCTCTCCTGTAAATCGAAAATATCATCAAGCGCGCTGTCGAAGCGATCTGCCCAGAGGGCAGCCGCGGTGCTCGCATCGATGAGTTGGGCGGTGATACGAACCCTACCGTCGGACTTGCGCACGCCGCCTTCCAACAGATAGCGAACGCCAAGCTCACGACCGATTTGCTTTGCATCTATCGACTTCCCCTTGTAGGTAAAGCTTGAACTGCGCGCGATCACGAAAAGCCCGCGCATGCGTGACAAGGCCGTGGTGATTTCGTCGACGACTCCGTCGGCGAAGTATTCCTGCTCGCGATCGCCGCTCATATTTTGAAAGGGCAGCACGGCAATCGACGGAATATGCGGAAGCGGCGGTCCCGATCGTGCTTGAGTCGATTCGAAAGCATCCGACCCTTCCGCCTCAACGACAGGTCCAACGTAGCGGTAGCCCCGGCGCGGCAGCGTCTCAATCCAGTCGCCGCCCGCTTCCTCACCGAGGATGCGACGCAAGGCGGCTATCTGGACCGTCAAATTGCTCTCTTCAACCGTTACACCGGGCCATGCTGCAGCGATCAATGTGTCTTTGGAAACCGGCACACCCGCCCGCTCCACCAGCGTCCGGAGCAGGATAACCGCACGCTCGCCCAGGACGACGGGATCGGCTCCCCGATAGAGGATGTCCGCCTTATCATCCAGGCGGAATGGGCCAAGCATATAGGTCATCGCCGTTGGCCTGTTTGAGCCAAATTTGGAAATATTTCCGAAATTTTTTGCGCCCGCTTCACGACTTTACGCCAACGAGAGGCGCAGATTGACCTTGCCGGCGTATCGGACAGCAGCCCAAAAGCAAGGGGATCATAATGCAACCGTTCCTCACCTTATACGTACGCTACGTACCCCAAACCATGAGCCTCGTGGCCAAAGCGAGTCAATTCGTGGTAAGGGGCCGCCGGAAGGGCGGTACCGAACGGGCCGATGAATCGCCCTATGTAGGGCGGGCCTGGACCGACACTGCCGAACGCGAACTAACTGAAAGTATCGCGACTTACCGTAACTGCCGCTATTGAAATTACGAAGCCGACGATCTCGCGCGGCATCTCGATCACCCTAGCGAGCCGAGCGCGCCCAGGATGCCGACTTCCGCACAGCCGGCACCGTGCCCGCCGGCGGCGGCCCCAGAAACAGGCAGTGGTCAATCGGGTTCGGCTTCCCGTCGAACCGCTCTCGATCGGGCGCAGCGTCGTCAGCGCGCCGAAGCCTGGAATATCTCCGCAAAGCTGCCGCTCTTGCGCTTCCTGATGTTGTTGCGCGCGATGCGGATCGGGCGCGATACGGCAGGCCGCGCCGCCGCGAGCTTCTTCAGCGGGCGCGCGGAGGCATGGTCGGCGACGACGTCGTTGCGCCGCGTAGACGGCACGACGTGCACGATGCGGAATCCGCGCCGCTTCAGTTCGGCGATCAGCCGCGGCAAGGCGCGCGCCATGGTCGGGTTCACGTCGTGCATCAGCAGGATGCCGCCGCCGCGCCGCTCGAGCTGGCCCACGGTGTGCCGCACCAGCGCGTCGGAGCCGATGCCTTTCCAGTCGTAGGAATCGACGTCGATGCTCCAGGCCATCAGCCCGCGCGCGCGCAGATAGCGTTCGGCCTCGATCGTTCGGAAAAGGCCCGGAAACCGGAAGAAGGGCGCGACCGCGCCGGACGAGCCGAGCGCGGCGCGCACGGCGGCGATGCCGCCATCGATCTCGGCCTTGATGCGCGGGCCGCGCATGCGCCACAGCGGGTGGTTCTGCGTGTGCGTGCCGACGGTGTGGCCGGCGGCCTTCACCTTGCGCAGCACATACGGGTTCGCGCGCGCCTTATGCCCGACGATGAAGAACGTGGCTCGCAGGCATTCGTCGGCGAGCGTCTTCAGCACGCGGTTGGTGTGAGGCGGATGCGGGCCGTCGTCGAAGGTCAGCACGACCTCGCGGTTCGCGAGCGGCAGCGAGACGCCGTAGTCGTGGCGACCGACGAGCGGCATCAGCCGCGCGTTCACCGCGATCGTGCGGCTGACCCCCATTGCATTCGGGTTTGCGCACGACGCACCGAGCGCCGCGGAATCCCCGAACGCAACGATGCTTGCGCCTACCGCAATTTTTTGCAGCTTCCTACGCACGTCGTCGCCCCAACCCTCCGGCGGAAATCTAGCGGAGCGAAATGGGCGCAGCTGCGCATTGCCGCATTCATGATGAACTTTAACGATTTCCGCATTGCGCGGCCGGCGCGTCAGGCGGATTTGCCCGGCGCCTTGATGGTCGGCGTCTCGCCGTTCAGCGGGTTGTCCGGGTCCCACGCATAGTTCAGAGTCTCGAAGCGCATCGAGCGCGCGTCCACCATCAACAGCCGACCGACCAGGCTTTCGCCGAAGCCGACGATCTCGCGGATGACCTCGAGCGCCATCAGCGAGCCGAGCACGCCGGGCAGCGCGCCGAGGATGCCGGCTTCAGCGCAGGCCGGCACGGTGCCGGCCGGCGGCGGCTCGGGAAACAGGCAGCGATAGGTCGGGTTGGGCTTGCCGTCGGCGCCCTTCTCGAACGGACGCAGCGACGTCAGCGCGCCGTCGAAGGTGTGCAGCGTCGCCGTCACCAGCGGCTTCTTCGCGAAGTAGCACGTATCGGAAACGAGATAGCGCGTAGCGAAATTATCCGAGCCGTCCGCGACCACGTCGTATTGCGAGATCAGGTCGAGCGCGTTGTCGGCGGTCAGCCGCGCCATGTGCGCCTCGACCGCGACGTGCGGATTGATCCGCGCGACCGCTGCCTCGGCGCGGTCGACCTTGCGGCTGCCGACGTCGTCGGTGCCGAAGATCACCTGCCGCTGCAAATTCGACAGCGACACCACGTCGTCGTCGATCACGCCGAGCGTGCCGACCCCGGCAGCCGCGAGATAGAGCAGCACGGGCGCGCCGAGGCCGCCCGCGCCGACGACGAGCACCCTCGCGGCCTTGAGCCTGGCCTGGCCGGGGCCGCCCACCTCGCGCAGCACGATGTGGCGCGCGTAACGTTCCAGTTCCGCAGGATCGAGCATGGGCTTAAGCCTATGATACGGCAGGAATTTCCGCCAGCCTCTTGTGCCGTTCACCGCATCTGGCGCCGCGCGCGGCCGTGCCTTGCGCGACCCCCTCGATGGGCTAAGGTGACCCACAAAACATGGTTAGGGTGGCGTTAAGAACCATGCGTCGCATCTCGTGCCTGGCATTGCTCGTGCTGCTGGTCGGCGCCGCGTCCGCGCGCGCGCAGACGCCGATGCCCACCTATCCGATCGAAGATCAGCAGCCCGCAGCAGCAGCCAAGCCGGCAAAGCCCGCGCGCGCTGCGGCAAAACCGGTCATTCCTGCCCCGACCTCACAGGCGACTCCGCTGCCGGCGGCGCGCCCGGCCGCGGCGGCCAAGCCCGAACTTGCCAGGCCTGAACCAACCAAGCCAGCGCAAGCGAACACCGAGGCGCCCAAAGCCGACACGTCAAAGAGCGAGACGGCCAATCTCGCCGCGATCAAGTCCGACACAATGCCGGCGTCGTCGGGCGTGTTCGCCGGCGTGCCGTACGGCGAGCGGCTGAAGATCCAGGCCGCGCTGTTGTGGTCGGGCGACTTCACCGGCGCGGCCAACGGTGAGGACCCGATGCTCACCGCGATCAAGAAATTCCAGAAGCGCATCAAGGCCAAGGTAACCGGCGTGCTGACGGCGGAAGAGCGCGCGCGGCTGGTGGCGGCGGCCGCCGGCCCCGAGCAGGAGTTCGGCTGGAGCGTGGTGCTCGATCCGGCCACCGGCATTCGCATCGGCCTGCCCACCAAGATGGTGCCGCATGCGCGCGAGGCCGCGCGCGGCACGCGCTGGTCCTCGGCATACGGCGAGGTCCAGGTCGAAACCTTCCGCCTCAAGGGCACCGCACTGTCCGAGCTGTTCGAGCGCGAGAAGAAGGAGCCGGCGACGCGCAAGGTCGAGTACAGCGTGCTGCGCGCCGACAGCCTGTTCGTCAGCGGCATGCAGGGCCTGAAGCGCTTCTCCGTGCGGGCGCGCGCGCGCGACGGCGAGCTGCGCGGCTTCACCATCCTCTACGACCAGGCCATGGAGGGCATCGTCGCGCCGGTGATGGTGGCGATGGCGAGCGCCTTCACCCCGTTCCCCGAGCGCACCGCCCCCTTCGCCGCGCTGGCGAAATCGGTCGAATACGGCAACGGCATCGTGGTGAGCGCGCGGGGGCACATCGTCACCGACCGCAGGCTCACGCAAGGCTGCCAGGTGATCGTCGCCGCCGGCGTCGGCGACGCCGACCGCGTCGCCGAAGATCAGGACAAGGGGCTGGCGCTGCTGCGCGTCTACGGGCCGCATAAGATGCCGCCGCTGGCGCTGGCCGGCGAGCCGGCGAAGGCGGGCGATCTGACGCTGATCGGCATTCCCGATCCGAAGGCGCAGGATGCGACGAAGACGCTCACCGAGATCAAGGCCCGGCTCGCCGAAGGCAGTGCGATCGAATTGCATCAGCCGATGCCGATGGCCGGCTTCTCCGGCGCCGCCGCGCTCGACGCGCAGGGCCGCTTCGCCGGCATGACCGAGATGCGCACCGCGGTGCTCGCCAGCGTGGAGCCGTCGGCACCGCCGGTGCGGCTCATTTCGGCCGCGGCCATCCGCGACTTCCTCGCCATGCACAACGTGCGGCAGCCGCCGGCCGCCGGCCGCGACGCCAAGGCGTCGGTCGTGCGCGTGATTTGCGTGAGGAAGTAGCGTTCCGCAGCTAGTTATCTGTTCTTCCAGTCCGGCTTGCGTTTCTCGACGAAGGCCTTCATGCCTTCCTTCTGATCCTCGGTGGCGAACAGCGAATGGAAGATGCGGCGCTCGAAGCGCACGCCTTCCGCCAGCGAGGACTCGAAAGCCACGTTGATTGCTTCCTTGCCCGCCATCACGGACGGCAGCGACATGCCGGCGATGGTTTCGGCGACCTTCATCGCCTCCTCCATCAGCTTGTCGGCCGCGACGACCCGAGCGACCAAGCCGGAACGCTCGGCCTCCGCCGCATCCATCATGCGGCCGGTGAGCACGAGGTCCATCGCCTTGGCCTTGCCGACGGCGCGGGTGAGCCGCTGCGTGCCGCCGATGCCGGGAATGACGCCGAGCTTGATCTCGGGCTGGCCGAACTTCGCGGTGTCGGCGGCGATGATGAGGTCGCATTGCATCGCGACCTCGCAGCCGCCGCCGAGCGCGAAGCCGGCGACGGCGGCGACGATCGGCTTGCGGGCGCGCGCAACGCCGTCCCAGTCGGCAGTGAAATTGCCGCCATAGGCCTCGATGAAGGTCTTGTCCGCCATCTCCTTGATGTCGGCGCCGGCGGCGAAGGCCTTCTCGTTGCCGGTGATGAGCAGGCAGCCGATCTTGTCATCGGCCTCGAAGGCAGCGATCGCCTGCGTCAGGTCAGCGATCAGCGCCTTGTTGAGCGCGTTGAGCGCCTGCGGGCGGTTCAGGCGGATGATGCCCACGCGGCCCCTGGTTTCAACGATGACGTTCTCGTAGCTCATGCCAATCTCCCGGTCCGCATGCTCTTATCTTGTCACTTCTGGCACGCCGGGCAATAGAACGTCGAGCGGCCCTGCTGCACGATGCGTTTCACCTTGCCCTTGCAATGCGGGCACGGTTCGCCCTCGCGGTCGTAGACCTGGAAATTGTGCTGAAAGTCGCCGAGCGAGCCGTCGGCGCGGCGATGGTCGCGCAAGCTGGAGCCGCCGGCCTTGATGGCATCCTGGAGCACCTTCTTGATCGCGTCGACCAGCGCCACCGCGCGCTCGTTCGGTCTGCCCCTGCGGTCCGCGATGGTCGAGGCCGGTCGCTTCGGCGACAGCCGCGCGCGAAATAGCGCCTCGCAGACATAGATATTGCCGAGCCCCGCCACCACGCGTTGGTCGCCGAGCGCGGCCTTCAGCGAGGCTTTTTTGCCGGCGCAGGCTTTTGCCAGCAGGCTCGCGTCGAATTCGTTGCCGAGCGGCTCGGGGCCTAATCCGCGCAGCAGCGGCTCCCCGTCGAGCCTGGCGCGCGGCACCAGCTTCATCGAACCGAAGCGGCGCGGATCGTTGAATGTCACCGTGTCGCCGTTCGACATGTGGAACACGACATGGTCGTGCGCGGTGCTCTTCGACTTCTCATGATAGTAGACGCCCGGCCGCGACTCCTTGCCGACGCGGAAAGAACCCGACATGCCGAGATGCATGACCAGCACGTCGCCGGAGGACAGGTCGGCGAGCAGATACTTCGCCCGGCGGCCGAGCCCTTCGACTGTCTTGCCCTCCAGCCGCTTCTCGAAATCCTTGGCGATCGGCCAGCGCAAGCCGCGGTGGCGCACCTCGACCTTGTCGATGCGCGCGCCTTCCATGGCCGGCGCCAGGCCCCTGCGTACCGTCTCGACCTCAGGCAACTCGGGCATGGTTAACCGCTCCCCCAGTCACAGATAGCCTCCCCCGCGCCGCCGCGCTATGGTCCTGCCCGCAAAGGACTATTCCATGACCGGCCGGCGCGAAGAGACCCATTTCGGCTACGAAACCGTGGCCCTGCACGAGAAGCAGGGCCGCGTCGACGACGTCTTCCACTCGGTCGCGCGCCGCTACGACCTGATGAACGACCTGATGTCGGGCGGCCTCCACCGGGCGTGGAAGGATGCGCTAGTCACGGCGGTGAACCCGCCCAAAGGCCGCCGCGATTTCCGTCTGCTCGACCTCGCCGGCGGCACCGGTGACGTGGCTTTTCGCGTCGTGGATGCGGGCGGGCCCGGCACCCGAGTCACCGTCTGCGACATCAACAACGAGATGCTGGCGGTGGGCCGCGAGCGCGCCGAGCAGAAGGGCTACGACCAGGCGGTCACCTTCGAGCAGGGCAACGCCGAGGAACTGCCTTACGCCGACAAGAGCTTCGACTGCGTCACCATCGCCTTCGGCATCCGCAACGTCCCGCGCATCGACCGCGCGCTGAGCGAAGCCTACCGCGTGCTCAGGATCGGCGGGCGCTTCCTCTGCCTCGAATTCTCCTCGGTGGATGTGCCGGCGCTCGACAAGCTGTACGAGCTCTATTCCTTCCAGGTGATCCCGCGCGTCGGCCAGGCGGTGACCGGCGACCGCGAGGCCTACCAGTACCTGGTCGAATCGATCCGCAAGTTTCCCAAGCCGAAGGTCTTCGCCGGCATGATCGAACAGGCCGGTTTCCGCCGCGTCTCCTTCACGCCCATGACCGGCGGCGTGGTGGCGCTGCATTCGGGCTGGAAGTTGTGATCGGCGGTCTCTCCCATCTCATTCGCCTGGCGCGCGCGGGCTACGTGTTCGCGCGAGAGGGCGTGTTCGCGCTGGTCGATACGCGCCCTCTGCCGGTGCCGGCGCGCACGGCCGTCGCGCTGGCGCGGCTGATCGAGCGCCCGACCGCCAAGGACGGCGGCAGCCGGCTCGCCGCCGCGCTCGGACGGCTGGGGCCAACTTACGTCAAGCTCGGCCAGTTCCTCGCCACGCGGCCCGACGTGGTCGGCACCGCCATCGCGCGCGACCTCGAAAGCCTGCAGGACAAGATGCCGGCCTTTCCGCAGGCCGAAGCGGAAGCGGTCATCGCCGCATCCTTCGAGAAGCCGCCCAGCGCGGTCTATGCGAGCTTCGGTCCGGCCGTGGCCGCCGCCTCGATCGCACAGGTGCACCGTGCCGAGGTGGTGAAGGACGGCGAGCGCAAGCCGGTGGCGGTGAAGATCCTGCGGCCCGGCATCGAGCGCCGCTTCCGCGTCGACCTCGACGCCTTCTTCTTCGCCGCGCGCCGCGCCGAGGCGATGTCGCTGGAGGCGCAGCGGCTGCGGCTGGTGGAGGTCGTCGATACGCTCGACCGCTCGGTCGCGCTCGAGATGGATTTCCGGCTGGAGGCGGCGGCGCTCTCCGAGATGGCGGAGAATACGCGCGAGGATCCCGACTTCCGCGTGCCGGCGGTGGACTGGGACCACACCACGCGCGAAGTGCTGACCATGGAATGGGTCGACGGCACGCGACTGAACGACCGCGCGACGCTGGAGGCCAAGGGCTTCGACCTGCCGGCGCTCGGCCGCAACGTGATCCAGACCTTCCTGCGCCACGCGCTGCGCGACGGCTTCTTCCACGCCGACATGCACCCCGGCAACCTGTTCGTGGACGACGACGGCCGGCTGGTGGCAGTCGACTTCGGCATCATGGGCCGGCTGGGGCCGAAGGAACGGCGCTTCCTCGCCGAGATACTATTCGGCTTCATCACGCGTGATTATCACCGCGTCGCGCAGGTGCATTTCGACGCCGGCTACGTGCCGCGCCAACATTCGGTGGAGGCCTTCGCGCAGGCGATCCGCGCCATCGGCGAGCCGATCCACAACCGCACCGCCGAAGACATCTCGATGGCGAAGCTGCTGACGCTGCTGTTCGAGGTCACCGGCCTGTTCGACATGCGCACGCGGCCCGAGCTGATCCTGTTGCAGAAGACCATGGTGGTGGTGGAAGGCGTGGCGCGCGCGCTCGATCCGCGGCTCGACATGTGGAAGACGGCCGACCCGGTGGTGCGCGAATGGATCGCGCGCAATCTGGGGCCGGTCGGCAAGCTGGAAGGCGCGGTCGAAGGCGCCGGCGAGATCGGCCGCTTCGTCGCGCAGGTGCCGAGCCTGCTCACGCGCGCCGGCACTCTGCTCGACCAGCTCGACACCATCACGCGCGACGGCCTCGTGCTCTCGCCCGAAACCGTGGAAGCGATCGGCCGCGCCGAGCAGCGCCGCAACCGCTGGACCGCCGCGGCGCTGTGGGCGATCGCGCTGCTGCTGGCCTGGATGGTCTGGAAGCTGGCCTGAGCTGTTCATGCCCGCGGACGCGGGCATGAATTGGCCGTCACCCTGAGGGGTGAGCCGCGGAGCGGCGATCCCCGAAGGGGCTGGGCGCAAATCGCTCGTCACAGATTCTTCGAGGCCCGCGCGCCGATGCGCGCGGGCATCTCATGACGTCGCAAGAGCGCGCCACCGACTCATTCGCCTGATTACCGGCTCTCGGCCGCGGTCTTGAGATTGGCAAGGCCGGTTTCGAAATCGCCGCCGACCATTTTGTCCATGTTGAAGAACAGGTGCACGATCTTGGCGACAAAGGGCACCGGACCCTGCATGTCCCAGTTGACCACCGTCGCCTCGCCTTGCGGCGCTAGGCTGAACACCACGTCGTTGTGCGCTTCGAAGGGCGTGAGCATGTCGAGCTTGATCGCGACCTTCGACGCGGGCGCCGCATCGGCGATGGTCATGCGGCCGCTGCCGACATTCTTGTCGCCGGACCATTCGTAGACCGCGCCGGTGCCGCTGGTGACGGCGCCGAGCGTGCGCTTCATCGCCGGGTCCTTCTGCTCCCAGGGCGACCACGCCGGCCACTGCTTGAAATCGCTGATCAGCGCGAAGACCCTGTCCGGCGGCGCCTTGATGGTGGCGGAGCGCGTCACCCGGAACGCGCCGGGTCTGGTGGCGGCATAGGCAAGCACCGCCGCGACCGCGAGCACCAGACAGACCGCAGCGACAGCCAGAACCTTGAGCATCTCGTTTCCCCTCTGGAATGCCGCCTGCGGCGGCCTACAGCTCGACGATGGTCTTGAAGCCGCCGAAGATCATCCGCTTGCCGTCGAAGGGAACGTCGCCCATCATATCCGCCTTCAGGCGCTCGTCCTTCATCACCTTCGCCAGCACGCGGTCGCGCTGCTTGCGAGAGCGGTAGACGATCCACGAGAACATCACCGTCTCCCCGCGCTTGAGCTTCACGCTGCGCGGAAACGAGGTCCACTTGCCTTTCTTCACGTCGTCGGCGACGCATTCGTTGAAGGCGAGCGCGCCGTATTCCAACCAGATCTTGCCGGCTTTTCTCGCCACCTTGCGGTAGGCGCCGACCTTCCTCTTAGGCACCGGCACGATGAATCCGTCCACGTAAGTCATGCGCCCTCCAGTTCGCCTTTGAAAGCCTTGTCGATCATCACCATGTCGAACTTCTTCATTTTCATGAAGGCGTTCATGACGCGCGCGGCGGCGGCGCGGTCCGGACCGGTCAGGATGTCGCCCATATAGTCGGGGGCCACCTGCCAGGAGAGACCGAACTTGTCCTTGAGCCAGCCGCACGGCCCTTCTTGTCCGCCATCCGCAGTCAGAGCGGTCCAGTAATAGTCGATCTCGTCCTGTGTCGCGCAGTGGACCTGAAAAGAGATCGCTTCGTCGAACTTGAAGTGCGGCCCGGCATTGAGCGCCATGAACGGCATGCTCTCGAGCTCGAACTCGACCGTCAACACGGAATTTGCCGGCTTGCCGTGAACGTCCTGTCCCGCGTTCGGGTAGTAGCTGACGCGGCCGAGCTTCGAGTTCTTGAACACCGAGCAGTAGAAGCGCGCCGCCTCTTCTGCCTGCGTGTCGAACCACAGGCACGGCGTGATCTTTTGCTTGGCGATCGCCATAACGTACCTCCTCTTTCCGCTGCTACTGCGCAACCACCACCATCCAGCCGACGCCGAATTTGTCGGCGACCATCCCGAAGCTCGATGAAAAGAAGGTCTTGATCAGCGGCTGCTGCACCGCGCCGCCTTCGCCCAGGGCGTTGAAATAGCGCGCGGCTTCGGCGTCACTTTTCGCCGAGATGGAAAGCGAGAAGCCTTTGAATTCCGGCTTGCCGGCCGCCATGCCGTCGGAAGCCATGATGGTCGCGTCGCCGACCTTGATGCTCGCGTGCATGATCTTGTTGCCGTCGGGCATGGGGCCGGCGCAACCCTCGCCCGCCTTGTCGGAGCCCGCGGGCGCTTCCTTGAACCGCATGAGAAATTCGACCTGCGCGCCGATCGCTTTCTTGTAGAACTCGATCGCTTCCTCGCAGCGGCCGTCGAAGAACAGATAGGGCTGAATCGGCATGACGTTTCCTTTCACGTTCGCGGTGCGAGATCTGCACCTCGCCGCCGCCCGCGGCTGTGGAGCCGTTCCACGCAAATGGGAACTTTGCTTGACAAAAAGGTTGATATCAACATATTAGACGCATGTCAAATGGCGACGACGTTCCGCTCAGCGCTGTGCATCAGGTGCGCGACGCCTGCCTGTGCCTGCACGTGCAGCGGGCGGCGCGCGCGCTGGCGCGGCGTTTCGACATCGTCCTGCAGCCAGTTGGACTGACCAGCGGGCAATTTTCGTTGCTGATGTCGCTCAACCGGCCGGAACCGCCGACCATCAGCAGCGTGGCGAACCTGC
Organism: Pseudolabrys sp.; assembly: GCA_046292265.1. Classification (GTDB taxonomy): domain Bacteria; phylum Pseudomonadota; class Alphaproteobacteria; order Rhizobiales; family Xanthobacteraceae; genus Pseudolabrys. The sequence continues at coordinate 59,092 of JBKBRE010000014.1, read as the reverse complement.
TCGCCATGGACCGCACAACGCTCACCGCCAACCTCAAGCCGCTGGAGCGCCGCGGCCTCGTCAGGATCAAGGTGGACCAGAAGGACCGCCGCAGCCGCCTGCTTGCCATCACGCCGGCAGGCCGCGCCGTTCTCAGCAAGGCCTATCCGATTTGGCGGGACACCCACGGGGAACTCGAAAAACTGGTGGCCGGCGGCGCCGATGCCCTGCGGGCGGCCCTGCGCCAGCTCAGCTGACAATCGATTTGATTGCATTGATTGCAATGCAATCGAAACCCTGCTAAGCCTCTCTTCCGACGAGGCATTGCATGGCATCTCTTACCGTCCGCCAGCTCGACGAGAAGCTCAAGAAGCAGCTCCGCCTGCGCGCGGCCCGCCACGGGCGCTCGATGGAAGACGAGGTGCGCACCATCCTGCGCGAGGCGGCGGAGGAGCCCGGCGGCGAACCGCCAGAGGCTGCTCCAGAGGCGTCCTCGCCCGGCACGCGCGACAAGGCGGCGGCGGCCAGGCGCCGCGCGCTGGTGATCATCGGCGGCGGCATCGCCGCCTATAAATCCCTCGACCTCATCCGCCGCCTGAAAGAACGCGGCCTTTCCGTCCGCTGCATACTGACCAAGGCGGCCGAGCATTTCGTCACGCCGCTCGCCGCCGGCGCCATCGCCGGCGAGCGCGCCTACACCGACCTGTTCGACCGCGACAGCGAATTCGACGTCGGCCACATCCGGCTCGCGCGCGAGGCCGAGCTGATCGTGGTGGCGCCCGCCACCGCCGACCTGATGGCCAAGCTCGCCGGCGGCCACGCCGACGATCTGGCAACCGCGGTGCTGCTGGCCACCGGTGCGAAAGTGCTGCTCGCCCCGGCGATGAACCCGCACATGTGGGCGAACAAGGCGACGCAGCGCAACGCCGCGCAGCTCGCCAGGGATGGTTTTGCCTTCGTCGGCCCGAACGAAGGCGAGATGGCGGAAGCCGGCGAGCGCGGGCTCGGCCGCATGGCCGAGCCGCTCGAGATCGCCGCCGCCGCCGACAAGCTGCTCGCGAGCGAACAGGCGCAGCCGCTCAAGGGTCTGCGCCTCTTGGTGACGTCCGGCCCGACGCACGAGCCGATCGATCCTGTGCGTTACATCGCCAACCGTTCCTCCGGCAAGCAGGGACACGCGATCGCGGCGGCGGCCGCGCGCGCCGGCGCCGAGGTCGCTCTGGTCAGCGGCCCGGTGACCATCCCCGATCCGCCCGACGTCACCGTCGTGCACGTCGAAAGCGCGCGCGAGATGCTGCGCGCGGTCGAGCGCGCCTTGCCCGTCGATATTGCGATTTTCGCAGCAGCCGTCGCCGATTGGCGCGTGGCCGAAGCGGGCGGGCAGAAGATCAAGAAGCGGCCGGGCCAGACCGCGCCGGAGCTCGCGCTGGTCGAGAACCCGGACATCCTTTCGACGATCGCACATCGCAAGAGCGAACGCCCGGAGCTCGTCATCGGCTTCGCCGCGGAAACCGAGAACGTCGTCGCCAACGCCAGGGACAAGCTTGCGCGCAAAGGCTGCGACTGGATCCTCGCCAACGACGTCTCACCCGAGACCGGCATCATGGGCGGCGACCGCAACACGATTCAGCTCGTGCGCGCGTCCGGCGTCGAAGCGTGGCCGCCGCAGGCGAAGGACGAGGTGGCCGCGATGCTGATTGCGCGCATCTCCGAAGCAAGGAAAGGAACAAAGGCGTGAGCGAAATCGACGTCCGCATCATGCAGCTCGCGCACGGCGGCGACCTGCCGCTTCCAAGCTATCAGAGCGCGCACGCGGCCGGTCTCGACCTGCTCGCCGCGGTGCCGGCGCAAGAACCGCTCACCATCGCGCCCGGCGCGCGCGCGCTGGTGCCGACCGGCATCGCGCTCGCGCTGCCGGAAGGCACCGAGGCACAGGTGCGTCCGCGCTCGGGGCTCGCGGTCAAGCACGGCCTCACCGTGCTGAACACGCCGGGCACGATCGACGCCGACTATCGCGGCGAGGTCCAGGTGCTGCTGGTCAATCTGGGAAGTGAAGCCGTGAGCATCACGCGCGGCATGCGCATCGCGCAGCTCATCGTCGCGCCCGTTTCACGCGCCCGACTCGTCGAAGTCGAGATGCTCGACCGGACCGCGCGCGGCAGCGGCGGGTTCGGCTCTACCGGAGGTTGAGCAACAAGGCGTGCTTTTCGGGCTGGACGGCTGCGAGGCCGTAATCTATTACCACCCGGTTCGTTGCAGGTGCGACTGGTGCCGAAGCATGCCGCTGGTATCTCGCAAGGGCGTCCTTGCCATTGCCGCTGTCATCGACGTGGCGATTAACGCCGATAACCGGCCGGTATCGGCCAAGGCGCTCGCGCAGCGGCACAAGCTTCCGCCGCGGCACCTCGAGCCGGTGCTGCAGGCGCTGGTGCGCGACGGCATCCTCAAGGGCATCCGCGGACCGCATGGCGGCTACGAAGTGGCCCGCGAATTCCATCTGATCAGCGCCGAGGACATTCTGCGGGCGGCCGTCAACGCCGACGACGCCGGCCAGATGCCGCTGCCCGCATCCGACCTGGTGAACGGCGTCGTGTGGCCGGCCTTGGTGGAAGCCGAGCGCGAGTTTTCGTCCGCGCTCGGCAAGATCAACGTCGAGGACATGGCCAAGCGGGCACAGTCGCTGAAATAGCGCGCCATCGCGCGTTCGCGCGCGACGTTCACGGTCTGGACTCTTTCGGCGCGACTCCCCGGAGAGGTAAAGTCCAACGATTCGCGCAACGGTGTGGCGGACATCGCTGCGCATTCTTGGGGCACGTCCGAATGCCGGAGACGATCCGGACTGCGAGCGGGAGGCTGCGTCCTCGTCCGTGGCGAGGCGGATTCCTCGCCGCCTTCTCGACCGGAAATTGTTGTGCCGCGCTGAGCGCTGCCCATGCCGAGACCGGCGCGGGCCCGGCGGCCGCGCGGGCGGTCGAAGGCGCATTCGCCGCCTTCGGCGGCGCGGAATTCGTCGCCCTGACGCTCATGCTCGGGCTTCTGTGCTTCGCGGTGCTGGTCACCGTCATGCTTTTGCGCACGCGCCGCGCCGCAAGCCGCACCGAGAGCGGATCGCGCGACGAGGCCATGGCGCTGCACGCCGAGATCGACCGCATGAAGGCGCTGTTGCTCACCCAGCCGCAGGTGCTGGTGGCCTGGGCCGCGGCCGCCGACGCGCCGGAGATCTTCGGCGACACGGCCTTGATCGTGCCCGGCGGCGTGCCGGAGCGCGTGCTCGCCTTCGGCACCTGGCTCGAGCCAACGGCGGCGCAGCGCATGGAGCAGGCGGTCGAGCTGCTGCGCAGCGAGGGCCGCGGCTTCGAGATGAACCTGACCAGCCGCAGCGGCCGCCCGCTCGAAGCGGAAGGCCGCGCCGTCGGCGGCAATGCGATCCTGCGGCTGCGCGACGTCAGCGGCATCGAGCGCGAACTCATCGACCTCGCGGCGACACACGATAGGCTGTTGAGCGACGTCGAGGTCATGAAAGGCCTGCTTGACGCCCTGCCGGCGCCGGTGTGGGCGCGCGACGGCCACGGCCACCTGATCTTCGTCAACTCCGCCTATGCACGCGCCGTCGAGGCCACCGATCCGACCGACGCAGTCGCGCGCGAGGTCGAGTTGCTCGACCGCGCCGGCCGCGGCGAGCTGGCGCGCGCCCGCGCCGCCGGCGAGACCTTCTCCGGCCGGCTGCCGGCGGTGGCAGCCGGTGAGCGGCGCATTTTCGACGTGGTGGTCGGCCCGAGCGGCACCGGCAGCGCCGGCATGGCCATCGACCGCACCGAGGCGGAAGCGATGCGCGGCGAGCTCGCCCGCATGATCGAGGCGCACCGCCGCGTGCTCGACCAGCTCGCCACCGGCGTCGCCATCTTCAACGTCGACCGCAAGCTCACCTTCTACAACGCCGCCTTCCGCGCACTGTTCGAGCTCAATGCCGGCTTCCTCGACCAGATGCCGACCGACTCGGCCGTGCTCGACACCTTGCGCGCCGACCGAAAGCTGCCCGAGCAGCAGGACTTCCGGCAGTGGAAGCAACAGCTCTACGAAGCCTATCGCGCAGTCGAGCCGCAGGAGCACATGTGGCACCTGCCGGACGGGCGCACGTTGCGCGTGGTCACGACGCCCAACCCCGAGGGCGGCGTCACTTACCTCTACGACGACGTCACCGAACGCCTCGACATGGACCGGCGCTACGCCGCGCTGATCAAGGTGCAGAGCGAGACGCTCGATCACCTGGCCGAGGCCGTGGCCGTGTTCGGCTCCGACGGGCGCGTGCGGCTGCACAATCCGGCCTTCCAGCGCATGTGGAAGCTCGCGCCTGAATCGCTCGACCAGCACCCCCACGTCGAGGCGGTGACCGCCTGGTGCCAGGCCCAGCACGACGACAACGCCGTGTGGCGCAACCTGCGCGGCGCCGTGACGGCCATCGACGGACGTGAGCCGCTGGTCGCGCGCATCGAACGGCGTGACGGCATGATGATCGACATGACCAGCATGCCGCTGCCGGACGGCGCGACGTTGGTCACGTTCCAGGACGTCTCCGACACCGTGAACGTCGAACGTGCGCTGCGGGAGCGCAACGAGGCGCTGGAGGCAGCGGACTCGATCAAGATCGAGTTCGTCCATCACGTCTCCTACGAGTTGCGCTCGCCGCTCACCAACATCATCGGCTTCGCCAACCTGCTCGGCGATCCCGCCTTCGGCGCGCTCAACGACAAGCAGCACGAATATCTCGGCTACATCACGGCCTCGACCAACGCGTTGCTGGCGATCATCAACAATATCCTCGATCTCGCCACCATCGACGCCGGCGCGATGACGCTCAACCTTTCGGACGTGGACATTCGCGCCAGCATGGAAGCGGCGGCGGAAGGCGTGCAGGACCGCTTGGTCAAGCACGACATCACGCTCGACATCCGCGTCATGCCCGCCATCGGCAGCTTCACCGCCGACGAGCGGCGGCTGCGGCAGATCCTGTTCAACCTCTTGTCCAACGCGGTGGGCTTCTCGCCGAACGGCGAGACCGTCACGCTCAATGCCGAGCGGCGTCCCGACGCGGTGGTTTTCTCGGTCACCGACCGCGGGCCGGGCATCCCACCGGAAGCCAAGGACAAGGTGTTCGACTGGTTCGAGAGCGATCCGCGCGGCTCGCAGCACCGCGGGCCCGGCCTGGGGCTCTCGCTGGTGCGCTCTTTCGTCGAGCTGCACGGCGGCACCGTGAACATCGACTCCACGCTAGGCCACGGCACTACCGTGACTTGCATCTTTCCTGCCGCGCCGCAGGCCAAGCAGAGCGCTGCCTGAGCGAGCGCATGAAAAAGGCCTCCACGGCGGACCGTGGAGGCCTTTCCGTTTCGCCGTCAGCGGACGATGACGCGGCGGTCGCGCTGCGGCGCGTAGCCGACGTACTGACCGTTGGCGCACTGCCCGCGGTTCATGCCGAAGATGGCCTGGAAACCGCGGCAGGGCTGCACGGCGGCGTCGATCAACGCGATAGTGCCAATGCCCGCGACGCCGCCGGTGGCGGCCGCACCGGCTGCGGTGGCGGGCAACGCGCTCACGGCCGCGCTGCTGCCGAACCAGCCTTCATACAGGCCGACACCCACCACGGTGCCGACCGCGGCGCCGCCCACGACGGGGCCGGCGGGGTAGTACGTGTCGTACGGCTGTGCAAGTGCCGGCGTCGCCAGCACGGCGGCCGCGATCGGAAGTGCGAAGAACAACTTACGCATATTTGTCTCCTTTCAAACGCGTCAGGCTTCAATCGCCCATGCCTTGCAAAACGCCTCTTGTGAAAGCGCGTTCCGGCAACCGGCCACGAAGACACGCGGATGCCGCCGACGTGGCGACGGTATGGCGGTCGCAATGAAACCGCGACGACACCGAGGAGGAAACGTGGCGACCGAATGACGGGTGGAACGACGGATGGCGACCAGCCCGGGTTGTGGCCTCCCGAAGCGTCCATGCGCTAGTCTTATAGGAACTTGTCGGACTTGCAGACCTCAGAGGACTTCGATGGAAACGCTTCGCTCCTTTCCGCTCAATGCATGGTACGTGGCCGCCTGGAGCCACGAGGTCGGCAAGAAGGAACCGTTGGCGCGCACCGTGTGCAACAAGCGCATGGTGCTCTGGCGCAAGGCCGACAATTCCGTCGCGGTACTGGAAGACGCCTGCTGGCACCGCCTGGCGCCGCTCTCGCTCGGCTGGCTGGAGAAGGACAACGTGGTGTGCCGCTATCACGGCCTCGCCTTCGACGGTAAAGGCCAGTGCACGCACATGCCGTCACAAGACAAGCTCAACCCGAACGCCAAGGTGCGCGCCTATCCGGTGATCGAGAAATATCGCTACGTCTGGGTGTGGCCGGGCGATCCGGCGAAGGCCGACCCGGCGCTGGTACCCGACCTGCACTGGAACGACGATCCGGAGTGGGCGGGCGACGGCAAGACCATGTTCGCCAAGTGCAACTATCGCCTGTTCGTGGACAACCTGATGGACCTCACGCACGAATCCTTCGTGCACTCGACGAGCATCGGCAGCAAGCACGTGGCCGAAACCCCGATGAGCACGACGCACGAGGGCCGCACCGTCACCTCCACGCGCTGGATGCACGACATCGACGCGCCGCCCTTCTGGCGCGCGCAGCTCGGCAAGCCGGGCAACGTGGACCGCTGGCAGATCATCCGCTTCGAAGCGCCGTGCACCATCGTGCTCGACGTCGGCGTGGCGCCGGCCGGCACCGGCGCGCCGCAGGGCGACCGCTCGCAGGGCGTCAACGGGCGCGTGCTCAACACCATCACGCCGGAGACGGAAACCACCTGCATGTACTTCTGGTCGCTGATGCGGAACTACCGCCTGCGCGACCAGACGCTGACCACGCAGTTGCGCGAGGCGAACGCCGGCATCTTCGTCGAGGACCAGATCGTGGTCGAGGCGCAGCAGCAGGCCATGCTCGACCACCCGCACATGCCACTGCGCAATCTCAACATCGATGCAGGGTCGATGCGGGCCCGCAAGATCATCGACGACATGATCGCCGCCGAGGCGGAAACCGCCGCGGCATAGCGCCTATGACAGGCGTCGCTTGATCGCGGACGCGGGACAGGCGACATATGTCGCCCGTCCCCTTCGAAGAAAGAGCCGTAAATGCCTCGCCAGAAGATTCTCATCGCCGGCGCCGGCCTGGGCGGTCTCGCCGCTGCGTCCTTCCTCATGAAAGAGGGGCACGAGGTCGAGGTCTACGAGCAGGCGCCACAGCTCGAGGAGGTCGGCGCGGGCATTCAGATCAGCGCCAACGCGATGCACGCGCTGCGCTCACTCGGGCTGGAGCAGGCCATCACCAAAGTGGGCGTCCGCCCCGGCGCCTATGTGTTCCGGCTGCACGACACGGGCGAGGAGATCCAGCGTTTCGCGCTGTCGGACGAACACGAGCGCCTGCACGGCGCGCCCTATACCCAGCTCCACCGCGCCGACTTCCACGCCATCCTCGCCGACAAGGCGCGCGAGTTCCGCGCCGACGTGGTGCGGCTCAACAAGCGCGCGACCGGCTTCACCGAGAGCGCCGACGGCGTGACGCTCAATTTCGCCGACGGCACGTCGGCCAAGGGCGACGTGCTGATCGGGGCCGACGGCCTCAAGTCGGTCGTGCGCCGGCAGATCGTCGGCGAGACGCCCGCGACCTACACCGGCGATGCCGCCTGGCGCGTGGTCGTCCCGGTGGAGCGGCTGCCGAAGCCCTTTCTCGAACCGGTGATATCGGTGATCATGGGACCCGGCGGCCATGCCGTCTGCTACTACCTGCGCGGCGGCGCGCTGCTGAACTTCGTCGGCATCGTCGAGACCGACGACGTGCGCGAGGAATCCTGGACGGTCAATCTGCCGTGGGAGCAACTCAAGGCCGACTATGCCGGCTGGATTCCGGAGATCCAGACCATCATCGACAACGCTGACAAGGACAAGTGCTACCGCTGGTCGCTGTTCAATCGTCCGCCGATCCGTAACTGGAGCACGGCGCGCGCGACCTTGCTTGGCGACGCGGCGCACCCGACGCTGCCTTATCTCGCGCAGGGCGCGGTGATGGCGATCGAGGACGGCGCGGTGCTGGCGCGCGCGCTCAACATGGAGAGCGATATTCCCGCCGCCTTGCAGCTCTATCAGCGCAACCGCATCGACCGCACCGCCCGCATCGTACAGCAGTCGACCGACAACCGCCGCCTCTTCCACCTGCGCTCCGAAGCCGAGATTCGCGCCGAATTCGCGCGCCGCGACCAGGGCAAGGAACGCAACGCCTGGCTCTACTCGTACAATCCGCTGACCGTGGAGATGAAGTAGAGCCGCGTCAGCCGACGCAGCGGCAGCGAAAGGCGGCCATGAACCGCGCGCGGCCCCGCGTCGGCATCATTCCGCGCCGTCGCGGCGAAGCCAAGCTTCCGAATTGAGGGCTTCATCGGCGCCGTTTATAAGGTTTCGACCCGAACGGATGATTCGATGTTCCCCACGACCTCCGGCGGCTTCAGCTTCACGGTGGCGCTCGAGGACGAGCAGGCCACCCACCGCCTGATGGAGGACGTCGCCGCGCTGATCGAGCCCGGCGACCTGATCACCCTGTCCGGCGACCTCGGCGCCGGCAAGACCACCTTTGCGCGCGCGCTGATCCGGCACCTGGCCGGCGACGACACCATCGAGGTGCCGAGCCCGACCTTCACTTTGATGCAGACCTACGCGCTACCGCGCTTTCATGTGACGCATGCCGATCTCTACCGTCTGTCGGGCTCCGACCTCGCCGAGCTCGGCTTCGAGGAGTTCGGCGACGGCGCGGTGACCCTGCTGGAGTGGCCGGACCGCGCCGCCGGATATCTGCCGCCGGACCGGCTCGATATCGCCTTCACGCTGGCGCCGCAGCAGGGCGCGAGCTTCCGCAACGCGCGCCTCACCGGCTATGGCAGCTTCGCCGCCAAGGCCGAGCGCATCGCGCTCATGCGCCGCTTCCTCGAGCGCAGCGGCTTCGCCAGGGCCGAGCGCCAGCGCATCCAGGGCGACGCCTCCACCCGCTCCTACGAACGGCTGACGTTCGAAGGCGGCAGCTACCTCCTGATGAACTCGCCGAAGCGGCCGGACGGGCCGCCGGTGCGCGACGGCAAGCCCTATAGCGCGATCGCCCACCTGGCCGAGAACGTGACGCCGTTCATCGCCATGGCGCGCGCGTTGAGCGAACGCGGCTTCTCGGCGCCGCGCATCTTCGCCGCCGACCGCGACGCCGGCTTCCTGGTGCTGGAAGACCTCGGCAATGAGCTGGTGGTGGCCGGCGAGCCGCCGGCGCCCATCGAATCGCGTTACGAGGTGGCCACCGACGTCCTGGCGGCGTTGCACCGGCTGACCCTGCCGAACATCCTGCCGGTCGAAGAAGACGTCGATTACCGCGTGCCGCGCTATGACCTCGACGCGATGCTGATCGAGGTGGAGCTGCTGCCCGACTGGTACCTGCCGAAATTCGGCGCGGCGCTCTCGCACGCCGACCGCCTCGAGTATCTCACGCTCTGGCGCGACGCCCTGCAGCCCGCGCTCGACGCACCCGCCACCTGGGTGCTGCGCGACTACCACTCGCCCAACCTGCTGTGGCTGCCGGAACGCGAGGGCGTCGCGCGCATCGGCCTGCTCGACTTCCAGGACGCGGTGATGGGTCCCGCCGCCTATGACGTCGCCTCGCTGCTGCAGGACGCCCGCGTGGACGTACCGGAGATGGTGGAGATCGCGCTGCTGTCGCGCTACACGCGTACGCGCCGCGCCGAGTCCGGCTTCGATGCCGCCGCCTTCGCTCGCCTCTATGCAACCATGGCCGCGCAACGCGCGTCCAAGATCCTCGGCATCTTTGCGCGGCTGGAGAAGCGCGACGGCAAGCCGCAATATTTGCGTCACATGCCGCGCGTATGGGCCTATCTCCAGCGCTCGCTGGCGCACCCGGCGCTGGCCGATCTGAAGGCCTGGTACGGCGCCAACGTCCCCTCCCTCAATCCGTGAGCCCGATGCAGACACCGCCCCGCCGCGCCATGGTTCTCGCCGCCGGTCTCGGCGTGCGCATGCGCCCGCTCACCGACGACCGTCCAAAGCCGCTGGTCAAGGTCGCGGGCAAGGCGCTGCTCGATCATGTGCTCGACCGCCTGGCCGAGGCCGGCGTCGAGCGCGCGATCATCAACATCCACTACATGGCGGAGATGATCGAGGCGCATGTCGCCGCGCGCACGCGGCCGCAGATCGTGCTGTCGGACGAGCGCGGGCTGCTGCTCGGCACCGGCGGCGGCGTGGCGAAGGCGTTGCCACAATTGGGCGATGCGCCGTTCTTCCACATCAACAGCGACACGATCTGGATCGACGGGCCGCAACCCAACCTCACCCGCCTGGCGCAGACCTTCGATCCCGCGGCGATGGACGCGCTGCTGCTGCTCGCGCCGACCGCCGGCAGCATCGGCTATGCCGGGCGCGGCGACTTTCACATCCTGCCGCAGGGCGGCCTGCAGCGGCGCGGCGAGCGCGAGGTGGCTCCCTACGTCTACGCCGGCGCGGCAATCCTGTCGCCCGCCCTGTTCAAGGACGCCCCGCAAGGCCATTTCTCGCTCACCGACCTGTTCGAGCGCGCCGCCGCGCAAGGCCGCCTGCACGGCTTGGCGCTGGAGGGTGTGTGGATGCATGTCGGCACGCCCGAGGCGGTCGCCGCCGCCGAGGCGGCGATCAAGGCGAGCGCGCAGTAGCCGCCCCTGTCCCGGGCGCAGCGTAGCGCGCCTTTGCGGTGCGCTGCAGACCCGGGACCCGACAAGGCGCCGGATTTGATACGGTCCCGGGCGCGGCATTGCATGCCGCGCCGCGCCCAAGACACGATTCAGGATATGGTGCGGTCATGAGTCCGACCCGCCCCCGCGTCTTCACCATCCCCGCCTCGGCGCCGTTCCTGACGGTGCTGATCGACGCGCTGCGGGCGGGCAGGCTGGTGCCCGGCTTTCCCGCCGGCGACGACCCACTCGCACTTGCCTCCGCCACGCTGTACCTGCCGACGCGGCGCGCCTGCCGGCTGGCGCGCGAGGTGTTCCTCGAACGGCTCGACGGCGACGCGGCCATCCTGCCGCGCATCGTGCCGCTCGGCGACATCGACGAGGACGAGATCGCCTTCGCGGAGGCCGCTCATGCCGAGGACGCGCTGCGCCTGCCGGAAGCGATCGACCCGCTCGAGCGCCGCCTGCTGCTCGCCGAGCTGATCCGCGAATGGGCCAGGTCGCCCGCCATGCGCGCCGTAGCAGGCTCACCTCTGGTCGCCAACACGGTGCCCGCCGCGCTCGGCCTCGCCGACGATCTCGCCCGGCTGATGGACGACATGATCACGCGGCAGGTCCCGTGGGATCGGCTCGACAATCTGGTGCCCGACGATCTCGACGAGTACTGGCAGCGATCGCTCAAATTCCTGAAGATCGCGCGCGAGAACTGGCCGGCGATGCGCGCCGAGCGCGGCGCGATCGAGGCGGCCGAACGGCGCGACCTGCTCATCGCGGCTGAAGCCAAGCGTCTCGCCGGCAGCAACGGGCCGGTGATCGCCGCCGGCTCCACCGGCTCAATGCCGGCCACCGCCAAGTTGCTCGCCACCATCGCCGGCCTGCCGCACGGCGCGGTCGTGCTGCCCGGCCTCGATACCGACATCGACGAGCCGTCCTTCCAGCGGCTCGCCGGCGACGACGGCGACAAGACGCACGACGGCGCGCCCGCCGCCGGCCACGCGCAATTCGCGCTGCACGGCCTGCTCGCGCGCATGGGGCTCACGCGTGCCGACGTGCAGATGCTTGCTGCGCCCGCCGCGTACGGCCGCGAGGCGCTGGTGTCGGAGGCCCTGCGGCCCGCCGCCACCACCGAGCACTGGCAATTGAGCCGCAGCCGCGCGGACTTCGGCACGGCGGCCGACGCTGCGCTCGCCTCCATCGGCCTGATCGAAACCGCCAACGCGGAGGAGGAAGCGCTCGCTATCGCCGTCGCGATCCGCGAGGGGCTCGAAGCGAGGGATAAGCGCATCGCGCTGGTGACGCCCGACCGCGCGCTGGCGCGCCGCGTCGTCGCCGCGCTCGAGCGCTGGCGCGTAGCGGTGGACGACTCCGGCGGCGACCCGCTCACCGACACGCAGGCCGGCCGCTTCGCCCGGCTGGCCGCCGAGGCCGCGCTTAAGGGGCTGGAGCCGGTGACCCTGCTGGCGCTGCTCAAGCACCCGCTGCTGCGGCTCGGCGCGGCGGCCAGCGCGCACGATGCCGCCACGGCGGCGCTCGAACGCGCCCTGCTGCGCGGCCCGCGCCCCAAGCCCGGCACGCAGGCACTGGCGGAATCCCTCGTGCACTTCCGTGGCGCGCGCGGTTCGCTGCACGCCAGCGACCCGCGCCGGCAAATCACGGACGAGGAGATCGACACGGCGGCTGACCTCGTCGCGCGCCTTGGCGCCGCGCTCGCACCACTCGAAAGCCTGCGTGCCGACGACAGCCCCTTGGCGACCTTCGCCAAATGCCATCGCGACGTGATCGCCGCCTTGAGCGACGGCGCTGCCTTCGAGGGCCACGACGGCAAGGCGCTGTCCGAGGCGCTGGAAAAGCTCGCCGGCAGTCCCACCGCGCAGGGGCTCGCCGTCGCGCGCGGCGACTACCCGGAAGTATTCGGCGCGAGCGTCGGCGACCGCGTGGTACGCCGGCCGGAGACGCGCGACGTGCGCGTGCACATCTACGGGCCGCTGGAAGCGCGCTTGCAGCGCATCGACCGCCTCATCCTCGGCGGGCTCAACGAAGGCACCTGGCCGCCGGAGACCCGTAGCGACCCCTGGCTGTCGCGCCCGATGCGGCGCGACCTCGGCCTCGATCCGCCCGAGCGGCGCATCGGCCTGTCCGCCCACGACTTTGCGCAAGCGCTGGGCGCGCCCGAGATCATCCTGTCGCGCGCGCAGAAGGTGGCGGGCGCGCCGACCGTCACCTCGCGCTTCGTGCAGCGCATCGCCGCACTCGCCGGAACGGAACGCTGGCAGCAGGTCGCCGCCCGCGGCGAGACTTACGTCACGCTCGCCCGCGCGCTCGATCATCCCGCGCAGGTGAAGGCCGCCGAGCGGCCGGCGCCGACGCCGCCGCTGGAGGCGCGGCCGGCCAAGCTCTCGGTCACCGCCATCGAGGACTGGCTGCGCGACCCCTACACCATCTACGCCAAGTACATTCTCCGGCTCGCGCCGCTCGACGCCGTGGACACGCCGCCCGGCGCGCGCGACCGGGGCACCGTCATCCACGGCGCTATCGGCGAGTACACCGAGCTTTTCGCCAAGGCGCCGCCCGCCGATCCGCTGGCCGAGCTGATCCGGCTGGGCGAGAAGCATTTCGCCGTGCTCGCCGATTATCCCGAAGCGAAAGCCTTCTGGTGGCCGCGCTACATGCGCATCGCGAAGTGGTTCGCCGACTGGGACCTGACGCGGCGTAAGGGCGTGACCGCGCTGCATGCGGAGATCAGAGGCGAGCTGACCTTCAGCGACGGCAAGCGCGACTTCACGCTCACCGGCATCGCCGACCGCATCGAGAAGCGCAGCGACGGCAGCTACGCCATCCTCGACTACAAGACCGGCTCGGCGCGGACCGATAAGCAGGTGCTGACCGGGCTGGCGCCGCAGCTGACGCTGGAAGCGGCGATCCTGCGCCAGGGCGGCTTCAAGGGCATCGGGCCCGGTTCGGTGTCCGAGGTCACTTACGTCACGCTGAAGGGCGGCGACCCGGCCGGCAAGCAGCAAACGGTCAAGTTCAAGGACAGCACGCCCGACGCACATGCCGACAATGCGCTGGCGCGCCTGAAAGGCGTCGCCACCCTGTTCGCCGACGCGAGCAAGCCCTATCTGTCGCTCGTGCATCCGATGTGGAAGACGCATTACGGCGACTACGACCATCTCGCCCGCGTCAAGGAATGGTCGCTCACTGGCGGCGGCGACGAGGGCGAGCCATGACGCGCGCCGACGCCCACATCAGACCCGTCACCCTGAGGAGCGAGCGAAGCGAGCCTCGAAGGGCGACGGCCTCGGCCGTGCATCCTTCGAGGCTCGGCGCGTTCCGCGCCTCGCACCTCAGGATGACGGGGGGAGATTCTTGGCTGTGACAACTTCCCGCATCATTCCGGCCGACGTGCTCGACGTGCAGGTGAGCGCGGCCGATCCGGACATCTCAGCCTTCGTCTCCGCCAATGCCGGCTCGGGCAAGACGCACGTGCTGGTGCAGCGCGTGATCAACCTGCTGCTGCGCGGCTGCGACCCGGCCAAGATTCTCTGCATCACATTCACCAAGGCCGCCGCGGCCAACATGGCCAACCGCGTGTTCGCAACGCTCGCCGAGTGGACCGCGCTCGACGACGCCGCGCTCGATGAGCGCATCCGCCGCTCCACCGGCAAGCAGGCCGGACCGGCCGAGCGCGCGCGGGCGCGGCGGCTGTTCGCCTCGGCGCTGGAGACGCCGGGCGGCCTGAAGGTGCAGACCATCCATGCCTTCTGCACGCGGCTGCTGCACCAGTTTCCGTTCGAGGCCAACGTCGCCGCCCGCTTCGGGGTGCTCGACGAGGCGACCACCAGGAAGCTGCTCAGCGACCTCACGCTGGCCGTGCTGCTGGAGGCCGCCGCACAGCCGCAGGGCGCGCTCGGCCGCGCGCTGGCGACCGCGATCGTTGCCGCCGCCGACCAGACCTTCAAGGAGGTCGTGAACGATGCCATCGGCGAGCGCGACGCGCTCGCGCAGTGGATCGGCCGCGCCGACAGCGTCGACGCGGCGATCGGAGAAGTGTCCGCGGGGTTCGGCATCGATCCGGAGGACACGGAAGAGAGCATCGCGGAGGAATACTTCGCGCAGTCGCTCATCCCGGCCGGCGAATGGCCGGCTTTAATCGAGCTGCTCTCCACGGGCTCGACCAACGACCAAAAGCACATCGCGGCGCTGAAGGCGGCGCGCGCGGCGAGCGGCCGCGAGCGCGTCGAGCATTACCTCAAGGTCTTCTGCACCTCTGAGCTTGAACCGCGCAAGAATATCGTCACCAAGAAGATCGCGGACGAGAGCCCGGCGTGGCTGGCGCGGCTGATGGCCGAACAGGAACGCGTCTGCGCGGTGCTGGCGCGCGAGCGCGCTGTGCAGGCCCGCGAGCGCACGCGCGCGCTCGTCACCATCGCCTGGGAGGTGATCGGACGCTACGGCCGCGAGAAGGAACGCCGCGCGCTGCTCGACTACGACGACCTGATCGACAAGACGATCGAACTGTTCGCGCGCTCGTCCGCCGCCTGGGTGCTGTACAAGCTCGATCTCGGCATCGACCACGTGCTGGTCGACGAGGCGCAGGACACCAGCCCCAAGCAGTGGCAGATCATCCGCACGCTCTGCTCGGAGTTCGTGCCGGGCGGCAGCCGCTCCGATATCAAACGCACCGTGTTCGCCGTCGGCGACGAGAAGCAGTCGATCTTCTCCTTCCAGGGCGCGCAGCCGCTCGCCTTCTACGAATCGCGCAAGCACTTCGAGAAGCTGTTCCGCGACGCCGAGCTCGAATTCTCCGAGAAGAAGTTCGAGGTGTCGTTCCGCTCCGGCGAGGTGATCCTCGAAGCGGTGGACATCGTCTATTCGCGGCCCGAGGCGTTCGAGGGACTGAGCGCCGACCGCGTCAGGACCGTGCACCGGGCGCTGCCCGACGCCGCGCCGGGGCTGGTCGAATTGTGGCCGTTGATCGCGCCCGCCGAGAAGGCTGAGAAGGAAGGCTGGGATGCGCCCTTCGACACCGAGAGCGAGGAAAGCCCGCGTGTGCAGCTCGCGCGCCGCATCGCCGCGCATGTGAAGAAGTGGACCGACGACGGGCTGAAGGCCGGCGAGGTGCTGATCCTGGTGCGCCAGCGCGGGCCGCTGTTCGAGGCGATCATCCGCGCGCTCAAGAACGCCGGGCTGCCGGTCGCCGGCGCCGACCGGCTGGTGCTGACCGAGCACATCGCGGTGATGGACCTGCTGGCGCTCGCCGACTGCCTGCTGCTGCCGGAGGATGACCTGGCGCTCGCCAGCGTGCTCAGGAGCCCGCTGTTCGGCCTCAGTGAAGAACAGCTCTTTGCGCTGGCCTGGAAGCGCAAGGGATCGTTGCGCGACAGCCTGCGCGCCAACAAGGATTTTGCCGCCATCGACCGCACGCTGAACGAACTGGCGCGGGCGGCGCGCGAGCGCACGCCGTTCGGCTTCTTCGCACATGTGCTCGGCGCGCTCGGCGGACGCGCCAGGATTCTTGCCCGGCTCGGTCCGGAGGCGAACGACGCACTCGACGAGTTCCTCAATCTCGCGCTCGACTACGAGGCGCGCGAGACGACTTCGCTGCAGGGTTTCGCCGACTGGCTGCGCAAGGCGCAAAGCGAGGTGCGCCGCGACATGGAGATGGAGCGCGACGAGGTGCGCGTGATGACCGTGCACGGCGCCAAGGGTCTCGAAGCGAACACCGTCATCCTTGCCGACACGACCACCGAGCCCAAGGGCGCGCATCCGCCGAAGCTGCTGACGCTTGACGGCGGCGGCGTGGTCTGGGCGAAGAGCAAGCAGACGGACGTCGCGGCCATGGCCGCGGCGCGCTCGCGTGCCGAAGACGCCGAGCGCGACGAATACCGCCGCCTGCTCTATGTGGCGATGACGCGCGCGGCGGAACGGCTGGTCGTCTGCGGCACGAAGGGCGAAAAGAAAGTTCCGGACGGCTGCTGGTACCAGCTCGTCAGCGACGCGCTCGCCGAACGTTGCACCGAGGAGCCCGCCGCCGACGGCGGCGCGCCGGTGCTGCGCTATCGCAAGGGCGAGGCGCCGCCGCGCAGGACCGGCGAGGCCGATCAATCCGCGCCAGCGGCGGCGCCCCTGCCCGCCTGGCTCGGCAGTGACGCACCGCGCGAAGAGGCGGCCCTGCGCACGGTGACGCCGTCGAGCGCCGAGGAGGACGACGCGCGGCCGGCGCCTTCCGCCGGCGCAAGCGCCGCGCTCCGGCGCGGCAAGCTGGTGCACCGGCTGATGCAGTCGCTGCCCGATTTGGCACCCGAGCGCCGTGCACCGGCGGCGGCGGATTATCTCGCGCGCGCCGGCAAGGATCTTGCCGACGACGAGCGCGCGGCGCTCGCCGCGCAGGTGATGCGAGTGCTCGATGACGAACGCTTCCGCGCGCTCTATGCGCCCGGCAGCCGCGCCGAAGTGCCGGTCGTCGGCAAGCTTTCCATCGGCGGCCGCACGGTGCGCGTCTCCGGCCAGATCGACCGGCTGGCCGTCACACCGGACGCGGTCTTCATCGCCGACTACAAGACCAACCGTCCGCCGCCGCGCCGAATCGCAGAGGTGCCGCCGGCCTACATCCGCCAGCTTGCGCTCTATCGTGCCGTGCTCATGAAACTGTATCCCGGCCGGACCGTGCGCTGCGCTCTCGTCTGGACGGAAGCCCCTGATTTGATGGAGCTTTCGGACGAAGCCCTGACCCTGGCGCTAACGCAATTCACCCCCGCGTGAGCATAGCTTGACGCTGCCGGACCGCGTTCATAGGTTCGGTGCCTTCCATTCTGGGCGCGTTCGCGCGCCGTCGCATACAACATGAGGTATTCCCATGGCCGTCGGCAAAGTCTCTGACGCTAGCTTCGAAACCGACGTCCTGAAAGCGCAGGGCCCGGTCGTCGTCGATTTCTGGGCCGAGTGGTGCGGCCCCTGCCGCATGATCGCACCCGCGCTGGAAGAGATCGCCGGCCAGCTCGGCGACAAGGTCAAGATCGTCAAGCTGAACGTCGACGAGAACCCGAACACCGCGGCGAAGTACGGCATCATGTCGATCCCGACCCTGATGATGTTCAAGAACGGCGAGATCGCCTCGCGCCAGGTCGGCGCCGCGCCGAAGCAGAAGCTGCAGCAGTGGATTTCGTCCGGCGTCTGATCGCCGCGACATCGCGTTAGCGAACGGCCGGGCCCTGCCCGGCCGTGTTTTTTTATTGGTCAGCCCGTCACGTCCTCGTAGACGTCCATATCGGCCTGCCCCGCCAGCATCTGCTTCCAGCCTTGCAGGAAGGTGCGCACCATCGGGTCGCTGGCGACCTTCTGCCGGTTTAATTCCAGCGCCGCGTCGGCCTCGTATTCGACCTCGACCAGGAATTGCGCGCGGTCGTCCACGTTTTGGAGGTAGCGGAAGCGGGCGCCGCCCATGGCGCGGTAGAACTGCGAGCCGCCCTTCATCAGCGCCAGCACCTGCGCCGGATCGCCGAGCGCGCGGATCTTCACGTGCAACAGGCGCTTAACTTTCTGCGGTGCATCGGCCATCGGACCCTCGCTACCTGAATCAATCCTCCATCATCGCGCGGAACCGCGCCGGCGTGTAGCCGTAACCATGCCGGTTAATGTTACCGCGCGATCGCGCTGGCGGCATGTCATCTGCAAGCTAATGCTGGCCCCATCCGGGGAATCCAATTCGGCGGAGGCCAGAATATCATGATCGTGCGTAAGCTCCTGCCGGTGGCCGCAGCCGCCGCCGTGCTGACACTGACGGCCGCGCCGGCGCTCGCCGCGCAGTGCAATCACAAGGGCGGGTTCAACGCCTTCATCAACGACTTCCGCAAGGAAGCGGCCGCCAAGGGTGTATCTCAGCGCGGGCTGTCGGCCCTCGACGGGCTCACGCTCGACGAGGCCGTGCTCGCCGCCGACCGGCGCCAGCACGTGTTCAGCCAGACCTTCGAGCAGTTCTCCGGCCGCATGATCTCGCGCGACCGCCTGACCAAGGGCGCCAGGCACATGCAGACGCATGCGGCGATGCTCAAGCGCATCGAGCAGCAGTTCGGCGTGCCGGGCGCGGTGGTGGTCGCGATCTGGGGCCTGGAGACCGATTACGGCGTGGTGCACGGCAAGCGCTCGGTCGTGCGCTCCGTGGCGACGCTCGCCTATGACTGCCGGCGCAGCGACAGGTTCCAGGGCGAGCTCACCGACGCCCTGCGCATCATCGACAAGGGCGACATGGCCTCGGCGCAGATGATCGGCGAATGGGCCGGCGAGATCGGGCAGACGCAGTTCCTGCCGTCGTCCTACTGGAAGTACGCCGTGGACTTCGACGGTAACGGCCGCCGCGACCTGGTGAACAGCGTGCCGGACGTGCTCGCCTCCACCGCCAACTATTTGAAGGGCCACGGCTGGCAGCGCGGCCAGGGCTGGGGTCCGGGCCAGCCGAACTTCGAAGCGATCAAGGCCTGGAACAAGGCCGAGGTCTACGCCAAGACCATCGCGCTGTTCGCCGAGAAGCTGAACGGCGGCGCCGCCCGCGCCGACAATGCGCCGGCGAGCACCGGCGCCAGCGCGCGCACGCGGCGGTAAGACCTAAGGCCGTCACCCTGAGGCGGCAGCGCAAAGCGCGGCCCTCGAAGGGTGATGGCCTGTTCCCGTCATCCTTCGAGGCTCGCGCTGCGCGCTCGCACCTCAGGATGACGGAGCCGGCTACAGCCTAGGCCTTCTTCTTCCTGAACAGTCCGGTCACGAAATCGTAGCCCGGCATGGCGATGCGCTCGAGCGCGTGCTCCACGTCCGCGTCTTCGAGCCGCGTGCGCGGCCAGCGATAGATCAGCGCGTAGCAGAGCCACACGATCAGGAACGTGAACACGCCGGCGAAGATCACGTCGGAGGCGAAGTGGCCGCCCGCCATCACGCGGAAGGCGGCCATCGCGGTGCCGAGCGCCAGCGCCGCGCCATAGGCGACCGCGCGCCAAGGCGGCGGCGCGAGCGCCGCGGGCGCGATGGTCCAGAACGCGCCTGCAACATCGCCGGATACGAAGGCGCAGTTGTTCGGACAATCGCCGCGCGGATCCCACCACGGCACGAACGTCTCCTTGCCGCCGAACTGCGTGACGTCGATCGGGCGCGAACGCCCCCAATGATCCTTGAGGACGGCATTCACCAGCAGGCCGGGACCGAGCGCCATGGTAACGATCAGGAAGATCGCGGCCCGGCCCGGGATCAGCATCCTGCGGCGGGGCAGGATGAGCTTGAGCACCACCGCAATCACCGCCGGCGCGACCAGGATGGTGCCGACCCAGAGGCCGACATCGCGCGCCACCATCACCGGCGGATAGACGCGCAGCGCGAAGTAATTTCGCGCGCTGTCGACGAAGGCGTGGAAATACGCCGCAATGCGCAGATCAAGGCTCGGTTGGAACCCGAACAGCACGCCGGCGACGGCGCCGATCGAGAGCGCAATTATAAGTCCGGTACGGTTCATGCGGGCTGCGGTCTAGCCGAGACGCGTGAAAATGGGAAGGCCGGCCGCAACCGTCATGGCCGGGCATTCTCCGTCGAAGGCGGCCGTGAGCGCTCTTTTGACGCAGCCGGCCCTCACCTCCCGGTTCGAGTTCGGCTCGCACAAAGTCACGCGCTCGGCCCCCGCGCCTCCCGCCAGCGCCCGGCGTTGCGGCCGGCGATCGCCCAGTAGACGAGGCCGAACACCGCGCCCGCCGCGGCGGCGAGCTCGGCCTCGCGCGCGATCAGCGGCGGCGGCTCGTCGATCGATTCCTCGTAGGAAGGCCGCGCCAGACCGCTGCCATAGTAGGCGAACAACAGCACGGCGGCGCCGGCGGCGAGATGCGCGAGCAGCGAGCGGACTTTGAACGTTTCGGCGAGCACGACCATGATCAGGACCGGCAGCAGCGCGACCGCGCCGGTGAGCGTGGCGCCGAAGAAGGTGAACACCCAGAAGCTGCCCTGCTCGACCGGATCGCCGGTGAAGGCATGCCAGCCGGGCCCGAGCAGCCCGAAGGCGAAGGTCATGCCGGCGGCGATCGTCGCCAGCCACAGCGCGAACAGGATGACGATGATGCGGCCGAGGAGGAACATGGGTGTTCACTTGTCCCGGGCGTAGCGCGTCATGCAATGACCCGCTGCAGAACCGGGACCGTTATGGATAAGGAGTTCGGTAAGGCCCCGGTTCTGCGGTGCACCGCTTCGCGCTGCACCGCGCCCGGGGCACGCGCGGCTCACTCGTCCACCATCGCCATCGCGCGCAGCGCCATGCGCTCGCGCGCCGACAGCTTCTCGCTCGCGCTCTTGAGCTGGCCGCAGGCGGCGAGGATGTCGCGCCCGCGCGGCGTGCGCACCGGCGAGGCATAGCCCGCGTCGAACACGACCTGCGAGAACTTCTCGATCTGATCCCAGTCGGAGCATTCGTATATCGAGCCGGGCCAGGGATTGAACGGGATGAGGTTGATCTTGGCGGGAATGCCTTTCAGCAAACGCACCAGCGCCTTGGCGTCCTCGATCGAATCGTTGACGCCCTTGAGCATGACGTATTCGAAGGTGATGCGCTTGGCGTTCGATGCGCCGGGATAATTGCGGCAGGCTTCCAGCAACTGCGCAATCGGATATTTGCGGGTGAGCGGCACCAGCTCGTTGCGCAGGTCGTCGCGCACGGCGTGCAGCGAGATCGCCAGCATGCAGCCGATCTCGGCGCCGGCGCGCTCGATCATCGGCACCACGCCGGAGGTCGAAAGCGTGATGCGGCGCTTGGAGATGGCGATGCCGTCGCCGTCCGACACGATCAGCAGCGCGTCGCGCACCGCCTCGAAATTGTAGAGCGGCTCGCCCATGCCCATCATGACGATGTTGGTGACGCAGCGGTCGCCCGTGGGCACCACGCCGTCGGTCGGACGCACGCCGCCCGGCCAATCACCCAGACGATCCCGCGCCGCCATCACCTGGCCGACGATTTCGCCGGCGGTGAGGTTGCGCACCAGCCGCTGCGTGCCGGTGTGGCAGAACGAGCAGTTGAGCGTGCAGCCGACCTGGCTCGACACGCACAAGGTGCCGCGCTCGGTGTCCGGGATGTAAACGGTCTCGATCTCGTGCGGGAGCTTGCTGTCGGGATCGCCGGGCAGGCGCATCAGCCATTTGCGCGTGCCGTCGACCGACACCTGCTCGGCCACGACCTCGGGGCGGTCGAGGGTGTAATGCTCGGCGAGCAGCGCGCGCAGGTCCTTCGACACGCTGGTCATCGCCTCGAACGCGGTGAAGCCGCGGAAATAGATCCAGTGCCAGAGCTGCTGAACGCGCATCTTGCGCTGGCCTTCCGGCACACCGAGGCGACCGAGCGCGTCGGCAAGTTCGCTGCGCGACAGGCCGATCAGTGACGGCTTCTCCGGCGCGACATAGCGCTCGAGCGCGACCTTTTCGATCGGCGGGGCGGCCGCGTCGTTATGGGTGTCGAGTAAACTCATCACATCTCGATTTAGCAGAAACGGGGCCGCTTGCTGTCTTCCCCTCTCCCCTTGTGGGAGAGGGTGCCCGAGCGGAGGCGAAGCCGAGCGAGGGCGGGTGAGGGGGAAAGCGCCTCACGAGATTCGCCTGCCCCCTCACCCGGCTCGCGCGTCGCGCGCGCCACCCTCTCCCACAAGGGGAGAGCGGAAGAGAGAGTGCGGCGCCGCCTTTATCTAGGCACTGACGAAGCTACTTACACTCCTCGGCGACCTTGTCGAGCGCCTGGGCAATGCCCTTGAGCGAGTAGGTATCCGTGGTCTTGGTGCCGCGCGAGGATTCGCTCTTGATCACCAAGTCGGCGCCCTTGCGCATGGCCTCGACCATCTGCGCTTCTTCTGCCGCGTTCTTCACCCAGGCGCCGTCGTTCTGGGTATACATCACGTAATTGGCCGAGCCGATCGAAGCGGTGGCGTCATGGCCGGCCTTCTGCGGATAGCCGACGATCACCGACACCTCGTTCTTCACCTTCTCGCTCGGGCGCGTGGACACGAAGGCGTAGCTTGGATCGCGGTTGCGGCCGGCCGGATCGGTCACCGCCGAGGTCGGCTTGGACAGCGCGAAGCAGACCTTCTTGCCGCCCGGCGTCGCCTTGTAGGCGCCCCAATCGCCGAACTGGCCGAGCAGAACGGCTTGATCGGCAGGGTCGGGCTTCTTCTGCGCCATCGCGAAAGTGGGGATGGCAACCGCCGTCAGTGCGGCCATCGCGGTACGGAACAAAACGGTCATCCTCATCGGGTCCTACCGGCTAAAGGGCTGCAACGGTCACTGCGAACCGTCGGGAATTGGGCTGGATAATAGCCCATTAGGGGCGAAAACGGGCGATGTGAAGGCGACGATCCGCCGCCCCCGGCCACCCTAGCCGCGGAAAGTTAACAGGCAACAGCCAGGCGGCAACCCGCAGCATGTTACAAATGGGTAATCTCCCGCCCCCAGGACCCGCATGAAAGCCCTGCTCTGCACCCATTACGGCACGCCCGACGACCTCGTGCTGACCGACCTGCCCGACCCCACCGCCGGCGCCGGCCAGGCGGTGGTGCGCATCCATGCCGCGGCGCTCAACTTCTTCGACACGCTGATCATCGCCGGCAAGTACCAGACCAAGCCCGAGATGCCCTTCTCGCCGGTGGCGGAATTCGCCGGGGTGATCGAGAGCGTCGGTGACGGCGTGCACGACCTGAAGCCGGGCGACCGCGTGCTCGGCTACAGCGGCTACGGCGGGGCGCGCGAGCGCATCGCGATCGACGCCGCGCGGCTCGTCAGGATTCCGGACGCGCTCGACTTCGACCGCGCCGCCGGCCTGTGCGTGACCTACGGCACGACGCTGCATGCGCTGAAGGACCGCGCCGCCCTTAAGCCCGGCGAGACGCTGGCGGTGCTCGGCGCATCCGGCGGCGCCGGGCTCGCCGCCATCGAGCTCGGCAAGCTCATGGGCGCGCGTGTGATCGCCTGCGCCTCTTCGGCGGAAAAGATCGCCTTCGCGAAGGAGCACGGCGCCGACGACGGCATCGATTACGGCAGCGAGGATCTGAAGGAGGCGCTGCGGCGCGTCACGCAAGGCAAGGGCGCCGATGTGATTTACGATCCGGTCGGCGGCCCTTACGCGGAAGCCGCGCTGCGCTCGATCGCATGGGAAGGCCGCTTCCTGGTGGTCGGCTTCGCCGCCGGCGAGATTCCGAAACTGCCGCTCAATCTGGTGCTGCTGAAAGGCTGCGACGTGCGCGGCGTGTTCTGGGGCTCATGGGTCACGCGCGACCTGGAAGGCCACCGCGCCAACACCGCACAACTTGTGCAGTGGTGCGTGGAGGGCAAGCTGTCGTCGCACGTGCACGCGGTCTATCCGCTCGCGGAAGCGGCCGCGGCGCTGAAGGCGATCGCCGCGCGACAGGTGATGGGGAAGGTGATCTTAAGGCCGTAATATCCGCTGTCGTCCCGGGCGACTGAGCGAAGCGAAGGAGGCCCGGGACCCATACGCCGCAGCTTATCGATAGTGCACGGCGGATAGGTCCCTATCGCACTGAAAGTGGCGGACATCGGGTATACCTGATGTCTGCGCGCGGGGACGACGGCGACTAACGCTGTCCCGCCAACTCCTCCAGCTTGTCCTTCGCCGCGTCGCGATGCTCGGGACGGATGTGGCTCGTCACCAGCTTGATGGCCGCCGCCAGCACGGCCGCGTCGTCGCTGAAGCCGAGCACCGGGAGAATGTCGGGAAGAGAATCCGCCGGCAGCACGAAATAGGCCAGCGCGCCGATGAGGGAGGCCTTCACCGGCAGCGGCGTGGCGCGATCGAAGGCGCAATAATAGGCGGTGAGCAGGTCCTCGGCGAACGGCACGCGCGTGAAACCGCCCGCCAGCTTGCGCCAGAAGCGGCGGCTCAGCGCGGCAGTGTCGTGTTCCCGGAACGTCGCGCGGGCGAAGGCCATAGGGTTTATTTGGGGACCACGGTAGCCACCTGCAACGGTCGTCCCGGGCCTCCTTCGCTGCGCTCAGTTGCCCGGGACGACAGCTATGCGGACGCCAGCCGATCCATCGCCTCGGCGAGCTGCACATCCAGCTCGGTCACCCCGCCGGCGTCGTGGGTGGAGAGCGTGACCTCCACCGTCTTGTAGACGTTGAACCACTCCGGATGGTGGTCCATCTTCTCGGCCACCAGCGCGACCCGCGTCATGAAGCCGAAGGCCGCATTGAAGTCCTTGAACACGAATTTCCTGGCGATGGCGTCGCGGCCGGCGACCTCCGACCAGCCCTTGAGCCGTGTCAAAGCCTCCTGCCGCACCCCGGGGGTAAGCTTTTGTGCCATGGGGGGACCTCGCTGACGGAACGCCCGACCCTCGCAATGGGTTCGACCCGCTATTACCTTTGAGATAGGCTCTTAATCTACGAGGCTTCCATGTCCTGGTCATTGAATATCGGCAAGGTGGCGGGCACCGTGGTGCGCATCCACCTCACCTTCCTGATCTTTCTGGCGTGGATCTTCGCAGCCAGCTACATCGCCAACGGCGCCGCCAACGCCTGGAATACCCTGGTTTTCATCCTGCTGCTCTTCCTCTGCGTGCTGCTGCACGAGTTCGGCCACATCTTCACCGCCAAGGGCTTCGGCGTGTCCACGCCCTATGTGACGCTGCTGCCGATCGGCGGCGTGGCGCAGCTCGAGCGCATTCCGGAGGAGCCGTGGCAGGAATTCCTCATTGCCATCGCCGGGCCGCTGGTCAATGTCGCCATCGCCATCCTCTTGATTGTGTTCGCCGGCGCCGACCTTGCGCCGGCCAAGGCGACGGCGGTCGAGAACATGCAGATCTCGATGGTGGACCGGCTCGCCGCGGTGAACCTGTTCCTGGCGGTGTTCAACTTGATCCCGGCCTTCCCGATGGATGGCGGCCGCGTGCTGCGCGCGCTGCTGGCGACGCGCATGGGCTACGTCCGCGCGACCGAGATATCCGCCTCGATCGGCCAGTTCGTCGCCTTCGCGCTCGGCTTTCTCGGGCTCATGGGCAATCCCATCCTCATCTTCATCGCCATCTTCGTCTACCTCGCGGCCTCCTCCGAATCGCACATGGTGGCGCTGCGCGCGGTGTCGCGCGGCGTGCCGGTGAGCGCGGCCATGATGACCCAGTTCGCCACGCTGACGCCGGAGGCGCACGTGGACGAGGCGGTGCAGACGCTGCTCGCCACCAGCCAGGGCGAATTCCCCGTGGTGGACGGCGCCGGCAAGCCCGTGGGCGTGCTCGGCCGCGGCGACCTCATCCGCGCGCTCAAGACGCTGGGGCCGGACGCGCGCGTCGCCGAAGCCATGGCGACGGACATGCCGACGGTCACCTACCGCGACACCCTCGAACAGGCCTTCAAGCTGTTGCAGGAGAAGCAGGCCCAGGCCGTCGGCGTGACCGACGCCTTCGGCAAGCTGGTCGGCTTCGTCACCGGCGAAACCATCGCCGAGATGATGATGGTGCGGGCGGCGATGCCCAAGGGCGCCGCCTTCGGCCCCTGGGGCCGCACGGCGGGGGCGTAGGAGCCCGTTTTGCCGGGGGCTTAACCTCGTTGCCGGCCCCGCCAAGGCGGCGGTTGCTTCTGCGCTTTCGATGATTATATTGCGCCGCAATAGCGGTTGCGTCGCGGGCCTTGAGGCCCGCGCTTTGGTTTCTGAAACCCACGCGCATGGCCGGACCCCGGTCATGCCCTCGAAATGCGAGGCGGGCCGACGCGCCGCCTCCCGAACAGGCTTTTCCGTCTATGGACCTTCGTAACGTCGCCATCATCGCGCACGTCGACCACGGCAAGACCACGCTTGTCGACCGGCTCCTGCAACAGTCCGGCGTCTACCGCGAGAACGAGCGGCAGGTCGAACGCGCCATGGACTCCAACGACCTGGAGCGCGAGCGCGGCATCACCATTCTGGCCAAGGCCGCCTCGGTCGAATGGCAGGGCACCCGCATCAACATCGTCGACACGCCGGGCCACGCCGACTTCGGCGGCGAGGTCGAGCGTATCCTCAATATGGTGGACGGCGCGCTGGTGCTGGTGGACGCCGCCGAAGGCCCGCTGCCGCAGACCAAGTTTGTCGTCTCGAAGGCGCTGCGCATGGGCCTCAAGCCCATCGTCGTGATCAACAAGGTCGACCGTCCGGACGCGCGTGCCAACGAAGTCGTCAATGAAGTGTTCGACCTGTTCGCGGCGCTCGACGCCACCGACGAGCAGCTCGACTTCCCGATCCTCTACGGCTCCGCCAAGCAGGGCTGGATGTCGACCAGCCTCGAAGGCTCGCACGACGAAGGCATGAAGCCGCTGTTCGATCTCGTGCTGCGCCACGTGCAGCCGCCGAAGGTCGAGGAAGGTCCATTCCGCCTGCTCGGCACCATCATCGAAGCGAACAACTTCCTCGGCCGCATCATCACCGGCCGCATCACCTCTGGTACGGTGAAACCGAACCAGGCGGTGAAGGTGCTCGACCGCGAAGGCAAGCTGATCGAGAACGGCCGCATCACCAAGGTGCTGGCGTTCCGTGGCCTCGAGCGCGTGCCGATCGAGGAAGGCGTGGCCGGCGACATCGTCGCGCTGGCCGGCATGCCGAACGTCACCGTCGCGATGACCGTGTGCGATCCGTCGGTCGACGCGCCCTTGCCGGCGCAGCCGATCGACCCGCCGACGCTGGCCATGACCTTCCGCGTCAACGATAGCCCGCTCGCCGGCACCGAAGGCACCAAGGTCACCGGCCGCATGATCCGCGACCGGTTGCTGCGCGAAGCCGAAGGCAACGTCGCGCTGCGCGTTCGCGAATCGGACGACAAGGACGCCATGGAAGTCGCCGGCCGCGGCGAGCTCCAGCTTGGCGTGCTGATCGAGACCATGCGCCGCGAAGGCTTCGAGCTTTCCGTGTCGCGGCCGAAGGTGCTGCTGCGCAAGAACGAAGCCGGCGAGACCGAAGAGCCGATCGAAGAAGTCGTCATCGACGTCGACGAGGAGCACTCCGGCGTCGTCGTGCAGAAGATGGCCGAACGCAAGGCCGAGATGACCGAGCTCAAGCCGTCGAGCGGCGGGCGCGTGCGCCTCGTGTTCCACGCGCCGACGCGCGGCCTCATCGGCTACCAGGGCGAGCTGCTCACCGACACGCGCGGCACCGCCATCATGAACCGCCTCTTCCACGGCTACGCGCCGTACAAGGGCGCGATCCAGGGCCGCCGCAACGGCGTGCTGATCTCCAACGACAAGGGCGAGGCGGTTGCCTACGCGCTGTGGAACCTGGAAGACCGCGGCCCGATGATGATCGAGCCGGGCTGGAAGGTCTATGCCGGCATGATCGTCGGCGAGCACACGCGCGACAACGACCTCATCGTCAACGTCCTCAAGGGCAAGCAGCTGACCAACATCCGCACCACCTCGAAGGACGAGGCGGTGCGGCTGACGCCACCGATCAAGATGACGCTGGAGAAGGCGCTCGCCTATATCGAGGAAGACGAGCTGGTCGAGGTGACGCCGAAGTCGATCCGCCTGCGCAAGAAGATGCTGGACGAGAACGACCGCAAGAAGGCCGAACGGCAGAAGGAAGCCGACGCGGCGTAAGCATCCGACGATCGGTTTGCTTCCTTCCGAAACGACGTTGCGCGGTGCAAGGCGCCGCGCAAGCTAAGAGAATCGAGTCGGAAAAAGTCGAACCGGATTGCGCGACGCGACTTGCCGTTGCGCACTGCGCTACCGACCCCTTTGCCGCCGGTCCGCGGCGTCGCTTGTGCCAAATCGGCACCGTTTCACGCGGCACGGCCGGGCAAACCGGCGCCCTGTGGCCAGTAATCCACACCGTTAACCCATCGTTAACAATAGCCCTTGAAGGGCTCCGGGTTCGTTGCTTCTATTCGGTCATGAGCACGACCCTGATAGAGATTCGCCGCGCCAAGGTTTCGGACGCGGTGGACGTCGCCGAGACGCACGACGAAGCGTGGCGCACCGCCTATCAGGGCATCATCCCCGGCAACGAGCTCGACAAGCTGATCAACCGGCGCGGACCGGACTGGTGGGACTCGGCTATCCGCAAGGGCAGCCGCATCACCATCCTGCAGTTCGGCGACCAGATCGCCGGCTACGCCAACTACGGCCGCAACCGCGCGCGCAGCCTGTTCTACGACGGCGAGATCTACGAGCTCTATCTGCGCCCCGAGTTCCAGGGGCTCGGCTTCGGCCGCCGCCTGTTCGGCGCCGCGCGCAAGGACCTCGTGCAGAGCGGACTCAAGAGCCTAGTGGTCTGGGCGCTGTCCGACAACGACCCGGCAACGGAATTCTATCGCGCGCTCGGCGGCCGCGCGGTCGCCCGCTCCTCGGAGCGCTTCGGCGCCAAGACGCTCGACAAGGTCGCCTACGCCTGGCAGGGCTGAGGCTTCACCACCGCTATTACGTTTGTCATGGCCGGCCTTGTGCCGGCCATCTCGTTTATGGAGGCACGGTGCCCGCCCAAGCGGGATCGCCGGGACTGCCTAGATGGCCGGCGCCGGCAATCCGCGCTGCGCACAGGCGGCGCGCAGCGTATTCAGCAGCAGGCAGGCGATGGTCATCGGCCCGACGCCGCCGGGGACCGGCGTGAGCGCGCCGGCGACCTCAACCGCTTCGGCGTAAGCGACATCGCCGACGATCCGCGATTTGCCGCCCTCACCCGGCACGCGGTTGATGCCGACGTCGATCACGGTCGCGCCTTTCTTGATCCAGTCGCCGCGCACCATCTCGGGCCGTCCGATGGCCGCGACCAGCACGTCCGCGCGCCGGCACACGGCCGGCAGATCGCGCGTTCTCGAATGCGCGACGGTCACCGTGGCGTTCTCGGCCAGCAGCAGTTGCGCCACCGGCTTGCCGACGATGTTCGAGCGTCCGATCACCACCGCTTCCATGCCGGCGAGCGAGGCATGCGCGGTCTTGGCCAGGATCACGCAGCCGAGCGGCGTGCAGGGCACCAGCGCGGGCAGGCCGCTGGCGAGCCGGCCGACATTGAGCGGGTGGAAGCCGTCCACGTCCTTGGCCGGATCGATGGCGGCGATGACCTTCTGCGAATCGATCTGCGCCGGCAGCGGCAATTGCACGAGGATGCCGTTCACCGCCGGATCGTTGTTCAGTTCGGCGATCAGCGCGAGCAGCTCGGCCTCGCCGGTCGTCTCCGGCAGCTTTCGGTCGATGGCGCGCATTCCGGCTTCGGCCACGGCCTTCGACTTGGTGCGGACGTAGACTTCGCTCGCCGGATTCTGGCCAACCAGCACGACCGCGATGCCGGGCGTCAGGCCGTGTGCGGATTTCAGGCGCGTCACCTCGCCCGCGATCTTGCCGCGCAAGTCCGCGCCGATGGTCTTGCCGTCGATGATGGTAGCGGTCATTTCACATTCCGTCGTGTTGGCGTCATGGCCGGGCTCGTCCCGGCCATCCACGCCTTCCTTTTAGAAAGACGTGGATGGCCGGCACAAGGCCGGGCATGACGTTGCGAGGCTTTTCGTCACTTCGAGGCCAGGAGCTTCTCCAGCCTCGCCACCAGGGTTGGGCCGTCGCCCGCCACGGTCAGCCGTTTCACGCGCGCGGTCGCACCGGCGGCGAGCGTGACGTCGCGCGGGGCCACGCCGAGCGCCTTGGCCAGCAGGCGGCAGAGCGCGTCGTTGGCCTCGCCCTCGCTCGGGGCCGCGCGCACGCGCGCCTTCAGCACGGCGCGGCCGTCGCTGAGCGTCTCCACCCCGTCAATGGCGTCGCGGCCGCCCTTGGGCGTCAGCCGCACAACGAGCGTGACGCCGCCGGCCGCGAGCGACCAGGGCGCCGCGCGCATCGCCTCAGAACACGTTGGGGTAGATGTAGCGGACGATGATGTTCTCGATCAGCAGGATGAGCAGGATCAGGATCACCGGCGAGACATCGAGGCCGCCGAGGTTGGGCAGCATGTTGCGGATCGGCCGCAGGACCGGTTCGGTGATGCGGTAGAGGAAGTCGCCGATCGTGGCGACCACCTGGTTGCGGGTGTTGACCACGTTGAAGGCCACCAGCCAGGACAGGACGGCGGCGGCGATCAGCAGCCAGATATACAGCTGCAAGACCAGCAGGAGGATGTCGAGAATCGCGCGCATGGGGCTCCGCCTGTTCGGAAACTGGCGGAAACTAGCGGGTCGGCGCGGCCCGAACAAGCCGCGGGGGTGAGCCTTAAGGCCGCCAGGGGCTTATCCTTGACAGCCCCGTACCCGGGCCCTAAATGGCGCCCACTCACCGCATTTTCGGCGCGCCGGGCCTGTTTGCCTGCGCGTTCCGCGGGGGGCCGTAGCTCAGTTGGGAGAGCGCCTCGTTCGCAATGAGGAGGTCAGGGGTTCAAATCCCCTCGGCTCCACCAACCTTCGCCCGCTTCGCGGGCTACGGTTGGCAAGCCAACGCTTCGCGCAAAGCCTACCCAGGCACACAGACCCGCGAAGCAAGCGAAGGTTGCCCGTCGTAGCTCCGCAGGAGCGAAGACGGGCTTTTTATTTCGCCGGCTGCCACGCCGCAGCCCGGAGGGCGTAGGCGGGCGGTAGCAAGCCAGCCTGGACCCGCAAAGCTTCAGAGCCCGCCCTATCCGGCGGGCTTTTTCGTCAGGCCGGCGCCGCCCCGCCGGCGTCCTCGTGCGTTGTGATGGCCGCCGCCGCCATCGGGATGACGATCGCGCAGCGCAGGCCCTCCGGCGCGAAGGTGAGGCTGGCCTTGCCGCCGAGCTCGGCCGCGATGCTGCCCTCCACGAACTTCGAGCCGAACCCACGCGCCTCCGGCGCCACCACCGGCGGGCCGCCGCGTTCGCGCCAGTCGATGCGCAGCAACGCGCGGCCGGTCTCGTCGCGCGCCGGCTGCCAGTGCAGTTCGATCACCCCACCCGGCACCGACAGCGCGCCGTACTTGGCGGCATTGGTGGTGAGCTCGTGCATGGCCATGGCGAGCGTGAGCACAGCGCGCGGACGCAGCACGACGTCCTCGCCGCGTAGCACGATGCGCTCCGAGCCTGCTGCGGCATAGGGCGCGAAGGTGCCCGACAGCAGCTCGCGCAGGTCGGCGCTTTCCCAATGGTGCACGGTGAGCTGGTCGTGCGCCTTCGACAGCGCGATCAGCCGGCCCTCGAAGCGCTCGCGGAAGGCCTGCGGGTCGTTGGCGCCGCGCGCGGTCTGGGTCGCGAGCGACTGCACCGTGGCGAGCGTGTTCTTCACGCGGTGGTTCAGTTCGTCGATCAGCAGCTTCTGCCGCTGCTCGGCCGCCTTGCGGCCGGTGATGTCCTGCACCACGCGCACCAGATAGAGCAGGCGGCCGTCGGCGTCGCTCACCGGCGAGGAACGCACCGACATCCAGATCACCCGGCCGTCCTTGCGGATGAATCGCTTCTCCACCGAATAGAACGCGAGCTCGCCGGCCACCTGCTTGCGGAAGGCTTCGCGGTCGGGATCGGCATCGTCGGGATGGGTATGCGCGAACAGCCGGTTGCCCAGCAGCTCCTCGCGGCTGTAGCCGGTGATGGCGCAGATCGCCTCGTTGACCCGCAGGAAGCTGCCGTCCGGCGCGATCTCGGAAATGCCGATCGCCGCATGCTCGTAGGTCGCGGCCAGCCGCTGCTCCTGCTCGCGCGCGCGCAGACGCGAGTCGGCGAGTGCGGCCTCCGTGCGCTTGCGCTCGGTGATGTCGATGAAGCAGTTCACCGCGCCGATCACGTCGCCCTTGGCGTTGCGCAGCGGATCGATGTTGACCGAGACGATGCTGGGCGAGCCGTCGGCGCGCATGACCATCCGCTCGGCGTCGCGCACCGGCTTGCCAGTGGCGAGCACCTCGGCCAGCAGCGAGCGCGGCATCGGCGTGCCGTCGAGCTCGTGGAACCGGGTGTTCTCGCTGAACTGCTCATGCGTCTGGCCGGGAACCGGGGCGCGGCCCCAGGTTTCGACCGCGCGGCGATTGTACTGGAGGATGGTTCCCTTGGCGTCGCAGATGAAGGTTGCGATCGGGAGCAGGTCGAGGATGCCGTCCGAAGCCTGCAGGATGGCGGCCAGCCGCGGCAGAAGCCCGCGCCCGCGGGACCGGGCGTCATCGTTCGAATCGAGCATCTGCGCCTCCAGGCGCCCGCTGTCTTCCCCCCGGTTCCCCGCCGCAATCGAGCCCGCTTCGGGGATGATTTGTCAATGGCTATGGGCGGCGGCCCCGTGTTCCGCCGAAGCGCCGGGCAGGTTCACCGAAACGCGGCGCGAAAGCGCGTCAGGAGGCGGATTCCGCCGTGGCCGCCTTGCTTCCGATCCAGCAGTCGATGAAGGCGGCGAGCCAGGCCTTCGAGGCCTGGTCGTAGACGAAACGGTCCGAGACGTGCTCGTGCCGCTGCTTGGTGCCCGGAAGTTCCATGCGGTGCGCGCCGCGCACCAGCCACCGGTACATCATTGCGTGGGTGACCTCGGGATGGAACTGAAGCGCGTAGCCGCTGCCGGCGCGGAAGGCCTGCACCGAAAAGGCGTCACCTTCGGCCAGCAGTTCGGCGCCCGCCGGCAGGTCGAAGCCTTCGCGGTGCCACTGGTAGACGCGGTCGGGCCACTCGGCACAGAGCGCCCGGCCGGCGGCGGTGGGGCGGATCGGGTAGTAGCCGACCTCGGCATGGCCCTGCGGGTGCGGCCAGACCCGCGCGCCCAGATGGCGCGCCATCATCTGCGCGCCCAGGCAGATGCCGAGATAGGGCTTGTTCTCGCGCAGCGGCACGCCGATCCAGTCGATCTCGCGGCGGACGAACTCTTCCTCGTCGTTGGCGCTTTGCGGCCCGCCGAAGATCACCGCGCCGGCGTGCTCCTCCATCGTCTCCGGCAAGGCATCGCCGAAGCGCGGTCGGCGGACGTCGAGCGGATAGCCCAGGCGCGCGAGCACTTGCCCGACGCGACCGGGCGAGGAGTGTTCCTGGTGCAGGATGAGGAGAACCGGCTTGAGCATGGTGCATTGGCGGCGAAAAATCGCCTGCACGAGAAATAGCCTGTTCGTGCGGCTTTGCAACTGCGGCAGGAAGAAGCCCGCTATGCCCGCTGTGCCGCCCTGCGCCGGTTCTGCCGCGCGCCGACCATGCGCAGGAGCAGACGGCGCGGCAGGACGCGGGCGAGCAGCGTGACCAGCTTGTTGGCGACGCCCGGAATGACGACCCGCCTGCCCTGCATCAGGCCGCGGTAGCCGGCCTCCGCCACCATTTCCGCGGTCTTCGTGAGCAGCCCGGGGGAAACCTCGACGGTGACGCCGGCGACCTTGGCGAACTCGGTCGGCACCGGCCCGGGGCAGAGCACCGTGACGCGCACGCCGCGCGCCTTCAGTTCGCTGTGAAGCGCCTCGCTGAACGAGAGCACATAGGCCTTGGTGGCGTAATAGATCGCCGAGCCCGGCCCCGGCAGGAAGCCGGCGATCGAGCCGACATTGAGCACGCCGCCATGATGGCGCGCGAGCGAGTCGGCGAAGGCGAGCGACAATTCGGTGAGCGCGCGCACGTTCACGTCGATCATCGGCAGCTGCTCGTCGCAGCCGCGCACATCCGCCGCGCCGACGAGGCCGAAGCCGGCGTTGTTCACGACGTATTGCGGCTCGGCGCCCTGCGCCGTGAGCGCGGCGGCGATGCGGTCCGCGACGCCGGCTTGCGCCAGGTCTTCGGCGATCACGATGGGGCGCGGCGCGCCGGTGGCGGCGATCTCGTCGGCGAGCGCCTCCAGCCGGTCGGCCCGGCGCGCGACCAGCGCCAGTTCATGGCCGTGCCGGGCGAACACGCGCGCCAGCGCAACGCCGATGCCGGCCGAAGCGCCGGTGATGACGGTGACGGGACGCAGGCTGCTCATGGGATTGCTTTTAGCCTACCCGCCGGTCGCTGTCCCGCGCATGTCCGGATTTCGCGCGGCCGCCACCCGCTCGCGCAGCGCGATGCGCTCGTTGCGCGACACATGCAGCAGGTCGGCCGCCCGCCAGATCAGGTTGTCCTCGAACTCGGTGACGGCGCCGTCCGCGAACACGATCTCCCACATCATCTCGACCACGCGGGCACGGCCCTGCTCGTCGAGCGCGCGGTTGAGCCGCGCCGTGAACTGGTAGAGGTCGATCGCCTGCTGCTCGGCGGCGATCGCCGTCTCGATCAGCTCGTCCGCCGCCGCCTCGCCCAGATTGAAGCGCTGTCGCACCACGGCCAGCAGCCGCGCACGCTCGGCCGGCGCCAGCGCGCCGTCGATAGTGGCAGCGTGCACCATCAGCGCGGCCGCGGCGAGGCGATAGTCGTTTCCCTCGAAGCGCGGCTTCTCTTCGCCTTCGCCGAACAGGTTCCGAAGCAGATCGAGCATTACAATTTCCTCATGCGCCGGCCATCCACCGGGTCGCTGCCCACTCTGCCTATCTATAAATGAAAAGGCCGCCCGAAAAGGCTGCCGACCATTTGGTCGCAGACGGCGTCGAAGCGCTATTCCACCTGCTTGGCGGTGCGCATGCTCGCGGCAAGCAGTTGCAGGTTGTTCTGCACGAACTTGTTGCCCGGGTCCTTGCGCTGGGCGGCGGCGAGCTTGCTGCGCGCCCGGGCGTAATCGCCGCGCAGCATGTACGAATAGCCCTCGTTGTTGAGGATCTCGACCGTCGGCCCGACGAGGCCGGTGGCCTGCGCATAGGCGCGGTCGGCGAGATCGAAGCGGCGCAGCCGGTCATAGGCGGCGGCGAGGCAGAGCCAGGCTTCCGCGTCGCGCGGATGCAGTTCGACGGCGCGGCGGAAATGGCGCTCGGCCATCCCGTAATTGCCGGCGCGGAAGAACTTCTTGCCGGTGCCGAGATCGTCGTTGGGGTCGCTGCCGAGCAGCGTCGACGCGGGACCGGCCGGCGTGCCGGCGACCTCCGCCTGCGCCGGCTCGGCCGGCACGGCGGCAAACGCGTCGGCGCCGTCGCTCTTCACACTGAGCGCGTCGGAACCGAGCTTATCGGTGAGGCTGCACCCCGCGAGCCAGAAGCCAAGGCACGCGATCGCCAGCGCTCGGGGCATTCCATTACGCATCACAGGGCCTGCCGGAAACGCCGGTAGTAAAAAGGGACGGCAGACAGGCTAAAAGAGGCGGGTTAACAAACCCTACCCGGACTGCCTCGAAGACGGCAAAACCAGAGGTTTTAGAAGAAGTTGCCGACCTTCAGCCGGACGAAGACCGGTAACAGGATCACAACGAAAAGAACGGGGAAGATGCAGACCATCATCGGCACCGACAGCTTGGCCGGCAGCGCATAGGCCTTTTCCTCGGCGCGGGAGAGGCGCTTGTGGCGCATGTCGTCCGAATAGACCCGCAGCGCGTCGGTGATCGAGGAGCCGAGCTCGATCGACTGGTTGATCAGCGTGGCGAAGGCATGCGCTTCCTCCAGCGCCAGCCGCTCCGCGAAGCGCTCGAGCGACTCGCTCAAGGAGCGGCCGGCGCGGATTTCCAGGTTGGTGACGTGGATGTTGGCGCCGAGCGAGGGATAGGTCTCGCCCAGTTCGCGACCGACCCGGTCGAGCGCCGCCTCCATCGAGAGGCCGGAGTCCGCGCAGACGACCAGCAGGTCCATGAAGTCGGGGAACCCGGCCCGGTGCTCGAGCTTGCGCGCTGCGATGCGCCGGTCGATGTAGATGCTCGGCCCCACGTAGCCGGCAATGCCGCCGGCGATTACCATCAGCCAGAAGAACGAGCCCGAGTTCGGCCGCACCACCGGCAGCACGATGAACAGCGCGAGCGCGATCCCGACCGCCAGCGCGGTGCGCGCGACGAAGAAGAAGGCGACGCCGCGCGGGTCGTAGATGCCGGCCTGGATTAGACGCTGGCGCAGCACCTTCATATTCTCATCGTTCGAGGCGTAGTGCTTGTTGGTGTAGTCGAGCAGCCGCGCCACCGCCTTCAGGCTCGAGTGGCGCAGCGAGCGCTTCGGCCTGCGTCCGTCCTCCTCCATGATGCGCGAGGTACGCCGCTTGACCGAGCCGCGCACCCGCACCACCACCATCAGCGAGAAGGCGAGCGTGCCGGCGGCGAGAAAGATCAGCACCGCCATCAGCAGGCTGTTGCTGTCCGCCAACGTGGCTGCGATCACCGCCAGGAGCGTGTCCATCGGTCAGATCCTGAAGTTGACCAGGCGGTACATGATGAAATTGCCGATGGACATCCAGCCGACCGCGAGCGCGAGCACGATCCTGGTCAGGCTTTCGTTCCAGACGCTGGCGTAGAAGCTCGGCACCAGGAACTGGATCACCGCGAACATCACGATCGGCAGCGACGACAGGATCAGCGCGGAGGCGCGGCCTTCGGCGGCGAGCGCGCGGATCTTGCGGCGCATCTTGAAACGCTGGCGGATGACGCCCGACAGGTTCTCCAGGATCTCTCCGAGGTTGCCGCCGGTCGAGCCCTGGATCGCCACCGCGGTGACGAACAGCGGCAGGTCGTCGGTGCCGACGCGGTAATAGAGGTTGCGCATCGCGGTCTCGAGGTCGGCGCCGTAGGTGATCTCGTCGGTGGCGATGCCGAACTCGCTGCCGATCGGATCGGGCATTTCGCGCGCCACCATGGTGATGGCGATCGGCACCGGATGGCCGGCGCGCAGCGAGCGCACGATGATGTCGATGGCGTCGGGAAACTGCGCGCCGAACTTCTTCTGCCGGCGGGAACGCAGCAGCCGCAACACCATGAGCGGCAGCAGCAGACCGCCGAAAACGCCGGCGACGACGGCATAGGTCAGATTGCCGTGGAACATCAGCACGGCGGCGAAGGCAGCCACGGTCGCGGCCGCGATGATGACGATCATGCGGCCGAAGCCGATGGTGAGCCCCGACTGAAGTAGGAGACGGTTGAGGTCGATCAGCGGCAGGCTGTAGTCGCCGCTCGAGGTCAGTCCGCGCTCGCGCCGCAACTGCACCAGCACGCTCTCGCGGTCGGTGGCCTTGTCCATCACGCGCAGGCGGCGGTTGATGTTCTTGCGATAGGACGATTTGCGGAAGAACAGCAGGTAGGCGCCTTCGGCGAACATGGCCGCCGACAGGCCGATCAGCAGGTAGAAAAGGTAGACGGGGTTGAAGTCTGCCATCGTCAAAGCGGTTGCGACGGGTCGAAGTAGTTGCCGGGAATCTTGATGCCCATGCTGGCGAGATGCGACAGGAAGCGCGGCCGCACGCCGGTAGCCTGGAAATGGCCCTGCACGGTGCCGTCCGGCGCGGTGCCGCTGCGGACGTACTTGTAGATTTCCTGCATCTGCACGATGTCGCCTTCCAGACCGGTGATCTCGGCGATGGACGTGACCTTGCGCTTGCCGTCCGACTGGCGCGAGAGCTGCACGACCAGGCCGACGGCGTTGGCGATCTGGCCGCGGATCGAGGCCACGGTCATCGGCAGGCCGGCCATGCCGATCATCTGCTCGAGGCGGGTGATGGCGTCGCGCGGCGTATTGGCGTGGATGGTGGCCATCGAGCCTTCGTGGCCCGTGTTCATCGCCTGCAGCATGTCGAAGGCTTCCTCGCCGCGGCACTCGCCGAGGATGATGCGATCCGGACGCATACGCAGCGCGTTCTTGACCAGGTCGCGCTGGCGGATTTCGCCCTTGCCCTCGACGTTGGGCGGCCGCGTCTCCATGCGACCGACATGCGGTTGCTGCAGCTGGAGCTCGGCGGCGTCCTCGATGGTGAGCAGGCGCTCCTTCTCCGAGATGAAGGCGGAGAGCGCGTTCAGCATCGTCGTCTTGCCGGAGCCGGTGCCGCCGGAAATGATCGTCGAGATGCGCCCGCGCACTGCGGCCGCCAGCACCTCGGCCATCGGCGGCCGCAGCGCGCCGACCTCGACCAGCTTCGACAGGTCGAGCTTCTTCTTGGAGAATTTGCGGATCGACACCAGCGGACCGTCCACGCCGATCGGGCGCACCGCGACGTTGACGCGCGAGCCGTCCTGCAGGCGCGCGTCGCAGAGCGGGTGCGACTCGTCCACGCGGCGGCCGACCGCCGACACGATCTTGTTGATGATGCGCAGCAGATGCTGCTCGTCCTTGAAGCGTACCGGCAACGGCTCGAGCACGCCACCGCGCTCGACATAGACGCATTCATGACCGTTGATGAGAATATCCGCGATCGACGGGTCTTTCAGCAGTGGCTCTAAAGGGCCCAGCCCGGTCATTTCGTCGAGAATCTCGGTGACGAAGTTGCTCAGCTCCTGCGCGTTGAGCGCGAGCCGCTCGGCCAGCACGTATTGCGCGACGAGGCGCTGCACCTGCAGGCGGATCTCGTCCTCCGGCAGCTTCTCCAGCGCCGAGAGATTGATCTCGTCGATCAGCTTGCGGTGCAGACGCACCTTGGCGTCGAGCAGCTTGCCGGACAACAGCGGGCTCGCCGGCTGCGTCGGCGCCTCGGCCGCCGGCGCTTCCGGCAGCACGCTGAAAGTCACCGCCGGCGCCTCGGCGGGCGGCGGCTCGGCCGGCGTAGCGGCAGGGTCCGCGAGCAAACCTCGTCGGGCGGTGAAACGGCCGGTCATTGTCGTCTACCCCGCGCGCGCGAGCTTGAGCTTCTTAAGCAGCGGCACACGCTTCTCGGCCTTCGGCTGCTCGACCACCAGTTTCCTGAGCTGGGCGGTGATCTTGTTGCCCGGCTTGACCTCGTCGAGCGGCACGCCGCGGTCGATCGCCTCGCGCACCAGCGCGTAATCGTTCGGGATCGCGCTGACGAAGGCCTCGCCGAGCGTCTGCTCGACGTCGCTCAAGCGCAGGCCGGAATCGAACATCTTCTGCGTGAAGCGGTTGACGATGACCCGCGGCGTCGGCCCCTCGTCCAGCCGCTCCTTGATCGCGGCGACGAGCTGCTTGGCGTGGCGCAAGCCCGGCACAGTTGCCTCGCTGACGATGTAGAGCTTGTTGGAGCCGAGCAGCACGCTGTCGGTCCAGGCGAACCAGGTGCGCGGCATGTCGATGACGACGTATTCGAAGTTGTTCGATACCAGATCGAGCAGCCGCGTCACCATGTCGGGATCGAACGAGCGCATCTCGGCCGGCCGGTTGGGCGCGGCCACCACCGCCAGCCCGGAGGCGTGGTAGGACAGCATCACCTCCAGCAATTGCCGGTCGAGGCGGTCCGGCCGCGGCTCGATCTCCGCCAGATTGAGCCGCGGCTCGAGGTCGAGATAGTCGGCCACCGCGCCGTGCTGGAAGTCGAGATCGACAAGGCAGGTAGAGGGCTTCACCCGCGGCCCGCCGCTGTTCAAGAGCAGCATGGCCGTCTGCACGGCGAGCGTGGTGACGCCGGCGCCGCCCACCGCGGGCAGGAAGGTGTAGATCTTGGCGTCGGCCGGCCCGGCGCCGCTGCCCGGCCCCTTGGCCACGCGGGCGCAGGCGCGCACCAGTTCGATCGGCTGCACCGGCTTCACCAGGAAGTCGGCCACCCGCATCTGCAAAAGCGTGCGCGCGACGTTCTCGTCGAAGCTCTGCGTGACCGCGATTACCGGCGGCCATTGCCCGACGCGCGTCATCAGCCGCGCGAGCGCCGCCATCTCCTCCTCGCGCCCGGCGTCGAGGTCGATCACGACCACGGTCGCCCCGCGCACGTCGAGCTCGTCGCCCTGCTGCGCGAGCGCGCCCGGCACCATCGTGAGATCGATGGCGCTCGACGTGCCGAAGGTTTTCTGCACGGCTTCGCCGAACGCGGCGTCCGCGCTGACCACCACCACGCCGGTACGGTTGGGTTGTGTGTTGCCGCCGAGGCGCATGCGCGTTACTTCGTGGACTGTCCCGGCGCCGCGCCCGAGGTCGTGCCGCTCTGCGCCGGCTTGTAGGTGGTCGAGGTTCCGGTGCCGCTCGGCGGCGTGACCCGGCCCGTGCGATAGCGCTGATAGGCGCTCTCCATCACGTCGCCGTTGAAGGCGATATCGCGCTGCGCGCTGGCGCGCGACCACGGATCGACCATCTGGGTGATCTTGTTGGTCTGCACCGCATTGCCACCCTGGATCGAGATCAGGTCGCGGCGGTCGGTGTACTCCGAGCAGCCGGCGAGCGCCGCGAGCCCGGCGGCGAGCGCGAATGCGCGCACGGCGTTACTGGATGGCCGCATTGGAAATCCCCTTCGGCATGTCGAGCATGTGCCCGGTGAACGGCGGTTGCGCGGTGGCGAGCTGCGGACCGGGCAGCGCTTTGGCGTACTTGCGCGACACCTCGGTCTTGCCCATCAGGAAGAAATCGGCGTCGTTCGGCGGCAACGTGTCTTCGCCCGGCGACTTGATGAGGTTGCCGGGCGCCGCCGGCCGCACCAGGTGCGGCGTCACGATGATGGCGAGGTCGGTTTCCCGCTTCTGGTAGGACTTGGACGAGAACAGAGCGCCGAGCACCGGCACGCTGCCGAGCCACGGCAGCTGCTCGATCTGGTTCTCGTTGTTGCTCGCCAGCAGGCCGCCGATGACGAAGCTCTGGCCGTCGCGCAGTTCGACCGTGGTCGAGGCGCGCCGCACGGTGAGCGCCGGCACGGTGATGCCGTTGGCGACCGCCACCGCGTTGTTGTTGTCGATCTGGCTTACTTCCGGCTCGATCTTCATGTTGATCAGCCCGCGACCGAGCACGGTCGGCGTGAAGGCGAGCCCGATGCCGTACTTCTTGTATTCGATGGTCACCTGCCCGAGCGTGCTGGACACCGGGATCGGATACTCGC
Organism: Pseudolabrys sp.; assembly: GCA_046292265.1. Taxonomy (GTDB): domain Bacteria; phylum Pseudomonadota; class Alphaproteobacteria; order Rhizobiales; family Xanthobacteraceae; genus Pseudolabrys. The sequence continues at coordinate 17,683 of JBKBRE010000014.1, read as the reverse complement.
CGCCGGCGAGGAAGCTCGCGGTGTCGCCCGAAAGCGCGACCAGGTTCGGCTCCGCCAGGCTGCGGGCGATGCCCTTCTCCTCGAGCGCGTTGATGAGCACGTCGGTGGACACGCCGCTCGCGACGATGCGGCCGATCATGAAGCCGAACGGCGAGGCGCCCGAGAGCACGCCGGCCGCCACCTCGCTGCCGAGCGTCGAGGGCACCACCGGCAGGTTTGTCGACGAGCGGCGGTTGCCGATGTTGACCAGCGACTGATTGCCGACGCGGTTCCACTGCACGCCCAGCTCACGGCCCGCCGTGCGCGATATCTCGATGAAACGCACTTCCAGCATGACCTGCTGCGGCGACATCACCGACACCGAGTTGATCACCTCCGGGCCGAACTGGCGGGCGATCGTGACCGCCTTGTCGAGCGTGGCGGCGTCCGCGACGTCGCCGGAGAGCATGATGCGGCCGTTCACGGTGGAGGCTTCCAGGCGCGAGCCCGGAAAACGTCGCCTCAACTCGTTCTGCAGGCGCGTGATGTCGTAGGTCACTTCGACGTCGAAGATACCGACCAGCTTCTTGTCCTCGGCGTAGACCGATACGCGGGTGGTGCCGATCTTCTTGCCCAGGATCGACAGCGAGTGGTCGGTGAGCGGATTGACGTCGGCCACCTCCGGATCGCCCACCGTCACGTTGACGAAGCTCGAGCCGGTGCGCACGTCCTGCGACTTGCCGATCGTCACCGTCACCATCGCGGTGCGGCTGGTGCCGCCGATCTGGATGACGCGCAGCTCGTTGGCGCGCGCCATGCCGGCCATGCCGATGAGGCCGACGACGATCGCCAGCGCAAGAGCGACCGCCAGGTCGCGCAGCCACGACCCGCCGCACGCGGACCTGTCCTCGCGCCGCCAGCTGAAGCCGGCGGCCGGTTCATTCTTGTTGTTCACGACGCAACTCCCCCGAATAGCCTGCCCCTCGCGCCCGCGTTCAGCGGGCAGCCTCCCGTTCGTTTGCTTTCGCCATGGCGTCCTCGCCGCGCGCCACGCGCGCGCCTTCGACCGGCACGGTGTATTCCTGTTTGGCCGAAGCCCGCGTTACGACGATCTTCGTGGTCGCGCCCTTGTCGCCGCCGACGATGTTGCCGGCGAGGTCGTCGAGCGTGATCTTGCGCGTCGGCGCTTGCGCGGTTTCGCCGGCCTTGCGCAACAGCAGCGACAGGTTGCCGACCGAGGACGCCAGCCAGATCTTCTGCGCGTCCACCATGTCCACTTCGAGCGTGACCGATTTCGCCACGGAGGCCTTGGCCGCGCGCTCGTCGGCGCTCTGGTCCACCGCCAGCACGCGCGTGTTCTGCAGCACGACGTCGGTAGTGGCGTGGCCCTTGTCGATCTGGCGCGTGAGCACGACGTCCACGTGGTCGCCGGGCAGCACGAAGCCGCCGACGCCTTCGACGTCGTTGACGCGGATGGTGACCGCCTTCATGCCGGGCCTGACCAGCGCCGACAGCGTGGCGCGCTGGCCGGCGCCGGTGATCTTGAGCGAGAGCACCGGCTCGTTCTCCTCGATCGCGGCGAGCGCCACGCGCCGCCCGCCCGAAAGAACGTCGGAGATCTTGCCAAAGGCGCCGGCCGGCACGGCGTTGGCCGGCCAGGGCACTTCCTTCAGCATCGAGGCGTTGAGTTCGGTGGCGAAGCGCAGCGGCTTGCTGGCGACGACGATGGTCTGCGTCGCCGGCTCGCTCTTGTGCGCCTGCATGTCCTTGGCGCGCAGGCTCGCCTGGTTGTTCAGCCAGACCTGCGCGATGAACACGGCGAGCAGGCCGAACACCACGGCAAATCCGATCATCACGATAGTGCTGGCACGCACGGCGCTGTTCCCGTTCTGGGAGGCCCTGAACCCGCTTCAGGTCCGCTTCACGCCGACACTAGGGACGAGAAAGTACGCAATTGCTAAAATAACCCGTAGAATTCGTCCTATGCTGAAGAGCTGCTGAACCAGCAGCGTTTATTTCCGGTAGCTTTCACAGGGTGAACTGCAGCGGCGGCACCCGGGCCGTTAACGCTGGCGGTCGAGACGCGCGCGCAGACCGCGTGCTTCGGCAAGACCACACCTGATCGCGGCCGCGAAGGAAAGGGCCGTCGTCGCGTCGTTTCCGCCCCGCCGCGCGATGGGCAGCGGCCGCGCCCACCCGCCCGTCAAGCAATCGGCAAGGTTACCGGAATGCGGCGCGGGCGTTGCCGGGGCCGCGCCGTTGCGGCAACATGCCGGCGGGGCGTCAAAAAAAGCCGCATTGGGAAGAACGAGCCCGGGAGAATGCCGATGCCGAAGCCGCGCATCAGTTACGTCGATCCCTCCACCGTCAGCGACCCCGCCATGCGCGCCGAGTTCGAACGTTGCGCCCGCGAGGGAACGCCGCGGCCCGAGAGCCAGGCCATCCGCGCCCACGTGCCGGCCACGTTCTGGTCGTTCGCCAAGACCTGGCATGACGTGTTCAAGAACGGCGTCGCCGACCACAACATCAAGGAACTCTGCCGCATCTACGTGTCGCGCTCGGTGCTGTGCGAATTCTGCGGCAACCAGCGCTCGATCAAGGCGGCCAAGGCCGGGCTGAAGGAAGACGACTACTCCGACCTGATCAATTTCGAATCCTCGTCGCGCTACGACGAGCGGCAAAAGGCCGCGCTCGCCTATGCCGAGGCGATCACCTGGGATCTGCCCGCCACCGACGAGCTGTGGGCGCGCCTGCACAAGCACTTCAGCGAGCCCGAGCTGGTCGAAATCGGCTATTTCGTCGCGATCACCATGGGCCAGCAGCGCTGGCTGCGCACGCTGAACATCGAGCACCACCAGATTCTCGCCGGCCAGGACGGCTCGATGGCGCCCGGCTTCGAAACCTTCGACGCGCTCAAGAAGTCCAAGCAGGCCGAGGACTATTGGGCTAGGATCAACGCGAAATCAAAACAGGCGGCAGAGTGACAACACAGCAAACGACGGCATCCGCGCCGACCCCCACGCAGCAGACCGCCGCCGGCGAACCGCGCATTCGCGTGCGCGGTCTCGGCAAGCACTACGGCGCGCTCGAAGTGTTCCGCAACATCGACTTCGACGTCGGCGCGCGCGAGATCGTCGCCATCGTCGGCCCGTCCGGCTGCGGCAAGACCACGCTGCTGCGCTGCATCGACGGGCTGCTGCCGCACGATGCCGGCGAGATCCGGGTCGGCAACGAGGTCGTGATCGAGCCGATCGCCGGCGTCGCCATGGTGTTCCAGCACTTCGGCCTGTTCCCGTGGAAGACGGTGTACGAGAACGTCGCCTACGGCCTGCGCATGGCCGGCGCGTCCAAGGCGGACATCGACCGCAAGGTGCCGGAGTTCATCAAGCTGGTCGGCCTGTCCGGCTTCGAGAAGGCCTTCCCCTATCAGATGTCGGGCGGCATGCAGCAGCGCTGCGGGCTTGCCCGCGCGCTGGCGGTCGAGCCCAACGTGCTGCTGATGGACGAGCCCTTCGCCGCGGTGGACGCGCAGACGCGCGAGATCCTCCAGTTCGAGCTGCTGCGCATCTGGGAGGAGCGGCCGACCGCGATGATCTTCGTCACCCATTCGATCGAGGAAGCCGTGCTGCTCGGCCACCGGGTGATCGTGCTCAAAGGCCGGCCCTCGAGCATCCACGAGACCATCACCATCGACCTGCCGCATCCGCGCACGCGCGACACCTTGCGCGAGCCGCGCTTCGCCGAGCTGCGCGAACGCGTCTGGAGCACCTTGATGCGCGAGGCGCGCGAGGCCGAGTTCCACCTGGAAAGATAAGTCGCAAGAAGAATTCGCAAAACCCACAGAAACCGATCGAGGGAGGATTTCATGATTCGCAGAACGTTCACGCTCACGGCCGCCGCCTTGGTGGCGGCCGCGCTGACCGGAACCTCGCCCGCGGCGGCGCAGGAGAAGGTCTCCATCGCCCTTCCCGGCATTCCGCCGATCTACTCCGTGACCATCGCCCACGTCGCCGAGAAGCACGGCTTCTTCAAGAAGCACGGCGTCAACGTCGAAATCCGGCCGTTCGACAACGGCACCGCGGCCGCGCGCGCCGTGGTGGCGGGTGACGTCGACATGTCGTGGTCGCCGACGCCGCCGGTCATCAACCAGATCTCCAACGCCGGCGTGCCGCTGGTCGCCGTCTACGGCATGCCCAACCCGGACTGGGTGGTCGGCACCACCGAGACCGGCAAGGCCTGCAAGGACCTGGTCGGCCAGGAAGTCGGCGTCGACTCGGTCGGCGGCGCGCGCTCGGTCGCGCTGCGCTCGATGATCGCCGGCGGTTGCAAGAACGTGAAGCTCGAGGAGATAAAGCAGGTCGCGCTCGGCTCGGGTTCCGGCCCGGCGATGATCGCCGGCCGCCTGAAATACGCCGTGCTGCACCTCGACGACCTCGCCGCCATCGAGGAGCAGGGCAAGAAGCTCAACGTCCTGCTGGCGATGAAGAACACCAACCCGACCAGCCATTACCTGATGCTGGTCGTGCGCAAGGACAACCTCGCCAAGAAACGCGACGCCGTCGTGCGCGCCGTCGCCGGCATGGTCGAGGCCGCGCGCTTCATGAACGATCCGAAGAACGCCGACGCCGTCGCCGAGGTGGCCACCGTCACCGGCTACAACAAGACGGTGTCCAAGGCCGCGCTCAAGGAGTTCCTCGCGATCGACTTCTGGGCCGCCAAGGACGACGGCCTGCCGCGCCAGAAGCTCGAGGCGGTCGCCGCGCTGATGAAGCGGATCGGCGCCATCAACCCGGACAAGCAGCCGGTGACCTACGATGCGCTGGTCGACGGCAGCGTCTGGAAAGACGCCAACGCGATGGTGAAGTGACCGCGCGAAGCGCCTAGGCCTATCGCCGTCACCCTGAGGTGGCCGCGCGTCAGCGCGGCCCTCGAAGGGTGGCGGCCGTCATCCTTCGAGGCTCGTTGCGCTCGCACCTCAGGATGACGGGTAGAGTTCGTTAAGCGGCCGCCATATCGGAACGATTTAGTGCTCAACACCACCCTCCGCCGCCACGCGCCCTTCTGGGTCAGCATCTTCATCGGTCTCGCCATCTGGGAGATCGCCGGGCGGGCATCCAGCCCGGCCTTCATGGTGCCGTTCTCGACCACGATGATGCGCCTGTGGCAGCTCGTCACCGGCGGCTCGTTCATCGTCCAGCTGCTCGATTCCGCCGAGCTGTTCCTCACCGGCTTCGTGCTGGCGCTCGCGGTCGGCGCGCCGCTCGGCATGCTGCTTGCGCGCGTGCGCGTGCTGCGCATCGGCATCGAGCCCTACATCATGGTGCTCTACGCCACGCCGATGGTCGCGCTCATCCCCTTCATCCTGTCGATGATGGGCTTCGGCTTCGTGCCCAAGGTGCTGGTGGTGTTCCTGTTCGCGGTGTTCCCCGTGCTCTACAACACGGTCGAGGGCGCGCGCAGCATCCGGCCCGAGCTGATCGAGGTGGCCAAGTCGTTCCGCTCGAACGAGTGGTCGCTCTGGCGCGAGGTGATGCTGCCCTACACGCTGCCGTTCATCATGACGGGCGTGCGCCAGTCCATCGGCCGCGCGCTGGTCGGGATGATCGCAGCCGAGTTCTTCCTGTCGTCGACCGGCCTCGGCCAGCTCATCATGGGCGCCTCGCAGAACTTCGACACCGGCGGCGTGTTCGCCTCCATCTTCATCATCGGCTTGATCGGCGTCGGCCTCATGCGCCTCGGTCTGAAGATCGAGCAGCACTTCGCGCGCTGGAGGCAGTAGCGATGTCGGAAACGGCCATCACCTCCGGCGCCGCGCCGGCGCCCAAGGCGGCGCAGAAGCCGGCCGCGCCGTCCGGCACCTTCGTGCCGCGGTTCATCACCGGCTTCGCCATCCTGGCGATCTGGGAGATCGTGGTGCGCGCGCTGGCGCCCGCCTATGTCGCCAAGCCGAGCACGGTCGTCATGGCGATCCCGCGCGTGATCGTCGAGCCCGCTTTCCTCACGGCCACCGGCCAGACGCTCCTCGCGGTCGCCGAAGGCCTGGCCGTGGCGCTGGTGTTCGGCACGATCATCGGCCTCATGATTGGCCGCAGCCCGCTGGCCGAGCGCGCGGTACGCCACTACATCAACGGCTTCTACGCCATCCCCATGATCGTGGTGCTGCCGCTGTTCTCGCTGTGGTTCGGCTATTCGTCCGCCACGCGCATCGCCACCATCATCTTCGCTGCGATCTTTTCCATCATTATCAACGTCTCGGACGGGGCCCGTGCCGTCCCGCGCGAGTACATGGAAGTGGCGCGCTCGTTCCGGTCCAACCGGTTGAGCATGCTGGTGGGAATCGTGCTGCCGTCGTCGATGCCCTATCTGCTCGCCGGCTTCCGGCTCGCGGCCGGGCGCGCGCTGATCGGCGCGGTGGTGGCGGAGTTCTTCCTCTCGGTCGGCGGGCTCGGCTATTACATCCTCTACAACTCGCGCGCCTACAAGCACAGCGAGGCGTTCGTCGGCGTGCTCCTGCTCGCCGCCTTCGGCGTCGGCTTCGAGCTCCTGGTGCAATGGGCGACGCGGCGCTTCATGCCCTGGTACCGGCGCGACGACCGCGGCGGGTGAACCGTTCGCAAGCACAAGGACGACGCATGACCTCCGACCCGCAGCTCAAGGCCGCCATCGCGCATTGGGGCCCGCGCTTCGTCGCCAACGGCGTGGTGCTCACCGATTTCGAGGAGCTGACCTCGAAGATGGCTTCGTACAACGACTGGTGCCGCGTCTGGAGCGAACGCGCCGCGCATCACGAAGAGCTCGGCCGCGAGGCGCTGGCGAAGAAGCGCACGCTCACCGCCGCCGAATGTCTGCAGCGCGCCGGCGTCTACTACCACTTCGCCTCGTTCCTGTTCACGCGCGACCAGGCGCAGATGAAAGCCGCGCACAAGAAGCAGATCGAATGCCGGCAAGCGGCCCTGCCGTACCTGCGGCCGCCCGGCGAGCGCGTGGAGATCCCGTATCAGGGCAAGACGCTCGCCGGCATCCTGCGCAAGCCCGCCGGCATCGCGAAGCCGCCGGTAGTGGTGATGGCGGTCGGCCTCGATTCCACCAAGGAGGAAGGCGACGCCTACGAGCTACCGTTCCTGCTGCGCGGCATGGCGACACTGATCTTCGACGGGCCGGGACAGGGCGAAGGCCAGTACGACTTCGCCATCCGCGGCGATTACGAGGTGGCGGCCAAGGCGGTCATCGACTACGTCGAGAGCCGCGGCGACCTCGACGCCGCGCGCATCGGCATGTGGGGCGTCAGCTTAGGGGGCTATTACGCGCCGCGCGCGGCGGCGTTCGAAAAGCGGATCAAGGCCTGCATCGCGCTCGGCGGCCCGTTCAACTGGGGCGCCAATTGGGACAACCTGCCGGAACTGACGCGCGAGGCCTTCACCGCGCGCAGCCACGCCAAAACCGAAGCCGAGGCGCGCAAGAACGCCAACACGCTGTCGCTGGAAGGCATCGCGCACAACATCACCTGCCCGATCTTCATCGTGAACGGCCGCCTCGACCGCATCGTGCCCGCGGCCGACGCCGAGCGCCTGGCGCGCGAGGTGAAGGGCCCGGTCGAATTGATGATGATCGAGGACGGCAACCACATCGCCACCAACCGCGCCTACCGCTGGCGCTCGCAGAGCGCGGACTGGATGGGGGAGATGCTCAAGTAGCGCGGCTGCGGCGGCGCCGCATTCTCACTTCCCTCTCCCCTCGTGGGAGAGGGTGGCGAGCCGGAGCGATAGCGAAGGCGAGCCGTGTGAGGGGGCGCTCGCTGCCCGAAGACCCCCTCACCCGCCCTCGCTCGGCTCCGCCTCCGCTCGGGCACCCTCTCCCACGAGGGGAGAGGGAAAGCGCGCAAGCGGCGCGTCAGAGCACCACAAATCCACGCGGCACCGCGTGGAACCGCTCGATGCCCGCTTCGGTGATCAGCACCATCTCCCCTGTCTGCACGCCGGCTTTGTGATCCCGCGTCACGACATTGGGCTGGATCACCACCGTCTGCCCGGCGCGGAACGGCGTTTCAGGCACCGGCCCCGCCGGCCGGCTCGTGCAGCCGAGGATCGGCGGCAGATAGCCGCCGCCATAGCCGTGCAAGAGGTCGTCGATGATGGTGAAGCCCGCGTCCTCGATCACGCGTGACGCCTCGATCACCTGCGCCGGCATGGCGCCGGCCTTCAGCACCTTGGCGATCGCGTCGAACGCCGCATCCGCCGCGGCGTGCAGCTCGCGATAAAGCTGCGTCGGCTCGCCGAGCGCAAACGAGCGCAGCACCTGCCCCGGATGCTCCCAGAACGCGGCGCTGATCTCGGCCACCACCACGTCGCCCGCCTGCACCCGCCGCGTCGAGGGAAACTGCCGCGGCACCGCAAGATCGGGCGACGCCATCGACGTGACGCCGATGTAGTGGATGACGTTGGTCGCGCCCTGCGCAACGTAAGCCGCCTCGATTGCTGCGCCGAGCTCGCGCTCGTTCAGGCCCGCGCGGGCGTTGTCGCGCAGCGCCAGCATGCCGAGGTCGCTGTAATGCGCGCCGATGCGCAGCCAGTCGAGCTCCTCGGCCGACTTCACCTGGCGCAGCCGCACATAATCGCGGTTGAGGCTCGTGAGCTTGCCGAATTTCGCCGACAGCGCCGCGGCCTGCTCGGCGCTCACCGGCCCCAGCGTCGCCACGCGGTCCGCGCGCGCGCCGCGCGCCTCCAGCACCTTGATCGCCGCGCCGACCGACGACTCGCCGCCCCAGGCGACGTCCGCCTTGTCGGCGAGCTTCGCCGCCAGCGGCGCGTGGTTGACGTATTGCACGAACAGCGCGTCGCGCCGGCCCGGCGTCAGCACGCCGACCGCCTCGGCGGTCACCGGCCATTGCGTCAGCCATTGCACGCCCGAGCCGAAACGGTTGGCGCCGACGAACACGAGATGATCGCATCCGGCCGGCGCCAGCAGCGCCTCGATGGCCGCGCGCCGCCGCGCCATCTCCGCGTCGGAAAAGCGCGGATAGTCGGTGGCGGCGATGGCGGCGAGATGCGGGGCTAAGCCGGACATGAGCGTTTCCCATCGGGGCCGGGCATCGGCGTGTTGCCCCGCCTGTGTAAATCGGTAAGGTCCGCTCGCCAAGCGCCCAGGGAGTGACCGATGCCTTCTACGATCCTCGACTCCGCCGTCTTCCGGAACGTCTTCACAACCGAGGCGATGCGGACCGTGTGGTCCGACGAAAACCGTGTGCAGAAATATCTAGACTTCGAGGGCGCGCTGGCGCGCGCGCAGGCCAGGCTCGGCATCATCCCGCAGGAGGCCTGCGACGAGATCGTCAAGCACTGCGACGCCAAGCTGATCGACATGGCGAAACTCAAGGAGGCGACCGAGCGCATCGGCTACCCGGTGCTGCCGGTGGTCCAGCAGCTGGTCAAGCTGTGCAAGGACGGCCTGGGCGAATGGAGCCACTGGGGCGCCACCACCCAGGACATCACCGACACCGCCACCGTGATGCAGATCCGCGAGGCGCTCGACCTCGTCGGCAAGGAGATCGACGGCATCTGCGACGCGCTCGCCGCGCTGGCGAAGAAATACCGCGACACGCCGATGGCCGGCCGCTCGAACCTGCAGCAGGCGGTGCCGATCACCTTCGGCTACAAGATGGCGACCATGCTCGCCGCCTTCGAGCGCCACCGGCAGCGGCTGAAGGAATTGAGGGCCCGCGTGCTGGTGGGCGAGTTCGGCGGCGCGGCCGGCACGCTGTCCTCGCTCGGCAAGGACGGGCTGAAGGTGCAGGTCGAGCTGATGAAGGAGCTCGACCTCGGCCAGCCGGCGATCTCCTGGCACACCGTGCGCGACTGCATCGCCGAGGTCGGCTGCTTCCTCGGGCTGGTCACCGGCTCCTGCGGCAAGATCGCCTTCGACGTGAAGCTCCTGATGCAGACCGAGGTGGAGGAGGTCTACGAGCCGTTCCATGCCGGGCGCGGCTCCTCCTCGACCATGCCGCAGAAGCGCAATCCGATCTCGTCCGTCTACATCACCGCGCAGACCGCGGTGGTGAAGCAGCACGTCGCCGCGCTGCTCGAGGCGCAGGTCGAGGACCACGAGCGCTCCACCGGCCCGTGGGAGATCGAGTGGATCGTCCTGCCGGAAATCTTCATGCTGTCGGCCGGCGCGCTGGCGCAGACGCGCTTCGTGGTCGAGGGCATCCAGGTGAACGAGAAGAAGATGCGCGAGAACCTCGGCATCACCAAGGGGCTGATCATGTCCGAGGCGGTGATGATGGGCCTCGGCGCCGCCATGGGCCGCAACTACGCGCACGACGTCGTCTACGACATCTGCCGCGACGTGGTGAAGACCGGCCGGCCGCTGATCGACCTCTTGGAAGAGAACGAGGAGATCCGCAAGCACGCCGGCCGCAAGGAGCTGGAGAAGATGGTCGATCCGGCCAACTACCTCGGCGTCGCCGGCGAGATGGTCGACCGCGTGCTAAAGATGCGGGGGAAGTAGCGCTTCTCACTTGTCATGGCCGGGCTTGTCCCGGCCATCCCGCTTAGGCAAGCTCAGTGCCTGCCTAAGCGAGGTCACCGGGACGAGCCCGGTGACGACAATCAAGCCTTCGGCTTCGTCTTCCAGACCGCCAGTGCGACCAGCAGCGTGGACGCCCCGATGCCGAGGAACAGAAACGGCAGCGTGACGCCCAGCTTCTGCAACAGCGCTACAACGACGGTCGCGCCGGTCATGAAGGCGGCGTTCAGCACGTTCACCGCCGCCACCGTGCGTGCGCGATAGTCGGCGTCCGACCAGGCCTGCACCGCGGCGAAGGCCGGCACGATGAACAGGCCGCCGGCGATCGCCAGGCCGGCGAGATCGATCGCCGCGCGCAGGCCCAGGAACGAGGAAAACACTTCGGCCGGCCCGTGCAAGCCCGCCGCCGGCGCGACACCGAACGTGGCGATGCCGAGATCGATCGCGAACGCGCCGATCAGCAGGCCGCCCGCCACCGTGGTGTTGAGCACGATGCGCCCGCGCGCGATGCGCGCCGCCATCCCCGAGCCGATGCCGACCGCGACCGAGAACATCGCCAGGTACGCGGTCACGGTCGCCTCGTTGCCGCCGATCAGCGTCTTGATCAGCGGCGGCAGCAGCGACAGCACCACGATGCCGACGAGCCAGAACCAGCTCGTCACCATCGCGCCCCACCACAGCCGAGCGTCGGCGCGCAGGTGACGCAGCATGGCGATCGTCGAGGTGGCGATGTTGACCGTCACCGTCAGGTGCGGAGCGCCCTCGCCGGTCGGCGGAATGAACAGCGCCGCGATCCAGCAGGCGAGCGAAAACCCGATCACCAGCGGCGCGAAGGCGAAGGGGCCGCCGCCGTTGTGAGCCGCCATGCCGCCGACGATGGTCCCTAAGAGAATGGCGACGAAGGTCGCGCCTTCCACCAGCGCGTTGCCGGCCGGCAGCTGCTCGCGCGCCAGATGGTCCGGCAGAATGCCGTACTTGATCGGCCCGAACAGCGACGCCAGCACCCCGAAGCCGAACAACGCGGTGAACAGGATCGGCAGCGATCCGCTCGCATAGCCCCAGACGGCGATGCCGGCGACGAAGATCTCCACGAACTTGATGAGCTGCGCCACGCGCGCCTTGTCGAAGCGGTCGGCCAGTTCGCCGCCGAGTCCCGAGAGGAAGAAATAAGGCGCGATGAAGATCGCGCTCGCCGTCGTGATCAGCGCCTCGGCGTCGGGGTGCTCCCGGAACAGGATGAGAAAGACCAGCGCGGTCTTGAGAAAATTGTCGTTGAATGCCGCGAAGAACTGGCACCAGAACAAGGGCGCGAAGCGCCTCGACAACAGGAGCGGCTGCGGCATGGCGCCGATTATCGCAGAGTTCCTCACTCAGCCGACGGCTTCCCCACAAGAAAATGGGCGGCCTTGCGGGCCGCCCATCGGGCTCGACGCTGACGCAAACTCACGAACGCGCATTCTCTTCGTAGGACTCCAACATCACCGCCCCGAAACCTAAGCCCAGAGCGATGCCGCCGACGATGCTGAACAGTGAAAGCCACATGGTTGCGCCTCCCTCGTGAATTCCCGCGTGGGGACGTCGGCCTGACTAACGCGGCGGGGGCGCTCGGCGTTCCTCGCTTTCCCCACCGGAAAAGCGCTGCACCGTGAATGGCTTATGCGGAGCGCCGATAAGCTTTTCGGCAAAATCAGGGCGCCGCCTCGCGCGCCGCGACCGGCGCGGCGCGTTCGGCGATGGCGCGGAACTCGTGATAGGCGCGGCGCAGCCAGCGCTGCAATTCGATGTGCGCCTCGAGCGGAATGCCGACCTCGCTGGCAAGCTGCGCTTCGTCGAACGAGAACGGCGGACTTTCGATGTACTTGCGCAACGCCGGCGCCAGCAGCGGCAGCTTCGCGACCGTGTCGCCGAAACCGTAGCGGTCGCGGTGCGGCGTCGGCCCGAACATCTCGTTGTGCACCAGCGCGAGCGAAAGCTCGGGGAACCGCCGGCGCAACGAGTGGAAGGCCTCGCCCGCGGTACGGTCGGGCGTGAGCATGAACAGCACCAAAGGCATGATCCCGCGTTCGGCTGCCTCCGCGGTAAAGCCGAACGTCTCGGCGAGCGTGAAGAAATCCTCGAAGGCATCGTGGCCGAGATCGACCACCTTGCGCACGCCGTCGTCGGCGACCAGCGCGTCGAACAGATCCATCTGCCGGCGGACGTCGCCGATGGAGGCCGCGCTCGCCTGCCCGGGCAGAAAACGCGCGAGCGTGCTCTCGCCGCCATTGAGGTCGAAGGCGACCGTCTCCTCGCCCTCGTGGCGATGAAACGCCGTCATCAACCGCGCCAGCAGCGTCTTGCCGACGCGCGGCCGCGGCGAAGCGATGATGGTGACGGTGGAGCGGAGCATCGGCGACTGCTTAGCCTTTGTCATGGCCGGCCTCGTGCCGGCCATCCCGCTTAGGATGGCACCGCGTTGCCTGCCTAAGCGGGGGCACCGGGACAAGCCCGGTGACGACACCAGATCCCGATACGTGGCGCTCGATCACCCCGCCGCCTGGCGGATGGAACTGTCCAGCCGCGGCGCGACGAGATCGACCAGCTTCACGCGGTCGTATTCGCCCCAGACCTGGCCGAGCCAGTGGCGCACATAGCCGCGCAGCACGAAGGAGTAGTTCGCCGGCTCGTTGCTCGCGCCCTTGTTGCCGATGAAGGAGACGTAGGGCACGCCCGCGAGCTCGACCTGCTCGCAGGCCATCTCGTTGAGCTTGGGCACCGTGATCTCTTCGGCGTTTTTGATCTGGTTGAAGTAGGAATTGTAGGTCGCCGGATCCCACTCGAAGAAAGTGGTATTGTTGATGAAGTTCTTCACCAGGAAGTAATGCGCGTCGCCGACGAAGCGCGCCGTCTCCTCGATCTCCTGCAGCGAGGCGATCGACGGCCCGAGGATGTGGAAGACGGCGAAGGTGATCTGCCCCTTCTTGGCCGACTCCAGGAATCCGATGTCGCTCAGCGCCTGCAGCGTGGACGACAGCAGCCCCGCGCGCACGTCGATGACGGTCACCTTGGCGAGGGCGCTGCCCAGCGTGTCGAAGATCTTCATCTGGTCGGGCACCGCGGTCACGTCCACGACCTCGGTGAGTTCCGGGTGGAAGCGCTTGAGCGTGCCGCGCGGCGATTCGGTGTCGAAGGCGCGGGTGGGCGTCTGATGGGCGGCGAAATAGTCGAGCAGGCTGCGGGCGACCGTAGTCTTGCCCACGCCTCCTTTGTCGGCGCCGACGAGAATCACTGCGGGTCTGGCCATGGCGGGACCTTGCTGAATGAGGGCGGCTTTTCCGCCCTAGAATCAGTATTCTACACCGGCGCCGATGCGAAAGAACGGCGGGAAAAAATCTATCACCAGGCGTTATGCTGGCGCGCGGAGCCGACCGGGGAGGACACCATGGCCATCATCTTCAACGAGAACACGGTCGCGGGCGAGCCCGCCGGCCCCGGCGCTTCCCGCCAGCGGCTGCTGACGGCGGAGCGCGTGCCCGGCACCGCCATCCTGCTCGACCGCCTGAGCCTGGCAGCCGGCGGCGCGCTGGCGCTCGAGGTGCCGCCGACCAGCGTCGCCTGGCTGCAGGGTCTGGCCGGCGAAGGCGCGCTGGCGCTCGGCGGCGTGCCGCAGACGGTCGGCGAAAGCCACGTCGCCTTCCTGCCGCCGGGCGCCACGGGACGCCTGAGCGCGGCCGCGGCGGCCTCCTTCCTCTACGGCGAAATCCCCAACGCCGGCGCGCTCGATCCCGACTTTGCCGCCAATCCTCCGCCGTTCCGGCTGTCCGACTGGACGCGCGAGCCGGTGCTCGATTCCGAGCACGACGCGCGCAAGCGTATCTACCTGGTGACGCCGAAGCTGTTCGCCACCAAGGCGGTGAAGGGCGAGATGATCCTCTATCCGCCGGGCACCGCCGCGGCGGAGCACCATCACGAAGGCGCCGAGCACTTCATGTACGTGCTGCGCGGCCGCGGCACCGTCTACGCCGACGGCAAGCCGTTCGCGGTGCAGGCGGGCGACACGATCTATTACCCCGACCGCGAGCGGCACTATCTGGAGGCCGCGCGCGACGAGGAGCTGGTCTTCGCCGAGTTCTTCGCGCCGGCCGAGTTCACGACCGTCTGGGTGGACGAAGCCCAAGTCTGCGCCTGGCTGCCGACCGGCCGCGACATCCGCGGCCGCGTGCCGGTGCGCGAGATCAAGGCGCACTCGGTCGCCGCGGTGGTCAGTCCGGAGGATATGTGAGAGGATTGGCCGCGAAGGGCTCGCCCGCCGAAGCCGCGCAGCGGCGAAGGCGGGTGGTGCCGGCGGAGGGATTTGAACCCCCGACCACCCGCTTACGAAGCGGATGCTCTACCGCTGAGCTACGCCGGCTGGAATGCGGCCACTGATATCGGTGCCGGCGAGGGTTGGCAAGCAATGATGGCTGCCGCCGGCCGGCTTCGCCCGGGGGCGGAAATCAGCGGAACATGGCCTTGATCCGCCGCCAGGTGTCGTTCTCCGGGGGGGCGGCGGGCTGCCGCTCCGATTCCACGTCCGGCACGGGCTCCGTGCCCGGATCGTCGGGCGCGTGGATCAGCGGGATCACCGGCTCGACCCGGCTCGCGGCCGCCGGCCGGCGCGGCGCTGCCGGCGGCGGCTCGGCCGCGGGCTCGGCATCGGCAGCGACCGGCGCGCTCTCGGCCTCCACCACCGGCGGCGGCGCCGGTGGCTCGAGCTCGATGACCGGGCGGCTGACTCCGATCTCGGCCAGCGGCACGCGCCATTCGAAGCCGTCGAGCCGTCCGCCTGGCGTCACCGGCAGCCAGCGCTCGGACACCACGCCGTCCGCCGTCCACGCCGGATCGCCGGCGGCGTGCAGCGCCCGGCTCATCCATTCGCGCGACCGGCCGTGGTCGCCATGCTCGCTCTGCTCGATCTCGGCCATGAGCGTGGCGACGCGCCGCGTCGGCTGCGTCAGGTAAGGCTTGAGCATCTCGCGCGCGAGCGCGAACTCGCCGGCTTCGAGCGCCGCGCGCGCCACCGCCAGCGCGCCCTCGCGCTCGCCCGGCGTTTTGGCGGCGAGCTTCTGCATGCGCGACAGCCGCTCGAGCGCGGTGTCGCCGAGCCGCAGCTCGGCATAGGTGTCGGCGATATCGGGATGTGGCCTGGCCACCCAGGCCGCTTCGAGGATGCGGCGCGCCTTGCGCTGGTCGCCGGCTTCCGCCAGCCGGCGGCCGGCCAGCGCGGCGGCGGGCACGAGATCGGGCGCGAGCTTCACCGCTTCCAGCACCGCGGCGCGCGATGCGTCCGGGTCGCTCTCCTGCACGGCGAGCGCCCGCGCCGTCAGCAGCACGGCGCGCTTGCGGCGATAGTCGGGCTTTTCCAGCGCGCCCTTCATGTGTTCGAGCGCGGCCAGTGCGCCATCCCAGTCGGCGGCGGCGCAGCGGTCGTCGAGCACGGCCTGCCCGGCCCAGGCGAGCGCGGGCGCGGCCTTGGCCGCTTCCGCGGCGGCATGGCGCGCGGCCGCGCCGTCGTTGCGGCGCTGCGCCTCGATATAGAGGCCGCGCAGGCCCAGAAGCCTGGTCTCGTCGCGCCGCGCCATCTCGCGGAAGGCGCGTTCGGCGGCGAGCCGGTCGCCGCTCATCTGCGCCGACTGCGCGGCGAGCAGCAGCGTTAGCGGATCGCCCGGCGTCAGCCGCGCGGCATCGTCGGCCGAGCGGCGCGCGAGCTTCAGGTCGCCGGCGCCGACGGCGATCAGTCCGCGCGAGACGGCGTGGTAGCCTTTCATCGCGCGGCGGTGACGGAAGAACAGCGAGATGTTGCCCGGCGTGCGCACGATCCCGCGCAGGATGCTCCAGGCGAAGATCGCGACGACCATCAGCACGGCGACGGCGAGCACCGCCACCATCACCGTGGTCTCGATGCGATAGCCCATCCAGGTGATGGCGACGCCGCCGGGGCGGTCGGCGAACCAGACCGCGCCTGCCGCGACGAGCGCGACCGCCACCAGGAAGACGACGACGCGGATCATCGCGGCCTCACCTCGATCCGAGCGAGCGCGCCGTGTCGGCGGCGAAGGCGTCGGCGGCCTCAATCGCCGCCTGCCGCGCTTTCGCTTTGACGACGAAGGCTTGCGCGGGCGTGCGCACCTTCTCCGGCAGCTTCGCAATGTCGGCCAGCGCCGCGACGGCGTCGCCGCGCGCGGCGGCGAGTTCGACGCGCGCCAGCACGGCGGAAGGATCGTCGCCGGGCGGCGCGTCGATCGGCTGCACGCGCACGAGCTTGCTGGCATTGGCTTGCAGCTTTTCGAGGAAGCCGCCGTCGGCCGTCGGCGCGCCGGAAGCCTTTGCCATCTCGGGCAGCGCGGCGCGCAATTCCTGCGCCAGCGTCGATGCGCTCGGCAGGCCGCTCGCCGCGAACGGCGCCAGCGGCGCGAGCCGGCGCTCGTCGGCGCCTAGTTGTTTCACTTGTGCGAGTTCGGCCGCGTAGGGCACGCCGCGCATGACGGCGGCGCGTAACGCCGAAGCGCTCAAGGCGAGCCGCGTCGCGGCGTCGGCCGCGGCGGCCTTTGCCGCGTCGTCGCGCGCGGCCTTGACCGCCTGCTCAAGCGCGGCGAGCCGCTGCTGCAATCCTTCGAGCTGCGCTGGCGCAACCGCGGCGGAGGCGTCCTTGGCGGCTTCCTGCACGCTGCCGCGCAATTGGTTCATTGCCTTTTCGGCGGCTTCCGCCTGCTCGCGCGCACGCGCGGCGTTGTTCGCGGCATCGTCGCTGCGCTGGTTCAGCGCGGTGAGCGCGACGCCGAGCGACTTCATCGCGTTCTCGGCGGCGGTCAGCCGCTCGCCGACGCTGGTATCGCCCTTCGGCAGATTGGCGAACGCGCTTTCCATGCGCGCGACGCGCTGGGCCAGCGCATCGGTCAAGCGGGTATCGGGCGGCGGCGCGGGCGGAGCGACGGGAGCCGGCCGGTTGGCCAGGTCCTGCACCTGCTTCTGCAGGGCGGCGAGCTGCGCAGCCCCGTCGGCCGAAGGCACGCTGCGCGCCGGCAGCAGGTCGGCATACCAGAGCACGCCGAACGCCGCGGCGGCGACGAGCCCGCCGGCGACGCCGGCGGCCAACGCGCCGAAGCCGCCAGGTGCGGGCGGCGGCGCAGCCGGCTCGGACGGAGGCGGGGCGCCGGCTGCGCGG
>JBKBRE010000013.1:69205-129181 GCA_046292265.1 Pseudolabrys sp. | reverse complement strand
CCCAGCGGCTGCTGGGTGACCAGCGAGTACGGACCGATCGAACGCGCGTGGATCTTGTCGTCCACCAGGTGGTGCAGCTTGAGCATGTAGATGTAGCCCACCGTCACCTTGCGATCGAACGGCTCGCCCGTGCGCCCGTCGTAGACCGTCGACTGGCCCGAGTGATCGAGGCCGGCGAGATCGAGCATCTGCTCGATGTCCTTCTCCTTGGCCCCGTCAAACACGGGCGTCGCGATCGGCACGCCGTGCTTCAGGTTGCCGCCGAGCTCGACCAACTGGTCCTCGCTCAGCGACTTGATGGTCTCGTCGTCGCCGTAGACCTTCTTGAGCATGTCCTTCAGCGGCCGCACGTCGTGCTTGCCGTTGTAGGCGTCGACCGCCTGCCCGATCTTGAGACCGAGGCCGGCGCAAGCCCAGCCGAGATGGGTCTCGAGGATCTGGCCGACGTTCATGCGCGAAGGCACGCCGAGCGGGTTGAGCACGATGTCGACATGCGTGCCGTCCTCGAGGAACGGCATGTCCTCGGTCGGCACGATCTTCGACACCACGCCCTTGTTGCCGTGCCGGCCGGCCATCTTGTCGCCGGGCTGGATCTTGCGCTTCACCGCGACGAAGACCTTGACCATCTTCATCACGCCCGGAGGCAGCTCATCGCCGCGCTGCAGCTTTTCGACCTTGTCGAGAAAGCGCTGCTCGAGCAGCTTCTTCGACTCGTCGTACTGCTTCCGGATCGCCTCGATCTCGGCCATCAGCTTGTCGTTGGGCGACGCGAAGGCCCACCACTGCGAGCGCGGATACTCGTCGAGCACCGCACGGGTGATCTTGCTATCCTTCTTGAAGCCCTTCGGACCGGCGATGCCCTGGCGGCCTTCCAGCAACTCGGCCAGACGGCCGTAGACGTTGCGGTCGAGGATCGCCTGCTCGTCGTCGCGGTCCTTGGCGAGACGCTCGATCTCCTCACGCTCGATGGCGAGCGCGCGCTCGTCCTTCTCGACGCCGTGGCGGTTGAACACGCGCACTTCCACGACGGTGCCCTGCACGCCCGGGGGCACGCGGAGCGAGGTGTCGCGGACGTCGGAGGCCTTCTCGCCGAAGATGGCGCGCAGGAGCTTTTCTTCCGGCGTCATCGGGCTCTCGCCCTTCGGCGTGATCTTGCCGACCAGGATGTCGCCGGCGTGCACTTCCGCGCCGATGTAGACGATGCCCGCTTCGTCGAGGTTCTTGAGCGCCTCTTCCGAGACGTTCGGGATGTCGCGGGTGATTTCCTCGGGACCGAGCTTGGTGTCACGCGCCATCACCTCGAATTCCTCGATGTGGATGGACGTGAACACGTCGTCTTTCACGATCCGCTCGGAGAGCAGGATCGAGTCCTCGAAGTTGTAGCCGTTCCACGGCATGAACGCGACCAGCACGTTGCGGCCGAGCGCGAGCTCGCCGAGGTCGGTCGACGGGCCGTCGGCGATGATGTCGCCGCGGTTGACGCGATCGCCCACCTTCACCAGCGGACGCTGGTTGATGCAGGTGTTCTGGTTGGAGCGCTGGTACTTCATCAGCCGGTAGATATCGACGCCGGGCTTGGTCGGGTCGGTCTCTTCCGTGGCGCGGATGACGATACGGGTCGCGTCCACCTGGTCGACGGTGCCGGTGCGGCGGGCGCCGATCGCGGCGCCCGAGTCACGCGCCACCACGCCTTCCATGCCGGTGCCGACATAGGGCGCCTCGGCGCGAACCAGCGGCACCGCCTGGCGCTGCATGTTCGAGCCCATCAGCGCGCGGTTGGCGTCGTCGTTCTCAAGGAACGGGATGAGCGCCGCGGCCACCGACACGAGCTGCTTCGGCGACACGTCCATGTAGTCGACCTTGTCGCGCGGCACGAGGTGCACGTCGCCGGCCTGGCGGCAGACGATCAGGTCTTCGGTGAACTTGCCCTTGGCGTCCAGCGAGGCGTTAGCCTGCGCCACCGCGTGGCGCGCCTCTTCCATCGCCGAGAGATAGACCACCTCGTCGGTGACCCGGCCGTCCTTCACCTTGCGGTAAGGCGTTTCCACGAAGCCGTACTTGTTCACGCGCGCGTAGGTCGCGAGCGAGTTGATCAGGCCGATGTTCGGGCCTTCCGGCGTCTCGATCGGGCAGATGCGGCCGTAATGCGTCGGGTGCACGTCGCGCACCTCGAAGCCGGCGCGCTCGCGCGTCAGGCCGCCCGGGCCCAGCGCCGAGAGACGACGCTTGTGCGTGATCTCGGACAGCGGGTTGGTCTGGTCCATGAACTGCGAGAGCTGCGAGGAGCCAAAAAACTCGCGCACCGCCGCCGCCGCCGGCTTCGCATTGATCAGGTCCTGCGGCATGACGGTGTCGATATCGACCGACGACATGCGCTCCTTGATCGCGCGCTCCATGCGCAGCAGGCCGACGCGGTACTGGTTCTCCATGAGTTCGCCGACCGAACGCACCCGGCGGTTGCCGAGGTTGTCGATGTCGTCGATCTCGCCCTTGCCGTCGCGCAGGTCCACCAGCGTCTTGATGACGGCGAGGATGTCCTCCTTGCGCAGCACGCGGTGGGTGTCGGGCGCGTCGAGGTCGAGGCGCATGTTCATCTTCACGCGGCCGACGGCCGAGAGGTCGTAGCGCTCCGAGTCGAAGAACAGCGAACGGAACATCGCTTCCGCGGTATCCACCGTCGGCGGCTCGCCCGGGCGCATGACGCGATAGATGTCGAACAGCGCATCCTCGCGCGTCATGTTCTTGTCGACGGCGAGCGTGTTGCGGATGTAGGCGCCGACATTGACGTGGTCGATGTCGAGCAGCGGCAGTTCCTTGTAGCCGGCCTCGATCAGAACCTTGAGGTTCTTCTCGGTGATCTCGTCGCCGGCTTCCATGTAGATTTCGCCGGTCTTCGGATTGGCGAGGTCCTCGGCGACGTAGTGGCCGATGAGTTCCTCATCGGCCATGCGCAGCGCCTTGAGGCCCTTCTCGGCGAGCTGGCGCGCCTGGCGGACGGTGAGCTTCTTGCCCGCCTCCACCACCACCTTGCCGGTGTCGGCGTCGACCAGGTCGTTGACCGCCTTGTAGCCCTTCATGCGGTTGGCATCGAAGGGCACGCGCCAGCCTTCCTTGGCGCGCTTGTAGTTCACGTGCTTGTAGAACGTGCGCAGGATCTCCTCGCCGTCGAGGCCGAGGGCGTAGAGCAGCGACGTCACCGGAATCTTGCGGCGGCGGTCGATGCGCGCATAGACGATGTCCTTGGCGTCGAACTCGATGTCGAGCCAGGAGCCGCGATACGGGATGATGCGGGCGGCGAACAGCAGCTTGCCCGAGGAATGCGTCTTGCCCTTGTCGTGGTCGAAGAACACGCCGGGCGAACGGTGCATCTGCGAGACGATGACGCGCTCGGTGCCGTTGACGATGAAGGTGCCGTTGTTCGTCATGAGCGGAATGTCGCCCATGTAGACATCCTGCTCCTTGATGTCCTTGACCGAACGCGCGCCGGTTTCCTCGTCCACGTCGAACACGATGAGCCGCAGCTTGACCTTGAGCGGCGCAGCGAAGGTCATGCCGCGCTGGCGGCACTCGTCCACGTCGTACTTCGGCGGATCGAATTCGTACGCGACGAAATCGAGCTGCGAGGTGTTCGAGAAATCCTTGATCGGGAACACCGACTTGAACACCGCCTGCAGGCCCTCGTCCGGGCGTCCGCCCGCGGGCTCCTGCACGAGCAGGAACTGGTCGTAGGACGCCTTCTGAACCTCGATGAGGTTCGGCATCTCCGCGACTTCTTTGATTGAGCCAAAAAACTTCCGTACGCGCTTGCGACCGGTAAACGTCTGCGCCATCGTTTCTCTCTCGATTCGATTGTGGCCGGCAGCGCGGGCGCCTCTCCTAACAGCCGCATTCCATCGCGACCATCAGGACAGGCGTCGGGGCTGTCCGCTTCTATGTGATTCGGGGCCTGCCCGAACCGCCGCACTCTTCACTTTCCGCGTGACCGGACCTGAAGCCCGCCACGGGTCGCCATATCAGGCGGCCGCCTCTTGCCGCCGCATCAGCCTGTCCGAAACCCCGCATATAGGGACTGAACCGGGTTTCGCGTAGACCCCGGGCCGGTTTCCCGGCCCGGAGGCCTTTTCCTTCGATCCCCGGGTTTCGCGCTACGCGCTCGCCCGGGGATTTCGCTCAAGTAAGCTGCGCTTACTTGAGCTCAACCTTGGCGCCGACCTTCTCGAGCGTGGCCTTGATCTTCTCGGCCTCGTCCTTGGCAACGCCTTCCTTGACGGTCTTCGGCGCGCCCTCGACCAGGTCCTTGGCCTCCTTGAGGCCGAGGCCGGTGAGCGCGCGGACTTCCTTGATGACCTCGATCTTCTTGTCGCCGGCGGACGCCAGGACGACCGTGAACTCGGTCTTCTCTTCGGCGGCAGCGCCACCGGCAGCGGCGCCGGCCGGGCCAGCGGCCACGGCAACGGCGGCGGCAGCCGAAACGCCCCACTTCTCTTCCAGCATCTTCGCCAGATCCGCCGCTTCGAGGACGGTCAGGCTCGACAATTCGTCAACGATCTTCTGCAGGTCAGCCATTTTTCAATTCCTATAGGTTCGAACCAGAGAATACTTGTTTGAGCCGTCAGGCCGCCGCGCCCTTGGAGGCATAGGCCTGGACCACGCGCGCGACCTTGGCCGCGGGAGCGTTGGTGAGCTGCGCGATCTTGGTCGCCGGCGCCACGAGGAGGCCGACGATCTTGGCACGCAGTTCGTCCAGAGACGGCAGCGAGGCGAGCGCCTTCACGCCGTTCGGATCCAGAGCCGTTTTGCCCATCGCTCCGCCGAGGATGACGAACTGCTCGTTCGCCTTTGCGAAGTCGGTGGCCACCTTCGGCGCCGCGACCGGATCGCCCGAATAGGCGATAACCGTCGGCCCCTTGAGCAGGGGCGCAATCGAGGCGACGTCGGTGTCCTTGAGTGCGATCTTGGCGAGACGGTTCTTCGCGACCTTCACTTCGGCGCCCGCCTGCTTCATCTGCTTGCGCAGAGTCTGCATCTGGGCAACCGTGAGGCCGGAATAGTGAGCCACCACCACGACTTTCGAGGCCTTGAAGACCCCGCTCAGCTCGGTGATGGACTCCTGCTTAGCCGCTCGATCCACTGCAAGCTCTTTCCGGTTTTGACGGCTTGCCCGCGTGTTCCACGGGAGCCGCCGGGTTGCTACCAGCCGTCCCGCTTCGAGTTCACGCGAACTTCTGGCAGGACGACGCTTCAGTAAGCCTGCCCCCGTACGGCCCTCATCGAGCACGCGCGGTATCCGAGGTTCGAACCAAACCGGCGCAGCTTTCGGCTGCGCAAACTCGGGTCGTGTCCCCGTCTATGCTGGCCCCGGGAAGGGATTAAGCGTCCGCCCTCGCGGGCTTCGGCGCCGGCAGTCTTGGACAGGTCGGCCGCTTCCACCGTCCCTTGCGGGATGGCCGGAACCGGCCTTGCACGCCTCATCCATCGCAATGAAAACCGGGGGCTTCCCTTCAGATGTCCCGCAGGATGTCCAAAAGGAATTCCGTCCGATCACCACCATTTTGCAGAGACGCGCAAAGGCGTGCCGACAAACTGGGCCGGCACGCCCGATGCCGCACATCTAGACCCTTCGTGCGGGTTTGCCAAGGGTTTTCTGCGGGGAATCCAGGCCATTCGAGCCCAAACCGGCCGTTTCGGCGCCCGATCCGGCCGGAAAGACGACGGCCGGCGCCTGGTCGGGCACCGGCCGTCGAACCCCTTGAATGCGGCCGCGATCAGTGCGCCGCGCCGGTGCCGAACAGCGTCGGGATGTCGACCTTCACGCCCGGACCCATGGTCGAGGAGATCGCCACCTTGTTGATGTAGTGGCCCTTGGCCCCCGGGGGCTTGGCCTTCTGCACCGCATCCGCGAAGGCCTTGATGTTCTCGACCAGCTTGTCTTCCGAGAACGAGGCCTTGCCGACGCCGGCCTGCACGATGCCGGCCTTCTCGACGCGGAACTCGACCGAGCCGCCCTTGGCGCCTTTCACCGCGTTGGTGATGTCCATGGTCACGGTGCCGACCTTCGGGTTCGGCATGATGCCGCGCGGACCGAGCACCTTACCGAGACGGCCGACCAGCGGCATCATGTCCGGCGTGGCGATGCAGCGGTCGAAGTCGACCTTGCCGCCGTTGACGATCTCGAACAGATCCTCCGCGCCGACGACGTCGGCGCCGGCGGCCTTCGCTTCCTCAGCCTTGGCGCCGCGGGCGAAGACGCCGACGCGGACGGTGCGGCCGGAGCCGTTCGGCAGGTTGACCACGCCGCGCACCATCTGGTCCGCGTGCTTGGGATCGACGCCGAGGTTCATCGCGATCTCGATCGTCTCGTCGAACTTCGCCTTGGCGCGCTCCTTGACGAGCTTGACCGCCTCGGAAATCGAATAGGCCTTGTCGCGATCAACACCTTCGCGGGCGGCCTTCGTGCGCTTACCGATTGCCATTGCCCTTACTCCTTCACCGACAGGCCCATCGAGCGCGCGGAGCCCTCGATCATCTTCATGGCCGCTTCGATATCGTTGGCGTTGAGGTCCTTCATCTTCTGCTCGGCGATCTCGCGCACCTGCGCCTTGGTCACCGAACCGGCGGACGCGATGCCCGGAGTCTTCGAGCCGCTTTCGATCTTGGCCGCCTTCTTGAGGAAGTACGACACCGGCGGCGTCTTCATCTCGAAGGTGAAGGAACGATCCTGGTAGGTGGTGATGACGACCGGGATCGGGATGCCCTTTTCCATCTTCTGGGTCTGCGCATTGAACGCCTTGCAGAACTCCATGATGTTGAGGCCGCGCTGACCCAGCGCCGGACCGATCGGCGGCGACGGGTTGGCGGCGCCGGCAGGCACCTGCAGTTTGAGGAATCCAGTGACTTTCTTTGCCATCTCTCACTCCGTTAGTGGTGCGGATCTCGGCGGTTGGCGGCCGCCTCACCTCCCACATCTGGCTTTGTCGCGGCCGCGAACACCGCGGCCGCCTCGCTAAACGGTCAGACCTTCTCGACCTGACCGAATTCCAATTCGACCGGCGTAGCGCGGCCGAAGATCGACACCGCCACCTTCACGCGCGAACGGTCCTCGTCCACTTCCTCAACCGTGCCGTTGAACGACGCGAACGGGCCGTCGGAGACGCGCACCTGCTCGCCGACCTCGAAGGACACCGACGGCTTCGGCCGCTCGATGCCTTCCTGCACCTGCTGAAGGATGCGGGTGGCTTCGGCTTCCGAGATCGGCATCGGCTTCTTGTCCGTGCCGAGGAAGCCGGTGACCTTCGGCGTGTTCTTGATGAGGTGGTAGACGTCGTCGGTCAGGTCCATCTTCACCAGCACGTAGCCGGGGAAAAACTTGCGCTCGGCCTCGACCTTGCGGCCGCGGCGCACCTCGGTGACCTTTTCCTTGGGCACCATGATCTCTTCGAAATGGTCGGCCAGCCCGCGCTGCTTGGCCTGCTCGCGGATCGATTCGGCGACCTTGTTCTCGAAGTTCGAATAGGCGTGGACGATGTACCAGCGCTTGGGGCGGGTCGAGGTCGACGCTGCAGCGGTATCGTTCATCTCTACAGCCTTAGCTTCCGATGCCGAGCACGAAGGTGACGGCGATACGAATGATCTGGTCGGCGACCAGGAAGAACACCGAGGCGATCGCCACCATGACGAACACCATCGCGGTGGTGATCATCGTCTCCTTGCGCGACGGCCACGTCACCTTGCGCGTTTCCTCGCGCACTTCCTGCAGAAACTTGAACGGAGACGTCGCCATCCTGAAGAGGTCCTAATTCAGCCTAAAGGTAAGTTCCCGAGCCTCGAACTCAACATGGCTTCGGGCTTTTCGCCCGCCGCCGCAAATCAGCTTCCGGTTACCGCCGGGTCTCCGCCTGGCAGGAGTGGAGGGACTCGAACCCCCAACCCCCGGTTTTGGAGACCGGTGCTCTAGCCATTGAGCTACACTCCTCCGGCAAGCTGGCGCGTCGAGCCGAAGCTCGCCGCCGGCCCGCCTTCGCCCAGTCGGGCTCCGGCGCGGCAGCCTGCGCCCGCTGCGCGAGCGTAGGCTGGAAGCGGATGCGGCGAACCTAAAGGTCCGCCGCCGGGTTGTCATGCATTATACCCAGTCCCTTTGCAAGGGTTCAGAATGCCACCGGCGGTCCAGACCCCGGCGCCCCGCCACCCCGGTTAACAGCCTTTGACGGCAGCGCTTTCCGGCGTTAGCGGATGCCACCCGCTTTTCCCGTGGCCCAGGCGATATGGCTCCTCCCCTCGTCCAGCTCAAGGACATCGCGCTCACCTTCGGCGGCACCCCGCTGCTCACCGGCGCCGACCTCTCGGTCGGCGAGGCCGAGCGGGTGTGCCTGGTCGGCCGCAACGGTTCCGGCAAGTCCACGCTGCTGAAGATGGCGGCCGGGCTGGTCGAGCCCGACCGCGGCTCGGTTTTCGTGCAGCCGGGCGCGCTGGTGCGCTACCTGCCGCAGGAGCCGGACTTTGCCGGCGCGTCGACCACGCTGGCCTATGTCGAGGCCGGCTTGCGGCCGGGCGAGGACCCGCACGTCGCCCGCTATTTCCTCGGCGAACTCGGCCTCACCGGGCAGGAAGACCCCGCCCACCTCTCCGGCGGCGAGGCGCGGCGCGCGGCGCTCGCCCGCGTGCTGGCACCCAACCCGGATGTGCTGCTGCTCGACGAGCCGACCAACCATCTCGACCTCACCACCATCGAATGGCTGGAGCGCGAGCTCGACGGCCGCCGCTGCGCGCTGGTGATGATCAGCCACGACCGCCGCTTCCTCTCCAACCTGTCGCGGGCGACGGTATGGCTCGACCGCGGCGCGACGCGGCGGATCGAGCGCGGCTTTGCCCATTTCGAGGAATGGCGCGACCTGCTGCTCGCCGAGGAAGAGCGCGAACAGCACAAGCTCGACCGCAAGATCGCCGCGGAAGAGCACTGGATGCGCTACGGCGTCAGCGGCCGCCGCAAGCGCAACATGCGCCGCGTCGGGCAGTTGCAGGCGCTGCGCGAGCAGCGCCGCGGCTACCGCGCCACCGCCGGCGCGGCGACGATCTCCGCCGGCGCGGCCGCGCCTTCCGGCGCGCTGGTGATCGAAGCCGAAAGCATCGGCAAGCGCTACGGCGATCGGGCGATCGTCGCCGACTTCTCGATCCGCATCGCGCGCGGCGACCGCATCGGCATCGTCGGCCCGAACGGCAGCGGCAAGACGACGCTCATCGGCCTGCTGACCGGGCAGATCGCGCCCGACAGCGGCAGCGTGAAGCTCGGCGTCAATCTCGCGGTCGCCACGCTCGACCAGCACCGCGACAGCCTCGACCCCGGCACCACCGTCGCCGATGCGCTCACCGGCGGCTCCGGCGAGACGGTCATGGTCAACGGGAGCCCCAAGCACGTCGTCGGCTACATGCGCGACTTCCTGTTCGCGCCCGAGCAGGCGCGCACTCCGCTCGGCAAGCTTTCCGGCGGCGAGCGCGGCCGGCTGATGCTGGCGCAGGCGCTGGCGAAGCCCTCGAATCTGCTGGTGCTCGACGAGCCGACCAACGACCTCGACATGGAAACGCTCGACGTGCTCGAGGACATGCTCGGCGACTACGCCGGCACCGTGCTGCTGATCAGCCACGACCGCGATTTCCTCGACCGCATCGTCTCCGGCGTGATCGCGCCGGAAGGCGACGGGCGCTGGACCGAATATGCCGGCGGCTATTCCGACATGCTGGCGCAGCGCGGCGCGGATCTATCGCGCGCGCCGCGCAAGGCCGCCGACAAGCCGGCCGCGAAGGCGCAAGCCGCGGCTGCGGCAGAGCCGGCGGCGGCCAAGCGGCGCATGACCTTCAAGGACAAACACGCGCTGGAAACGCTGCCGAAGACGATCGCGGCGTGGCAGTCGGAAGCAGCGACGCTCCAGGCGAAGCTCGACGACCCGCAGTTCTACGCACGCGACCGCGCCGCTTTCGAAAAGGTGACCGCCGCGCTCGGCGAGCTTCAGCGCAAGATCGCCGCGGCGGAGGAGCAGTGGCTGGAGCTGGAAATCCTGCGCGAGGAACTCGCCGGCGGCTGACGCGCGCGCTATCCGCCGACGAGGCGTTGCGCCCAGACGGACACGGCGTCTCCGCTGCCAATGTCCGACTGCACGAGCCCGTCGATCATGAAGCTCGGGCTGCCGTGGATTCCATTCTGCCTGGCGTAGCGGCAATGCAGTTTGAACGCCCGGTCCAGATCCGGAATGTCGAAGGCAGCCGCCAGCTTGACGCCGCTGTAGCGCTCGATCCGCGCAATGATGTCGTTCGGCGTCGCGTCGCGGTTCGGCCCGGTGCAATGATCGTCGAATTCGAACTCGTCACGGTGGGCGGCGACGGCTTCCAGGACGCGCCATGCCGCTTCCCGGCCGTTCTCCAGCGTCGAGGCCGCCAGGATCGCGCGGACGATCACGCCGGAATAGAGATGCCATGGCTGGGAGTGCAGCCATATCCTGACCGTGATCTTGTCTTCGCCCGCTGTGGCCAGAAGCTCCTTGATCTTGCCGAAGGCCTTGTTCGAGAACGGGCACGTCGGTTCCAGGAACATCTCGAAGACGCGGGGCCCACGCCCCCACGCAAGCTCAGCCGCTTTCCACGCCATCGTCATTTGTTCGCTGGTTGGCCGGGAGATGTCCGAAGCGCCCTGGGGCGAGGAACCGTCATCTGGGAAATGGAGCGGGTGAAGGGAATCGAACCCTCGTCATCAGCTTGGAAGGCTGTTGCTCTACCATTGAGCTACACCCGCGTTAGCGACGTTCATTTAGAGGATAACCGGCCGCTTCGCCAAGGCTGGATTGAGCCGGCTGGCCGAGCCGTAGCTCGCGAAGCGAGCGAAGGCTGGTGGGAGAGGTAGGACTCGAACCTACGAAGGCATAGCCAGCGGATTTACAGTCCGCCCCCTTTGCCGCTCGGGACACTCTCCCAGAATCCGACGCACCGGCTTGATCGTGAACCGCAAAACGGCGCCGGTCGGGATTTGCCGGGGTTTATGGGGACCGAACCGGGCGAAGTCAATGGAGGCTGTTCGCCGCCGCGCGGATCGAGTAAGGCACGCGGGTTGGCCGTCCGGATGGCGCTCATATGGGGCGACCGGCCGCCGTTTTCGAGCGAATGTCATGGCATCACCTCCCCCCGGCCGCCCGCGCGCGGGCCGCAAGCCCGGCGCGACCCGCGAGCAGATCGAGCGGCGCGAGCGGTTCCAGCGCGCCCGCCGCGAGAGCCTGCGGCCGGAGGACGAGGAGATCTCCATCCTCTACGGCTGGCATACCGTCACCGCGGCGCTGAAGAATCCCGCCCGGCGGTTGCGCCGCCTGCTGGTCACCGAGAACGCCGGCCGGCGCCTGGCCGAGGAAGGCATCGTTCCGCCGATCGCCCCGGAAGTGGTGCGGCCTTCGGCCATCGACGACCGGCTGCCGGCGGATGCCGTGCACCAGGGCCTGTATCTGGAGTGCGAGTTGCTGCCCTCGCCTGCCATCGCCGATTTGCCGGCGAAGGGCGTGGTGCTGGTGCTCGACCAGATCACCGACCCGCACAATGTCGGCGCCATCTTCCGCTCGGCCGCCGCCTTCGGCGTCACGGCCATCGTCACCACGCAGCGCCACAGCCCCGACGCCACCGGCGCGCTCGCCAAGTCGGCCTCCGGCGCGCTCGAGCTGGTGCCGATGGCGATCGTGCAGAACCTGGCGCGCGGGATGGAGGAACTGCGCGGGCGCGGCTTCCTGCTGGTCGGACTCGACTCCAGCGGCGACGCCGATCTTGCCGCGCTGCCGCTGCGCGCGCCGGTCGCGCTGGTGCTCGGCGCCGAGGGCAAGGGATTGCGCCAATTGACGCGCGAGAGCTGCGACCGCGTCGCGCGCATCGACCTGCCGGGCGAGCTCAAGAGCCTGAACGTATCGAATGCCGCAGTGCTTGCGCTCTACGTCGCCACGCGCGCGATCGCGAAGCCTTAAGCAGCGCCAGAAAACGAAACGGCGGGCCCCCGCCCGCCGCTCCGCGTCCCACGATCTCTGAAATCTACTCGACGCTCGCCTTGGCGTTGGCGCCGCGCTGGCCCTTGCGGAACAGGCGGATGCTCATGCGGTCGGGCCCGAGGATCGTCACCTCGGCGTCGGCCTCGATCACGCGCTTGCCCTCCTCGCGCGGAGCGCGTTTGGTTTCTTCGCGCGGAGCGCGCTTGGGCTGCCGTTCCTCGACGATCGCCGCCTGCTTGTTCCGGCGCGGCTGCGCCCGCGGCGGCGCGATCTCGGCCCCGTTCTCGTCGACATAGCGTTCGATCACGCGCGGCGGATCGTCGACATAGCGCTTGGTTTCGATCACCACCGGCTTCTCGCGCACGATCTTTTTCGTATGCACGACCTCGCGCTTGACGCCGTGCCGCTTCTTCAGCTCCTCGATCAAGGCGGGGTCATTGGGCCTGGGCGGGCGGTCGAAGCGCGGCGGCGATGGCTGCGGCTCGGCGCGCACGATCACGTTGCCCCGACGGACGGAACCCGTATCGCGCGCGCCGCGGGTCTCGCCCGGGCGCTGGATCACGTAGGTGTTGGGCGCGACCTCGATCGCGTAAGGCTGTCCCGGCTGCACGGCGTAAGGATAGAGCGGCGCCGGCGACGGCGCGCCGTAGTACTGCGGATAGGCCGCGGTCGCCGGCAACAGCACGGCGGCAGCGGCGGCAAGCGCGAGCAGGAGATGTGACAACCTGGTCATTTGAGAGACGGCTCCCGACGTGGCGCGTAGTAGGATTCGGGCGGCGGCCCGCGCCACGGGTCGGCGGCGAAGGCCGCGTTCGACCAGTAGCGGTGAAAGCTCTGCGCCGGCTTGTAGTGGCCGCGCGCGGCGAGATTCTCGCGGCGTCCGACGCGCGGCTTCTTGCCGGTGCGCGGGAAGTAACGGCGGTCGCGCCAGGGCGCGAGCCAGTAGGAGCGCACGACGACGCCGGGCTCCACATCATAGATTACGATCTGATCGGCGCGAACGCCGTGGCCGGCGTGGAAGCCGACGTAGCCTTCCGTGCCGACGCGCAGATCCGCCGCGGCCGCGCCGGTAACGCCGGCGATGCCGAGAGCGAGGACTGCGATGGCAGCGGTTGCGCGCATGTCGCGCGGCTCCGGACTTCGTTTGGACCGCACCGACTGTATACGATTGCTTTACGATGCCGCGTTCATTCGCCGAGTAACATTAATCGCGCGCGGCTCCATCCCGCCCGGATGTGACTTGCGCTTTCGGAAAAATGGCGACATGAAACGGTATCGACATGACCAGCGTTAGTCTTAACGAGCATGCCGCACCGTCGCCGGTCCACCGCGCCCGCCGAAGCAACGAGACAGCGCTCGTTCCGCCAGCGCTATAACGACGTGGAAGCGCGCCGCGCCGCGCTGATGACGCGTCTGCAAGCCCTCGGCAAAGCGGCCGAACGCCATCCCGGCTACAGCCGCGCGCTCAGGCTGCTCAACCACACCTTCCGCAAGTCGAAGCTCGCCCAGCGCGTCGCCGTGCTCGAGGCCGCGGCCTGGCTGATCTCCGTGCTGGAGAAGCTGACCATCGCCGCCCTGTGAGCGGTAGCCGGCAAGGCGCCGCGGCTCGGGGGCGAGGGCCGGCATCGGGTCGGGCCGCGGTCGTTGACGGCCGACGCGCCGCGGCCCTAAACAGGCGGCGCGACAGCATTCGGTCGCAGCGTGGCGGCGAGCGTCGTTTTTCCGTTCGCCTCGACGGGACGAAAAGGCCAGGCTTCCATCGGATTTGGGCCGGGTTAGCTCAGCGGTAGAGCAGCGGTTTTGTAATCAAAAATCCTAAGTGAACTCTGTGATGCACAGTGAACGCTGTGCACGCCGTTCTCCCGCGATGTCAGCGGGTTAGCCTCACATAGTGCACCTTGTGGTAAACCACAGCAAACACGAATGGTGAGGCTAGCAGGAGGCTAGCCATGCGCTTAACCGACCAGACTATTCGCTCTCTCACCGCTCCCCCGCAGGGGCAAAAGCTCTACCGAGACGACACCCTTCCAGGCTTCGGATGCCGCGTATCACAAGGCGGAACGCGCACCTTTGTCTTGGTACACGGTGAAGAGCGCCAGTTCCTCACCATCGGCCGCTATCCCATCATTTCACTCTCTGACGCGAGAACCGAAGCTAAGCGATTTTTGGCCGAACGCACTTTAGGAAAACTCCGCCCGCAGAGTTTGAACTTTCCGCGAGCAGTGGAGATGTTCCTAGAGGAGAAGCGGAAGTCCAAACGGGCCTCCACCATCCACGACTACGAGTACTATCTGGACAAGTTTTTCAACTTCAAAGGGCCGGTAGCGGAGATTTCGCATCCCGACATCCTGAAGCGTCTGGACCGGATTAAGTCGCCGTCCATGTACAACCACGCCCTCGCAGCCGCTCGGGGCTTTTTCAACTGGTGCCAGCGGCGCCGGTACATCACCGACAACCCCGTCACCGGGCTATCCCCACATCGCACCGTGTCCCGCGCTCGCGTGCTGGAGGATACCGAGCTAAAATTGATTTATCGGGCCAGCGACAGTGTGGAGTTGCCGGCGCCATTCCGCTCCATCGTCAAACTTCTCATTCTGACCGGACAGCGCAGAGGCGAGATTGCGGCGTTGCGCGGCGGATATATTTCATCAACCGAATGCACCATCACCCTTCCAAGCGAGCTAACAAAAAATCACCAGGAGCACACATTTCCGACCGGTGCTCTTTCTGTGGAAATCCTTGGGAGGCATACGACAAAAAAGGACGGGGGATACATCTTCCCAGCGCGTGGGAAATTCACTCCCTTCAACGGCTGGTCCAAGGCAAAGGCCGCGCTCGATAAACTTTCAGGCGTTACCGACTGGACGCTGCACGACCTCCGCAGAACTTTTGCCACCCGTCTCTCGGAAATGGGCACGCCCATCCATGTTGTTGAGAAACTTCTGAACCACACATCAGGCGTGACCGGCGGACTTGTCGGCATCTACCAGCGCAATCAATACTGGGACGAACAGGTTGCGGCCGTGACGGCGTGGAACCAACGACTCCAACAGCTCCTCAAGGACTGATACACTTCCCGCGCCACGGTTACGGTCAACCCGTGGTGCGTGCGCACACGACCTCGAAAGAGGAAATGTGTGATGCGCTGGTATACGCTCAAGCAGGTTTGCGAAATGTTTCATGTTACCCGTCCGACAATCGCCAGATGGGAGGAGCAATGTGGATTTCCGCCGAGAAAATACATGGGTCGAGTGCGAACCTTTTCACAGAAAAGCGAGCACGGGACACTGTACTACCGGGGGAGCACTTGCCGCGTCCTGTTTGACGCTGACGCGGTGGATGCATGGGCCGCTAACCGTCCGGTGTAAAGCCTACCTCCTTGGGGGATAACCTCGACGGAGGACGACCAGCTCCCGCACCGGCAACGGTGCGGGAGTCTTTATCGAAACGCTTATATAAATCTCGTTTCTATATTTTCTGTTCCGCAAAATTGCGGATTCCGCTTACGCTGTAACGATTCCGCCATGACTGTTCGCGTGGCTTACGCCCCGACCTTTCCATTTATCTTGGTCTTTATTCGCGCGGCTGACGCACGCACTCAGCGCCCAGCCCATGCGGGCACGCAAATGGAAAGGTCGGCGCGGTGCGCACGACGAACAGTCAGGCGGACTGTTACCGTTACTGCTCGCACAGTCGTGCGATAATTACCGTGGACCGTTCCTTTTTGGGTCGGCGCAAGCACTCCCGACAAGGCACAGGCTCTACTTGCCCCGACCCGCATGAACCACTTCATCATTGGAGCCGACGACAAGTCCGCGCGCATCCGCGCCCTGTTGGACTTCACCGTACCGCTCCTGTTGATTGACGACGGCCCGCTGATAGACAGTTTGGAAATTCCTACGCGGCGGAAAGTTGCGCGCCTCGACTGGAGCAAGCACTCCTTCGACATTTTGAAAGGCATCGACTACCGCCGAGCACGCGATTTCATTACAATACTGGACGCACTTTTCCCCGCCGGGGAGAACACGCTCACCAAAAAGAACGCCAACTTTGTGCTGCTGAAGGCGCTCCTCAACCGCCCTACAAAACTGGAACGCCTGATTTCTCTCACCAAAGACCCGGCAGTCATTGACGCCTACCAAAAAATAGAAACGATACTGTTCTCCCCGGTGCTCCGCTCCGTCCTCACCAAGCCCACAAACTTTCCGATGAACGGCATCGTCTTGGCGCGCATCAACCGGGCCGAGCTCGGGGACTTCGACGCCTTCGCCTTGGCCGCTTTTCTTATCGGACAGTTTCAGGGACAGGTGGTTGTCCCTGACCTTGGCTTTTATGGCCGAGAGATGCACACGGCGCTCATCCGCCAGAATCGCCTTATCGCAGCGGTCAACTTCCTCGGTGAGCTGCCGGCGAAACTTCAGCAAGCCGCACTGACGATAAAGGACAAGACGGCCTATCGGACAACCCTTGAGGATGCAGAACGACTGGTCGTCTACTTCCCCGGCATATCCAAGCCGTCCCACCTCACCGAGCAGGAGCCGGGCGAGTACCGCACCACAGCCAACAGTTCTTGACTCTTCCCCCAGCCCCCGGAGGATGGAACCCGGAGGGGGAGCGATGAAGCCGCTGGATTTTTGGCCGTACAACGAGGACTGGTTTCCGTGGAGCGGCTGGGCGTTCTTCCGCGGCTTCCTAGTCCTTGGTGCATTTCTATTTTTCGGCCTGACCATTGCGAAATGGATTTGGGGGTATGGAAGCCTCCCGTATATTGCGGTCAATGTGCTCTACCTCACGGCCGCTGGAGTGTGGATTTTCCCTTTCGTCTACCTGAAGTTCTTTTACACCGAGCCGCCGCCCGTAGTGTTAGACATCCGCGGCTCTCTTTACAAACAGCTCTGGAGTGATGCGGCGGAGCATAACTTCAACATCCCCGACCAGAAGACCTGGGACTTGATGCTGGATGCCGGCGTGGAGTTGTGCGCCAAAGTGCGTTTCAGCAGCGTGTTCAGCGAGAACCCTCTGTACCAAGACCGGGAGCAGATCGCGTATCAGGCAACCTGGCGCTGCCTATTTGCCTATCTCAAGGCGCTTCCGCTACTGGAGGACACGCCCTTCAAAACGCGCCTGAGCAGCTCCTATCTCGTCCACGACATGATTGCCGCGTTCCGGGACGACGAGAAACTCAAGCAGCTCGGAGCCATCACCGTTGCCCACACCTTCAATCAAAATGTTGCGCGGGTGACGGCCGCGGCGGATAGCCGGAAGGTAATCTACCCGCAGGACTACAGCGGCACCGACATGGCCGAGCAGTTTCTCCGGGACACGCCACTACTCAAACTCTTCCAGGTGCCCGTCCCTTACAAGTTGGACCCGAAAATTCGCTTCGAGCACACCTGGATTATCGCCAACTCTGGGCACGGCAAGACGCAGCTCATTCAGCACCTCATCTCCTACGACTTGAAGGAGAAGGCATCGGTCATCGTCATCGACAGTCAACAGAAGCTCGTTGACAACATCGCATCGCTCGACCTGGGCGACCGGTTGGTACTTATAGACCCGACCGTAGCGGTGCCCGCGATAAATCTGTTCAAGCTCGGCTCCGGAGACGCCAACCAGACGCTCGAAATGTACCGCTTCATGTTCGGCTCTCTGCTCGACAGCGCCATGACGGACAACCAGCGCACGCTCTTCGATAACGCCGCGCTGCTGCTCGCCCATGTGCCGAACGCCACCTTCATGGACTTTTACAAGCTGATGGATGGCGAGGACTACTCCCGGTACTACGACAAGCTGGACGCCATCGGCCGGCGCTTTTTCGAGCGGGACTTTTCCACGAAAGGGCCGGACGGCTACGAGGCAAACCGGAAGCAGATTATCCGGCGGCTCAACACGCTGATGCGGACCTACCCGTTCACACAGATGTTCGCGCAGTCGGAAAGCAAGATTGACCTGGAGCGGGAGATGAACGCCGGCAAGGTCATTCTCATTAACACCAGTACGGCCAAACTCGGCAGAGAGGGCAGCAAGTTTTTCGGCCGCTTTTTCCTTGCGCTCATCGCCAACGCCACTACCCAGCGGCAACATCAGTCCAATCCGTTGCCGGTGTACTGCTATGTGGACGAGGCGGACCAGTACGCCAAAGACGACCCGACCATCCAGGACCTACTTGCCCGAGCTCGAAAGAATAATGTGGGGCTCATTCTCGCCCATCGTTGGCTGGAGGAAATGGGAACCACGGCCAAGGCGCTAGAGAGCACTGCGTCAATCATTTTTGCCGGCGGTCTCCGGGCGAGCGACCTCAGCTACATGAGCAAGGTGATGGAGTGCGACCCGAAACTCTTGCAAGGCGGCAAAGGTACATTCGCCGTCTACCAGCGCGGCAAGCCAGTGGTGCAGCTCACCGCACCTTTCGGCACTTTGGAGAAGATGCCCCGGCTGACCGCCGAGCAATATGCAGCGGTGAAGGAGGAGCAAAAAACGAAGTACGGCACCGCGAATGCGCCTCCGCCTCCGGACATCCCGCTCGTAGACGCGACCTGATGGTACAATGCCCATAGTGCACGGTGCGGAATCAACTCGTTCCGCATACGCACTTCGCTATGAGGCACTCTACCGTAAATCCATCAGACCAGCCGACCTACCACACTGACGGCACCAAGGCCGAGCTGGAAGTTCTTGACCTTCTTCAGCGGTACGATTGCCTCCCATCCCATTACATCCGCATAGCAACCGGCAGCGAACTGTATACGCGGGCCGTCATCAGCCGTCTTGCTGCCGGTCACTACATCGGACTCCCGCTGGGCCGTGGCGGCCGTGGCATTTCTAAAGAGGCCAGAGAGTTTGCCCGGAAGCACACTGTTTTCTTTCCGCTCGCCATCTGGTCGAGAGGGGAAGCGCTGCTCCGGAAACACGGGAAGTTTTTGGAGCGCGCGAAAGACGGGGACCACTTCGACCACAAGGTTGCTCGGTCGGTCGTAGACTTCTCATTCGACTTCGCGCCGCGCGTCTTCAACGGACTCCGGATAAAGCCTCAGCACGAAATCATCGCGCATCCGGATTGCGCCGCGGAAGTCCGCACAGACCCGAAGCCGCAGAGCTTCAAACTCTCGGACGGAAGGCGCGTCGTTCCGGATGGTCCGCTCCGGGGCTTGGAATACACCTACGGCACCAAGACGGCGAACCTCTTCTACTTCCTTGAAGTCGATAACGGGACCGAGCCCGGAGAATCCAAAGACACCGAGCGGCAGTCCATCAACCGGAAGGTGGAGAACTACCGGGAGTTCTTCCACCGCAAGATTTTCAACACGCGCTACGGCTTGCCGAACATGACCGTCTTCTTCGTCTTCAATGATGCGAGGCGCGTGGAGACGGCGCTCGACATCGTGGCCCGCAAGTGCTCGCCGGCAATAGCGCAGCGCTTCGCCATGAAATCCATTTCCAATTTCCGGACCGCGTATCCTCCGGCCACGGCTCACATGGTTGCCGAACCGTGGCGGAGAGTTGGGGAGAGCCTCGACATCATGCAGACCCTCACGGCGACCGTGGAGAGCAAACATGGAAGAGAAGCTAGAGCGAATAGCCCAGCTCATAGCGACTAAACGGGCTACCGATGAAGAACTCACCGCCTTGCTTGGCGGCGGGGAATTTAAGAAGAAAACGGTCAAGTGCAGCGTGTGCAGCCAGGAGGGACACACGGCACGCAACTGCCCTACGAAAGAGCAGCAGACCCAGCAATAGAAAAAGGCCCGGAGCAATCCGGGCCTTACTGCTTGGAGATAAAGTCTTCGGCGCGTTCGAGGCACTTGGCCGCGTTGAGCAGATCGCCGGAGCCGAGCTGGTCGGTGTCCTTCCACTCATCGCCGTCTTTGTACGACTTGGAGAGTACGACATTGAAAAACTTGTCGTTCTCCCACACGGTCGCCGTTACATACCCGATGCGGAATTTCGCGGCGGGCTGATTGCCTTTAGCCATTGGCTACTCCTTCCCGCGGGGTTTGTTGAAGTGCGGGTGGCATAGCTGGATTAGCCTATATGGACTTAAAACCCTGCATCGCTGATCGTGCGACACTTTAAGTCCGCGCCCTCTCGCGTTCTTGCCTTTCGGCTCAAGATTTGTACGGCGCGGTCACCATCCTCTGTTGGTGTCCAGCTCCTTCCATCCACACTCCAAAAACTGTCTGACGACATTGTACCCCGCCGCGTGCCCCGTCCTGGCGGAGCGTGTGGATAGCGCGTGGTACGATTAGGGGAGTCTTCGTTCTTACACAGGAGGCTCCCATGTCTTTCGTAGACTTTGCGGAGGTTAAATCCCGCGCACCTATCGAGGCCGTGGCGCAGTTCCTCGGTCTCCAACTCAAGCCCGCCGGCAAGCAGTTTCGCTCCGCCTGTCCGGCCTGCAACCAAGGCGGCGAGCGGGCAATCGTCATCACGCCGGAGAAGAATCTCTTCTACTGCTTTTCGGCAAAAATCGGCGGCGACTGCATCGCACTTGGTTCGCACATCAAGGGGGTGAGTCAAAAGGACTCAGCGGCCTTGATTGCCCAGCAGTTCGGAATATCTGGAACTGTACCGTCAACGGTCAAAAGTACGGTTACGGTACAGTCCCCTCCGAAGAAGACCGCCGAGCGCCACAGCTTCGACCCCGAAGCCTACGCGCAACGGCTGGAGCCGGCGAACGAGTTGCTCTCGCCACTCAACCTCTCTCCCGAGACGCTCACCGAGTGGAAGTCCGGCTACGCCAACCACGGTACGCACCGCGGCCGGCTGGCACTTCGGCTTGATGACCGGCACGGCAAGTGCGTCGGGTATCTCGGCTACGCGCTCAAAGGCGAACAGCCGAAGATCACCGCGCCGAATGGTGTGAATGTCGCCGAGCATATCTTCGGGGCCAACCGGGTGAAGGCGGGCACGCTGTATCTTGTCCGCGACCCAGTGCAGGTGTTGCAGGCGTATGAGAGCGGCGTGGAGAATGTCGTCTGCTTTCTGACCGACATCACTCCCGCGAGCCTTACCATCCTGACCAGCCTGATGGACACCATCGGGTGCGACAGCGTCGAGCTGTTTTGAAGCCTCCTCTCCGGAGGCTTTTTATTTGCCATATGTACTTAGAGAATTTGACTGTCCGCTTGTTTCGTTTCCGAATGTTCGGAATGCTGGACGAAACCCAGCGCTTGGTTATCATTGAAGAGTAGCCAGCATTACTAAGAACCTGACTACGAAATTATATGGCGACGATTACCAAGAAGAAGTTTCAGGAAATGTTGAACGCCAATGACGCAGAGAGGCGGGGCAATCAGCACGGAAACTTGATAGACCCGTACCGCAACAATCAATATGGCCCGACGAAGCGCTTGTACGGCGATTACCTGCGCTCCTGCGACCGTGAAATGTTCGATGCAAATTACCGCGAGTACCTAAACGGTGGGCACCAAGAACTCAAACGATATGAGTAAAACCCCCCACGCAGTAGCTCTCGGCCGCATTACACATGAACCCAGCGACAAAGACGCCTGGAAGTGTATTTGCGGAAACTACCCGGGCGGCGACGGCTTCTATCCCTGCGACGCCCACGGAAACGAAGTAGA
This sequence comes from Pseudolabrys sp., assembly GCA_046292265.1. Classification (GTDB taxonomy): domain Bacteria; phylum Pseudomonadota; class Alphaproteobacteria; order Rhizobiales; family Xanthobacteraceae; genus Pseudolabrys. The sequence goes on along the minus strand of JBKBRE010000013.1, from coordinate 107,592 downwards.
GCCGACACGCGAAGCCTGGACTACTGGCCTCTATGTCTGCGCGCAGTGCGGTCGCATTATCAACCCAGATACGCTCGAAGTTGTCGGGCAACAGCATGACAAATAAAAACCCCGCGGCAGTAGAGCTCGGCTCTATGCGCTCAAAGAAGAAAGCAAGCGCCTCACGGGAGAATGGGAAGAAGGGCGGACGGCCGAAGATTAAACGCACTAACTAAATCTATATGCGCGAAATTAAATTCAGGGGGTGGGACGAAGAAAATAAGGTGATGATGCCAGCGCAGGACTTGTCGCAAAGCCGTGTTTACTGGCCGTGGTTAGGAGTGAAGGACTTCACATTAATGCAATTCACCGGCCTTCACGACAAGAACGGCAAGGAGATATACGAGGGGGATGTCGTGCGCTTCATCGTTGACGGCAACAGATGGCCCGTTCTCTTCGAGAAGGGAGCGTACCGTGTTGGCTTAAATGGGCTGGCTAGCCTTAATCTCGCCAACCACGAAGTCATCGGAAACATATACGAGAACCAGGAGCTATTAAAAGACTAACGCCGCACAATCTGTGTTGTGCGACACATCAACACTATGAAGCTAACCAAAAAGGAGTTGCTTAAATCTCCGCATCGGGCCAATGGCAACCTAGAGCGAGTTTATAGAAGCATTCTAGTAGTACCTGCTGGCACGAAGCATGAGAGTGGCTTCATGCGCATTGCTATCATTGGTGAGTACTCCGAAGGTGAGGAAACAAAATACGAAATATGCTCCTACCCAGATGACATAAACTGGATAACACCACCTCAGCCCGTTCGCCCTTACAAGCTGGCGACACTTCGGACCGACTGCTACTACCCACAAGGCATCCTGCATTTTTGGAGCAATCACCACTCTTTTAAAGTGGGTTGGGGTTCCAGTACTGAAGTAGAGCTAGTGCCGCCTAAAGAATAACCCCCCACACCAATGGATATGAAAATCGCTGGATAAAATCCGTGCGATAATTACGAGCGGACAGTCCTTACAACAGGATGGTTCGCATGAGACAGACACTTCCTGATCTCCTTCGTTGCGAAGTGTGCAAAGCGGGAGACCCGAACATCATTTGTCTTCCGCTGCGCGCCCGCGCGTGCGGTCGTGCGTGCTTCCTCCACCTCCAGGAGCAGTACGCACGGATGATGTTGCGCCACGCTGAAATCGCCGCGGGCTTTCAGTAGCTATCCCCACCCATCACGCGGCGGGGATTTTTCGTGAGCGATAATTGAAGAAGACAGTCCCTCCGTCGGTTTCGGAATTGTGCGGCACTTTGAAAATTCGGGGCACTAAGCAATGTAAAGTCATGTCTAATCACCAACCTAGGAATAGCATTCCGGCTATTCCTGTTCACCTCGATGCGGGCTCTCTTGGAAATCTCGAAGGCCGCATTCTTACATTAATTGAAGCAGTTACGACCGACCCTACTCAGCGGGAGGCCATTAAATCTCTCGGCCGCCAAACCGTTTGGAATTGGGGAAAGGAAGCTCAGTTCGCGTTCACCCAACAGGCTTGGGAGGATTTACAGAAAGCCGGGGAGCTATCTGTAAATCCTCGAAAGCCGCGTCGCTAATTTAATCATCCGCCCCGATTTTTCTGCCGCACGCCTCCGCAACTGAAGGAGGCTCATATGCAGGTCAAGGCGCTCTACCAAAGCGTCACAAACGACATCATCAAACAATTGGAGGAAGGAACGCCGGTATGGATAAAGCCGTGGAAATGCGGCGCCCGTGGCGGGTTGCTCCCGTTCAACGCGGCAAGCAATCGCAGCTACTCTGGAATAAATATTCCAATCTTGTGGGCCGCCGCGCACGCGCGTGGCTACCCAACACACGGCTGGCTTACCTACAAGCAGGCGCAAGCGGCCGGAGCGCAAGTGCTCGCCGGTGAAAAGAGCACCACGGTAGTCTTCACCAAGAAGCTCATGCTCAAGGACGACGAGGATGTGGAGAAGCAGATCGGTATGCTCCGCACCTTCAATGTCTTCAACGAGTGGCAGATGGAAGGACTGCCGAAAGCTGTACTGGAAGCTCCGCCGCCGCTTCCCTTGCTCCAGGACAACGCCCAGGCGTTCATTAACGCGACCGGCGCGTATATCCGGCATGGTGGCGACCGAGCCTACTACCAGCAGAACGGCGACTTAATCTCTCTGCCGACCGTGGAGAGCTTTGAGAGCCGCGCGCACTATCTCGCAACGGCCCTGCACGAGTGTTGTCATTGGACCGGCGCCAAGCATCGCCTGGACCGGGACATGACCGGCCGCTTCCGCACCAAAGCATACGCGGCGGAAGAACTGGTCGCAGAGCTTGGAGCGGCGTTTCTCTGCGCTCATCTCAACATCGAAGGGGAACTGAGACACGCGGACTATATCGCGAGCTGGATACAGCTCTTGAAGGAGGACGACCGCGCCATCTTCACCGCGGCGAGCAAGGCGTCACAAGCAGCAGACTTCCTCCGAGCATTTTCGGAGAAGGTTGCAGAAGCAGCATAGCCCTCTCCGGAGGGCTTTTTATTTGCATGGTAAAATGGGGGCATGAACTACTGCTACTGGTGCGACCGAATGATACGCACAAAAAGCAAGACCATCCATGACCACTGCAAGCGCCACTCCGACCGATGGCTAGAAGACTTGTATATTGATGTGATGATTAGCGACCGTCTCACACAGGAGAAATGACGCTCACCCTCTCCGGGGAACCGAAGTCTACGCAGACCATCTACCGCGCTACTTGTCGGGGCCGCTTCCCAACCACCTACATGACGGCCGAGGGAAAGGCGCTCAAGGAGCAGTACTACTACGAAGTCAAAAGCCAATGGAGAGGACCAGTTCTTCAAGGTGACATCACGGTCACTGTGCGCTTTTTCTTCGCTAACAAGAGACGCCGAGATTTGGACAACATGAACAAGCTGGTTCTCGATAGCCTCACCGGCATTGTGTACGAGGATGACAGCCAGATCGCGGAGCTGCATCTACACCGGGGCTACGACGCACAACGGCCGCGTACAGAAATCACGGTACAATAAGAGCACGAGCCGGAGGGTTCGTCGCTCAGTCTTTGCGTACAAAGGCAAACGGGTAACAGGAGTTCGATTCCCTGGGCGGTGCAATTCCGCCGAGACATAGTCTGGCCGACTTATCCGGAGCGACCGTGGTTCAACTCCACGCGGCTCTTAGCGTTACAACGATGCTTCTGTTGCTATCGTTGAGTGTATGACTGGCCCGGAGCTCTCAACCCTTTGCGAAGAAGTGAACGGTGGCGCCTCCATCGGAGAGACGCTTATTTTTCAACTTATCAACCTGGGTAAAGCGATGGTGGAGCAGACCCGCCCGTGGGTGCTCCTTCGCAACACCGATACTTCAAAGACCGTTACTGCCGCCAACACCTGGCAGACGGGGATAGACCTTTCTACCATTGTGCGCTTCAACCGATTTTATGGTGAGGAGCCAATAACGGTTTTTGATGGCCTCAACAGCGTGACGAAGTTTCGCGAAGTCCCGTGGAATAGGAGACTGGACTTCCGCAACTCGCCCAACACTTTCGTATACGACGAAGCCAACAAGACGCTGTATCTCAACGGCACGGTGCAAGCGGGAACGCTCTACATCGACCACATTAAAGACAGTCCGGACATCACTTCCGACGATAGCTCCTCCTGGATATTTCCTTCCTGGTCGCATCCGCTCTTGGCGTTCTTTGCGGTTGGTATTCACAAGGGCGGCATAGACTACGACGACATCAACGCCCGCATGAGCCCCGACAACCGCGCTCTCGCGCAACAAATCCAGAATATGCTTGCCGGCTGGGACAATTCAAAACAGCTTCAGGCACAACAGAATAGCGACCCGTACGCGGATCATGACGGAGATGGATTCAGAACGGGCGCCATACCCATGTAGATATGCGCATCCCAGACTTTACAGTTTCTAAGTTCGGAGGGCTCAACACAGCGATAAAAGACACCAAGACGCTTAGACCAGGTGTTGCAACTGATGCAAAGAATTGGCTTACGGCCAAGTTCGGCGACCATATAGAACTGCGCCGCGGTTCTGCACTTCTCGGGGCTACACGCAACAATGGCGCCGGTAAAATCACTGGGCTTGGTGTTGGTATTCGATATGACGGCACACCAGTTATTCGGCGGTCACGAGGACGCAAAGTTGAGTACTACGACAGCGTCACTGATGACTGGATTGAAACAGGGAGCAATATTCTTCCGGTCGTGGCCGATGGTGAGGACTGCTGGTTTGCTCCGTACAGCAACCTTGCCGGACCGCACACCTACTTCGGCTCTCCCAACTCCGGCATTTGGAAATCACCCGACGCTAATCCCGGCAGCGCCGTAGACCAGTCAATAAGCAGCTTCCGCTTCGGCTCTCTGCGTTTCGGTCGTGGCCGCGCGTATGCTGGCCGCAGAAACGGCACCACAGCGGGCAACAAGGACGACACGGGACTTTACCTGTCTGACATAGATAAAGCGCTCCTATCGCTGTATACGCACACTACGGGCGAAGCATTCGGTACGGGGGACGGAACTACCAAACTCTTCACGCATAATCTTGCCGCTGTGACCGGCGTAAAGACCTGTATGTACCCCTCTGTCACTGACGGGGTAGAAACCTTCGTAGACGACCGTAACGCCCTTATGGTGGGCAATTTAGGAGGCACCGGCACGGTCAACTACGCCACCGGCGCCGTCTCCGTAACTTTCGCCACTGCGCCACTCGCAGCCGCGACCATCACTTGCGAGTACTACACCGAGGACGCGACCAGTGACGGTCCTCTTGATTTTGACACCAGCTCTACCGGCGCGGGCAAAGCCAAGATATTTCGCCAAGATGATGCCGGGCCTTTTATGGCCGTCCTTCCGTTCCTGGATGTCAACTACGCCTTTCATCTCCTCAAGACCTACGCAGTCACCACACCTTTGGATGACACCAGCACTACCAACCTGCCGTACCGCAATATCGGTATCCCGTATGCGCGTGCCGTAAAGGAGACTCCGGACGGCATTCTTTGCATAGATGTCTCCAGTCCGAACGAACCGAAAATCCGCCGGCTGGAAATAGCACGCAACACCAACAACCTCACCATCGTGCCGACTTCTATCTCTGACGCGCTTGACCTTAGCGTCCACGCCTTCGATTACGGACTTGTGTACCGATGGGGAGATTTCGAGATTGTCTGTTGTCAGGAGTACATGAACGCTACGCCGAACGACTTCAATTCAGTGATGTATGTCCGGAATATTTTCTCCAACGCCTGGGACAAACTCGACTTCGGTGCATCAGTCCTTGCCGACAGTGAGGGTGCGCTTATTGCCGGCTCTCCGATTTCCAACAATGTTCTGACCCTCTTCTCCGGCTTCGATGATGACGAATACCCGATAGACAACCACTGGCAGGACGGTCAGCTTGACCTCGGTACCAGCCACCTGAAGGTCGCTCATCGCATGGTGGTGAAAGGGCTCATCCAGCGCGACCAGTCCATTGCCGTGTCTCTCGTTTTAGATGACGGCAACCCGGTAGAAGTTTTCATCATCTCCGGCAGCGGCGATTATGTGGACCAAGGAGTTAACACGCCGATAGGCAGCTACACCCTCGGCTCCAAGGTGATAGGCGGCGGGGGAGAAGCAACCGCTCATCCGTTCGAAGTGGACTTCCCGATTCACACCGACAAGTTTGAGCACATCAGCGCTCGCTTCCAAGCGCTCTACATCGGCCACGCTGCAATCAACGAATACACCTACAAAGACATTCGCGACAAAGGGCGCCGTTCGCTGCCGCTGAAGACCGTCTAGCGTTACAAACGCCCGTGCCTCCGTATCATTCGGGATATGACATCACTCGGTAAGAGCTTGCTCTTCGGTTTCGCAATATTAGCTCTGTCGGTCCCCGTCTTCTGGATAAACCAGTTCTATGTTCAAAGTTTTGTAAACTCCGGCGTCACACTTCCTCAAGGCCCGGCTGTCTTTGAGACTTCGCTTCAGAGTCGCATAAGCTCCTCCGACACTTCAATGACGCTTGTTTCCACCTCTACTCGTGGAGGCGGTTATCTTTCGACCGGATACCACTGCTTCACGGTCGATGAAGGCCGTTCAGACGCCGAATTTATCTGCGGCACACTCACGGCCGCAAAGACCATCACCGGTCTTCAGCGCGGCGTAGACCCGAACACCGGTACGACTACCAACGCTTCTCTTCAGTTTTCCCACCGTGTCGGTGCGAATGTGAAGATCACCGACTTCCCTCTCATTCAGCGCCTCCGCAATCTTGTAAACGGCACCGAGCCTTTACCGAACCCGCTCCTCTATCAGTCGCACCCATGTGTCGCTGACAGCGCTTCAACGACCGTTTGCGATAAGGATTACCTGGAGGGATACGCCAACAATGTTATTGCCGGCGGCTCTCCGACTTCAACCGAAGCTCTTGGCGGCAAGGTTGAGCTCGCGACTGCGACCGAAGCAGCGGCTTCCTACGATGGAGGAGCAGCCAAACCGACCGTTCTTCAATCTAAAAATGCCACCTCTACACCGGGCCTCAATGCCGGCAACTCTGTCCCCGTCACTATCGCGGGCAAGCTTGCACAGGCGTTCTGGGACCTCACGGCGGCCTTCACTTGGACCGGCACCCATATCTTCTCGGGGCTCACCTCGTTCACCGCCACCAGCACGATGGCGACCACGACCCATACCGGGGCCGATTTCAACGCGAACATCACCAACACCTTTACCGCGGCCGAAGCGCTTACCGGGCTGACCACTCCGCAGCCTGTATCGTGGGCCACCTCAACCGCGAAAGTCTGGGTCTCTGACGGCGATGTCGCGAGCACCACGGACTTCCTGGGCTTCGCACTCAACAGCGTTCCTGCGCTCGGCACGGCTTATGTGCAGACTGACGGCGTGGTCAAGGGCTTCTCCGGACTCACGACCGGCGCCCGATATTATGTGTCTGACACCGCCGGCACCATTTCATCCACGATAGGCACACTAGAGATTTATGTCGGTTTCGCCTTGAGCTCAACGCAGCTCTTCATCGACAAAGGGCCGACCTCTGCGATGCAGCTTGGAAGCACCACGGTACTCAGCGTCACTTCCGGCACGGTCAATTTCATCCAGGACAACCGCGCTCGCTTCGTCATTCTCAACTACTCGGTAGCGAACAACGGCGCGACCTTCCCTCAGAGTGGCACGCTCACAATGACGAAGAAGGGTCTTACTTCTTCTCTCATCAACAGTCAGTCGAGCGTGGCCGGTAACCAGGGCTGCAACTACACACTGACCTGGACCGGAGGCAATCTGGCGATTACCGAGAGCGAATCCACCGCGACCTGTTCTCTTTCCGGCACCATCTACTGGTACCGATAATTTTATGGTTCAACCTCTTATCCCAACGCAAACCGAAGAACAGCGCTTGGCCGCAATACGCGATTCAGGCGGGGGTGCTGCCGCTGTTGCCGAGGCTCAACGAGCGGCGGGCGGCGCTGTGTATACCTCTGTGGCGGAGGCGAATGCTGCCGCGGCGGCCGAAGCGGCGAAGGCCGCTGGGATTTCGCGTTCAATTGACGGCACTACTGCACCTGACGCCGCCCAATCCTTTCTGGACACCTTCCGTGCACCTAAGACTGCCGACCAAATTGCGGAGGAGAAGCGCGCAGCATCTCAAGGTTTGATTTCCAGCATCGAGACTAAAGCGGCCGACAAAATTGCTACGGCAAAGAAAGCCGGAGAAGAGCGCTTGAACTCGGACAACGCCATCTCCGTTCTCTCCGGGCTTATTGGCTCAACCGAAGCAGCCCGTTCTCGCGGTGTCGTCTCCGAGGCCAATAAGAAGGAAATTGACGCCATCAACAACCAGAAAGCATCAGAACTGGCCTCACTCTATTCCACCATCACCAAAGACGCCCAGGATGAAGCCCGTCAGCAACTCGAAGACGCAACGAAGAGTGCTCAAGACATTGTTGCCCGGCGTGGAGCGGCTAAGGAAAAAGCGCTCGCGAATGTAACCACCCTCGCAAAAGGCGGTCTTATTGACTTCGACAGCTTCAAAACCAATCCGAAGAACAAGCAGGTATATGACTACGCTGTAGATGCAGCCGGCGGAGAAGAAGCACTACGCGCAACCTTCGCGGTAAATCGTCCGAAAGATCAGATCGTAGGCACGCCCACGCGCATTGGAAATTCATATGTGCAGGCGTACTCCAATCCTATTACCGGTACGGTCAAATACGAGAAAATTGATTTGCCGGTGGACATTCCCGCGGAATACACACACTTCGAACGCATCGGTAAAGATAACAACACTCTTATTGCCGTGCCGGACAACTGGGACGGCGACCCAACAAAAATCAAAACGATTTATGCGGGCGGTGTCGGAGGCAATGGCTCGGGCACTTCCGGCTACAACCAAGAGTTCGCGCAGACGATTGAACTTGCCGGCGGACTCTTCGGCTCGGTCTATGCGCAGAAGGCCGCGAAGGACCAGCTCAAGAGTGCCATTGCTTCCAAGGACTATAAGAGTGCCTATCAAGGCATCGTATCTGCTACCGCGCAGGGTCTCTCTGGCGAGAATAAAACCAAGTTCGAGAACGCGGCCATCGACCAAACGCTACTTCACAATATGTCTGTGACCCTCCAGGCGTACAAAGACGCCGGCGGCAGTATGGATATTTTCAAGGGCACTGCGGACGACATTGGCAAGCGCCTCGGTGTGCTCGCGAATGACCCGAAATATGCATCCATTGCAACGCAGCTCGACCGTGCATTCCAGCAGTACCGCCAGAACATGACCGGCGCCGCATTCAGCGCGGACGAATCTGCCGATTACGCGAAGGTGGTGCCGGGCAAAGGCAAGAGTATCGACCTCAACCTTGCAACCATCAAAGGTGCCTTGGATTACGCGAACAACTATGTGGAGGGCTCCATCAAAGCGAAGACCGGCGAAGGCGGCGTTTATATCAAGCAATATGCCGAGGGTGCGAAGGCGGCTCCAACAGGTGACGCCAGTGCTTCCGACCTTTCTTCCGCGGTCGCACAACAGGGCTACGACTATGCTGCAATGAAAGCGGACGGATTGAGCGACGAGCAAATCCGTGCGGAGCTTGGCCTATGATATGGCGATTGACCTCACCAAATATAAACTCGCAACACCGCCGGCTGCACCGGTTGCTTCTTCTGCATCCGGCGCCGGAACGATAGACCTCAACAAGTACAAGCTTCCTCCTACAGCTCCCCCAGCCCCGGAGCCGACAGAATTGCACAGCTCACCGGAGCGTTTTCAGTCTGTCATCTCCGACAACCCCGTCACCAAGATTGTCTCCGGCGCCGCAAAAGGTGGAGCCAGTCTCTTTAAGGCCATCTCTCGACCGTTTGTAGACCTCGCGGCGCTTCCGGTTCAGGGCGCAGTCGCGGCGACCAATAGAATCTTCAAGACCACAATTGCAGACCCGTATGCAGACAAAGCACTCGGCTACGACATTGCACCCGTAACGGAACCTCTGAAGAAAGTTGGGTCCGCGGTCGAAGTCGCCGCAACCGTCGCGCCATACGGTAAAGCGGCCACGGCTTTGAAGCCTCTCCTTGGCCCCGCCTGGAGCAAAATCGCAGCCGGCGCTGGGGGCGGATACGCCTTCGATGTCGCCGGCAATTTAGAAGAAGGCCAGAAAGGCGCGGGTGTTGCGAAACCAGGTCTCGCGACCGCTCTTGGCGTGGCTCTTCCGGTAGCTGGAATTGCCGATGCCGCCTTGAAAAACAAAGCCGCGCAGTTGCCCGAGAAGTACATCTCGCAGCTCGCCAACACCTACCGCGATGCTGCCGGCGCTACCATGCCGACCCGGAAGGTGCTCGCGCGTTCAGAGAAACGCGGGAAAGACCCGGCGCGGTTTCTCGCAGAACGCAATATCACCCCCACCGTTAAAGACGGGAAGATACAAACTGCGCTCCAGGCAGACGACCTTCATGCGTCCGCTGATCCGCTCAATGAACACCTGGATATGGGTCTCAGAGAAGTGCAGCAGTCCATTCCGAAGCGGAAACTTGCTGACTTGGAACGGGAGGCTATCCGTGCTGTGCGCACGGAAACGAATGTAGCCAACAACACGGCGAACGACCTGGAGGCCGGTGTCCGGAAGGAGTTTGCCGACTACCGAAAAAACTACGGCGAGGAGATTGACCTACTTCAAGAGAACGCCATTAAGCGCGGCAAGTGGGGTGTAACGAAATTTGACTCTACGAAGCCTCTTCAGGGCGACATCAACTACGCCATTGGAACAGTAATGAAAGAGGACATTGAAGCCGCCGTTCCGAAAGACGCCTTCGGTGTGCACGAGCTCAACTCGCACATTGGAGACATCTACGATGCGGAGAAATTCCTTCGCGCGCTTGACGGTCGCGCCGTGAAGGGTGGACGCCTTGGCCGCTATTTCGGCCGAATCTTGGGCGCCGCTGTTGGTGCGGGACACGGCCCGGCTGGTACCTTTGCCGGCACTCTTGCAGGTGATGCCGTTGCTCAAATCTTGCAGAGCACTACCTTTTCAAATCCAATGAAGCAGCTTGTCCTCCGCAACATTCAGCAAACAGACCCAGCAGCATTTGAAAAAGTAATTGCGTACCTGAAGCACGCCGGACTGGAGCGCGAGTTGCGCCTTGCACTGCCTCCGCCGCGGGCCATTCCCCTGCCTGCAAAGACCCCGTCACCAAGTGGAGTGAAGGTTCTTCCCGCAGCAAAAGGTCCAACTGGCGTAGACACAAAGACCGGACAATTTAAAAAGACTTTCCTTTCTACGCCGAAAGAAGAGCTCTAGCCCCAGAGCGCGTCACAAATCCACCAAGCAACGACAAACGCTGCGATGGAGAGCAATCCCAAAGCGGCATCCGCAAATAGCGCTAACATCACCTGATTATACCATGAGCTATCCCCACCCTTGCCGAAGAGTGGGTATTGTCGCGTGGTACAGTGTGAGCATTACACGCTCATATTTTTCGCATGATACAAGTCAAAAGCTTCCGTGTGTCGTCGTCGCTCTTCGGCCGCAGTCAGGTTGACGAAGCGAACGAGTTTCTGAAGGTTCACAAGCCGGTAGGCTCCATCAATTTTAACCGCGACACTATCGTTGTTTTCTACGAGGACGATGCAGCAGCCGACATCGTGGACCTTTTGCAGAGCGTACGGGACGCTCGCTTCAACCAGCAAATTGCCCTGCATATGCTCAAAGACGAGCTTGCTGGCCTCAACCCCGACAAAGACAAGCACGGCCACCGTCAGCGCGAACTCACCGAGGCTATTGCTGCCACCAGTGAAGCCGTCGCTATCCAGGACACCAAGGAAGCATATCTTCTGGAGCGCATTGACGAGCGCCGAGCCAATCCCCCCGCACGCTTCTAATCGCCATGCAGAAACGCGGGACAAAACCCACAGTCACCCGCCTCCAAGAGAGGGCCATTGAAGCGCTCAAGAAAAATATAATCGCCGGCAATCCGAAGTCCTTCAAGGAAGTACTGCGGGAAGCTGGTTATACGCCCGAGACCGCGCGCCAGTACTCCAACATCATGGCCGGGCTTAAGCCGCACCTCCAGCCCACGCTCGACTGGATGGTGCTCCACCGTGACCGCATTCAGACCGAAATGGAAAACAAAATTGGTAGAGCCGACTACGCTGACCTCGCGCGGTCCTTCAAAATCGTTACCGAGGCCATGCAACTTCTCGGAGGAAAGCCCACGGCAATTGTGCAGCTCCCGGCCGAACATCGCGCACGATTAGACGCACTTCTCGACCAATAACATGAAACCCCGACACTCTCGAAACAGCATCCCCGAGTTCATTTCCCAGGTGCGTCTTCGCGCACAGGTGCACGGCGCTCCCGCAGTGACCGTTGAGAGCACCGATGTTGTGTGTGCCTTCAATGATCGCGGCGTCATCCAGAAGGGCCGCATCAATGTTGAAACTCCAGAGAAAGCTCAGTCAGTAGCAGCGCGCATCCGGGCGCACTTCCAACCGAATGTCACTGACCAAAGAGAAAATAGACCTTCTCGTTAACGGCACGCGTGACGAGCGCATCTACGCTTGCGCGAAGTCCTTTCAGCTTTTTGCTGTCTACTACTTCACCCAGTATTTCTCCTACCGCCTGGCCCCATTCCATGAGGATTTCTTCCAAGACTTCGAAGACCTGGTCACGGGTAAAATCAAAGATGTCGCCTGGATCGCCTACCGCGAGAGCGGCAAAACATCGCTCGCCAAGATAGGACTGGCGTGGCTCATTGCGCGTAAGCAGGTAATCGACGGACTCCAGCTCAACGGCGAGGAAGTGACCCACTGGGGCGCCCGGTACTACATCAATGTCGACTCGTACGATAAGAGCAACGCCGAAAGCATCCTGTTCGATGTCGTGACAGAGCTGCAAACGAACGAGCGTATCATCAGCGACTTCGGCCATCTCTATAACCAGCCCCGGACCAAGGACGAAGCCAGTCTCAAGCGCATTTCGAACTTCGTCACAACGAACGGCGTGCGTGTTGAAGCACACACTGCACTGACGCCGATGCGCGGCCGTCTCTTCCGTGAACGCCGGCCGGACTTTGTGCTCCGGGACGACTTGGAAAACGCTATCACCGCAGAAAGCCCCGCCATCACGGAGAAAATTGTCAAGCTGATGGACGAGGCCCGCGGCGGCATGGCCGGACACGGCGCTTCCCTCACGGTAGGCAACTACATCATCGAAGAGGGCGTAATCGGATATGTAATGCGCTCTGTAAGGGCCTCAGGAGGCCGTGTACGCTTCGTTCCTATCGTAGACGGTAGTGGAGTCGTCTCCTGGCCGGAAAAGTATGTAAAAACCGATTTAGAGGCTCTGGAGGCGAACAGAGAAATTCCGGACCCGGCACGCCGCAAAATATCGCTGGAGAGCAAGAAGCGCGAGCTCAACTCCGGAGGCCGTCGCGTCTACGAAGTTGAAATGATGCTGGACCCTGTTGCTGCGGGATCTCCGTTCTTCGACCGCTCCATCATCGACCGCCTCATTGCCCAGTGTGTTGAGCCGAAAGAAGACAAGGCCGGCTTTCTCCTTTGGCAAGAATTTAATCCGTCCCACGCATACGCGATCGGGGCCGATACCGGGAAAGGCAATGGCGGTGACCACAGCACCAGTTGCCTCATTGATTTTGAAACGACACCGAAGCGGCAGGTTGGCTCCTACGCAAACAACATGATTCCGGCCGACCAGTTTGCCTACGAACTGAAACGCCAGGGCGAACTTTACGGCGGATGCCTTATCGCCCCGGAGAAAAACGCCGAAAGCGGCGGGTCCTGTCTGACCACGCTTAAGATGATTTACAAAACGGATGACATCTTCCGCCAAGTGCCGCTTGACCGGCTCAGTGACCAGCCACTCGGCACCGGCGAGCTCGGCTGGGAAACAAACGGCGGAAACAAGTACACCATCCTCAACAACCTCCGGACCGCGGTTGAAGACGGCCAACTAATCATCAACGACAAGCGCATTTTGATAGAGATGCGGAGTTTTACCCACACTGATGCCGACGACCTGGGCCGCTCCCGTGTCGGCCACTTCACCAAGCACTTCGACCTCCTCATGGCGACCGCCATTGCCTGGGAGATGCGTAAATATGCGCGCGTGAAGAAGGCGCCGGAGGAATATGTACAACCGCCGTACGAACCCACCGGCTTAAACCAAAATGAGTGATGCACGACCAAAACTCAAAGAATGGGGGAATTGTCCGAAATGCGGCTGGTACTACAAACAGTCCGTACTTGAGCACTGTCCGATGTGCCGGCACCAGTGGCGCGTTGCGCTCGGATACAAACAACCCCCATACGAGCCGCCTACATTAAACTGATATGGCTCTGCGCTACTTCTTGAAAATATGCGAAGTGCACGGGCGTTATCCGGTACGGCGGCCAGTACGCTCCTTCCACAACCACAGCCTTCGCGTGGAAGAAGTAATAAGGCTCGCATTCTGTGCGCGCTGCCACCCCGAACGCTTGAACGAAATATGTGGGGGATGCTTGCTCCCGTGGAGTGTCGTCAAGAAGCACAGCAATGGCTTATGCAACACTTGCGCGGTGCGAGCTCTAAGGTACGGCCGTTCGTTACAACGCCCGAAGCTTTGATAGCCTCAAAGCATGGATACCCAGGAGAAACCGGGTGAGACACCTGTTGTGGAGGCCACAGACCAATCACTAGCGGACAAAACCGTTGAACGGTGTGTTCGAATTATCTCCAATCTCTCCGCCTTCAAGCAGGCCCGCCTCGACCGCATCGCGCTCTATCGTGACCTCTACGCCGGTAAGGTCAAAAAGAAATACCGCCAACCCTTCAATGTAAATCTGCCCGTCTTTTCTGGGGCGATGGATACCCTCGCAGCCGCTTTCAATGACGACCTTGCGGTTGACCTCATTGAGCAGGAACCTGCGGACTACATCGGCGTGCTGAAACTCAACACCCTTTGGCAAATGGAGCTCACCTCTGTTGCCCCGAATGCCAAGTTTGCTTTGAAAACCCGCCAGGACCGTCACAACGCACTCTTCTCGGGGCGCGGCTTTATGGCGAACTACGCTGTCTCATCGCCCGAGTACAAAAACTGCTTTGAAGTATTCGAACTGGAAGATGCCATCTTCGAGCCGAACGGGGGTGGACATCTCGAAAATCACCGCTGGGCTGGACGCCAAGACATTGTGCGCAGTGTTGCGCAACTCCGAGCTGGCTCCTACGACCAAAAGCAGGTGGAAAAACTCATCGCGATGGCGGCCCAGAGCGATTATGACCCAAGTTTCGACGGCCAGGATGCTAAAGCGTCACTCTCCAAATTTAAGGCGATGGGTCTCACTCCGGAGAACGCCACCTTCACCGGCGAGACGATGTTCAAGCTCGTGGAAATGGGCATCGTTATAAACGGCACCCGCCACTACATTGTCTTCTCTCCCTGGTACAAAGTTTGGCTGCGTTTCGGCAAGCTCCGGGACTTGTGCTCGGCCGATCTTTGGCCGTGGGTTTCGTGGGCAACTCACGAAGACAATAAGAACTTTCTCTCCAAGAGCTATGCCGACGATATGTACGGCATTGCAGACGCCGTACACACGCTGTTGAACCAGGAGCTCACAAACCGCGAGAAGCGCAATTTTCACCCGCGTGGGTACGACATCGAGATGTTTCCCGATGTGGCGAAGCTCGACCAGGCACAGACCCGGCCGGACGCCCTGGTGCCGGTTAAGGTGCCAAACGGCAAAAGGATTGAAGACGGCATCTTCACCTTCGAGACTGCCGAGCTCCAAGGCACCATCACCCTTCTGGACTGGATGCAGACGGAGATGGGCCGCGATGTTGGTGTTACCGACCTCAGCATGGGCGGCGTACAAAATGTCTCCAAGAAAGCTACGGTCGTGCTTAGTGAGCAGCAGAATATCAACAAGCGCCTGTTGCTGCGCTCTTCGTCCTACACGGAAGCAATGGGTGAAATCGCCAAACTCTTCGTACAGGGATGCAAGGACCACCTGCCGGCGAAGAAGGCACTCAAACGCCTCGGCATCGAGGGACAGGGTTGGGAGCCGGTTATCCGCCGCACTGACCTCGACCTCTACGGTGATGTAGATGTCAAAATCACTTCCTCCTCTTTGGAGATGCGCAACTCCCAGCTCAAGAAAGCTGCGCGCGAGAAGGCTCTTACCGACATCGGAGCGGACCCCGCGCTTTCCGCCATCATCAGTCCGACTTGGCGTGCTGTGGAAATTCTTCGCTCAGTCGGAGAATACGACGAGGCCGACATCAAAATGGCGCTCGACACAAAAAACCGGGGCGATAAGGAGGAAGTTGCGTACGCTCATGCGGCCATTCAGGCGGTGCAGCATGGTGAAAAGCCAGACACTTTCTACGGCGCGACATCGCTCTTTATGAAAGTGGTTCACGATTTTGCCGTCAATAACCGCAACACCTTGGGCGACCGGAAATATCACACGCTTATCGACTTCGCGATGGCCCACGCCAGTATCGCGGAGGAGAACATGACGCGTGATGCAGCCCAGGCCGCGCTTTCTACCGCTCAGAGTCCAGTTCCGGCCGAACCTTCCTCTATCACCCCGCCGGTATCCGCACCTGAAATGGCTATATGAGCGACCACTTCGCCAAACTCGCAGAACTAAGGAAGCGATTTCCAGAAGACATTGACCGTATCGACCAGGACGGCATTCGTGTCCAAGAGCTCCTTGACCGCCAGGAGTTTTCGCTGCTTCCCGTCACGAAAGAATTTATAGCGTTATGCCGCAAGGATATTTTGTTTGCTCGTGTGAAACTTGCCTCCGACCGCTCTCTGACCGAAGCCCAGCGGAACGAGCTATGGAGCATCGTTGATGCACGGCTGTGGTTTTTGAACATGGTGGTGAAGGATTACGACAGCGAATTGGCCCAGATCGACCAGGAGATCGAGGCCGAACTGCACCGGTAGCGTTACAAACTTTCACCCCCTGATACGATTCAATCACACCCTGTAAATTATTAGTTTTTAATTTTGTCATGGCCAAGAAAGATAAAAACGACTCCGCAGATGCCATCACGGTACACTTCCGTGACCACGCCGGTAATCCGACCGAGCGCACTTTCTCCAAGGAAGTGCACGGCGAGGATTTCGCCGAGCTCGCAGAAGAGTTCAAGGCGACCAACGCCTCCAAGCTCATCGAGTAGCGCTTCAGAGCGCCTGTTCTCCGGAACGGGCGTTCAATAAGCGCCACCAACGGCTGCTTCCCGCCCCCGGCGGCATTATCTGGGGAGTTTCTCGGAGTGCAAACAACCGAGCCCTCTAACCGGAGGCATTAAACGGTCTGTATGGAAGGAGACGAACTTCACTACCCGCCGGGCGCAGAGCCGACCCCCGAGCCGACGCCGACGCCAGCTCCGACTCCGGAGCCCACGCCGACACCGCCGGAACCGCCTGCACCTACTCCTCCGGCCAAACCCGAGGATAAGAAGCCGGAAGATGAAACTCCTGCCGCAGACCCGCCCGTATTACCAAAAAAACCACGATCTGTTTACGACGACTTGAAGGAAACGCGTCAGGAGAAGAATGCTTTCAAGACCGCCGCCATCGCCGCTCTCGAAGCCGCTGGAGTAAAACTCACCGGCAAGGAGACCGCGGAGGAGCTGACGGCCCTTGCGAGCAAAACTCCCGAAGTGCCTCCGACACCGCCGGCACCGGTAACACCTCCCAAAAAAGAGGACACACCCGCTGACGAGCTCGAAGCCTTCGCCAAGGACAATGAAATCGACCCGGCCTCTCTTAAGCGCCTGACCGAAATCATTACCAAACGCATTCCTGCAACACAGCTTTCCGACGAAGAGAAACAGGGCCTTGCAGACCTTAAGACCTGGCGTGCCGATCAGGCCCGCGCAGCCGAGGATGCAGAAGTTCTGGCTACTTCATCCATCGTTAAAACCCAACTCGAAATCAGTGACGATGCCGAACTGGCAATCGTTATGAAGGAAATCGTTCGACTCTCTCACACGAAGGAGTTTCACGACAAAGAAGTTGAGTACATTCTGTGGAAGAAAAAGGAAGCGCTCTCCAAATTGGTCTCTCCTAAGAAGCCTTCGTTCGAAGGTGGAGGAAGCGGCGGCGAAGCACCGCCCGAGACTCAAGTAGACTTCTCCAGAACCTCCGGGATAACTCCCGAGATGGCACAGAGAGGCCAGAGTACTTCCAGCAGCGCTCTCGACATTCGGAGAACAAGTTAAGTCCGTAGGCAGGCCGCGTAACGAACACTACCGTGGCCAACACATTTAAATACCAGACGGTCTGGACCAAAGAGTTCCAGAAATCGAACTGGGCGATGCCGATATACCCGGTCATCGCTGACCTCCGCTTCCAGGCGGGCCTCCAAATCGGAGACACGGTCAAACGCCGCTACCGCTCCAACCCCATCTTCGCCAACGACCTCGGAACTGACGGCTCTTACAGCCCGCAGAACTATGTCGAGGGTGAGGAAAGCTTCACTATCTCTAAGCAGAAGGAAGCTTCTGTTCGCATCGTGAAGCCGGAAGTGCTTCACACTGACCTCCCTGCAACCGAGAGCTACGGGAAGCAGCTTGCCAACGCTCTCTACCAGGAAATTGATGGGGACACTCTCAACGCTTTGCGTTTGGGCGCATCCCAGTCAATTAGTGCCGGCGACTTCGGCGGCACCTCAGGTGACGGTCTTCCCGTCACCATCTCCAACATCGCGGACCTTCCGGTTCTCGCGATGGAG
This sequence comes from Pseudolabrys sp., assembly GCA_046292265.1. Taxonomy (GTDB): domain Bacteria; phylum Pseudomonadota; class Alphaproteobacteria; order Rhizobiales; family Xanthobacteraceae; genus Pseudolabrys. The sequence continues at coordinate 89,328 of JBKBRE010000013.1, read as the reverse complement.
AAGTACCGCGGCGCCAATGTCGTATACGACCTCAACAAGCGCTTCGGCAAACTCGCGTACGAAAACTACGACGGAATGCTCACCTGGATTGTTCCGCCTCAGGTCTGGACGCAGATTGATCGTTACCTCATCGCACGCAACACCCAGTTGGGCGATCAGGTGACCACGAACGGCTACCAGGGCCGCTTCGGTAACTTCAATGTGTTCCTGTCCAACAACCTGCCGTTCACCGCTCGGCTCGCTCTTAGCGTTAACCCCACCGATGGCGACACCATCACCATCAAGGGTGTGGTTATCACCTTCAAGACCACCGTCGATGCCGGCACGACTGCGGGCCAGGTAAAGATTGCGTCCACTGCTGCGCTTACCGTTACCAACCTCGTAGCGTTTCTCAACGCTCCGACTACGACCGTGGCTGATGCCACCAACGCCGGCTACAACGGCTTCGGTACGGCCAACACGCTCACGGAGAACGGTTACACCATCAAGAAGTCTGACGCATTGCATGGTCTCTCCGCTACGGATGGCACCACCTATGTAGACATCTTGATGAAGGGTACGGGCAAAGTGACCGTCTCTTCTTCCTTCACCAGCGGCAGCAACCTGTTCACTCCGGCGCTTCAGATCGTCCACTCGATCTTCACCATCGGCAAAAATGTCTCTCTCGCTGTCCGTCAGGACCCGGAGATTTACGACAACCCGGTAGGCTCCAAGATCGCCCGCGACTATGTGATGTGGACGGTGTACGACAACAAGGTCTTCATCGACCAAGCACGCGCCTCCATCGGCCTTAAGGTCCGCTGTGACGCCACGAGCTTCGCCACTTACTCCAACATTCACGCTTAGTAGCTAACTAGGGCCGCGGCCGGGAGCGAAGTGCTCCCGGCTAGAGCCTAAAAACCCACATGACAAAAAACAAAAAGTCATTCGTCGGCCCGATAGCGGCCGTGGGGCTGTTGGCTCTTCTGGCGCTGGGCACTTATCTGCTCTCACAGCCGTCAGCAGCTCCCAATCAAGGAACGCTGTACGACGCCATCGACCACTGGTTTGGTAACGGCTTCCAAGCCGGACTTCTCCAGCAACTCTCGGTGGATTCAAACGGGGCGTTGACGCAAACCGCGACCACCACTGAAGGCTCTCTTGCCTGCAAGACCTTCTCCGGCTCTTTCGCGGATGCGACGACCACCCTTGCTGCGGTACAGAATCCGTTTGCGGCGACTTCTACCGTTGTCTTCACCAACGCGAATGTGTCCGGAGTATCCACTTCGACCATGTCACTGGAGATAGGCACCACCACTGCGAACACCACGGCACCCACTGACACCACGAAAGTATCCGGCAGCCTCGCTACGCTTACCATCGCAACCGGCACCCAGGCGTACATCACCTCGGGTATTGGAGCGACCGGCATTCCCGTTGGAGGCACTGCATACGGCGGCACAGCGAGCATGATTCAGCTCGCACCGACCGATGTTGTCGCGATCTACGCAAGTTCTACGAACGCAAACGCTGACAACGGCGGCATCCTTGGAAGGACCAACACTTTTGCTGGCTCCTACAACTTCCGCATCTGTCGTTAATCGTAAGCCTTCTTAGTTCCCTGTGCGGCTCACTCCGGGCCGCACTGAGGAGCTCGGAAGCACCCATCTCACACATGAAAAATTCACTCATCACCCTCGCTGTGACCATGCTGTGCTTCACAGCGGCCTTCGCCGGCGCATTCATCGCACTTCATTCTCAACCGGCACCAAACCGCCTTGGGAGTACTGACACCAATGTTCTGCCGTTCACCCCCGCCGTTTCGAATGTTTGGGTCACGACCGCTGACACGCTTGTTGTATCGAGTAGCAGTGGCCGCGTTCGCCTCGAAGTCTTCAATGTCAGCGGCGGAACCACTTCACCTTCTCAAGCCATTTATTGCAATGTCGGCGACCGACCTTCCACGGCGTACAGCGGTTTCGTTATCCACGCGAGCTCTTCCAAAATATTCGGCCTTGATGACTTGATGCGCGGCGCTCTTCGCTGCCGATTCCCGGCTGGTGGCGGTTCGGTCGCTGTAATCGACTACTAGCCATGAAAGGAAACGCCGTAATCGGAATAGTCGGACTAGCCATCACGATTACTCTCGCTCTGACCGGCTACTTCGTGAAATCAACTTCGGCGCTTGCGGAACAGGTCCGCAGCGTAGAAGTCACGAACGCCACGCAGGACGCAAACATCATAAATCTCAAAGGAGATGTGACTGAGATAAAGGGTGATGTGAAAGCCATCCTGAAGGCAGTCAAGTAGCGTTACAAAGAGCCTCGCTTGCGTACCTTTAGGTCATGCAGGTGCACCCCTACCAAATCAGCCCAGCGGAGGCGTTCGATATTTTTTATTTCATTCGCAATCACACTGATGCGGACACATATTTCATTCGCGCCAAAGTGTACGATGTCCGCACCGGCGAGCTTCTCGATACTCTTACGCTTGACCAGTCTTCAACCAACGCACGCCTTTTTCTGAAGACTGCTATCGCTCCCCCGGACCCGACCAGTTACGGCCGCAACATCGTCGCCATCGCAACCGTGTACACGGACAGCGCGTACACGACCAAATCCGAAAACTACGAAGAACAGGAGCAGTACTACCTCATCAAAGCCGCAAGTCCTGTTGGCGGCGGAGGCGGATTTTTTGACTGGGGAGCCCTTGAAGAGCGCTTCTCCGATATGCTCGACAAGAAGCTCGCGGCTCTTCCTAGACCCAAAGCTCTTCCCGATATGCCGTTTGAAGCCCTGTTTGGCGCTCTAGGAGCCCTCCAGCGCGAAGTAAATCGCATACCTAAGGATTTGCTCGACATCGCGGATTTGTCTGCATCCTTGGGCGAAATACGGGCTTCCATCGCTGCCCTTCCGAAACCCGAGAAAGTGAACCTGTCAGGGCTCGGCTCGCAACTTGCGGGTCTGCTCCAGGAAGTGAAAGACGCCCGCAAAGAAACCGGGCGCAACATCTCTACGCTCGCGAGCGAAGCGACCCGGCGCGATGCAACGCTTGCTGACAAATTGATGGAGAGCGTCGAAGCTCAACTCAAAGAGCTCATGGATAAACAGGAACTCACCATTCCGCTGTCATCGCTCATCCGCGAGACCCCGAAGGAGACCGTGAAACCGGACCCAATAAAAGATATTGAGCACCTCTTTTCCTAGTCTATGAAATCTATTTCCACTTTGGCCGCGAGCATTGCCCTCGGTTTTCTCGGTATCACCGGCTTTCTTGCACTCAACAGCGACACGACACCGCTTGTCTCTGGTCCCGGCATCAGCCAACTCGACCAGTGGAAGGCTATCACTTCACCGTACGCAGCCATTGCCCCACAGACGGCCGGCAAAAACATCTACGCTCCGCAGTCGTCTGCGACCACATCCAGTGTCTACGCGGACAAATACTGCATCAACAATGCAGCACCGGATTGCATCGCCTCGTGGCCAGGCGGTGGTAGCTCCACTTTTTCCACCACCTCCGCGAATTATTGGTCACTTCAGGGCCTCGGCTTCTCTACGACCTCCGCCGCGTTCTGGGTAACGAGCACCAGTTCGCTTCCCTCGATAACCACGCTCGCCAACCTCGGCACCGTAAAGACCACACTTTCGGGATTGCTCTACGGCAACAGCGGCGTGCTTGCGGCCGTAGCAACCGGCACCATCTCCGCGTCTGGCCCACTTTCGGTTACAGCCAATCGCTACGCGGTAGGCGGCGCCGCCGCGTTCTCTATCGCGCAATCCGGCTCCGGCGCGGACGGCTATCTTTCTTCAACCGACTGGAACACTTTCAACAATAAACAAGCAACGCTCTCTGCAACATTTCCGATTGCATTGTCTGGAGCCACGCTCTCATTCGGCGGGCTCTCCACATCCACCCCGGCAGTACTGGGCAACATCCCGTATTTCTCCGGCGTTAACACCTTCGCCAATGTTGCTACCGGGTCCGTATCCTCCGGCGCCGGCATATCGGTCACTTCGGCCCGCTCGGTAATCGGCGGTGCACTGACCATCACTAATACCGGCGTGACATCGCTGGCGGCCAACTCTCCTCTCACGGTTGACGCTTCGACCGGAGCAATAACGGTCTCATGCTCGACCTGTCAGACGACCGCCGCGGCTTTCCCGTTCACTCCCACCACCAATTACGGCGCCCTCGCAAATTCGACCACCACTCCGATATGGTTTCAGGGATCACCGCGCTCGCTCTTTGCGTCATCTACCGCCATCTTCTCTGCCTTCAACAGCACCTACGGCACGACAACCTACGCGTCGTCCACTGCACTCACCGCGACGGCTCTCTACGCAACGAACGCAACGATAGGCTCCGCCAGTGGACTGGTTATTACGACCTCTGGCTTAGTGAGCACGATTGCCGGGACTTCTTGTACCAACCAATTCCTCCGGGCTTTCACTTCGAGCGGAGGCACCTGCGCGACCGTAGCCAACACCGACCTCGCAAATTCGTCTGTCACCATAAACACCACGGGTGGGCTAACCGGCGGCGGAGCACTTTCGCTTGGAGGCTCACTCACCCTCAACACACCGTCATGGCCTTGGGCGACTCTAACCACCTACGCCACCACAACTCGCGCGACTACTACGCCTGAGTGGTTTCAAACCGCACTCTTTGCGTCTTCCACCATCGGCGTGCCGAGCGTAATCGACAATCTTGTAACCACGAACAGCACCAGCACAAACGCGACAACCACCACCCTGTATGTTTCTGGGCAGCTTAAAAACGGCGCAAGCAGCGGTCTCTCTCTGCAAACCTCTGGCGTGTTCGGGCTCTACGCCGGGACTTCTTGTACCAACCAATTCGTTCGCTCGATCAACGCTTCGGGTGTAGCTACTTGCTCCTCGATCAACAACGGCGACTGGAGCGGCACTGACCTTGCGGTAACGAACGGCGGCACCGGGCTTTCGACTTTTGGCGGTACGAACCACATTCTCTATACGACCGCAGCCGACACGCTCTCCAGTGAAGCCGCGTTCACCTACGCCGCATCAACCGACTTGCTCACGGCCGTAAATGCATCGACCACGCGCCTTACACTCTCCGAATACTTCCAACTTCCAAATGCTTCCTCGTTCACGAACTTTACGCTCGGCTCTCTCGCTTACGACACCACTTCCGGCAATCTCATTATGGGCACCACCACCGCAACGACCGCAGGTGTGGTGATAGCAAGCGCCACAACAACGCTCTACGCATTTACTGCAACAACCTCTCCGATAAGCTCGGGCGGCTCTATGCAGCTTCCCTCTCACCCGCTTGCCCAGGTTGCTACCAAAATCTGGTGCAAGGTTACAGGCGGTACTTCTCTCGTAATCAACCTCTCGACAGACGGCTCCAGCGATACCAACACCGTCACCTGCACCACGACCGGGACGGAATACTCGCTCGGCTCCAACAACAGCTACGCCGCCTACGGCGCTATCCGTGTGGAGTACGGGACGAAGACCGGAGACACCGGTGATCTGGTAGTCCGCATCATGGGCTACCGCACCAGCAACTAATGAACTGGAAAGCTATCGGCGCAGTTTCGCTTCTCACACTCTCTGTCCTTGCGAGTAGCTTTTTCTTTTACGGACAACAGCCCACAGAGCCGAAATTTGAAACTATGTTCGGAGCGGTCAGCTCTTCCAACCTCTTAGGATGTTGGAACCTCACAACCGACAGCACAGACGGCTCTGGCAGCGGAAACAACGGCACTGACACTTCAATCTCCTACGCGGCCTCCGATGCCGCTTTCGTGCGTGCATCAAACTCCCGCATCGTTCTCCCTAATGCCGCAGCGTTTAAAGCGACCGGTAGCTACAGCGTAGTGGTGTGGTGGAAAACATCAGATGGCGCGAACAACCCGGCTGTCTTTGCTTCCTATTCGCAGAACACCGCCGTCGCCGGTTTCAACCTATACATAGCCGGCTCAAACAAAGTGCAGTGGGTGCACGGAAAGAATACCGGCGTAACTAACAACACCGATTACAAAGCTCTCGACAGCGCAACTGCTGGAAGTACCGGCTCCTACCAGATGTGGGTGTTCCGCTACACATCGGGTGGCGCAATGGAGATGTTTCTTAACGGGAACAGCTCGGCAGATGCCAGCGCAACGCCGGGCTTTGATGCCGCCTATGCTGCGACGAGTTATCCAGTAATTGGTAATTCCTCCCAAAGCGGCACCTACATCAACCCTGGAAATCAGAACATCAAATTGGTCGCTTTCTTTGGTCGCGCAATTACGACGACGGAAATGTCTGACCTCTACGCGAGCGGCGCCGGCCTCCCATGTCCGTACAGCTCAGGCGCCACGACCTACTACTCTCCCATCTTTTTTTCCGATGATACAATTTAGGTATGTCTAATTCCCGCGCTGCAATTCAGCACGGCCTCCAGCCACTTACTCCCGACAAACGCGATAAGCGATATTTCTTCCATCGCAACTTCGGTGCGGCAAAACTCTCTGGACTTCCCGACTATTTTTCCTGTGATGCCGGGCTCACCATGCCCAATCAGCACGAAGACAACGCACCAACCGAATGCACAGCATACACCGTGGCCGATTTGGGCACCGATCAGGACGGCGTCTTATATTCACCGGACTACACCTTTGCCCAGACACTCCGCTTACAGGGCGCAAAACCTAACCAGCAAGGTGCGGACCTTCGCATGGGGCTCAAATCCGCAATCGCTTTCGGTCTTCTCCGAAAAGAAAGCGCTCCGTTTACCGCCAAAGAAAAGGGGCAAGAATTTATCGCCAACTGGCTGGTATGGCCGCGCGCTCTTGAGCTTGAAGCGATTAAGAACGCAAAGGCCGCGTACTACGGCTGTACAACCGGCCCGTATGATGCGTTTGGCAACATATGCAGCGCGCTTTGGATAAACCGCGACAAGAAAATGGGCGCGGCAATCGGTACGCCGTGGTTGCCTGAATGGAGTCGTGTTGGTCCGGACGGGATCATTCCGCCCGGAGCGGAAATCTCCAAACATCGTGCAGAGTCCCTGCCTTGGCACGCATGGAAAATTGCCGGTTGGGCGACATTTAATGGCGAGCCCTATCTAATAGGAAAAACCTGGCAGGGTCCGAATGTAGGTGACCACGGCTTTTTGTACTTCGACCGCGATACCATCAACCGCGTACTTGCCGTGGAGGGCACCGGCGCTTTCACGATTTCAGAGTACGGCAACCGTCTCGTTTTTCTCCTCGGCACGATGCTGGAGAGCTTTCCGTGGCTCTTGCGGCTTCTGCCCAGTCTTGTCGCTATCCTCACCACACAGCAGGACAATTCCGTTACCGTTCCCCCAGCCCCGGAGCCGCAACCCGAGCCGGCGCAAGAAACGCAATCAGAGCGAATACTCGCAACGGCAGAACTCCACATCGGGAAAGATGCTTCACCAAACGACTTGGCGCCGGACGAGCTCGGTTGCGCAGAAACTCTCAGCAACATTTTGCACGAGGCATTGCCGGATTTTCCTGCCAATATTCTTTCCACCGCGATTCTCTATCAAACACTCCGCGTACATCCGAATTTCAAACGCGTAGACAACCCGGAAGCCGGCGACATCGTTATCAGCCCGACCGGCTACCAGCCGACGAGCTCGACGGTTACCAACGGTCACTGTGGCGTTGTCGCACGCGAAAACCGCATTCTGTCCAACGACAGCAAGACCGGGAAATTCCTCGACAACTACTCCATCGAAGCCTGGGCAAAATACTACGGCTTGAAAGGTGGTTACCCGGTCTACTTCTTCCGCCGTTCCGCGTAGCGCCCCGGTCTCCGCCCATCCTTGTACGATGGCGACTCCCGGAGACCGGACCGGTGCGCAGAAGGCACCACATTACTCGCTCATAATTTTCGTCATGAAAGATATTTGGAACTGGGTCGTAACTTCTTCGGCTGATCCGGAGAAGACATCTCTTGCCCTTAAAGGTCTTCTGACCTTTGGCTCCGGCTATGTGTTGAACGCGGTCACCGCGCTCTGCGGTTTCGGCCTTGTCTGTCTTGGGATAGACGCCGACTGGCTGGTGCAGGTGATTAACTTCATCACACAGGTAGCGCTTGGCGCCCTGTACATCGTAGGCGGAGGCATCGCTCTGTTCGGCCTCGGCCGTAAGGTCAAGTTGGGCCAGTGGAGTGCCTTTGGAAGGCCCCGCTAATACCCCACCAGAGGCCGTAATAGCCCCGTAGCGAAGAGCTGCGGGGTTTTTCGTACCGAGTTGCCGATAGCCTCTTAACCGCCGCGTTCAACCCTTTTTACGGTCTTCTCAAACGACTCCAGAGAGTGCGCAACGGGAGCACTCTTCGTCTTAAATCGAAAATCTGGTTTTGATGTGCGGCGGTTCACACAATCACCGCACATATCGTAGACCGTTATCCGAGTGCAGCCTGCGCCTTTACAGGTCCGTCCGGCTTGGGCGAACGCCTTTTTAAGTCCCTCCGGGGACACACCTGCAACCATCTTGACTAGCTTGACCCCAACCGACGACCGCCTGGACGGCTTACAATTTGCGCAAAAATTTTGGTACTGAGAGAGCAGCGCTCCGCAAATGCAAATCTTAGGTGGTCGTTTCGGCCTTCCCATATTTTAATTGTACACCTGCTTTACGCCCACCACTTCTAGGCAGCGTTAGAGTTTTTTTCCGCGCGAGTGTTTTGTTTGAGACGCCGCGATTCATAATACTTTTCTTCAAAACGCAATAGTTAGGCTTTCGCCGCCACCATCCGTTCCACTCCGTTTCCTTCTCCTCCTGGCATGGTGTCCGGGCGAGTCGTGTTCCTTGGCTCCTTCCCCTCAGAGAGCTGGTCTCTGTCCTGGGTTGGTGTTTCTAAGCGGCGGCGAACATTGAAAATTGAGCAGGTAGTCGGTGCGAGTTTATAAGGCTCTGCACCGCGCGACATATCCGTTGTGTTACCGCCAGAGTAGACGCTGCCTACCTATTCAATTTTCAAAGTGCCGCGCCACATGCCTTGGTATCGTGAGGTATCCGTGTGGCAGTCCTTCGCACTGACCCGTAACTGCAAGGTCTTCAGCTCTTGCGGGCTGATGGGGAAGGCCGGGAATGACCCGGCGCCAAGTGTTCCACGAAATTCTTGGCTCCCTGCTACTCGCCATTTCATTGCAGCGTTGTCGTGTCCGCTGGGCTTTCACAGCTTCCTAAGAGGAGCGCTAACCGCAATCTCCCCCATCAACAAACAAAAACTCTCTGGCAGGTCCGCGAGCAGAGGGCTCGCAGAACCACCAAAGAGTTCTCTAGGTGTGGTTCCTTGACCTGCCGCGCGACTTGCGCACCTACAGAGTACCACCCACTCTTCATCATCAATTCATCCGGTGTGGATAACCAGAAACGCAAAAGCCGCCGTGGGTTGGCGGCCGTTTCATTGCGTGCCCTGCGAAACAGGGTCAGTAAAATGTCGTCTGCGCTTATTGTACCATACCGCGCTTCAACACGCCGGTCTCAACAAGATGGTCGATATAGTCTGTTGTCTCTCCGGTCATCATCTCCGTATCCCTCCAGCGCTTATACGCCTCAGGATCGAGTGCTTCGGCCGGCGGTGCATAGTTCTCCTGCAACCACTCAACTACGCGCTCCAGGAAGGCGTTTAACGCCTCACGGCCCTTAGTGGACCGGGCAACGATGCGCGATTTGCCGTTGAGTTCGAGCAGTTGGCCGTTAAATTCCAGTTTCAACCACTCCCGCACTTTCGTGCAATCATCACTGCTCTGATGGTCGAGACCCTCTTGGTAGAAAGTCACGAGCGGGATGACAGCACCCTCTAGGTACGCGCGTTGCTTCTGGCTCTCCGGCAGCACGGTCGTGATTTTGATAAGGATGCCTGGATTTTTTCGGAGCAAGTCAACGAAGATTGCGCGGTTGCGTTCTCCCATATTTAGTCCGCCATCTGCTGTGCCCCGACAGATAAATTCCATCCTATTTTGTCAGCTTGAATACTAAATTCTCCGCCGGGAATAGCCGCGAGAGAAACAGGCTCTCGTAGAGTTTCTGATGTCGGCTGCTTTTGTTGACCCAACGCTCCACCCACTTGTTGAAGTAGAACAACCGCGAAGAGCGTTCAAAAGTGATGCGGCCTTCTGCCCGCTCAAAGGTGAAGTCAAAATAGCCGGGGTGTATCTGGTAGGTTTTGGTGGACGGCACGAAGAAGTCGAAAGTCTCTATTGAGAACAGCCGGATGTGCTGCGGATCGGTGAAGTTCTGCTTTGAAGTGAAGTGGGGCACGGAGATATGCAACACGCCGCCCGGTTTGAGCACTCGGTGTATCTCTCGGAACACCGGCGGCCAGTCGATGTGCTCCAAGATAAATTGACAGTTTATTTCACCGAAGGTCGCATCAAGGAAGGGAATTTCTTTCGTGATGTCGAGCACCAAATCCACTCCGGGCAACGGAGCAATATCTACATTTACCCAGCCTCCGCGTATGTCCCGCCCGCACCCTAAGTTTAGTTTAGCCATGTTGATGTTGGTGCCCCGGCTCTCGCGTCCCTCGGTATGACAAGAGAGACGCGATATGCCGAAGCGCTAGGTGATTAAAACGGGATGTCGTCCGGGTTGATGTCTTCCGCTGGGTAATCTATCGCGTCCTCTTTCGTAGAGTTTTGCGGAGCCTCGGCCGCGCTAGTGGCGCGGGTAGTTTCACCGCCAGAAGCGCTGGAGCGCGGGCCGAACTGCACAGAGTCCGCGACAACTTCGGTGCGGAATTGCTTTGCACCATCCTTCTCCCAGGAGCGTGTGCGTATGTGCCCCTCGACATATGCCGAGCTGCCCTTCTTGAGATATTGTGAGCAGAGCTCTGCCGTTTTGCCGAACACCACGATGTTGTGGAACTCCACCTCATCGGCTTTCGTGCCGTCCGCCTTCTTGTAGGTTCGGTTTGTTGCGATGCTGAAGGAGCACACTTGCCCGCCGTTGGGGAGAGCGCGAAGCTCCGGGTCTTTCGTCAGATTGCCGAACACGATTGCTTTGTTGATGTACATACCGATTTAGAAGCTTAATTGAGTAACGATTGCCTCCACTTCCGCAAGTGTTGCGTGCTGGTACTCCAAGTAGGAGTCCACTTCCTCCTGCACGGCCGCACGATGCACCGGGATAACGAAGTAGTCCTTGCTCACCAGACGCGGATCGAAGAAGACGAAGTGCAGAGTTTCCAGTTTGTCGTTTACGATAAAATACTGGAGCGCCTGCATCTTGTATTCGTCCGGTATCTCCTGCGTGAGATACGCTTCGATGTGCCGGGCCGAACCCAAACACTTCGTTTCAACCGCCTCAGTGATGGCCTTCTTCTTCCCTTTCCCTGTCTCTATGAACCCGTCCGGAGACACTGCGATATGGTCGCTATCTTCGCGCATCCACAACACCAGCGAAGTATCGACCTTCTTCCCGGTCTCCGCTTCAAACCGTGCGATAGCCTCCGGCTCAAGCCGCGTGCCGCGGTCCATCGGATTTTCGTCCGTGTCTGCCGGGATGCCCAGCCGCTCCGCGATCAACTCGTAGAAGCCTATCTTCTTACCAGTGCCGCGCTTGACGATGATGTCTTTCAGGCGAGAGCCGGTGATTTTGCCGCGGCGGGCGGCCAGCCACTCTTCCTTACTTTCGTACCGGAGGCTTTTCATAGCGGGTCTTGAGCTTATTTTTAGTGGCCTCCAGCTCCTTCTTCATCTCTCCCGGCAGTGCCGCCCAAATCTTCTGCAAATCGCTCAGTGATTTTGCGTTCGTAAGTTTTTCGGTTGCCGCTAGCACGGCTTCGATATGCTTCTCCTCCTGGTGTTGATGAAACTCTTCCATCTCCTCGGAGGAAGCAATTTCGCCGTCAGAGGCATATCCGAGCAGAGCGAGAGCACGGCCCACAGCGATGGTCTCCAGCTTTTCGAAATCTTTTTCCTTCTGCCCAGTCTTGCCGAAGGAGTGTCCGGTCGCATCCGCCGATGCCGGCTCCTTCTTGTCTTTGATGATGTGCGCCGAGAAGCGAACGCGACCGTCTGGGAGAAAGTCCGGAGTGGTTTTGACGCTGCCGCGTGGATTTTCCTTCCAGAACTGCTGCAACCGATCTTTGACCTGGGCGTAAGCTTTGCCCTTCAGGTCCATTGTTTTTGTTTTCATATTGTTTTGTTGGCGGTCGTCGCCTTTAGGTTATTTTTTTAGTTGGAGTTCTCCTGCTGTTTAGCGACCGCTCTATCGCGCCCGCAGTCAGTCCACGGGAGCGGCAGAGCGCCTGACTACTTCAAGTAAATTGCGCCCAGAACTTTCAGCAGAACAACGAAGCCAGCCGCGAGCATTGCGCCCTGCATTATTGCCATCGTCAGAATACGGGCTACCTTCCGAAGAACTTTCCGCGCATAGAAGAGTGTTCTTATGGCGTGGAAGTCCGATGCTTCCATGTAGGCCGCGCCGTCAATTACTTTCATATATTGTTGATTGGTTTTTAAGTTGCGTTCGACCTACCCAAATATAGCACACGCTAGTTCGCTACGCAGTTGCTACGCACACTCCGCGTGGGGATAGCAATTCTGTCAAGCGTGGGGATAACTGGCCCGTGCGCGTTTTCGGTATCCGTGCTACGCTGGTTGGTATGCAGAACGAAAAGGACCCGAAGAAGGTCAAAGCAGGGACCAAGGGCGGCATTATTAAATGGTCGAAAATTAACAGGAGCAAGCGCAGCACCATCATGCGCAAAGTCGCAAGGGCTCGGTACGACAAGTAGGTATGGTGGTTAAGGTCACCATGATGGGAAAGGAAATTCCCTTCGAACAACTACCCGCACCGGAGCCATCGTTAGAGAGCCAGTTCAAGTCCGTAGTTCTTTCAGCAAAAGCCATCGACCTCGCATCGCAGATCGTGCCGGAGACCAATTGGAAGTCGTTAGGCATCCACACATGGCTCTCACAGCGAGCAGAGCAAGCGTTCCGCGGAATGAAGGTCGGGGCAACAGAAGCGCAGCTCGGCAGACTCAAATACACCTTCGAGTTCATTGCCGACGAGCCGGTGTTGCAGAAGGTGGTGCTCACTTAAATGGAAAAAAGTAATTTACTCAACGCGACCATCAAATGTCCGCAGCACGGCTGGACCCGGATACGGACGACGAAGCGATTTATTAAGTGCTCTAAATGCTACAAGGTATGAACCTCCAAGAAACTTCCCGGCTCGCATACGAACGCGTTGAACCGAGTCTAGGCCGGCGTCAGCAGGAAGTGTTGGAGGCCTTGAAGCGCCGACCACTTCAAACCAATAGTGAACTTGCTGCCTTCCTTGGATGGCCCATCAACACTATCACTCCGCGAGTTTTGGAGCTGCGGAAATTCGGCAAAGTAGTGGAGCACGGGCGCCGGCAATGTCGGGTGACCGGCAGCATGGCGATGGTATGGGAGGCGGTAGAAAAGCTGGAACAGCTTCATTTGCTATGAAACCTCACCAACCGTGGTGCACAAAAGTAATTGCCGCCAACAACATGACACCCTGGACAGTAAGATGTGACTGCGCAAAAGAGCGACGAACAAAACCAGCAAAAACCAAAATAGAGCCTACAGGTTCGCTCTTCGCAGAGTTGTTATAGCAGCCCGTTCGCGGCCGTCCGGGAGAACAGGCCGAAGGTCGAATTACCCACCAACATATAACGATATGAAAAAAACAATTATCGCTGTAGCCATTGCGCTCGCTCTTCCGTTTGCGGCTTTTGCCGACACGCAAGACGGCGGCGGCAACCCGGCGCTTCTCACGATGCCGTGGGGCCTTACCGGAGGCGAAACTCCGACATTCGCATCCGGCACCTCAATCACCGACCCGTGGGGCAAGGTCTTTACCTGCCCGTGGTTCTTCCCGGCAGGTTGCTACAACATCACGCACACGGCGTGGTACGCGGCACACCGTTAAACCTTGTGTCCCTGTCCCTCTCGGAGTGTGCATTCTCCGGGAGTGGTGGTGTTGGAAGGTTTCCGCCAGTCAGAGGCCGGCGATGAAAAATCCCGCCTCGACTCCCGGTTGCCGACTCGCATAGGAGTCGGTTCCGGGAGGACTGCGGGTGCCCGGAGCAAAACTCACGACCAAGCAGGCGATTGAGATCGCCGGCAAGCACATGAAGGGGCTTGCCGGTCACGAGTTCGACTTGCTTACCGTGGCGAAGCCGGTTTCTCCGGACGCGGCCGTCAACCTCGCCAAAGTCATTTCCAAACTCTCGCCGTTGCTCGGCAATCTCATCGAGTTCAATACCTGCGAATATCTCTCCGACAAGCCGGAGTTTGAGGGCCTCGGCAAGTGGCGCCGGCAGGACCCCGGCTTCCCGGACGCCATCTTCGACGGCGACATCACCCCGACGCCGGGGTTTGAAATCAAGGCGTGGTTTCCGCTGGCGACCGAAATCACCGCGCGCTTCAAAGACAGCCAGAATCACTTCCTAGACGACCGCACCTATGTGGCGATGATCGCGTGGCTCCCGGAGCATCTCATCTACGGCAAGCCCTACATCGTGGATGTAGTTATTGTCTCCGGCGCCTCAGTCGCAAAGTCGCGGGACGACCACTACCACAACCCGCCGGATTATCTTGTGCTGGAGCCGGAAGACACGAAAGCGCGCACGCGAAATCTCCAGCAGACCAACACCAACGGCTACAAGTTTCAAGGCACCGAAGCGCAGTTCAAAGACGCGCAGAAGATTGTCGCCGGCTGGGGCAAAGGTGGTGCCGATTACAAGCCGACGCCAGAGTATCAGGTCAAGATTCGGGAGCTGCTCAAATTTCCGTACCGCTTGGACACCAACTACGCGAAGATGGATCGCATCGTGCACACCGAGCTGGAGGCGTTTAAGACGCGCGTCCAGAACACGAAGGTCAACGGCATGACCATCCGCGAGTGGCGGAATGTACTCGGCAGCGAAAACGATAAACTTTTGCGCAAGGCGCTAGAGCAGCACCTGAAGATTACAGAAGCTGATGCTGAGAAGCTTCGGAAATGAGCCGCTCCACGCCGTAGTGGAAATAGGTCCCATCCGTCTCCGCTCCGAATGCGCGGCGCCGTAACCTTCGGGCGGCAACGCATCCGGTGAAAAGCCCGCCGAACGGCTCCCACACAACTTCGTTCTCTCGCGTCGCCGCTTCGATGATGCGCGTCATCAGGTCGAGCGGCTTTTGGTTTAAGTGCACCGCCTTGCCAGAAGTGCCGTGCGTCTTTATCCGCTCCGCACCACGGACCGCATTTCGCTGCCAGATGTTGGTAACCCCGTGCGGGCAGTCGAAGTGCGAACGGGTCTTCGCCCATTCGTCTCCGGACATCGGCCGCTTGCCGTCTACCGAAAAGTACGGCCGGCCCTCATGCTTGCCGTGCTCATTGGCGTAAGAAACGAGCTTCTCGAACATTAAAACGGGCATCCAGTACCAAAGGTGCCCTTGGTCCAAATATTTGCGTACAGCGGCGTCAGCGACCCCACAGGCGGTGTTGGCGGTCCGGACGGGAAGTCCCGTGCGCTTCCATTCCTCCAGGAGCCAGTGCTTTAGGAGTTTGCCGTGCACGCGGGCCTCGAAGACATACTGGACGCAGACTTCGGACACGACCGGGAAACGCCGGATTTTGGTCGTGTTCACATTGCCGGCGATATGCCCGATGCCCTTGTCCCAGATGTTGGCGTTCACATACCGCCAGCCGTGCTTCTCCAGAACGGGATGCACCGAGGCCCAGCCGATTTCAGAGTTCCAAAACCAGAGCGTTGTTTGCGGTGTCGCGTGCTTCGACCACTGCTCAACATGAGGGTCATACCACTGCGGCATTCCGATATGGTCCGAAGTATCGCCCTCGAAGCCAAGCACGCCGTATGCGCCGTCTGAGACGATGCAAGTGGGCTTCTCCCACTGGTCATAGAAGTTTAGGCTGTCGCCGTAATGCACCTGCACGAGTTCGTCTTTGTGCAGGCTGGTAGCCGGAGCTTCTTCTCGGACAATCGACTTGCCGCGGCCGACCGTGGAGGTGAACTCCCGGCGCTTCTTGGGCGCAATTTCAGGGGTCTCTTCCAACGGTTCTAATTCCTTTCGAGCGACTCCGCGCATACCATTTCCTCTCAAGACGGTAGCAGTGGCGGCGGAATCCGCCACCCGTCCGGCGCGCATTTGCACAGCCAGTTTTACGCAACCCAACGCTGTCAGCAGTCCGCCCTATGTAGGATTCCGGCGAATCGGGAGCAACCTTTTTCTTATCCCCATCCTGCTTTCGGCCGTCTGGCCGAGCCGCGGTACAATTACCCTAGACAGTCCCTTCATCGCCCGTCGCCCGCTCTTCGCAAGAAGAGGCCCTTACCCGGCCGTCTCACCGTTCGTGCCTTCTCAGGAGGGGGCGTGAACTTTGTGTGGGGCGGGCGACCGACGAAGGAGGCCCGCATGAAACTTCTGACCCATCAGAAGCAGGAAGTTGTCCACCACAAGTACCTGGTCAACGGCTCGCCCCGTAATTGCGCCTACTGCCGAGAACCCCTCCAGGGCGAAATTCTCCGGCGAGGCGAGCGATACTTCTGCAACGAGCTGTGCGCCGACGCGGCGCCCGAGCAACGCACGAGGCTCGCGTCATGAGCCGCTGGCGCGTGCTCATCTTCCACCCGCCGTAGGTCCGCGAAAACTTTCCCGCAGACCCAAACAGCCCCCAGCCCCGCCGTTTAATCCTCCCCGGAACGGCGAGGCGACCCCCGGCACCAATCGCCGGGGGTTCTCTTTTGGCCGCGTTGTGCTACTTCCTGACGAACGCCCGCTTAGCTCAGTTGGTAGAGCAGTGCTTTTGTAAAGCTCAGGTCGCTGGTTCGAGTCCGGCAGCGGGCACCACCAACACGGGCAGAGGCTACCGAGAGGCTAACGAACCCAGTCCCACAACAAAATCAACCGCTTCTCGTTTTTGGCCTTGTATTTTGTAAACCGAAGGTCGGGGGTTCAATCCCCTCACCCGGCACCAACCCCTCGGTTTCCGTCCAAAATAACGCGAAAGTCAGTGCCGTCGGCCCTCCGAGGACCTTGTTCGGCGGTTGTGGACTGTGCCAGACTGCTAACGTTGGTAATACCTCGGAGATCTAGCATGCCTCAGGGCACCGTAAAGTGGTTCAACCCGACGAAGGGCTACGGCTTCATCCAGCCCCAGGAAGGTGGGAAGGATGTGTTCGTCCATATCTCGGCGGTCGAACGCGCCGGACTTAGCACGCTGAACGAAGGACAGACCGTTCAGTACGAGCTCGTCGAGAACCGCGGGAAGACGTCCGCGGAGAACCTCAAGGTCAAGTGACCCTGAGTTTTCTGAGCTGAACTTCCATATCTGTCTGAAATCGTAGCCGCCGGATCCATCCGGCGGCTGCCGTTCGCGGGGACGCGCCCGGCCGAATGCTTTTGCCCTCGGCATCCGCGCCTTCAGCGCGTCAGCTTTTCCAGCTCCGGGAACGGCGCGTAGCTCGCGTCCTTGCAGAACTCGCGCACCTCGCGCGGCACGTCGAAGAAGCGGTCGAGCTTGCCCGACACGTAGGTCGCCGCTCCCTCCTTCGGCCCCATGTATTTTCCGCCTGTGTCGCGCGCGTTGTAGCGCAGGCAGGCGACGTAGCGTTCGCCCGGACCGATGTTCTTCAGGGCAGGGACCGAGACGGCGGCGCCGCGCACCTGGGTCGGGTCGTTGAGATAGGTGCGCAGGAAGGCCAGCAGGTCGGCCTTGTAGTTCGCAGGGTAGACGTTCTGCGCCTCCCAGCGCGCCTTCAGTTCGGCCGGCGTCGGGCCAAGTTCCCGGCTCGCACATCCGCTCAGCGCCAGCACCGCGGCCAACGCCGCCCCCAGCCTCCTCACCTGCATCGCATTCCGCCTTCGTCGACCTTTGCGCGCGCCCGCGGACGCCGACCATATCGCCTTGCCGTGGCGCACGCAGCGGCGGTCTATTGGCAAGCAAAAGACCGGGCATATGGCGCGGGAACCCGGTGTTATCCTGTCGCGAGCACGCCGCGCAAGGACACGCCATGACGGCCAAGCCATGACTGCAATCAGCCGCCGCTCGTTCCTCGCCGCGTCCGCGCTGGCCGGCGCAAGCCTCGGCTGGCCCGCCGAGGCGGCCGCGCCCTTCGCCGCCGCGCAGGGCCCGGGCGTCTATCGCACCAGGCTCGGCGACTATCAGCTCACCGCGCTCTACGATGGCGTCTGGTACCTGCCGATCGACGGCACGTTCATCCGCAACGCGAGCGGCAAGGCGGTGAACGCGGCGCTCGCCGCCGCCTTCCTGCCGCCCAACGTGCTGCCCGTCTCCTTCACCGCGCTGATGGTCAACACGGGCAGCAGGCTCATCCTGATCGACAGCGGCACCGCCGGGCAGATCGCCGACACGGCGGGAGCGATGCTCGACAATCTCAAGGTCGCCGGCGTCGAACCGGCGGCGATCGACACCATCGTCATCTCGCATTTCCATCCCGACCATATCGACGGCCTCAAGACCAAGGACGGCGCGAAGGTCTTTGCCAATGCCGAGATCCTGGTGCCCGAGCCGGAATGGACTTTCTGGATGGACGACGGCAACCAGAGCCGCGCGTCAGGACCGGTGCTGCGCTACTTCCGCAATGCGCGGCGCATCTTCGGCGACATCGCCCGCGAGGTCCGCCGCTTCAGGCCCGGCGCCGAGGTGGCGCCCGGCATCGTCTCCATCCCCGCGTTCGGCCACACGCCCGGCCATACGGCATTCGCCGTTCACTCCGGCAAAGCGTCGCTCCTGGTCATGAGCGACACCGTGCGCAACCCGTATTTGTTCGCGCGTCACCCCGGCTGGCAGCCGACCTTCGACATGGACGGGCCGCTCGCGGTCAAGACGCGCCGCCGCGTGCTCGAGCGGGCGGCCGCCGACCGCATGCCGGTCCAGGCCTATCATTTCCCCTTCCCCGCCTGCGGCCACATCCTGCGCACGCGCAGCGGCTACGACTTCGCGCCGGCGCTCTGGCAGCCGCTGTAGCGTATCACCAATGCAAGAGGCCGCCCGCGGCGGCGAGCGGCCATCTGAGGGGGCGCAGCTGAGCGCGCTCAGCGGTCCAGCTCGAGTTCCAGCCCGCTCACCGCCAGCGCGAGGTCGAGCCCGGTCTGCGTGCCGACCGAGACCGGCTGCAAGGTGATCGAGCGGCGGAAGCCGCCAATCAGCACGTTGGCGCCGATCCCGCCGGCGACCGTCGCTTCCGCGCTGGCGCCGCCATAGGCGCCGGCCAGTGCGCCCGGCCCGCGCTTCGCCGGCGCATAGACCGCCCAGGCGATATTGCCGCCCGTGGTGTAGCCGATATCGAGGCCGATGCGGGTGATGCGGCCGCTATAGCGCTCCTGATAGCCGCGCACCGATTTGTAGACGCAATCCACCGCCTTCTGCGAACCGATCAGATAGCTCACACCTGGCGCCACCGAGCAGGTGAGCAGCCCAGCGCGCATCCTCGCCTCGGCCGGGACGGCGGCCACGGCGCCAAGCGCCAGGATCGCGACGGCAAACATCGACTTCTTCATGCGGGAATCTCCTGCCCTGGACCGGCCTCCCGCTGCGGGAGCACTGAGTAATAATTCGGCGCACGCGGGAACCGGCGCTTTGATCTAGGTCAGCTACATCTTCGAGAGCTTGGCGACGTCGATGGCCTGCGCGTAGGCCGTCTTGGCGGCGGCGTCGGCCGAGCCCTGCACGTTCACCAGGAAGCGGTTGGCGACGACCATGATGATGTCGCCCTCCCGGCTCTGGATCGCCCGCTGGTCGCCGATGCGGATCAGCTTGCCCATGGCGCCGGCCAGCGCCGGATTGGCCAGCATCGGCGCGAATTGCATGATCATGGCGGAATCGCCGGTGATGGAGATGTCCACCGTGTCGCCTTTGGCGTTGGTGTAGGTGCGGGTCGCCGCCGAGGCGCCGCCCAGGATCGCCGCGCCGACCGCCGTGGTTTCCGCCTTCTCCGCCTTCCAGCCGGCCAGCGGCGCCGGCAGCAGCGCCGCGAATCCCTCGGCGTTCTTCTGTGCGATCAACTGCGAAGCCGTGTCGAGCGACTGCTTTGCGGTGGCGAGGTCGCCTGCCTGATAGGCCTTCCGCCCCGCATCGATCGAATCGAGGATGTCGTCGGGGGGCGCCCCCGGCGCCGCCGCCAGCC
>JBKBRE010000013.1:0-69195 GCA_046292265.1 Pseudolabrys sp. | reverse complement strand
CTCATTGCCCTCCCGCCCCGCTTCTTTCGATCGGGGGGGGGGGGGCGCGGCCCCCGCCGGCGCGCCCCCAAGACCGACAACGATGGAAATAATGACTAGTCTCAGAATCGACATTTCAGCCCCCTTCCGCCGAATCCCGGGCAACTGTAGCAGAAAAGGACGAGCGTCACGCACGGCCGGACGTCGGCGGTCCGGCCGTGCGCGGGGCTGTCAGAAGGTCGCGCCGGCCCTGACGGCGAAGGTCCGCCCGGCCGCCGGATAGGCGACGTAGTAGTTCGGGTTGCTCGCGCTGGCGATCGCGTAGTCGTAATACTCGACATCGAACAGGTTCTGCACCGACACCGACCAGAAGAAGCGGTCGACCTCGCCGCCGAGGCGGACGTCCACCGTCGCATTGGCCGGGATCACCTGCCGCACGTTGGTCGGGTCGTCTTCCATGTAGCGCTTGCTCCACATGCGCGCGAGCACGTCGAGCGTCGCCCACTTCTTCCATACATCCCAGGAAATCCCTGCCGTGCCGCTCCAGCGCGAGACCAGCGGCACCTCATGACCCGCAAATGGGCCCTCGCGGAACGTCGCCAGCGTATAGGCCGCGGTGCCACGCAGGCGCAGGGTGTCGTTCATCTGATAGGACGCGGTGTTCTCCCAGCCCCGGCGCCGCGTCGGATCGAGATTGAAGTTGATTTTCTCCGGCTGGCGAAGATGGATCTCGTTGTTCAGATCCATCTGATACACGGACGATTCGATCTTGAAGTGCCGCCACTCGAAGCGTGCGCCGCCTTCGATGTCATGCGAGGTCTGTGTTTTCAGGCCGAAGTTGGCCGGGTTGCCTGCATAGAACGGGCTGCCGGCGCCGACGCGCTCGTCGGCGTTCGGCACGCGGAAGGCACGCGCGGCGCGGCCGAACACGGCCAGGTTCGGCACGATGCGATACTCGACGCCGGCATGCGCCGCCCATTGCCACTCGCTGCTATCGAGCGGCGGCGCCTGCGGGCTTTCCGCATAGAAGCCGGCATTCGGATCGGCGCCGGCATTGTAGTCGTCTGTCGCCTTGATACCGGTGCGCTGCGCGCGCCCGCCGATCGAGATGTCCAGAGTCGGCAGCACCGTCGTCTTGTTCACGGCGTAGAAGGCAAGGCTGTCCTGCCTGATGTTGTAGTGATGGATCGCCTGGCCGCCGTCGAACTGATAACGATCGGAATCGTATTGCGTGTTGTAGTAGTCGACGCCGGTCAGCAACTGGCCGGGACGCCCGAACAGATTGTGAGCGATGTCGAGGCGCGGCGTCAGGGACGTCGTCGTCATGCCGGTGTTGCCGAAATTGCTCGGACCGCCGGCCGAGGGATCGTAGGTGAAGAGCGGCGACGGGAAATAGTCGTAGAACGTGCTCTGCTGGAACTTCCGGCGCACGCCGCCATCCACGGTCAGCTCCGCACCGGACCAGACCGGCATGGTGAACCCGGTCGTGACATCGATGTCCTGCTTGTGGGCCCAGTCGCGCGGCGTGGTCGCAACGCGGCGGTTTTCCAACGTGTACGGAAAGGAAATCGGCAGGTTGGGCACCGTGCCCGGAAGATTCTGTCGCTGCCGGTCGGTGGTGGTGTTGAGATAGTAGCTGAACGCCGGCGTCCGGTAGTCGAGATTGCCGACGATATTGTCCTGCCGGACTTCGCTGTTCTGGCGATAGCCGCCCGCGGTTGCGCTGTTGCTGTAAACGGAGGCCGACCAGGGCCCCTTAGCGACGCCGGCCGACAGCCGTCCCTCCGCGTTGCCGTAGGAGCCGAGCGCGCCTTCGACCTTGCCGGAGGCGCCCTGCGCTTTCTGCGATTTCGTGACGATGTTGATGACGCCGCCGATGGCACCGTCGCCGTACAGCACCGTGCCGCTGTTGCCGCGGGTCACCTCGATGCGTTCGATGCTGTTGAGCGGAATCGTCGCAAAGTCGAAGCCTTGCAGGTCGAAGTCCTGGTAGCGGCGGCCGTTGACGAGAATGAGCGTATTCGACTGCGCGAACGGCCCGAACCCGCGCAGGTCGACGGTATCGCCCGAGCCGATCGGGCTGCCGTAGAGATGGCGGACCTGGATGCCGGCTTGCGTCGCGAGGATGTCAGGCAGGCTTTGCGCCGGTGCGCGCGCGATGTCCTCGGCGGTGATGACGCTGGAGGACGTCCCGGACATGATGCCGGACCCCGTCCGGCTATAGCCGACGTCGATCGGCGGGAGCGCCACCGCCCCGCTTTGCAGGTCCTGCGCGCCGGCCGGCACAGCCGCCGCTAGCGCCAGCGCCAACGCGGCGCCGAAGCGAGAAAACAAAGTCCCCATAACAAACGTTCCTTCGTTTGCGCGCGCATGAGCGCACGCATCGGGTGATGACCAGGCCCGTTGCGAAGGACACGGCAGTGACGCACGCGAAGTGCGGAGCTGACGCTACCCGAAAGTCGTGGGAGGAGAGGTTCTCACGGCCTTCGCACCGGCATTGCCGTCACCGCTGCGAAAGACCGCTCCGTATGGACCCCTCGTCCACCGGTTGGGTGACCGCGCTGGCAGGTCTCCTGGCTCACGGGTCGTCGCCCAGGTGCGTCCGGCCTTCCCGGTTTCCCAGTGGCCGTATAGACGCGGGCTCGCCGCTCACAGTTGCGGGGGCAGCCACGGATTTCGGCGCAAGAACCGCCGTCTCCGTGTTCCCTCTTTCGTCCCCGGCGTGACCCGGGGAACCAGCACGGCCGAATGTTCGCCTTGAAACGGTAATCGAGTCAAGCAGGGCGCCCGCGCGCGCCGGATTTCGCCGCTCGGAAATTTACGGGCTCCAGGACTAGAGCCGGATCACGCAGTGTTTTTCCAGTGAGCGGCCGTTTCGGCCTATTGTGACTGTCCCAGGAAAGGCTTTGCCATGACCCTGTCGCACGCGCTTCGCTCGTTCGGAGTTCTCGCCGCCACCGCACTGATCGCGGTCGCGTTCAGCCTCAAGCCCGTGCCCGTTCACGCAGTCGGCACCGACGATCCGCCGCCGCCGAGCGACGACGGCAAGAAAAAGAAGAAGGGCAGCAGCGCGATCGAGGAGCAGGAGCGCAAGCTCGCGCAGGAGAAGTTCTTGCGCGACTACCGCGCCGCGCGCGACCTCATCCTCGCCGGCAACTACAAGGCCGGCATCGCCGCGCTGCACGCGCTCGGCCACGACGAGCACGCCGACGTCGCCAACTACATCGGCTATGCCAACCGCAAGCTCGGCAACTACGACGCCTCGAAGGTCTGGTACGAGAAGGCGCTCGCCACCGATCCGCGGCACGCGCGCACGTGGTCCTACTACGGCATGTGGCACATGGAGCAGGGCAACCGGCTCAAGGCGGTGGACCATCTCGACAAGGTGCAGGCGATCTGCGGCACCACATCGTGCGAGGAATATCGCCAGCTCAAGGCCGTGATCGACGGCACCGCGAGCTACTGAGCCGCTTGGCGGGCAAAGACTTGGCGGGCAAAGAGGTGAGAGGGCCGGAGCGATCCGGCCCTCTCGTCATTCAAGCTGCCGCGGTCACGGCCGCGCCTCCAGGATCAGGTTGAACGGCGTCTGCTTGGCCGTGCGGAAGTGCCGGAAGCCGGCCTTCTCGAACACGTGGCCGAGCTGCGCCCTGCCTGCCTGTGCGCCGAGCACGTGCGTGCCGTTCTCGGAGATCGCGTGCGCAGTGCACAACGTGGTCGACGCCGCGTAGTAGAGCCGGCCGACCGGGTTGATGTTCTCCTCGACCTTGTCGCCGGCATAGGGCTCGACCAGCATCACCGTGCCGTCCTTGGCCAGCGCCTTGCGTGCCTGTATGGCGGCGTCGACCGGCCGGCCCATGTCGTGCAGGCAGTCGAAGAAGCAGATCAGGTCGTAGCCGCGCGGCGCGTAGGCGGTGGCGTCCGCGACCTCGAAGGTGACGCGGTCGGCGACGCCGGCAGCCTTGGCGGTGGCGCGCGCGGAGTCGATCGAACCCGGATGCACATCGAAGCCCCAGAACGTCGAGTTCGGAAAGGCCTGCGCCATCAGCACGGTGGAATGCCCGTGGCCGCAGCCGACGTCGGCCACCTGTGCCCCCTGCTCCAGCCTTGCCACGACGCCGTCGAGCGCCGGCAGCCACTCCGGCACCAAGCTGCCGCGATAGGCGTTGCGGTAGAACGCGGCGACGCCGCAGAACAGCCGCTCGTCGTGGTCGCCCCAGCGCACGCCCTTGCCGGTCTTGAAGGCCTCGACCGCCTTGTCCTCGTCGGCCCACATCGAGGCGACGACCTGCCAGGCCGGAACCATGTGGACCGGGCTATCCTCGTCGGCGAGCACGAAAGCGTGCTCGGCCGTCAGTTCGTAGGTGCCGCTCCGGGGGTGATAGTCGACATAGCCGGCGGCGGTCTGCGCGTTGAGCCATTCGCGCACGTAGCGCTCGGCGCAGCCGGCGCGCTTCGCCACTTCTTGCGACGTCAGCGGACCCGCCCCTTTCATCGCCTTGAAAAGCCCGAGCTTGGCGCCGAGGCTGATCATCACGCCGCCGTAGCCGGCCGACAGGTCGCCAACCAGCTTGCCGAGCAGCTGGTTCACCTTGTCCTGGTTCATCGCCATGACACATCTCCATCGTTTGGGGGCCGCCTGCTGGCGGCCCGATGGGAGCGTCATGGCCGTTGCCGGCCGGAATTTTGAGTGGCAGGTTCGCCAAAACCGGTCCATTCATGCCGCCGCAGCAAGGCCATGGCCGATAGCAAGCGACAACTGCACGTCAGCCTGATCGCGAATCCGGACGCGGCCATCTCGACGCTGACGGGCATCTTCGACGTGCTGAATGCGTTCAAGATTCTGCCGGACCGGCCCGAGCAGCCGCCTTTCGCGGTCGAGATCGTCGGCACGGCCCGCACGCCGGTGATGCTCTACAGCGGCCTGCCGGTGCCGGTTCACCGCGCCGTCGGCGACGTGTCCGAAACCGACATCATCATCGCTCCCTCCATCGTGATCGAGGATGGTCGCTGGCAGACCGGGCGCTACCCCGAGATCGTCGCCTGGGCGCGGGCCATGCACGACCGCGGCGCGATCCTCTGCTCCGCCTGCTCCGGCGTCTTCCTGCTCGCGGAGACCGGCCTGTTCGACGGCTTTGAGACAACCGTGCACTGGAATTTCGCCGGGACCTTCAAGGCGACCTATCCGGCGGTGCCGGTCTTTCCGGACCGCGTGCTGGTGACGGCGGGCGCGCGCCAGCAGCTGGTGACGTCGGGCGCCTCAATGACCTGGCACGACCTCGTGCTCTACCTGATCGCGCGCTATGTCGGCGCGGCGGAAGCGCAGTTCGTCGCACGCAGCTTCGCGCTGCAATGGCACCATGACGGACTGGCGCCCTACATGGTGTTCGAAGGGCCGAAGAACCACGGCGACGCAGTCATCCTCGCCGCGCAGGAATGGCTGTCGGCGCATTTCGCCGTCGCCAACCCGGTCGAGGAACTGATCCGTCAGTCGGGCTTGTCCGAACGCACCTTCAAGCGGCGCTTCACCAAGGCCACCGGCTTCGCGCCGATCGACTACGTGCAACGACTGCGGGTGGAGGACGCCAAGCGGCGGCTCGAGCGCACCGACGCGCCGGTAGACGACATCGGCTGGAAGGTCGGCTATGAGGACTCTTCCTTCTTCCGCCGCCTGTTCAAGCGTACAACCGGGCTCTCGCCGAGCGTCTACCGGCGGCGCTTCCAGATTCCGGACTACGCGGCGACCGACAAGAGTTAGCCCTCCCCGCCGGTCTCCTTCACGATCCAGGCGTGATAGGCGGGATCGGCGTTTTCAACAGGTAAAATCATGATCGCCGGCGTCGTGTAGCTGTGCAGATCCTTCACCGCCGCGCCGACCGTGTCCGCCAGGGACGCGCGGGTCTTGACGATCATCACCGCCTCTTCCGCGCGCTCGATCTTGCCCTCCCACCAGTAGTGCGAGACCATCCCAGGCAGGATATTCACGCACGCCGCGAGCCGCCGCTCGACGATGGTCCGGCCCGCCTTCTCCGCCTCGACAATCGAGGGCCACGTCGTATACACGAGCACTGCGCGTTCCATAGGTCCCCCTCCGCGCATGGTCCCGAAAAGCGGCTACCGGTTTTCGGATAAGGTCATGCGCGAACTGAACAGGTTTTCATGAGCCGGCCGGCCCCGCGTCCGCAGCACATCGCCTTCGTCGCCAGCCCGACGCCCGAGGCGCGCGAGGCCTATGGCCGGCTGGAAGCGCGCTACGGCAACGTCGCGCCGGAACAGGCCGACGTCATCGTCGCTCTCGGCGGCGACGGCCTGATGTTGCAAACCCTGCACAAGTTCATGAAGTCCGGCAAGCCGATCTACGGCATGCACCGCGGCACCGTCGGCTTCCTGATGAACGAATACTCCGAAGAAGGCCTGATCGAACGCATCGGCGCCGCGCAGACAACCGTGATCCACCCGCTGGTGATGCGCGCGCGCGACGCAAGCGGCAAGATCCACGAGCACCGCGCCATCAACGAGGTGTCTCTGTTCCGCCAGAGCGCGCAGGCCGCGCATCTGCGCATCCTGGTCGACGGCCAGGAGCGCATGGCCGAGCTGATCGCCGACGGCGTGATGGTCGCCACCCCCGCCGGCTCGACCGCCTATAACCTGTCGGCGCAGGGGCCGATCATCCCGATCAACGCCTCCATGCTGGCGCTGACCCCGATCAGCCCGTTCCGCCCACGCCGCTGGCGCGGCGCGCTGCTCCCCGACAAGGCAAGCGTCACCATCGAGGTGCTCGAGGCCGACAAGCGGCCGGTCGCCGCGGTCGCCGATCACGACGAGGTGCGTTCGGTACGCGCGGTGGACATCGCCATGGACCTCGCCATCTCGATCAACATGCTGTTCGATCCGGGCCACAATCTCGACGAACGGATTCTGCGCGAGCAGTTCGGGTTCTAGGTCCTGCGCGAGGGGTCATGAGCAAGACATTTTCCTTCACCGTCAACAAACGGGCGGTCAGCGTCGCGCTCGACAATGAGGAAACGCCGCTGCTCGCGGTCCTGCGCAACGAGCTCGGCCTCATGGGCACGCGCTTCGGCTGCGGCCTCGAGCAGTGCGGCTGCTGCATGGTGCTGATCGACGGCCAGCCGGAGAAGTGCTGTTCCAAACCTGCCTGGAGCGTCGCCGGCAAGACCGTGACCACCATCGAAGGCCTCGGCACCGCCGAGAAGCCGCATCCGCTGCAGCAGGCCTTCCTCGACGAGCAGGCCGGACAGTGCGGCTACTGCCTCTCCGGCATCATCGTCTCGGCCAAGGCGCTACTCGACCGCAACCCTTCGCCGACGCGCGCCGAAATCGCCGAGGCGCTCGACGGCAACATCTGCCGCTGCGGCTCGCACAACCGGGTCCTGCGCGCCGTGGAGAAAGCGGCGGCGGTCATGCGCGGAGCCGCATCATGAATGCGCCCTCTCAGGTCGCGCTGCCCGGCCCGCTCGCCGACAACCCGGCGCTCGACCGCTGGCTCGACTTCCCCGCGCCCGGCCGCGTCACCGTCCTCACCGGCCGCGTCGAATTCGGCCAGGGCGTGCTCACCGCCATGGCGCAGCTCGCCGCCGACGAACTCGACATCGACCCGTTGCACATCGCCGTCGTCGGCGGCGACACGGCGCTGACAGCGAACGAAGGCTACACCGCGGGCAGCTGGTCGATGCAGGCCGGCGGCATGGCGCTGCGCCAGGCCTGCGCCGACGCGCGCGCGCTGTTCGTCGAGCGCGCCGCCCTAATCCTCGGCTGCAAGCCGGAGGAGATCACCATCAGCGACGGCACGTTCCTGCGCAACGGCGGGCCGACCGGCCAGGACTACTGGACGCTCGCGGCCGCGATCGACCTCGCCGTGACGGCGACCGGCGCCGGCAAGCGCAAGCCGGTGTCCGCGCTCAGGAACATCGGCACGAGCCTGCCGCGCCTCGACCTGCCCGGCAAGGTTTTCGGCGCGCCGGCCTTTATCCATGACATGAAGATGCCCGGCATGGCCTACGCCCGCGTGGTGCGCCAGCCGAACAAGGGCGCGCGTATCGGCACAATCGACGAGGCCGCGATCAGGCGCGCGGCCAAAGGCGAGATCGCCTTCGTGCGCAGCGGCGATTTCCTCGCCATCCTCGGCGACAATGAAACGGCGGTCGATCTCGCCGCGGCGGCATCGCTTCAGCATGTCACATGGCAGCACGTCGAGCTGCCGGTCGCCTCGCAGCAGGAGGCGAGCTGGCTGCTGCAGCGCCCGGCCATCGACAAGGTGATCGGGGAGCCGGAGGCCGCCGACGCGCAGGGGCGCGAGCGCTTCGAGGCGACCTACACGCGCGGCTTTCTCGCGCATGCCTCGATCTCGCCGTCCTGCGGGCTGGCGCTGTTCAAGGACGGCCACCTGACGGTGTGGACGCATTGCCAGGGCGTATTCCCGTTGCGCGGCGCGCTGGCGCGCACGCTCAAGCTCGACGCCGCCAACATCACCGTGCACCACGTGCAGGGCTCGGGCTGTTACGGCCACAACGGCGCGGACGACGCGGCCGCCGACGCGGCGATCATCGCGACGCAGAAGCCCGGCACGCCGATCCGCGTGCGCTGGGGGCGCGAGGAGGAGTTCGTCTACGAGCCGAAGACGCCGTCGATGGTGGTGAAGGTGCGCGCGCTGGTCGGCGCCGACGGCAAGCCGTCGGACTGGACCGCCGAGATCTGGAGCCCGACGCATAATGGCCGCCCGGGCTCCGGCAACAACCTGCTCGGCGCCTATGCGCTGCCCGAATTCCCGCCCGACCCGCCGCCGCACGACGTGCCGGAAGCGGGCGGCGGCGGCGGCACACGCAACGCCACGCCCCTCTACGACATCGCGCAGACGCGCATCATCCACCACCTGATCCCTGAGACGCCGATCCGCGTCTCCTCGTTCCGCGGGCTCGGCGCCATGCCGAACGTCTTCGCGCTCGAATGCGCCATCGACGAACTGGCTGCGCGCGCCGGCGTCGATCCCCTCGCCTACCGGCTGTCGATCGCCTCCAACCCGCGCGTGCGCGGCGTCATCGAGAAGGTCGGCGCGATGGCGAAGTGGCAGGCGAACGCGCCGGCCGGCACCGGCGTCGGCCGCGGCATCGCATTCGCCCAGTACAAGAACAAGGCGGCCTACGCCGCCGTGGTGGTCGAGCTCAAGGTCGACGAGGAGATCCGGCTGCGCCATGTCTGGTGCGCGGCGGACGCCGGCCTCGTCGTCAATCCCGACGGCATTCTCAACCAGATCGAAGGCGGCATCATCCAGTCGGCGAGCTGGGTGCTGAAGGAACAGGTGCGCTTCGACGGCGAAGCGCAGAATAGCGGCGTCGCCTCATTCGACTGGGAGACCTATCCGGTCCTGAAGTTCAGCGAGGTGCCGCCGATCGACATCGAGCTGATCAACACCAAAGACGAGACGCCGCTCGGCGTCGGCGAACTCACCGCCGGGCCGGCCGCCGCGGCGATCGGCAACGCCGTCTCGCACGCGCTCGGCACGCGCATCCGCGATCTGCCGCTCACGCGCGAGCGCATCATGGCGACGCTGCTGAAGTAGGTCAGTGCGCCATCAGCACCGGCAGGTTGGCGTTCGCCAGGATATGGCGCGTCGCCCCGCCGAAGATCATCTGGCGCAGGCGGCTCTGCGTATAGGCGCATTTGACCAGGAGATCGCAGCCGCGCTCGGTGGCTTGGTCGAGGATCGCCTCACCCGGGCTGCGCGCGCCGGGCGAGACCGCGACCGCGGTGGCGTTGACGCCGTTCCGGCGCAAATGCAGCGCCGCCTGCTCGCCGCTCGGCCCCGGCGTCATGGCGCCTTCCGTCGTCAGTACCGTCACCGTCTCGGCGAGCCGCAACAGCGGCAGCGCGAAGGCATGGGTATGCGCCTGCTCGGTCGAGCCGTTCCACGACACCAGCACGTTCCGGCCGATGGTCTTCGGCGGCGTGCGCGGCACGATCAGCGCGGGGCGGCCGCTCTCGAACAGCGCGGCCTCGAGCGGGGCCATGCGCGGGCTTTCCACCGCGCGGCCGGGACGGCCGAGCACGATGAGATCGAACACGCGCCCGTAGCTGCCGAGGAAGGCGTCGTCGGCCGGCTCGCTGCGCGGCCAGCCGTAGGAGTAGACGGCGGTGCCGGCCTGCGCCGCCGGCACGGCGTGCTGGCGCATGGCGGCTTCGAACATCTCGCGCCCGTTCTTGGCGGCGTCCTCGTCGAACTCGGTGGAGATCGCCAGGCTGCTGACCGGCTCGACCGTGACATAGGCGCCGACAGACGGGCGAATCGCAATCCCCTCCATGTAGCTGTCGAACGTGCGCGCCACGAGCCGTGCCGCCTGCAGCACCGCCGGCATGGCATCGTGGTCCTCGGTCGGAATCAAAATGGTCTTCATCGCACTTGTCCCCTGGCCGCCCCGGCTCCCCCGGGCCGGACCCTGCAACGATGACCGGATGGCGCGCGCCGGTCCAGACCAAATTACCACCCTGGGCTGCCTGCGGTGCCAATTCGCGCCACCGGACGGGGAAGCGCGTTCATCCTAAACCCTTCGTTAAGGCTACGCCGCTAGGTTGCAGCGATGGTAACGGGCGGCCGCGCTCGAAACCTGAGGCATCATGGTTCGCATCGACTTCAACCGCCTGCGCTTCCTCGTCATCGACGACAACGCGCATATGCGTCGGATTCTGCGCACGCTGCTGCACGGCTTCGGTGCGCGCGAGGTTTATGAGGCGGAAGACGGCGCGGCGGGCTTGGAAGCCTTCACCAACCACGTCCCCGACATCATCATCACCGACTGGGCGATGCCGATCTTCGACGGCCTCGAGCTCATGCAGATGATTCGGCAGCCCGGCGCCAACGCCAACCCCTACGTCGCCATCATCATGCTGACCGGTCACTCCGAGAAGAAACGCGTCACGGCGGCGCGCGACGCCGGCGTCACCGAATTTCTCGCCAAGCCGATCTCGGCCAAGGGGCTTTACGAGCGGCTGGTGAACGTGATCGCCAACCCGCGTCCGTTCATCAAGACCAAGACCTATTTCGGTCCGGACCGCCGCCGCAACGTGAACCCGGCCTATGCCGGCCCCGAGCGCCGCAAAGGCGGCAAGGCCGACGTGATTCGCCAGTCCGCGCTAATCGACAAAGCCCGCGCCCCGGGCTGACAGAGGCTCACACCGTCATGGCTCCTCGCAAGAACACCGCTGCGATCCGCACTTTCGGGGATCACGAAGTGATCGTGCCGGAGAACAAGCTGCGCAAGGCGATCTCCACCAAGCCGATGGCGCCGGATGACGAAGATCCGGTGGCGCGCGCGGAAAAGGCGCTCGCCGAATTGTCGACCGAATTCGGCTCCTGGATGGAATCGGAATGCGAGCGGCTCGACAAGGCCCGGCGCGCAATCGCCGATGCCGGCATCGACACGGCGAACAAGGAAGCGCTGTTCCACGCCGCCCACGACCTCAAGGGCGAAGCGGCGACTTTCGGTTACCCGGCCGTCGCGGCCGCCGCCGACAGCCTGTGCCGCCTGATCGAATACACCCCCGACACCACGCGCATCCCGCCAAAGCTAATCGACCAGCACGTGGACGCCGTGCGCGCGATCTACCGCGAGTACGAGCGCTCGGACGCGAAAGAGCTCGCATCCACGCTGACGTCGCGGCTGCGCGAGGTCACCGACGACTTCCTCATGCGCGAAAACCGCGACCGGCCCGATGTGATCGAGCAGATCGTCGGCGGAAGCAGCCCGTCGATCATCCCGGAGTGAGGCCGTCCCGGGCGCGGCGCAGCACCGTAGCTGACGCGTAGCGTCAACGTACTTACGGCCGCCGAAGGCGGCCTATGGCGATGCGCTGCAGACCCGGGACCGTCACGACTTCAGAGTATATTTAAGGCCCCGGACCAGCGGCCCACCACTGCGCTGCGATTCGTGTTGCGCCGCGTCCGGAGCACACGCTGCTACGCCACCAGCCTGGCGTCCATGACATGCGGCACTGGCGGCATCGGCGGCGTCGCCGGCCGTTCCGCCACGAGATCGTCGCAGAAATGACGCGCTTCCTCGCGCGCGGCCTCCACCGCAAACCGCCGCAGCAACGCCAGAAGCGAGGCCATGCTCTCGTCGCGCTCGGCCGCGCAGCGCTCGAGCACCCGCTCGACCATGCCGCGCTTGAGCCGCGCCGCCCCGCCCGGCTCGCCGACCAGCACCCCCTCGCGCAGCGCGGCAATCGCCTCGCGGAAGGCGGGATAGGCCGTATCGGGCAGCCCCGCCTTGCGGTAGAGCGCGCGGAAGCCGGAAACGTTGCGGTCGTGGAGATAACTGGTGACGCGGTCGATCGGCACGTCGGACAGCTCCGCCAGCGCCTCCTCGAACAGCACCACGTTGCCCGACAGAAGCGCGCGCAGGATCATGCCGGCGGTGAGCTGGCCGCTCTCGCGCAGGTGCTTCACCAGCGCGCCGAGCTCCTCGTAGGGCGTGTCGGCGGCGAGCGCGACGGTCGCCTTCTCGCAGGCCTCGCGGGCGGCGTCCTCGGCGTGCTGGGGGCCGAGCCATTGCCGGGCGGCGACGAAGCCCGCGAGCGTCTGCGACAGCTTCGACAACAACGCCTGCCGCGTCGGCATCGGCAGATCGTCTCTTTCCAGCAGGTTCTCGCGGATAGGCGCTAGATGGCCGAAGCGCTCGACGATGCGGTCGACCGAGAACAGCGCGATGTCGGCGTCGGAGTTTTCGAGCAATGTCAGGCAGGCCTCGGCGCTGCCGACTTCGGCGATGGCGGCGGCGAGCGGCAGCGACAGCAGCGCCCTGCCCGCGATCGCAGCCTGCACGTCCGGCTTGCCGGTGGCGATCAGGTCCACCAGATCGTCCTCGAGCAGCAGCGGCGAGCGCGCCAGCACGGGCTCTGCGACGTCGAACTGATCGGCGGCGAGCGCATGCACGACCACGCGCGGCGCCTTCTGTGCCGACGCGAACACGTCGGCGAGCGCGCGGCGCACCAGCGGCGAGGAATCGTCGAGCAGCATGATCATCGCGCCTTCGGCGGCGGCGAGATCGTCCGGAGAAAGATCGGAATGGAGATAAGCGCGCGCCAAAGCGGAAGTGGCCTCGGCTCGCTGGCCGGCGGGCGCGCGACGGACCCACTGCAGAAACTGACGAACAATCATGACTCGACCAACGCTTACCGAACGGACGCCTTACAATGGCGACCGAAGCCGAGCCTAAGCGAGACCGCTTAACAAACGGTTCACCATAGAAATTGCCGAGACGTTAACGACGTCAAGCTGGAAAGCGCAGCGATTTCAGCCGTTACCGAACAGCTTGCGGATGTCGCCCCGGCTGTCGCTGAACAGGTCGAGGGCGCGGACGGGGGCCTGATCCTGGCCGCCCGACGACCACAGGCTGCCGATCCTCGCCGCCACAGCAGCGCCGGCGCGGTCGGTGAACATGGCCTGGAAAAGCGGCCGGTTGTCGACCGCCGGCGGCAGGCTCGCGTTCGCTTCGGCGTAAGCCTGCGTGAGGCCGGCGGTGTCGGGTACCGGCGCGGGCGCCGGCTGCGCCGCCGGAGTCGGCGGCTGCGTCTGCGCCAGCATAGCCGCAGGCGCCGGTGTCAGTGTCGGTGTCGGTGTCGGCACGGCCGCGGGGGGGCGCGGCGCGGCCTCCGCCACCTGCATACCGAAGCTCGCCGCGCGCGCGACCTCGAACTTGCCGGCGAGCTTGGCATAGACCGCGGCGACGCTGCGCGGACTGCCGGAGCGCTCGTAGAAGATGCTCTGGTTGGCGGCGGCGGCCTGCGGGAACATGGCGGCGGCGCTCGCCTGCGGACGGCTCGCGGCGGCGTTGATCAGCCGTCCGGCGCCATCCGGACCGAGGAAATGCGCGATGTAGAGCTCGCCGTCGCTCGGCGCGCGGCCGATCGCGTTTTCGACCTGCATGGCGTTGGCGCGGGTAAAGGCGCCCGCCAGCATGGCGCTGGCCTTCGGATCGCTGCGCAGCCGCATGATGGCCGCGCGCGTCGCGGGATCGGGCACCTCATAACGACCGTCGGCGTTCCGCGTGATCGCGTCCGAATACTGGCCGAGACCGAGCGCCGGCCCGTCCTGCTTCATGGTGCCGAGCCAGGTCTGCTCGATGAACTGATAAAGCCCCTTGGCCGAGGAGGTCGATGCCTGGGCGGAGGGATTGAGGTTGGATTCGATGCGCGCGGTGGTCAGGAGATATTCGAAGCTGACGCCGGTCGATTGCGCCGCCTGACGGATGACGCCCGCAACCTGCGGCGTGCGGCCTGAGACGGGATCGACGGCCATCGGATTGCCCTCGGCATGGGTCTGCGCTACGCGACGCGCGCCTGCTTTCGCGGGCCCTGGCGACCTTGCGGAATTATGGTAAACGAACGGTAAATTTGCGCGCCCTCGGCGCGCGCTTTCTTGGGGACCAGACGATGGCGGACATTGTTCAGCGGCACAAACGCGGCGGCCTCTATTTCGAGGACATGGAGGTCGGCAAGGTCTACGAGCACCGCTACACGCGCACGGTGACGCAGATGGACAACATGTTGTTCTCCAACATGACCCTCAATCCGCAGCCTTTGCACATCGACCGCCACTTCTGCGAAACCGAGACCGAGTTCGGTCAGCCGCTGATGAACTCGCTGTTCACGCTCGGGCTGATGATCGGCATCCAGGTCTCCGACATGACGGTCGGCACCACCATCGCCAATCTCGGCATGACCGATGTGAAATTCCCCAACCCGCTGTTCGAAGGCGACACCATCCACTGCACGACGCAGGTGGTGACCAAGCGCGAATCGAAGTCGCGGCCGACCGCGGGTATCGTCGAATTCCACCACAAGGCGTTCAAGCAGGACGGCACGCTGGTGGCCGAGTGCCACCGCCAGGCCTTCATCATCAAGCGGCCGAAATGACAAAGGCCCGGCGCGACGCCGGGGCCTTCCCTTTTCAGACGGTGCTGCGGCTCAGATGCCGCGCCCCCAATAACCGCACCAGCGGTGGACGTTCCATTCGATGTTCTGCTCGTAGCCGGCCAGCGTGCCGTACTTCGGCAGCCGCACTTCCTTGGTCGCCGGATCGAAGCATTTGCCCGCGTCGGAGGCCTTTTTCACTTCGGCGGACAGTTCGGTCATGAACGCGAGCTGCTGCTCCATGTCCTGGCGGGTGCCGAGACGGCCGCCAGCGCCGGGATGGCCGGGAATCTGCCGCTCCCAGCCGAGCGCCAGCGTGCGCTTGAGCGAGGCTTCCCACTCCGTCGGATAGGAGTCGTTGACCGCCAGCCGAGACGGCACCGTACCGAGCTGGTTGAAGTCGACCGCGAAGATGAGCTTGTCCTTCGGCAGGAACATGACGATCGAGGAATCAGAGTGATTGCGGCCGGTGTAATGCAGCTCGAGCGTCGTGCCGCCGAGCTTGATGATCTTCTTGCTGTCGAGGACCTGATCCGGCACGGGGACGTCGGCGGGCTTGAGCTGAGCGAGCCGCTCCCTGGCGCGGCGGTGGGCGACGATGGTCGCACCCGCGTCCTTGAACACCTTGCCGCCCGCGATGTGGTCGTAGTGGTGGTGGCTGTAGATCAGGTACTTGATCGGCGCCTGCGTGATCTTGCGGACCTCGTCCAGGTAGGCCTTCGCCGCCTGCGGCCGCCCGTAGCTGATCGGATCGGTCACGATCACGCCGGCGGGCGTGACGATGAACATCGACTGGTGGTTCTGGTAGCGGAAGATGTAGACGTTCTCGGTGCCCTCGACCTTGGTCGTGGCGAAGAGCGGCGGCTGAGCGGGGGCCTGGGCCCAGGCCGCGCCGGTCAAAGCGAGGGTGAAGAACGCCGTCGGCAGTGATATGAGTTTCTTGATTTCCATGGGTGATACCTCCCCGAAAGCGAACCATGCGCCCCCGTCCTTATTCCCTGCGCCAAAAGCGCGCAGGTCTGGCGCCGGCGATGCCACCTTCAACTGCAAGTAAGGACCGACCTTGATGCGCTCTCTTCTGTTCGTGCCCGCCGACGGCGGCGCCAAGCTCGACAAGGCCATGGCGAGCGGCGCCGATGCCGTCATCGTCGATCTCGAGGATTCGATCTCGCCCGAGCGCAAGCCGGCCGCGCGCGCCGCCTGCCTGGATTTCCTCAAGGCCATGGCGCCGAAGGCGGAGCGCCCGAAGCTCCTGGTGCGCATCAACGGCCTCGATACCGGCATGACCGATGCCGACCTCGACGCCATCGTCGAGGGCAAGCCCGACGCCGTCGTGTTTCCGAAGGCCGAGGGCGGCGCGAGCGCCGTGCATCTCGACGCCAAGCTCACCGCGCGCGAGGCGATCGCCGGCCTGCCGGAAGGTTCGATCAAGGTCCTCGCCCAAGCGGTCGAGTCCGCCGCCGGCCTGTTCCTCGCCGGCACGTTCAAGGACGTAAGTAAACGCCTCATCGGCATGACCTGGGGTCCGGAGGACCTCTCGGCCGAACTCGGCGCGGAAGCCAACCGCGACGAGCACGGCTTCCTCACCGAGCCCTACCGGCTTGCCCGCAACATCTGTCTCTATGGCGCCGCGGCCGCGAAGCTGCCGGCGATCGAGACGGTCTACGTCGACTTCCGCAACACCGAAGGCCTGCGCCGCGACACCGAAGCCGCGCGCCGCGACGGCTTCACCGGCCGCCTGGCCATCCATCCGGCGCAGGTGCCGGTGATCAATGCCGTATTCACGCCGAGCGCGGAGCAGATCGAGAAGGCGAAAGCCGTCATCGCCGCCTTCGCGGCGCAGCCCGGCGCCGGCGCGGTCGGCATCGAGGGCAAGATGTACGACCGCCCGCACCTCGTGCGCGCGCAGGCGCTCTTGGCGCGGGTCGGCGGCTGACACACGCCGCTCATCCCGCGCAAGCGGGAATCCAGAGCCGCGATTATAGCCACTGGAAATTGTCGCCCTGGGTCCCCGCTTTCGCGGGGACGAGCGGACATCTCACTCCGCCGCTTCCACCGGCGCTGGGCCGCGCGCCTGGCCGGCCTGGATCTCCTGCACGCGCTTGCGCTGCGCGACGAAGGCCTGCGCCGCGTCGGTGTTGAACAACTCGTGCGTCGACGCCTCGTCGGCCGAAACCGGCGTCATCGCCGTGTCGGTGTAGGCGTAGCGGTTGGGGTCGTTTTTGATGCGCAGGTAGATGCGCCGCAGCTTGATGTAGAGCGCCGCCCATTTCACCAGCCGCGCCGCCACCGAGCCGTAGTGCTTCGGATAGAACAGCCAGGCCGGCTCGACCG
Organism: Pseudolabrys sp.; assembly: GCA_046292265.1. Classification (GTDB taxonomy): domain Bacteria; phylum Pseudomonadota; class Alphaproteobacteria; order Rhizobiales; family Xanthobacteraceae; genus Pseudolabrys. Next base: position 51,963 of record JBKBRE010000013.1, on the reverse strand, counting down.
GCAGGCTCGGCCGGCGGTCATGCCGGTAGCGCTTGCGCAGGAAGCCGCCTTCGAGCGGATGGATGTGCTCGATGTTGATCGAGCCCATGAACCACGAGATCAGGAACAGCGCGTTCGAGGCATTGGCCTTGGTCGAGCCGACCCGGCGCAGGATCGTCTCGACGTGTTCCATCGTGTAGTAGCGCTGCCAGGCCGCCTTGTAGGCGCGCTGCCACTCGACGATCGACATCTTCGGATGCGTCGTGCAGGCGTGGTTGAGGTCGTATTTGTTGAGGTCGGGGTCGAGCGGCGCGCCGGCCTTGAACAGCTTGAGATGGTCCTCGGACCCGGGCAACGGCGTGAGATAGAAGAACTCCAGCAGATCGACCGGCAGCTCGCGCTTGATCACGTCGATGTCGTGCATGATCGAATCGAACGTGTCGTTGGGGAAGCCGAGGATGTAGCCGGCATAGGTGATGACGCCGGCCTTCTTCCAGGCCAGCAGCATCTCGCGGTATTCGGTGATCTTGTTCTGCCGCTTCTTGGCGCCGAGCAGATTGTCGGGATTGATGTTCTCCAGCCCGATGAACACGCGCTTGACGCCGGCGCGCGCCGCCTTCTCGACGAAGTTCGGCAGCTTGTGGCAGAGCGTGTCCACCTGGATGATGAAGCTGGTGTTGAACTTCTCGACCTCGCGCAGATAGATCAGCCGGTCGAGGATCGGCTCCCAATCCTTGTTGCGGGCAAAGTTGTCGTCGGTGATGAAAAAGGCGCGCAGTCCCTGCGCGTAGTTCACGCGCACGATCTGCTCGACGTCCTCGGGCGAGCGGCGGCGGGACTTGCGGCCCTGCACGTTGATGATGGTGCAGAACGAGCACTGGTAGGGACAGCCGCGGCCGGCGTCGAACGAGGTGGTGCCGCCGGCCGTGCGCTGCGCACGCTCCACCGCCATCAGCGGGATCGGCGTGCCCTCGATGCCGGGCAGGTCGTTCATGTAGTTGTAGAGCGGCTTGAGCGTGCCGGCATAGGCGTCGCGCAAGGTCTCCTCGAGCCGGCCCTCCGCCTCGCCCGCAAACAGCGACAGCCCCATCGCGCGGGCGCGGTCGAGATCGGGATCGACGCCGTTGAGCATGGCGAGCACGCCCGAGACGTGGAAGCCGCCGACGCCGACCTGGATGCCGCGCTCGCGCAGCGGCCTGGCGAGATCGAGCGCGCGCGGAAACTGGTTCGACTGCACGCCGGTGAGCATGACCATGCCGGCGCCGGCGTCCTCGATCATCTTCGCCAGATGCGCGGGCCGGATGCGGGTGTTGGTCTCGTCGAAGGCGTGGATCTCGACCGCGACGTCATCGCCGAGCACGCGCCGTTCGGCGCAATCCTTGGCCAGACCGAAAAGCGAAGCCAGCGAATTGGAGGGGATCGGCGAGCGGTACCACTGGATGACGTATCCGTCGTCGTCGTAATGCGACGGCTTGACCAGGATCAGACAAAAACGCCGGCTCCCTCGTCGAGCCGGCACGGACTGCGGTTCGATCACTGTCATGGCGCGAAGCTAGCAGATTTTTCGCGGAGGCCTCGAAAAATTGCGCACCCGCGGTATCACGCCCCTGACGCGACGGAACCGCTGGAAATGTCAGGGCTTTTTTCCGCCCGGATACACGGTCCCGGGGTCGAAGGCACGCTCGCTCTCGGCCATGACGAGGCGCGCTGCGCCGCTCTCGCCAAGCGGAATCATGCGGTAGAAACACGAGCGGCGTCCGGTGTGGCAGGCGCCCGCGCCACGCTGCTCCACTTTCAGCCAGACCGCGTCCTGATCGCAGTCGATGCGCAACTCGACGACGCGCTGGAAGTGGCCCGAACTCTCGCCCTTCTTCCAGAGCTTCTTGCGCGAACGGCTGTAGTACCAGGCCTCGCCGCTCTCGATCGTTTTCGCGAGCGCCTCGGCGTTCATGTGCGCGACCATCAGCACGTCGCCGGTGGCGGCGTCGGTCGCGACCGCCGTGATCAGGCCGTGGGCGTCGAAACGCGGCGTGAGCGCGAGGCCTTCCTCGATCTCGCGCGATGATGCGGACATGGGAGTCGCTCCTCATTCTCTCGGTCACCCCGAGGTGCGAGCGAAGCGAGCCTCGAAGGGTGATCGGCCGAGTCGGTGCCCGTCATCCTTCGAGGCCCGCCTTTGGCGGGCACCTCAGAATGACGGATCGAAGTCAGATACGCGGATTGACGACTTACGCGTGGCTGCCGCGCAGCATGGTCATGAAGCGGACCAGCTCTTTCGGCTCGTCGCGGAACAGGCCGGTGAAATGCGTGGTCACCGTCAGCGCGCCGGGCTTGGTCACGCCGCGCAGCGACATGCACATGTGTTCCGCCTCGATCATCACCGCGACACCGCGCGGTTTGAGAATCTCGTCGATCGCGGTCGCCACCTGCGAGGTCATGTGCTCCTGCGTCTGCAGGCGCTTGGCATAGACGTCCACCAGTCGCGCGAGCTTTGAAAGGCCCACCACCCGTTCGGTCGGCATGTAGGCGACATGCGCCTTGCCGAAGAACGGCATCATGTGGTGCTCGCAGTGCGAATTGAAGCCGATGTCCTTCACCAGCACGAAGTCGTCGTAGCCGGCAGTCTCGCTGAAGGTGCGGTCGAGCACGTCGGCCGGGCATTCGCGGTAGCCCTGGTAGAGCTCGTCATAGGCATCGATCACGCGCTTGGGCGTGTCGAGCACGCCTTCCCGCTTCGGATCGTCGCCGGCATAGGCGATGAGCGTGCGCACGGCGGCTTCCGCCTCCTCGCGCGAGGGGCGCGGGCCCGGCGGCGTCGGCGCCGCCCGCACGTGATCGGACAAAGCTTGCTTCGGCCAAGGCTTCACGATGGTATTCTTGGCGTCCATAACGGTCTCTCCGTTCGACCGGATCTGCCCTCGCTTGCGGGGGCGGACCCGGAGTGTCACCGGGGTGGCCGCGTCGGTGCCGTTTCGGGGCCCCAGAACGCCGCATTCCCATCCGACAGGTCTGCTATCGACCCAGCCTCGGCGCGAGAACCCTTCTCGCACGGTCGGTCTCGCCCCTATATATTCCTTTGCCGGGCAGAGGCAATCCGGCCGCCCGGGCAAATCGGCAAAACTGGAATGCTAAACGACGTCTACAACGCGAAAATCCTGGAACTGGCCGGCAATATCCCCCGTTTGGGCCGGCTTTCGGCCCCGGACGCCAGCGCCACCGCCCATTCCAAACTGTGCGGCTCGACCGTCACCGTGGACCTGAAAGTGTCCGGCGGCCAGGTCAGCGATTTCGCCCACGACGTGAAGGCCTGCGCCCTCGGCCAGGCCTCCTCCTCCATCATGGCCCGCCATGTAATCGGCTCGAAGCCGGCGGAACTGCGCGAACTGCGCGAGGCCGTGCGCAAGATGCTGAAGGAGAACGGGCCACCGCCGGCCGGGCGTTGGGCGGACATCGCGGTGCTGGAACCCGTGCGCGACTACAAGGCCCGGCACGCCTCCACCCTGCTCACCTTCGACGCGGTGGTGAAGGCGCTCGACGAGATCGAGGCCAAGGGCGCGCAGGCCGCCGAGTAGGCGTTCCGTACAGACCCGCGATAGGGCTACCGGGCCGCGGCGAAGCCGCCTGTTTTGGGGGCCGCGAGTTCGGCGCGTTCGACGGCCGGCTTGACGCAGCCGGCGGCCAGACGCGGCAACGCCTGCTTCGCGCCGGTATTGCCGATGCGGATGGCAGTGATCATGCCCACGCTTTCGGTCTCGATGGTCAGCGATCGGTTTCCGGTCGCGGCAAAGCCGTCGATCAGCCCGGCCGGGACCGGGCCGGCGGCGAAGGTCGACAATTCGCCCGGAATACGCCGTTCCGAGGTGACGACCTTCAGTGCGGTGGACCGCCCGCCTGCGCGCAGCGTGACCTTGCCGAGCGCCACCGGCATCGCGGTCTGCTCGCCGTCGCGACGGCGTTCGACGTAGCTCACGTCGTAGCTTTCGGGCGAGGCGCCGCAAGCGACGATGAGGTCGAAGCTGCCGATCGATTCGCCTTCGACGGTGAGCGGATGCCGGCGCGCCAGCGCGGCGGCGCCGGAGCGGTCGATCATCGCCCAGCGCTGCTCGCTGATCGGCGTCGGCCGCAGCCTGTCCGTGACGCGCGGCGTCGGCGGCGGCGCCGCGGCCGGCGCGCGCGAGGTCGCGACCGTTGCGGCGGTGGCCGGCACCGCGGTGACCACCTTCATGCGCACGAGTTCGTCGCGCGTTAACGCGTGCATCGGCTCCCATGGCGGAATGCGCAGCGACAGGTCGAGCAGGTCGATGGCAGCGCCCATCTCGGCGGTGTAAAGCGCAAGGCGGCCGACGTCGCGCTGCACCAGCACGAGATCTTCCGCAGAGTAACTGGCGGCGGTCGGATCCTCGCGGCGGTCGCCCAGCCAAATCTGGTGCACCATGACGCGCGCGCCCTCAGGTACGGTGCGCTGTATGCCCGCGATCAGCACGAAGGCGCACATGGATTCGCAGTCGGCGTGCGGCGAAAGCGTGACGCGCGACTCGTCGGCCGCCGACGGCACGCCGATGGCGCGGCCGACGGTGGTGGCGAGGCCGAGCCGGCGCACTTCGCGGCCGAGCGCGATCGCGCCGTGCACCGAGCCGCCGTCCGAGTCGAGCACCAGCGTCGCGCCGGCAAGGTTGCGCCCTTGCATGAAGTTGAGGAATTCCCGCGGCGTGTCGGCGGTGATCGCGCCGCTCGCCGAGATCAGCAGCCTGCAATTGGCGCCGCAGACATCGGCCGGACCTTGCCGGTGCGCTTCAAAACGCATGGGCAGCGCACGATCAGAGGCGCCTACCGCGGCTGGCAAGAGTAAAGCGTGCGCTGCAATAACGAGCGCAGACGCACACCAAAGGGAGTGACGCATTCTTCCCCCGTTTGTACCGATCTCGCCGTTTTTCTTGCGTGGCGCCGCCACGCTCGGCTTTGACCAGAATCAAGTCCCCCGCATAGGTGTCATTTTTAATGCAGCGCACAGATTCCGGTCTAGTGTAAAAAAGTCGCGTACAAACAAATTCACCGCCGGTTTGTTGAGCAGTTCCATGAGCTTGGAACTTTGCATGGAACTTTTGCGCGGACCGCTGGCGCCGTCATCACCAAGACCTGTTACGAAAGCGCGATGATGCCGCATCGTCACGAGCCCGACACACGGGCGCACGGTCTTCTTGTGCGCCTGCCGCGGCTCGCCGGGCGCGGGCTGGTTGTGCTGTACCGCTACACGCTGTCGCCGCTCCTCGGCCCGCGCTGCCGGCACCTGCCGAGCTGTTCGGAATACGCCGACGAGGCGATCGCGCGCTTCGGCCTGTGGGCCGGCTCCTGGATGGCACTCGCGCGCATCCTGCGCTGCCAGCCGTGGGGCACGCACGGGCTCGACTTCGTGCCGACCGCCCTGCCGGCGCAGGCGCGCTGGTATCTGCCCTGGCGCTACGGTCGCTGGCGCGGAACCAACGAACACGCGGACGGGCAATGAGCAGACGCACGCGCCTGATCGTCTCGCTGGCGATCGTGCTGAGCGCGGCATTCGCGGTCTTGTTCGGCTTGCGCAGCTACGGCTCTTACCTTCTGCTGCGCTCGGCCTACGAAGCCGGCCGGCCGGAGGCGAGCAGCCTGCGCGCCTGGATGACGCTCGACCACATCGCCGCAACCTACCGCGTGCCCGTCGACGTCCTGATCGAACGGCTGCGGCTGCCGCCCGGCACTCCGCACACCGATAACCTGAAAACGATCGCCGACCGCCGCGGCATCGCGCGCTTCGATTTCGTGCGCGAGGCGCAACGCGCCGTCGGCGCGAGCGCCCCGCCCGCCGGCGAAAATGTCGCAGACAAGTCGCAAGGCTTCATCGCGGGGCTAAGCGACCGCGTTCTCTCCGCCGTACTTGCCTATGGCTACCCCGCGCTGGCGGCAACGTTCCTGTTCGGCGCCATGGGAGCGCCGCTGCCGACCGGCTTGGTCGCCGTGCTCGCCGGCTCGCTCGCGGCGCTCGGCCATGTGCAATGGGTGGCGGCCGCGGCGGTCACGATTCTCGCCTCGCTAGCCGGCGATGCGCTCGCCTATCTCGTCGGCCGCCTGGTCAGCGAAGGCTTCATCAATCGGCACGGCCGCTGGATCGGCTATTCCGGAAACCGGCGGACGCGCGTGCAGGCGCTGTTCGCGCGCTGGGGCGGCGTGACGGTGCTGTTCACGCGCACGCTCGCCTCGCATTCGAGCTCGATCATGAGTCTGCTGGCGGGCCTAAGCCGCTACCGCCTTTCAGCGTTCCTGGCTTACTCGGCGGTCGGCCGGCTGGTCTGGACGTCGGCCTATCTCGGGCTCGGATTCGCGCTCGGCAGCCATATCGATGCCGCCAGCCAGTTCCTCGCCAATCTGAGCGGCCTGTTGCTGGCGCTCGTGGCGCTCGTGCTGGCGTCGGCCTATCGCTCGGGCATCCTGGGCCGGGCCTGAAGGCTTGCGCCTGCCGGTTCCCCTGCTATATCAGCGCTGCATCCGCTTACCTGCGCTCGTTCGCAGGAGTGAGCCACAAGGAGACGAAGATGGTCGCTCTGACCTTTCCCGACGGCGCGCGTCGGGAGTACCCCCACGGCACAACCGGCTTCGACATCGCCAAGGGCATCTCGCCCTCGCTGGCCAAACGCACGGTCGCCATGGCGCTCGACGGCACGGTCGTCGATCTCAACGATCCGATCGAGCACGATGCCAAAATCGAGTTCATCAACCGCGACGACCCGCGCGCGCTGGAATTGATCCGGCACGACGCCGCGCACGTGCTCGCCGAAGCAGTGCAGGCGCTGTGGCCGGGCACGCAGGTGACCATCGGCCCGGTGATCGAGAACGGCTTCTATTACGACTTCCACCGCAACCAGCCGTTCACGCCGGAGGACCTCCCCGTCATCGAAAAGAAGATGAAGGAGATCATCGCGCGCGACAAACCCTTCACCAAGGAAGCGTGGTCGCGCGACAAGGCGAAAGAGACCTTCCGCAGCATGGGCGAGATGTTCAAGGTCGAGCTGGTCGACGCCATTCCGGAAGACCAGCAGATCAAGATCTACAAGCAGGGCGACTGGTTCGACCTCTGCCGCGGCCCGCACATGACCTCGACTGGCAAGGTCGGCAACGCCTTCAAGCTGATGAAGGTGGCCGGCGCCTATTGGCGCGGCGATTCGACCAAGCCGATGCTCACCCGCATCTACGGCACCGCCTTCGCCAAGCAGGAGGAGCTCGACGCCTACCTCCACCAGATGGAAGAGGCCGAGAAGCGCGACCACCGCAAGCTCGGCCGCGAGATGGACCTGTTCCACTTCCAGGAGGAAGGCCCCGGCACGGTGTTCTGGCACGCCGGCGGCTGGACCATCTTCCAGGAAATCGTCGCCTACATGCGCCGGCGCCTGCGCGGCGACTACCAGGAAGTGAACGCGCCGCAGATGCTCGACAAGTCGCTGTGGGAGACCTCCGGGCATTGGGGCTGGTTCCGCGAGAACATGTTCAAGGCACAATCGGCCGGCGACCACACCGAAGACGAGCGCGTCTTCGCCATCAAGCCGATGAACTGCCCCGGCCACATCCAGATCTTCAAGCACGGGCTCAAATCGTACCGCGACCTGCCTTTGCGGCTGGCCGAGTTCGGGGTGGTGCACCGCTACGAACCGTCCGGCGCTCTGCACGGGCTCCTGCGCGTGCGCGCCTTCACGCAGGACGACGCGCACGTCTTCTGCACCGAAGAGCAGATGGCCGACGAGTGCCTGAAGATCAACGACCTGATCCTTTCGACTTACGCCGACTTCGGCTTCGAGGGCGACCTCACGGTGAAGCTCTCGACGCGGCCGGCGCAGCGCGTCGGTTCCGACGAAGCGTGGGACCACGCCGAGGACGTGATGCAGAAGGTGCTCCAGCGCATCGCCGCGAGCAACACCCGCATCAAGACCGCAATCAATCCGGGCGAAGGCGCCTTCTACGGCCCGAAGTTCGAGTACGTTCTGCGCGACGCGATCGGCCGCGACTGGCAGTGCGGCACCACGCAGGTGGACTTCAACCTGCCGGAGCGCTTCGATGCCTTCTACATCGCCGCCGACGGCTCGAAGAAGCCGCCGGTGATGATCCACCGCGCCATCTGCGGCTCGATGGAGCGATTCCTCGGCGTGGTGCTGGAGCACTATGCCGGCCACCTGCCCTTGTGGCTGTCGCCCAAGCAGGCGGTGGTCGCGACCATCACCTCGGACGCCGACGACTACGCGCGCGAGGTGACCGCCGCCGCCCGCAAGCTCGGCCTGCGCGCCGACAGCGATCTGCGCAACGAGAAGATCAATTACAAGGTGCGCGAGCACTCGCTCGCCAAGGTGCCGGTGCTGCTGGTGGTCGGCAAGAAGGAGGCCGAGACGCGCCAGGTCTCGATCCGCCGCCTCGGCTCCGACAAGAGCCAGGTGATGTCGCTCGACAAGGCGCTCAAGGCGCTCACAGAGGAAGCGGTGCCGCCGGACCTGAAGCGGGCGCGGGACGCCTAGCCGTCCGCCGTGACGGCTACTTCTTCTGCGACAGAATGTAGGCGGCGAGGTTCGCCGCTTCGTCGCGCGACATGTTCATGTCCGGCATGCGCGGGTGCGGCAGCAGCAGGAAGAGCGCGAGTTTCGACTCGTCGAAGCCCGGCTTGGCGGCGATCGCCGAGAACGGCGGCGCGACGGTCGAACCACGGGTCTGGTCGGCGGCCACCACGTGACACGCGGCGCACCAGCGCCGCGCCATTCGTTCGCCGGCTTGCGGGTCGCCCGCGGAGGCGCCGTGGGCCAGCGCGACGAGCGTGAGGCACAGCAATCCGGCGAACAGTCTATTCATAAGCGGGCGCCTTGCATGAGATTCGCGTAAGCTTTCAGTATAGCGCGTGCCCGCGCTGTCGCACCCCTGTGAATCTATCTGCATTCAGCGCCGACCCGCGATGCGTCCCGGTGCGCGGATAGGACCCGCCTCCGCCCTCTCCAGGGTCGCCAGGAAGCGCTCCGCCCAGCGGGTCAGGTCGTTGCGCGCGAGCGCCTTGAAATTCGCCGCGTGACGCTGGCGCCGCTCTTCGAGCGGCATCGACAGCGCGCGGTTGATGGCAATGGCGACCCCCTCCGAATCGTATGGATTGACCAGCAGCGCGGCCGAGCATTCGCGCGCCGCCCCGGCGAAGCGCGAGAGAATCAGCACGCCGGGATCGTCCGGGTTCTGCGCCGCGACGTATTCCTTTGCGACGAGGTTCATGCCGTCGCGCAGCGGCGTCACCAGCGCGGCGCGCGCGGCGCGGTAGAGGCCGGCCAGCGCGGTGCGGCTGTGTGCCTTGTTGATGTAGCGCACCGGCGTCCAGGACGCCTCGCCATAGGAACCGTTGATGCGCCCGACCGTCTCGCCGACCACGCGGCCGATGTCGGCATATTCCTGGATGTCGGTGCGGCTGCGCGGCGTGATCTGGAGATAGGTCACCTTGCTGCGCCAGTCCGGGAAGTTGGCGAGGAATCGCTCGAACGCGTTCATGCGTTCCGGGATTCCCTTGCTGTAGTCGAGGCGGTCCACGCCGATGATCATGGCGCGTCCGGACAGGCTGTCGAGCACCTCGCGCACGAAGGCGGTCTCAATCGCGCGCCGCGCCAGGCGGGCGAAGGCTTCCGTCTCGACGCCGACCGGAAAGACGCCCACCTCGACGCTGCGGCCGTCGATGGAGAAGCCGGAGCCGTTGCGCCGCGCAAGCCCGCATTCGTTCTCGAGATAGCGCGCGAAATTGGTCGCATCGACCTCGGTCTGAAAGCCGACCACGTCGTAGTAGCCGAGCGCCGGCACGAGGTTCTCGTGGTTCGGCAGCGCGGTCAGTATCTCGGGCGGCGGAAATGGAATGTGGATGAAGAAGCCGATCTTGTTCGCATGCCCGCGCTCGCGGAGGGCCTTGGCGAGCGGAATGAGGTGGTAGTCGTGCACCCAGACCACGTCATCGGGCTTGAGAACTTGCTCGAGATGACGGGCGAAGTAATCGTTGACGCGTAGATAGCCGCCGAGATCGCGGCGGGTGAACTCGGCGAGATCGAGCCGGTAGTGCAGGATCGGCCAGAGCACCCGGTTGGCAAAGCCGTTGTAGAATTCCTCGTAGTCGTCGCGACGCAGGTCGATGGTGACATAAGAGACGTTGTCGTGCTGCGCAGTCCTGGCGGGACCGGTGTCTGCTTCGGCGATCCGGCCGCTCCAGCCGAACCATACGCCGCCCCGGCGCTTTAGCGCCGGTCTGATCGCCACCTCGAGACCGCCGGCGCGCGCGCCGCCTTGCGGCACGCCGACGCGATTGGAAACAATGACAAGCCGTGGCAATTCGGATCCCCCCGTTTCGCAACGGACTGTTGTCCGCACCGGACGTCCCGCCCGCTCTACGCCCAAGCCTTCAACGGCCCTCCCCGTAAAAAGTTCCACCCCCCCGCCGGCGAGCCTGGCGTCATCGCTCAGCGCGCGGCATCGCCTGCGCGCGCCGCCAATTGCTGCAAGGCGGCCCGCATGTCGGTGGGCGTGCCGAATATACCGCTCACGTGCTCGAAATGGCGGCCGACCGCGAAGCCCTTGCCACCGAGCGCGGGTAGAATAGCGAAAACGGCCTCATCGGTCACGTCGTCGCCGACGAATACCGGGATGCGGCCGGCGAACGGGGCGTAGGTCATCAAGTCGCGCACCGCCGTCCCCTTGTCGATACCGGGACGCTTCACCTCGAACATCGCCTTGCCGAGAAGGAGGGTTGTCAATTCATTCGGAAACGCGGCGCGCGTCATCGCGATGTGCCTGCGCAGCCGCTCCGCCTCCTTCGGCGCCTTGCGATAATGCAGCGCAACCGAATAGCCCTTGTCCTCATACTCGACGCCGGAGCCCGGCGTCGCCGCATCGATCAGGTGACGGCGCATGTCGTCAGGCAGGTTTTCGATTCGCACAACCTGCGCACCGTCGCGAAGACGTATCTCCGCTCCGTGACCGCCCACCGCCGGCAGTTTCAGCGGCGAGAACAACTTGTCCAGGTCGCGGATCGGGCGGCCGCTGACCAGCGCCAGCGCCCCGCCGGTGAGCGCAGACAGGCGATCAAGCGTCTCGAGCAGAATATCCGGGACCTCGACCTCGAATGGCGACGGCCCAATGTCGATCAGCGTGCCGTCGACATCAAACAACAGCGCGGTCGTATCGGGGTCGAGCGCAGCGAATGCATCGAATGCCCCCTCGGTGGTCCCTATCATCATTGGTCCGCGGTAATCATTGACTGACGATAACGCCTCGCGGGCGATCTGGTTTGCGGCTTCATTGCGGCATCGCGAGGTATGTAGCCTCTCTCGGTCGGAACTGCGCCCGGAAATTTCAAAGGCCGAAATAGCCCCGAAAGAACAATTTGTTATCAGGCATAACGCATTAGGTACGGTCTAATGATTATCGAAAATCCGAATAATGACGACCCACCCGCATAAGTAGAAGCTGAAAAAGTAATTTGCCACCGTGAGCGCAGCAATGGCCGACCAGGAATCCCACGATGACAATGTTATCGCGCTTCGCAGCCGCCCAGCCAGAATGAGACCGGAAGCTGCGGCGGGCGCCGGATCCTTTCCGCTGACCAGCACGAACGATCGCTGCATCGCCGACGGCATGCGGCTCGTCCGGTCCTTCATGGCGATCGAGGACGAGCAGACCCGCGCGTCGATCATTCGCATCGTCGAAGAGATCGCGGAGAACACCCCTGTTTTCCGCAAGTCGAGACGAGAATAGGCCCCGCCGGCGGGCGGTAGGCCGCCCTTTGATTTCGTAACTACAACCAAAGGAGAGGCTTGGGCGACGTTCGCCGCCGAAGCATAATGCCCGCGTGGCCCCAGGAGCGACCCGGGGCATGGGTGTGCGGCAATGGACCTCCGGCTTCTGCGTTACTTCGTGGCCGTGGCCGAGGAGCAGCATTTCGGCCGCGCCGCCGAGAAGCTTGGCATCACACCGCCAACTTTGACGGTGCAGATCCAGACTCTCGAGCGATCGCTCGGCACCGCACTGCTCGTCCGCCGCGGCAAGAGTATCTCGCTGAGCCCGGCCGGCCAGCGCTTCCTGGTCGAGACCCGCAACACGCTCAAGCAGGCGGAAAAGGCCGAACGAATCGCCCGCCAGGCCGCGCGCGGCGAGATCGCGACGATCACGATCAGCTATCTCATGCAAGCGGCCATGTCGGGCATGATCTCCGAAGCGCTCGCGGAATTCTCCAAAACGCATCCCGGCGTCTCGTTCCGCCTGCAGCGCATGGAAACGATCGCGACGCTGCGCGCCATCGTGGAGGGCAATGTCGACGTCGGCTTCACCCGCGCGCCGGTGCGTTTCCCGGCCGAGCTGACCGGCATCTCGATCACGCGCGACCCGCTCCTTGCGGCCGTGCCCGCAGACCACCCCTTGGCAAAGCAGAAATCGATCTCGATGAATGACCTGACCGCGCTCCGCTATCTGGCGCCCGCCATCGAGACCGAGATCGGATTCCGCGGCAACATCGCCGAGATTTCATCCGCCACACTGCCGCACGTGAGCGAAGCCTCGGCCGCCGATATCGTCTCGGTGCTGGTGCTGGTTGGCGCGGGCATGGGCGGCACGATCGTCACCGAGCCGAACACGCGCATCGCCATACCCAACGTGGCGTACCGGCCGATCAAGGACCTGAAGACCGGCGCCGAGCGCGTGCTCGTCTACCGCAAGTCGGAGAATTCACTCGCCGTGCTGCAGTTCGTGCAAACGCTGCGCAAGTTCGCGAGCAAGACCTAGCCGAGTTGCCGGCGCAGCATCGCGAAAATCTCTTGCCAATCCTGCTCCGTCGCGGCGGCATCGTGCACGTCGCGGTCGGGCATCGAGTAGCCGTGCTCAGCGCCGGGATGCAGGTTGGAGCGATAGACCACCGCCGGATTTTGCGCGAACAGCTCCTTCAATGTATCCATCACGGCCGGCGACGCCTGATCATCGCGGCCGCCGTAACCGCAATAGACCTCGCCTCGCATCGCGGCCACCTTGAGATGGCCGGAGAACGGCTTGTCCGTCACCAGCAGCGTTCCGTGCAGGCTGGCATTGGCGCGGAACCGATCGGGAAATTCCTGGCCGGCGTAGAATGCCGCGCGGCCGCCCAGGCAGAAGCCAATCGAACCCGCGGGTCCGTCGCTGACCGGCCAAGCCTTGGCCGCTTCAAGCAAAGCGGCAAGGTCCTCGCGCACCGGTTCACGCACCACTTGGTGCGCATAGGCGCGCATGTGCTCCCGTATGTCCGGCGGCAGCGCCGCGAACGAAACCATCTTGCCGTCGGCGTTGCGCCGCCCGAACCGCAGCTTGCCGTGGCGATAGAACAGGTTCGGCAGCGCGGCGAAATAGCCCTGGCGTGCGACGCGGCGCGTGATCTCGAAAAGCTCTTCGCGCAGCCCCCAGATGTCCATCAGCAGCACGACCAGGGGAAAAGGGCCGCCTTGCGCGGGCCGCGCGACGAAAGTGTCCATAGTGCCGGACGGCGTCTGGATATCGGGAAACGTCTCGACCAGCATCGTCGGCTATTGCGGTCCGGGCGTGATCTTGTTGTCGCGCAGAATCGCGGTCCATCGCGAGCGCTCGTCCTGCACCTGCTTGCCGATACCTTGCGGCGCGCCGCCGATCAGGCGGAGACCCAGGCTGCTGAAATGAGCGCGCTGGCCGGGCTTGTCGACCCACGCGTTGAGCGCGGCATTCAACCTGCTGACGATGGCGGGCGGCAGGTTCGGCGGCCCAATGAGCGCCATCCAGGTCGTCGCCATGACCTTGGGATAGCCGCTCTCGGCCATTGTCGGCACGTCCGGCAGAAAATCCATGCGCTTGTCCGTCGCGACGGCGAGGATCTTCACGTTCTTGGCCGCCGCCGGGTTGAATGGCGGGAAGCCGGCGCTGATCTCGCCGCTGATGAGATCGTTGATCATCGGCGCCGAACCGCGGTAACCGACGAAGTTGAAGGTGATGCCCGCGCTCTGGCCGAACAGGATGCCGGCTAGGTGCCCGATCGTCCCCGCCCCGGAATGCGCCATGGTCACGTTCGGCTGCTGCTTGGCGTAGGCGACGAACTCCTGGACCGTGTTTACCGGAAGCTTGGGACTCACCAGCAAGGTGTTCGGCGTATCGGCGAGCATGATGATCGGCGTGAAGTCGCGATCGAAATCGTAGTCGACCGGCGGCGCCATCAAGGGGCGGATCACGGCGGGACCGACGGTGGCGAGCCCGAGCACATAGCCGTCGGCATCAGCCTTTGCGACCGCGTTCATCAATACGATGCCACCGCCGCCCACGCGCGATTCGACGACGACGGTCTGGCCGAGCGCCTCAGTGAGGTCCTGCGCGGCCGACCGCATTAACACATCGAGAATCGTGCCGGGCGGCGTCTGAACGAGGATGGTTACCGGGCGCTGCGGCCAGGTTTGTGCGTGGGAAGAAGAACCGCCAAGGATGAACAGGCTGCAGATTACAGCGAGAACAGAACCCGCCACTTTGCGCATGCGTCACTCCGCCCAAAGCACCCCGGACACGAGCGTAGTTGAGCTTGTTTCCGATATCAACTTGAGCGCGGTCGCTCAGCGCGCGACAACTTCGACGTCGCCGTCGACGCCGGTGACGACCTTGAAGTCGCGTTCATAGACCTTGCCTTCGTTGCGCGCGATTGCGCGATACTCGCCTTCGGCGAGGATCACGCGCGGGAAGGCGCCGATCGATTCCTTGATCACGTCGCCGCCCGGCGTGAGCACCGACCAGGCCGTGTTGGCGAGCGCCTCGCCGCCCCTGTCGGTGACGAGCTTGAGCGTGATCGCGGCGGCGCGGTGCGTGACGGTCACGTCGGTGAGCTTGCCGGCCTGCACGCGAATGTCGGAGCGCACCATCGAATTGGCGTCGCCGTAGTTGGAGACGATGTAATAGGTGCCTTCCGGCAGGACGACGACGCTGCCGGTCATGACGTGCTCGGCGATCGGCCGGCGGTCGCCGGCCTCGAACTGGCTGCCGCGGTACACGTCGAAGGAAATCTGCCCCGCCGGCACGCGCACGTCGCCGACACGGCCCTCCATGCGCAGGCCGCCGGCCGGCAGATCGAATTCCTCGTGCACGGCCGTACCGTGCAGGCTCACCGGCTTCACCGCCGTGGCCAGGCCAAAGCCGACATGCACGACGTAGTTGCCCGCCGGCAGCACGAAAGTCGGCGCCGGCGAGGCGTCTTCCTTGATCAGCTTGAAATTGCCGCTCGGGTCGGCTTTGGCCGCGTAGACGCGCCAGGTCAACCCGCCGGCGATCGGCGGCGCCTGCTTGCCGAAGCGGGCGCCGAGCGAGAGGGCCACCTGCCCGGCCGGCACCATCGGCGCCGGCGCGCTCGGCAGCATCAGCGGCTGCGAAGGCGGCGCAAGGCTGCCACCCCCGCCAAAGCCATCGCCCGGCCCGGCCGGACCCGGCGCCAGGAGCCCGGTCGAGGGCGACGAGGAGAATAAGGAGCCCGCTCCCGGGGTCTGCGCGAAAGCGGCGCTCATCGCCGGGACGGCCAGGATGAACACCAAGAAGAGCATAATGACCAGCCGAAACCGGCCCGCCGCGGTCGATGAAGGGATGGCGCGCATGACCGTTAGTTTTTCGGTCCAAATCGCGGCGATTTCAAGCCGGGCCGTGCTTAAGGGGCAACGGCGAATATGCTATGCGCCCCCGGTAACCATGAGGACGCGATGCCCGACGCCCTGCAACTGCTGAAAACCCGCCGCTCGGTCAAGCCGATCGAATTGACCGGACCGGCGCCAAGCCAAGCCGAGATCGAATCCCTCCTGACCATCGCTTCCCGCGTCCCCGATCACGGCAAGCTCGCGCCCTGGCGTTTCGTCGTGTTCGAAGGCGAGGCGCGCGACGCAGCCGGTGCGATCATCGCGGACGTCTTCCGGGCGAATCGGCCGGACGCAACCGCCGACCAGATCGCCTTCGAGCGCGCGCGGCTGTCGCGAGCGCCGCTCGTCATCGCGGTGGTCAGCCGCGCCGGCCCGCACGTCAAGATTCCGGAATGGGAGCAGGTGCTCTCGGCCGGCGCCGCTGCCATGAACCTCCTCCATGCCGCCCATGCCATGGGATACGCGGCGAGCTGGATCACCGAATGGTACGCCTACGACCGCGCGGTGCTCGAACGGCTGGGCCTGGCGGAAAGCGAGCGGATCGCCGCCTTCGTCCACATCGGCAAGCCGGCCAAGCCGCCGGAGGAGCGCGAGCGCCCGAAGCTTGACAGCATCGTCACCCGCTATCGCGGCTAGGGGCTGGCATGTTCTACGAGCCAAGCGCGGCCCGACACCGACGAGATGACGAATATGCCGTGGTCGAGAGCCTGTTCTCGATGATGCGGCCGGTCGTTCGAAGCCGCGCGGCGTTTACCCTAACGTAATCGGGCGGGAGCAGGCTTGCCGTCACGTTTCGGTCACATGGGTCCGCCAGCAATCTTCACCACGTTGGCCTGTAACGCTTGTCCGGGCTGGTCCTCAGTTCGATGATTGAGGAACAGGGGAGAATTCCGCTTTGGTTTTCGAGGGACTCTTCGCCCGCGGCCGCACGAGCGACCGCGCCGCCGAGGCCACCACGCAGCCCCCGCGCGCCGTCACGCGGCCGACGATCGGCCTTGCGCTGGGCGGCGGGGCCGCCCGCGGCTTCGCCCATATCGGCGTCATGCGCACGCTGGCCGCGCACGGCATCGTGCCGGACGTCATCGTCGGCACCTCGATCGGCGCCGTGGTCGGCGGTTGCTACGCGGCCAAGGAACTCGACAATCTCGAGGAGTGGGCGCGCGGCCTCAATGTGCGCAACGTCCTGAGCTATCTCGACATCAGCCTCTCCGGGTCGGGGCTGATCAACGGCACCCACCTCTCCAAGCGGCTCGAAACCGCGCTCAAAGACACGCGCATCGACGATCTTCCGTTGCGCTTCGCGGCAATCGCGACCGAGTTCAGCACCGGCCACGAGATCTGGCTGACGCGCGGGCGGCTCGCCGACGCGATGCGCGCGTCCTACGCCCTGCCCGGCATTTTCCCGCCGGTCCTGATCGGCGGACGCTGGCTGGTGGACGGCGCATTGGTGAACCCGGTGCCGGTCTCAGCCGCGCGCGCGCTCGGCGCGCGCCTCGTGATCGCAGTCAACCTCAATTCCGATCTATTCGGCCGCGGCACAATCATCGCCAGCCACGGTCCGGACGAAAGCGATCTGGCTGCGGCCGCCGCGGCCAAACCGAACGGCCTGCGCGGCATGTTCTCGCGCGAGCCCTCGCTGCGCCGCCAGATGCTCGGCCGGCGCGGCCGACCCGGCATCACCACCGTGATGGTGGAAGCCTTCAACGTGATGCAGGACCGCATCACGCGCGCGCGCCTCGCCGGCGACCCGCCGGACGTGCTGATAAGCCCGCGCCTCGGAGATGTCGGCTGGTTCGACTTCCACCGCGGCAACGAGGCCATCGCGATCGGCACGGACGCGGCCGAGAAATCCGTCGGCTCGATCAACGAGGCCATCGCCGCGCTGTCGCAGCCAGCGGCCGATCCGGCCACCGGCGGCGACGTCATCGCGACGTAGCCGTCACGCGGTGCGGATGTACTCGCGCATCGCCTCGGATTCGCGCTCGACCTCGTCCACGCGCTGCTTGACCACGTCGCCGATCGAGATCAGCCCGACCAGGCGTCCGCCGCGCATCACCGGCAAATGACGGATCTTCCGCGCCGTCATCTGCTCCATGACGCTGGCGCAGCTGTCGTCCTCGCCGCAGGTGACGACGTCGCGCGTCATCACCTGGCCGACGGGAAGCGATAGCGCCGCCGCGCCGTGCTCGGCCAACGCGCGGACGATGTCGCGCTCGGACAGAATGCCCGCCAGGCGGTTTCCCGCGCCGCGGATCACGACCGCGCCGATGCCGTGTTTCTTCAGCAAAGCGGCCGCCGCCGCGAGATCGGCGGTGGGCTCGATGCAGACGGTGTCGCCGCCCCGTTGTTTGGCGGCCAGTATGGTCTTGACGTTCATGGCAGCCTCCCTGGCGCGTCACGCCGTAGCAAAGCGACTTGGCGGCGTAACGCGCGCAAGCTTGATCAATCGCGCCCGGCTGCACGGAGACCCGCGACTCCGGGCCATGCGAGAACGATCCCGCTGCCGGCCGGTTCCGTCAAGCGCATTTGCAAGGGCGTCGCTGCACTGCGTCAACGCAGCGCGGATATGCGGCCGCCACAATGGCGCCAATCAATGACCGCTAAGAGAAGTCTCCGCGCTCACCCGCAGTGACTTCGCGCGCGGATGCAATCCGTCCAAGGGACAAGACGATATAGACCACGACGGTCGCGCCGACCGCTCCGGCGAGCCAGATGGCCAACATGAGCACCCAATCGATCGGACCGCCGACGTCCGACAGTTGGGAGCTTGTTATCGCCAGCACGAACCAGATACCGGCGAATCCGCCCGCGACGCCGACAAGCTCGGCGATCAGGAACCGGCGCGCATGAATGCCGCGGTCGCGTACGATCACGCCGACGAACGCGACGGCCCCGACGACCACGAGCGCGATGAGCGGCCAGAACAGCCCGCCCAGCATTTCCTGGAGGACCGCAACGAAGACCAGGGGATCGAGTTCCCGCATGTTGGCACCTTCCCTGCCGATCAGGCCTGCCCGCGCAGCATCGCGAGATAAGTCGGCTTGAGGGCGATCTCCTTGATGACCCAGGATACCCACAGCTCTTCCAGCGGCGCGATGATGCCGGGGAACGACGGGGTCAGGTTGTTGTCGTAATCGAACTCGACCAGCATCGCGCGGCCGATCCGGGTGATCAGCGGGCACGATGTGTAGCCGTTGTAGCGCGCACCCGATGTGCGGCCTTCGATGTCGGCGACGAGATGATCGACAGCGATCGGCACCTGCCACTTGACGCTCGCGGCCGTCTTGCCCTTTGGAACGCCGGCGACATCGCCAACGCCGAAGACGTTCGCGTAGCGCCGGTGGCGCAAAGTGAACTTGTCGACCTCAAGCCAGCCATCGGCGGCCAGCGGCCCCTCGCGCCAGGGAAGCGGGCTCTTGCGTACGGCATCCGGCGCCCGCATCGGCGGAATGACATTGACGAAGTCGTAGCCGATTTCGCGCGCACCCTGCGGCGTCCTGAACGTTGCAACCTTACGACCCGGATCGATGGCGGTCATGACATGGTCGTAGACCACCTTGACCCCGCGGTCTTCGAACAGCATGCGGACTTTTTCGGAGACGATCGGTACGCCGAACAGCGAATTGGACTGCGCGGCATAGATCAGCTCGGCCCGCCCGCGGTTGCCGCGCCGGCGCAAATGATCGTCGGAAATGAAGGCGTATTTCAGCGGCGCTCCGGCACATTTCATCTCGGTCACCGGCCGGCTGAACAGGCCGACACCGCCGGCATCCGCGAAGCGCGACAGTTCGCGCCAGGTCGCTTCCGCAAAGGCCGGGCCGGCGTAGACGCTGCCGATGCCGTTGCTGCCGATGAGCCTCGTCTCCATGCCGGCGATAGCCGCGTAATCGAGCTGCAGTCCGGTGGCGACGATCAGATAGTCGTAGTCGATCTTGCGCCCGCTTGCGGTCGTCACGTTGCGGCCGTCCGGATCGAATTCGGCGACCGCCTCCTCGACGAGGGTCACGCCCGCGGGTACGTAATCCGCCGTCAAGGAGACGGAATAGCCCGCCGGCTTCAGGCCCGCTGCGATGAGCGTGAATCCGGGCTGGTAGTAATGTTCCTTGCGTGCATCGATCAAAGTGATTTGCGCGCCGTCGAGCCGATGCGACAGGCGCGAGGCGGCGGTGAGGCCCGCGGCGCCGGCGCCCGCGATCACGATGCGCGCCTTGGTCTTGAGCTGCGAGAAGGCCGGTTGCGGCGCGCCCAACACGACCGCGCCCAGCGCGGATATGCCGCCCGCCAGCAACCTGCGGCGGCTGAATTCGCTCCTGCTTGGCATTTTTCGGCTCGCTTATCGCAATACCAAGGCCCTGCCCGCTCGGCAGGGCGCGCTGCCCCGTGCCAGAGCTATTGGCGACAAGCCGCCTCCGAGCATTGATGAAAATCAACAAGGGCCGCGGCGAGAGCCTGGCGCGCGCCGACGGCGCGGCCGCGCTTCAGGAGTCGTGCCGCGGATCGAACCACGAGAACAGGAGCAAGCCGGCCAGGAAGCCGCCGATATGCGCCTGCCACGCCACCGGCTGATCGGAGATCGGCGAGCTGACGCCGAAAAAGAGATTGATGCCGAACCACACCGCCAGGAACAAGAGCACGCGCGCGTCGCGCAGCACGCCGACGAGCGGTATCGCCGGTACGCGATAGGACTCCTGCTCGCCGCGCAGAATGCCGAGCGGCCCGCCGCGCTGAAACGCAAAGCGCATGGCAGCGGCCATGGTGCCGGACACCGCCGCCGACGCCCCGATCATCGGGAACTGCTCGCCGGCATGCGTGGCAAGATGCAAGGCCGCGCCAGCCGCGGCCGTGACGGCGAAGAAGGCGAGAAAGCGAGCCGCCCCGAACCGGCGCGCCACCGCGCTGCCGAACGGCAGCAGCCAGACCGAATTGACGGCGAAATGCGTCCAGTCGGCATGGATCAGCGAATAGGTGACGAAGGTCCAGACGTCGGCGGCGGCGCCGCCCGGCAGCGCGCCCCCGAGCACGAGCGATCCGTCGTAGCGCGCCGGGATGAAGGCGAAGGCCAGAAGCAGCTCGATATCCTGCTCGGGCGTCAGCAGCAGCGTGCGTACGGCGTGCACCGCCGCAAGAAGCGCGATGACGGCGACCACAACGGCAGGGATGTTGAAAAGCGGCTCGTGTTTCACGGGAGAAGTTCGTCCGGTGGGCGCAGCGGGAGTTACGCCCTTGCCCGCTTTGCCGCAAGGGAGCGCCAAAAAAGAAAGGAGGGCTTTCGCCCTCCTTCGAGCCGCTCGTTTGGGTGTCGCGCCTTTATCCGGCGCGGGTCACGTCCCTCATCTCCCCGGGCTCTTTATCCCGTGGAACGCCGGAGTGTGTCGCAAACCGGGCGTCCGAGTGCCGCGACCATAGCGCGCCGGACGAGCCTGCCAACTCAATCGCGATTTTAACACTAACCCGCATCCGCGCTCGCCCTGCGCGGCCCGCGGCATGCGCCCTGCTCCACCGACGCCACCGCGGCGGAATGCCGGCGCCGCTGTCCCGATCCGGGTCAGTGACAGGCCGGCACCGTCCCGCAAGGGAACAGGTGGCGCTCATGAAACACGCTTCGACCCGCAGAGTGTACGAGTACTGGAACGAAAAGCGCGGCGACCGCATGGCGCCCGAACGCGCCGACATCGACCCGGTGCAGATCCGCCACGCGCTCGGCGACACGTTCATGCTGGCGGCCGACTTCGTCGATCTGCTGCGCTTCCGCCTGGCCGGCACGCGCGTGTGCGCGCTGTTCGGCCGCGAGATCAAGGGCGAGGCCTTCGACGCGCTCTGGGACGCAGGCAGCCGCAAGGCGATCGATGAGCTGATGGCCGTCGTCGTCCACGAGGGCGGCGGCGCGGTCGCCGGCGTGACGGCCCATGCTGACGGCATGGCGCTGGAGCTCGAACTGCTGCTGCTGCCGCTCGCCCATATCGGGCACGCCCGCATCCGCGCGATCGGCGTCCTGGCGCCGCTGTCGCAGCCCTACTGGCTGGGAGCCAAGCCGGTCGGGGAACTCGCGCTCGGCACCCTGCGCCATCTCGGACCCCGCGCGGAGGCGGGCCTGGCCCCCTTCGATCCGCTCGATGTGCGGGTCCGGCACGGTTTCGTCGTCTACAGCGGCGGCCGGGGCGAGCCCGGCGAGCGGGCCGGCTAACGGAGCATTAACATTACGGCCATAGGTTTGACGAAAGGCGGAGATCGCGCCCGGAATTCCCAAGCCTTTCATGTCGATACCGCTGACCAAACCGAAGATCATGCCGCTCGCCGAAGAGCGGCGCCGCCATCAGCGTGTCAAAGTGAACCTGCTCGGCCGCTACATGCTGGCGGACCGACGTGAGTTTCCCTGCCAAGTGGTGGACATGTCGCCGGGCGGCATGGCGCTGGTCGCCCCGGTCGTCGGCGCGCCGGGCGAGCGGGTGATCGCCTATGTCGACCACCTCGGCCGTCTCGAGGGCAAGATTGCACGCCTGATCGATAACGGCTTCGCCATGTCGATCTCGGCGACCAGCCGCAAGCGCGACAAGCTCGCCGCCCAGCTGACTTGGCTGGCCAACCGTCAGATCCTCAACCTGCCGGAAGACCGCCGCCACGGCCGCTTCATCCCGCGCAACCCGATGGCCCGGCTTATCCTGCCGAACGGCACCAATGTCGGCTGCCGCGTGATCGACCTGTCGCAGTCGGGCGCCGCGAGCGCGATCGCGCCGGACCTGCGCCCCGTGGTCGGCTCCATGGTCACCATCGGCAAGACGCAGGGGCGCGTGGTGCGCCATATCGAGGACGGATTTGCCGTCGAGTTTACCCGCCTGCAGCATCCCGACTTCATCGAGGACAACGTCACCGGCGAGTAGCGTGAGCGCGCCGTAAACGGAACGCCTCGCATTGTCCGTATTCAGCCGCGGCTCTGCCGCGGCTTTTTCGTTTCCGGACGCCGCCGCGACGGGCCGGCGGCCGCCGCGGCACGGTAAACGCCGCGGCCGCTCACATCCGCAAAAGCGCGCATTTGCTGGCACCCGGAAGTGAACGCCGACAATTTTAGACAAATCCGAATATCCGGCATTTGAATTGAATTCGATTCGAATATTCAAAGTATTCGTCGCGTTCTTTATTTGGTTTCTACTAAAAACGACTTGTTCCACTTAGCGGCGATGCAAATGCTTTGTGGGAATTGTGGTCCCAACAAGACGGGATGGGGCCACAAACATGGACAGGCAATTCAAACAGGGTCGCGCCAAAGCGCGCGCCATTCTCTGCGCGGCCGTGCTGGCCGCGAGCGCCGGCTTCGCGAATGCCGGCGAACGCACCGGCTCGCTCGGCGGCTCGGGCGGACCTTTCGCCGGCGAACGCGTCACCTATCTCAGCGTCGGCGACGCCGCGCGCGCGCCGATCGGCTGGGTCGAATTCTGCGTCGAGTACAGGACCGAGTGCAACACCAAGCCGTCGGCGGCGCGCGACGTCGTGCTGACACCGAAGGCCTGGGCCGACATGGTCAAGGTCAACACCTGGGTCAACGAGACGATCAAGCCGGTCACCGACCTCGATCACTGGGGGGTCGTCGAGCGCTGGAGCTATCCGGACGACGGTCGCGGCGATTGCGAGGACTATGTGCTGCTCAAGCGGCGCCTGCTGATGCAGGCCGGCTGGCCGCGCGAGGCGCTGCTCATCACCGTGGTGCGCGACAAGAAGGGCGAGGGCCATGCCGTGCTCACGGTCAAGACCAATCTCGGAGAGTTCATTCTCGATAACCAGGAGGCCGAGGTGCTGGCCTGGAACAGGACCGGCTACCGCTTCGTGAAGCGGCAGTCGCAGTCCGACCAGAATGCCTGGGTCTCGCTCGGCGAACCGCGCGCGCCGGCCACGGTGTCGTCGCGCTGACCGCTCTCCACAGGAGGAATCGCGCCCCGGTCACGTCCCCACCCCTCCCCGTCCCCAGACCGGGTCCGCGAGCGGCCGAGCCTCCCCCAAGGCTCGGCCGCACCCTTTTTTGTCCGGCCGCGACGAGCTAGTATCGCGGCTACCGGTGCCGTGGGGGCGCTCCGTGTTTCGCAGAACCTGTATCGCGGGACTATTCGTCATCGCCGTCGCCGGCGTCACGGCGGCGGCCGCCGACGATGCAGCCGATTGCAAATCAACCTCCAACGACAATCGCGCGATTGCCGCCTGCACCCGCGTTATCGCCTCGGGCAAATTCACCGGCAAGGACCTCGGTAGATTCTACTACGCGCGCGGCCTGAAGCGGCGCTACAACCACGCCTACGACGCGGCCATCAGCGACTTCACGAACACGATCAAACTGGACGCAAAAGATACCTGGGCTTACGTCGCGCGCGGCCATGCCTATGCGTACAAGAAGAATTTTCCGCGGGCCTTCGCCGATCAGGAAACCGCGATCAAGTTAGAGAAAACGGCCGTGACCCACACGGGCCGGGCGATCGACCTGATCGAGGCCGGCGCCTATGATCGCGCCATCGCCGACCTCGACGAGGCTCTACGGCTCGATCCAAAGTATTTCTATGCCTATCTCAATCGCGGCGACGCCTATCGAAAGAAGCGCGACTTCACGAAGGCCGAGGCTGACTATCGCAAAGCGCTCGAGATCAAGCCGAACGAGAGCGAAGCGACCAAAGGCCTGAAGAAGGCGCAAGGCCGCCTCGCCGACTGACGATATCAGCCGACGCGCTTGAGCGTCTTCGCGTATTCGTTCCAGCGCTTCACGTAGATGTCGGCGCCGCCGCGGATCATCGCCGCGGCCTTCTCGTCGAGCGTGCGCACGACGCGCGCGGGCGCACCGACGATCAGCGAATTGTCCGGGAAGGTCTTGCCCTCGGTCACCACCGCGCCGGCGCCGACCAGGCAGTTCACGCCGATCTTCGAACCGTTGAGCATGATCGCACCCATGCCGACTAGGCTGTTGTCGCCGATGGTGCAGCCGTGCAGGATCACGTTGTGGCCGATCACGCAATTGCTGCCGATCACCATCGGGAAACCGGGATCGGTGTGCAGCGTGGCGTTGTCCTGGATCTGCGAGCGCTCGCCAAGCTCGATCCATTCGTTGTCGCCGCGCAGCACGGCGCCGAACCAGACGCTGGCCTCGCGCTTGAGGCGCACGCGGCCGATCAGCGTCGCCGTCTCCGCCACCCAGTATTGTCCGTCGCCAGGAAATTCCGGCGCCTGTCCGTCGAGCTCGTAAATCGGCATGGTCGTCCTCGTTTTGTCGAGGGCGAACTTGCCCGAATGGGCGGCGCGAGGAAAGCGGCTTAGGCGACGAGCCCGCAGGCCTGCAGCGTCGTCACCAGCGCAAGCCCCGACATCAGGCTCCAGAAGCCGGCGATCAGCGTGGCCAGGAAGACGAACTCGAAGCGGCGGCGCTGCTGCGGGCGGTCGAGCAGCGTGTTGCGCATGATCAGGAACGGCGCCGACAGGATCAGCAGCGGCAGCGCGGCGAGCGCAGCGACACGCGGGCCCACGCTGAGCAGCGCAAAGGTCGGCAGCCGGCTGGTGACCAGCCGATAGGCGGACGCGCTCATGCCCGCGACGGCGAAACCGAGCGCCAGCGCGATCAGCATTTGCATGGACTGCGCGGTAATCATGCGGCCTCAACGCAACACAAGGCCTTCATCTGCAGCAGCCGAACGCCGCTCGCCAGCAGATCCTTAACCAATAGTTAACGGACGGGCCGCCACAAGGGAGCCCCGGCCGCCCGTGGCATAATCGGCCTCGATTCGGCTTCCCAGGAGACAGAATGGCCCTGCTCGCGCACCAGCCTGCCCGCCCCGCGCGAGCCCGTCGACGCGGCGGCGGCCACAATCCGCTGCTGGCGCCGATCCTGCTGTTCGCCGCCGTGGTCGCCATCGGCGTCGCCTATGTCGCCTACGTGCTGTGGCCGCGCTGGCCGGAAGTGCCGGTCGCGCGCAACGCGCCCTCGCTGCCGATCGTCGTTGCCGGCACCGCCTTCAACATCGAGCCGGCGGCGATCCGCCAGGCGGTGCAACGCAAGCCCGGGGCGCAGGACCGCATCGACCTCGCTTACCTGTGGCCGTCGCTGCTGCCGCCCGACCCCGGGCTGAAGCCGACCGTCGGCGCGCCGGTCGATCCGAACGAGCGGCTGTTCGTCACCATCCAGTCCGGCGAACTGACGCTGGCGCCGATGGAGCGCGTGCAGACCATCTATCCGCGCTACCTGGCGGACGAGACCGCCGCGGGCCCGCAGGGCCTGTCGATCCGCGCCTTCCGCGACGGCACGGCCTATCAGGGCGAGGACCTGGTGTTCGAGACGCAGGCGCCGGAGCACTTCGTCGCGCGCTGCACGCGCCACGGCGTGGTCAATGCGGGAAGCTGCCTGCTTGAGCGGCGCGTCGGCGAAGCCGACGTGACGATCCGCTTTCCGCGCGACTGGCTGGGCGACTGGGAGAACCTCGCCGCCGGCATCGACAAGCTGATGGCGCGGCTGGTGCCGCAGCCTTGAAGCGCGGCTACTCGCCGGCCAGATCGACGTCGAGGATCGGCAGCTCGAAGATGTACGACCGGCGGCCCTTCTCAATCTCGACAAACAGCACGCCGAGGAACTCCTCGCCGAGATAGGCCTCGAGCGAGTCCATCTTCTTCGGGCGCGTGACGACGCGGATCTTGTCGTTGTCAAAACGGCGGCGCAGGTAGGCGTTGAGCGCCGGCACCGGCTGGATGGAAGGGTCCTGGCCGAGCTGGATCACCATGCGGAAATTATACGAGCGCTCGCCCTCGTCCTCGTCGCCGGTGAGCTCGCCGATCTCGTCCTCGCCGACGAACACGTCGGCCGCGTCGCCGCCCTTCGGCACGACGCGGATTTCCGGATTGCCAAACAGTTTCTTCAGATAGGCGTCGAGCTGCCTGACTTCCTGGACGTTCAAAGTGTCGCTCCTCGTGCGCTGCGCCGCCTAGTTGCCCGATCGCGCGGCCCGGCGCAAGCGCAGAGGTCCGCTAGCCATCCAGCATGATGCCGTAGAGCATCTGGTCCATGCTGCGCGAAGGCTCGGGGCAGCCGGCCTCGCCCACCACCTTGGCCGGCACGCCGGCAACGGTGACGTTATTCGGCACCGGCTTGATCACCACCGAGCCGGCGGCGATGCGCGCGCAATGGCCGACCTCGATATTGCCGAGGATCTTGGCGCCCGCGCCGATCAACACGCCGCGGCGGATTTTCGGATGGCGGTCCTCGTGTTCCTTGCCGGTGCCGCCAAGCGTCACGCCGTGCAGGATAGACACGTCGTCCTCGATGACGGCGGTCTCGCCGACGACGAGGCCGGTCGCGTGGTCGAGGAAGATGCCGCGGCCGATGCGCGCGGCCGGGTTGATGTCGCACTGGAACACCGCGGACGAACGGCTCTGCAGGTAGAGCGCGAAGTCTTTGCGGCCCTTGTTGAGCAGCCAGTGCGCCAGGCGGTGCGTCTGGATGGCGTGGAAGCCCTTGAAGTAGAGCACCGGCTCGATGAAGCGCGTGGTCGCCGGATCGCGGTCGACGGTCGCGGCGACGTCGGCGCGGAACGCCTCGCCGAGCGACGGCTGGTCTTCGAGCGCGTCGCGATAGGCCTGGCGGATCAACTCGGCGGAGACGTCGCTGTGGTCGAGACGCTGGCTCACGCGATGCACGATCGCGCCTTCGAGCGTGTCGTGGTGCAGGATGTTTTCGTAGATGAAGCCCGCAAGCTCGGGCTCGCGGCGGGCGACATCCTCGGCCTCCGCGCGAATGCGGCTCCAGACCGGATCGACCTTGTCGAGGCCCTTTACCGGGCGCGTCTGATACTGTGCCATAGAATAATATTCTCCGACGCCTCTCAGCATCCCCTACATATTCCTACTAGCACAAATTGGGAGAGGCCAAGAGAAACGATTTTTGTCGAAAAGACGTCAGTGCCCGGTCACGGCCGGGCGTCCAGGAAGTCCAGCACGGCTTGCTTGAACACCTTGTCGCCGACCGCGAGCATGTGATCGCGGTTTGGAATGTCGAGCGCCTGCGCACCGGGAATGAGCGCGGCGAGTTCCTGCGGCGAGCCCGCGACGTCGTCGCGCGTGCCGACCGCGACGAGTACCGGCACGGCGAGCGCGCGCGCCTCATCGACGCTCAGCGTCTGGCGCGAGCCGCGGATACAGGCCGCGAGCGCCTTGAGGTCCTGGTTGTTCTTGTCGGCGAAAGTGCGGAAGGCGCGGCCGACCGGGTCTTTCACATCGTCGAGCGACGGCGCTTCCATGGCCTCCGCAATGCTCGACGGCAGTCCGACGCCTTTGACCAGCCTGATCCCGAGGCCGCCGAGCACCGCCGCGCGCACGCGCGCGGGATGTTCCACCGCGAGGAACGCGGTGATGCGCGCGCCCATCGAGTAGCCCATCACGTCGGCGCGTTCGAGCCCGAGGTGGTCGAGCAGCGCGCGCACGTCGTCGGCCATCGACGCGCTGTGATAGAGCGCCGGATCATAAAGCTTGCCCGATTGGCCATGACCGCGGTTGTCGAGCGCGATGACGCGGCGCCCTGCGGCGGTGAGCGTCGAAACCCAGCCGGGATCGACCCAGTTCACTTCCTTGGTCGAGGCAAATCCATGCACCAGCACGATGGGGTCGCCGGCGCCTTTGTCGAGATAGGCGATCTCGACCGCGCCGTTGTTGAAACTTGGCATGCGGCCTTTTACCCGCGCGCGGTCAAAGCCGCAAATCGTCTCAACTTCCGGTGCTTGCGATACTGCAGCACCCGCCATGTCATCCGCTCGGTCGCGCTCTTGAGCGAGGCGACGAAGGCGAAGAGCGTGAACAGCGCACCCAGGATCCAGGCGCCGAGATCGACCAGCGCGAGGCTGAGCGCAATCGCGCCGCGGCCGACCACCTTCAGAATCGCACGCGTGCGGCTGCCTTCCTTTTCCGCGAGCTTGGCGACGCGCGCCATCTCGCGCGGGCCTTCGGCGATCTTCAAGCCGTCGAGCGCCGCCTGCGTGCCGGCTTTGGCCTGCACGCGGCCGACGTCGCGCGCCAGATGCACGAGGCCGCCAGCCTTCTCGATCTTCACCGCCTCGCGCGCACCGCGGATCGCGAGCTGCGGATCGGCGATGGAGAAGCTCGCGGCCGCCCGCTTCAATCCGCTCCAGTCCACCACGCCGCGCAGCGCGCGGCCGATGTAGCCCGCCATCTCGCCGCCGAGGCGGCCGGTCTTGCGCGCCGCCTTGGCGAGCGACAGGCCGACGCGCGCGGGAGCGGCCGCGCCGCCGGTCGCGTAAGTGCCGGCGGTGATGGCGAGGCCGACCGCCGACAGGCCCAGCACCAATTCGTCGGCGTTCTGACCGGCGGCGAGCCGCGTTCCTTCGCGCACGGCGT
Organism: Pseudolabrys sp.; assembly: GCA_046292265.1. Lineage (GTDB taxonomy): Bacteria > Pseudomonadota > Alphaproteobacteria > Rhizobiales > Xanthobacteraceae > Pseudolabrys. Next base: position 22,951 of record JBKBRE010000013.1, on the reverse strand, counting down.
CGCGGATGTCGCCGAACACGAACAGGTCGCCGAGCGCGGTGCCGGCGAGGCCGGCCATGTCGGACGGCTCGCCGGTGATGAGCCCTTGCGCGAAGCTCTGCGCGGCGGCCTGCGCCGATTCCGATTCGGCCACGGCGGCGTCCACTTTGGCGACCAGCGCCGGATCGAGCGCGACCTGCCGCGCGGCCGCCAGATCGACGAAGCTCCTGGCCAGATCGGCATCCCTGGCCGCCAGCGCCGCCTCGATCTCGCGCTGCGCCAGCGCCGCATCGAAGCGGCCGTCGAGCGCGTGCGCGGCAATGCGCGCCGGATCGTCCTCGATCGCAAGCAGCGCGTTCGCCTCGATGCCGCGTGGCACGACATAGGCCGCCGCCGCCGCGAGCAGCGCGGCCGCCAGCAGGGCCGGACCGATGGGGGGGCGGCGGATTTCCATGTCTTCCCGAACGTCCGGAGGCGCGAATCCGAGGGCGGCGCGCATGATATCCCTCAAAAGAATCGGCGGCGAAATTGCGGCCGAGAGCCAACCCTCACGGCGCCGGGCCCCGAGCGGAAAACGCCGGCGATTCAGGGGTGTTCCGGGCTGCGCACAGGCACGGTTTACGAACCGTGACGAGCCTAGGCATAAGGGGTGCGCCTCGCTATGGTGCGGCCCGTTCGCCGCGCCCCGCGCGGCCGCATGAAGGGTTGCCCATGGCGGAGCACGTCGTCCCCCACTTCCACAACGATCCCGGCGTGCCGGTGATCGAGATCGGCGCCAAGGAATTCATGTGCGTCGGCGCCAAGCCGCCGTTCGACCACCCGCACGTTTTCCTCGACATGGGCGACAACGACGAGATCATCTGTCCCTATTGCTCCACGCTCTACCGCTTCGATACGCACCTCGACCAGCACGCGGCGCGGCCCTCAGCCTGCGCGCTGCCCGTCGCCGAAACCGCCTGATCCGTCCTTCCGGAGCCTTCGTCCTTGGCGAGCGAGCGTCACGTCATCGTCGCCGGCGCCGGCATTGCCGGGCTGACGTCGGCGCTGACGATGGCGCGCGCGGGCCTGCGCGTCACCGTGATCGAGCAGGCCGAGAAGCTGGAGGAGACCGGCGCCGGCATCCAGCTTTCGCCCAACGCCAGCCGCGTGCTGATCGGGCTCGGCCTGCGCGACGCGCTCGCTGCCGCCGCGGTCGCGCCGCACGCGATCCGCGTCATGGCCGGCCGCTCGGGCCGCGAGATCGTGCGCATTCCGCTCGCCGACGCCGAGCGCGTCTACGGCGCGCCATTCTGGACCATCCACCGAGGCGACCTGCAGGCGGTGCTCGCACAGGCAGCGCGCACGACGCAGGACGTCACGCTCAAGCTCGGCATGCGCGTCGAGGACTTCGCCACGCATAGCAAGGGCGTCTCGGTACTCGGCCGCAGCGGCCGCCAGGTCAGCGACGAGCGCGGCATCGCGCTGATCGGCGCCGACGGTATCTGGTCGAGCGTCAGCGGCCGGCTCGGCAAGCAGCGGCCGCCGCGCTTTGCGCACCGCACCGCCTGGCGCGCACTCGCCCTGGCCGAGGACGTGCCGGCCGAATTCCGCGCGCCTTTCGTGCACCTCTGGCTCGGGCAGGACGCGCACCTGGTGCACTACCCGGTCAAGGGCGGGCGGCTGATCAACATCGTTGGCATCGTGAACGACGAGTGGCAGGAGAAGGGCTGGTCGGCCGCCGGCGCACGCGAGGAAGTGCTGCGCCACTTCGCGCGCTGGGCCTGGAGCGAGAAGGTGCGCGGCCTGCTCGCCATCCCGCAGCGCTGGCTGAAGTGGGCGCTCTACGAGCGCAGGACGCCGTTCGGCGGCGGCGTGGGACCGGTGACGCTGATCGGGGACGCCGCCCATCCGATGCTGCCGTTCCTCGCGCAGGGCGCCGGCATGGCGATCGAGGACGCGGCCGTGCTTGCAGCCTTTCTCGGCCGTTTTCGCGACGATCCCGCCGACGCGTTGCGCGGCTACGAGGGCGCGCGCCGCCCGCGCACCGAACGCGCCCAACAGGTGTCCCGCAAGCAAGGCCGCATCTATGGGCTGACGGGGCCGGAAGCGCTGCTGCGCAACATCGCGATGCGCGCGATGGGCGGAGAAAGGCTGCGCGCGCGCTACGATTGGCTCTATAGTTGGAAGCCGCCCGAGCAGATCTGACGCGCCGGCAAGAGCGCGGGCCGCGGCAAGGGAGGATGCACGATGCTGTTTCCGTCGACCATTGCCGGAAGCCTGCCAAAGCCGTCCTGGCTCGCCGAGACCGACAAGCTATGGCCGAAGTGGAAACTAGAAGGCGGCGAACTCGCCGCCGCCAAGCTCGACGCCACGCTGCTCTGGCTGAAGCATCAGGAGGACGCCGGCATCGACATCGTCGGCGACGGCGAGCAGTCGCGCCAGCACTTCGTGCACGGCTTTCTCGAATTCGTCGACGGCATCGACTTCGCGCACAAGGTCGAGATGGGCATCCGCGCCGACCGCTACAAAGCCATGGTGCCGGTGGTACGCGGCGCGCTGACGCTCAAGGGCCGCGTGCACCAGACCGAGGCGAAGTACGCGCGCGCGCATACGCAACGCAAGCTCAAGATCACCCTGCCCGGCCCGATGACCATCTCCGACACCATCGCCGACGCGCACTACGGCGACAAGGTGAAGATGGCCTTCGCCTTCGCCGACCTCTTGAACAAGGAGGCGCGCGCGCTGCAAGCCGACGGCGTGGACGTCATCCAGTTCGACGAGCCGGCCTTTAACGTTTTCATGGACGAAGTGCCGGGCTGGGGCATCGAGGCGCTGCACCGCGCCATCGATGGGCTCACCTGCACCACCGCCGTGCACATCTGCTACGGCTACGGCATCAAGGCCAACATCGACTGGAAGAATTCGCTCGGCGGCGAATGGCGGCAGTACGAGATGATTTTTCCCGCGCTCGCCCGGAGCCGCGTCAAGCAGGTGTCGCTCGAGTGCATCAATTCGCGCGTGCCGGTCAACCTGTTGTCGCTGCTCGAAGGAAAGGACGTGCTGCTGGGCGTGATCGACGTCGCCAGCGACACCGTCGAGACGCCCGAGCAGGTGGCCGACGTCATCGGCGGCGCGATGAAGTTCGTGCCGAAGGAGCGCATCCTCGCCTGCACCAATTGCGGCATGGCGCCGATGCGGCGCGACATCGCCGAAGCCAAGCTGAAGGCGTTAGGGGCGGGCGCGGCACTGGCGCGGCAACGCTTCGCCTGATCGGTTCGCGCCGGCAGTCTTGATCCAGGTCAAGGTTGGCCGGACCATACCCATTACATTCAATAATCGTAATGTGACTGCCGCGTGCGTTCGCGCGCGCCGCTATGGAGAGTTGCGCCATGCTCACCGAAAAAGCCTGGTCCCCCTATCTGGCCGGCATCGTCATCGGCCTGCTGCAGATCCCCGCCTTCCTGCTGATCGAGACCGCGCTCGGCGCCTCGTCGTCCTACGTGACCGTCGGCGCGCTGTTCGCGTCCTGGGCCGACCCGACGATCCTGACCATCAAATACGCCAGCAGCCACGTGGCGACCACCGCCAAGAACTGGTGGCAGGTGGCCCTCGTCGTCGGCATCGCCATCGGCGCCTTCATCTCGATGAAGATGTCCGGCGCCCGGCGCGCCGCCATCTCGCCGATCTGGGCGCACGCGCTCGGCTCGGCTTCGCCGGCCAAGCGCTATGCCGTCGCCTTCTTCGGCGGCTTCATCATGTTGCTCGGCGCCCGCATCGCCGACGGCTGCACCAGCGGTCATGGCCTGTCCGGCATGGCGCAGCTCTCGGTCGGCTCGACCGTCGCAGTTGCCGCCATGTTCGCCGGCGGCATCGCCACCGCCATGCTCGTCCTGCGCCGCATCTGAGGGAGAAACGCCAATGTCACTCATCGTCGCAATCCTCGTCGGCGTCGCCATGGGCATCGTGTTCGGTTTCGCGCTGGAGAAGTCGCGCGTGTTCGAGCCGGGCGTCATCGTCGGCCAGATGCAGCTACGCAACTTCATCATGCTGAAGGTGTTCTTGACCGCGGTGGCGACCGGCGCGGTCGTGCTCGCCGTGCTCAACGGCTTCGGCTACGTCAAGCTCGGTCCCAAGGCCGCGCTTTACTCCGCCGACATCGTCGGCGGGCTGATCCTCGGCGCCGGCATTGCGCTCGCCGGCGCCTGCCCCGGCACCACGCTGGCGCAGATCGGCGCGGGCTATCGCGACGCGCTGTTCACGCTGGTCGGCGGTATCTTCGGCGCGGTCGCCTACACTTATGCGCAGCCGGCCTTGTCGAAAACCTTCCTCGCCCAGGGCGGTGGCAAGATCATCTTCACCGACCTGATCGGCATTCCCTACTGGATCGGCGCGCTGGTGCTGGCCGCGGTCATCGTCGTAATACTCGTGGCGCTGGAAGCCTGGAAGCCCTGGCGCAGTGAAATGGGCAAGGATGTCGACGGCGACCTGCCGCGCGCGCAGGAGCCGGGCCCGATGCGCACTCAACCCGCGGAATGACAGGAGAGGAAACGATGACCGTCAATATGGGGATGCTGGACCGGATCGCCCGCGTGATCGTGGGCGCTTTGCTGATCGCCTTCGCGCTCGGCTACATCGCGCCAGGCACGAGCTGGGCATGGGTCGGCTGGATCGGAGTCGTGCCGATCCTCACCGCGCTGCTCGGCACCTGTCCGGCCTATACGGTGCTGGGCTGCTCGACGAAATAGACTGTAGCCCGGATGAGCACCGCGAAATCCGGGACGTTCTGTCCCGCATTCCGCGTCGCTTCATGCGGGCTACGCGTCGTCACCGCCCCGCGCGGGCCATCACATCCATCAGCTCGGCGACCTTGCGCCGTTGGTCGGCCTTGTCGCCGCTCTTGATGGCGTGCTCGACGCAATGGGCGACGTGCTCGCGCAGCAATTCCTCCTCGACCCGGCGCAGCGCGGCGCGCACGGCGCCGATCTGCGTGACGATGTCGATGCAATAGCGGTCGTCCTCGACCATGCGGGCGAGCCCGCGCACCTGGCCCTCGATGCGGTTCAGCCGTTTCAGATTTGCGCTCTTGCTGTCCTTGCTCATGCGGTCTATATACCCCCATGGGGTATCATTTGCAAGACCGCCGAGGACGCCATGAGCGCGCACGACCACCATCAACACGACCATCACGCCGGGCACGAGCACCACGCCCCGGCGGCCGGCGGCGTACTCGACCCCGTGTGCGGCATGACCGTCGATCCGCATACGGCCAAGCACCGCGCGGAGCACCACGGACACCCCTACTATTTCTGCTCGGCCGGCTGCCGCACCAAGTTCGTCGCCGACCCGCAGAAATATCTCGGCGAGCGCGCGCCCGAACCGGTGATCGAAGGCGCGATCTACACCTGCCCGATGCACCCGGAAATCCGGCAGGAAGGCCCCGGCTCCTGCCCGATCTGCGGCATGGCGCTGGAGCCGGAAATGCCGTCGGCCGATACGGGGCCCAACCCCGAGCTGATCGACATGACGCGACGGTTCTGGATCGGGCTGGCGCTGACGCTGCCAGTGTTCGCGCTGGAAATGGGCGCGCACATCGTCGGCGCGCATGGTTGGGTCGCGCCGCAACTGTCGAACTACATCCAGTTTGCCTTCGCGACGCCGGTGGTGCTGTGGGCCGGCTGGCCGTTCTTCGTGCGCGGCTGGCAATCCCTGCTCACGCGCAACCTCAACATGTTCACGCTGATCGCCATGGGCACCGGCGTCGCCTATGTCTACAGCCTGGTCGCCACCTTTGCGCCCGGCATCTTTCCGCACGAATTCCGCGGGCACGCGGGAACGCCGGCGGTCTATTTCGAAGCCGCCGCCGTCATCACCGTGCTGGTGCTGCTCGGGCAGGTACTCGAACTGCGCGCGCGCGAAGCGACCTCCGGTGCGATCCGCGCACTGCTCGACCTCGCGCCCAAGACCGCGCGCCGCGTGAATGACGACGGCAGCGACGAGGAGGTTCCACTCGATTCCGTCCACCTCGGCGACCGGCTGCGCGTGCGGCCCGGCGACAAGGTGCCGGTGGACGGCGTCGTCCTCGAAGGCCGCTCGGCGCTCGATGAATCGATGGTGACCGGCGAATCGATGCCGGTGACCAAGGAGAAGGACGCGCGCGTGATCGGCGGCACGCTTAACACGTCCGGCAGCTTCGTGATGCGCGCCGACAAGATCGGCCGCGACACACTTCTGTCGCAGATCGTGCAGATGGTGGCGAACGCCCAGCGCAGCCGCGCGCCGATCCAGCGGCTGGCCGACCAGGTGTCCGGTTGGTTCGTGCCCATGGTGATCGCGGTGGCGGTGCTCGCTTTCGCGGCCTGGGCGACGTTCGGGCCGGAGCCGCGCTTCGCCTACGGCCTGGTGGCGGCGGTGAGCGTGCTCATCATCGCCTGCCCCTGCGCGCTCGGGCTGGCGACGCCGATGTCGATCATGGTCGGCGTCGGACGCGGCGCGCAGGCGGGCGTGCTGATCAAGAACGCGGAAGCGCTCGAGCGCATGGAGAAGGTCGATACGCTAGTGGTGGACAAGACCGGCACGCTCACCGAAGGCAAGCCGAGCGTCGTCGCGATCGCGCCGGCCGAGGGCTTCGACGAGGCGCAGGTCCTGCGGCTCGCGGCCAGCGTCGAGCGCGGCAGCGAGCATCCGCTCGCCGCGGCCATCGTCAAGGCGGCGGCCGCGCGCAACATCGAGCTCGCGCCGGTGCGCGGCTTCGACGCGCCAGCCGGCAAGGGCGTCATCGGCATGGTCGAAGGCAAGCGGCTCGCGCTCGGCAACGCCAAATTCCTCGCCGAATTGGGCATCGACACCGTTCCCCTCGCGGCCGAGGCCGAGCGCCAGCGCGGCGAAGGCGCCACCGCCATCTTCCTTGCCGTCAACGGCAAGCCGGCCGGCGTCATCGCCGTCGCCGATCCGGTGAAGCAGACCACCCCCGACGCGCTGAAGGCGCTGGCGGCGGAAGGCATCCGCGTCGTCATGCTCACCGGCGACAACCGCACCACCGCGCAGGCGGTGGCGAAGCGCTTAGGGATTGCGGAGGTCGAGGCCGAAGTGCTGCCCGACCAGAAGAGTGCGGTGGTCGAGAAGCTCACGCGCGAGGGCCGCGTGGTGGCGATGGCGGGCGACGGCGTCAACGACGCGCCCGCGCTCGCTGCGGCGGCCGTCGGCATCGCCATGGGCTCCGGCTCCGACGTCGCGATCGAAAGCGCCGGCGTCACGTTGCTCAAGGGCGACCTCACCGGCATCGTGAAGGCGCGGGCGCTGTCGCAGGCCGTCATGCGCAACATCCGGCAAAACCTGTTCTTCGCCTTCATCTACAATTCGGCCGGCGTGCCGGTCGCCGCCGGCGTGCTCTATCCGGTGTTCGGCATTCTGCTTTCGCCGATCATCGCCGCCGCCGCCATGGCGCTGTCCTCGGTCAGCGTCGTCGGCAATGCCTTGCGCCTGCGCCGCGTCCGCCTTTAGAATTTCCGCATGCGCCTTTTCCTGCTCGCCTGCCTCGCCCTCTCTGTCGCGCCGCATGCCGGGCAAGCGACGGAGTGGCAGGTGCAGAAGGTGGACGTGCCGGCGCGCGTGACCGCGGTCGACACGGTGGACGGCGAGACGCGCGTCAACGCCGGCGGGCTCTGGTATCGCCTGGTGATCGAGGGCGATCGCGCGCGCCTCGCCTTCATCGACAAGGCGGACGATCCCGAGCCCCCGGACGGCGCGCTCGCCGACGGCCGCGTCGTCACCGGCACGCGCGACATCGCGCGCGCCTGGCTGTCGGAGCCGACCAACCGCTACGACCACGGCGTGCTCGGCGACAAGACCGAGGCGGGCTCGCTCACGATCGAGACGCGCGACGGCATGACCCACCTCGTCAAGCTGAAGAACGACGCCGTGTTCGAGGACCTCTCCCCTCGCCTCGCCGATCTCGACGGCAACGGCAACGACGAGGTGGTGCTGGTCAAATCCTATGTCGCGCGCGGCTCCGCCCTCGCCGTCATCGGCCTGGTCAAGGGCCGCTACGACGTGATCGCCGAAACGCCGCCGATCGGCGCGCCACACCGCTGGCTCAACCCGGCCGGCATCGCCGACTTCGACGGCGACGGCAAGAAGGACGTGGCTATCGTTCGCATGCCGCATGCCGTCGGCCAGCTCGAGCTGTGGAGCTATGCCGACAAGAATCTGCGCAAGACGGCGGAAATGCCGGACGCAACCAACCATATGGCCGGAAGCCGCGCGATCGGCATGAGCGCGGCTGGCGATTTCGACGGCGACGGCGTGGCCGACCTGGCGCTGCCATCGTTCGACCGCACCCGACTGCGGCTGATCGGCTTCGTACCCGGCGCGCACGAGATCGCCAGCGTCGCGCTCCCGGCCAAGGCCGCGACCGACATGGCGCCGGCCGGCAAGGCCGGCCGCGCGCTCGCCCTCGGCCTGGAGGACGGCTCGCTGGTCGTGGTCCGCCCCGCCCGCTAACGCCCGGGATGGAACTTTTCGCAATCCCCCTTGTTTGATGACATCGGACGGAGTCCTATTCTGCTGGCAGCCAGCGATGGGACCGCTCACGGGGGGAGTAACGATGAGCGCGGTCGGGCGCGATGCCGCAAACGATGACGCCGCCGACAAGCACGTCAGCGAGCTGGCCACGCTCTATCGGCTGACCGACCGGCTCTACCGCGCCCGCTCGGCCAGCGAAATCTACGATGCCGCCCTCGAAGCCATCGCCGACGCGCTCGACTGCCCGCGCGCCTCCATCCTGCTGTTCGATGAGCATGGGGTAATGCGCTTCGTCGCATCGCGCGGGCTTTCGCCCGGCTACCGGCAGAAGCTGGAGGGCCACACGCCGTGGAAGCCGGGTGAGCCCGATCCGCAGCCGATCCTGGTGTCCGACATCGACGCCACCGACGAGCCCGACTGGATCAAGGCCGCGATCAGGAAGGAAGGCATCCGCGCCCTCGGCTTCGTGCCGCTGGTGGCGAAGGGCGCGACCGTCGGCAAGTTCATGACCTATTACGAGGCGCCGCGCAGCTTCTCCGCCCACGAGGTGGACCTCGCGGTGACCATCGCGCGACAGGTCGGCTTTAGCGTCGAACGCGCCCGCGCCGAGCAGGCGCGGCTTGCGGCCGAGGCCGAGGCCCGCGAGAGCGAAGAGCGCTTCCATCTGATGTCCGAGCACGCACCGGTCATGATCTGGATGAGCGACCGGAACGGAAAGTGCCTGCACCTCAACAAGCTGCTGCGCGACTTCTGGGGGGTCGCCGAAGACGAGATCGCGGCCTTCGATTGGGGCTCCACCATCCATCCGGACGACGCGGCGGACGTCGGCCGCACGATGATGGACGCAATCGCCAAAGGCAGCAGCGTCAGCGTGAAGGCGCGCTACCGCGACGCCAAAGGCGGCTACCGGGTGCTGCAGACCGACGCGCGCCCACGCCTGTCGAACGGCGTGTTCATGGGCATGATCGGCGTCAACATCGACATCACCGAGCGCGAGCAGGCCGAGACCGCGCGCCGGCAGGCCGAAGCGCATCGCGAACTGCTGGTCGCCGAGCTCAACCACCGCGTCAAGAACACGCTCAGCGTCGTCCAGGCGATCGCCCACCAGACCTTTCAGGACACGGCGGATGAGGCCTGCCGCGCCTTCAACGGACGACTGATCGCGCTCGCGCGTTCACACGGCTTGCTGACGCAATCGAACTGGGAGAACGTCTCGCTCGAGGAACTGGCGGCGAACGCGCTGCAGCTTCACGACGGCCGCACGCCGCGCGTGACCATCGGCGGCCCGCCGGTCACGCTGCATTCCAAGCAGGCCGTCGCCTTCGGACTGGCCTTCCACGAGCTTTTCACCAACGCGCTCAAGTATGGCGCGCTGTCGAACGTCGACGGCACGGTGTCGGCGACCTGGACGGTTGGCGAGCATTCGCCGCGCCGGCTGCACCTGACCTGGCGCGAACAAGGCGGCCCGCCGGTGACGCCGCCGACCCGCCGCGGCTTCGGCTCGATGCTGCTCGAGCGCATCCTCAAGGGCGACCTCAACGCCGAGGTGAAGCTCGACTACCGGCCGGAAGGGCTGGTGTGCACGATCGAGGCGGAGATCGGGTAGCGGCGCGCGTCTCATATTTGGTGCGGACGGAGGGACTCGAACCCTCACGGGATTACTCCCAACGGATTTTAAGTCCGTTGCGTCTACCATTCCGCCACGTCCGCGTGGCTCACTCATCCCGCGCAACGCGCGGGAGACGCCACGCGCGCGCGGGACAATCTACTTCGGTAACAGCGCCGCCCAGGCCGAATCCCAGTCCTTGCCGGCCGAGTCGACGATCCGCCCGTCCTTCTCGAAGAACTTGTTGGGGATCTGGAAGATGGCGACGAAGGTGCCGCCGTTCGGCGACCACGCCGCGTGCCGGCTGCCCGCGGGGCGCCAGACGTACTCGCCGGCCTTGACCTCGATGCCCGCGTCCGGGCCTTCCTTGTCGACCAGCGAGCCTTCCAGCACATAGGTCTGCTCGATCAGCACGTGCTCGTGGTCGGGCAGCGTCGCGCCCGGCTCCATCCTGAACAGCAGCGTCACCAGGCCGCTCTTGGGATCGAACAACAGAGTCTTGGTCTTGCAGCCGGGAAACCGCGTGTCCTGCCACGGCATATCCGCCGGCTTCACGTGACCCGAGCGCTTGTCGTCGGCGGCCGTCTTGGCGTGGATGTTCATGCTGTCCTCCCGGGCCTGGTTGCGCCGATTATGGGCGAGAGGCCGCTCCGCCTCAATCCCCGCCCGGCCTTATCGGCGGCACGTAGGAGAGCCCGGTGTCCCAGGGGAAGTAGATCCAGGTGTCCTGCGACACTTCGGTCACAAAAGTGTCCACCAGCGGCCGGCCCATCGGCTTGGCGTAGACGGTGGCGAAATGCGCGCCGGGCAGGATGTCGCGCACCACGCGCGCGGTCTTGCCGGTATCCACCAGGTCGTCGACGATCAGCACGCCCTTGCCCTGCCCGCGCATCGAGGTCACCGCGGGCGCGACACCCTTGAGCACCGTCAGCTCGCCCTGGTTCTTGTAGTCGTGATAGCTGGCGATGCAGACGGTCTCGATCAGCCGCACGTTCAGTTCGCGCGCCACGATCGCGGCCGGCACCAGCCCGCCGCGGGTGATGCAGACGATCGCCTCGAACGGCCCGGCCTCGTGCAGCCGCCAGGCGAGCGCGCGGGCGTCGCGGTGGAACTGGTCCCAGGAGACGGGAAATATCTTCTCAGGCTTCGGCGCGACCATGGCCCCCTCACTCGTAAGCTCGGCGGCAACGTCTTAGCGCAGGCCGCGCGCGAAATCGAACGGGGCGTTCAGGGTGGCGCGATCCGGCCGACCAGCCGCATCTTGCGGGCGTCGGCGGGGTCCGGCGCCACCACCACCACCTCCGCCTCGCGCGGATGCAAGCCGAGCAGCGAAAGGATGTTCTGCCCGTGCGTCATCACCACCAGGGTCCCCGGCCCGCGCCAGGCGGCGACCGTTTCGCGCGCGCGGGCGGTGAGCGCCTCGCGCTGGTCGCGCAGCACGTAAGCGTTGTTGAACTCGGGGGCGTCTTCGAGCGGCCCGATTTCCATCAGCTCGCCGGTCTGGCGGCAGCGGCACCATTGCGAGGTGACCGCCTTGCCGATCTTGACGCGCTCGGCACGGAAGCGTTCGCCGAGCGCGCGCGCGTCGGCGCGGCCGCGCTCGCTCAGGTTCCGCTGGGTGTTGCAGTCGGCAAGGTCGAGCCCGTCGGGATCGCCCGGCGCACCGGGCGCGGAAGCGTGGCGGATCAGCGCGACATGGCCGTCGCCGCGCAGCGCCTCCCAGGCGCGCGCGGAGTCGTCGGCGGCGGCCGCGCCGGCCGCCAGCACGAGAGCGATGAACGCCGCAAATGGGATCGCACGCGCCATGCCGGCATTATAGGCGCGCCCGCATCGCCTCCCCGATCACGAGCGCGTCAGGCGGTCCTGGCCAGTTCCGCCCGTACTTTGACGAGCATCGCTTCCACCGCCACCCGGGCGGCGGCGAGCTTTGCGGCGTCGCGCGAGCGTACCACGATGTTGGTGTTGGGCCCGTTCTTCTCGTCGATGAAGGGATAGCTGCCGATGATGGTCTCGGGATGCGCCTTGGCGATGACGCCGAGCTCGGTGCCGACGTCGCCCTCTTTGGCGTCGGCGCGGATCGTTTCCGATAGGAGCTTCGCGCCGGTCTTCAGCTTGGGCGCCACCTCGTCGAGCATGGCCTGCATCACCGAGGGAATGCCGGCCATGGTGATGACATTGCCGATCCAGAAGCCCGGCGCGCCCGAGACCTTGTTCGCGACAAGCTGAGCGCCGCGCGGAATGCGCGCCATGCGCAGCCGCGCCTCGTTCAATTCGCCGCCGGTCTTGGCCAACCGCTCCTTCAGGATCGCCACCGCTTCCGGGTGCACGTCGAGCGGCACGCCGAAGGCCTTGGCCACGCAGTCGGCGGTGATATCGTCATGGGTCGGGCCGATGCCGCCGGTGGTGAACACGTAGGTCCACTTGCGGCGCAGCGCGTCGAGCGCCTCGACAATGGCCGCCTCGTCGTCCGACACCACCCGCACCTCCTTCAGGTCGATGCCGATGGCGGTGCAGTAGTCGGCGATGTAGCCGATGTTCTTGTCCTTGGTGCGGCCGGACAGGATCTCGTCGCCGATGACCAGCACGGCGGCGGTCACCACGGCAGTTTCGGACGGCGCGGCGTTCATGCGGCTCCTCGGGCGATGGGTCGCCCGGCCGCTCAAACGCGGCCGGACCGGCGCCTATAAAGCACGGCGCCCCGGCGCTCGGAAAGCCGTCACTTCTTGGCCGGCACGAAGTGGTGGCTGCCGGCGGCGACGCCGTTCAACGTCGGCGCCGACGCGACCGTCAGCAGCCACAGCGCCTGGAATCGGTTGGCGATGTTGTTGAACTGGCCGGACCAAGAGGTCACGGAATTGCAGCCCGCCCAGGACGCGGTGAAGGTGAGCGCCCCGCCGTTCGGCGCGGCGTAGAACCAGCCGGTCACCGGGTGCGCCTTGCCCGCGCCGCAGCCGACCTTGGTGGTGATGGTGCCGCTGATCATCCCGCTCGGTGTGATGGTGACGATGGCGAGTTCGGAGCCGTCGTCGTTCACCCAGGTGCTGCCCCCCACGAACTTGCTGGGCGGGGACGCTGGCGCCGCAACCGGCTTGTCCTGCGCGGCCGCCTGCAGCGTCGCGGTTAGCAACGTGAGAGCAACTGCGGCGATCCGTTGCAGGCTTTTCGACATCGTGTGCCTCCATGAGCGAAACCCGCTCAGGGCGGGCAGCGCCAGACTAGCGGCACGGATCGGCGTGGGACTTTTGCTATATCAAAACAACATCTTACCACCGGTTACAGAAGCGTCGCGAAACGCCTGCGCGCGTCCTGATCATGACGCGCCCAAAAGATAGGCAAGCAGCGTGCGACAACGGTGTCGGGTGCAGCAGTTGCCGTGCCGCGGCGTTGGCGCGAACCTTGCTCCGTCACAGGCTCCGGGCCGTGTGCGTCAAACCCGGGGCAGCACGAGGAAATTTCCCTTGTGCTTTATGACCGGGGGACAGGATGTCGGTCGCCTTCGACGAGATGAAGGGCCAGGACGGCGGCGTGCGGCCGGCCTATGGCGAGCTCGACCGCTGGCTCAAGGAGGTGCCGCCGGACGTGCTCGACTATCGCCGCCGTGAGGCCGAGCTGATCTTCCGCCGCATCGGCATCACCTTCGCCGTCTACGGCGAGGCCGACGCGCAGGAACGGCTGATCCCCTTCGACGTCATCCCGCGCATCATGGCGGCGGCCGAGTGGCGGCTCTTGGAGAAAGGCCTCACCCAGCGCGTGAAGGCGCTCAACGCCTTCATCAAGGACATCTATAGCGCGCGCGAGATCATGCGCGCCGGCGTCGTGCCCGACGACCTGATCTTCCGCAATCCGGCATTCCGCCCGGAGATGAACGGACAGAAAGTGCCGCACGATCTCTACGTGCACGTCGCCGGCATCGACATCGTGCGCGTCGACGCCGACACCTTCTACGTGCTCGAGGACAACGCGCGCACGCCCTCCGGCGTCTCCTACATGCTGGAGAACCGCGAGATCATGATGCGGCTCTTCCCCGAGCTGTTCGCGCGCCACCGCATCGCGCCGGTGGAGAACTATCCGGACGAACTGCTCGCCACCCTCGCCTCGGTCGCGCCCGCCTCCGCCGCGCGCGACCCGACCGTCGTGCTGCTGACGCCCGGCGTCTACAACTCGGCCTATTACGAGCACTCGTTCCTCGCCGACAAGCTCGGCGTCGAATTGGTCGAGGGCCGCGATCTCCTGGTCAAGGACGAGATTGTCTACATGCGCACCACGCAGGGGCCGAAGCGTGTGGACGTCATCTACCGCCGCATCGACGACGACTTCCTCGACCCGCTCACCTTTCGGCCCGACTCGGTGCTCGGCGTGCCGGGCCTGATGTCGGCCTATCAGGCCGGCAACGTCACGCTCGCCAACGCGGTCGGCACCGGCATCGCCGACGACAAGGCGGTCTATTCGTTCATGCCGGAGATCGTGAAGTTCTATCTCGGCGAGGAGCCGCTCTTGAAGAACGTGCCGACCTGGCGCTGCCGCGAAGAGGAGCACCTCGCCTACGTGCTCGACCACCTGCCAGAGCTGGTGGTGAAGGAAGTGCACGGCTCCGGCGGCTACGGCATGCTGATCGGCCCCGCCGCCGGCAAGGTCGCCATCGAGCAGTTCCGCGCCAAGCTCAAGACCGCGCCGAAAAACTTCATCGCGCAGCCGACGCTGGCTTTGTCGACCTGCCCGACCTGCGTGGATTCCGGCGTGGCGCCGCGCCACGTCGACCTGCGTCCCTTCGTGCTCACCGGGAGCGACAAGGTGCGCATCGTGCCGGGCGGGCTGACGCGCGTCGCGCTGAAGGAAGGCTCGCTGGTGGTGAATTCCAGCCAGGGCGGCGGGACCAAGGACACATGGGTGCTGGACGGATGATGAGACACGCACAGTGCTTGGGCTTTTCCCCGGCGCAGCGCAGCACGCAGTGGTGCGCTGCAGAACCGGGATCGTCATACATCTTGAAGGTCCCGGTTCTGCAGTGCACCGCTCCGCTGCGCTTCGCGCTGCACTGCGCCCGGGACACGAGGCACTGAATGCTCTCGCGCACCGCCGACAACCTGTACTGGCTCTCGCGCTACGTCGAGCGCGCGGAATATCTCGCGCGCATCCTCGACGCCACGCAGCGGCTGTCCGCGCTGCCGCTCGCCTATGTCGGCAGCAGCAACGAATGGGAATCCGCCGTCGCCACGGCGGGCTGCGCCGCCGCCTTCTTCAAGGTCTATGACGAGGCCACCGAGGAGAACGTCACCGACTTCCTCGCCTTCTCGACCACCAACGCCTCCTCGATCCGCTCCTGCTTCGAGAGCGCGCGCCACAACGCGCGCGCCGTGCGCACCGCGCTCACTATGGAAATGTGGGACTCGATCAACGGCACCTGGCTCGAGCTCAAGCGCTTCGGCAACGGCCCCGCCTCGCGCGAGGAGCTCTCGCGCTTCCTGCGCTGGGTGCAGGAATCGTCGCTGCGCTTCGACGGCTCCGCCTACCGCACGATGCTGCGCAACGACGCCTACTGGTTCTCGCGCCTCGGCGTCTATGTCGAGCGTGCCGACAACACCGCGCGCATCCTCGACGTCAAGTATCACCTCCTGCTGCCCGAGAATGAGCGGGTCGGCGGCCCGCTCGACTACTTCCAGTGGGCGGCGATCCTGCGCTCGGTCTCCGCGCTGACCTCCTATCACTGGGTCTACCGCGACAGCCTCAAGCCCTGGCTGGTCGCCGACCTCTTGATCCTGCGC
Organism: Pseudolabrys sp.; assembly: GCA_046292265.1. GTDB lineage: Bacteria > Pseudomonadota > Alphaproteobacteria > Rhizobiales > Xanthobacteraceae > Pseudolabrys. The sequence goes on along the minus strand of JBKBRE010000013.1, from coordinate 7,105 downwards.
GATGAGATGCCGCGCTCGCTCGCCTCCTGCTACGAGGCGATCGTGCGCAACCTGGACTCCATCGCCGGCGCCTACGGCCGCCAGGGCCCAGCCCAGCGGCAGGCGCGCGGCATCCGCACGCGGCTGCAGAACAGCCGCATCGACGGCGTCTTCCAGCGCGGCCTGCACGAGTTCATCGGCGAGTTCATCACCGAGAACAACCGCCTCGGCTCCCACATCACAGACCAGTTTCTCGTATGACACGGACCTTCCGGCGCGCCGGTTTGTGCTGGAACTGCCGCGCCTGAACCAGCACAATTCGGCCATGCGGATTCGCATCTCCCACGCGACGACCTACCGCTACGACGCGCCGCCCGCCGTCGTGACGCAGATGCTGCGGCTGACGCCGCGCAACCACGACGGCCAGTACGTTGCGGACTGGCGCATCGACCTGTCGCGCGACTGCGTCCTGCACCAGCACGAGGACGCCTTCGGCAACATCACCCATTCCTTCACCGCCGAGGGGCCGTTCGACACCTTGTCGATCGAGGTCGATGGCGAGGTGGAGACGCAGGACACTCACGGGATCGTCACCGGCACGATCGAGCGCTTTCCGCCCAGCCTGTTCCTGCGCGAAACCGCGCTGACGCAAGTCGACGCGAGCATCGTCCATTTCGCCGAGGCGGCCTGCGGGACCGCGCGCGGCGAAACGCTGGCACGGCTGCATGCGCTGCTTTCGGCGCTCAACCGCGAGATCGCCTTCGACACCGACCCGACGCATCCCGCGACCACCGCGGCGGAGGCCTTCGCCTTGCGGCGCGGCGTCTGCCAGGACATCACGCACATCTTCATCGCCGCCGCGCGCCACCTCGGCATCCCGGCGCGCTATGTCGGCGGGCATTTCTACCGGGCCGATGGCGTCACCGCCCAGGAAGCGGGCCATGCCTGGGCCGAAGCCTTTGTCGAGGATCTGGGCTGGGTCGGCTTCGATCCGACCAACGCCATCTCGACCACCGACGCGCATGTGCGCGTCGCGGTCGGGCTCGACTACCTCGGCGCCGCGCCGGTGCGCGGCACGCGCTACGGCGGCGCGGGCGAGAGCCTGAAAGTGGCCGTGCACGTGGCGCAGGCGCGCATGCAGGCGCAGACATGACGACGCCGGACGGCAAGGCTATAAGCGTGCGGCACAGATGACGGGGAACGGACAGGCCATGACTTACTGCTGCGGAGTGCTGGTGCGTGACGGCCTGGTGATGGTTGCGGACACACGCACCAATGCCGGCCTCGACAACGTCTCGACCTTCCGCAAGCTGCACGTCTACATGGAGCCGGGCGAGCGCATCATGGCGCTGGCCTCCTCCGGCAACCTGTCGCTGAGCCAGTCCGTGCGTTCGACCCTGACCGAAGGGTTCGAAAATCCGGAGACCGGCGAAATCGAGACGCTGATGAACGCGCCGACCATGTTCCAGGCGGCGCAACGCATCGGGCGCGCCATCCGCAACGTGCAGAGCGTCGAGGGCAAGGCGCTTGCCGCGGCGGAAGTCGATCACGACGTCGCCTTCCTGTTCGGCGGCCAGATCAAGGGCGGGCCTTTGCGCCTCTACATGATCTATTCGGCCGGCAACTTCATCGAGTGCACCACCGACACGCCCTACCTGCAGATCGGCGAGCACAAATACGGCAAGCCGGTGCTCGACCGCGCCATCGGCTTCGGCACCGACCTCTACGACGCGCTCAAGATCAGCCTGATCTCGATGGACTCCACCATGCGCTCCAACATCGGCGTCGGCCTGCCGATCGACGTGCTGGTGGTGCGGCGCGACGCCTGCCTCGCCGAGGTGAACTACCGGATCGAGCCGGGCGAGCCCTATTTCCACGATCTGCGCGAGCGCTGGTCCGCCGCCCTGCGCGCCGCCCACATGGCTATCCCGCGGCCGCCCTACCGCGGCGGCGGCTGACGGCGGATTGAGGGGTTTCCACGCCGTCGGCGTGTGAAAAACAGCGGCAGTTGCCGGCATTTTCGGCATCGTCTTTACCACCGGTTAACGGCAAGGGACGAATTGCGGTTCTCGCATACCGGCCGGCGGCGCCAGGGCGCGCCCTGAAAGCCCTTGGCAAGCTTTCAAAGCTAGTCTCGCAACCCGAAAAGCCCAGTGGTTTGGACGGTTTAAGGGACATTGGCTTTGACGGCAGCGACGCGCAGGCGCGCCACCGAAGAGCGGCAGTACACGAATTGGGACCGCGCACGGCTGAGCGTGGTGGTCCCGATCGGCGTCATCGTCGCCGTCGCCATTATCTGCATTGTCGTCGCCGTTCTCTCATCCGCGCAACGCGCGGATGAGGTCGCGGTCGAACACGAGAAGCAGTTGCTCTCGCAGTCGCTGCGCAACTATGGCGAACGCGTGCTGCGCGAGGTCGAGAGCGTGGCCACCTCGGAAGGCGCGGTCCGCAACGTCCGCTACAGCTTCGACCCCGAGTGGGTGCGGCAGCGCATCGGGCTCTGGCTCGAGAACTACTTCAACCACGACGCCATCGTCGTGTTCGACCCGCAGGACAAGACGCTTCACGCGCTGGCCGAGCGTCAATGGGTCACCGCGACATGGCTGGAAGCGGCCCGGTCCGACCTGCATCCGCTGCTCGACTACGTGCGCGGCCGCGCGGCCAGCATGCGCAGCGGCATCCGCCTCAACCCCCTCAGCCTGACCGAAGGCGGCGCCAAGCCGCAGGCCGCGGTCATCCGGCGCGTGCTGAACAAACCGGCGATCGTCGCCGCCGCCGCGATCGGCCCCGCCAACGATATCGTGCCGGCGCTCGACACCATGGCGCCCGTCCTGATGTCGGTGAAGTTCATCGGGCCCGCCGTGCTCGACGAAGTCGCGCGGCAATTGCGGCTCAGCAATCTGCGCAGCGTCGACCAGGGCCCGGTGCCGGCCGGCGACTTCGTCTACGCGCTGACCAGCCCGGACGGCCAGGAGATCGCCCGCTTCGCCTGGACGCCCAAGCAGCCCGGCGCCGAGATCGTCAACAGCGTCATCCCGTTCATCACGGTCGCGCTCGCCGGCTTCGCGCTGCTCGCCGGCTTCGTGCTGCGCTACATGCGGCGCACTGCCGCCACCATCGCCGCCGGCGAAACGCGCCTGCGCCATCTCGCCATGCACGACCCGCTGTGCGGGCTGCCCAACCGCATCTTCTTCGGCGAGCGGCTGGAGGCGGTGATCCAGGAAGTGCGCCACGGCTCGACGCCGGCCGCCGTGTTCTGCATCGACCTCGACCATTTCAAGGACGTCAACGACACGCTCGGCCACCCGGTCGGCGACGAGTTGATCCGCAACGTCACGCTGCGGCTCTCGCACACGATGCGCGGCGGCGACCTGGTCGCCCGGCTCGGCGGCGACGAGTTCGCGGTGATCTCCTCGGTCGGCGACGACCGGACGAAGATGATGGCGGTCGCCCAGCGCATCATCTCGGCGCTCTGCGCACCCTACTCCGTCGGCGGGCACAATATCGTCATCGGCGCCTCGATCGGCATCTCGGTGATCGACAAGACCTCCGGCCAGGCCGCCGACATCATGCGCTATGCCGACATGGCGCTCTACCGCGCCAAGAACGAAGGCCGCAACCGCGCCTGCATCTTCGATGCCGCGATGGATGCCGATCTGTCCAACCGCAAGCTGCTCGAAGCCGATCTGCGCGAGGCGATCGAGACCGGCGGACTGCGCGTGCTGTACCAGCCCATCGTCAACAAGAGCGGCGAGATGCTGGTCGGCGTCGAGGCGCTCTGCCGCTGGACGCACCCGACGCGCGGCGAGATCCCGCCGAGCGAATTCATCGCCGCGGCCGAGCACTCGGGCCTCATCGTGGAGCTCGGCGCCTACGTGCTGCGCCGCGCCTGCATCGACGGCAAGGACTGGCCCGCGCTGACCGTCTCGGTGAACGTCTCGCCGATCCAGTTCCGCCGCGCGGACTTCGTGGACGTCGTCGAGCGCACGCTCGCGGAGACCGGCTTCGACCCGAGCCGGCTCGAGCTCGAGCTGACCGAGAGCGTGCTGATCGGCAACGTGGACACCGCCGAGGCGGCCATGCTGCGCGTGAAGGCGCTCGGCGTGCGGCTCGCGCTCGACGACTTCGGCACCGGCTATTCGAGCCTGCTCTATCTGCGCCGCTATCCGTTCGACAAGCTCAAGATCGACCGCAGCTTCGTGCTGTCGATCGAGAAGGCGGCGGACGCCGCGGCTATCGTGCACGCGGTGGTCAGCCTCGGCCGCGGCCTCGGCATGAAGGTCACCGCCGAGGGCGTGGAGACCGCGGACCAGCAGCTTTTCCTGCGCGCCGCCGGCGTACATTCGATGCAGGGCTATCGCTTCGGCAAGGCGATGCCGGCGGCCGAGATCACCGCCCGCCTGGCCAAGCCCGGCGCCTACAGGCCGGTCGACATCGCGGCGCTGGCGAGCTGACCGCCCACTGCTTTCCCACCGCATGAAAAGGTGCGCCCGCGGATGGCGGTCGTTCACTTTTGTGGTATCGGTCGTCCGGACATTTTGGGCAAGGGAACGCATGTCATGTCTGCAAAAATCGCGCTGGTGACGGGAGCGGGCACGGGCGTCGGCCGGGCCGTGGCGATCGCGCTGGCGAAGGCCGGCTACAGCCTCGTGCTGGCCGGCCGCCGCAAGGAGATGCTCGACAAGGTGGCGGGCGAGATCAACGCGGTGGGCGCGCAGGCGCTGGCGGTGCCGACCGACGTATCCAACCGGGACTCCATCCTGGCGCTTTTCAACACGGTGAAATCGACCTTCGGCCGGCTCGACGTGCTGTTCAACAATGCCGGCGTCGGCGCGCCGCCGGTGCCGCTGGAGGACCTGCCGTTCGAAACCTGGCAGCAGGTGGTGGCCACCAACCTGACCGGCATGTTCCTGTGCACGCAGGAAGCCATCAAGATCATGAAGGCGCAGAACCCGCGCGGCGGCCGCATCATCAACAACGGCTCCATCTCGGCGCACGCGCCGCGGCCGTTCTCGGTCGCCTATACCTCGACCAAGCACGCGGTGACCGGCCTCACCAAGTCGACCTCGCTCGACTGCCGGCAGTACGGCATCTGCTGCGGTCAGGTGGACATCGGCAACGCCGCCACGCCCTTGACCGACCGCATGGTGCAGGGCGACGGCGTGCTGCAGCCGAACGGCTCGAAGATGATCGAGCCGCGCATGGACGCCGAGCACGTCGGCAACGCGGTGGTCTACATGGCGGGCCTGCCGCTCGACACCAATGTGCTGTTCATGACGGTGATGGCCAACACCATGCCCTTCGTCGGGCGCGGCTAGCGTCCGCAAGGCGCCCGGGGGGACGCCGGCATGGGCCAGCTGCAATCGGCGCTCGGCGTCGCCGCGTTCATCGCCTTCGCCTTCGCGATCAGCGAGGACCGCCGCGCCGTGGACCGCAAGGCCGCGGCGGTCGCGCTCGCCGTGACCTTCGCGACCGCGGTGCTGCTGCTCAAGGTACCGCAGGTCGCGGCCGCCTTCGCGTGGATCGGGCACGCGGTCGACGCGGTGAGCGCGGCCTCGCGCGCCGGCACGTCCTTCGTGTTCGGCTATCTCGGCGGCGGCGCCCTGCCCTTCGCGCTGACGACGCCGGGCGCCGACTTCGTGCTCGCCTTCCAGGCGCTGCCGATCGTGCTGTTGATGAGCGTGCTGACCACGCTCCTGTTCCACTGGCGCATCCTGCCGCCGATCGTGCGCGGCTTCTCCTGGGTCTTGCAGCGGACCTTGCGCGTGGGCGGCGCGGTCGGGCTGTCGACCGCCGCCAACATCTTCCTCGGCATGGTGGAAGCGCCGTTGTTCATCCGGCCCTATCTTGCGCGGCTCACGCGCAGCGAATTGTTCATGGTGATGACCGGCGGCATGGCCGGCATCGCCGGCACGGTGTTCGTGCTCTACGCCACGATCCTGCGCGACGTCGTGCCGGGCGTGGCCGGCCATATCGTGGTCGCCTCCATCGTCAGCGCGCCGGCCGCGCTGCTGATCAGCCGGCTGATGGTGCCGGAGACGGAAGACGCGGACCAGCACGAGGAAGGCGTCAAGATCGGCCCGGTTGCCGACAATACCATGGACGCGATCGTGCGCGGGACGACGGCCGGGCTCGAGCTTTTGCTCAACATCATCGCCATGCTGACGGTGCTGGTGGCGCTGGTCGCGCTCGCCAACGCCGTCCTCGGCCTGCTGCCGGAGATGGCGGGCGCGCCGATCACCTTGCAGCGCATCCTCGGCGTCGTCATGGCGCCGGTCACCTGGCTGATGGGCGTGCCGTGGGACCAGGCGGCGACCGCCGGAAGCCTGATGGGCATCAAGACGGTGCTCAACGAGCTGATCGCCTATGTCGAGCTGTCGAAGCTGCCGGCCGATGCGCTCGATCCGCGCGCGCGCGTCATCATGCTCTACGCGATGTGCGGCTTCGCCAATTTCGGCTCGCTCGGCATCATGATCGCGGGCCTGACGGTGATGGCGCCGGAACGCCGCGCCGACATCATTTCACTGGGCGGCAAGTCGATCGTGTCGGGCACGCTGACGACGTGCCTCATGGGCGCGATCGTGGGTGTGCTGAGTTGACGGCATGGCTCCGCCGCCCGTGTTGTTTGGGAGGCGCCGGGATCGCCTGTCGCTTGAGGGAGAAATCCGCCGCTCCTCGAAAGAAAGCGCGAGGGCGCGCGGGACGCATTCGGGTCCCAGCGGACCCGCGGGCCTCGACGCCTCACGACATCGAGGCTTGTCGAAGTCCGTTTTGCCCGCCGCGCCATCCGGATTTGAATGGTGGCAGGCCGCCGCAAGTCCGCCCAACCCATGGCGTCCCGCGCGCGGTGTTTGAGGCTTGCTCCGCAACGCCCCCGGTGGACGTACCGTTTCAGGCGGCCCTCCTTACGGAAGGTCACCTATCCACCGCTCCGGGCCCAAACGGCGTCTCGACACTTCCGACCGTGCCGATCGCCGCCGCCGGTGGGGCCCCGTGGCGCGCGGATGGCGCGCCCGGACGTTGCGGCTTGGACCGCCGGGCCGCGCCGGCGCATCTCCGCCGCCGCGTCATTCCCCGGCCACCGCTCCCCGCCCCGCATCTGAAGATGCTGTACAGACACCCCTCG
>JBKBRE010000012.1:34629-136372 GCA_046292265.1 Pseudolabrys sp. | reverse complement strand
GCCGGCGCCGGCGCCGCCGCGCAGCAATCCGGTGCATCGCCGCTCGTCATCGCCGGCGTCGTGGCGGCGGCGATCGCGTTCGCGGCCCTCGCCTGGTCGTTCTGGCGCTGGCGCCGGCGTCGGCGGCAGGAGCGGCCGGCCTGAAGCCCATACGAAAAGGAGATCGATCGATGTGGGACGACATCAAGGCCTGGTTCAGGCACTCGCTCACCATCGTGTGGGCGCGCGCGCTTTCGTTGGCGGGCCTGCTGCTCGCGGCGGCCGAGCCGCTGTTGCAGGACCCGAACATGACCTACGCCATCGAGTCGGCGCTGCAGCCGAAATACGTTCCGTATTACGCGATCGCGCTCGGGCTGATCACCGAGCTCGCGCGGCGTCGCACGGCCGGAAGGGGTGAATGATGTTTTCGATGCTGCTCGGCTGGCTCGGCAACCTGCTCGGCGGGCCCTTCGCCAGGGCCGCGGTCGACGCCTATCGGGCCAGGCTCGCGGCCGAGAATACGTCGGAGAAAATCGCGGCCGACCTCACCGCACGCGCGCTCGCGGTCGAGCAGCGCGAGCGCGAACTGGCGACGCAGCTCGTCGTTGCCGAGCAGGGGCGCTGGTACACCGCCTTGCCGCGGCCTTTGTTCGCGCTCGCCTTCATTATCTATGTGTGGAAAGTGGTGGTGTGGGACAAGGTGCTGGGCTGGGGCACGACCGATCCGCTGACGGGCGACGTGGCGCAATGGGCCATGATCGTGCTCACCGCCTATTTCGGCGGGCGCAGCCTGGAGAAGGTGGCAAGGATCTGGGGGAGGAAGTAAGGTCCGCCGCATTCTCCGCGGAGCCTTGCGCATGGACGTCTTCGAAGCGGTCGCTTCCCGTTATTCCTGCCGCGCCTTCCTGCCGACGCCGATTCCGGAAGAGACGGTGCGCGACATCGTCGAGCGCGCGGCGCGCGCGCCGTCGTCCGGCAATATGCAGTCCTGGCGCATCTACGCCATTGCGGGCAAACGCATCGGGGCGTTGAAGGCGCTGCTGACGCCGCGCATGAACGAGTTGCCGAAGGGCGAGGGCGGCGAATACCGGATTTTCCCCGAGGCGCTCGACGAGCAATATCGCACGCGGCGCTTCCAGGTCGGCGACCTGCTTTATCAGTCGATCAACGTGCCACGCGCGGACAAACCGGCGCGCTACCGGCAATACGCCCGCAATTTCGAATTCTTCGGTGCGCCGGTCGGGCTGTTCTTCGCGCTCGAGCGCGCCGCCGGGGTCGCGCAGTGGGCGGACATCGGCGGCTTTCTCCAGACCGTCGCTCTGCTCGCGCGCGGGCACGGCCTGCACACCTGCCCGCAACAGGCCTGGGTGTCCTTTCACAAGACCGTGCGCGCCTTCCTCGACCTTCCCCCCACGCAGATCATCTATTCCGGCATGGCGCTCGGTTATGCCGACGAGACGGCGCCGATCAATGCCTGGCGCTCGCCGCGGGCGCCGCTCGATGCCTATGCCACCTTCGATGGCTTCGAAGCCTAGCCGTTCAGGCCGCGTTCACCGGCGCGCACCTAAGACCCGCCCCATGCCGTATACCCAGCTCCCAGCCGCCGCCGTCCTGCTCGTCGCCCTTGGCCTGCCGGCCCCGGCGGCGGAAGTCGCGCGCAATTCCTGTCTCGGGAAGGCGGAGCAGCGGGCGGCCGTGTCGGCCAATCAGGCCATATCACTCGCCCAGGCCATAAAATCGCTGCGGGCGCACGGCAAGCGGGCCGAGGTCGTGCGCGCCCGCCTGTGCCGGCGCGGCGACGGGCTCGTCTATGTGCTGACACTGCTCGCGCGCAATGGCAAAGTGACGCGCGCGACCATTGACGCCGCCAACGGCGAGCTTATCAACGGGCGTTAGCAAGGTCGCATTGGCGGACGGCGAACCGGTTTCCACCCCCGGATCAAGTCCGAGGGCGTGCTTCGCCCGACAATGCTTGTGAAGCGGAGACCTTATCCCTTTGCGCCTCCTCGTCGTCGAGGATGACCCCGACCTCAACCGCCAGCTCGCGGCCGCGCTGAGCGAGGCGGGCTATGTCGTCGACCGCGCCTTCGACGGCGAGGAAGGTCATTACCTCGGGGAATCCGAGCCCTACGACGCGATCATTCTCGACATCGGCCTGCCCAAGATGGACGGCATCTCGGTGCTGGAATCCTGGCGGCGCGCGGGGCGCGCCATGCCGGTGCTGATGCTCACCGCCCGCGACCGCTGGAGCGACAAGGTGCAGGGCTTCGACGCCGGCGCCGACGACTACGTCGCCAAGCCCTTTCACCTCGAGGAAGTCCTGGCGCGCGTGCGCGCGCTGCTGCGGCGCTCGACCGGCCACGCCAAGAGCGAGTTCAACTGCGGGCCGGTGCGGCTCGACACGCGCAGCGGCCGGGTCGCGGTGGACGGCAATCCGGTCAAGCTCACCAGCCACGAATACCGGCTGCTCGCCTATCTGATGCATCATACCGGGCGGGTGGTGTCGCGCACCGAGCTGGTCGAGCACCTCTACGACCAGGACTTCGATCGCGACTCCAACACCATCGAGGTCTTCGTCGGCCGTATCCGCCGCAAGCTCGGCGTCGACATCATCCAGACCGTTCGCGGGCTCGGCTACATGCTCGCCCCGCCGGACGTGCGTTGACGGATGCGCGCCAACTCCCTCGCGCTGCGCCTTTTCCTGTCGGCGACCGCCTGGACGGTGGTCATCCTCGTCGTCACCGGCATCGTGCTGTCCTCGCTCTACCGGCAGGCGGTGGAGCGTTCGTTCGACCGCCGGCTCGGCGTCTACCTGCGCACGCTGGTGGCCGACGTCGCATCGCCGGAGGAGGCCGGCGGCAAGTTCCCCCAGTCGCTCGGCGAGCCGCTGTTCGAATTGCCGCTGTCCGGCTGGTACTGGCAGATCACGCGGCTCGACACGAGCAGGAACGAGGTGCGCTCGTCGCGCTCGCTGTGGGACGGCGGACTGCCGCAGCTCAAGGACAGCGGCGTGCGGGCCGGGCCGGACGGCTCGCGCCAGGGTTACGTCACCGGCGCCGAGGACCAGCGGCTGCGGCTGGTGGAGCGCACCATCGATCTCGGCGACGAGGGCAACTATCTCGTCGCGGTGGCGGGCGACGCGGCCGAGATCGCCGCGGAAACGCGCGAGTTCGATCAGGCGCTGGTCATCACCTTCTCGCTCCTGGCGGCGGTCCTGCTGCTCACCACCATGTTCCAGGTGCGCTTCGGCCTGGCGCCGCTCAAGCGCATCACCGACAGCCTCGCCGCCATCCGCGCCGGCCGCGCCGAGCGGCTGGCCGGAAAATTTCCCGAGGAGATCGCGCCGCTGGCGCGCGAGACCAACGCGCTGATCGAGGCCAACAAGGAGATCGTCGAGCGCGCGCGCACGCATGTCGGCAATCTCGCGCACGCGCTGAAGACGCCGCTCTCGGTCGTGGTGAACGAAGCGGCCGCGCGTGGCGACGACCCGCTGGCGGCGAAGGTGCGCGAGCAGGCGGAAATCATGCGCGACCAGATCGCGCGGCAGCTCGAACGCGCGCGCCTTGCCGCGGGGCTGACGGTGGTCGGCTCGCTGACCGACGTCGCCCCCGTGGTCGATGCGCTCGCGCGCACCATGGAAAAGATCCACCGCGACCGGCGGCTCGCCATCGAGGTGCGCTCCGACCCGCAGGCGCGTTTCCGCGGCGAACGCGGCGACCTCGAGGAAATGATCGGCAACCTGGTGGACAACGCCTGCAAATGGGCGACGTCGCGGGTGGCGATCGAGGTCGTGCGCGACCGGCCCGACGCTGCGGGCGACGGGCAGGTGGTGCACATTATAGTGGACGACGACGGGCGGGGGCTCTCGCCCTCCGAGCGCGAGCAGGTGGCCAAGCGCGGCCGGCGGCTGGACGAGACCAAGCCGGGGTCCGGCCTGGGCCTCTCGATCGTCGCCGAACTGGCGGCGCTCTACCGCGGCAAGCTCGACCTCGGCACGGCCCCGCTCGGCGGCCTGCGCGTCGAACTGGTGCTGCCGGCGGGGTGAGACTTTGGCGCGCCCCCGGTCCTGCCGGACTTTTGCCTGAATCCTCCCGTCTCGATAGACTGATGGACCGCCGCAAAGGGCGGATTCTTTTTGTCGCTTCATCCGGGGGATCGCATGTCCACGACCAAGGTTTTCGCCGTCGCTCTCGTCGGCCTCTCGCTTGCCGCCTGCGCCGGCAGCCCTGACGGCAGCGGGCCCGGCCCCCGCGAGAACACCGGCACGCTGCTGGGCGCGGGCACCGGCGCGCTGCTGGGCGCCGCCGTCGCCGGCGGCGGCACCGGCAACCGGCTGGCCGGCGCGGCGATCGGCGGCCTGCTCGGCGGCCTGATCGGTAACCGCATCGGCGCCTCGCTCGACGACGCCGACAAGGAGCGCGCCTACGCCGCCCAGATGGATGCCCTTGAGAAGGGTCCGTCGGGCGCGCCGGTGTCCTGGCGCAACCCGGATTCCGGCCGTTACGGCACCGTGGTGCCGGGGCCGGCCTATGCCGACCAGGGCCGCAACTGCCGCTCCTTCACCCACACCATCTACATCGACGGCAGGCCGCAGACCGCCCGCGGCACCGCCTGCCGTAATCCGGATGGCACCTGGACGCCGGTCGGCTGACCTCCGGTTTATCATCCTTAACAGCTTCTTAACGCCCCCCGGGGTATCAAACCGGATGGTTTGACCTCGGATTGGTGGGGAATGGCGGGCGCTGGGACGACCGTCGAGCGGCTGCGACAGTTTCTTCGGGAGCTCTCGCCACAAGCGCGTTCGCTTCTAATCGGCGAACTCGAGCGCAGCATGCTGCGCGGCGACGACATGAGCGGCCTCGATCTCGTGCTGCAGGAATTGCGCCTGCTGTCGCGCGAACAGCGCGAAGGCGAACCGCGCATCGATCATTCCGCACGCCTGTTCTTCAAGCCGCTCGAGACCTTCCTGGTCGACGACCGCGCCGACCACAAGCATTCCGGACGCATCGCGCGGCCGGCGATGGAGCCGTTGTGGACGTTCATCGGCCGCGACCTGCTGCCCGAGGAATCCAAGTCGTTCGCCGACGAGGTGGGCGAGGCGCTGCTCTCCGGCGACCAGGAGAAGGCGGACATGCTGGCGCGCACGTTCCAGGACCGCGTCGCAGCCGCCGTGGATACCGTGTTCTCTTCCCCCGACAACCAGAAGATCCAGCGCCGCATGCTGGCGCAGATAGGCACGCCGCGCGCGCGCGAGGATCTCGCCACGCTGAAGACGGTGCTCAAGGGTCGCGACGTGCTGGCGGCGGTCGCCTCCAACCTGCCGCTGCGCATCGGTAACCTCGGCGCCGAACAGATCACCCGGTACAAGGCGCTGCTCGACAGCGTCGCCGCCCGCGGCGGCGATCTCTTTCTTTATTCTCTGCTCACGGTGATGAGCCGGCTGTCGGCGCCGTGGCAGCTCATCCGCTTCGGCGTCAAGGCCGCCGGCAGCGACACCGCCGCACGGGTCGCCGAGACGCAATACGGCGTGACGGTCAACATCGTGCTGGCCGAGCTCGAGCGCCTGGTCGGCGAATTGCGCAACGACCTGCGCAGCGGGCAGGGCGTGGCGGTCGGCGCGCTGCTCAAGACCATCCACGATTCCGCGCGCGGATTGCGCACCGAGCTGGACCTGCCGGTGGACAGCACCTGGGGCCGCACGCTCGCCGCCCAGCGCGCGCAGATCGCCGATCTGCTGCGCGCCGAAATCGAGTCCATGCCGGGCCGCGTCCGCCGTCTGCTGCGGCCGAGGCCGGCGAATGAAATCAAGCCGAACACGACGCTCGATCTCGACGAGGTGGCGGAGACCGTGGCGCTGGTCGAACTGGTCGGCAATTGCCGTTATTTCGCCGGCGAGCTGGCGCTCAACGAAATGACCCAGCGCTCGTTCTCGGAACTGCAGCAATGTCTCGACAGCGGAACCCGCGCCCTGCTCGAGGGGCTGCGCCAGGCGGGCGAGGGCGACCGGACCTTCCGCCAGTCGCAGATCGACGCGGCCGCCAAGCTGTGCGCCAAGGTTTTCGGCAAGGACTACGCGGTCATGCTGGGCAAGGCCGCCGAGGCGGCGGCCGCCGCCCCGCGCAAGGCCGGGCGTTCCTAGCGTCCCAAATGCCGCGCGGCATTTGATCCTGCTCATTGCCGCCACGATTGGTCGTGATGTATGCCCCTGACGCGCCGCCCAATCGGGCGGGCGAGGTGGATACAGCAGGCTCATGGCCCTTTGGATCGGTTTTGCGCTGATGACCGCGGCGGCGGTATTTGCCGTGCTGTGGCCGCTGTCCCGGCGCACCGGCGCGAGCGGGGGCAGCGACGTCGCCGTCTACCGCGACCAATTGGACGAGATCGAGCGCGACCGTGCCGCCGGGCTGATTGCGGACAGCGAGGCGGAAGCCGCCCGGATCGAGGTTTCCCGCCGGCTGATCGCCGCCGCCGATGCGGCGGAAATTGAAGCCGCCGCCGCTGCGGCGCGGCCGCTCTGGCTGCGACGCTCGACGGCGGTCGTGGCGCTGACGCTGCTGCCGGCCGGCGCCATCCTGCTTTATCTATGGCTCGGCTCCCCGCAGATGCCCGGCGAGCCGCAGGCCGACCGCCGGCAGGTCGCCCAGCAGAACCGCTCCATCGAAAGCATGGTGTCGCAAGTCGAGGCGCACCTGGAGCGCAATCCGAACGACGCGCGCGGATACGAGGTGCTGGCGCCGGTCTACCTGCGGCTCGGCCGCTTCGGCGACGCCGTGGCGGCCCGCCGCAAGATCCTGTCGCTGGCCGGCGAGACCGCCGAGCGGCAAGCCGACCTCGGCGAGTCGCTGGCCGCGGCGGCCAACGGCATCGTCACCGCCGAGGCCAAGGGCGCCTTCGAGCGCGCGCTCGCGCTCGATCCCGGCGAGTTCAAATCGAGTTTCTTCCTCGGCATGGCGGCCGAACAGGACGGCGACCGCACCACGGCGGCGTCGATCTGGCGCGGCATGCTGGAGAAAGCTCCGGCCGACGCGCCCTGGGCGCCGATGGTGCGCGAGGCGCTCGCGCGCGTCGGCGGCACGCCGCCCGCCACGGTCCCCGGCCCGAGCGCGCAGGACGTCGCGGCCGCCGCCACGATGAGCGAGGCCGAACGCGGCGAGATGATCCGCGGCATGGTGGCGCAGCTCGCCGACCGCCTGAAGCAGAACGGCGACGACGTCGAGGGGTGGCAACGGCTGCTGCGCGCCTATATGGTGCTCGGCGAACGCGAGAAGGCTGATGCCGCCGCCGCAGACGCCAAGCGCGCCCTTGCCGGCGATCCCGACAAGCTCCGCCGCATCGACGACATGATCAAGACGCTCGGGATCAAAGGGTGAGATCAGCCGCGCCATGACCCGCAAGCAGCGACGGCTCATATTGATCGGAGCGAGCGCCGGCGTGCTGGCGCTTTCGGTCGCGCTTGTGCTCAGCGCGATGCGCGAGTCGATCGTGTTCTTCAATTCGCCGAGCGACGTGGCGGAGAAGCATATCCAGCCCGGTTCGCGCATCCGCATCGGCGGGCTGGTGAAGCCGGGCAGCCTGCAGCGCGGCGACAACCTGCACATCAGTTTTGCGGTGACCGACGGCAACCACGACGTCGCCGTCCGCTACCAGGGCATCGTGCCCGACCTGTTCCGCGAGGGGCAGGGCGTGGTGGCCGAAGGCAAGCTCGGCTCCGACGGCGCGCTCGCCGCCGACACGGTGCTCGCCAAGCACGACGAGCGCTACATGCCGCGCGAGGTCGTCGATGCCCTGAAGAAGACCGGGCGCTGGAACGAAGGCGAGGGCCACATGCCCGCGAGCAAGACGCAATGATCGCCGAACTCGGCCACTACGCGCTGGTGCTGGCGCTCGCGCTCGGCATGATCCAGGCGGTGGCGCCGATCATCGGCGCGCGCTTCCGGGACGGCGACCTGATGCGGCTCGCCCGCACCACCGCGCTGGTGCAGTTCCTGTTCGTCGCGCTGTCGTTCGCCGCGCTCACCACCTGCTATGTCACATCCGATTTCTCGGTGGCGAACGTCTACGAGAACTCGCATTCGATGATGCCGCTGGTCTACAAGTTCACCAGCGTGTGGGGCAACCACGAGGGCTCGATGCTCCTGTGGGTGCTGATCCTGGCGCTGTTCGGCGCGCTGGTGGCGGCGTTCGGCGGCAATCTGCCGGCGAGCCTGAAGGCGCTCGTGCTGGCGGTGCAGTCCTGGATCGCCTGCGCCTTCTACCTGTTCATCCTGCTTACCTCGAACCCGTTCCTGCGCCTGCCGCAGGCGCCGTTCGAAGGCCGCGACCTCAATCCGGTGCTGCAGGACTTCGGCCTCGCGGTGCATCCGCCGCTGCTCTATCTCGGCTATGTCGGTCTCTCGATTTCGTTCTCCTTCGCCATCGCCGCCTTGATCGAAGGCCGCATCGACGCGGCCTGGGCGCGCTGGGTGCGGCCGTGGACGCTGGCGGCCTGGGTGTTCCTCACGCTCGGCATCGCGATGGGCTCGTACTGGGCTTACTACGAGCTCGGCTGGGGCGGCTTCTGGTTCTGGGACCCGGTCGAGAACGCCTCGCTGATGCCCTGGCTCGCGGGCACCGCGCTGCTGCACTCCGCGGTGGTGATGGAGAAGCGCAACGCGCTCAAGATCTGGACGTTGCTGCTCTCCATCCTTGCCTTCTCGCTGTCGCTGATCGGCACCTTCCTGGTGCGCTCGGGCGTGCTCACCTCGGTGCACGCCTTCGCCACCGATCCGACGCGCGGCGTCTTCATCCTCGCGATCCTGGTGCTGTTCATCGGCGGCGGCCTTGCGCTGTTCGCCTGGCGCGCGCCGCTCCTGAAGCAGGGCGGCCTGTTCGCGCCGATCTCGCGCGAGGGCGCGCTGGTGTTCAACAACCTGTTCCTCACCACGGCCTGCCTGACGGTGTTCGTCGGAACGCTTTATCCGCTGGCGCTCGAAGGGGTCACCGGCGAGAAAATCTCGGTCGGCGCGCCGTTCTTCAATCTCACCTTCGTGCCGTTGTTCCTGCCGCTCGTATTCGCCATGCCGTTCGGGCCGCTGCTCGCCTGGAAGCGCGGCGATCTGCTGGGAGCGGCGCAGCGGCTGATGGCGGCTTTCGGCGTCGGCATCGTGGTGGTGGCGGCGACCTTCATCGCCGAAGGCGGGCACGGCGTGCTGCCGGCGCTCGGCATCGGGCTTTGCTTCTTCGTCATGGCGGGCGCGCTCGTCGATCTGGCCGAACGCACCGGACTGTTCCGAGCGCCAATCGCGACGGTGCGCTCGCGCGCGGCCGGCCTGCCGCGCTCGGCCTGGGGAACGGCGATCGCGCATTTCGGCGTGGCGGTATCGGTGCTCGGCGTGGTCTGCGTGACGACCTGGGCGAGCGAGCGCATCGTCGCGCTCAAGCCGTCGCAGGCGGTGTCGCTCGCCGGCTACGATCTGACCTTCGAGGGCATGGGGCAGCGCATGGGCCCGAACTACCGCGAGCAGGTGGCGAAGTTCACCGTGCGCAGCGGCGGCGTCTACGTCGGCGTCATGGAGCCGACCAAGCGCAGCTTCTCGACGCGCGCGATGACGACGACGGAAGCGGCGTTGATGACGCGCGGCTTCAGCCAGCTCTACCTTTCTCTCGGCGACACCAACGAGGACGGCTCGGTCGCGGTGCGGCTCTATTACAAGCCGCGCGTTCTGCTGATCTGGCTCGGCGCGCTGGTGATGGCGTTCGGCGGGCTGCTCTCGCTGTCCGACCGGCGGCTGCGCATCGGCGCGCCCAAGCGGGCCAAGCCGGCATCGAAGCCGGCCTTGCAGGCGGCGGAGTAGGGCCGGTGCGCCGCCTCGTCCTCGTCGCTCTGCTGCTGGCGCTGATGGCGCCGGGTTCGGCGCGCGCGGTGCAGCCGGACGAGATCCTGAAAGACCCGGCGCTCGAGGCCCGTGCGCGCAACCTGTCGCGCGAGCTGCGCTGCATGGTGTGCCAGAACCAGTCGATCGACGATTCGGACGCGCCGCTCGCGCGCGACCTGCGGCTCTTGGTGCGGCAGCGTCTGGAGGCCGGCGACAGCGACCGCCAGGTGCTCGATTTCCTCGTCGCGCGCTACGGCGAATTCGTGCTGCTCAGGCCGCCTTTCGAGATGCACACATTGCTCTTGTGGGGTCTGCCGCCGCTTGCGCTTGTCATCGGCGTCGTTGCCGTCCTCGCCATGGCGCGGCGGCGCAACAGCGCCGCGGCCGGACCCGTCTCGCTCTCGGCGGAAGAGCGGCGGCGGCTTGCGGCTTTGGTCGATAGCGACGCGCCAGAGCGTTGATTTTGCGTCGGAATATTCGCCCCGGGCAACTTTTCCACCTTACCAAAAATTAACCCCGCCGTCAGGCGGCCGTAAGGCGCCAAGCCCCATCTTCGGTGTCGAAACAGAGCGCGTGGCGCGCTCAGCGACATTGAGATGGAGACTGTTCGATGACCCCGAGCGTAGGTTCCGCACAACGGAAACGGCGCGTGCTGTCGGCCCGCCGTATCGCTCTGCTCGCGACGACGGTTGCCGGCCTCGGCGCCGCGGCTTTCGTCGCCTCGCCTGACTTCAACCTCTCCCTGACCTATCCCGCCGCGCAGGCGCAGAACCTCTCCGAGCAGGCCAACAAGATGGCCGCGCCGGTCGGCTTCGCCGACATCGTCGAGAAGGTGAAGCCCGCGGTGATCTCCGTGCGCGTGAAGATCGGCGGCAACGCGCAGACCGACGGCATGAATCGCGAAGACGTTCCGCCCGGCATGCGCGAGTTCTTCCGCCGCTTCGGCATGCCCGACATGCCCGGCGGCCCGGAAGGCATGCCGCGCGGCCGCGGCCCCAACCGCATGACCGGCCAGGGCTCCGGCTTCTTCATCTCGGCCGACGGCTACGCGGTGACCAACAACCACGTCGTCGACAAGGCGGAAACCGTCCAGGTCGCCACCGACGACGGCAAGACCTACGACGCCAAGGTGATCGGCACCGATCCGCGCACCGATCTCGCGCTGATCAAGGTCGAAGGCGGCTCGTTCCCCTACGTCAAGCTGGCCGACAAGGCCCCGCGCATCGGCGACTGGGTGCTCGCGGTCGGCAATCCGTTCGGTCTGAGCAGCACCGTCACCGCCGGCATCGTCTCGGCGCGCGGCCGCGATATCGGCGCGAGCGCGTATGACGACTTCATCCAGATCGACGCGCCGGTGAACAAGGGCAATTCCGGCGGCCCGACCTTCGACGTGGAAGGCAGGGTGATCGGCGTCAACACGGCGATCTATTCGCCGTCGGGCGGCTCGGTCGGCATCGCCTTCGCGATCCCCGCGGAGACCGTCAAGAGCGTGGTCGCGCAGCTCAAGGACCACGGCTCGGTCACGCGCGGCTGGATCGGCGTGCAGATCCAGCCGGTGACGAAAGACATCGCCGACAGCCTCGGCCTGAAGAGGGCGGAAGGCGCGCTCGTCTCCGAGCCGCAGGCGAACAGCCCGGCCGCCAAGGCGGGTATCCAGGCCGGCGACGTCATCACCGCGGTCAATGACCAGCCAGTGAAGGACGCCCGCGATCTCGCCAAGAAGATCGGCGCGATGGCGCCGAACACGACGGCCAAGCTCTCGGTCTTGCACAAGGGCTCCGAGAAGACCGTCAATCTCACGCTCGGCGAACTGCCCAACGCGCGGGAAGCGCGCGCCGGCTCCCGCGACGACAGCGACTCGGCCGACGTCGGCAAGCTCGGCCTC
The DNA here is from genome assembly GCA_046292265.1 of Pseudolabrys sp. Taxonomy (GTDB): domain Bacteria; phylum Pseudomonadota; class Alphaproteobacteria; order Rhizobiales; family Xanthobacteraceae; genus Pseudolabrys. The sequence continues at coordinate 124,654 of JBKBRE010000012.1, read as the reverse complement.
ACGCTGGCGCCGGCGAGCCGCGTGGCCGGTGCGGGTCAGCAGGGCGTCGTGGTGACCGGCGTCGACTCGTCCGGCGCCGCCGCCGAGCACGGCTTTGCGACCGGCGACCTCATTCTCGAGGTTGGCGGCAAGGCTGTGTCCTCGCCCGGCGACGTGCGCCAGGTGATTGCGAGCGCCCGCAGCGAAGGCAAGCGGACCGTGCTGATGCGCGTGAAGAAGGGTGACAACACCCGCTTCGTCGCTATGCCGGTCGGCCGCGGCTGATCCAGCGAATGAGGGCGTCTCGCCGGCAATCGTCGCCCCCGCCGGCGGGATCCCTCAACGGGACGGGCCTTCGGGCCTGTCCCGCCAATTTCCGGAGGCGAGGCGGCATTCTCCGCCGCGCCTTCGGCCGCGAACTCCAACCCCGGCATCCGTCGCCCCCGCTGGGGTGGGGTCGTTGAGGGGGTGGCGGCCACCCGCCACCCCCTCGCGCGACGTAACGGCACGCGCATCCGCCCAGCCCGGCAAAAGCTGGGGGCGGCGCCGGCCAAGGCGGCTTGTGCGTCATCGAAAGAGCTAGAATTGGTGTAACCCAATGCCCAGTTTTGCGGATATTCAAGGGCAGCGCGCCTTCGGCCGGGCGGCCGATGCGCAACCGGACCGGGTCACCATGCGCATTCTCATCGTCGAGGACGACCGCGACGCCGCGGACTACCTGGTCAAGGCGTTTCGCGAAGTCGGCCACGTCGCCGACGCCGCCCACGACGGCGAGGAGGGTTTGGCGCTCGCGCTCGACGGCCAATACGACGTGCTGGTGGTCGACCGCATGCTGCCCAAGGTGGACGGCCTGACCCTGATCGGCACCTTGCGCGGCAAGGGCCTCGAATTCCCGGTGTTGATCCTTTCGGCGCTCGGCCAGGTTGACGACCGGGTCAAGGGCCTGCGCGCCGGCGGCGACGACTACCTGCCGAAACCCTATTCGTTCTCCGAGCTGCTGGCGCGCGTCGAGGTGCTGGCGCGCCGCCGCGGCTCGCGCGCCGAGGAGACCGTGCTGCGGGTCGGCGACCTCAAGCTCGACCGCCTGTCGCACGAGGTCCGGCGCGGCAACGAGGAGATTTCGCTCCAGCCCCGCGAATTCCGGCTGCTGGAATATCTGATGAAACATGCCGGGCAGGTGGTCACCCGGACCATGCTGCTGGAGAACGTTTGGGACTACCATTTCGATCCCCAAACCAACGTTATCGACGTTCATATCTCGCGCTTGCGCTCGAAAATCGATAAAGGTTTCTCCCAGCCGCTTCTGCACACGATCCGCGGCGCGGGATACATGATACGTGACGGCGCTCGGTAAGCTGTTTCGCACCACCATATTCAAGCTGACGCTGGTCTATTTGACCGTGTTCGCGCTGTTTGCGGCGTTCCTGCTCGGCTACCTCGCGCTCAACACCCGCCTTCTCATCACCGAGCAGATCACCGACACGGTGAATGCCGAGATCACCGGGCTGTCCGAACAGTACCGGCAGGGCGGCATCCGGCGCCTCGTGCTGGTGGTGGACGGCCGGGCGCGGCGCCCAGGCTCCAGCCTCTATCTGGTGACGACGCATGCCGGCGAGGCGCTCGCCGGCAACGTCACCGCTTTGGCGCCGGGCACGCTCGACACTCCGGGGTGGCTGGAAACGGTCTACCGCCGGCTCGACGAAAGCGACGAGCAGAGCCATCCTCAGCATCGCGCGCTGGTGCGCGTCTTCCAGCTGCCGGGCGGCTTCCGTCTGCTGGTCGGCCGCGACCTCGAGGAGCGCGAGCGGCTCTTCAGCATCGTGTTTGCGGCGGGCCGCTGGTCCGTGCTCATCGTCGTCGTGCTGGGGATCGCCGGCGGCTTCTTCGTCACGCGCCGCGTGCTGCGGCGGGTCGACGCGATGACCGAGACCACCCGCAGCATCATGGCCGGCGATCTCGGCGAGCGGCTGCAGGTGACCGGCACCGGCGACGAGCTCGACCGGCTGGCCGGCAACCTCAACGCCATGCTCGAGCGCATCGAAGCGCTGATGAACGGGCTCAAGGAAGTGTCCGACAACATCGCGCACGATCTCAAGACGCCGCTCACGCGCCTGCGCAACCGCGCGGAGCAGGCGCTGCGCACCGCCAGCAACGAGCCCGAATACCGGGCGACGCTCGACGCGATCATCGAGGAATCGGACGGGCTCATCCGCACCTTCAACGCGCTGCTGCTGATCGCGCGCGCCGAATCGGGCCAGGCCCGCGACGACATGAGCGAGTTCGACGCGGCCGAGGTCGTGCACGACGTCGGCGAGCTCTACGAGCCGCTGGCCGAGGAGAAAGGCATCGCGCTGAAGGTGCAGGCGGAGGCGCCGGCGCGCCTGAAAGGAAATCGCGAACTGGTCAGCCAGGCGCTCGCCAACCTGGTGGACAACGCCATCAAATACACCCCGGCGGAGATGCCCGCCGGCGGTGTCGCGCCCGATATCGTGCTGGGCGCGGCCGTCGAAGGCGACCGCGTGCTGTTGACGGTGGCCGACCGCGGGCCCGGCATTCCGGAAGCCGACCGGTCGCGCGTGCTCGAGCGGTTCGTGCGGCTGGAGCAGAGCCGCTCGCTTCCCGGCTCCGGCCTGGGTTTGAGTCTGGCCGCGGCGGTCGCGCGCCTGCACGGAGGCGAGCTGTCGCTGACGGATAACGCGCCCGGGCTCAAGTGCATCATTGCCTTGCCGCGCGTGGGACCGCTACAGAGTGGGGGATGACCCCGGCCTCTCCCTCCGCGTCCACCCCGCCGCCGTCCGCCGATACCGGCACGCTCGCCGAGCGGATCGCCGCCGCGCCGTTTCTGCACGATCGGCAGGCGGCGCAGGCGCAAGTCGCCGCCTGGCTCGGCGAATTGCCGCAGGACGAAGCGGCCGCGATCGAGGCGCTGACCGGCCGCAACCCGAAGATCGGCGCGCTGATCGAGAGCCTGGCGGAAAGCTCGCCTTTCCTCTGGGAACTGACGAGCCGCGCGCCCGCGCGCCTGCTGCGGCTGATGGACGCCGACCCGGACCGCCATCTGGCAACGCTGCTCGCCGACACGGCCGCGGCGGTCGCCGCCTGCGCGGACGAAGCGGAGGCCATGCGGCTCCTGCGCGGGATGAAGGCGGAGGCGGCGCTGCTGATCGCGCTCGCCGACATCGGCGGGGTCTGGCCGGTGATGCGCGCGACGCGCGCGATTACCGAGCTCGCTGACGTCGCGGTCGGCGCCGCCGTCGCCTTCGCCTTCGCCGAGGCCGCGCGCGCCGGACGCATCGCGCCGCAGGCGGACGTGGCGGTGGATCGCAGCGGCTACATCGTGCTCGCCATGGGCAAGATGGGCGCCTTCGAGCTCAATTATTCCAGCGACATCGACCTCATCGTCTTCTACGACCAGGCCTCGCCGGTGCTGCCGGAGGAGGCCGCGCCGGCGAGCACTTTCGTGCGCATCACCCAGCGCGTGGTGAAGCTCCTGAACGAGCGCACCGGCGACGGCTACGTGTTCCGCACCGACCTGCGGCTGCGGCCCGATCCGGCTTCGACCGCGATCGCGATCTCGACCGCGGCCGGCCTGTCCTATTACGAAAGCGTCGGGCAGAACTGGGAACGCGCCGCCATGATCAAGGCGCGTGCTTGCGCGGGCGACGTCGGCGCCGGCGAGCGCTTCCTCAACGATCTGTCGCCCTTCGTGTGGCGCAAGTATCTCGACTTCGCGGCGGTCGCCGACGTGCACGCCATGAAGCAGCAGATCGCCGCCTATCGCGGGCACGGCGAGATTGCGGTGGAGGGGCACAACATCAAGCTCGGCCGCGGCGGCATCCGCGAGATCGAGTTCTTCGCGCAGACCCAGCAGCTCATCGCCGGCGGCCGCAACCCTGATCTGCGCGACCGCGACACGCTCACGACGCTCGACAAGCTATGCGACGACCGCTGGATCGACGCGGACGCGCGCGACGACATGAAGGCGGCCTACTACTTCCTGCGCACGGTCGAGCACCGCCTGCAGATGGTGAACGACGAGCAGACGCAGACCCTGCCGGCCGACCGCGCCGGCCTCGAGCGCTTCGCGCGCTTCCTCGGTTTCGCCGGCCGCGACGCCTTCGCGAAGGTCCTGCTCGGGCACCTGAACAACGTTCAGCGCATCTATGCGAAACTGTTCGAGAAGCTGCCGGGCCCCGAGCGGCCGCTGCTCGCGTTTCCTGCCGACAAGGACGACCACAAGACACTCGATCGGCTGGTCGAGCTCGGATTCCGCTCGCCGCTCGAAGCCTCCAGCATCGTCCGCCACTGGCTCATGGGCGAGCACCGGTCGCTCAAGGGCGAGGCGGTGCGCGCCCATCTCGAGGCGCTGCTGCCGGACCTGCTCGAGCACCTCGCGCGCACCGACAATCCGAACGCGGCGCTGGTGCTGTTCGACCATTTCCTTGCCAACCTGCACGGCGCCGCCCAACTGCTCTCCCTCCTGCGGCAAAACCCCCACCTCATTTCGCTCATCAGCCTGATCCTCGGCGTGGCGCCGCGGCTCGCGGACACCCTGGCGCGCTCGCCCGAGGTGATGGACGCGCTGATCGACCCGAGCTTCTTCGGCGCGTTGCCCGATGAGGCGGAGCTCGCGCGGCGGCTGGAAGCGGCGCTGGCGCAGGCGCGCTACGAAGAGGACCTGCTCGAGCGCATCCGCATGTTCGGGCTGGAATACCTGTTTCTGATCGGCGTCCGCATCCTCACCGGCACGGTGACCGCGCGGCAGGCGGGAGAAGCCTATGCGCGGCTCGCCGACGCGGTGATCCGCGCCGTGCACCGCGCGGTGGCGGAGAACTTCGCCAAGAGCTACGGCCACATGAGTTGCGGCGAGACGGCCGTCATGGCGCTGGGCAAGCTCGGCGGCTACGAGATGACCGCGACCTCCGATCTCGACCTGATCCTGGTCTACGACTTCGACGAGGCGCAACCCGAATCGGACGGGGAGCGCATGCTGTACGGCGGGCAGTATTTCGCGCGGCTGACGCAACGGCTGATCAACGCGCTGACGGCGCAGACCAACCTCGGCGCGCTCTACCAGGTGGACATGCGCCTGCGTCCGTCGGGGCGGGCGGGGCCGCTGGCGACGCAGCTGCACGGCTTCGCGCATTACCAGGAGAACGAGGCCTGGACCTGGGAGCACATGGCGCTGACGCGCGCGCGCGTGGTGGCGGCTTCGCCCGCCTTCGCCGAGCGTGTGCGCGGCGTCATTTGCGAAGTGCTGCGCCGGCCGCGCGACGCCGAACTGATCGCAGGCGACGTGGTCGAGATGCGCGGGGCCATCGGCAAGGAGAAAGGCGACAGCGACCGCTGGGACATCAAATATGCGGCCGGCGGCCTGGTCGACATCGAGTTCATCGCGCAGTACCTGCAACTCGTCCACGCGAATGAGGCGCCCGGTATCCTCGACACCTCGACCGCCGGCGTGCTCGACAAGGCCTGGTCGTTGCGCGTGCTGGCGGTGGAGGACGCCGAAGTGCTGCGGCCGGCGGTGCGGCTCTATCACGACCTGACGCAGATCCTGCGGCTATGCCTGCCGGGTCCGTTCGATCCGAAGACGGCGGGCGCCGGCCTGCTGCGCCTTTTGGCGCGTGCGGCCGACGTGCCCGACTTCGCCACGCTCGAAGCGACGCTGGTCGAGACGCAGGCGAAGGTGCGCGCGAGCTTTGTGCGCATTCTGGGGAAGGCGCCGTAAGCCTTAAGGTCATCCCGGGGCGCGAGCGGAGCGGGCGAGCCCGGGATGGCGGCTACGCCGCCTCTTCCTTCGGCAGCGGGCATTGCGGCTCGAGCGGCAGCCGCACCACCACCATCGTGCCTTTACCGAGCGTCGAGCGGATGCGCATGCGCCCGCCGTGCAACTCGGTCAGCGATTTGGCGATGGCGAGGCCCAAACCCGAACCGTGATGGCTCTTCACGAGCTGGCTTTCGACCTGCTCGAAGGGGCGGCCGAGACGGTCGATGTTTTCCCGGGCGATGCCGATGCCGGTATCCGCGATGCCCAGCACGATGCAGTGGTCGGTGGCGCGCCCGCGCACGGTGACGCGGCCGCCGGCGGGCGTGAATTTGACGGCGTTGGACAAGAGGTTGAGCAGGATCTGCTTGATCGCGCGGCGGTCGCCGCGCAGCCGCAGCTCGGGCGAGATGCGCGAGGACAGCGCGAGTTCCTTCTCCTGCGCCCGCGCGGCGACCACGCGCATGGATTCGCCGAGCAGGGGATCGAGCTCGAGGTCCTCGAAGTCGAGGCGGATGCGACCGGCTTCGATCTTCGACATGTCCAGGATGTCGTTGATCACATCGAGCAGATACTGCCCGCTGCCGCGGATGTCGCTGCAGTACTCCTGGTACTTGTCGGCCCCGAGCGGGCCGAACATGCCCGACTCCATGATCTCCGAGAAGCCGATGATGGCGTTGAGCGGCGTGCGCAGCTCGTGGCTCATGTTGGCGAGGAACTTCGACTTGGCCTGGTTGGCTTCCTCGGCCCGGGTCTTCTCGGCGGCGTATTTCTCCGCGAGTTCGGCCGAGCGCTGCTGCGAGGCGCGCAGATCGGAAACGGTGGCCATCAGGCGGCGTTCGCTCTCGACGAGCTTTTCCTCGTGCGCCTTGAGCGCGGTGATGTCGGTGCCGACCGACACGTAGCCGCCGTCCTTGGTGCGCCTTTCGCTGATGTGCAGCCAGCGCCCGTCATCGAGCTGGGCCTCGAAAGTACGCGCGCCGGGCACCGAGCGCCCGTTGGCCACGATCTTGTTGCGCACCACGGGCTCGCGCCCGGCGGCGAGAACGGACTCGTAGGAGGCACCGGCCGTGATCGCCTCGTCGGGGAGCTGGTGCAGCTCCTGGAAGTTGGAATTGCACAGCACCAGCCGGTTGTCGGCGTCCCACAGCACGAAGGCTTCCGGGATGGTCTCGATGGCGTCGCGCAGGCGCAGGTCGGCCGCGGCCGTCTTTTCCACCAGGTTCTTCTGCTCGGTGATGTCCACCGCGATGCCGATGAGATGCAGGCCGGGGTCGTTCGGCTGGCGGACGAGCTCGCAGCGCGCGCGCAGCCAGACCCAATGGCCGGTGGCATGACGCATGCGGAAGTCGCGGTCGACGGACGTCATCTTGGCTTCGACGAGCTCGGTGGCCAGTTTGTAGAGCTGGGCGTCCTCCGGATGGACCAGCGCGTTCACGTCGCCGAACGACAAGAGGTCGTTCTTGGTTTCCAAGCCGAGGATCTCGAACATCGATTGCGACCAGAAGATGCGCCCGCGCGCGAGGTCCCAGTCCCATAGGCCGCAGCGTCCGCGGTTGAGGGCGGTGTCGATGCGGGTGCGCACCGTTTCATAGATGACGTCGGCCTCGCGCGCGCGCGTCGCCTGCCAGTGGAAGGCGAAGCCGAGGATCAGCACGACGAAGCCGGTGGTCGCCGACAGCGTGATGGTGAGAGTGGTAAGCGAGCGCCAGCTCGCCAGCGCTCCGGCGCGCGGCTGCACCACGGCGATCTGCCCGAGCGGCGCGTTGAGCGTGCGCACGGTGGCGAGCGTGCTGCTCGCGTCGGGCAGCACGATCTCCAGCACGCCGGCGTCGGCCCCGAAGGTGGTCAGCGGCTGCGTGGGTCCGAGCACGTCGATCAGCCGCCGGCCGATGGCGCTGTCGATCGCCGGTGTCACGGCGATGATGACGCCGTCGGTATTGGTGAGGATGAAGCGCCGTCCGGAGTCGGAGGCCCAGGCCGGCAGCGTGTGCGCGAGCACCTCTTGCGGGCGGGCGACGACGTCGCTCGGCTGCGCGAGCGGCTGGCGCAGACGCTCGGCGGCGAGATCGGCGACGGCGTCGAGCGCGATGACGTGGTTCTGAAGCGTCTGCTTGCGCTGGTCGAGGAGTTGGACCAGGGCGCCGACGAAGATGGTAACGAGGAACGCGATGATGAGCACCGGCACGGCGCGCCGGAGTACGGGTTCCGCCGTCAGGAGCCTCCGATACGCCGGTTTGGCGATCGACTGCGCGAGGCCCTTGATGGAATCGGAATGTGCAGACGCACTCGCCACGCCGGCGCGCGCCATGAAGGCCCCCTCGTTCGGATTTCCCTACCACCCTCGATACGGAAGGATGTGCCGCATCTCTCCGAATCACTGCCGATTGGAATCGATGCCCGGTGATTTGTCGAGAGTCCGGGAGTCAAATATTTAGAAATCGTTACCCACAAATAACACTGGCCCGGCAAAGGCTAAGCCGCGGCGCGCGACCGTCCGCAAAGCCCGCAGGCGCAACGAGAAATACCTCCGCCGCGCGCCGCCTCAGGGCGCGGCCAGCGCGCGGCCGACGATGTCGGCGAGATCGCGGGAAAGCCCCGGCGCCGCCTGTACCCGCTTGAGAGCGGCCTCGGCCCTGGCCCGGCGGCCTTCTTCCAGCGTGCGCCAGGTGCGGAAGGCGGTGGCCATGCGCGCGGCCACCTGCGGATTTTTGGGGTCGAGCGCCAGCACGGCGTCGGCGACGAAGTCGTAGCCGGCGCCGTCGGCGCGGTTGAACTGGGTGGGATTGCCCTGCGCGAAGGCGCCGATCAGCGCGCGCACGCGGTTGGGATTGGCCATCGAGAAGGCCGGGTGCCGCATCAGCGCGCGCACGGTATCGAGCGTGTCGGGTTGCGGGATCGTGGCCTGTAGCGAGAACCACTTGTCGATCACCAGCGCGTCTTTCTCGTAGCGGCGGTAGAAGTCGGCCAGCGCGTGCGTGCGTTCCGGCACCGGATGGAAGGAGAGGGTGGCGAGCGCGGCCATGCGGTCGGTCATGTTGTCGGCGGCGTCGTACTGGCGCGCGGCGCGGTCGATCGCTTCGGCAGCCCCGCCGGCGGCCATCAGATCGAGCGCCACGTTGCGCAGCGAACGCCGCCCCGCGCTGGCGGCGTCCGGCGTATAGCCGCCGCGCACCGTGAGGCGCTCGTACAGCGTGGAAAGCGCGGCGGCCAGGCGCTCGCCGATCTCGCGGCGCAAGGCCGTGCGGGCGTGGAAGATCGCGTCCGGATCGATGTCGCGGCCGATCTCTCGGGCGATGTCGCCTTCGCCCGGCGGCACCAGCGCCAGCGCGACGAAGGCGGGCTCCAGCGCGGCATCCTCGAGGATGGCTGCCAGCGCGACCATCAGCTTGTCGTCGCTGCGCGGCGGATCGCCCGCGCGCAGCGCCGTCACGTTGGCGATCAGGAGCCGCGTCGAGATCGTCTGCAGCGCCTGCCAGCGATTGAACGGGTCGCTGTCATGCGCCGCGAGGAAGGCGAGATCGTCGGATGTCAGATCGGTGTCGAGCTTGATCGGCGCGGAGAAGCCGCGATTGATCGAGAGTACCGGCTGCCCGGCGATGCCGGAGAATTCGAAAGTCTGCGCGGCCTCGGTCAGTTCGATCACGCCCTGCGGCAGCGGCTTGCCGTCGGCGAGGGTCAGCGGCAGGTCGCGGCCGTCCTTGCCCACCAGCCCGAGCGCGAGCGGAATCACCATCGGCTCCTTCACCGGCTGGCCGGGCGTCGGCGGCAGCGCCTGCGTGCAGGAGAGCGTGTAGATCTTGCGCGCGGAGTCGAAGCTGCCGCGCACCTTCACCTCCGGCGTGCCGGCTTGCGAATACCAGCGGCGGAATTGCGTCAGGTCGCGGCCGCTCACGTCGGCAAAACACTGGATGAACTGCTCGACCGTGGCGGCTTCGCCGTCATGGCGCTGGAAATAGAGGTCCATGCCGGCACGGAATTTATCGCGGCCGATCAGGGTCTGCACCATGCGCACCACCTCGGCGCCTTTCTCGTAGACGGTCGCGGTGTAGAAGTTGTTGATCTCGCGATAGGTTTCGGGCCTGACCGGATGCGCCAAGGGCCCGGCGTCCTCGATGAACTGCGCAGCGCGCAAGCCGCGCACGTCGGCGATGCGCTTCACCGGGCGCGAGCGCATGTCGGAGGAGAATTCCTGATCGCGGAAGACGGTGAGGCCTTCCTTCAGGCAGAGCTGGAACCAGTCGCGGCAGGTGATGCGGTTGCCGGTCCAGTTATGGAAGTACTCGTGCGCGATGATCGCCTCGATGTGCGAATAGTCGGCGTCGGTGGCGGTCTCCGGAGTCGCCAGCACGTATTTGTCGTTGAAGACGTTGAGGCCCTTGTTCTCCATCGCGCCCATGTTGAAGTCCGACACGGCGACGATCATGAAGATGTCGAGGTCGTATTCGCGGCCGAAGGCCTCCTCGTCCCAGCGCATCGAGCGCTTGAGCGAGTCCATGGCGTAGTCGCAGCGGTCCTGCTTGCCGTGCTCGACATAGATGCGCAGCGTCACGTCGCGCCCGGACATCGTGCGGAAGGTATCCTCCACGCAGGCGAGATCGCCGCCGACCAGCGCGAACAGGTAGGACGGCTTCGGGTGCGGATCGTGCCAGACCGCGAAATGCCTGCCGCCCGGCAGGTCGCCGCTCTCGACGAGATTGCCGTTGGCGAGCAGCACCGGCGCTTCCTTTTTGCCGGCTTCGATGCGCGTGGTGTAGACCGCCATCACGTCCGGCCGGTCGGGGAAAAAAGTGATGCGGCGGAAGCCTTCGGCCTCGCACTGGGTGCAATAGGTGCCGCTGGAGCGGTAGAGGCCGGAAAGCTGCGTATTGGCCGACGGATCGACCAGCGTTTCGATCTCGAGCGTGAAGGCGCGGTTCGGCGGCTGCGGCAGCGTGAGCTGATCCGGGGAGGCGCGATAGGCGTCGGCCCCGAGCGCGGCGCCGTCGAGCCTGAGCGAGACGAGCGACAGGCCGTCGCCGTCCAGCACCAGCGGCGCCGCCGGAGCCTGCGGGTTGGGCTTGAGGGCAAGCCGCGCGCGCACCTTCGTGCCGGTCGGGTGCAGGGCGACGTCGAGGTGGACCGTTTCCACCAGCCAGTCGGGCGGGCGGTAATCTTTCAGATGGATCGGCTGGGCGATGTCGGTGCGCATGGATTTTGATCTAGGATGTTGGGCCGGGGATTGGAAGAACTATAGCCTAACGTGCGCCATGGTGCTCGGCAGGCCCGGAACCTCATTTCAGCACTGGGTCCCCGCTTACGCGGGGACGAACGGCAGATTGCAAACTACCGCATCGGCTCGGCATGGCCGATCACCCGCTTGATCGATGACGAGCGCTGCTTGAGCGCGCGCTCGAGCGCGTCGACGCTCTCGTGCACGGCCTGCACGCTGAGCTCCGGGTCCACCCGGCAGTGGAAGTTGACGATCTCGCCTTCGTCGGTTTCGCGCACGCGCACGTCGTGCACGTCGCGGATGACGCGGCCTTCGGCGGCGATCTCGGCGAGCGCGATGGTGACCGCCTGCACGCGCTCGGGCGGGGCTTCGCGGCCAAGCGCGTCCTGCGCCTGCAGCGGCTCGATGTGCGTTTCGACCTCGACGCCGGGACCGAGCTCGGCTGCGATGGCGTCCTCCAGCGCGTCGGCGATCTCGTGCGCCGCCCGCAAGGTCAGCTTGCCGTCCACCTCAAGGTCGAGCGACACCGCCAGGCGGTCGTCGATGCCGTGCACGGTCACGTGATGCACGGCGAGCGCGCGGTTGCGCGCGATCACCATGATGCGGTCCATCATCGATTCGTTGTCGAGCGCGATGGGCGTCGTGGTGATGGTGATGTCGGCGTCGTCGAACAGCGCGCCGACAGCCTTCTGGATTTCCGTCTTGACGCCCGCGGCCTGGTCGGCGGGAAACACGCGCGGCAGCTTGACCGCCGCGTCGATGAAATAGCGCGGCCCCACCATGCGCACGCGCACCCGCTCGATCTCGACGACGCCGGCGATCTTGCGGATCTGTGCTTCGACGGCGTCGGCGATGCCTTCGGGGGCGGTGTCGACCAGCGTCGCCAGCGTCCGCCGCGCCATGCGGAATCCAAGGATGGAAATCAGCACGGCAACCGCGATGGCGGCCAACGGGTCGCCCCAGTGGTAGCCGTAAGCGGAGAGAATCAAGCCGATGATGACCGGAATGGAGCCGAAGAAGTCCGAGGCGAAATGCAGCGAGTCCGCTTCCAGCGCCTGGCTCTTCGTTTCGCGCGCGACCTTGAGCAAGGCTCGCGCGCGCCAGGCGTTCACCGCCATTTCGATGCCGAGCACGACAAAGGGGATGACCGAGAACGTCACCGCCGAGGAGCCCGCCTGCAGGCGGCTGACTGCTTCCACCGCGACGCCGCCGGCCAGCAGGAAGAGCAGGGCCGATTCCGCGAGCGCCGCCACGCTTTCGACCTTGCCGTGGCCGTAATGGTGCTCGGCGTCGGGCGGCCGGTCGGCGACACGCACGGCAAACCAGGTGACCAGCGTGGCGCCGAGGTCGATCAGGCTGTGCAGGGCATCGGAAATGAGCGCCAGGCTGCCGATGGCGACGCCGACGACGAACTTCGCCGCCGCGAGCGAGCCGCTCGCAAAGACGGAGACGATCGCGACCTTTTCCTTCCTGCTGGGCATGGCGCGCTGTGTAGCCCAATCGCGGCGCAATTTCGACTTCGCCAGTCGCTCTTGCGACTAAATTGCAATCGGCTTGCCGTCCGCCGCGGCGGAACGGGTGATGGCGTCGAGGATGCGGATATTGGCGAGCAGTTGATCGGGCGAGAAGCGGTAGGGCACGCGGCCTTCGACCGCGTCGGCCCAGGCCTCGAAGTTCATGCGCACGGTGTTGACCGGCGCGTAGCTGCGGGTTTCGCGGCTGCCGTCCGGCCGGCAATGGACGAAGCTCGACGGCAGGCCCTTGTCGACATTGCCGCCTTCCTGCACTTCCACCCAGCCGTTGTCGCAGACCAGCGTGAAGCGGCCGTAGAACGGCGGCGTCGACAGGCAGGTGATGCGCCCGCGCGCGCCGTTTTCGAAGTCGATCTCGGCGCTGACGAAGTCCTCCGACGGCGCGGGGAATATCTGCGAGGCGGTGCGGGCGGCGACGCGCGTCGGCCCTCCGGCGAGCGAGACGAACAAGTCGCCGAGATGAATGCCGAGCGCGGTCCAGGCGCCGGCCGGCGCGTGGCGCGGATCGCGCCGCCAGTTGGACGGGTCCATGGTGCGGAAATTGTTGTGGCTGACATTGGCGTCCATGTGCAGCACGCGGCCGAGCGCGCCGCTTTCCTTCAGCCGCCGCAATTCCTCCAGCGCCGGCTCGTAGCGGCGTTCGTGGCCGATGCCAAGCACGCCGCCGGCTTTGGCGCCGGCCGCCAGGATGCGTTCGGCGCTCGCGGCGGTGAGCGCCAGCGGCTTCTCGCAGAACACCTGCTTGCCGGCGGCGAAGGCGGCGACCGCCATCTCCTCGTGCAGGAGATGCGGCGTGACCACCGCGACGGCGTCGATGTCGGACCGCGCGAGCAGGGCCTTGTAGTCGCCGACGAGATCGAACTTCCGCGCGGCGGCGAAGGGGGCTGCCATGCCGGTATCGATGTCGCAGCCGGCCACCACCTTGAAGCGCGGGCTCTCGGCCAGACACGTGACGATCTGCTTGCCCCACCAGCCGAGTCCGATTACGCCGATCCGGATCATTGCGCGCTGCCCTTTTTGCCTGCGAGCCGCAGCATGGGCGGCGCCTCGCGCGGGCGCAATGGGGGGCAGAGGAGAGCCGTCGATGGCGCTGCCGGTTTGGCTCGGCGCGGCGCCGGCGTGCTAGATTTCAGGTCATGTCGCCGAACGACAAGCGAAGCCGGGACGCGGCCGGCCTGCTGGCGAAACTGTTCGCGCCGGAAATACGGTCGTGGCGCGGGCGTGAACCGCTCTGGAAGGTGTTCTGGGGCTACGGCGTCCTCGTCAGCGCCGTGATCGCCGCGTTCTACGCCGGCGCGATCTACGGCGACTACGTCGCGCTGCAGCACCTGCTCTTTTTCTGCGCGGGCGCCTACTCGGTCTGGATACTGGTGTCGGTGTGGCGCTGCGCCGGCAATACGACCGAGCCGTTCTGGGGCCTGATGGCGCGGCTGCTGATCATCGCCTGGGCCATCAACGTCGTCCTCGTGCTGGCGTTTCTCGAGATCGGACTGATCGGCAGGAGTGTCGGCTAAGCGCCTTGCACATCGCCTTGACGGAAGCGCGCAAGGCGTCGCCAGTATGCGAGGCGGCTTTCGTTGCACGGTATAGGAAGACGAAGCGGCCTTCCGTCCGTCGCCTCCAACAAATTACCACTTGTTCTGAGCCACGCGGCGCGCAACGATGGCGGACGCAGGACGGTCGCGAGGCGGCTGTGAGTGCTACGGAGAGACAAATGAACAGATCAGGCAGGCTGACGGCCGCTGGCATTGCGGCGTTGTGTTTCACGATGATCGCGGCCAGCGCCTACGCGAAGGACAAGGTCAAGGTCGGCTACATCGGGCCGCTCACCGGCGGCGTCTCCGTCAACGGCATCGGTGGGCGCAACTCGGCGGAGCTGGCGGTGAAGCTTCGCAATGCCGACGCGAAGTCGAAGTACCAATACGAGATGGTTGTGCTCGACGACGAGTGCAAACCCAACGTGGCCGTGCAGGTCGCGACCAAGATGGCGACCGACAAGGAAATCATCGCCGGCGCGACGCACTACTGCTCGGCCGCCGCGATCGCCGCGGTGGACACCTACCACAAGTTCGGCTTCCCGGTGATCGTGTGGGGCGCCGTGCTGCCCGACATCACCTACCGCAACAAGTATGCCGAGATTCATCGCGTCAACGGCACGATGATCAACCAGAACGACGCCAACGCGGAGCTGGTCAACAAGCTCGGCTTCAAGACCATCGCGGTGATCCACGACACCACCGACTACGGCAAGGGCCACAACGAGTACTTCGCCAAGGCGATCCAGAAGGCCGGCAAGGCGAAGATCGTCGGCACGTTCGGCGTCACCGCCGACCAGCAGGACTTCACCGCCGAGCTCACCAAGATCAAGGCGCTCAACCCCGAAGTGATCTATTTCGGCGGGCTGACGCCGATCGGCGTACGCATCCGCTCGCAGATGGACAAGCTCGGCATCAAGGCCGTGTTCGACGGCACCTCGGGCATCGTTTCGGACGCCTTCATCCAGGGCCTCGGCCCGCTGGCCGAGGGCTCGCTCGCCTTCCGCGAGGGCGCACCGACCGAGAAGCTGCCGGGCGGCAAGTTCTTCATGGAGAAGTATAGCGCCCAGAAGTACGACAACCCGCCGGAGGCCTACGGCGCATTCGCCTATGCCGCCATGGACATGATCATCGACACGATCGAGAAGGTCGGTCCGGACCGCAAGAAGGTGATCGCCGAGCTCGCCAAGGTGAAGGACCGCGATTCCATCGTCGGCAAGATCACCTTCGACGACCACGGCCAGAACACCGTGCCGGTCATCACCAAGTACGTGGTGCAGGACGGCAAGTTCGTGGAGTGGGACGAGAGCGAATACGCCAGCGGCAAGCGCAAGCTGCCGGGGCAGAAGTAAGTCCTCGAGCGCGGGCCGCCCGTGCGCGGGCGGCCCGTTTTTTTTGGCAACCGGACAAGAACTAGGGACATGGACGCGGGCTTGTTTGCGCAATACATCATGAACGGGCTGATGCTCGGCATGATGTACGCCCTGGTCGCAGTCGGCTTCACGCTGTTCTTCGGCGTGCTCGACGTGATCAAGTTTTCGCACGGCGACGTGCTCACGGTGGGGGCCTTCACGGCGCTGGCCACCTATGTCGGGCTCACCTCGGCCGGGCTGCAGTCGAGCTGGGTGGCGCTCGTCGTCATTTTGACCGTCGCGACCCTGGCCATGGCCTTTCTCGGCATGCTGATCGCGCGCTATCTGGTGATGCCGCTGCGCTCGGCGCCGGCGCTCAACACTTTGCTGATCACCCTGATGCTCGGAACCGTGCTGCGCGAATGCGTGCGCCTGTTCTATCCGCAGGGCGCCAACCCGAAGCCGTTCCCGGCGCTGCTGCCGCGCGCCTCGGTCGATCTCGGCGGCTTCAACCTGCGGCTGGACAACGTGCTGATGCTGGCGGCCGGCGTGCTGACCATCGTCGGGCTGCAATACCTGCTCAACCGCACGCGGCTCGGGCTCGCCATCCGCGCGGTCGCGCAGGACGAGGAAACCGCGCGCACCATGGGCATCAACTTCACCGCGGTGGTGCTGATCACCTTCGCCATCGGCTCGGGGCTCGCCGCCTTCGCCGGCGTGATGAATGGCCTCTACTACAACGAGATCAATTTCGGCATCGGCCTCTATCTCGGCGTGGTCGGCTTCGCCGCCGCCATCATCGGCGGCCTCGGCAGCATCTACGGCGCGATCCTCGGCGGCTTCCTGTTCGCCGCGCTGCAGATCATCGGCACGGTGCTCCTGCCTTTCGCGAGCGCCTACAAGGACGTGTTCGCCTTCGCGGTCGTCATCGCGATCATGGCCTGGCGCCCGACCGGCCTCATCCGGGAGAAGATCAGTGAGCGCGTCTGATCCGACGGCCGGGAAGGCCAATCCGGCGCGCACCGGCGCCTGGCCGGCGATCGCCGCGCTGGCCGTGCTGACGGTCTATCTGATCGCGCTGCTCGGCGCCGAAAAGCAGCCGGTCATCATCGCGCTGATCGCGGTCGGCATCGTCGGCGCGCTGGCGGCGACCTGGTTCGGGGTGGTGCAGGGGGTAGGCCGCGCCTTCGCCGCGCACGAGGACCGCATGGGCCTTGCGGCAATCGTCGCCGCGCTGGCGGTGGCGGCCTGGTTCCACGAGGACCATTTCGTCCTGCTGCTGGTCATCACCGTGCTGCTCACCACGGTGGCGACGCTCGGGTTGAACATCCAGTTCGGTTATGCCGGCGTGCTCAATTTCGCCGGCGCGTCGTTCTTCGGTATCGGCGCCTATACCTCGGCCGTGCTCAACACGACCGGTGTCCCGCACCTTTTGGTGCCGCTGATCGGCGGGCTGCTCGCCGCCCTCATCGGTTCGGTGCTGCTGCTGCCGGTGCTGCGCACGCGCGGCCACTACGCCGCGCTCATCACCATCGCTTTTGCGCTGCTGTTCAAGACCTTCCTCGAGGTGAACGACGTGCTCGGCGGCCCGCAAGGCATGCAGGTCAAGGGCATGACCCTGTTCGGCTGGTCGTTCAACGACAACATCGAGATCGGCGGCATCACGCTGTCGTTCTACATGAGCTATTTCGTGCTCAGCCTCGGTCTGCTGGTCGTGGCCTTCGTGCTGGTGCGGCGGCTGGAGCGGTCGTGGGTCGGGCTCAACCTCGATGCGTTGCGGCTGGACGAGATCGCCGCCGGCTGCTTCGGTCTCGACATCACGCGCTGGAAGGTGACGGCGTTCCTGATCGGCAATTTCCTGATCGGCACCGCCGGCGCGCTGTTCGGCATGGTCGGCGCATTCGTCGCGCCGAACAACTACACCTTCGCCGACTCGCTCATCCTCGTCTCCATCCTGCTGCTCGGCGGCATCGGCAATCCCTGGGGCCTGGTGGTGGCGACCTTCATCGTGGTCGTGGTGCCGGAGAAGCTGCAGACCATCCAGGAGTATCGCTTCCTGCTCTATGCATTGATGGTGATCGGCGTGCTGCTGTTCCGCCCCGAAGGTCTGCTGCCGCGTCCGGTGCGGCGCTATTTCCCGGGGTGGCGGCCATGAGCGCGCTCCTGGAAGCCCGCGGCCTGGTGCGCCGCTTCGGCGGCGTGGTCGCGCTCGACGGCCTCGATCTGGTCGTGCAGCCGAACGAGATCCTCGGCCTCATCGGACCGAACGGATCGGGCAAGACCACCTTCTTCAATGTCGTCACCGGCATCTACCCGGCCAACGCCGGCAGCATCGCCTTCGACGGCGCCGACATCACCAACGCGGCCTCGCGCGCGGTCTATGCCGCCGGCATCACGCGCACGTTCCAGCGTTCGCGCCTGTCGCTGCCGCTGTCGATCTTCGACAACATCATGATCGGCAACCACATGCGGCTGAACCAGGGACTCTGGTTCAACCTGATGCAGCGCGGCGCGTTCAAGAAACAGTACGAGGAAAGCTACGCCGCGGCGCGCGCGCTGGTGGACGTGTTCGAGCCGGAACTCGCCGACCGCCTGTTCGAGCCGGTCGCCGGCCTGCCGATGATCGACCGCCGCCGCATCGAAATCTGCCGCGCGCTGATCAGCGCGCCCAAGCTGCTGCTGCTCGACGAACCGTCGGCCGGCATGACGCACGACGAGACGGCCGAGCTGATGGACGACATCATGCTGGTGCGCGAGCGCAACAAGAACCTCACGATCATCATCGTCGAGCACGAGATGGGCGTGATCGAGCGCATCACCGACCGCTGTATCGTGCTCAATTTCGGCCGCAAGATCGCCGAGGGACCGTATCGCGCGGTCGCCGCCGATCCGCAGGTCCAGGAAGCCTACCTGGGGGCGGCATGATGACGGCGATCCTGGAACTCGACGGCGTCACCACCGCCTACGACAAGGCCGACGTGCTGCAGAGCGTCTCGCTCAAGGTCGAGCCCGGCAGCATCACCTGCCTGCTCGGCTCCAACGGCTCGGGCAAGACCACGCTGGTGCGCTCGATCCTCGGCCTCACGCCGCCGCGCGCCGGCCGCATCGTGTTCAACGGCATCGACATCACGCGGCTGCCCACGCACAAGATCATCGCGACCGGTATCGCCTGCATCCCGGAGGGCCGCAAGGTCTTCCCCAAGCTCACGGTCGAGGAGAACCTTCGCGTCGGCGCCTACCAGGAACCGTCCGACAAGGTGATGCAGGCGCGGATGGCGGAGATCTTCCAGATCTTCCCGCGGCTCGCCGAGCGCCGCACCCAGCTCGCCGGCACCATGTCCGGCGGCGAGCAGGCGATGGTGTCGATCGGGCGCGGGCTGATGTGCGCGCCCAAGCTCCTGCTGATCGACGAGCCTTCGCTCGGCCTGTCGCCGCTGTTCGTGAAGGAAAACTTCAACATCATCCGCCAGATCAACGAGCGCGGCATCACCGTGCTGCTGGTCGAGCAGAACGTGCACCAGACGCTGGCCATCTCGCACTACGGCTTTGTATTATCGAAGGGGCGCGTCGCCACCAGCGGCACGCCGTCGGAACTCGCCGCCCGCGAAGAGGTGAAGGCGGCCTATTTCGGATAGATCATGCTGTCGCCGGTCGCGCTGACACAGGAACTGGTGTGCTTCAACACCATCAACCCGCCGGGCGCCGAGCGCCCCTGCGCGGAGCATCTTGCCGCGCTCCTGCAAGCGGCAGGCTTTGCCGTGGAGCTGGTGCCGTTCGGCGAGGGCCGCGCGCAGCTCATCGCGCGCATCGGCGGACAGGCGGACAAGCCGCCGCTTGCCTTCACCGGCCATATCGACGTCGTGCCGCTCGGTACACAGCCGTGGTCGGTCGATCCCTTCGCGGCCGAGATCAAGGACGGCAGGCTCTATGGCCGCGGTTCTTCCGACATGAAGAGTGGCGTGGCGGCGTCCGTCGTCGCCTGCATCGCGCTTGCTGACAAGCTCGCGCATACTCCAGGCGTCGTCCTGGTCATCACCGCCGGCGAGGAGACGGGCTGCACCGGCGCCGCCGCGCTCGCGCGGGCCGGCATCGGCAAGGCCGGCGCGCTGGTCGTCGCGGAGCCGACCGGCAACCGGCCGCTGGTCGGCCACAAGGGCGCGCTCTGGCTCGAAGCGGAGACGCGCGGCGTAACGGCGCACGGCTCGATGCCGGAAAAGGGCGTCAACGCCGTGTACAAGGCGGCGCGTGCGGTGACCGCCTTGCAGGAGTTCGATTTCAACGTGGCGCGCCATCCCGTGCTTGGCGGGCCGACGCTCAATGTCGGCACCATCCACGGCGGGCTCAACATCAATTCCGTTCCCGATCGGACCACCATCGGCATCGATATCCGCACGATCCCCGGCCAGAGCCACGCCGCCCTGCGCGACCAGATCGCCAGCTATCTCGGCGCGGAGGTCGCGGTGAAGCCGCTGATCGATGCGCAGAGCGTCTGGACCGACCCGCAGGATGCCTGGATCCGCAGCGCCGCCCGCACGGCGCGGGAAGTCGCGGGCGTGGGCGAGGAGATAGGCGCGGCGCCTTATTTCACGGACGCCTCGGAGCTCACGCCGGCGCTCGGCTCGCCGCCGACGGTGATCCTCGGCCCGGGCGAACTGGCGCTGGCGCACCAGACCGACGAATACTGCCTCGTGTCGCGCATCGAGGAGGCGGCCGAGATCTATACGCGGCTGGTGCGGGATTGGTGCGCGCTCTAGCGGGTACGCTGCGGCACCGTTCCGGTTTGCCGGCCGGCCCGAAAATAGATTGAATGTGCCGGTCGCCCTGAGCGAAAGCCGCCGAAGGACCCGCGCCCGTGGAATTCCGCCAGATACGCTACGCGCTTGCGGTCGCCAAAGAGCGCAGCTTCACCAAAGCGGCGGAACGGCTGAACATTTCGCAATCGGCGGTCAGCGAGCAGGTGAAGCTCTTGGAGGAGGAGGCGGGCTTTCCGCTGTTCCGGCGCACGCCGCGCGGCATCGACGTCACCGAGCGGGGTCGCACCTATCTCTCCGAAGCCGAGCGCATCGTCGGCGACATCCTCAGCCTTTCGGACACCGCACGGCGGCTCGTCGGTCTCGCGCTCGATACGCTGACGATCGGCATGGGCTCGGGCATGGCGCCGATCTTCATGCCGCGGCTGTTCAGGAATCTTCAGGGCACGTTGCCGGGCGCGCGGCTCGAGATCCTGACGGCGCCGACCAAGAACATCTTCAACGACCTGCACGAGGAGCGGATCGACGTCGGCATCGCGCTCGAGTCCGAGCCGGAGCGCGTGCCGTCGGGCCTGCTGTTCGACCGGCTGACCGTGGTCGAGATGGCGCTGATCGCGCACCCGAAGCACCCGCTGACCAAGCAGAAGCGGCCGATCGACGTCGGCCAGCTGGTCACCGAGCCGATCGTCATGAACGAACTGACGGTCGGTTACGGACAGGTAGTCATGTCGCTGTTCAACGACATCGGTACGCGGCCCAACATTCTGGCGATCGCCGACAACATCGACACCATGAAGACCATCGTGCAGTCCGGCGCGGGCATCGCCATCGTGCCGCGGCCCTGCGCCGACAACGAGGTCGCCCTCGGCGTGCTCAAGGCCATGCCGATCACCCCGGCGCGGCATATCGCGCTGGCGCTGTTCCGCCGCCGGCAGCCGCTCTCGCGCCGCAAGGAGGCGTTTGTGACCGCCTTGCGCGAGGCGCTGAAGCACTAGACGAAGGTCGCACGGGAAGGGCCCGCTATCGGAAAATCCGATAGCGCCATCGGGATTCGGTCTTGGACAGCTTTGCGGGGGGCTGCCGATAATCCCGCCATGATCGAAATCAAACCCCGTTTCCGCATTGGCATCGACACCGGCGGCACCTTCACCGATATCGTTTCGGTCGATTCCGAAACCGGCGCCATGCGCGTCACCAAGGTCTCCTCGACCCCGCACAATCCCGCCGTCGGCCTCGTGCGCGGCGTGAACGAAGTGCTCAAAGCCGCAGGGGCCGGACCGTCCGATGTGCTCGGACTGGCACACGGCACCACGGTCGCCACCAACGCGCTGCTGCAGGGCGAGATCCGCTCGCTCGGCCTGATCGTCACGCAGGGCTTTCGCCACGTGCTCGAGATCGCGCGCCAGTCGGTGCCGGAGGGCTACGGCAATTCCTATTTCTGGGTGAAGCCGGACCGGCTCGTTCCGCTGCACTTCGTGCGCGAGGCCGGCGGCCGGCTGAACTTCAAGGGCGAGGAGCTGCGTCCGCTCGACGAAGAAAGCGTGCGCGAGGCGGCGCGCTTCTACAAGCGCAACAAGGTCGAGGCGATCGGCATCTGCCTGATGCACTCCTACGCCAACGACACGCACGAGCGCCGCGCGGCCGAGATCGTCGCCGAGGAATACCCGGAAGCGGTGCTGTCGCTGTCCTGCGCGGTGCTGCCGGAGTACCGGGAGTACGAGCGCGCCGTGACCACGCTGGTCGACGCCTTCGTGAAGCCCTATCTCGACCGCTATCTCAAGCGCGTGCACGACGAACTGGGGCCGCTGCGCGACAAGCCGTTCTTGGTCATGCAGTCCTCCGGCGGCGTCGCCAGCGCCGAGCAGATCCTGCGCAAGCCGATCACCACCGCGCTGTCGGGCCCCGCGGCCGGCGCGCTCGGTTCCGCGGTGATCGCCGAGGTGGCCGGCTTCCCCGACCTCGTCACGCTCGATGCCGGCGGCACCTCGACCGACTTCTGCCTGATCGAGAAGGCCAAGCCGCACCTCACCAATGGCGGCTCGGTCGGCGCATTCCCCGTGCGCATCCCGATGATCGACATCGCCACCATCGGCATCGGCGGCGGTTCGATCGCCTGGATCAGCCGGGAAGGGCACCTCAAGGTCGGTCCGCGCAGCGCCGGCGCCGTGCCGGGACCGATGTGCTATCCCAACGGCGGCGACGAGCCGGCCATCACCGACGCCAATCTCGTGCTCGGGCGCCTGCCGGCCGCGCTGATCGGCGGCGGCATCGCGCTCAACGTCGCGCGCGCGCGCGAAGGGATCGCCGCGCTCGCCAAGCGCCTGCCGGGCAATCTCTCGCCGGAAGCGCTGGCGCACGGCATCATCGAGATCGCCAACTGGGCGCAGGCCAACGCCATCCGCCAGATGACCATCCAGCGCGGCATCGATCCGCGCGGCTTCGCGCTGCTGTCTTTCGGCGGGGCAGGGCCCGCGCAATCGCCGGCGGTGATGGAACTGCTCGGCATGAAGGCCTGCATCGTGCCGCCCAACCCGGGCAATCTCTCGGCCTTCGGTCTGCTGGCGGTGGATTGGCGCACCGACCACATCGTCACCAAGGTGATGCACGAGGACGCCGTCGATCTCGCGGCGGTAGCGGCGCATTACGCGGCGCTGGAGAACGAGGCGACCGAAACGCTCAAGCGCGACGGCATCGACCCGGCGCAGATCCGCCTCACGCGCGAGGCCGACGTCCGCTACGCCGGCCAGTCGATGGAAGTGCGGGTGCCGGCGCCGGCCGGGAAGGTCGATGGCGCGTTCCTCGCGCAGCTGATCGAGGCGTTCAACGCCGCGCATCTGCGGACCTTCGGCTACAACTACGCCGGCCAGCAGAAGATCGAACTGGTGAACTTCTGCGTCTCCGGCTTCGGCGTGATCGAACGCCCGAGCATGCCCAAGCTGACGACCGGCGGGGCCAAGCCCGCGCCGAAGGGCAAGCGGCCGGTCTACTTCGGCAGCGGCTTCGTCGACACGCCGATCTACGACCGCGCCACATTGCCGGCCGGCTTCCGGGTCGAGGGTCCGGCGGTGGTCGAGGAGTTCGGTTCCACCACGGTGGTCTTCCCCGGCCAGCACGTCGAGGTCGATCCGCACGGCATCCTGATCGTCCGCGTTTCGAAGCAAGGGGCGGCATCATGAACATTCGCGCTGCATCCCTGACTTCCGCCAAGCCCTGGCCGGTCGCGCCCAAGCGCGCCCCGGCCGCGGTCGATCCGATCGTGCTGCAGATCGTGGAGGGCACGCTCAACTCCATCGAGGCGGAGATCGAGTTCGCCATCGAGCGCACGGCGCGCTCGCCGATGATCCGCGAGGCGCACGACTATCGCGTCGGCCTGTTCGACAAATATTGCCGCAAGCTGACCGGGCGCTCCTATTCCGCCATGCCCAACGCGGTGGTGCGCGATTTTCCGCCGCACACCATGAAGCCGGGCGACGTCTACCTGATGAACGACACCTACCTGACCGAGGGGTCGATCGGGCATCTGCCCGACCTGTGCTCGACGGTGCCGGTGTTCCATGAAGGCGAAGTCGTCGCCTATATCCAGGCCTTCGGCCACCATGACGACGTCGGCGGACGGGTGCCGGGCTCCATGCCGGGCACGGCGGTCACCGTGTTCGAGGAAGGCCTCGCGATTCCGCCGGTGAAGCTCTACAGCGAAGGCGTGCGCAACGACGCGGTGATGACCATCCTGCGCCGCAACACGCGCGTGCCGGACATGCTGGCCGCCGACATCGACTCGGAGGTGCAGGCCTGCGTGATGGGCGCGCGCCGCATGGCCTCGCTGTTCGGGCGCTTCGGGCGCGAGCAGGTCGAGGCCTGCTTCCAGGCCATTCTCGACAAGTGCCGCGACATCTACCGCAACGAACTGCTGCCGAAGATCGCCGACGGCGAATACGTGTGGGAGGACTACGTCGAGCACGACGGCGTCACCGATCCCAAGCTGCACAAACTCTCGCTCAAGATGATCAAGAAGGGCGGGCGCATCACGCTCGACTTCAACGGCACCGATCCGCAGTCGACCGGTCCGATCAACTGGCCGGCCGACTACGCCGACGGCGCCTTCCTGGTGAAGTGGATCGCGCCGATCCTGCGCAATCTGGCCGACACGCCGGAGCGCGCCGCCGAATTGCACGTCAACGAAGGCGTGTGCGAGATCTTCGACGTTATCTTCCCGCCGAAGGGCACGCTGATCACGCCGGAATGGCCGGCGGCGACCAACGCGCGCTCCTTCGTGCTGTTGCGCTGCATCGGCCTCCTGGCCGGCGTGGTCGCGCAGGCGGTGGACGGCCGCATGCCGGCCGACCAGGAGACCATCCGCTACACCGGCTTCTACGGCAATGACGAGAATGGCAAGCCGTTCCTGTCGCGCGAGGTGCTCGGCGGCGGCTCGGGCGGGCGCTACTACGCCGACGGCAACGACGCCATCCACATCGTGCCGGACTCGCGCAACCAGCCGGCCGAATTCACCGAGACGCGTTTCCCGCTGCTTGTCGAGAAGCTGGCGCTGCGCACCGACTCAGCCGGCGCGGGCAAGCGCCGCGGCGGCCTCGGCTACGAGAAGCATTACCGCGCGCTGGTGGACTGCAAGACGATCGTGACCGCCGACCGCGTCCGCCTCGGCTGCTACGGCGTCAACGGCGGCAAGGCGGGGCAGCCGTTCTGCGTGACCGTGGACGCCGAAGGCGTGCCGCGCGATCTCGGCGGCCTGGTCGACGGCGAACCGGTGCTCGCGGGCCAGGTCGTGCGCGTCGTCACCACCGGCGGCGGCGGCTGGGGCGATCCGCTCGAGCGCGAAACCGAGATGGTGCAGCGGGACGTGACGGAAGGCCGCGTATCGCCTGACAGCGCGCGCGAGGATTATGGCGTCGTGCTGACGCCCGCCGGCAACGACGGCTATGCCGTCGACGAGGAGGCGACGGCCAAGCTGCGCACCGACATGCGCGCGCGGCGCAAGGGGCCGCTGCCGATGATCGATCGCGGCGAAGGCTACGAGAAGATGTTGCGGGGCGAGTGCGAGCCGCGCATGCGCGTCACGTAAAGCGAAAAAGGAACGATAGGAATGGCGATCGAAGTCGCGAAGGTCGAGCTCAAGACGGTACAGGATGCAAGCGGCATGGCCGATTGCATCAAGAAGGGCCAGTTCGCCGCCGACGAGGTGATCGCCGTGATCGGCAAGACCGAGGGCAATGGCGGCGTCAACGATTTCACGCGCATCCTCGCCGACCAGGCCTTCCGCCGCGTTCTCATGCAGCACGGCAAGCGCAGCGAAGCCGATGTCGGGCAAATTCCGATGGTGTGGTCGGGCGGCTGCGACGGCGTCATCACGCCGCACGCCACCGTGTTCGCGCGCAACGGCAAGACCGGGCCGGCCTCGCAATCGCGTCTTGCCATCGGCACCGCGATGAGCGCCGAGCTGCTGCCCGAAGACATCGGCCGTCCGGCCATGGTCGAGAAAGTCGCCGAGGCGGTGAAGGCGGCGATGAAGGACGCCGGCATCGCCGACGCCAAGGACGTGCATTACGTCCAGACCAAGACGCCGCTGCTGACCGTCGACTCGGTCCTCGATGCCCACAAACGCGGCAAGGACGTCGCCTGCGAAGTGCACGAGTCGATGGGCGTGTCAAACGGCACCACGGCGCTCGGCATCGCCGTCGCGCTCGGCGAGATCAAGATGCCGAAGGCCGAGGAAATCTGCCGCAACCTCGATCTCTATTCGTCGGTCGCATCGTGCTCGTCCGGCGTCGAGCTGACCCAGGCGCAGATCGTGCTGCTCGGCAACAAGCCGGGCGCGGGCGGGCGCTACAAGATCGGCCACGCGGTCATGAAGGACGCGCTCGACATCGACGGCATTTACGATTCGATCCGCAGCGCCGGCCTCGAACTGCCGGCGCGCCCGCGCGCGTCCGACCTCGGCGGCAGGCTGGTCAACTGCTTCATGAAGTGCGAGGCCGACCGCACCGGCAAGCTGCGCGGCCGCCGCCAGATCATGCTCGACGATTCCGACGTCTCCTGGCACCGCCACATCAAGGCGGCGGTCGGCGGCGTCGCCGCGACGGCGATCGGCGACGCGGCGGTATTCGTTTCCGTCGATGCGATGCATCAGGGTCCGCAGGGCGGCGGGCCGGTGATCGCCATCGTCGACATGGGTGAATGAATGACGGCACTGAACTTGCATTACTGAACGAGAGTGAACGAGCCGCCGTGATGGAAACATCGACGGCGGCCTATCGCGCCATCTACGCCAGGAAGGCGCCAGCAGGGGAGTTGCTACGATGAAAATGCTCGGACGGAACTTCGGCCGGTTCGTCGGCGGATTGGCCATCGCAACGGTACTGGTGGCAGCGCCCGCCGCCGCGCAGGACAAGGTCAAGGTCGGCGTGTTTCCGGTGGCCTCGACGCTGCCGTACTTCGTCGCGCTCGAGCGCGGCTTCTTCAAGGAGCAGAACATCGAGGTCGAGATGACGCGGCTGATCGGCGGTCCGCCGAACGTGGCGGCGATGATCACCAACCAGATCGACGCGGCGGCCGTGCTGGTAACCATCGAGGGCATGAACGCCAATCTCAAGAAGCCCGGCGTCGCCATGTACATCTCGCTCAACAGCCAGAACGCCAAGTACGAGATGGAACAGTTCGTGGTGCGCGCGGGCCATCCGGCGAAGTCGCTGAAAGACCTCAAGGGCGCCAAGATCATGTCGGCGCCCGGACCGGCCAACGTCACCATGGCGAAGGCGGCGCTGGCCGCGGTCGGCCTGAAGGAAGGCGACTACACCATCGACCAGCTCGACATGGGCCAGCACGTCAACGCCATGAAGGCGGGCACGTTCGACGCCGGCTACACGCTGGAGCCGAACGCCTCGGTCATGCGGAAGATGGGAATCGCCACCACGCTCGAAGCGGGCGTGATAGCGCGCTACGTGCTCGGCAACCCGAACGCGGACGCCTATGTTGGCGGCTGCGCGCTGACCTCCGATTTCGTGAAGAACCGGCCGGACGTCGCCAAGCGCTTCACCGCGGCCTGGGCCAAGGCGGTGGACTTCATCAACAAGAACCCCGCCGAGGCGCGCAAGCACCTGGTCAAGAACACCTTCACGCCGCCGGAGGTCGTCGATTCGGTGCCGATGATCAAATACGTGATGGCCAAGGACCTGACCGCCAAGGACAAGCAGGACTACCAGAAGTTCATCGACTTCTCGGTGACGACCGGCACGCTGCCGGAAAAGGTCGACGTCACCAAGTACCTGCAGTCTTTCTGAGCGACGGGCCATGGAACGACACGCGGTCGCATTGCGGGAGACGTCCGCCGTCAGGGCGGCGGGCGTCGCGGCCGCGTCCGTCGCGCCGGCGGATCGTGCGCATGTCACGGTCCGCGGCCTGAGCAAGCGGTTCGGCCCCACGCCGATCTACGACGATTTCGACCTCGACCTGCCGCGCGGCAAGCTGGTGTCGATCTTCGGGCCCAACGGCTGCGGCAAGAGCACGCTGATCAACATGATCGCGGGTCTCATCCCGATCGACGCCGGCGAAATCCTGTTCGACGGCAAGCACCTCAACGAGATCAAGTTCGGTTACGTCTTCCAGAACTACCGCGAGGCGCTCTTCCCCTGGCTGCGGGCGATCGACAACATCGAATACCCGCTCAAGATGATGAAGCTGCCGAAAAGCGAGCGGCGCGCGCGGGTCGAGCGGCTGATCGCGCATCTGGGGGTCAAGCTCGACTTCCACCGCTACCCCTACACGATGTCGGGCGGCCAGCAGCAGCTCATCTCGATCATGCGCGCGCTGGTGGTGGAGCCGGAGATCCTGTTCCTCGACGAGCCGTTCTCCGCGCTCGACTACGAGATGACGCTGTTCATGCGCGAGCAGCTGCAGCGCATCTTCGTCGAGACCGGCACCACGACGGTGCTGGTGTCGCACGACCTCGAAGAGGCGGTCTATCTCGCCGACCGCATCCTGCTCTTGTCGCGGCATCCGGCCCGGGTGGCGGATTTCGTGCACTACGACGCGCCGCGCCCGCGCACCGACGCCACCTTGTCGGAGCCGGACTTCGTGCGCATCAAGGCGCATTGTCTCGAGATATTCCAACGCGAGGTGCGCAAGGGATGATGAGGCGCGTGGACATTTATCTGCCGGCGGTCGGCGTGATCGGCCTGGTCATCGTATGGTACCTCGCCGTCTGGGCCCGGGTGGTGGACCCGGTGCTGCTGCCGTCGCCGACCGAAACCTTCGCGGCGCTGTGGAAGGGCATGAGCGGCGGCGCGCTCGGCTTTGATTTCATGAAGACCGTGTGGCGGACGATCCTATCCACGCTCATCGCGGCGGTGATCGCCATCCCGCTCGGCATCTTCCTCGGCTCGTCTGAGAAGCTTTACCGCTCGGTCGAATTCGTCATCGACTTCTTCCGCTCGACGCCGGCCTCCGCCATGTTCCCGCTGTTCCTGGTGCTGTTCGGGGTCGGCGACAAGACCAAGATATCGGTCGCCGCGTTCGGCGCGCTGCTGGTGATCCTGTTCAACGTGGCCTATGGCGTCATGAACGCCCGCAAGACCCGCCTGCTGGCGGCGAAGGTGATGGGCGCATCGCGCACGCGCGTGTTGCTCGACGTGATGCTGCTCGAATCGCTGCCGCAGACCTTCGTCGGCCTGCGCAACGGCGTATCGCTGGCGCTGGTCATCATCGTCGTGGCCGAGATGTTCATCGGCTCGACCGACGGGCTCGGCCACCGCGTGTTCGAAGCGCAGCAATTGTTCGCCATGCCGGACATGTATGCCGCGATTTTCGCCGCGGGTGCGCTCGGCTATGGACTCAACCTGCTGTTTCTGCTGATAGAACGGCGCTTCGTGCACTGGTCCGGGAAATAGCAACTGTCCAATGGGTAACGTAAGTCTGACGCGCAAGACGGCGGGCGAGCTGGTGGCGCTCGTCAAGTCGCGCGAAATCACGCCGCTCGAGATCCTCGACGCCCACCTGTCGGTGATCGACCGGCTCAATCCCAAGCTGAACGCCATCGTCACGCTCGCCGTCGAACAGGCGCGCGCCGCGGCGGTGAAGGCGGGCGACGCGGTGATCCGCGGCGAGGAGAGCGGGCCGCTGCACGGCCTGCCGGTCGGCATCAAGGACGTGACGCAGACCGCCGGCATCCGCACGACCTACGGCTCGCCGCTCTACAAGGACCACGTTCCCGCGGAAGATGCCGAGGTGGTGCGGCGGCTGAAGGCGGCGGGCGCGATCATTCTCGCCAAGACCAATACGCCGGAATTCGCCACCGGCGCCAACACCGTCAACCCGGTGTTCGGCGCCACGCGCAATCCGTGGAATCCGGCGCTCAGCCCGGCCGGTTCGTCCGGCGGCTCGGCGGTGGCGGTTGCGACCTGCATGCTGCCGCTGGCGCAGGGCACCGATTTCGGCTGCTCGGTCCGCATGCCGGCGGCGTTCTGCGGCATCGTCGGTATCCGCCCGACGCCGGGGCTGACGCCCAATTATCCGATGGCGCTCGCCTGGGACCCGGGCCAGGTGCACGGGCCGCTCGCGCGCACGGCGGAAGACGCCGCGCGCATGCTCGACGCCATCGTCGGCTACAGCCGCATCTCGCCGATCTCGGTTTCACCGCCGTGGAAGAGCGCGCTCACGGAAGTGGCCGCGAGTCGCGACGCGCGCGGCTTGCGCATCGCCTACGTGTCGGATATCGCCGGGCTCGGCGTCGACAGCGAGATCGACGCGATCTGCCGCAAGACAGCGATGGCGCTGAAGGAGGCGGGCGCCAGCGTCGAGGAGATCACCTTCGACGCGTCGCGCGGGCGCGCGCCTTACCAGACCTGGCGCGGGCTGTGGATGGTGGGCCAGCAGGTGACCAATCTGGCGCGGCTCGAGGAGTTCGGGCCGAACCTGCAGGGCAACGTGAAGGCGGGCCTCAAGCTGACGGCGGTCGACTACGCGAAGGCCGAGCAGGTGCGCGCCGAGCTTTTCCAGCGGTTCCGCGAATTGTTCGAGCGCTACGACCTGCTCGTGATGCCGTCGTCGCCGGTGAAACAGTATCCGGTCGACCAGAACTTCCCGACCGAGATCAACGGCAAGACGTTCGAGAACTACATCGACTGGATCGCCGGCTCCTATCTCATCACGCTGATGAGCCTGCCGGCCGCCAGCGTGCCGGCGGGGAAGACGGCGGACGGGCTGCCGGTCGGGCTGCAGATCGTCGGCGCGCGTTTCGAGGAGCCGCGCATCCTAGCGCTGGCCAAGACGATCGAAAGCATGAACCCGATCGGGTTGCCGCCGATCCTCTGAGCGCCGGCGCACGCGGCGGCGGCGTTGCTCGCGCTTCATCTCATCTATAATGGCGGATCGCGGCCTCGTGCCGCGGGTTCCTGCGTGCTGTGCACGCGCAGGGGTAAAGGTATTGTGTTCCTATAAATAGTACCTTAGACTGCCCGGGCAGATCATTACCATCGGGCCCGCAATGCAAAACGCGACGACGATAGCCATTCTCGGCGGCACCGGCGACCTCGGCTCCGGACTGGCCCGCCTCCTTGCCACCGCCGGGTATCCGGTCACGATCGGTTCGCGCGACAAGGCGCGGGCCGAGCAGGCCGCCCAAGAGCTTGCATCGCAGATCGGCAAGACGGTGCGCGGCGACGACAACCGCGGCGCGGCGCAGGGCGCCGATATCGTTCTGCTGTGCGTTCCCTATTCCAACCACGACGCCATGCTGGAAGAGGTCAAGCCGGTGATGAACGGCAAGATCCTCGTGGACGCCGTGGTGCCGCTGGTGCCGCCCAAGGTTTCGGTGGTGCAGCTTCCGGCGGCCGGCTCGCCGGCGCTGGTCGCGCAGCGCACGCTCGGCGACGGGGTGCAGGTGGCGGCGGCGTTCCACAACGTGGGCGCCAAGAAGCTGCACGGCGGCGAGAAGGCCGACTGCGACGTGTTGGTCTTCGCCGACAATGCCGAGGTGCGGCAGAAGGTGATCGCGCTGGCCGACATCGTGGCGACGCGCGGCGTGGACGGCGGCGTGCTCGCCAATGCCGTGGCCGCCGAAGCGCTCACTTCGGTCTTGATCGCGATCAACCGGCGTTACAAGGTTCCCGGTGCCGGAATTCGCATCACTGGTTTGCCGGCGCCCGAAGCGCGGTAATCGTCGATGGTACCGAGAAGTCTCACGCTGAGCGCATTGGCGGGACTTCCGCTCGTCAGGCCCGGCGACGATCTCGGCGCGCTGCTGATCGCGGCGTTGCGGCGCGCGCAGATCGCGCCGCGCGACAAGGACGTTCTCGTCATCGCGCAGAAGGTCGTATCGAAGGCGGAAGGCCGCTTCGTCGACCTCAGGACCGTCACCCCTTCGGCGCGGGCGACCGCACTGGCGCAGGAGGTGGAGAAGGACCCGCGGCTGGTCGAGGTGATCCTGTCGGAATCCACCGAAGTCGTGCGCAAGCGCCAGAACGTGCTGATCGTCGCGCACCGGCTCGGCTTCGTCATGGCGAATGCGGGGGTGGACCAGTCGAACGTCGACGCCGAGGGCGGCGAGACCGTGCTGCTGCTGCCGCGCGATCCGGATGCCTCCGCCGCGGCGCTGAAGGAAAAACTCGACCGCGAGTTCGGCGCGAACCTCGCGGTCGTCATCAATGACAGCTTCGGCCGGCCCTGGCGCATGGGCGTGGTCGGGGTTGCGCTCGGCGCGGCCGGGCTGCCCGTTGTGCGCGACATGATCGGCACGCCGGATCTGTTCGGCCGCAAGCTGCGCGTCACCGAGATCGCGGTGGCCGACGAGATCGCGGCGGCCGCCTCGCTGCTGATGGGGCAGGGCGCCGAGGGCCTGCCCGCGGTGCACCTGCGCGGCTTAGAATGGGATGACCTGGCCAGCCCGGCCTCCGCGCTGGTGCGGCCGAAGGAAACGGACCTGTTTCGATGAACGCGCGCCCCTCCAGCCAGGTCCTCGCGCTGTGCGGCGGCATCGGCGGCGCCAAGCTCGCGCTCGGCCTCTATCGCGTGCTCGACCCGGACCGGCTGAGCGTGGTGGTCAACACCGGCGACGATTTCGAGCATCTCGGGCTCGCCATTTCGCCCGATCTCGACACGGTGCTCTACACCCTCGGCGGTGTCGCCGACCCGGAGCGCGGCTGGGGAAGGGCGAACGAAACGTGGCACTTCATGGAGTCGTTGCGTGCGCTCGGCGGCGAGAGCTGGTTCCAGCTCGGCGACCGCGATCTGGCGATGCATGTCGAGCGCACCGCCTGGCTGCGCGGCGGCAAGAGCCTCTCGACATTTGCGGCGCATGCGGCGAACCGTCTTGGCATCGCCGCGCGGATCCTGCCGATGACCAACGCGGCCGTTCGCACGATGGTCGAGACCGAGGACGGCGTCCTGCCGTTCCAGCACTATTTCGTGCGGGAGCGCTGCGCCCCGGTGGTGCGGGGAATCCGCTTCGCCGGCGCCGCCGAGGCGCGGCCGCCCGCCGGCCTGCTCGACCTCATCGCCGATCCGGCGCTGCAGGCGATCGTGATCTGCCCGTCGAACCCCTATCTCAGCATCGATCCGATCCTGGCGGTGCCCGGCATCGCCACCGCGCTGGCGACGGCGCGCGCGCCGGTGATCGCGGTCTCGCCCATCATCGGCGGACAGGCGGTAAAAGGCCCGACTGCGAAGATCATGGGCGAACTCGGCATCGCGGTGACGAACGAATCCATCGCCGAGCATTATCGCAGCCTGATCGACGGGCTGGTCGTGGACGAAGCCGACGGCGCCGACGCCGCGCGGCTCGACGTTGCGCTGCTGGCTACGCCCACGATGATGCGCGACCTGGCCGACCGCGAGCGGCTCGCTGGCGCGGTGCTTG
The DNA here is from genome assembly GCA_046292265.1 of Pseudolabrys sp. Taxonomy (GTDB): domain Bacteria; phylum Pseudomonadota; class Alphaproteobacteria; order Rhizobiales; family Xanthobacteraceae; genus Pseudolabrys. The sequence continues at coordinate 91,664 of JBKBRE010000012.1, read as the reverse complement.
ATTTTGCCGGGCAGCTGGCGCAAGGGCCGGCGGTGCTGCGCGCAGGAGGGCGCCGATGATCGAGCAGGGGCGGATATGGGCGGTCGTCCCGGTCAAGCAGTTCGCCGCCGCGAAGAGCCGGCTCGCGCCGGTGCTTGAAGCGGGAGAACGTGCCGAGCTCGCGCAACTGATGTTGCTGGACGTGCTCGCCGCGCTGGCACCGTGCCGGGATTTCCTCGCCGGCGTGGTGGCGGCGACCGCAGACCCGCGGGCGGCGGAACTCGCGCGCCAGCACGGCGCCGAGGTCGTCCTGTCCGCCGCCGACACCGGCATCAACGACGCCGTCGCCGGCGCCGTGAATGTCGTCGATCCGCGTCTGCACGACGGCCTGATGGTGGTGCCGTCCGATATCCCGCACGCGACGCCGGCGGATTTTGCGGCGGCGGCCGCCGTCATTGCGATGCCGCGCAGCCTGGCGATCGCCGCCGCGGCCGAGGACGGCGGCACCAACCTGTTCGCCTGCCGTCCGGCCGGTATCGTTTCCCCGCATTTCGGGCCGCGCAGCTTCGAGCGGCATTGCCGCCGCGCGGCGCAGGCCGGCATCGCGGCGCACGTCCTGCGCCTGCCGGGGCTCGCGCTCGACATCGACCGGCCGCGCGACCTGCGCACCTTCCTGGCGCTCGGTACGCGCACGCGGACGCACGACTATCTCGATCGCCTGCGCGTCGCCGACCGACTGGATCATCATTTGCGTGCCGGCCTTGGCTCGGCTGGCCGCGCGATTGCCGAGGTTACGCCATGAGTGGGAAGGACGGCTGGCTGGCCGAGCTGTCGGCCGAGCAGGGGCTTGCAGCCGAGGAGGCCTTGCGGCTCGCCGAGGTGAACGATCTCGCGGCCCTCATGCGGGCGGCTGCGCTGCGGCGCGACATCGCGCATGGCGGCGCGGTGTCCTATTCGCGCAAGGTGTTCATCCCGCTGATCCAGCTGTGCCGCGACGTCTGCCACTACTGCACCTTCGCGCATGCGCCGCGCGACGGCACGCCGGCTTATCTGTCGCGCGAGGCGGTGCTGGAGATCGCGCGCGCGGGACGCGCGGCCGGCTGCAACGAGGCGCTGTTCACGCTCGGCGACAAGCCCGAGTTGCGCTATCGCGCGGCGCGCGAGGAGCTCGACCGGCTCGGCCATGCGACTACCTTGTCCTATCTCGCCGAGGTCGCGCGGCTGGTGTTCGAGGAGACCGGGCTCTTGCCGCACGTCAATCCGGGCGTGATGGAGGCCGACGATCTGGCGGCGCTGCGCAAGGTTTCGATCTCGCAGGGCATGATGCTGGAGAGCGCGTCGGCTCGGCTGACCGAGCGCGGCGGGCCGCATTTCGGCTCGCCCGACAAGGACCCGGCGGTGCGGCTCGCCACCATCCGGCGGGCGGGCGAGCAGCACGTGCCGTTCACCACCGGCATCCTCATCGGAATCGGCGAGACGCGGCGCGAGCGCATCGAGGCGCTGCTGGCCCTGCGCGAGCTGCACGAGGCGTATGGGCATATCCAGGAGATCATCGTCCAGAATTTCCGCCCCAAGCCGGGCACCCGGATGGCCGACGCGCCGCCGCCGTCGCTCGAGGAGCATTTGTGGACCATCGCGGCCGCGCGCCTCATCTTCCCGGCCGCGATGAACATCCAGGCGCCGCCCAATCTGAGCCCGGGCGCGCTCAACCGGCTGGTCGAAGCCGGCATCAACGATTGGGGCGGCGTGTCGCCGGTCACGCCGGACCACGTCAATCCGGAAGCGCCCTGGCCGCATCTGCGCGTGCTGGACCGCGCGACGCTCGCCACCGGCAAGCGGCTCGTCGACCGCCTCGCGATCTATCCGGGTTATGCGCGCGCCAGCCAGCATTGGGTCGATGCCAGGCTGCGCACCGCGCTCTTGCAGCGGATCGACGCCGACGGCTGGCCACGCACGGACGACTGGTCGCCCGGCACGAACGGGGCGCTGCCGCCGGACGCGCAGCGCGTGGCTAGCCCCGCCATCGCGACCGGCGACATCGCGGCCATCATCGAGGGCGCGGCGGCCGGCCGCAGGGTCGGGGAGGGCGACATTGTGCGCCTGTTCCAGGCGCGGCATGACGAGTTCGCGGCGGTCTGCGCCGCGGCGGATGCGCTGCGGCGCGACACCTGCGGCGACGTCGTGTCCTACGTCGTCACCCGCAACATCAACTACACCAACATCTGCTCGTTCAAGTGCCAGTTCTGCGCTTTCTCGAAGGGCAAGATGAGCGAGAACCTGCGCGGGCGGCCGTACAATCTCTCGCTCGATGAGGTCGCCACGCGCGCGCGCGAGGCCTGGGAGCGCGGCGCCACCGAAGTGTGCATGCAAGGCGGCATCCATCCGGATTTCAGCGGGCAGACCTATCTCGACATCTGCCGCGCGGTGCGCGGGGCGGTGCCGGACATGCATGTGCATGCCTTCTCGCCGCTCGAGGTGCATCAGGGCGCGGCCACGCTCGGCCTGCCGGTGGACGAATTCTTCGCCCAGCTCAAGGCGGCCGGGCTCGGCACGCTGCCGGGCACCGCGGCCGAAGTGCTCGACGACGAAGTGCGCGCGGTGCTCTGCCCCGACAAGATCAACACGACGCGCTGGCTCGAAGTCATGGGCGCGGCGCATCGCGCCGGCTTCAAGACGACCGCGACCATCATGTACGGCCATGTGGACGGCTACGTTCACTGGGCGCGGCATCTGCTGCGCTTGCGCGACCTGCAGGCGGAGACCGGCGGCTTCACCGAATTCGTGCCCCTGCCTTTCGTGCACATGGAGGCGCCGATCTACCTGAAGGGGCGGGCGCGCCGCGGCCCGACCTTCCGTGAGGCGGTGCTGATGCACGCGGTGGCGCGGCTCGCGCTCCACCCGCTCATCCCGAACGTGCAGACGTCCTGGGTGAAGATGGGACCGGAGGGCGTGAAGGTCTGCCTGCGCGCCGGCGCCAACGACCTCGGCGGCACGCTGATGGAAGAAACCATCACGCGCTCGGCGGGCGCGGTACATGGGCAAGAGATGACGCCGATGATGATGGAGGCGATCATCCGCGCGGCCGGACGGGTGCCGCGGCAGCGCGACACGCTCTATCGCGACGTGCCGGACGAGCGCTATCGGTCCTCGCTGGCGGCCGCTCCAGCCGCCGCGCGGCCGGCCGGCCGGCAGATGGGGGCGGGCTGAAAATACCCATTGTTCTAATCATAGGATGACTTTATCATCCCGCCGTTTTCCGCCCTCCGCGGCACGTCCGCGCGCGGGCGGACGAGTTCAGGACCTTACGCAATGAGCCTTTTCGTTCAGCCCGAGATCGTCGACCGCACCCGCCGCCGCGCGGCGATCGACCGGTTGCGCCAGGTCGGCGGCCGCCTGCCGACTTGGAGCGAGCTGGCGGATCCCGCCAAGGCGAAGCCGCCCGCCGGACTGGACAAGGTCGACCCCGACGCGCCGGACGCCGCCAACCTCTGGCGCGTGCACTGGTTCAACGGCGCCGACCGCAAGAGCGCGGTGGACGTGCCCGGTCACCTCGTCCTGCCGCCGGAACTGACCGGCGTGAAGGCGCCCATCGTGGTGCTGCTCGGCCGCCGCTTCCCGATGATCGGCGCGCATAAGGTGCTCGCCGCCTACGCCTGCCTGGTGCCGCGGCTGGTGACCGGACAGTTCGATCCGACGCACGATCGCGCGATCTGGCCGTCCACGGGCAACTATTGCCGCGGCGGCGTCGCCATCTCGCGCATCCTCGGCTGCCGCGGCGTCGCCGTGCTGCCCGCCGGCATGAGCCGCGAGCGCTTCGAGTGGCTGCAGAACTGGGTGGCCGATCCAGCCGACATCGTCCGCACGCCCGGCACCGAGAGCAACGTCAAGGAAATCTACGACAAGTGCGCCGAACTCGCGCGCGACAAGCAGAACGTCATCCTCAATCAGTTCTCCGAGTTCGCCAACTACCTCATTCACTATCACTGCACGGGGCACGCCTTCGACCGCGTCTTCGCGCAGCTGAAGTCCGCGCATGCCGGCTATCGCCTCGCCGGCTTCGTCTCGGCCACCGGCTCGGCCGGCACGATCGCCGCCGGTGACCGCCTCAAGAAGCTGCACGGCACGAAGATTGTCGCGGTCGAGGCGGCCGAATGCCCGACCATGCTGTGCAACGGCTACGGCGAGCACAACATCCAGGGCATCGGCGACAAGCACATCCCGCTGATCCACAACGTCATGAACACCGACGTGGTGATCGGCGTCACCGACGCCGCCAGCGACTCCCTGAACCTCCTGTTCCGCAGCGAGGCCGGCCGCCGCTACCTGACCGGCCGCCGCAAGATCGATCCCGCGCTGGTGAAGCAGTTCGAGGACATCGGCATCTCCGGCTTCGCCAACGTGGTCGCCGCCATCAAGCTCGCCAGGCATCTCGACTACGGCCCCAACGACGTGGTGATGACGGTGGCGACCGACAGCGCCGCCATGTACGGCAGCGAGAGCGAGAGCTACGCCGCGCGCCGCTATCCGAACGGCTTCGACGAGGTGAACGCGGGCGAGATCTTCTCCCGCCATCTGGAAGGCGTGACGGACGACCTCGTGCTCGAGCTGCGTCACATCGACCGCAAGCGCATCTTCAATCTCGGCTACTACACCTGGGTCGAGCAGCAGGGCGTCTCCGTCGAGGATTTCGACCGCCGCAAGAGCCAGGACTTCTGGCAGGGACTGGTCGACAGTATCCCGGCCTGGGACCGGCTCATCCAGGAGTTCAACGCCGAAGTCAGTGGCAGGAACTGAGCATGGACCTGGTGCAACCCTACAGCAAGCTGCGCAAGGACCTGGCGCAGCGCGACCGCAGCCTGCGCGAGAAGGTCGTGTCGCTCGAGGAGGCGGCGTCCTTCGTGCGCGATGGCGACTCCGTCGGCATCGGCGGCAGCACGATGTCGCGCACGCCGATGGCGCTGATCTGGGCGCTGATCCGCGCCAAGCGCAAGCAGCTCTCGTGCTCGCGCTGCATCATCTCCAGCGACGGCGACCTGCTGTACGGCTCCGGCGCGAGCGAGCACATCGCCACCAGCTGGTTCAGCCAGGGCATCCTCTGGGGCGTCTCCAAGGTGATGCGCCACCACGTCGAAAGCGGCCAGGCGCGCTACGAGGAGTGGAGCCATCTCGCCATGGGCATGCGCTTCCGCGCCGGCGCCATGGGCGTGCCGTTCATCCCCATCCGCTCGATGCTCGGCTCCGGCGTGGTCGGCCAGCGTCCGGAAGCCAAGGAAATGACCTGCCCGTTCACGAACGAGAAGCTCCTGCTCGTGCCGGCGCTCAACCCGGACGTCGCGCTGATCCACGTGCAGCGCTGCGACGCCTATGGCAATGCGCAGATCGACGGCCTGCAGTTCATGGACATCGACCTAGCAATGGCGGCGAACAAGGTGATCCTCACCACCGAGCGCATCGTTTCCAACGACCAGATCCGCCGCGCGCCCGACCAGACCAAGATCCCGTTCTTCGCTGTGGACGCGGTGGTCGAAGTGCCATTCGGCTCCGCGCCGCACGAGTGCTACGGCGTCTACGAGCCGATGATGAAGCACATGGAGTACTACGTCGAACTGGTGAACAAGGACCCGGTCGGCGGCATGCGCGAGTACCTCGACAAATACGTCTACGGGCCGAAATCGTGGACGCACTTCCTCGAACTCGTCGGCATGGATGACGTGCTGACGGCCGCACGCGCGGGGCAGACGATCTATGACGCTTAAAGCCAAATATACCGCGGGCGAGCTGCTCGCGATCCTGAGCGCCCGCCAGCTCAAGGACGGGCAGGTGGTGTTCGCGGGCGTCGGCATTCCGCTGCTGGCCGCCACGCTCGCCCAGCGCCTGCACTGTCCCGGCCTGACCATCCTGTTCGAGGGCGGCGTCATCGGCGCCCTGATCGAGCCGGGCAAGCTGCCGCCCTCGACCAACGACCAGCGCTGCACCGCCCGCGCCAACATGGTGCTCGGCAGCGCCGAAGTGCTGCTGCTGCTCCAGCGCGGCTATGTCGACGTCGGCTTCATGGGCGGCGCGCAGATCGACCAGTACGGCAACCTCAACAGCTCGTTCATCGGCGATCCGGCCAAGCCGAAGACGCGGCTGCCGGGCACCGGCGGCGGCAACGACATCTCCAGCCTCACTAACATGATCGTCGCGATGAAGCACGAGAAGCGGCGCTTCGTGGAGAACGTGGACTTCATCACCAGCCCGGGCTGGCTCAAGGGCGGGCAGACGCGCCGTGACGCCGGCCTGCCGGCCGGCGGAATGTACCGCGTGGTCACCGATCTCGCGGTCTTCGGCTTCGACGAGACGACGCGCCGGCTGACGCCGCTCGCGCTCAACCCGGGCGTGACGCGCGAGCAGGTGCAGGACAACACCGGCTTCAAGCTCGAGTTCAGCCACGACACCGGCGTGACCGAGCCGCCGACGGAGCACGAACTGTCCACGTTGCGGATGCTCGATCCGGAACGGCTCTACATCGGCTAATCGCACGTATTTTCATTTGGAGAGATACATGACTGTCCTCGACCGCACCTTCGGCGTCGCCGTCCGCAATTTCACGGCCTATCCGGAAATGCCGGACGCCAAAGCGCTCGTCGATTACGGCGTGCGCATGGAGGAACTGGGCTTCGACTCGGTGTGGGTCTGGGACCACATGCTGCTCGGCGTCGAGCCGAACTTCCCGATCATCGACTCGCTGACGGTGCTCACCGGCATCGCCGCCCGCACCAAGCGCATCAAGCTCGGCACCGGCATCCTGGTGCTGCCGCTGCGCAACGCGGTGGCGCTCGCCAAGCAGCTGTCCAGCATGGACCAGCTCTCGGGCGGCCGGCTGGTGATGGGCATGGCGTCGGGCTGGTACAAGCGCGAATTCGACGCGATGGGCATCCCGTTCGAGAAGCGCGGCAAGATCATGGACGAAAACCTCGACCTGATGCGCCGGCTGTGGACCGAACCGTCGGTGACGGGCGAGTACGTGCGCTACAACCCCTCGAAGGCGGTGATGTATCCCAAGCCCGCGCAGGAGCGCATTCCGATCCTGATCGGCGGCTATGTGGACCGCGTGCTGCAGCGCGCGGCCACCGCCGGCGACGGCTGGCTGACCTATTTCTACACGCCGGAAGGCTTCACCAAGTCGTGGACCAAGATCCGCAACTTCGCCAAGGAAGCCGGCAAGGACCCCGACAAGCTGCTCAACGCCTCGCAGCTGCCGATCATGATCGGCAAGTCGAAGGACGCGGTGAAGGCCGACATGCTGGACTGGCTGAACAAGGAATGGGACTTCCCGGAGAAGAGCGACTGCACGCGCGACAGCGCCATCATGGGCTCGGTCGACGAATGCGTCGCGCAGCTCAAGGAGCACCTGGCGGTCGGCGTGCAGAAGATCATCTTCGTGCCGTACAAGTACCGGATGGACCAGATCGAGACGATCGCACGCGAGATCATCCCGCGGCTGAAGAACGCCTGAGCTTGCGGGGAAGTCCGGGCGACGGCCGATGATCAGCGTCTTCGAGTTGTTCAAGATCGGCATCGGGCCGTCGTCGTCGCATACAACCGGACCCATGAAGGCCGCCGGGCGCTTCCAGCAGGCGCTCGCCGCCCATGCGGAGGGCGCGGCGGTGGCGCGCGTGCGCGTGACGCTGTTCGGGTCGCTGGCCTGGACCGGCAAGGGACATGCCACCGAAAAGGCGGTCGTGCTCGGGCTCATGGGCTGTCGGCCGGAAACGGTCGATCCGGACGACGCGGAGCGGCGTTTCGCCGACATCAAGGCGACGGCGCGACTGGCGCTGCCGGCCGGGCAGACGATTCCCTTCGACGTCGCGCGCGACATCGTGTTCGACCTCGAGCGCGTGCTGCCGGGCCATTCGAACGCGATGACGTTCACGGCGTTCGGCAGCGATAACGGCGTGCTGGTGGAGGAGACCTGGTATTCGATCGGCGGCGGCTTCATCGTCCGCGAGGGCGACGACGCGGCCGGGCAGGGCGGAGAGGGCGAATTGCCCTATCCCTACCGCAACGCCGAGGAGCTGCTCGCGTTGTGCGAGCGCCACCAGTTGACCATCGCAGAGCTGGTTCTCGCCAACGAATCGGCGCTGCGGCCGCGCGCCGAGGTACTCGACGGCATCGACCGCATCGCCTCGGTGATGTTCGACTGCATCGAGCGCGGCGTGCGCGCCCAGGGCGAACTGCCTGGCGCGCTCAAAGTGCAGCGGCGGGCGAACGGACTGTTCGAGCGGCTGCGCGGCACGCGGCAGATGAACGTGAAGGCGCCGCACGAAGCGATGGAGTACGTCAACGTCTACGCCATCGCCGTGAACGAGGAGAACGCCGCCGGCGGCCGCGTGGTCACCGCGCCGACCAACGGCGCGGCCGGCGTGATCCCGGCGGTCCTCAAGTATTATCGCGACCATTGCCCGGATTCCTCGCAGGCCGGCATCCGCGACTTCCTGCTCACGGCGACCGCGATCGGCTCGCTGTGCAAGATGAATGCCTCGATCTCGGGCGCCGAAGTGGGCTGCCAGGGTGAAGTCGGCGTCGCCTGTTCGATGGCCGCGGCCGGGCTGACGGCCGCGCTTGGCGGCAGCAACAACCAGATCGAGAACGCCGCCGAGATCGGCATCGAACATCATCTCGGCATGACCTGCGACCCGATCGGCGGGCTGGTGCAGATCCCTTGCATCGAGCGCAATGCGTTCGGCGCGCAGAAGGCGATCAACGCGGCCTCGCTCGCCCTGCGCGGCGACGGGTCGCACCGGGTCACGCTCGACCAGGTGATCGAGACCATGCGCCAAACCGGAGCCGACATGCAGTCGAAATACAAGGAAACCTCGCGCGGCGGGCTGGCCGTGAACGTTCCTGAATGCTGACCCGCGGCGAGGGCGCGGGTCCTCGGCTGCGGCGGGATTGAGCATGGGTTGGCCAAAGTTTGAGCTTGCCTGCAATTTGCGCCTTTACTAACATCCTAAAAATAGGATGACCTCCTTGGGGGAACGGTTCGTGCGGATCATCGTCGTACGCTCGAAATCCGATAGCTGCACAAGCCGAAGCAGGAGCCGATGGCTCGTTGCCGGAACGGCCTCGCTCTCTATCCCCGCGCTCTCGACTACCTGGAAGCGACTGTCTCTGCGGCCCACGCGCTCCGCTCGGCGTGCGTGGTACTCACTATGACAACACGACGTCGACACGTTCGACGCGGATTCGGAGGAGTGGACATGAGGAAAATTGCAGGAATGATGGCGACGGCGGCCATTGTGGTCGGCGGCGCTATCACCGGCGCATATGCGCAGGAGACGATCAAGATCGGCGTGACGCAGCCGCTGACCGGCGCTTTCGCGGCATCGGGCAACTACGTGGCGCAAGGTGCGCGCATCGCCGAGGATGAGATCAACAAGGCGGGCGGGGTGATGGGCAAGAAGATCCAGCTCATCGTCGAGGACAACAAGTCCAACCCGACCGAGACGGTGAGCACCGTCGAGAAGCTGATCCAGAAGGACAAGGTGCCGCTGCTCATCGGCGCCTGGAGCTCGACGCTGACGCTCGCGGCGATGCCGAAGCTCGAGGAGTACAAGGTCCCGATGATCGTGGAGACCTCTTCGTCGGGCAAGATCACGACCTCGGGCAATCCCTACATCTTCCGCATCAGCCCGACTTCGGCGATGGAAGCGGTCGCCTTCCAGCCATTGATCAAGAAGATGGACATCAAGAAGGCCGACTTCCTCTACACCAACAACGACTTCGGCATCGGCTCGGGCGCCGAGTTCTCGAAGATGCTGAAGGCCAATGGCGTCCAGGTCGGCGTCATGGAGACGATGGACCCGAAGGCCACCGACTTCTCCGCGCAGCTCGCCAAGATCAAGGCCTCGGGCGGCGACACGCTGTTCGTGACCACCGCGGTCGAGCAGCTCACCATCATCCTCAAGCAGGCGAAGGAACAGCAGCTCAAGGTCCGCGTGGTGTCCTGCGGCGGCTCCAACTCGCCCGACCAGCTGATCGAGCAGGCCGGCGAGGCCGCCAACGGCTCGTTCCACACCACCTTCTTCCCGCCCTGGTTCCCGGAAGTCACCAAGAACCCGGACGCCGCCAAGCGCTACATGGACGAGTGGAAGAAGCGCGGCCATCACGTCGGCGGGCTGACCGAAGGCTATCGCGGCTATGACGCGGTATACGTCGCCGCGGCGGCGATCAAGGGGGCCGGCAAGGCCGACCCCGAGGCCATTCGCAAGGCCCTGTGGGACGTGAAGGTGAAGGGTGTCTATGGCGACATCCACTTCACCAAGCAGGGCCCTGCCGGCAAGGAAAGCGGACAGAACATCCCGACCGTCTACCTTGTGACGATCGCCAACGGCAAAGTGAGCAAGACCTCGTTCTGACCGAGGCCCTACACAGGGACACGGGCGGCCCTCGCGGCGTCCCGTGTCCCTGTTCTTAATCGTGAGACGCGCCGGAGCCCGAGCCCTTGGACCAACTCCTTCAACATCTCCTGAACGCGACCATCCTCGGCGGCACGTACGCGCTGCTGGGGATCGGGCTGACGCTGATCTTCGGCATCATGCGCGTGGTCAATTTCACCCACGGCGAGCTCTATGCATTCGGCGCCTATTGCATGTACGCGCTGGTGATGCCGCTGGGACTCAATTTCTTCGCTGCGCTGGCGTTGGCGATGGCGCTCGGGGCGATGCTCGGCGCGCTCATCGAGCTGCTCCTGCTCAGCCGCTTGCGCCGCGCCGACATCGACACCACGATGCTGGTGATGATCGGCGCCTGGATCGCGCTGCAGAACACCGAGCAACTGGTGTGGACCGGCGTCGCGCTGTCGATCAACAATCCGTTCCCGACCGAACCCCTGATCGTCGGCCCCGTCTCGGTGTCGTGGAACCGCGTTTACGTCTTCGTCGTCGCGCTGCTGCTGATCTTCGGCACCTATTACCTCGTCAACCGGACGCAGCTCGGCAAGGCCATGCGCGCCACCTTCCAGGACCGCGACACCGCGGCGCTGATGGGCATCCGCATCGACCGCATCCACACCGCGACCTTCGCGCTCGGCTCGGCGCTCGCGGCGGCCGCCGGCGCGCTGCTCGGTCCGGTCTTCGTGGTCGCGCCGACCATGGGCGATCTCGCCGCCGCCAAGGCTTTCGCCATCGTCATTCTCGGCGGCCTCGGCAACATCAAGGGCGCCACCATGGGCGGGTTCATCCTCGCCTTCGTGGAGGAAATCGGCGCCGGCTACATCTCCTCGGGCTATCGCGACGCGATGGGCTTCCTGCTCATCATCCTGATCCTGCTGTTCCGCCCGACCGGCCTCTTCGCGCAGAAGGAACGCATCGGGTGACCCGCTACATTCCCTGGCTGCTGGTGGCGCTGCTGGCGTCGGTCCCGCTCTGGCTGACCGACTACTACGTGCTGCACGTCATGATCACCACCGGCATCTTCATCATCGCCGCGATGAGCCTCAATCTGCTGCTCGGCTACACGGGCCAGCTGTCGCTCGGCCACGTCGCGTTCTTCGGCATCGGCGCCTACACCAGCGCGCTGGTCTCGCTCGGCTTCGAGGTGCACATCCTGCCGGACTTCACGGTCGGGCTTGCGCCGAAGCCGGTCTGGTTCGCCATGCTGTGCGCCATCACGGTGTCCGGCCTCACCGGCTGGGCGATCGGCAAGCTGGCGTTCCGGGTGCGCGGCGCCTATTTCGTGATCGTCTCGATCAGCTTCGCGGAGGTCGTGCGGCTCGTCGCGGTGAACTGGGTCGAGCTGACGCAGGGGCCGATGGCGCTCAACGCCATCCCGGCGCTCACCCTCGGCGCGGGCGATTTCGAGCTGTCGTTTCTGCGCAAGCCGGCGTTCTACTCGCTCATGCTCGTGACCGCCGTGGTCTGCTACATCATCATCGCCCGGCTGGTTAACTCGCGCGCGGGACGCGCCATGATCGCGCTGCGCGAGAACGAGTCGCTCGCCATGTCAGTAGGCATCGATGTGACCCGCTACCTGGTGATCGCGACCGTGGTGTCGGCGGCGATCGCCGGCATGGCCGGGGCGCTCTACACCCATTACATCCGCATCGTCGATCCAGACGTGTTCCTGTTCATCTACACCGTGACGATGGTGATCATGGTGATCACCGGCGGCAAGGGCACGCTCGCCGGCCCGATCGTGGGCGGCGTGATCTTCGGCTTTGTGCCGGAGGGGCTGCGCGCCATGCAGATCGTGCCGGAGGTGCAGTGGATCATCTACGGCGTGCTCATGGTGCTGGTCGTCTATTTCCTGCCGCAGGGCATCGTGCCGGCAGTCCAGCGCTTCATGGCCGCGCGTAAGCGGTCCGCCGGCGACGACGCCATGCCCGCCGCTCCGGAGGCCTTGCAGAAATGAGCGCACAGGCAGAAACCGTCCTGTCGATCGAGAACGTCGCCGTACACTTCGGCGGCCTGATCGCCATTTCCGACATGACCTTTTCGGTGCGGTCGGGCGAGATTGTCGGCCTCATCGGACCGAACGGGGCGGGCAAGACCACCGCCTTCAACGTCATCACCGGCTTCCTGAAACAGACCAGTGGCGACGTGCGCTATCGCACGACGGTGCTGAACGGCCTGAAGCCGCACGAGGTCGCCCAGCTCGGCCTCGTGCGCACCTTCCAGCGCACGAGCGTTTTCCAGGAGCGGACGGTCTTCCAGAACGTGCTGACCGGCCTGCACGGCCGCGGCCGCTCGCAGCTCTGGGACATGCTCCTGCGCACCCGCCGCGAGGTCGAGTCCGAGCGCGAGCTGGAGTCCGCGGCCTGGGAAATCCTGCGCTTCGTCGGCCTCGATCAGCGCGCCGGCGAGCAGGCCGGCACCCTGCCGTATGGCGAGCAGAGGCTGATGGGCGTCGCGCTGGCGCTCGCCGGCAAGCCGTCGATGCTGCTGCTCGACGAGCCGGTCTCCGGCATGAACCCGTCCGAGACTGCGCGCTTCGTGAAGCTGGTAGAGAAGATCCGCGACTCGGGCGTCACCATCCTGCTGGTCGAGCACGACATGCCGATGGTCATGGAAGTGTGCGACCGCATCGTCGTGCTGAACTACGGCCGGATCATCGCCGAGGGCACGCCGGCCGAGATTCAGAACAACCCGGAAGTGATCCGCGCCTATCTGGGACAGGGGAAAAAGCGTGCTTGAGCTTCGCGATCTGGTCTGCCGCTACGGCAAAGTGACGGCGGTGAAGGGCATCTCGCTCAAGGTCGAGCGCGGGCAGCTCGTCGCGCTCATCGGCACCAACGGCGCCGGCAAGACGACGACGCTCAAGGCCATTTCCGGGCTGCTGTCGCCGGCGGGCGGCAGCATCGTCTTCGACGGCGAGGACATCACGCGCGCCTCCGCCCGCAAGATCCTCGGCCTCGGCATCGCGCATTGCCCGGAAGGCCGCCATGTGTTCCCCTACATGACGGTGTCGGAAAACCTCGAGATGGGCTGCTACCTGCGCAAGGACCGGCAGGAGATCGCGGCGGATTTCGACCGCATGTTCGAGCAGTTTCCGCGTCTGGCCGAACGGCGCCAGCAGCAGGCCGGCACGCTTTCGGGCGGCGAGCAGCAGATGCTGGCGATCGCCCGCGCGCTGATGTCGCGGCCGAAGCTCATTTTGTTCGACGAGCCGTCGCTCGGACTTGCGCCCAACTTCGTCGAACGCACCTTCGACATCATCACGGCCATCCGCAAGACCGGCACCACGGTGCTGATGGTCGAGCAGAACGCGCTGGCCGCGCTGGAAATGTGCGATCACGCGTATCTCCTCGAATCGGGATCGCTGGCTCTGTCCGGCAGCGGCGCCGATCTCATCGACAATCCGCACGTGCGCAGCGCCTATCTGGCCGGTTAGCGGCGTTTCTTCGGCGCGCCCCAGCTCACGACCGCCTCGAGCGGCTGCCGCGGGCGGTTCTTGCCGCCGTTGGCGGGGCTGCCGAGCGTCACCAGCATTTGCGCCTGCCATCCCGGCGGCAGGTTCAATGCATCCGTCACCGCGTCCGGACAGAAGAGCGGGGCGCACATGACGCAGGCGCCGAGGCCCTCGTGCTCGGCGGCCAGCAGCAAGTTCTGCACCGCCATGGCCGTGCTCTGCACCGCCATCAGGTATTCGGCATTGCGGCGGCGCGGGTCCGGATAGCCGTCCATGTCGCGCATCTCGACGCACACCACGACGACGGCGGGCGCTTCGCTGATGCGCGCGTGTGACCGGGCGGCATCGGCCTCGATCGCTTGCGGGTCGTCGCCGTCGGCGGCGCGGTCCCGGCGCAGCCGTTGGCCCATGGCGGCCGCGAGCGTTTCCTTCTCCGCGCGCCCATCGAGCACCACAAAGCGCCAGGGTTGGCGGTTGTGCGCCGAGGGCGCCTGCGTTGCCGCGCGCAGGAGCCGCTCGATCACCGCGCGGTCGATCGGCTCCGGCCGGTAGCGTCTCACCGACCGGCGCTGTCCGATTGCGTGTCTCAATCCGTGCTCATCCGGCATCGCAGGCCCAGAACTTGAATACGGCGAAAACGCGCCGTTGCCGCGGCATCTTGGCACCGGCGCGGCATACTGTCATCGCGTAGCCGTTGGGTGTTGCCCGAAATTGACTATGCCAGATCGCGACTCGTTGGTATTCTCCGCCCGTTCCTGAGCTGGCCAGAAGGAGTATCGCGCAACTGAAGTCCCCTTGCGGGAGAGATCGGTCCGACCGACGCCGAAGGAGCAACCGCCCCGGAAACTCTCAGGCACAAGGATCGCAAGGGTCATGACACTCTGGAGAGAGGCGCATCCGCGCCCGCCGACGGGATAACGCTCTCAGGCAACAGGACAGAGGGGGCACCGAAATTTCCGCCGACCGGCGGAATCGAAAGGTGCCTCTATGCTCGATCGTATCATCAGGGCAGGTTACGTCGTTTCGTCGCCGGGCTTACCCGCGGGCGCGGCCTGCATTCAGCCGGTGCGGCCATGACGGACGCGCAGCCGGCAACCCCGCTCAAGACCACGCCGCTGCACGCGCTGCACATCGAGCTGGGCGCGCGCATGGTGCCGTTCGCCGGCTACGACATGCCGGTGCAATACCCCGCGGGAATCCTGAAAGAGCATCTGCACGTCCGCGCCGCGGCCGGGCTGTTCGACGTCTCGCACATGGGCCAGTTCGAGTTGCGCGCGCGCAGCGGCCGGATCGACGACGCGGCGCGTGCGCTGGAATCGGTTGTGCCGGTCGATCTCGTCGGGCTCAAGGGCGGCCGGCAGCGCTATGCGCTGCTGACCAATGACGCGGGCGGCATCCGCGACGACCTGATGATCGCCAATTGCGTCGACCGGTTCGTGATCGTCGCCAACGCCGCCTGCAAGGACGCCGACGAGGCCTATCTGCGCGATGCGCTCGCGGCGCAATGCGAGCTCGTGCGGCGCGACGACCGCGCCTTGCTTGCGTTGCAGGGCCCGCAGGCCGAACAGGTTCTCGCCGCGCTCGCGCCCGACGTCGCCGCAATGCGCTTCATGGATGTGCGCGCCGTGCGCATCGCCGGCATCGATTGCACGGTGTCCCGCTCCGGCTACACGGGCGAGGACGGCTTCGAGATCAGCGTGCCGGCCGGCGAGGCCGATGCACTCGCGCGCAAGCTGCTTGCCGACACGCGGGTGGCGCCGATCGGGCTCGGCGCGCGGGACAGCCTGCGGCTGGAGGCGGGTCTCTGTCTTTATGGGTCCGATCTCGACCCGAGCACCACGCCGGTCGGGGCCGCGCTCGAATGGAGCATCCAGGCGAGCCGCAGGCGTGGCGGCACGCGCGCCGGCGGATTTCCCGGCGCCGAAGCGATCCTCGCGCAACTCGAGAATGGCCCCGCGCGCCGGCGCGTCGGCTTGCGTCCGGACGGGCGCGCGCCGATCCGCCACGGCGCAAGGCTGTTCCGCGATGCGCAGGGCGCCGAGGAGATCGGCGTCGTCACGTCCGGCGGGTTCGGCCCGACCGTGAACGCACCAGTCGCCATGGGCTACGTGGCAGCGTCCGCCGCCGCCACCGACGGTTTGATCTATGCCGAGCTGCGCGGCGCCTTTGTGCCCGTTCGGGTCGCGCCGCTTCCTTTCGTTCCCACACGATACAAACGCTGACACAGGCCGGAGACGCAGCATGCTCAAATTCACGCCCGATCACGAGTGGATCAAGGTCGAAGGCGATTCCGCCACCGTCGGGATCACGCCTTTCGCGCAGGAGAAGCTGGGCGACCTGGTCTTCGTCGAGCTGCCGAAGCCCGGCGCGGTTCTGGAGGCGGGCGGCGCGGCCGCCGTGGTCGAATCCGTCAAGGCCGCTTCGGATGTCTACTCGCCGGTGAAAGGCGAGGTGATCGAGGTCAACCAGCGCGTCGTGGACGACCCGACGCTGGTCAATTCCGACCCGACCGGAGCGGGCTGGCTGTTCAAGGTAAAGGTCGCCGACCGCGCGCCGCTCGACAAGCTGATGGACGAGCCTGCTTACCAGGCGCTGATAGCCGACGCGCCGCACTGATCACACCGTCACCGCCATATCGGACGTGGATGCCGCCATGAAAACCGAAGTGCCCTTGCCGTTCGCCCGCCGTCATATCGGGCCGTCGCCGGCTGACGTGAAAGCGATGCTGGAGACGGTCGGCGCCGCGAGCCTCGACGCGCTCATCGCGCAGACCCTGCCTCCCGACATCCGTCAGCGTCAACCGCTCTCGCTCCCGCCGGCCTTGTCGGAATCGGAGGCGCTGGCCAAGGCGCGCGCGGTCGCCTCGCGCAACGCGGCGATGACCTCGCTGATCGGACAGGGCTACTACGGCACGGTGCTGCCGCCGGTCATCCAGCGCAACATCCTGGAAAACCCCGCCTGGTACACGGCCTATACGCCCTATCAGCCGGAGATCAGCCAGGGCCGGCTCGAGGCCCTGCTCAACTTCCAGACCCTGGTGGCCGATCTCACCGGCCTCGACATCGCCAATGCCTCGCTGCTCGACGAGGGCACCGCCGCCGCCGAAGCGATGGCGATGGCGCAGCGCATCGCGCAGACCGGCCGCACCGAATTCTTCGCCGACCGGGACTGCCATCCGCAGACGCTCGCCGTGCTGGCGACGCGCGCGGAAGCGCTCGGCTGGCGCGTGCGGATCGGCGACCCGATGCGCGATCTCGATGCCGCGCAGGTGTTCGGCGCGATCTTCCAGTATCCGGGCACGTTCGGCGACGTGCGCGACCTGCGTGAGCCGATCGCGAAGCTGAAAGCCGCGCAGGCGATCGCGATCGTGGCCGCCGATCCGCTGGCGCTCACCATCCTGAAGCCGCCGGGCGAGCTCGGCGCCGACATCGCGGTCGGCTCGATGCAGCGCTTCGGCGTGCCGATGGGCTATGGCGGGCCGCATGCGGCCTACATTGCGACGCGCGACGCGCACAAGCGCGCATTGCCCGGCCGCCTCGTCGGCGTATCGGTGGACAGCCGCGGCAACCGCGCCTACCGCCTGGCGCTGCAGACGCGCGAGCAGCATATCCGCCGCGAGAAGGCGACCTCGAACATCTGCACCGCGCAGGTGCTGCTTGCCGTGATCGCCTCCATGTACGCCGTGTATCACGGCCCTGAAGGGCTCTCCGCCATCGCCCGGCGCGTGCACAAGACCGCCGCCGTGCTGGCCGCCGGGCTTGCCGCGCTCGGTTTCAAGGTCAGGCCGTCCGCCTTCTTCGACACAATCACCGTGGACGTCGGCGAACGGCGCGCGGAAATCCTGCAGCGCGCGCGCAAGGGCGGAATCAATCTGCGCGACATCCCCGCGGAAGAGAGCGCTTCCCGCATCGGCATCAGCGTCGACGAGACGACGACCGCCGCCATCGTCGAGGCCGTCTGGTGCGCGTTCGGCGACACGCCCGAATCGGCATCGCGCCGGACAGTGGCGCTTGACGAAACGCCTGCGGCGATACCCGGCGCGCTCTTGCGCACAAGCGCGTTCCTCACGCATCCGGTGTTCCATCAGCACCGCTCGGAGACCGAACTGCTGCGCTACATGCGCCGGCTCGCCGACCGCGACCTGGCGCTCGACCGCAGCATGATCCCGCTCGGCTCCTGCACCATGAAGCTGAACGCGACGGCGGAGATGATGCCGCTGACCTGGCCCGAATTCGGCAATCTGCATCCCTTCGCGCCGGCGGAGCAGGCGCAAGGCTATGCGGCGGTCATCGACGAGCTCGCCGCCGCGCTGCGCGAGATCACCGGCTACGACGCGGTGTCGTTCCAGCCGAATTCCGGCGCGCAGGGCGAATATGCGGGACTGCTGGTGATCCGCGCTTATCACCGCGCGCGAGGTGACGAGCGTCGCACCACCTGCCTCATCCCGGCTTCGGCGCACGGCACCAACCCGGCTTCCGCGCACATGGCGAACATGGAGGTCGTGGTCGTGCGCTGCAACGACGACGGCAACGTCGACATCGACGACCTGCGCGCCAAGGCGGGCGCGCATGCCGACACGCTCGCGGCGATCATGATCACCTATCCTTCCACTCACGGCGTGTTCGAGGAGGAGGTGCGCGCGATCTGCGACATCGTCCACGCGCATGGCGGCCAGGTCTATCTCGACGGCGCCAACCTGAATGCGCAGGTCGGGCTGGCGCGGCCGGCCGACTACGGTGCCGACGTCGGCCACATCAACCTGCACAAGACCTTCTGCATCCCGCACGGCGGCGGCGGCCCGGGCGTGGGTCCGATCGGCGTGAAGGCGCATCTTAAGCCGTTCCTGCCGGGCCATCCGGCGCTGCCGGGCTGGCCGTCCAAGGTCGGCCCGGTTTCGGCCGCGCCCTACGGCTCGGCGTCGATCCTCACGATCTCCTGGATCTATTGCATGATGATGGGCGGCGAGGGGCTGACCGCGGCGACCGAAGTCGCGATCCTCAACGCCAACTACATCGCCACGCGGCTCGTCCCCCATTACCCGCTGCTCTACAAGGGCAAGAACGGGCGCGTGGCGCACGAATGCATCATCGACCTGCGACCCTTGAAGAACGACTCTGGCGTGAGCGTGGACGACGTCGCCAAGCGGCTGATCGACTACGGCTTTCACGCGCCGACCATGAGCTTCCCGGTGGCCGGCACGCTGATGATCGAGCCGACCGAGTCGGAGGCGAGGGGCGAGCTCGACCGCTTCTGCGACGCGATGATCGCCATCCGCGAGGAAATCCGGGCGATCGAGCGCGGGCAAGCGGCGCGCGAGAGCAACCTGCTCAGGAACGCGCCGCACACGGTGCTGGATCTGGCGGACGATCACTGGCAGCGGCCTTATTCCAGGAGCGAGGCCTGTTTCCCGGCCGGCGTGTCCCCGGGCCAGAAGTACTGGCCGCCGGTGAACCGGATCGACAACGCCTACGGCGACCGCAACCTGGTCTGCTCCTGCCCGCCGCTGGCGCACTATCAGACGGCCGCCGAATAGCGGAGCGTCGGCCGCGGAACCGGCCGGAGCATCCACATGCACCTATCAGGCGCGCGCAAGAAAGGCTTCAACCGGCCGCCAAACTGTGCTTATCATTAGATCGATAGTAACACGCGGCGGTTGCAGCAAAGGCCGCTCCGGGCCGGGGTGCCCCTCGGGCAATGCGCCCTGTTCGGACGGCGGCTGCACGTGGCGATTGTGGAGCCGTCGATGCTAGGCCAAGCAATGCAGGGCCTTTCGTGCTAGACCGGCCCCACGACACGCGTGATTGATTCATCCGGTGGGGCACGGACCAGACGGCGCGCCTCGCGTATCTAAAGATCGAAGGGGCCATGTCCGAACTCTCGAAAGTCTACGACCGCAGCCGCGTTCCGCTCTACATCCAGGTTGCCTCGGTCATGCGGCGGCGCATCGAGACCGGCGAATGGGTCCCCGGCCAGAAAATCTCCACGCTGGTCGAGCTCGAGCACGAATTCGAGGTGGCGCGCGTCACCATCCGCCAGGCCATCGACATCCTGCGGGAAGAGGGGCTTTTGCGCTCGCAGCAGGGGCGCGGGACCTTCGTCGCGCAGAAGCCGGCCGACCGCTACTGGTTCAAGCTGGCGACCAGCTGGGACGTCCTGGTGGACACCATCAAGGACAACGTGCTCAAGCGCATCAAGGTGGACAACCCGCCGCCGCTGCCGGGGCTGCGCGAAGGCGAGGGTGAACTCGCCTCCAAGTACGTCTTCATGCGCACCGTGCAGTACAAGGACGGCGAGCCCTACGGCATCGTCAGCGTCCATCTGGCCGACGACGTCTACCGCCGCGCGCCCGACGACTTCCGCCAGCATCCGGCGCTGTCGGTGCTTGGCGCGATGAAGGACATCGATGTGCAGGACGCGCACCAGACCATCGTCATCGGCAGCGCCGACCCCGTGACCGCCAACCTGCTGCATATCGGCCTCGGCGCGCCGGTGGCCGAGTGCCGCTGCGTGGCGATCGACGACAAGGGCACGGCGATCTACATCGCCGACATCATCTACCGCAGCGACGCCATCAAGCTGCACATCGACCTGCTGGCCGGCGCGCGCGCCAAGGGCCGCTCCGCCAAGGCGCGCGCCGGCGTGGGCGTCGCCGCCGCGCCGGGCGGGCTTCGCAGTTGCAATTGATGTCTTACTAAGATTAGGATTATAGAACCTTGGGGCGCCGGACCCCGGGGCGGCGCTTGCGGCCGGCCACGGCCGGAGCGCTGCGTGTCATATTCCTGGTCGGACCCGGAGCTAGCCGCTGATGACAGAACAGGGCGTTGGCGCGCGCCTCCTGCGCAAGGAAGACGACCGCCTGATGCGCGGCCGCGGCCAGTTCGTCGCCGACCTGCGCTTCGCCGGCATGAAGGACGTCGCCTTTGTGCGCAGCCCGCTGGCACACGGGCGCATTCGCGGCATCGCCGTTGCGGACGCGCACAAGGATGCGGTCTTCACCGCTGCTGATCTCGCGGGCGTCAAGCCGATCCGCGCCGTCTCCGGCCTGAAAGGCTTCAAGCCGTCCGACCAGCCCTCGCTCGCCACCGACAAGGTCCGTTATGTGGGCGAACTCGTCGCCATGTGCGTCGCGCCGACGCGCGCCGAGGCCGAGGACATCGCCGCCACCGTTTCGCTCGACATCGAGGAACTGCCGGCGGTCTACGACATGCTGGCCGCGCGCGAGACGGGCTCCGCGCAGCTGCACGAGCACTGGGGCGACAACGTCTTCCTGGAAACCTTCGTCGACGTGAACATCGACAAGGCGCTCGACGCGCCGATCAAGGTCACGCGCGAAATCCGCACCGCGCGCCAGTGCATGGCGCCGATGGAAGGCCGCGGCGCGGTCGCCATCTGGGACAGCCGGCTCGAACAGCTCACGCTTTATTCCGCCTGCCAGATGCCGCACATCGTGCGCACGGGCCTCGCCGACTGCCTAGGCCTCGACGAAGGGCAGGTGCGCGTGGTGGCGCCCGACGTCGGCGGCGGATTCGGCTACAAGGGCATCCTGCTCGCCGAGGAAGTCTGCCTCGGCTGGCTCGCGATGCATTGCGGCCATCCGGTGCGCTGGATCGAGGACCGGCGCGAGCACCTGACCGCCGGCGCCAACTGCCGCGAACATTTCTACCGCATCACCGGCTACGCCGACCGCGACGGCCGCCTGCTCGGCATCGACTGTGAGGCGACCGTCGATTCCGGCGCCTATTCGGCCTATCCGTTCTCCGCTTGCCTGGAAGCCGCGCAGGTCGCGAGCATCCTGCCGGGCCCCTACGATTTCCCGGCCTACCGCTGTCGCACTTATTCGGTCGCCACCAACAAGTGTCCGATCCTGCCGTATCGTGGCGTGGCGCGCACCGGCGTGTGCTTCGCGCTCGAACTGGTGCTCGACGCCATCGCGCGCGAGGCCGGGGTCGAACCGCATGAGGTGCGCGCCAAGATCCTGGTGCCGCCCGACCGGATGCCGTTCACCAATATCACCAAGAAGTGGTTCGACAGCGGCGACTATCCGGAATCGCTGCGCCGCGCCGTCGCCGCGATCGACGTGTCCGGCGTGCGCACGCGCCAGCAGCGCGGCGAAACCGACGGCCGCCTCATCGGCGTCGGCATGGCGACCTATTGCGAGCAGGCCGCGCACGGCACCTCGGTCTATCACGGCTGGGGCATTCCGATGGTTCCTGGCTTCGAGCAGGCAACCGCGCGGCTCACGCCTGACGGCGGGCTCGAACTGCGCGTCGGCATCCAATCGCACGGGCAGGGCCTGGAGACGACGCTGGCGCAGGTCGCGCATGAAATCCTCGGCATCGACGTCGCCAAGATCAAGGTCGTGCACGGCGACACCGCGATGACGCCGTACTCGACCGGCACCTGGGGCTCGCGCTGCATGGTGATGGCGGGCGGCGCGGTGTCGATGGCCTGCAAGGAGATCGCCAAGCGGGCCGCCAAGATCGGCGCGCAACTGCTGCAGACCGACGAGGCGCACGTGTCGGTGGGCGCCGGCGAGGTGATGGGCCCGCAGGGCTCGATCACCCTCGGCGAGATCGCGCGCACCTGGTACCTGCGTCCGCAGAACCTGCCGAAGGACGTGGACATGGGCGGCCTGGAGGCGACGGTCGGCTACCGTCCCGCGCCCGACAGCGGCACCTTCAGCTACGCCACGCATGCCGCGGTGGTCGCCGTCGATCCTGAGCTCGGCGACATCGAGATCCTCGACTACGTCATCGTCGAGGACGGCGGCAAGCTGGTCAACCCGATGATCGTGGACGGCCAGATCTACGGCGGCTTCGCGCAGGGGGTCGGCACGGCGCTGTACGAGGAGATGCCGTTCAATCCGGCCGGCCAGCCGCTGGCTTCAACGTTTGCCGACTACCTGCTGCCGGGCCCGACCGAGGTGCCGGCGCCGCGCATCGACCACATGGAGACGCTCGCGCCGCACACCGAGTTCGGCGTCAAGGGCATCGGCGAGGGCGGGGCGATCCCGCCGCCGGCGGCCATCGCCAACGCCGTCAACGACGCGTTGCGGCCGCTGCGCGCCGAGCTGCTGGTCTCGCCGATGACGCCGCGGCAGGTGCTCAAGGCGATCGCCGCCGGACGGAGCGCATCGTGAAGCCGGTCCGTTTCGATTATGCGCGCCCGGCCGACCTGTCGGCGGCGCTGGCGCTCGCCGGCCGCGACGACGCGGTGGTGAAGTTTATCGCCGGCGGGCAATCGCTCGGGCCGATGCTCAATCTGCGCTTAGTGCAGCCGGACCTGCTGGTCGACATCACCGCCATCGCCGAGCTCAAGCGCGTGGACGAGACCGCCGACATGCTGGTCCTCGGCAGTTGCATCACCCACGCCGACATCGAGGACGGGCGCGTGCCCGACGTCACCGGCGGCGCCATGCGTTCGGTGGCGGCCGGCATCGCCTATCGCGCCGTGCGCAACCGCGGCACGGTCGGCGGCAGCCTGGCCCACGCCGATCCGTCGGCCGACTGGATGTCGGCGCTGGCGGCGCTCGGCGCGCAGGCGATCGCGCGCGGCGCGCGCAAGGAGCGCCGCATTCCGGTCGAGACGCTGATGACCGGCGTGTTCGAATGCAGCCTCGAGCCGGGCGAACTGCTCACCGGCGTCGAGATCCGCCGGCTCTCGCCGGCCGCGCGCTGGGGCTATTACAAACACTGCCGCAAGACCGGCGAGCTGGCGCACGCCATCGGCGCCTATCTGCACGATCCGGAGCGGGGCGTGACCCGCGCCGTGATCGGGGCGACCGGCACGCGCCCGCTGGTGTTCGGCGACGCAGCGGGCGTGTTCGGCGGCGGCGCGCCCGGCGGCGCAATCGACCGCGGCTTCGTCGAGCGCGCCATGACCGCGCACGGCATGACCGATCCGATCGAGCAGCAGATTCATTTCGCCTGCCTGCGGCGGGCCGTGGCCCAGGCGCACCGCGCATGACGACAGTTTCTCTCACCATCAACGGACGTACGGTCTCGGCCGAGGCCGAGCCGCGCATGCACCTGGCGGACTTCATCCGCGAGACGCAGACGCTCACCGGCACCCATCTCGGCTGCGAGCACGGCGTGTGCGGCGCCTGCACGGTGCTGGTGGACGGCGTGCCGGTGCGATCCTGCATCACCTATGCGGTGGCGTGCAGCGGCGCGACCGTGACCACCGTCGAAGGCCTCGACGACGACGAGATCGGCAAGGAGCTGCGCGCGGCCTTTGCGCGCGAGCACGCCCTGCAGTGCGGCTATTGCACGCCCGGCATGCTGATGTCGGCGCGCGACCTGGTGGTGCGGGCGCCAACCGCGTCCGAGCAGGACATCCGCGTCGCCATGAGCGGCAACCTGTGCCGCTGCACCGGCTATGTCGGCATCGTGCGCGCGATCCAGAGCGTGATCGCCGAGCGCCGCGCGCGCGGCATCGCCGCGATCCCCGGCGCGGGACGTAACCTGCTCGGCCCCGCGGGTTCCGGCCGGGGAGAGACGATCGCGGCGCGCCCGGCAGCGCCCGCTGTGCCGGCGGCCGCCGGCGCGGCGCAGGCCGCGGCCGCGGCGGAGAGCCTTGCCGACTGGCAGCCGCAAGCGAGCTTCGATCAGAGTTTCACGGTCAACCATCCGGTCGATGCCGTGTGGAATTTCTTTGCCGACACCGCCGCGGTGGCGAGCTGTCTGCCGGGCGCCTCGGTGAGCGGCGATACGCATGCGCGCACCGTCGCCGGCAAGATGCGGGTCAAGGTCGGCCCCATCGCCGCCGACTTCCACGGCACGGCCGAGATCGACCGCGATCCGGCCAGCCGCTCGGGCACGATCCAGGGCAGCGGGCGCGACCAGCGCAGCAGCTCGGCGACGCGCGGCGTGATCCGCTACCGGCTGCTGGCGCAGGGCGAGGGCGCGACCAAGGTCGAACTCAACGTCGGCTACCGGCTGACCGGGCCGCTGGCGCAGTTCAGCCGCTCGGACCTGGTGCAGGACATCGCGGGGCGCATGATCGCCGCCTTCGCGCAGAACGTCGACGCGCGCCTGAGCGGCGAGACCGGCCCGCTGCCGCAGGCCGAGCTCAAGGCCGGCAGCCTCGTCTTTTCGGTGATCGCCGACCGCATCAAGGCGGGGCTGCGCCGACTGTTTGGCCGCTCCGATCGAAATTAGTGTTTGGCTTACGCAAAGGACATCAGATGACCGACGCCCGCAAGAAGATCCTCGACACGATCGACGCCAACCAGGACAAGGCGATCAAGTTCCTGCAGGACATCGTGGCGATCCCCAGCGTCACCGGCGACGAGGGCAAGATCCAGGCCTTCCTCGACAAGTACCTGAAGAATGTCGGCCTCGACGTCGACATGTGGGAATCGAACTGGGAGGAGCTGAAGAAGCATCCCGGCTACATCCCGGTGGAGCAGGGCTACGAAGGCCGCCCGAACATCGTCGCCAAGTGGAAGGGCTCGGGCGGCGGCCGCTCGCTGCTGCTCAACGGCCACACCGACGTCATCCCGGTCGGCAATGGCGAGGGCTGGAGCGACAATCCGTGGTCGGCCAAGGTGAAGGAAGGCCGCATCTACGGCCGCGGTTCCTGCGACATGAAGAGCGGCGTCGCCAGCCACATCCTGGCGGTGGAGTTCCTCAAGGCCGCCGGCATCAAGCTCAAGGGCGACGTGCTGATCAACATCGTGATCGACGAAGAGGTCAGCGGCCACGGCACGCTCGACACCGTGATCCGCGGCTACACGGCGGACGCCGGCATCTCGGGCGAGACCAGTGGCCTCGCCGTGCAGCCGGCCTGCATTGGCCGCATCTGGTTCGAGATCGAGATCCAGGGCAAGGCCGCCGGCATCCAGCGCCGCTATCAGGGCGTGAGCGGTATCGAGCTTGGCTACAAGATCACCAAGGCGGTGGAGGCGCTCGAGGCCAAGCGTGTCGCCACCGTCAAGCACCCGCTTTATCCGAAGGCGATCGACGCGCTGCCCTGCATGATCGGCGCCTTCCACTCCGGCAATTTCCCGAGCTCGTTCCCGGCCACCTGCCTGCTCAAAGGCAGCATGGCGACCGTGCCCGGCGAGGACCACGAGGGCGTGAAGCGCACTTTGGTCGAGCATATCGCCAAGGCGGCCGCCGAGGACCCGTGGATGAAGGATCATCCGCCGAAGGTGCGCTTCGTCGGCTACGACGCGCAGGCTTCCGAAATTCCGGTCGAGCACCCGATCGTCAAGACGGTGAGCAAGAACTACACCGAGGTCACCGGCCGCCAGCCGGAGATCAGCGGCCGGCAGGGCGCCGCCGACACGCGCTTCCTCAACCTCTACGGCCACACGCCGACGGTGATCTTCGGGCCCGGCTCGACGGCGGTGATGCATTCGGACGACGAATACGTGTCGATCGAGGACTACATCGCCGCCATCAAGGTGATGGCGCTGAGCATCTACGACTGGTGCGGCGCCTGAGGCGCCGCACGCCGGCGGCCGGGCAGGGCGAAGCCTAGCGCGCGGCCGCCTTCGCGGCGGTCGCCGGCTCGCCGATGCGCGCGGCGACGCGCGGCATGACCTCGCGGATCAGCCGCTCCATCGAGGCGCGCACGATCGGCTGCGGCAGCAGGCCGAAATTCTGCAAGGTCGAGACGTGGCGCACGCCCATGCGGTGCAGCGCCACCAGCTTGTCGGTGACGGTGTCGACCGAGCCGAACAAATGCAGGCCGTTGCGCATGGCGTCGTCGTAGGTGGACTTGCGCGCGTAGAGGCGGGTGTCGACGTAGAGGTTGAAGGGCTGCTCGGCGTCGCGCCGCGCGGCCTCATCGCTCTCCGCCACATGCGTGTGCAGCGTCACCACCGCATCGTCGTCGGACGGCGCAACGCCGGCCTCGGCCTTGCCACGCCTGTACTCGGCGATCAGGTCGCCGATCTGGTCGAAGTCGTCGAGCGAGGCGTAGGGCACGCACATCAGGTTGTTGCCCTGCTTGCCGATGTGGAAGGCCGCCTCGCGCCGCAGCACGGCGACATAGATCGGTACCTCCTTCTGGATGGGCCGCAGGTTGAGCTGCACGGCATCGACATTGCTGTACTTGCCTTTGGCGGTGACGCGCTCGCCGGCGAGCAGCCGGCGCACGATGGCGAGGTTCTCGTCGAAGCGGTCGCGCTTCTCGGCCGGATCGACGGCATAGCCGGCGAACTCGTGCGAGAGATAGCCGGAGCCGACGCCATAGACGAGGCGTCCGCCCGAGAGGACGTCGACCATCGCGTAGCTTTCCGCCACGGTGAGCGGATTGTGGAAGGTGAGGATGGAAATGGCGGTGCCGAGCCGCAGCCGCGTGGTGCGTTGCGCCAGCGTCGACAGCATCACCGCGGGATTGGGCACCACCCCGTATTCGTGGAAATGGTGCTCGGCGACCCAGAAGGTGTCGTAGCCGAGTGCGTCGGCGAGCTCGGCCTGCGCGATGATCTCGGCATAGAGCTGCGGCACCGTGCGCGCATGCGACGGGTAATGGTCCTGCACCGAGAAGATCGACATACGCATGGCGCTATCCTTGGGCGTTCCTGATAACGTCTTGTTGCTGATGAAGTCCCACACCGCCGCCGGCGCTTCCCAATGGGCGTTATGGCCGGCGCCGTCGAATATACGAGCGGCGGGATCGATGGCGCGCATGTGCTCGCGCGTCACCATCGGGTTCTTGGCCCCGGCGGTGAGCCGCAGCGGCGCGGCGGACAGTTTCATCAGCGCGGGGATCGACGGGCCGACCGCGCCGAAGCAGCGCGGGTCGAAGGCGACCTGCCACTGGCCGTCGCCGCCGGTGACGCCGGAGGCGGCGGTGTCGGAGTCGGGCGCGACCAGACCGAAGAGGCCGGACCCCTTGAGAAAGCGGTCAATGGCTTCCGCGCGCGTGGCGAAGGCGCGCGCCGGGCGCAGCGACAGCGCGCGCGCCTTGGCTTCCTCGTCCGAAGTCCAGACCAGCTTGACGCCAAAGGCCGCGGCTTCGCGCACGTGCGGGCCGTACCAGCCGCTGCCGGCGAGCGCGGCGACCACGCCGCCCATCGAATGGCCGGCCAGCGTGACGTTGTCCGGATCCTCGCCGGCGATCAGCTCGGCGATGTCGGCGGCGTGTGTGGCGTAGCCGTAGGGGCCTTCCATCGGCGAACGCCCATGGCCGCGCAGGTCGGGGGCCATCCAGCGGCCCTGCCAGTGCTCGCCGGCGATCGCCAGCATGCGTGACCAGACGGAACGGTTGGCGCCAAGCCCGTGCAGCAGCACGACGAGCCGCTTGCCGTCGCCGCCTTGCGCGACCGAGAGCCCGCGTCTGCTGACGAATTCCCGCGCCATGTCAGAGCCCGAGATAGGCTTCGCGCACGCGCGGATCGCCGGCGAGCGCGGCGCTGGTGCCTTCCAGCACGATGCGGCCGGTCTCGATGACATAGGCGCGGTCTGCGATGGCGAGCGCGGCGTTCACGTTCTGCTCGACCAGCAGGATGGTCATGCCGTCCTTGCGCAGCGTGACCACCGTATCGAGGATCTGGTCGACCAGCACCGGCGCCAAGCCCATCGACGGCTCGTCGAGCAGCAGAAGGCGCGGGCCGCTCATCAGCGCGCGGCCGATCGCCAGCATCTGCTGCTGGCCGCCGGACAAGGCGCCGGCGGCGATGCTGCGCCGGTCGGCCAGCACGGGGAACAGCGTATAGACGCGCTCCATGTCGCGCGGCACATCGCTCGCGCGCCGGCGGTAGGCGCCGAGCCGCAGGTTGTCTTCCACCGACAGCGGCTGGAAGACCTGGCGGCCCTCCGGCACCTGGGCGATGCCGCGGGCGACGCGCGCATGCGCGGCCATGCGGTTGAGGTCGGCGCCGTCGAATTCGATGCGGCCCTTGACCGCCGGCATCAGCCCGGAAATGACGCGCATCAGCGTGGTCTTGCCAGCGCCGTTGCTGCCGACCAGCGTGACGATCTCGCCGCTCGCCACCTTGAGCGAGACGCCGTGCAGCACCTCGATGCGGCCGTAGCGGGAGGTCACGCCGTCAACCGTGAGCATGCGCGCCCTCCCGCTGGCCGTGCTTGCCCAGATAGGCGGCGATCACGCGCTCGTTGGTACGCACCTCGGCCGCGGTGCCTTCCGCGATGGTGCGGCCGTAATCGAGCACGTGGATGCGGTGCGAAATCTTCATCACCAGCTTCATGTCGTGCTCGACCAGCACGACGGTGACGCCGCTGGCGGCGATCTTCTGGATGACGTCGTCGATCTCGGCCGTCTCGACCGGGTTGCAGCCGGCGGCCGGCTCGTCGAGCAGCAGCACCTTCGGTTCGGTGGCGAGCGCGCGGGCGATCTCGAGACGGCGCAGCGCGCCGTAGGGCAGGCCGCCGGCCTGGCGGTCGGTGACGCCGTCGAGGCCGACGAAGGCGAGCAGCTCTTCCGCTTTGGCGCGGGTGGCACGGTTCTGCGCCAGCACCGACGGCAGCGTGAATAGGTGCGCGATGACGTTGCGCTTTTCGTGCAGATGGCGGCCGACCATGACGTTCTCGACCGCGCTCATGCGGAAGAAGGTCTGCAGGTTCTGGAACGTGCGCGACAAACCGCGCCGCGCCAGAATATGCGGCGGCATGCGGGTGACGTCCTCGCCGGCGAGCTTCACGCGGCCGCTGCTCGGCGCGTAGAGGCCGGAGATGATGTTGAACAGCGTGGTCTTGCCGGCGCCGTTCGGACCGATGATGGCGACGATCTCGCCCGGCCGCGCCTGGAACGAGACATCGGCCAGCGCGACCAGGCCGCCGAAACTGATGGTCACCCCTTCGACCGCCAGCATGTCACCGCCTCCCGAAGCGCGCGGCGAGGGAGGGGATGATGCCGGCCGGGAGGAAGATCATGACGAGCATCATCACGATGCCGAGCATGATGTGCTCGTATTCGTGGAACACGGTCAGCAGCTGCGGCAGCAGCACCAGCAGCGCCGCGCCGACGATGCTGCCCAGGATCGAGCCAAGCCCGCCGAGCACCGCCATGGTGACGAACTCGATCGAGCGCAGGAATCCGGCGGAGATCGGCGTCACCAGCCCGTCGAACAGCGCCAGATAGGCGCCGGCGACGGAGGCGTAGACGGCGGAAATGACGAAGGCGACGAGCTTGTAGCGGGCGACGTCGACGCCGAGCACCCGCGCGGCGGTCTCGCTGTCGTGGATGGAGCGCAACGCGCGCCCGGTCGGGCTGGCGATCAGGTTGGCGGCGATCCAGGCGCCGATCACCAGCGTGATGCCGGAGATCCAGTACCACAGGCGCGGGCCGGTCAGGCGATAGCCGAACAGCTCCATGCGCGGCACCGGCATGCCGTCCGGGCCGCCGGTGAGGCTTGATTCGTTGGTGAAGACCATGGCGATGAGCAGGCCGAGCCCGAGCGTCGCCACCGCCAGATAGTGCCCGCGCAGCCGCAGGATCGGCCGGCCGACGATGAAGGCCAACAGCCCCGCGGCCGCCGCGCCGAGAATGAGCGAGGCCCATGACGGAAGGCCGAAATGGGTTGGCCCGATCGCCACCGCGTAGGCGCCGATACCGCAGAAGCCGGCATGGCCGAGGCTCACCTGTCCGGCAAAGCCCATCAGCAAATTGAGCCCCACCACCGCGAGCGAGAAGATGAACACCAGCGCGGCGATGCGCATGTAGAAGGTCGTCGGCAGCGCGAGCGGCAAAAGCGCGACCACGATCGCCACCACGATCACCACGGCATAGGGGCTGTGGAGCAAGCGCCGCATCACACGCGCTCCGCGCCGGCGCGGCCGAACAGGCCGTGCGGCATGACGAACAGCACCAGCAGAATGACGATGAAGGCGATGGCGTCCTTGTAGGCCGAGGAGATGTAGCCGGCGCCGAAGGCCTCCAGCAGCCCGACCGCGAGGCCGCCGACCACGGCGCCGAGCGGATTGCCCATGCCGCCCAGCATGGCGGCGGCGATCCCCTTGAGCGCGAGCAGGGTGCCGGCGTCGTAGCTCGTCAGCGTGATCGGTGTCGCCAGCACGCCGCCGACCGCGCCGATCGCCGCCGAGACGGCGAAGGACAGCGCGATCACCGCGTTGGTGTTGATGCCGACGAGGCGGGCGGCCACCCGGTTGGCGGCGGTGGCGAGGATCGCCTTGCCGGTCAGCGTCCTGGTGATGAACAGCCACAGCAGAAGCACGATCACGCCGGCGCCGAACAGCACGATGATGCTCTGCGGCAGCAGCGCGGCGCCGCCCACGATGAGCGGCTCGTCGCCGGCATAGGGCTTGAGGGTGTGGAAGTTCTTGTCGAACACGAGGCTGGCGACGCCGCGCATCAGGATCGACGCGCCGATGGTGATGATGATGAGGCTCACGGCGGAGGCGCCGCGCGCCGGCGCGATGCCGAGCCAGTAGAGCGCCAGCCCGACCACGACGGCGATGAGCACGGCCATCAGCGCCGCGAGCGGCAGCGGCACGCCGGCGGCAACGGCGAAGACGGTGATCATGCCGCCGAGCATGACGAACTCGCCCTGCGCGAAATTCAGGACGTCGGAAGCGTTGTAGATGAGGGTAAAGCCGAGCGCGACGAGCGCGTAGACCGCGCCCACCGTCAGTCCGGAAAAGAGGAATTGCAGAAATTCGGACATTTTATCCCGTCATTCCGGGGCGCGCATGAAGTGCGCAAACCCGGAATCCAGAAACCGCGTAAGCTTACATTGTAGCCGGATTCCGGGTCCGCGGCTTTTCGGCCGCGTCCCGGAATGACAGCTTGCGTGCTCGTGGCGCTTAGTTCACCAGCGTCCAGTCGCCGTTCTTGATCTCCAGCATGCGGAAGGCCGTGAGATCGAGACCGAGGTGGTCGGTCGGCGACATGTTCACGACGCCGCCGGTGCCCATGAAGTTCTTGGTCTTCTCGATCTCGTCGCGCACCTTGGCCTTGTCGGCGCTCTTGGCGCGCTTCATCGCCTCGACCAGGATCATCAGGCCGTCATAGGCGTGGCCGCCGAAGGTCGAGACCGGCTGGCCGGTCTTGGCCTCGTAGGTCTTCTTGTACTCGACGACGACCTTCTTCTGCGGATCGTTGTCCGGCAGCTTTTCCGCGACGAGCAGCGCGGCGGCGGGCAGGCGCACGCCATTGGCGGCGTCGCCGGCGAGGTCGATATAGCGCTTCGAGCCGACGCCGTGGCTCTCGTACAGCGGCACCTTGATATCGAGCTGCTTGTAGTTGCGCGTCACGATCGCCGGTCCCTGGCCGAAGCCGGGGTTGACGACGGCCTGGATGCTGGCGGTGCCCTTGATCTTGGTGAGCTGCGGCGTCATGTCGGTGTCGCCAGGGCCGTAGCTCTCGTCGGCCAGCACCTCGATGCCGTACTTCTTGGTGACGGTCATGCACTGGCCGCGCATGGAGGCGCCGAAGGCGTCCTTGCCCGAGATCATGCCGATCTTGGTGAGGTTGCGCTTCTTGAGATCCTCGAAGATCTTCTCGCAGGCCATCAGGTCGGTGTGCGGCGTCTTGAAGTTCCACTTCTTGACCGGGTGCACGGCCTGCACCGCGCCGGCGAAGTTGATGAGCGGGACCTGCGCGTCCTCGGCGAGCGGGATGATCGCCATCGCGGTCGCCGTGGTCGAGCCGGCCAGCAGCGCGTCGACGCCGTCCTGCTCGATGGCGCGCGTGCCGAAGGTGCGCGCCTGGTTCGGGTCGCCGCCGTCGTCGTAGACGAACAGCTTGATCTGCTGGCCGTTGATGCCGCCCTTGGCATTGATGTCGGCGACATACATCTCGATCGTCTTCTTCTCGGGATCGCCGAGGAAAGAAGCCGGACCGGTGACCGACAGAATCGCGCCGATCTTGATGTCGGCCTGGGCGGCGGTGGCGACGGCCATGAAGGCGGTCGCGGCGAGCAGGCGGGGCAGTGTCTTTCTCAGGTTCATCGTTCTCCTCCCATAGAGTGTTGAAACCGTCTTGGTGCGGTCAGTCTACGCCGCGCGCTGGCGGCGGAAGCTGGCGATGCGGAATCGGTTGGCGACGAAGGCCGCATCGGTCAGGCAGGCATTGCCGGCGGGATTGGCGCCGGTGACGTGGTAGTCCGAGAAGGCGGCGGACTGGTTGACGTAGATGCCGCCGGTGAGATTGACCGAAAGCGCCACGCCGGCGCGCGCGAAGGCGTCGGCGGCCGCATCGATCACCTTATCGTCCGTCGAATAGAGCGAAGCAGTGATGGCGCCCTTGCGTTTCGTCGAGTCCGCCGCGCGGGCGATGGAATCGGCGGTCGAGGCGGTCTTGACGAGGAAGCTGATTGGACCGAAACGCTCCTCGCCCCAGGCCTTTTCGTCGGCGGCGTCGACGGCGACCACCAGCGGGCTCGCGGTGCGCGCCTCGTCGAAACCGGCGACGGGCGCGGGCGCGGAATCGCGCACGACGCGGCCGAGCTTCCGCGCTGCGGCGATGCGGCCGATCGTCGCCTCGTTCTGCACGGTGCCGAGGATGGCGGCGGCACGCTCGGCATCGCCCAGCAGCTTGTCGATGGCCGTGCCGATGCCGGCGGCGACCTCGTCGAAGCTCTTGTGGCCGTCGTTGGTTTCAATGCCGGAGGCCGGCACGAAGATGTTCTGCGGCGCCGTGCACATCTGGCCCGAATAGAGCGACAGCGAGAAGGCGATGTTGCCGCACATGCCGCGGAAGTCGCTGGTCGAGTCGATGACGATCGGGTTGATGCCGGCTTCCTCGGTGAAGACCAGGTCGGTCGCCGCGTTCTCGCGCACCCAGGCGCCGAAGGCGGGCCCGCCGGTGAAGTCGATGGTGGCGACGTTCGGGTTGGTGACGAAGGTCTTGGTCAGCGGCGCGTCGGCGGTATCGGCGGCGAGCAGCACCACGTTCGGGTCGAGACCTGCTTCCTTGATCACGTCGCGCGCGATCCTGATGGTGATGGCGAGCGGCAGGATGGCGCCGGGATGCGGCTTGACGATCACGGTGTTGCCGGTGGCCAGGCCGGCGAAGATCGCCGGATAGCTGTTCCAGGTGGGGAAGGTGGCGCAGCCGATCACCAGCGCGACGCCGCGCGGGATGATGCGCCAGTGCTTGTCGAGCACGATCGGCTCGCCCTTGCCTTGCGGCTTGGACCATTCGGCGACGCCGGGCACGCGCGTCATCTCGTCATAGGCGTAGGCCACGGCCTCGAGGCCGCGGTCCTGCGCGTGCGGGCCGCCGGCCTGGAACGCCATCATGAAAGCCTGGCCGGTGGTGTGCATCACCGCGTTGGCCATCAGGAAGCTCTGGCGGTTGATGCGCTGGAGAATTTCGAGGCAGACGCCGACGCGGTCTTCGATCGAGGCGGCCGCCCACGTCTCGCCGGCCTTGCGCGAGGCCTCGATCAGCGTGTCGGCGGATGCGGTCGGGTAGGTGATGCCGAGCTTGGGCCCGAAGGGCGAGGTCTCGTTGCCTGTCCGCTTGTCGCCCGGCTGATTGAGCTCGAACGGCTTGCCGAGCAGCGCCTTGAAGGCGGCTTCGCCGTCGGCCTTGGCGGTCTCGCCGTAGATCTTGCCGCTGGCGACTTCCGGATAGGCGCTCCAATAGGTGCGGGCGCGGCAGGCGGCGACGGCGCGGTCGAGCAAAGCGCGGTGCGCTTCGAAGAAGCTCATTCTGTTTCCTCCCGGGCACCGCGCGAGTTCGTGGCGCTCGCGTTGACACCCCATTTTGACTGCCATATTAATTAGTCGACTGACCGGTCAGTCAAGTATTATTCGATCACGGTGCCCCCTCCAAACGGAGGAGCAAGAAGCGCCGGATCGGGGAGGGACGTGCCATGGACGAGACACCCGTCCTCGTCGACAAGCGCGCCGGCTACTGGGCGGTGACGCTCAACCGCCCGCAGCGGCTCAACGCCTTCACCGGCGCCATGCATGGCGCGCTGATGCGGACCCTTGCCGCGGCCGAGGCGGATTCCGCTTGCCGGGCAATGCTTTTGACCGGCGCGGGGCGCGGCTTCTGCGCCGGGCAGGACCTCGGCGACGAGCTCGCCAAGGGCGACCTCGGCGATACGATCGACCGCTATTACAATCCGCTGCTGCGCAAGTTGCGCACGCTGCCGTTCCCGGTCGTCGCGGCGGTGAACGGCGTCGCAGCCGGCGCGGGCGCCAACCTCGCGCTCGCCTGCGACATTGTGCTCGCCGCCCGCTCGGCCAGCTTCACGCAGGCCTTCGCCAAGATCGGCCTGGTGCCGGACAGCGGCGGTACGTGGCTCCTGCCGCGGCTTGCCGGCTCGGCGCGCGCGCGCGGGCTCGCTTTGCTCGCCGAACCGCTTTCGGCGGAGAAGGCCGAAAGCTGGGGCCTGATCTGGAAGGCGGTCGAGGACGACAAGCTGATGGCCGAGGCGGAAAAGGTGTGCGCGCAATTCGGCCAGGGACCGACCTTCGGCTTCGCGCAGATCAAGCGCGCGCTCGATGCGGCCGAAACCAACGACTTCTCGACGCAGCTCGATCTCGAGCGCGATCTCCAGCGCGAAGCCGGCGCCTCGCCGGACTACAAGGAAGGCGTTCGCGCCTTCATCGAGAAACGCGCGCCCAACTTCACCGGAAAGCGGAACTGATCCTATGGACGCGGACGCACTCGCCAAGGCCTGCGCCGACGCCATGTGGGCGGAAGACCAGGCCAGCCGCGGCCTCGGCATGGAGCTCGTCTCGGTCGGCCCCGGCCGCGCCGAGCTGGCCATGACGGTCACCGACCGCATGGTCAACGGCCACAAGATCTGCCACGGCGGCTTCATCTTCACGCTCGCCGACTCGGCCTTCGCCTTCGCCTGCAACACCTACAACCAGCGCACGGTCGCGCAGCACTGCGCGGTGACCTTCATCGCCGCCGGCAAGCTCGGCGACCGGCTCACAGCGCGCGGGCGGGAGGTGCACCGGCGCGGGCGCTCGGGTATCTACGACATCACCGTCACGCGCCAGGACGGGACCGTGATCGCCGAATTCCGCGGCCACTCGCGCACCATCGAAGGTGAGATGGTGCCCGGACTAACCAAGAGCGACACGCGCTGAGGGGAGGGAGGACGAAGTGCTCGACAGAAAATCCTACCGGCCCTACGGGCTGGAACCGATCGAAACGGCTTCGCGCGACGAGATCGCCAAGGTGCAGACCGAGCGGCTGAAGTGGTCGCTGAAGCACGCCTACGACAACGTGCCCGCCTACCGGAAGAAGTTCGACGACGCCGGCGTCCATCCGGACGACTTCCAAAGGCTCGAGGATCTCGGCAAGTTTCCCTTCACTGCGAAGCAGGACCTGCGCGACAACTATCCCTTCGGCATGTTCGCCGTGCCGCATGACAGGATCGCGCGCATCCACGCCTCGTCCGGCACCACCGGCAAGCCGACCGTGGTCGGCTACACGAAGAAGGACATCGACGTCTGGTCGGCGGTGATGGCGCGCTCGATCCGCGCCTCCGGCGGGCGGCCGGGCATGAAGGTGCACGTCTCCTACGGCTACGGCCTGTTCACCGGCGGCCTGGGCGCGCACTACGGCGCCGAGGCGCTCGGCTGCGCGGTGATCCCGGTGTCGGGCGGCATGACCGAGCGGCAGGTCCAGCTCATCATGGATTTCAAGCCCGAGATCATCATGGTGACGCCGTCCTACATGCTGGCGATTCTCGACGAGTTCCGTTCCAAGAACATCGACCCGCGCGACTGCTCGCTCGAGATCGGCATCTTCGGCGCCGAACCGTGGACCAATTCCATGCGCGGCGAGATCGAGGAAGCCTTCGACATGGACGCGGTCGACATCTACGGCCTGTCGGAGGTGATCGGCCCTGGCGTCGCCAATGAGTGCGTCGAGACCAAGGACGGCCTGCACATCTGGGAGGACCATTTCTATCCGGAGGTGATCGACCCGGTGACCGGCAAGGTTCTGCCGGACGGGTCGCAGGGCGAGCTCGTGTTCACCTCGCTGTCCAAGGAGGCGATGCCGGTCATCCGCTATCGCACGCGCGACCTGACCAAGCTCCTGCCGGGCACGGCGCGCTCGATGCGGCGCATGGAGAAGGTGACGGGCCGCTCTGACGACATGATGATCGTGCGCGGCGTCAACGTCTTCCCGACGCAGTTCGAAGAGCAGCTCTTGCGCTGCGAGGGGCTGGCGCCTCACTTCTACATCGAGCTCTACCGCGAGCAGCGGCTCGACGCGGTTCGTCTGCACGTCGAGGCGCGCCCCGAGCACGCCGACGACGCCTCGCGCCGCGCGCAGGCCGCGCTCTTGAAGGCGCACATCCGCAGCGTCGTCGGCATCGGCGTCGACGTGGCGGTGGCCGATCCGGGCGGCATCGAGCGCTCGATGGGCAAGGCGCGGCGAATCGTCGACAAAAGACCAAAGGAATAGAGAGTATGGCGCGCCCCAGGGCTGCCGGTTACGACGACAAGCGGCAGGCGATCATCGACCGCTCGGCGGCGCTGTTCGCGCAGCACGGCTATGACCGCGCCTCGATGGCCGAGGTGGCGAAAGCCTGCGGCATGTCGAAGGCGCTGCTCTATCATTATTACGACAGCAAGGCGGCCTTGCTGTTCGACATCCTGCGCGACCATTTGCAGGAGCTGCTCGACGCGGTCGGCGCGGTCGACCAGGGCCTGCCGCCGCGGGCGCGGCTGCGCGCGCTGGTCGGCGCATTGCTCGACGCCTATCGCGACGCCGACAACGAGCACAAGATCCAGATCAACGAGCTCGGCAAGCTGGCGCCCGCCAAGCAGAAGCAGCTCAAGGACATGGAGCGCGCGCTGGTCGCCGTCTTCGCCGCGGGCATCGCTGCGGTCAATCCGGCCATCGGCCGCGACAAGGCGCTGCTCAAGCCGGTGACCATGTCGTTGTTCGGCATGATCAACTGGCACTACATGTGGTTCCGCGACGGCAAGGCGCTGACGCGCGGCGACTATGCCGAGCTCGTCACGACGCTGCTGGTGGAAGGCGCCGCGGCGCTGACGCCGCCCGCGCCGCCCAAACGCGCGGCGGGGTAGCTGTTCTTATCCCTCCCCCGCTCGCGGGGGAGGGTGGCGAGCGAAGCGAGCCGGGTGGGGCCCGTTTCCAATTGCGACGTCACCCCACCCCCGGCGCTGACGCGCCGGACCCTCCCCTTTTAGGGGAGGGATAAGCACGATCACATCTGGTCGAAGTCGAGCGCCACCTTTGCCGTCACCGGATGCGACTGGCAGGTGAGCACGTAGCCCGCCTCCAGCTCCCACGGCTCGAGCGAGTAGTTGGTGTCCATCCGCACCTCGCCCTCGGTCACCTTGGCGCGGCAGGTGCAGCACATGCCGCCGCGGCAGGAGTAGGGCATCTCCAGCCCGGCGCGCAGGCCGGCGTCGACGATGGTCTCGCCGCCGCGCACCGCGATGCTGTGGTGCGAGCCGTTGAGCACGATATCGACATTGGCTTCCTGCGCGTCCGCCGCGCTGTAGGCCGCGCGGGTCGCGATCGGCGAGCCGTCGGTCGAGAAGTACTCGACGTGAATGCGCCCGGCCGGCACGCCGGCGCGCGTGAGCGCGGCCTTGCCGTCCTCGATCAGCCCTCCGGGCCCGCAGAGGAAGGCGTGGTCGATAACGCCCTCGGGCAGCGTGCGCAAGAGCGCGTCGAGCTTGGACGCATCGATGCGGCCGTCCAGCAGGCCGATCTCCTGCTTTTCCCGCGACAGCACATGGTGCACCGTGAAGCGGCCCATGAAGCGGTCCTTCACGTCCTCCAGCGCCTCGCGGAAGATGATGCTCTGGGTGGTGCGGTTGCCGTAGATCAGGACGACCCGGGCTTTCGGCTCGTGCGTCAGCACGGTGCGCAGGATCGACATGATCGGCGTGATGCCGGAGCCGGCGACGATCGCCACATAGGTGCGCGCGGCGTCCGGGTCGAGCGCGACGCCGAAGCGGCCCTGCGGCGTCATCACGTCGATCTCGTCGCCCTTCTTGATGGCCTCATTGGCGAGCGTGGAGAACAGGCCACCGTCGACCTTCTTCACCGCGACACGCAGTTCGCCGTCGTCCGGCGATACGCAGATCGAATAGGAGCGGCGCACTTCCTCGCCGTTGACCGTCGTGCGCAAGGTCACGTGCTGGCCCGGGTTGAAGCGATAGGCCTCGCTCAGCTCGCCCGGCACCGCGAAGGCGATCGACACCGCCTCCGGCGTCTCGCGCCGCACGTCCGCGACCTTCAAGCGGTGGAATTCGATGGCCATGGCGCCCTCAGATGCATTTGAAATAGTCGAACGGCTCGCTGCACGCCTTGCAGCGCCACAGCGCCTTGCAGGCGGTCGAGCCGAATTCGGAGATACGGACGGTGTCGGCCGAGCCGCAATGGGGGCAGGCGACCTTCTCCTCGCCGAACAGCGCGCGGCGCCCCGCCTTGGCGGCAGGTGGCGCGATACCGTAGGCGCGCAGCTTTTCCTTGCCGGCCTCCGTCATCCAGTCGGTGGTCCAGGCCGGCGACAGCACGGTGGTCACCTTCGGCTTGGCGAAGCCCGCCTTCTCCAGCGCCAGCTCGATGTCGAGCGCGATCATGTTCATGGCCGGGCAGCCGGAATAGGTCGGCGTGATGACGGCTTCGGCAACGCCGTCGACGATCTTCACGTCGCGCAGCACGCCGAGGTCGGCGATGCTCAGCACCGGGATCTCAGGGTCGGCCACGCTCGCCGCCGCGGCCCAGGCCCGCGCACGCAGATCGGTATCGAGCACGGCGGCAGCCATCGCGATCACCAGGTGGCGCCGGGGTAGGCGCGCTGCAGAAACTGCAGCTCGGACAGGATGTGGCCGAGATGCTCGCTGTGCACGCCTGTCCGGCCGCCGCTTTGCATATAGCCGTCGCGCGGCCGCGTCAGCGTCGCCTCGGCGAGCACGTCGTCGATGGTCTTGCTCCAGGCGCCGCGCAGCGCGGTCGGATCGGCGGCGACGCCGGCCTCGACCAGCGCGCGATCGATCTGGTCGACCTCGAACATCTCGCCGGTGTAAGGCCACAGCTCGTCGAGCGCGGCCTGCGCGCGGGCGTGGCTATCGTCGGTGCCGTCGCCGAGGCGGATCGTCCATTCGGCGGAATGGCGCAGGTGGTAGGCCATCTCTTTCACCGCCTTGGCGGCGATGGCAGCCAGCGTCTCATCCTTCGAGCGGGTGAGCGCCTCGAAGTGCGGATGCGCAAAGGCTGAATAGAGCAGCTGTCGCGCCATCGTGTTGGCGAAGTCGCCGTTCGGCTGCTCGGTGAGCAGCAGGTTGCGGTAGTCGCCGGCGTCGCGCAGGTAGGCGAGGGCGTCCTCGTCGCGGCCCTTGCCTTCGACCTGGCCCGCGTAGGTATACAGCGCGCGCGCCTGCCCGATGAGGTCGAGCCCCATGTTGCCGAAAGCAAGGTCCTCTTCGATCACCGGCGAATGGCCGACCCATTCGGACAGGCGATGGCCGAGGATCAGCGCCGTATCGGCGAGCCGCAGCGTGTACTGGAACAGGGGTGTATCGGTCATGGTTCTGGCCGTTGCCTTTGTCCCGTCACCCTGAGGTGCGAGCCGCGCTCGCGGCGAGCCTCGAAGGGTGACGGCCGATGTATTTGTCCGCCCTTCGAGGGCTTCGCTGCGCGAAACCACCTCGGGATGATGGACGACCTCACATATGCCCGACGTCGTCGGGGATCTCGTAGAAGGTCGGGTGGCGATAGATCTTGGTCGCCGTCGGCTCGAACATCATGTCCTTGTCGGCGGGGTCCGAGGCCGTGATGGCGGCCGAGGGCACCACCCAGACCGAAAGGCCCTCGCCGCGCCGGGTATAGGTGTCGCGCGCTGCATGCAGCGCCATGGTAGCGTCGACCGCGTGCACGCTGCCGACGTGGCGGTGCGCCAGTCCGTTGCGCGTGCGGATGAAGACTTCCCACAGCGGCCAGTTCTTGTCCGTCATCTGGTCTCTCCTTATTCCGCCGCGACCTGCATCGCCGCCTGCTCGCGCGCGCGCCGCTTGTTCGCATAGGCGACGGCGGCCTCGCGCACCCAGGCATTGGTCTCGTGCTTGGTGCGCATCTGTTTCATGCGCTGGCGGTTGCACGGGCCATCGCCGGCGACCACGCGCTTGAATTCGCTCCAGTCGATATCGCCGTAATCCCAGTGGCCGGTCTTCTCGTTGAGCTTCAGATCCGGGTCGGGGAATTTCAGGCCGAGGAAATGACCCTGCGGCACGGTAGCGTCGACGAACTTCTGGCGCAGTTCGTCGTTGGTGAAACGCTTGATCTTCCAGCGCATGGCTGTTTCGGTGTGCTGGCTGTCCTTGTCGGACGGTCCGAACATCATCAGCACCGGCCACCACCAGCGGTTCAGCGCTTCCTGCGCCATCGCCTTCTGCTCCGGCGTGCCGCGGCAAAGCGCCAGCATGATCTCGTAGCCCTGGCGCTGGTGGAAGCTTTCTTCCTTGCAGATGCGGATCATCGCCCGCGCATACGGGCCGTAGCTGCAGCGGCAGAGCGGGATCTGGTTCATGATCGCCGCGCCGTCGACCAGCCAGCCGATGATGCCGATGTCGGCCCAGGACAGCGTTGGGTAGTTGAAGATCGACGAGTACTTGGCCTTGCCCGCCAGCAGCTCGTCCTCCATGTCCTCGCGCGCGGCGCCGAGCGTCTCGGCGGCGGCGTAGAGATAGGCGCCGTGGCCGCCTTCGTCCTGCACCTTGGCGAGCAGCGCGGCCTTGCGCTTGAGCGAGGGTGCGCGGGTGATCCAGTTGCCCTCGGGCAGCATGCCGACGATCTCGGAATGGGCGTGCTGGCCGATCTGCCGCACCAGCGTGCGCCGGTACTGCTCCGGCATCCAGTCGTTGGGCTCGACCTTCTGCTCGTCGTCGATGCGCGCCTGGAAGCGCGCCTCGCGCTCCGGGTCGGCGGGCGCGCGGACGGTATCGGCGACGTTGAGGGCCTGCGTATACATGGGCGTCGTCCTCTGGAATCCGGCGTTGGTTCGCCGCGATAATTCTTGGCTCTATTATGTTACAATAAATAAGAACGTCAAATTGTTTCGTAACATTTCGACCGGAGCAGCTCTCCACCGGTGCGGCGAAAACGCCGCGAATCCGAGCCGTTTCGTCAGGCGAAGCGGGCGGAGAAGCCGTTTCCGGGGGGAGGCAGCGGACCTTTGCGGTCCTGTGCCTCGGCGTCCAGGTACTTCTCCGAATCGGCGACCAGTTGACGGTAGATGCGCGCCGCGAGCTGGCGCGCCGCCGTGCCCGGCCAGTCGGTCGGTAGCAGTGCGGCCGGCAGCCCGGGATCGCGCAGCACGATGCGGCGGAATTCGTGAATGAGCAGCACGCGCGCGACCAGCGCGTCGGCGGCGGGCACCTTGTCGCTTCTGGCCAGCGCACGCTCGAGCGGGGTGAAGCGGTCGATGAAGGCGCGATAGGCTGCGGCTAGCGCGTCGAGCTTCCAGGCCGCGGCGGCCAGCGCATGCATGTCGTCGGCGGGATCGGCGTGCACCAGAAAGAGCCCGCCGATCGGCGGCAGCGGCGGGGAGGGGTCGGCGAAGGCCACGTAGGTCGTGGGCGTCAGCGCCGCGAAGCCCGCCTTCTCCAGCGCCGGCCGCGCCTTGGTGCGGTCGCCGACACCGGATCCGAGCAGCGCGAGCCGCAGCCGGCCATCGAATGCCGGCGTATGTGCGAAATAGATGCGCTGCGTGGCCGCGTTGAAGCTGCCCTCCGCCCGCCGCGTCAGCCGATAGTAGCTGTTGCGCCCGGCTTTCTCGCGCGCGAGCCAGCCATCGGCCGTGAGCCGCGACATGGCGGTGCGCACGTGGCCGGCGTCGATGCGGAAGAGAGCCATAATCTCGGTGAGCGAACCGAGCCAGAGGCTGCCGCCGCGCGGCACGATGGCGTCGCCATACAGCGACACGATCAGCGACCAGGCGCGTACCGGCCGCCGGCTATGGTATTGATCGAGCAGTCTGGCGACGGCGGCGGAGATCGGCATGGAGAAGTCGCGGGTGCTCCGAGGACGCAAGAAATGGACTGCCGCCGATGGCAAGGGGGCCTCAAGCTAGTGCCGCATGCGCGTGAAGGCCAGCGCGGCGCGCGCCCGCTTCCGCGCCACTCGTAGCATACAAAAAGTTCGCACGAGCGGCGTTTGCACGCTTTTTAGGCGGTCGGCATGTTTATTTTATAGGCAAACGCCCCTCTCTGCAGGCCAATTGCCTACAAAATTGCATTCCAGGCGTTGGCACGGCCCTTGCGATGTTCCTGGCGCCAGCGCCCGACCGGGTGTGGCTGACAACACGCGAGGGTCATCCATGTTGACGTACAGGACGGTCGCCTCCCGACCGATGACCAGCCGGTGGCTCGCCGCCACGGCCGGTCTGGCAATGACATTGGCCGCGACGATGTCCGCAAAGGCGCAGGACACGATCAAGGTCGGCATACTTCACTCGCTCTCCGGCACCATGGCCATCAGCGAAACCACGCTGAAGGACACGATGCTGTTTTTGATCGATGAGCAGAACAAGAAGGGCGGCGTGCTCGGCAAGAAACTTGAAGCGGTTGTCGTCGACCCCGCTTCGAACTGGCCGCTGTTCGCCGAAAAGGCGCGCGAGCTGATCTCCAAGGACAAGGTTTCGGTCGTGTTCGGCTGCTGGACCTCGGTGTCGCGCAAGTCCGTGCTGCCGGTGTTCAAGGAGCTGAACTCGATCCTCTTCTACCCCGTGCAGTACGAGGGTGAAGAGTCCGAGCGCAACGTGTTCTACACCGGCGCCGCGCCGAACCAGCAGGCCATTCCCGCCGTCGACTACCTGATGAGCAAGGACGGCGGCTCGGTGAAGCGCTGGGTGTTGGCGGGCACCGACTACGTCTATCCGCGCACCACCAACAAGATCCTCGAGGCCTATCTGAAGTCGAAGGGCGTCAAGGACGACGACATCATGATCAACTACACGCCGTTCGGTCATTCCGACTGGCAGACCATCGTGGCCGACATCAAGAAGTTCGGCTCGGCCGGCAAGAAGACGGCGGTGGTCTCGACCATCAACGGCGACGCCAACGTGCCCTTCTACAAGGAACTCGGCAACCAGGGCGTCAAGGCCACCGACATTCCGGTGGTGGCGTTCTCGGTCGGCGAAGAAGAACTCGCCGGCCTCGACACCAAGCCGCTGGTCGGCCACCTGGCCGCCTGGAACTACTTCCAGTCGATCAAGGACAAGGGCAACAGCGAGTTCATCGCCAAGTGGAAGGCCTTCACCAAGAATCCGAAGCGCGTCACCAACGACCCGATGGAAGCCCACGTGATCGGCTTCGCCATGTGGGTCAAGGCGGTCGAGAAGGTGAAGTCCACCGATCCCGACAAGGTGATCGACGCGCTGCCGGGCATCGAGGCGCCGAACCTCACCGGCGGCATGTCCAAGATGCTGGCCAACCACCACATCACCAAGCCGGTCTTCGTCGGCGAGATCAAGGGCGACGGCCAGTTCGACGTGGTGTGGAAGACCAAGGGCCTGGTGCCGGGCGACGCCTGGACCGACTTCCTGCCGGGCTCGA
Source organism: Pseudolabrys sp. (assembly GCA_046292265.1). Classification (GTDB taxonomy): domain Bacteria; phylum Pseudomonadota; class Alphaproteobacteria; order Rhizobiales; family Xanthobacteraceae; genus Pseudolabrys. The sequence goes on along the minus strand of JBKBRE010000012.1, from coordinate 47,346 downwards.
AGGATCTCGAGGCCGACTGGGTGACGCTGAAGTGCGGCAACTACAACAAGGTCACCAAGAAGTGCGGCGGCCAGGCCTCCTGAGCTGACGTCTTGCAAGATCCGGAGGCGGCGGTGCCGCCGCCTCCGGCACTCTCACGAAGTTCCTGCCGGGACGGACTGAAATGCGCAGTTTCCGCGATCGCATCGTGGCGTTCGTCTTTGCCGTCGGCTTGTGCCTGATCGCTGCGACGGGCGCCCATGCTGGCCCTTACGAGGACGCGCTCGTCGGCTTCACCGCCGACTCCTTCGGCGACACCGCCGACGCCATCGAGGCGCTCGCCGCCTCCGGCGATGCGCGCACCGCGCCGATCCTGGAGGCGCTGAAGGACCGGCGCCTCTTGTTCTCGGCCGAGGCCAAGAAGGTCTACATCAAGGACAACGCCGAAAAGTTGACCGACGCCTTGACCGGCGAGGCGGTTGCAACGCCGCCGTCCGACACCGACAATGTGCGGCTCAACAACCGCGTGCGCGGCCTGATCGAGGCGGCGCTCGGCTCGCTCACGCTCATGGCACAGGAGCCGCAGCGCCGTTTCGATGCGGCGCAGGCCGTATTCAAGTCGCGCGACGCCGGCGCGTTGCCGGCGCTCGACAAGGCGCTCGCCGCCGAAACCGACGCGCGGGTCAAGCGCGCGCTCGGCGAGGCGCGCGCCGCGATCGTCCTTTATGCCGAGGACGCAACGGAGGCGGACAAGCTCGCGGCGCTCGCCGTGATCCGCGACCGCGGCGACCAGGACGCGCTGGCGCTGGTGGAGCGCCTGCCGGCCGACGCACCGCCGGCGCTGCGCGAGGCCGCGGCCTCGGCGCGGTCGAAGATCCAGGGCAATCTCGCGGTCTGGAGCGCGGTGCAGAACGCCTGGTACGGCCTTTCGCTCGGCTCCGTGCTGCTGCTCGCCGCCATCGGCCTCGCCATCACCTTCGGCGTGATGGGCGTCATCAACATGGCCCATGGCGAGATGGTGATGCTGGGCGCCTACACCACCTTCGTGGTGCAGGAGCTCATCCGCGCGCATAACCCGGCGCTGTTCGACTATTCGCTGCTCATCGCCGGGCCGCTCGCCTTCCTGGTGGCGGGCGCCGTCGGCGTCGCGATCGAGCGCGGCATCATCCGCTTTCTCTATGGTCGGCCGCTGGAAACGCTGCTCGCCACCTGGGGTCTGTCGCTGATCCTGCAGCAGGCGGTGCGCACGATCTTCGGACCAACCAACAAAGACGTCGGCAATCCCTCCTGGATGAGCGGGGCCTTCGACCTCGGCGGCATCACCGTCACCTACAACCGGCTGTGGATCATCTGCTTCACCATCGCCGTCTTCGTCGCGCTGCTGGCGATGCTGCGCTTCACGCGGCTCGGCCTCGAGATGCGGGCGGTGACGCAGAACCGCGGCATGGCCGCGGCCATGGGCATCCGCACGGCGCGCATCGACGCGCTCACGTTCGGGCTCGGCTCCGGCATCGCCGGCATCGCCGGGGTGGCGCTGTCGCAGATCGACAACGTGTCGCCCAATCTGGGGCAGGGCTACATCATCGACAGCTTCATGGTCGTCGTCTTCGGCGGCGTGGGCAACCTGTGGGGGACCCTGGTCGGCGCGCTGACGCTCGGTATCGCCAACAAATTCCTCGAGCCTTACGCCGGCGCCGTGCTCGGCAAGATCGCCATCCTCGTCATCATCATCCTCTTCATCCAGAAGCGCCCGCGCGGCATGTTCGCGCTCAAGGGCCGGGCGGTGGAGGCATGATGGGCGCCTTTCCGCTCACCCGGCTTATTGATAAAGGCGCGGCGATCTTCCTCGTGCTGCTCGGCGCCTTCGCGATCGCGATTCCGGTGCTCAACCTGCTGGTGCCGGCGAGCTCCGGCCTGCACGTCTCGACCTACCTCGTTGCACTGTTCGGCAAATATGTCTGCTACGCGATGTTGGCGCTGTCGATCGATCTGATCTGGGGTTATGCGGGCATTCTTTCGCTCGGCCATGGCGCCTTCTTTGCGCTCGGCGGCTACGCCATGGGCATGTACCTGATGCGCCAGATCGGCACACGTGGCGTCTACGCCGATCCGATCCTGCCCGACTTCATGGTGTTCCTGAACTGGAAGGAGTTGCCGTTCTACTGGTACGGCTTCGGCAGCTTCGCCTATGCGGCGCTGATGATCCTGCTGGTGCCGGGCCTGCTCGCCTTCGTGTTCGGCTGGTTCGCCTTCCGCTCGCGCGTCACCGGCGTCTATCTCTCGATCATCACGCAGGCGATGACCTACGCGCTGATGCTCGGCTTCTTCCGCAACAATTTCGGTTTCGGCGGCAACAACGGCCTGACCGACTTCAAGGACATCCTCGGCTTCAACGTGCAGGCGGAGGGCACGCGCGTTTCGCTGCTGGTGGTCTCGTGTCTGGCGCTGGCGGTCTCGTTCCTGATCTGCCGCGCGGTCGTCACCTCGAAGTTTGGCAAGGTGCTGGTGGCGATCCGCGACGCGGAAGCGCGCACGCGCTTCCTCGGTTATCGCGTCGAGGCCTACAAGCTGTTCGTGTTCACGCTGTCGTCCTGCATGGCCGGCGTCGCCGGCGCGCTCTACGTGCCGCAGGTCGGCATCATCAATCCCGGCGAGTTTGCGCCGGCCAACTCCATCGAGGCGGTGATCTGGGTGGCGGTCGGCGGCCGCGGCACGCTCACCGGCGCCGTGCTCGGCGCCTTCGTCGTCAACTACGCCAAGACCTTCTTCACCACCGGATGGCTCGCGCCGTACTGGTTGTTCATGCTCGGCGGCCTGTTCGTCGCGGTGACGCTGCTGCTGCCGCGCGGCATCGTCGGAACGTTGAAATACGGGCTCGACCGCCGCGCCGCCGCGCGGTCGGTCGCGGCCGAAGAGGGCGCGGATGCGCCGCTGAATTCCGGCGCGGCGCCGCGGGCGGCGGAATAGGGGGCATCATGGACGGCACCAGCACCACCTCCGCGCTGCTCTACCTCGACGGCATCTCGGTGTCGTTCGACGGCTTCAAGGCGCTCAACGAACTCTCGTTCCTGATCGAGCCGGGCGAGATGCGCGCCATCATCGGCCCGAACGGGGCCGGCAAGACCACCATGATGGACGTGGTCACCGGCAAGACACGGCCCGACGACGGCGACGTCTACTTCGAGCAGGGCGCCTACGACCTTTCCAAGCTTGACGAGACCGAAATCGCCGAACTCGGCATCGGCCGCAAGTTCCAGAAGCCGACCGTGTTCGAGATGCATTCGGTCGAGGACAACCTGCTGCTGGCGCTCAAGAACGACCGCCGCGTGCGCTCCACGCTGCTGTGGCAATCGTCCGAGCCGCAACAGAAGCGCATCGACGAAATCCTTGGCACCATCCGGCTCAATCATGTGCGCTCGCGGGTGGCGGGAAGCCTGTCGCACGGGCAGAAGCAGTGGCTGGAGATCGGCATGCTGCTGGCGCAGGAGCCCAAGCTCCTGCTGGTCGACGAGCCGGTCGCCGGCATGACCGACATCGAAACCATGCAGACGGCGGAGCTGTTGAAGGAAATCAACGAGACCAGGACGGTCATCGTGGTCGAGCACGATATGGCCTTCGTGCGCGAGCTCGGGGTAAAGGTCACCTGTCTGCACGAAGGCTCGGTGCTGGCCGAAGGCACCATCGACCAGGTCTCGCAGAACGAGCGCGTCGTCGAAGTGTATCTGGGGCGCTGAACGATGCTCGACGTGTCCAACATCGACCTCCACTACGGCGCGGCGCAGGCTTTGCGCGGCATCTCGCTCAAGGCCGAGGTGGGCAAGGTGACCTGCGTGCTCGGGCGCAATGGCGTCGGCAAGACCAGTCTCTTGCGCGCCATCGTCGGCCAGCATCCAGTGAGCCGCGGCACGATCACGCTCGGCGATACTGATCTCACCCGCATGCCCACGGTGCAGCGTGCGCGCAACGGCGTCGCCATCGTGCCGCAGGGCCGCGAGATATTCCCGCTGTTGACCGTCGAGGAAAACCTCGAAACCGGCTTCGCGCCGCTGCCGCGCGACAAGCGCAACGTGCCGGACGACGTCTTCTCGCTGTTCCCCGTGCTCGGCTCCATGCTCAAGCGCCGCGGCGGCGACCTCTCGGGCGGCCAGCAGCAGCAGCTGGCCATCGGACGCGCGCTGGTCATGCGGCCGAAGCTCCTGTTGCTCGACGAGCCGACCGAGGGCATTCAGCCCTCGATCATCAAGGATATCGGGCGCGCCATCTCCTATCTGCGCGGCCTCGGTGAAATGGCGATCGTCCTGGTCGAGCAGTATCTGGATTTCGCGGCCGAGCTGGGCGACCAGTTCGTCGTGATCGATCGCGGTTCGGTGGTCTATGGCTGCAGCCGCGCCGACATGGATGAAGGGGCGCTCAAGCGCGCCCTGGCAATTTGACCGCAGCGGGAAACGTGCCAGCATAGGCCGGCAGCCGGGAGGAAGAGCTTGAGCCAAGGTTTGGCCTCACAAGAGCGGGCGCAGGCGCTTTTTGCCGCCAACCGGGCGACCGGTCACGTTGCGCTGTCGGTGCAAGCCTCCGGCGGCCGCAGTCGGCGCGGAAGCGTGCATGAGTCCGGGTCGCTGCGCCTGCGCTTTCCCAACACCGACGCGGCACAGCTCGAGGCCGTTATTCTCAATACCGCCGGCGGCATGACCGGCGGCGACCGCTTCGGCATCGAGATCGATGTCGGCGCGGGCGCCAACCTGCTGATCGGCACGACCTCGGCCGAAAAGATCTATCGAGCGCTCCAGGATGATGTGGCGGTCGACGTCAAGCTGAAGGTCGGTGGCGGCGCGCATCTCGCCTGGCTGCCGCAGGAAACCATTCTGTTCGACCGTGCGCGCTATGCGCGCCGCATCGATGTCGATCTCGATCCGGACGCCTCGCTCGTGCTCGCGGAGGCTGTCGTTTTCGGCCGCGCCGCGATGGGGGAAACGGTGGCGCAGGGGTATCTTGGCGACCGCTGGCGCGTCAGGCGAGGGGGCAGATTGATCTTCGCCGAGAACCTGCGGCTCGATGGCGGCATCGACGGCAAGCTGGCGGCTCGGGCGATTGCCGCGGGGCGGCGGGCTATAGCGACAATTCTGATTGCGCCGGGCGCCGATGCACACGTCGAAGCGGTCCGTGCGCTGGAAGGTCCGCTGGCCGGCGAGGTCGCGATCTCCTGCTGGAACGGCATCGCGGTGACGCGGTTCTGCGCGCCCGACGGCGCGTCGCTGCGTCAGGATGTCTGCGCGGTGCTGGCCGCGCTCAATGTTTCGCTGCCCCGGCTCTGGCTCAATTAGGACCACGATGAATCTGACACCCCGTGAAAAAGACAAGCTGCTGGTCGCGATGGCGGCGATGGTCGCCCGCCGACGGCTCGAGCGCGGCGTAAAGCTCAACCATCCCGAAGCCGTAGCGCTCATCACCGATTTCATCATGGAAGGCGCGCGCGACGGCAAGACGGTCGCCGAGCTGATGCAGGCCGGAGCGCACGTGCTCTCGCGCGCGCAGGTGATGGATGGCATCGCCGAGATGATCCACGACATCCAGGTCGAGGCGACGTTCCCTGACGGGACCAAGCTCGTGACCGTGCACGAACCAATCCGCTGAAGGAGTTCGCGATGAAGGCGATGCTGACGATTGTATCCGCGCTCACGGCAAACGCGGCGCAGGCGCACGATGCGATGGTACCGCACGCGCACCCGCATGCGCCGAGCTGGCTACCGAGCACCGAGACGGTCGGAGTCGCCGCACTCGTCCTGGCGCTCGCCGTGATCGTTTATACGCAATTCCGCCGCGGGTGATGCGATGATACCGGGCGAGAAGTTCATCCAGGACGGCGAGATCGAGCTCAACGCTGGCCGCAAGACCGTGACGCTGACGGTGTCGAACAGCGGCGACCGGCCGATCCAGGTCGGCTCGCACTATCATTTCTTCGAGACCAATCCGGCGCTCAAGTTCGATCGTAAGAAAGCGCGCGGCATGCGCCTCGATATCGCCGCCGGCACGGCGGTTCGTTTCGAGCCGGGGCAGACGCGCGAGGTCACGCTCGTCGCGCTCGCGGGAAAACGCACCGTCTACGGCTTCCGTCAGGATGTGATGGGCAAACTCTGATGGCGAAGATCAAGCGCAGCGTCTATGCCGACATGTTCGGCCCCACCGCCGGCGACCGCGTGCGGCTTGCCGACACCGACCTGATCATCGAGGTCGAGAAGGATTTCACCGTCTACGGTGAGGAGGTGAAGTTCGGCGGCGGCAAAGTGATCCGCGACGGCATGGGCCAGTCGCAGGTCACCAACAGGCAGGGCGCTGTCGACACCGTCATCACCAATGCGCTGATCCTCGACCATTGGGGTATCGTCAAAGCCGACGTCGGCCTGGTCGGCGACCGGATCGCGGCGATCGGCAAGGCCGGGAACCCGGACATCCAGCCCGGCGTCACCATCGTGATCGGGCCGGGGACCGAGGTGATCGCGGGCGAAGGCAAGATCCTCACCGCCGGCGGCTTCGACAGCCACATCCATTTCATCTGCCCGCAGCAGATCGACGACGCGCTGATGTCGGGTATCACCACCATGCTGGGCGGCGGCACGGGCCCCGCGCACGGCACTTTCGCGACCACCTGCACGCCGGGGCCGTTCCATATCGGTCGCATGATCCAGGCAGCCGACGCCTTTCCGATGAACCTCGGCTTCGCCGGCAAGGGCAATGCGTCGCGCCCGGCGGCGCTCGAGGAGATGGTCAAGGCCGGCGCCTGCGCCCTCAAGCTGCACGAGGACTGGGGCACGACGCCGGCTGCGATCGACTGCTGCCTGTCGGTCGCCGACGACTACGACGTGCAGGTGATGATCCACACCGATACGCTCAACGAGTCGGGCTTCGTCGAGGACACCATCAAGGCCTTCAAGGGCCGCACCATCCACGCCTTCCACACCGAGGGCGCCGGCGGCGGCCACGCGCCGGACATCATGAAGGTGGCGGGCCTCAAGAACGTGCTGCCGTCATCGACCAATCCGACCCGGCCGTTCACCCGCAACACCATCGACGAGCATCTCGACATGCTGATGGTGTGCCACCACCTCGACCCCTCGATCGCGGAGGATCTTGCGTTTGCCGAAAGCCGCATCCGCAAGGAGACGATCGCGGCCGAGGACATCCTGCACGACATCGGCGCGCTGTCGATGATGTCGTCCGACTCGCAGGCCATGGGCCGCATCGGCGAGGTCATCATCCGCACCTGGCAGACCGCCGACAAGATGAAGAAGCAGCGCGGCCGGCTCAAGGAAGAGAAGGGCGACAACGACAATTTCCGCGCCAAGCGCTACATCGCCAAGTACACCATCAATCCGGCGATCGCGCACGGCGTGTCGAAGCACATCGGCTCGGTCGAGAAGGGCAAGCTCGCCGACCTGGTGCTGTGGTCGCCGGCCTTCTTCGGCGTGAAGCCGGACTGCATCATCAAGGGCGGCACCATTGTGGCCGCGCCGATGGGCGATCCCAACGCGTCGATCCCGACACCGCAGCCGGTGCATTACCGCCCGATGTTCGGGGCCTTCGGCAAGGCGCTCACCGCCTCGTCACTGGTCTTCGTGTCGAAGGCGGCCGTAAAGGCGAAACTTGGCGACAAGCTCGGCGTCGAAAAGAAGCTGGTCGCGGTCGAGAACGTCCGCGGCAGGATTTCGAAGAAAAGCATGATCCACAACGACGCCACGCCGGACATCGAGATCGATCCGGAAACCTATGAGGTGCGGGCGGACGGGGAACTCTTGACTTGCGCGCCGGCGGAGGTTCTACCCATGGCGCAACGCTATTTCTTGTTTTGAGTTGCCTGGAGCCGGGTCCATGCGTGCAACGAGTGTGAAGCAGGCGTCGACCTGGTCGGGAGACGCGGCCGACAGCGTGGTGCTCGATTACGACGATCGACACCGCCGCCGCATCGCCTTGACTGGCACGCGCGGCCTTTCGTTCCTGCTCGACCTTCCCGACGCGGCATTTCTCCGTCACGGCGATGCGCTTGTGCTGGAGGACGGCCGTCTCATTGAGGTGGTGGCCGCGCCCGAGCCGCTGCTGGAGATCCGTTGCCACGATCCGCTGCATCTGGCGCGCGTCGCCTGGCATCTGGGCAACCGGCATCTGCCGACGCAGCTGTTTCCGAAATTCATGCGTATCAGGCGTGACCATGTGATCGCCGATATGGCGATCAAGCTCGGCGCCCGCGTGATCGAGATCGAGGCGCCGTTCGATCCCGAGGGCGGGGCCTATCAGGCGCCGGCGCATGCGCACGAACATCACCACCATGGTCATGCGCAGGACCACCGCCACGACCATGCGCACGGGCACCACAACCACGACCACGCGCACGACGACCACCATCACGGCCATGCGCATGGCCACGGCCACGATCATGGCCGGTGACGAACGCCTGTCGCGCGAGGAACTGGCGGGGCTCGAGCCTTTATCGCACGCCGCGCTCTACCGGCTGGCGACCTGGCTGTCGCCGGCCTATCCGGTCGGCGGCTTTGCTTATTCGAGCGGAATCGAGTGGGCCGTCGAATCCGGCGACATCGCGGACCGGCCCTCGCTGCTCGACTGGCTGGCGGCGATGCTGACCGAAGGCGCCGGCTTCAACGATGCGGTGCTGATGGCCGCGGCGCATCGCGCGGCGGGTGCCGGAAACGACACCGCGCTGGCCGAGGTGGCGGAGCTCGCCGCCGCGCTGGTGCCAACCCGCGAGCGCCTGCTCGAGACGACGACGCTCGGCCGCGCCTTCATGGAGGTCACGTCAGCGGCGTGGCCGTGCGAGACGTTGCCGCGCCTGAAGGCCGTGTGGGCCGGGCCGGTGGCCTACCCGGTCGCCTTCGGCACGGCCTGCGCCGGGCATGCAATCCCGCTCGCCGCGGCGGTGCATGCCTATCTCGCTGCCGTCACCGCCAACTGGGTGTCGGCCGCCGTGCGCCTGGTCCCGCTCGGCCACACCGACAGTCAGCTTGCCCTGAACGCGATCGAGCCGGTCGTCGCCGACACCGCGCGCCGCGCCGTGTCAGCCTCGCTCGACGATCTCGGCGGCGCGACCTTCCGCGCCGATCTCGCCAGCGCGCTGCACGAAACGCAATACACCCGCCTGTTCAGAAGTTGACGGAGTTGACGAATGGCTAGTCCCCACGGCCCCTTGCGCGTCGGCATCGGCGGCCCGGTCGGCTCCGGCAAGACCGCCCTGATGGACGCGCTCTGCAAGGCGATGCGCGACACCTACGAGATCGCGGCGATCACCAACGACATCTACACCAAATGGGACGCCGAGTATCTGGTGCGCGCAGGTTCGCTGACGGCAGACCGCATCGTCGGGGTGGAAACCGGCGGTTGCCCGCACACTGCCATTCGTGAAGACGCATCGATGAATCTCGCGGCGGTCGCCGACATGCGCGCCAGATTTCCGGCGCTCGACGTGGTGCTGATCGAGTCCGGCGGCGACAACCTCGCGGCGACCTTCTCGCCGGAACTCGCCGACCTGACGATCTACGTGATCGACGTCGCCGCCGGCGACAAGATCCCGTCGAAGGGCGGGCCGGGTATCACGCGCTCCGACCTGCTGGTCATCAACAAGATCGATCTCGCGCCCTATGTCGGCGCGTCACTGCAAAAGATGGAAACCGACACGAAGAGGATGCGAGGTCAGCGGCCTTTCGTCATGACCAACCTGCGCGAGGGGCAGGGGCTGGATGCCATCGTCCGCTTCATCGAGACGAAAGGCGGGCTCGTTTAAAGGCCGCTGGCGTCGAGGAATTCGCTCACGGCGCGCGCAAGCCCTTCCGGGTTGTCGCCGGCGAGGTCATGACTGCCCGCGAGTTCGATCGCGGTGGCGCGCGGGTTGATCTGCTTCACCTTGTCGAGCGTGACTGCATCGAACATGTTCGACTCACTGCCGCGCACGACCATGGTCGGAATCTTCGTGTCGGTCAGCATCGGCCACAGGAAGGCCGGCACCGGCGCCGACTGGCCTGACTCGAGCGCCTTCCTGAAATTGTCGCGGAAGTGCAGGTCGCGCTTAAGCGCGTAGCCCTTGTCCGTCTTCTGAAGGAAGGCTTCCCAGCGCGCGCGGCGTTTCGGATCGGCGGGGGCCTCGTGGTCGTAGGCCATCGCCTCCTCAACCGAGGCGAAGACGTCGGGATGGCCGCCGATGCGCTGCGCCGTGTACTTGCGGCCGGCGGCCGCGATGTCGGGCGCAAAATCGACCAGCACCAGCGCGGCGGCGCGTTCCGGCTTCCAGCCGGCGGTGGCGAGCGCCACGCGGCCGCCGAAGGAATGACCCATTAGCACGGCCTTGCTCCAGCCGAGCGCGTCGAGCACCGCGACGAGATCGTTGGTCAGCGTCTCCAGCTTGTAGTCGCGGGCTGGGCTCCAGCCCGACTCGCCGAAGCCGCGCATGTCGATGGCCGCCACTTCGCGGTCCTTCGCGATGAGCGTGGCGGCCTCGATCCAGTCGTAGGAGAAATACGACAGCCCGTGCACGATGATCACCGGCGTGCGGCCGGCTTCGCCGAACGTGCGGTAGAAAATCTCGACGTCGCCCGACCGGACGCGCCCTGTCGCGCCACTCATCGGCTACGCCCGGCCGACGACGATGCCCATGCCGGTGATCCATTCCGGCACCAGGTGATAGTACTTGAGCTCGCTCTCAAGCTTGCCCATCGCCTTGGCGGCGGCCGCGGCGGCGACCCAGGTGCGCACCTCGTGCGCGCCGAAGCCGGCCACGCGGTCGATCTCCTGGTCGGTCATCATATCGAAGGCTTCGAGATCGTTGTCGACGAAGGTCTTGAGGAAATTGTGGTCCCATTGCTCGTCGGGCGGCAGGCAGGGGCCCTTGCCGACGACCAGGTCGCGCGCCGCGCGGACGACGCGGCTCTCGCGCGCGTCGAGCTCTTCCTGGGTGGGCGTGGCGCGCTGGATCAGGCGCTTAGCCACTTCGGGCGGGCTCATTTCCAGCCGCGGGGTCGGCGGATCGTGCGACAGGCCACCCGAGCCGATGAAGGTGATGCGCATCTTCTTGTCGGCGAGGAACTCGCCGATCGCGGCGCCGAAGGTGCGCGCGCGCTTGAACGACGGCCGCGGATCGGCCGCGCAATTGATGAACACCGGCAGCACGTTGTAGCGGTTGAGCGCGCCCGTCAGCTTGTAGAGCGGGATGGTGATGCCGTGGTCGACCTTCATCTCGTGCGAGATCGCGACGTCGATGTCCTGCTTGTGCAGGTAGCGGACGCAGTCGATCGCCAGCTGGCGCGGCACCCGCAGCGGTCCGGCCTCCAGATGCCAGTCCTTGCTGCCTTGCGCGGCGGTGCCGATGCAGAACATCGGCATCAGCTCGTAGAAGAAGCCGTTGAAATGATCCGGCCCGAACACCACGACCAGATCGGGCTTGAACGCGTGCAGGGCGGCGGCGCACTGGTCGAGCTCGCGGAAGAACTGGCCATGCACGCCGGCCTCACTCTCCTCCACGTCGGTCAGCATCAGCGGGCTGTGTGAGGCGCAAATCAACTGAACGCTCATGATCTCCTCCACTTCTCACCGGTGCATGATCTTGTCCGAAAGCCGGTTCCCGCTTTTCGGGATCATGCGCTAGACGCGTGCTTCGCTTGTATTACCGTCCGCGAACATTTCATCGACGCCGATCAACCGCACCGCGAGCCCTTGTTCGAATGAATAGCGGGCCATGGTCGCCAAGGTCTTGCGGTTGGCCTCGTCGAGGCCGTAGGACCAGAAATCTTCGCCCATGACGGCCTTAGTGGCCTCGTATTCGGCGGCGATCCAGGGTAGCCCGACCTTGAGCGCGGTGACTTCCGCCAGCTCCGCGTCGGCCAGCCGCTTGGCCTGCACGAAGGCCTTGTAGACGCTGGCGGCCAGCCAGCGGTTCTTCTCGTAGACGTCGCGGCGGATCCCGAGCGCGTGCATGATCGGGAAGATGCCGGTCTTGCGGAAATAGTCCTGCTCGACGGCGCGGTAGTCGGCAAAAAGCCGCCGCACCTGCGGATGCTTGTTGACGAAGCAGGAGGGCGCGCGCGCGGACATGACGCCGTCGATCTCGCCTGCGGCGAGCAGTGCCGACAGCGTGGTGTCGTTGCGCGAGGTGAGCGGAAAGTTCGGCGGCAGGTTGAGCGGGAACTTGTCGCGGCGGCCCGGGGTCTCCAGGCCGGCCTGCACCCATTCCATGTCGGCGGCCTTGATGCCGAACTCGTCCTGCAGCCAACCGCGAAACCACATCACCGCGGACATCTGGTATTCCGGCACGCCAATGCGCTTGCCGCGCAGGTCGGCCGGACCATTTATGCCGCGGTCGCCGCGGACATAGACGGCCGAATGGCGGAAGGTGCGGGAGAGGAAGACGGGCAACGCCACATAGGGCGTCGGTCCGCGCGACAGCGCGATCAGGAAGGGGCTGAAGCCGATTTCGGCCACCTCGAATTCGCCGTGGAAATAGGCGCGCTCGAACAACTCCTCCACCGGCATGGTGATGTAGTTGACGTCGCAGCCCTCGACCTTGACGCGCCCGTCGGTGAGGGCGCGGACCCGGTCGTAATCCCAGCTTGCAATGGTGATCGGCAGCAGGCTCATGAACTTTCCCGACGGGTAGAAAAAGGCTTATCGCCAGAAGCTCCGAAAGTCCATACTATTGACTTAATGGATAGACAAGGGACGGCGGCCGCCGAAGGTTCGATCGGCGGC
>JBKBRE010000012.1:0-34619 GCA_046292265.1 Pseudolabrys sp. | reverse complement strand
CGGGGCGGCCGGACCTTTTATGCCGCCGCCGCCGCCGGTCTATAGTTCCCCGTGGGATGATTCAGGCCCGGAGCGAGATAGACAATGAGCAAAGCCGTCTTGCGGGCCGTCGCCAGGCCGACCGACTTCAGCCTCAGTCCGGTGGCGCGCTACATCCAGCTTGCCACCTTGTTCCGCAACCGCATCTCGTCGGGCGAGTGGCCGGTGGGCGGCCGCATCCCGAATGTGGACGAACTGGCGGCCGAGTTCGCCGTGGCGCGCGGCACCATGCGCGAGGCGCTCGGGCTGCTCGAGCAGGAGGGGCTGCTCGAGCGCCTGCGCGCCAAGGGCACCTTCGTGCGACGGTCGGCGGCGGACGGGCATGCCCACAAGCTGGCGATCGACTGGCAGTCGCTGATCTCCGCGCATGAAGGTGCGAAGATCGAGGTGCTGGAGCAGCGCGTGGTGACCGAATTGCCTTCCATCGACAAGATGAAGGGCAAGCCGGCGCCGACCTATCAGATGATGCGGCGGCTCCATCTGCGGCAGGGTCAGCCTTATCTGGTGGGGCGTTTCTATCTCGAATACGAATTGTTCAAGCAGGGCCCGCCGCTGCAGTTCCGCCGGCTGCCGACCCTGCCGATCCTGCACAGGATCGCCGGCGCGCGCATCGCCAAGGCCTGGCAAAACCTCACCATCGGTACGGCCGACGTCGAGATCGCGTCGCTGTTGAAGATGCCGCTGAACGCGCCGGTGGCCAAGGTCGACCGCATCGCAGTGGATAAGGACGGCGTCATCCTCTATGCCGGTCACGGCGTTTACCGCGGTGACTCCATTTCAATGGAAATCGAGCTGCGCTGAGCGCAGCGCTCCCTTCAATTGACGCGAGACGGAATGTCCGACACAAGTTCGAGTTTCGAGGGCCGGCGCGAGGATTTGCGGCTGGTGACCGGCCAAGGCCGCTTCAGCAACGACTGGAACCTGCCGGGACAGGCGCACGCCGCCTTCCGCCGCGCCGACCGCGCGCATGCCGTCATCAAATCCATCGACGTGAGCGCGGCGGCGGCCAGTCCGGGCGTGATCGCCGTGCTGACCGGACGCGACGTCGCGGACGCGGGCTTCGCCACTATCCCGCCAATCCAGCCGCCGCCGGGCCGCGGCGGGCAGAGCATTCTCATCCCGCAGCGGCCGTTGCTGGCTCGCGACCGCGTGCGTTTCGTCGGCGAGGAGATCGCCGTCGTCGTCGCGGAAACCGCGGCGGCCGCGCGCGATGCCGCCGACCTCGTCGACGTCGAATACGAAGACCTGCCGGTGGTGATCGGGGTCGAAAACGCCGCTGCCGACGGCGCCTTCGTCATTCACGACAACATTCCCGGCAATGTCTGCTTCGATTTCGAATACGGCGACGAGCAGAAGACCGCAGAATCCTTCGCGCGCGCTTATGGCGTCGTCACGCTGAACGCGGAGAGCCCGCGCGTGGCGCCGACGCCGCTGGAGGTGCGCGGTGCGCTGGTGTCGTACGACGCCGCCGGCGATACCTATGACGTCTGGTGCGCCAACCAGGGCGCGCTCGCCTTTCGCGGCGACCTCGCGGTCATGGCCGGCGTTCCGGCGGAGAAGATTCGCATACGCATGCTCGACGTCGGCGGCGCCTTCGGCGCGCGCACCGCTCCGTTCCCGGAGTATCCGGTGCTGCTCCATTTGGCGAAGAAGCTCGGCCGTCCGGTGAAATGGCTGTCGACGCGCTCGGAGGACTTCCTCACCGACAACCACGGCCGCGCCGTGTCGCTGCGCGGCGAGCTCGCCTATGACCGGCGCGGCAAGTTCCTTGGCTTGCGCACGCACTGGCTGTGCGACTCGGGCGCCTATCTCGCGCCGGCCGGCGTTCTCACCAATTCGATCAACGGCAAGTTCATCGGCGCCGGCGTCTATCGCATCGAGGCGGTCTACGGCCGCCACCGCCAGCTCATCACCAATACCGCGCCGACCAACGCCTATCGCGGCGCCGGCCGCCCGGAGGCCAATTACATCGTCGAGCGGCTGGTGGACGAGGCCGCCGCCAGGCTCGGCCTCGATCCGGTCGAGCTGCGCCGGCGCAACCTCATCGCCACAGAGCAGATGCCCTACGCGACGCCGACCGGCGCGCGTTTCGACAGCGGCGATTTCGCCGGCGCGCTGGAAAAGGCGAAGGAGCTTGCCGATTGGCAGGGCTTCCGCGTTCGCCGGCGCGAGTCACGCAAAGCCGGCAAATTGCGCGGCATCGGCTGCGGCATGTTCATCGAGCCGTCGGGCGGCGGCGGCATCAAGAAGGACGAGGTCGCGATCCTGTTCGGGAAAGGCGGCATCGTCATCCACAACGTGGCCGGACCAAGCGGGCAGGGGCACGAGACCGTCTTCCCCGAGCTGGTCGCGGGCTGGCTCGGCGTTCCGGCGGCCATGATCGCGAGCCGGTCCGGCGATCCGGACGGACCGGCGCTCGCCGGCAATCCGTCGATCGGGTCGCGCTCCGGCATGCTGCAGGGCAGTGCCTTCAAGGTCGCAACCGACGTCGTGATCGAGAAGGCGAAGAAGCTCGCCGCCGACGCGTTGGAGGCGCACGCCGAGGATATCGAGTTCTCGGGCGGCGTGTTCACCATCGCCGGCACTGACCGCTCGATTGCCATGACGCAGGTGATCGAGCGCGGCGCCTCGCAAACGCCGCACCCGCTCGACACCATCGCCGAGCGCCCCATCTCGCAGGCCTTTCCCAGCGGGGTGCATGTCGCCGAGGTGGAGATCGATCCCGACACAGGCGCGGTCGCGGTGCTGCGCTACACGGCGGTCGACGACATCGGCAACGTCATCAACCCGACGCTGGCGCATGGCCAGCTCGTCGGCGGCATCATGCAGGGCGCCGGCCAGGTATTCGGCGAGCATTGCCAGTACGACGAAGCGGGCGGCCAACTGGTGACCGGTAGTTTCATGGACTACTGCATGCCGCGCGCGCATCTGCTGCCGCCCGTGACCGCGGCCCATCACACCGTGCCGAGCCCGAACAATCCGCTCGGCGCCAAGGGCGTCGGCGAGGCGGGCACCACCGGCGCGCTGCCGGCCTGCGTCAACGCGGTGATGGATGCGCTGCGGCCGGCCGGCGTGACGCAGTTCGACATGCCGGCCACCCCGGCGCGGATCTGGCAGGCGCTCGCCGCCGTCAGAAGGGCGAACTAGTGCGGGTTCCCGCGCGGCGCCGGCTACAAAAGGCATAAGTATGGACTTTTAGTCTAAGCTGTGAAAGCTTTGGACGTCCGCCGCGGCGCGCGGCGTCCACGCGCGCCCGCTCAAGCAGAGACAAAGGAAACGAGGGGGAGGCCGTCATGATCCGTTGGATTTTCGCCGCATTGCTCGCGCTCGCCGTTCCGGCGCAGGCGCAGGATGCCTATCCGTCGCGCACCATCACCATCGTCTGCCCCTACGCCGCCGGCACCACGCCCGACTTCATCGCGCGGCAGTTCGCCGACGCGCTGTCCAAGCGGCTCGGCCAGCCGGTGGTGGTCGAGAGCAAGCTTGGCGCGGGCGGTCTGCTCGGCACCGAATACGCCGCCCAGCAGAAGCCGGACGGCTACACGCTGTTCCTCGGCTCCAAGGATACCAACGCGGTCCTCGTCCATCTCTATCCCAAGCGGAATTTCGACCCGAACAAGGCGCTGGTGCCGATCTCGCTGCTCGGCACCATCGACAACGCCTTCGTCGTCTCGCCCTCGCTCGGCATCAACACCCTGAAGGAGTTCATCGAAGCCTCGAAGAAGGGCCGCAACTTCAGCTTCGCGTCGCCTGGCGTCGGCACCAACCTGCATCTGCTGGGTGAGCTCCTGCGCGTGGAAGAGAAGCTCAACATGACCCACGTGCCCTATCGCGCCTTCCCGACCGCCTTCCAGGACGTGATGGGCGGCCGCGTCGACATGGTGGTGGCGGGCGTGCCGCCGATCACCGGCCTGTTCCAGTCCGGCAAGCTGAAGGCGCTGGCCGTCACCGGTCCGAAGCGCTCGCCGGTGCTGCCCGACGTGCCGACGACGGCAGAGCTCGGCTACAAGGACCTCACCTTTGTCGGCTGGTTCGGCCTCCTGGCGCCGGCCGGGACCCCGAAGGCGATCCTCGACAAGCTCAACGCCGAGGCAAAGGCGATCTCGCAGGATCCGACCTACCGCGCCAATTTCGAGAAGATCTACGTCACGCCGGTCGGCAACAGCCCGGCGGAGTTCAAAGCGCTCATGGATTCGGAAACCGAACGGCTCGGCGCCCTGGTGCGCCAGGTCGGCATCAAGGTCGAATAGACGAACCTTTCGCACTGGGAGACAGGCAGACGCTCGCATGCCCGGGGGATCGATATGCCAAACCTGAAGCAGAAACTCTGTTCGGTGGCGTTCGCGGCGCTTTGCACCGTTGTGGCCGCGGATGCACGGGCCGAAGACACCCTGAAGGTCGCGGTCGGCCAGCTCACGACCTGGGAAAACCAGGCGACGTTGATCGGCCAGGACGCCGGTATCTTCAAGAAGCATGGTCTTATGCTCGAGAACTTCGGCACGAACGGCGCCGGCGAGACGCTGCAGGCGGTGATCTCCGGCAGCGCCGACATCGGCATCGGCATGGGCACGCCGGGGGCGATGCGCGCCTTCGTGCGCGGCGCGCCGGTGCGCGTGCTGACGCCGGCCTTCACCGGTACGGGCGATCTGTATTGGTACGTCCGGGCGGAATCGCCGATCAAATCGCTCAAGGACACGACGCCCAGTCAAACGATCGCCTATTCGACCAACGGCTCCTCCACCAACAGTCTCGTGCTCGGGTTCGGCAAGGAGCTCGGCATGAAGGCGAAGCCGACCGCGACCGGCGGGCCGCCGGCGACGCTCACCGCGGTGATGTCCGGTCAGATCGACATCGGCTGGGCCTCTCCGCCGTTCGGCCTGCGCGAGATCGACGCGGGCAAGATCCGCGTGCTGGCGCGCGGCAGCGACGTTCCCTCCACCCGCAATCAGACGGTGCGGGTGCAGATCGTCAACGCGAACGTGCTGAAGGAGCGCAAGGACGTCATCGTGCGCTTCATGAAGGCCTACCGCGAGGCGGTCGCCTGGATGTACGACAATCCGCAGGCGCTTAAGATGTACGCCGCCAAGATGAAGATCCCGGAGGATCTGATCGCCAAGGGGCTGCCGCAGTCGCACCCGCGCTCCGCGATGCAGATGGACGGGCTCTCCGACGTCGACGGCATCTTGACCGACGCAGTTGCCAACAAGTTCCTCGAAAAGCCGATGACCAGGGAACAGCTTGCCGAGTTCTTTCCGTTCCCGAACCTGGGGAAATAGCCGCCGCTTCCATTCACGTCGGTGGGACGGGTCGCCATGATCCGTCCCATCCGCTATTGAATGGTCTCTGGGGTCTGCGAGGACGTTTTCTGTGGCAGACGGTATGACAACTGCCGCAGCGCGGCCGACATTCGGTGAACTGGCGCCAGGGGTCGCCTTAGCGGCGGCCGTTGCCGCCGCCGGCTATCTACTTGCACCCTATTTGCAGCCGATCCCGGGCATGGTGATCGCGCTGGTCATCGGCATCGCGCTCAATCCCGCCGCGGGCCGCCCGGCCTTTGTGCCGGGGCTCAACTTCTGCGTTCGCACGGTGCTACGCTGGTCGGTCGCGTTGCTCGGCCTGCGCGTCGGTCTCGCCGATATCGCCGCCCTGGGCGACGCGAGCGCGATCCTGATCGTTGCGGCGATGGTCGTGACAGTCCTGTGCGGTTTGGCCTTCGCGCGCTGGGCCGGACGGACGCAAGGCTTCGGCGCCATGGTCGGGGTAGGCACCGCGGTCTGCGGCGCCTCTGCGACCCTGGCGGTATCCGCCGTCGTGCCGGATTATCCCTCCAAGCAACGCGACATTGTCTTCATCGTCGTCGCGCTGAATGCCCTGGCCACCGCGGCCCTGCTGCTCTATCCGCCGCTCTGCATTCTTCTGGGATTCGATCCGCAGACGACCGGCATCATGCTGGGCGGCACGATCCACGACGTCGCGCAGGTGGTGGGCGCGGGCTACGCGATCTCCACCGACGTTGGCAACACGGCGATCATCGTCAAGCTCTTCCGCGTCTTCCTGCTGCTGCCCTTCGTGCTCGCCGTCGGCTGGTATTTCGCGCGGGTCGGGGCCAAGCACGGCGCCGCGCGCGTGCCGGTGCCCGTCTTCGCCATCGTGTTCCTGCTGCTGTGCATTCTCAACAGTGCGATGCCGCTGATGCCGCCGCTCATGCCGGCCTACGGAACGGTCAAAAGTGCGCTCGGCGAGGTGTCGACCGCCGGCCTGCTGATCGCGATCGGCGCGCTCGGCCTTGGCACGTCGATCAAGACCATCGTCACGCTGGGCTGGCGTGACATCATGGTGATCGTCGGTACAAGTCTCGTCATTCTGGTCATCGTGACGGGCGGCCTGCTTCTGATGCGTTGAGCCCGACGGCCGGGCTGCGCCGGTTCGAAAGGCCTTGCCCAACCGTCCTCTATGGAAGCGCTGCCTGTTTTGTGACTAACACAAGCAGCGGGATCGTCAGCAGCGCGGCCGTGGCGGAGAAGATCAGCAACGAGGCGCGCCCATCGACAAATCGATCGGGAAATTTCTGAAGGACCAGCGGCGCGATCAGGATGGCGCCTCCACCTCCGATAACGGCCGCATACCATGGAATGAGTTGCCATGCGGCAACCAGGCCCGCCAACAGGCAAAGCGCCGCGACGGCCAGGGAGCCATAGAGCACGAGCTTGCCGAGGCCCGACGCCAGGGCTGGCGCGCGATGTTCGCGCGGGAAATGGCCGCTCGCCGCCAATCCATGCAACGACAGCACAAGCACCAGCGCCACGAACAACAGCAGTGGCGGCACGGCATTCATCGGCAACACGGGTCTATTCTCATCAGTTAGCCGGCATCTGGCACAAGTTTCCTTGACCGTTCGAAACCGGGCCGTAACATACGGCACATATATCAGCAATCCGTTCAACGGTGCCAAGGGGAGCGAAATGTCGAAAGCGGAAACCAAGCCGGCCGCTGGAAAAGGCGAGGGGGCGCCCGAGAAGAAGCGCGAGAAGCGCACCATCACCGAGATCCGGGACTCCAAGAAGACCGGGGAAAAGATGGTCTACATGTCGGTGCCGGACTACACCTCCGCGCAATGGGCGGAGATGGCCGGGGTCGACGTGGCCGTGCTCGGCGACAGCCTGGCGATGATCTCGCACGGGCATCGCAGCACGATTCCCGCGACCATGGACATGATGGTGCTGCACGGCCAGGCCGTGCGCCGCGGCGCGCCGAACACCTTCATGCTCGGCTGCATGCCGTATCAGAGCTACAACACCGTCGACCGTGCGCTCGCTAATGCCAGCCGGATGATGCAGGAGACGCTGTGCGACGCCGTCAAGCCACAGGGTGGCAAGTCCCAGGCGCACATCCTGAAGGCACTGGTCGATTCCGGCATTCCGACCGCTTCGCATATCGGGCTGACGCCGCACACCATCGCGATGTTCGGCGGCTTCAAGATCCAGGGCCGTACGGCGGAGGCCGCCATGAAGATCCTGGAGGATGCACTGGCGATCGAGGATGCCGGCTGCTTCATGCTGGAGTTCGAGGCAGTGCCGGCCAGGATCGCCAAGCTGATCTCCGAGCAACTCACCATTCCGACGATTGGCATCGGCGCCGGAGTCGGCACCGATGGGCAGATCCTGCTGTGCTACGACCTGCTGGGCGTTTTCACCGATTTCAAGCCGAAATTCACCAAGCGATTCGCGAAATTGACCGAAGTCGCTGTCGGCGGCATCCAGCAATATGTGAAAGAGGTGAAGGAAGGCGTGTTCCCCGACGACGACCATTCGTATACGGTGAACGAGGCCGAATACGAGAAATTCGCCGCCATGGTGCAAAAGAGGAGACAGATCTGACGTGCCGCGCGCGCAAGCCAGCGTCCTGAAACGTTCGGGTAATATCGGCGCGCGGCGCCCCGCAAAAACGGTGCGGGTGGCGCCGGTGAGGGAGACCCTGACCGAGCAGGCCTATCATCTGATCGAAGAGCAGATCGTCACCTTGCAGCTCAGGCCGGGCGACGTGTTGTCCGAGCAGATGCTCTCGGCGACTTTCGGAATCGGCCGCACCCCGGTTCGCGAGGCCCTGCAGCGGCTCGCGCGCGAAGGCCTCGTCACCATCCTGCCGCGCAAGGGGATCCTCGTGTCCGACATCAACCCGCGCAGCCAGTTGCTGTTGCTCGAGGTGCGGCGGGAGCTGGAGCGGCTGCTCAGCCGGCTGAGCGCCGAGCGCGCCGACGCCGACCAGCGCGCGCAATTCGACGCAATCGCGCGTGGCATGGATAAGGCCGCGAAGGCGAACGACGACATCGCCTTCATGCGTCTCGACCGCGAACTCAACCAACTGATCATAGAAGCGGCGCACAACGACTATGCCGCGCGGGCGATGAAGCTGCTGCAAGGCCTGTCGCGGCGTTTCTGGTACATGCACTACCGTGACGCGGCGGACCTGCCGTTGTGCGCGCGGCTACACGCCAATCAGGCGCGCGCCATCGCCAAAGGCGACGGGCGCCTGGCGGCCAGCAGCTGCGACGACCTCATCGACTACACCGAGAACTTCACGCGCGCGACCGTTTCTCTCTGATTTGCGCCGGCGACAATCTGCCGATTGCGCTGCGCGCCGTAGCTTGTATTATATCCAAAATATATCAGACGCATGTCTCGAACGGGAGACCGGCAGGACGGCATGAAGACCTACGAGGGACGACGCACGATCGACGGGCTTGTCGTCACGGCGGACGGCAAGCCGCTCGACGAGCGTTATGACGTGAAGCGGTTCACGAAGTACGGTTTCGAGTGGACGTATGAGGGCGAAAGCCCCCAGCAGCTCGCGCTTGCCATCCTCGTCGACCACCTCGGCGACAACGCTCGTGCCGTCCGGCTTTCGGAACCTTTCATGAAGAAGGTGGTCGCCAATCTCGACAACGACTGGACGCTGACCGGTGCCGATATCGACCGAGCCGTGAAGGAGATCGGACAAGGCTAGCCGGGCCGGCAAGCGGACAAAAGCCGCGCCGGCGACCGGAATTACGACGGAAGAAGAAACGACACGTAACCAACGCTAACGGGAGGAGACGTTATGCAGAAACTGATCAAGGCCGGCCTTCTCGGGCTGGCCATCGGAGCCCTTGTTCCAGCGGGGGCGATAGCCGCCGAACACAACTGGAAAATGCAGACCGAATGGGGCGGCGGGCCGCTCATGGATCTTGGCGCCAAGGCTTTCGCCGAGAAGATCAAGTTCATGACCGAAGGCCGTATCGAGGTACAAGTTCTTCCGGCCGGCACCCTCGCCAAGGGCCTCGAAGCGCGTACCGCGGTCGCTCAGGGCGTCGCGGAAGCCTGCCACACGTGGATGGGCTACGACTGGGGCAAGGACAAGACCGTCGTTCTGTTCGGCGGCTTCTCGGGCTCGATGGACAGCGAGCGCATGCTGCACTGGCTCTACGAAGGCGGCGGCCTCGAACTGCAGCGTCAGTTCAACGAGGAGAAGTTCAACGTCATTTCGATGCCGCTGTTCGCCCGCACGGCGGAAGCCTTCCTTCACTCGCGCAAGCCGGTGCGCACGATGGAGGATTTGAAGGGGCTGAAGCTGCGCACCGCCGGGGCCTGGCTGGAAATCTCCAAGTCGCTCGGTGCGGCCTCCGTCACCACGCCCGGCCCGGAAACCTATCCGATGCTGGAGCGCGGAGCCATCGATGCGACCGAGTGGGGCACGCTCTACGAGAACATCTCGATGGGTTTCCACAAGATCGCCAAGTACGTGATCATCCCAGGCGTGCACCAGCCGTCGGCTCCGTTCGAGCTGTGCATCAACAAGAACGCGTGGGCGAAGCTTTCGGCCCGCGACAAGAAGCTGGTCGAGATGGCGGCCAAGGAAGTAACCCTCGAGAGCTGGATGCGCGTGGGCGCGGAAGACGCCAAGGCGCTGAAGTTCTTCAAGGAGCAGGGCAACGAGATCATCGAACTCTCGCCCGAGGTGCAGAAGGCCACCAAGGACATGTCGGTCAAATGGGCCGAGGAGCAGGGCAAGACCAACCCCTGGTTCAAGAAGGTCTTTGAAAGCCAGCAGGCGTTCGAGAAGCTCTGGGCCAATGCCACGAGCTACCGCAACGTGAAGTACTGAGCATCATCATCGGCCGGGGCCTTGCGCCCCGGCCGTTCTTGCGCGGCTTCATTCCACCGGAACGCTTTGAGGGACCTATGCAGGCGATCGTCCGCCTGATCCAGGGCATTTCGCGTGCCAGCGGCGAGGTGACCGCTTGGCTCGTCGTTCCGCTGATATTCGCCACCGTTTACGACGTCGCCGCCCGTTACATCTTCAGCGCGCCGACCCAGTGGGCCTACGAGATCGGCTACATGGCGATGGGCACGCACGCGCTCCTGGGCATGGCCTATACGCTGCGCGAGCGCGGACACATCCGTATCGACGCGTTTGCCCAGAAGTTTTCGGAGACCGGCAAGGCTTTGATCGACCTAGTCGGCTACGCCATCGTGCTGCCGTGCCTGTGCTGGGTCGCGTGGTCGCTATGGGCTTACTGGATCGGCGCCTTGCACACCGGCGAACTGTCCGGCCAGTCGGCCTGGAACCCGGTGATCTGGCCGTTCCGCCTCGTCTTCTTTATCGCCTTCGTCCTCCTGGTCCTGCAGATCATGGCCGAAATGCTGAAGGCTGTCCTTTATCTGACGGGAAACCGCGTCGCCTATGTCGGCGACGTTGAGGCGCACTGATGCTCGGTTCTGCTTCGCTGCTCATGTTCCCGGCGCTGCTGTTCGCGCTGTTCATCGGCTTTCCGGTCGCTTTCGCGATGATCGGGGTGGCCTTCGTCTTCGGCTACTGGGCTTTCGGTCCCTCGATCATCTTCCAGTTCGTGCAGAAGGTCGACGCCATGGCGTCGAACTTCGTGCTCGCGGCCGTGCCTCTGTTCATCTTCATGGGCGCCATGCTCGAGCGCGCCGGCATCGCCGAGCGCCTGTTCGAAGCGATCCATCTGTGGACGCGCCGTCTGCCCGGAGGCCTGGCGATCGGCACGGTGCTGATGTGCGTCGTCTTCGCGGCCTCCTCAGGCGTGATCGGGGCCACCGAAACCGTGGTCGGCCTGCTCACCATTCCGGTGATGCTGAAATACAAATACGACAAGGAACTGATATCCGGCGTCATCTGCGCCGGCGGCTCGCTGGGCACCATCATCCCGCCGTCGATCGTCGTCGTGCTGCTCGGGCCGGTGGCCAGCGTTTCGATCGGTGACCTGATGTTCGGGATGTTGTTTCCCGGGCTGCTGATGGCGCTCCTGTACATCCTCTACATTCTTGTGTTGTGCGTGATCATCCCGAGCAAGGGACCGCGCATCCCGCCCTCGGTCGACGACCCGGCCTTTGCCGAGAAGGTGCGTATCTCTCTGGTTGCCTTGTGGCCGCCAATGCTGCTGATCGCGGCGGTGCTCGGCTCGATTATGTTTGGCATCGCCGCGCCGACGGAGGCGGCCGCGCTCGGCGCGCTCGGCGCTCTGGTTCTGTCGGTGATTTATGGGGACTTTTCGCTGCCGGTCCTGCGGGAGTCGCTGCTGAAGACGCTGAAGGTCACGGTGATGATCCTGACCATCCTGATGGCGGGGAACATGTTCGCCGGCGTCTTTATCGCCGGCGGCGGCGTTCAGACGACCGAGCGGATCATCGCCGCTGCGAGCCTCGGGCCCGCGCTGACCATCGCGCTCTTCCTGCTCATTTGCTTTCTGGCCGGCTTCATCCTGGACTGGATCTCCATCCTGCTGATCTTCGTTCCGGTGTTTATCCCCATCGTCAACGCGCTGGGTTACAATCCGGTCTGGTTCTGCGTGCTGTTCCTGATCGTCATCCAGACCAGCTATCTGTCGCCGCCGATGGCGCCGGCGATCTTCTATCTGCGCGGCATCGCGCCGCCGGAAATCACCATCCAGCACATGTTCCGCGGGGTGGTGCCGTTCATCGCGCTACAGACACTGACCCTGGCGATCACCGCGGCTTTTCCGCAGCTCGTGCTGTGGCTGCCGTCGGTGCTGCTCGGCTTCCGATAGGAGGTCGGTGCTCAACGGGGTAGGGATGGATTGACCCGGTCCCCGATTCTGATAGATTACTAATATATCACACAAGCCGGAACAACGGCCGGGCGCGATCCAGGGAGAGAAGCGATGACCCCCGAGGAAATTCTGTCCATCAAGCCGAAGGTGCTGACGCAGAAGCAACGCGAGTCATATTTCGAGAACGGTTTCATCATCCTCGAGAAATTCCTCCCCGACAGCTGGATCGAGCGGCTGCGCGCGGCGACCGAGCAGATGGTGGACAAGAGCCGTTCGGTGACCAAGTCGGATGCGGTTTGGGACATCGACAAGGACCACACCAGCGAGAATCCGCGTCTGCGTCGCCTGTCGAGCATGAACGACCATCATCCCGATTTCTGGGAATACGCCTCCGGCGCCAACTCGCCGTTGCCTGACGCGATCGCCGATCTGGTGGGCCCGGACGTGAAGTTCCATCAGTCCAAGCTGAACTTCAAATGGTCGAAGGGCGGCGACGAGGTGAAGTGGCACCAGGATATTTCATTCTGGCCGCACACCAACTACAGCCCGCTGACGGCCGGCACTTATGTCTACGAATGCAACGCGGAGCAGGGTCCCCTGGGCGTGCTGCCCGGCAGCCACAATGGTCCGGTGGTCGAACAGTATAACGAGCAGGGCCAGTGGGTCGGCTGCATGCGGGCGGAGGACGTGGCCAAGATCGACATGAGCAAGGTCGTCTACCTGGAAGGCCCGGCTGGCTCGGTCACGCTGCATAACTGCCGTACGCTGCACTATTCGAAGGCCAACTGGTCGCCGACGCCGCGGCCGTTGCTGCTCAACGTCTATTCGTCGGCCGACGCGATGCCCTACACCTACAACCCGCTGCAGTCGCGCTATTTTGGCGCGATCGTGCGCGGCAAGCCGGCGCGCTGGGCCCGCCACGATCCGCGTCCCTGCCTGCTTCCGCCGGATTGGTCGGGCGGTTATACCTCGATCTTCGCGGTCCAGCAGGAAGAGGACTGGAAGGCCGAGCGGCCAAAGGTCGCCGCAGGCGGCATGATGTAGGCGACGCCGCGGCGAATGGACTTGTTGCGAGGAGGATTGGAATGATCAGTCAGCGGCAAATCGACTTCCGCCAGGAATACCGTTCCCGCATCATGGGATGGTACGATGGCTACTTCCACATCGTCCTTATCTACGCCATGGGAGCGGCGGCTTTCTATGTCTACGTCGCCCACATTCACGACGTGAGCTGGAAGGAATGGCTGACCGTGCCGATCACCTTCCTGTTCACCAACATGTTCGAATGGGTGGTGCACAAGTACGTCATGCATCGTCCCGTCAACATCAAGGGTTTGCGCGCGGTCTACGAGCGCCACACCCTCAACCACCACCAGTTCTTCACCGACGACGAGATGCGCTTCCGCGACCACAAGGATTGGCGCGTCACCGTGTTCCCGCCCTACGCCCTGGTCGTCTTCATCCTGATGTCGCTGCCGGCGGCGCTGATCCTGGGCAGCGTGTTCTCCCCCAATGTCGGCTGGCTGTTCATGTGCGTAACCACGGGCATGTATCTCATCTACGAGTTCATGCACTTCTGCTGCCACGTCGACGAGAACTGGTTCGTGCGCAACTGTCCCTTCGTCAACACGTTGCGCCGCCATCACACCGCGCACCACAACGCGCGCCTGATGATGGAAACCAACATGAACCTCACGTTCCCGATCGCCGACTGGCTGATGGGCACCTCGGACCTCGACCGCGGGCTGATCGGCACGCTGCTCAACGGCTACGACACGCGCCATCTGAAGAAGGACCTGCGCGGTCATCCGCGCCGTCCCGACGAGGCGGCGGCCGAGCCCATGGGCGCCTACTAGGACGAGGCGCACCATGCCGAATGACGTCAAAGCGGTGGTCTCGCTGGTCGTGCTGGTCGTGGCGGCGGTTCTCGCCTACTGGAGCGGATCGCCGATCAAGGCCGGTTTCTCGACCTACATCATGATCACGGCCGCGTTCTTCATTATCGCCATGTGGATATTCCCCGAGGCCGGGGTCAAGAAGGGCGACATCAAGAAGGCCAAGCAATCCTGACTGGGCGATCCCGATCGGGTCGTTCCGACCGGGCGGGCGCGGCCGGGGCGTTGCTGGCTGCGCGCGGCCGTTTGCGAGCCCTTGAAATGGGCGCTAATAAGTCGAAATAAGCCCAAACAAGGCGATGCCGCTTCAAGCCGAGGCGGCTGCCGCGCACGAATAGACACCGGAATTGCTGGAAAGACGCTTCAGTATCGCCCCCATGATGGAATGGACGGACCGTCACTGCCGGTTCTTCCATCGGCTGCTGACGCGCCGGGCGCTGCTTTATACCGAGATGCTGACGACGGGCGCGGTGCTACGCGGGGATCGTACGCGGCTCCTCGGTTTCGATGCCTTCGAGCAGCCGGTCGCGCTCCAGCTCGGCGGCTGCGATCCGGCGGCGCTGGCGCAGGCCGCGCGCATCGGCGAGGACTTCGGCTACGCCGAGATCAATCTCAATGTCGGCTGCCCGTCCGACCGCGTGCAGGAGGGCCGTTTCGGCGCCTGCCTGATGGCCGAGCCGGCGCTGGTCGCCGAAGGCGTCGCGGCCATGAAGGCGGCGGTCAAGGTGCCGGTCACGGTGAAGTGTCGCATCGGCATCGACGAGCAGGACCCGGCCGAGGTGTTGTTCTCCTTCACGCAGGCGGTGAAGGCGGCGGGCACCGACGCGCTCATCGTGCATGCCCGCAAGGCCTGGCTGAAGGGACTTTCGCCGCGGGAAAACCGCGAGGTGCCGCCGCTCGACTACGGCATCGTGCACCGGCTCAAGGCCGCGCATCCTGACCTCGCCATCGTGCTCAATGGCGGCATCGGCAGCCTTGAACAGGCACAGGCCGAAATAGGCGCGCTCGACGGCGTGATGATGGGGCGTGCCGCCTACCAGGAGCCGTGGCGGCTTCTGGCCGTCGATCCGCTTCTGTTCGGCGCGCCGGCGCCGTTCGCGTCGCCCCGCGAAGCAGGCCACGCACTCATTCCCTACATCGAGGGTGAGCTTGCCAAGGGTGTGCGCTTGCATTCGATCACCCGACACGTGCTGGGCCTGTTCCGGGCGGTGCCGGGCGCGCGCGCCTTCCGCCGGCACCTTGCCACCGAAGCGGTGAAGCCCGGGGCCGGCGCTGACGTCATGGCCGATGCGCTTGCGCAGGTGGTGGACAAGGGCGGCGATTTGGCGCACATCGCCGCCTAGGGCCATCGGCCCCGCCTGTCGGCGTTCGGGGAAATTTTCGTGCTGGGCCATTCGATCGGCGAGATCGCCATGCTCGCCTCCTGGATCGCGGGCGCCGGCATCCTGGTTGGCATCCTGGCCGGCCTGTTCGGCATCGGCGGCGGCGCCGTCATCGTCCCTGTGCTCTACGAGGTATTCCGCTTCCTCGACGTGCCGGAAGGCCTGCGGATGCAGATGTGCATCGGCACCTCGCTCGCCATCATCGTGCCGACCACGGTGCGTTCCTGCATAGCGCACGCCAAAAGGGGCGCCGTGCTGTGGGACGTCGTGCGCCTGTGGACCGCGCCGGCGGTGTTCGGCGTGCTCGCCGGCTCGCTGTCGGCCGCCTATGCGCCGGCCGCCTTGTTCAAGGTCGCCTTCATCGTCTTCGCTGCTTTCATCGCCACCAAGATGCTGCTCGGCGGCGACCGCTGGAATCTGGGAACGGAGTTGCCGGGGCGGGGCGTGCTCGCGATCTACGGATTGATCACCGGGCTGGTGTCGTCGCTGGTCGGCGTCAGCGGCGGCTCGGTGTCGAACGCTGTGCTGACGCTGTACGGCCGCTCGATGCAGCAGGCGGTGGCGACCTCGGCCGGCGTCGGCGTTCCGATCACCATCGCCGGCACGCTGGGTTATGTGGTGGCGGGCTGGCCTTACATGACGCAACTGCCGCCGCTGTCGATCGGTTTCGTATCGCTGATCGGCTTTGCGCTGATGGCGCCGGTGTCGAGTTACACCGCGATCTACGGCGCTCGTCTGGCGCACTGGCTGCCGCGCCGCAAGCTGGAACTGGCCTTCGGCCTTTTCCTGCTGGTCGTATCGCTGCGCTTCGTCATCACACTGCTGTAGCGGCCGTCAGGACGCCTCGCGTACCGCCGCGAGAAACGTTTCCACTTCACGGCGCAACCTGGATGAACTTTGCGCGACTTCGCAGGCCGAACTGGCCAACTCGGTCGCCGCCTGTCCGGTATGCATCGCTGCCTGCCGCACCTCTTTGATGTGCTGGTTGACGTCCTCGGTGCCGGAAGCCGTCTCTGCGATGTTAAAGGCGATATCCTGTGTAGCTGTCTGCTGACGTTCGGCGGCGTTGGCAACCATGACCGCGATGCTGTTCATCTCGTGAATGGTCGCGTCGATCTTGCCGATTGCGCCCACCGTTTCCCGTGTCGCGCCCTGGATCTGCTTGATCTGCTGGTTGATCTGCTCGGTCGCCTTCGCCGTCTGGCCCGCGAGAGCTTTGACCTCGGCCGCGACCACGGCGAAGCTCCTGCCGGCGTCGCCGGCGCGTGCCGCTTCGATCGTCGCGTTCAGCGCCAGGAGGTTGGTCTGTTCGGCCACCTGGCTGATAAGCTTGACGACTTCTCCGACCTGTTCGGCGCCCACGGAGAGCGACCGGATCGTGGCATTGACGTACTTGGCGTGCTGAACGGCGGTGCTTGCGATCCGCGCGGAGTCGGTGATCTGTTCGCCGATGGTTCGGGCCGAACGTGCGAGCTCTTCTGTCGCGCTGGCGACGGCTTGCACGTTGGCCGCGGTCTGCTGCGCGGTTACGGCCACGGTGCTCGACTGATCGTTCGTCTGCTCGGCGCTGACGGAGAGCGAGCGGGATGTGGCATCCAACCCGGTAACCGCCGTATCGAACGCCATGATCACCCCGGCAACGTTCGACTCGAAACCGCGTGCCAGCGCCTTGATCCGCGCCGCGCGCTGCTCCTTGGCCGCGCGCTCGGCGTCCTGCGCCGCCGCCATGCGGTTCCTTTCGATCAGGGAAGCCTTGAAAAAGTCGATCGCGTGGGCGACTTCGCCGATTTCATCGCGGCGGCGGACGTCGACCACTTCGATGTCGAGGTTTCCGGCCGCAAGATTGCGAACGGCTTCGTGGACGCGGGCGAGCGGAATGGTGACGCGCCGAATGACAACGAGGAAGCATACGATTGAGGCTGTCAAAGCTCCGACGATCCCAAAGATCCCCAGAAGAAATTTGCCGAAAGCCTCATCTTCGAGCTCGGAGGAGCGTTGCTCTCCCGTCTTCGCGGCGGCATTCATGATGTCGAGAAAGGAGTCGATTTGAGAGTTGGTCTGATCGATCCAGTTCGCGAGCGTGAACCCATAGGGCATATTTCGCTCGCCGAGACTGCGCATGCGATCGGCGAGCGGCTCGAATTCCCGGAAATAGCGTTTCTCGGCGTCGGCTATGGCCGCATGGATGAGTGGCGCCTGGGTATCGAAGATCGTGATTTCGTTGATCAGGCTCCACCCAAGCTTGATTTGGGCGCGGCCGAGTTCGATGCGATGGACGTCCTCGCGTGCGATCGGCTTTCCTGAATTGATCACTGCGGCAATGATCGAACGTTCGATACCGGAGATTTCGCGCAGACGCCAGCTCAGGCGTTTGATGCGTGAGTAGCGCGTCAGCACGGCATCGCTCTGGCTGGCGAAGAAAATTTCAGCGCTCCAGAGATTGCTGGCGGCCTCGATCAGCCTGGTCATGGCCTTGTTGTAGTCGGTCAGGGCGTTGGGCTCCCGTTGCGGCTTCGGCACCGAAATGGCGAGGTCGGTGCGGTCGCGCACGACGTTCGCCTTGTCCCATGCGCTCCAGAAGTCGGAGAGGACCTGCCGCTTGTCGGGGAAATCGATCGCCGACAGGGTCGGCATGCTCGCCGCGATGCTGTTGTTGGCGGCGTTGCGGTGATCGTCGATCCGCTGCCGCAGGTCGGCGGCCACGGGGCCTTCCGATCTCAGCGCGGTGTTGACGCTCGGCTGCTCGCGCAAGAGGAAATAGGTGCCGGCAATAAGCTTGTTTCCGGCGCTGTCGGCTGCGCGCAAGTCCTGCACGCGCCGGAAGTTCGTCCAGGATTCAATCCCATGGGTCGTGAGCACGACGATAAGCGTGGTCGCGATACATCCGGTGACAAGGAAAATAGCGAACTTCAGCGACCGAAAATACGAATAGATGCTCGACGCGCTTGCGCGGCCGGTGGAAGAGAGCATTGCGAAGCCCCGACGTTCGCTCGCATTTCGTTTCGGTAAGAGTCGGGGCTAAACGTTAAAAAAATAGAATGCATAATATATTGTTAATATAACTTGCAGTCCCATGTATACGCCGTCTACGGCGCGCCGCGCATGCGCAGCTTGTCGCCGCGCACCTCCCAGCTTTCGAGCCGGTTGAGGAAGCTCATGCCGAGCAGGTTGCTCTTGAGCTGGCCGGGCTGAGCCACCAGCGCGGGCACCGCACGTTCGACCAGGCCGCCGACGGCGATCTGGTCGAGCGTGACGGGAGCGGCCCGCGTGCGGCCGTTGGCGGTATCCACGTTGACCGAATAGCTGAGAACCTCGAGCGGCAGGCCGGCGGCCTTGGCGGCTTCCTGCGTCAGCACCACCGAGCTTGCGCCGGTGTCCAGCACCATCGGTATCCGGGCGCCGTTGATGTGCGCGGCGATCGCAAAGTCGCCGCCGCCGGCCCGCACGACTTCAACGTTGCGGCCGGTGCCGGACACGTGGCCGGGCATCATCTCGGCGATGACGCGGTCGGCTGCCTCGCGCAGCTCGTACCGGTAGGTGTAGCCGATGAGCAGGAGGCTGCCGACTACCACCCAGAACAGCGCCGGCTCCAGGGCTCGCGCGATCCGGTCGCGGAAGTAGGTCATCGCCAGGCCGGCGGCGCAGACGAGCAGGACGGCCTTTACGAAGACGGAACTGATGTCGTGGGGCAGCAGGTTGGTGATCGCGTCCTGGTCGCTGCTGGCGATCAGCACCGCCAGCGAGATCGCAAGCCCCAGCATCAGCGACCAGGTCAGGCGCCGGCTCACGACATCACCCCGTCGCGGCGGAGGCCCGACATGCCGCGAGGCGGGCGGGCAGTTCGTCCAGGATCCGGCGGCGCTCGGCTGCGCTCATGGCGGACCAGCCGGCGATCTCCTCGACCGTGCGGCCGCAGCCGAGGCATAGCCGCGCGCGGCCGTCGAGCGTGCAGACTTTCACGCAGGGGGTTTCGATCATCGCCGGTCCGGGGTCCGATTCCGGCAACGAACATAGATATCGCCGGCCGGAACTCAACAGCTTCAACTGCGCCGTGTGCATCAGGTGCCGACACGGAACAGCGGCCGTCTGCTCAGCCGCCGCTTTTCCTCCGCCGACAGCACCGGTTCGGAGGGGGCGGTGATCGGCGGCGCCTCTGCCATCGGTGCCATCGCTGCCACCACGCGCTCGGGCGGGAAGGTGACGATGACCTCGGTGCCGATGCGCAGCTTCGACTTGAGCACGAAGGTGCCGCCGTGCAGGTCCACCAGGCTCTTGGCGATCGGCAGGCCGAGACCGGCGCCCTGTTCGGCGGACTTGATCGAGTTCGAGCCCTGCCCGAAGGAGGCGAGCACGATCGGAATCTCCTCCTCCGGAATGCCGGCGCCGCTGTCCTTGCAGGTCATGTACTGACCGCCCGAGGCGGTCCAGCCGACCTTGAGCCAGATCTCGCCGCCCTGCGGGGTAAACTTGATGGCGTTGGACAGGAGATTGAGACAGATCTGCCGGATCGCGCGCTCGTCCGCCCACAGCCGCGGCAGGTCGCTCTCGAACATCTCGTGGATGGTGATGCCGCGGTTCGACGCGCGCAGCTTGAGCAGATGGTGGCAGTCCTCGACGATCCCGACGAGCGACACTGATTCCTCGTTCAGCTCGTAGCGGCCCGCCTCGATGCGCGACAGGTCGAGGATCTCGTTGATCAGGCCGAGCAGGTGCACGCCCGAATTATGGATGTCGGCGGAATATTCCTTGTAGGCGGGAATCGAATGTTCGCCGAATACCTCGGTTTTCATCACCTCGGAGAACCCGAGAATGGCGTTAAGCGGCGTGCGTAGTTCGTGGCTCATCTGCGCGAGGAAGCGCGACTTCGAGATGTTGGCGGCCTCGGCGCGTCGGCGGGCCTCGTCCGAGATCGCTTTGGCCTGCTCCAGTTCACCGATGAGCGCGTCCTTCTCGGCGCGCGCCTGCAAGGTCGCGAGCGTGGTCGAGTAGAGGCGGTAGGCGAGCGCGGCGAAATAGCCCTGCGCGCTGATGGTCATGATGGCCAGAATATAGTCGCGCAACGTTCCCTTCAGCGCGAATTCGAGCGCGACCGCGGCCGTGACCGGGAAGGTGGCGGCGAAGGCGGCCACCGGCAGGCTTGAGGCCAGCATGGTGGACATGGCCACGACCAGCAGCATCACGAACAGCATGAACGTGCTGGAACTGTCGTCCACGCCGACCGGATGGATCAGGATGAACATCCAGGCCAGGCCGTAGCACAGGTCCAGGATGATGAAGCGTATGCGCCAGGCCTGCGCGCGCGCGTCCGACATCGGCAATTCGAGAAACTGCCGGCACTTGGTGATGAACACGGCGTGGATGACGAGCACGGAGGCGGTCCACGCCCCGGCCATGACCGCGCCGGTCCACAGGCTGGACAGGAAGCCGATGGTGCCCACCAGCAGCAGGATGACCAGCGAGGCGGATTGCCGGTTCTGCGCGTAAAGGCGCAGCAGTTCGTGGTCGAACACCGGCCGAGTGCCGGTCGACGAGGTCAGCCGGTCGCGCGCCTCGCGTACGTGCTGGGCGGCCAGCCGCCGTTTGACCGGGGACTTCTCGGTCGGCAGGGCGGTCAGGTCGGGCTGTTCGCCTGGAATCGGCATGGACGGGCTACGCTTTTTACGCTCGGCGATAGCGCCAACGTCCCGCAAAATCCTTAAGACCAGGCTTAAGAGCCGGCTAAAAACACTGGTTAAGGAATCTTAACCGGGCTTTGACACCGGTCCGGCCGCATGATCGGTTGGCCGCGGAAACGGGCCTGCGGCGGCACAGGGAATAGGGAAATGAAGCTTTACGATAGCAAAATGGCGCCGAACCCCCGGCGCACGCGCATCTTCCTGGCCGAGAAAGGCATCTCCATACCGACCGAGCAGGTCGACATGATGCAGATGCAGCACAAGACGCCCGATTACACCGCCCTCAACCCGCTGCAGCGGATGCCGGCGCTGGTGCTCGACGACGGCACCGTGATCACCGAATCCGTGGCGATCTGCCGCTACTTCGAGGCAATCCAGCCGGAGCCGCCGCTGTTCGGGGTGGGGGCCAAGGATATTGCGGTGGTCGAAATGTGGAACAGGCGGGCCGAGCTCAACCTGTTCTTCCCGGTCGCCTTCGTGTTCCGCCATACCCATCCGGCGATGAAGGAACTGGAGGTGCCGCAGGTGCCGGCTTGGGCGGAGGCGAACAAGCCGCGCATCGTCGAGTTTCTGCGCATCCTCGACGGCGAGCTCAAGAGCCGGCCGTTCATCGCCGGCGAGCGCTTCACGGTAGCCGACATCACCGCGCTCTGCGCCATCGATTTCATGAAGCCGGCGCGCGTGGCGGTGCCGGACGATTGCGACAACGTGAAACGCTGGCACGCTCAGGTTTCGGCCAGACCGAGCGCCAAGGCGTAACGGAAGGCCCGCGCGAAAATGAAACTGACGATTGTCGGCTCCGGCGACGCATTCGGCTCGGGTGGCCGCATGAACACCTGCTTCTGGCTGGAAACTGCGAAGGGCACGCTCGCGATCGACTTCGGGGCATCGGCGCTGCCGGCGCTGAAGGCGCTCAAGCTCGATCACAATCGCATGGATGGCGTCGTCCTCTCGCATCTGCACGGCGACCATTTCGGCGGCCTGCCGTTTCTCCTGCTCGATGCGCAGTTTCACGCGCGCCGTGAGCGGCCGCTGCTGATCGCGGGGCCGCCGGGGACGCGCGCGCGGCTCGCTGCGTTGATGGAGGTGTTTTTCCCGAAGTCGACCGGTAACAAATGGCGGTTCGAGTTTCGGGTTGAGGAAATCGCCGTCGGCGTGCCGAGCGACGTACTCGGCCACGGCATCGTCACTGCCGAAGTGATGCATAATTCGGGTGGGCCGTCCACCGCCCTGCGTCTCAGCGACGGGGAGAAGACCTTTGCCTATTCGGGCGACACGGAATGGACCGAGGCGCTGCTGCCGATCGCCAAGGACGCCGATTTGTTCGTCTGCGAGTGCTACGCCTACGCCGGCAAGCTGAGCGGACACACCGTCTGGGAGGTGCTGAAGACGCGCGTCGGCGATCTCGGCGCGCGGCGCATGATGATCACCCACATGAACCCGACTATGCTCGCGCGGGTCGATGAAGCGCAGGCGGCCGGCCTGCTCGTCGCGGAAGACGGGATGACGCTCGCCTTCTAGAGCGACTGAGCCTCCTGCATCAGTAGAATCCCGACCGGCCTGCGCGTTCGAGATGGCGCAGGTCTTCGGCGCGGGGCTTCTTGGCTTCGGGGCCCGGCTTGCGGAACGACCTGACGACGCTGCGCAGAACGAGGTAAAGAATTGCGATTGCCGAGACGAACAGCACCGCCACTTCGGCGAGGGCCAATGTCGAGTAGATCAGGTGCAAAAAGGACGGAGCCGGGCTGATGGTCGCCGCGTCCGGACGAAGGCCGCCCGGACGCGGCGTTGCATGGCGGTTACTTGCGGTCGAGCAGCGCGATCAAGCTCGAGGTATCCCAGCGCTTGCCGCCCATCGACTGCACTTCGGAGTAGAACTGGTCCACCAGTGCGGTGACGGGGAGGTGGGCGCCATTCTTGCGCGCCTCGCCGAGGCAGATGCTGAGGTCCTTGCGCATCCAGTCCACCGCAAAGCCGAAGTCGAACTTGCCGGCGGCCATGGTCTTGTAGCGGTTCTCCATCTGCCACGACTGCGCCGCGCCCTTGGAGATGGTGGCGATCAGCTTCTCGATGTCGAGGCCGGACTTCTTGGCGAAGTGGATGCCCTCGGAGAGGCCCTGCACCAGGCCGGCGATGCAGATCTGGTTGACCATCTTGGCGAGTTGCCCGGAGCCGGGCGCGCCCATCAGGTTGCAGGCGCGCGCGTAAGACGCGATCACCTTCTCGGCGCGGGCGAATGGATCGGCGTCGCCGCCGCACATCACCGTCAGAACGCCGTTCTCGGCTCCGGCCTGGCCGCCGGACACGGGCGCGTCGATGAAGGCGAAGCCGCCTTTCTGCGCCGCGGCGTAAAGCTCGCGCGCAATCTCCGCGGAAGCTGTCGTATGATCGACGAAGACGGTGCCTTTGCCCATGGCGGCGAAGGCGCCGTCGCCCCCGAGCGTCACCTCGCGCAGGTCGCTGTCGTTGCCGACGCAGCACATCACGAAGTCCTGGCCCTGCGCCGCCGCTTTCGGGGTGGGGGCGGCTTTGCCGCCGAACTGCTTCACCCACTGCTCGGCCTTGGCCGCGGTGCGATTGTAGACGGTGACCTCATGCCCGCCCTTGTTCTTGAGATGCCCGGCCATCGGGTAGCCCATGACGCCCAAGCCCAGAAACGCCACTTTCGCCATCGTCTTCCTCCTGTCGAACTTTCGGCAGCGCCGGTCCGCTGATGTTCCCCCGCAATAGGTCATTGCCGAGGCCAGCCCGTCAACCATTCTTGAGCCCGGGTCACATTGACCGGCCCGCAACCGTGCCTATGGTGACGGCCTGCGAACAGCGAAAGACAGGAAACGGCGGTCATGGCGGTGACGAAGGAGCAGGTTCAGGCGGCCCTTAGCAAAGTGGCTTCGCCCGGCGGGGCGCCGCTCACCGAGGCGCGCGTCCTGTCGGACATCGTGGTCACCGACGACGGCAAGGTCTTCTTCTCGCTCACCGTGGATGCCGGCGCCGTGCAGGCCTGGGAGCCGGTGCGCAAGGCGGCCGAGGCCGCCGTCCGCGCGGTTCCCGGGGTGCAGTCGGCCCTGGTGGCCCTCACCGCGGAGCGGGCGGCCGGGCAGGGCGCCGCACGTCCCGCGCCCGCCGTGCGGCCGCAGGGCCACGGCCATGCCCACCCCCACCCGCCGGCCCACCCGGCCGACAAGGTCGCGCCCGGCATTCCGGGGGTCGAGGCGATCATCGCCGTCGCCTCCGGCAAAGGCGGCGTCGGCAAGTCGACGACCGCGGTCAACCTCGCGCTCGGCCTGCGCGACCTCGGGCTCAAGGTCGGCATGCTCGACGCGGACATCTACGGGCCCTCGCTGCCCAAGCTGCTCGCCATCAAGGAGAAGCCGCAATCGGCCGGCAACCGGCTCAAGCCGATCGAGCGCTATGGCCTCACCGTGATGTCGATCGGCTTCCTGATCGACGAAGAGACGCCGATGATCTGGCGCGGGCCGATGGTGATGTCCGCCATCACCCAGATGCTGCGCGAGGTGGACTGGGGCAAGCTCGACGTCATGGTGGTCGACATGCCGCCCGGCACCGGCGACGCCCAGCTCACCATGGCGCAGCAGGTGCCGCTCAAGGGCGCGGTCATCGTTTCGACGCCCCAGGACCTGGCGCTGATCGACGCGCGCCGCGGCGTCGCCATGTTCAAGCGGGTGAACGTGCCGGTGCTCGGCGTGGTCGAGAACATGAGCTACTTCCTGTGCCCGAGCTGCGGCACCCGCTCCGACATCTTCGGCCATGGCGGCGCGCACAAGGAGGCCGAGCGCCTGGGCGTGCCGTTCCTCGGCGAGATTCCGCTGCACATGACCATCCGCGAGAAGTCGGACGCGGGCCTGCCCGTGGTGGCCACCGAGCCGGACGGCCCGCACGCCAAAATTTACCGCGACATCGCCGCCAAGGTGTACGCGCAGATCAAGTCGGGCGGCGCCGGGCGCGCCGCGCCGAAGATCGTCATCGAGGCCTAGGGCCACTCCCAGGGCCCGCCTGGCGAAGTCGGTCAGTCCTCCGCCCACATGCGCATGAGGTTGGCGAGCGACTTCGATACCAGGTCGTAGTCCGCACTCTTGCCCTCGCGCGCGAACATGCGGCGCCGCGCGGTGTTGAGATCGAACAGCAATTCGCGCCGCCCGGCGTCGCGGATGAAGCTGCGCGCCCAGCCGACGCAGACGAGGCGTTCCCCGCGCGTTACCTTCTCGACCCGGTGCAGCGCGGTGGTGGGATAGGCGACCAGCGAGCCGGCCGCGAGCTTGACCGGTTCCTCGCCGGCCGTGCTTTCGATGACGAGCTCGCCGCCCTTGTAGCTCTTCGGGTCGCTGAGGAAGAGCGTGAACGAGACGTCGGTGCGAAGCCCCTGCATGAGCGCGTCGTCGACGTGGCTGCCGTAGTTCTTGCCCTTCTCATAGCGCGCAAACAGGAGCGGCGTCAGCGCCTTCGGCCGCACCGCCATGCGGAAGACGTCGTTGCGCAGGATACGGTCGGAGACCAGCGTGCGGATGTCGTCGAGCGAGCGGTCGGCTGCGTCGACCTGCTGATTGTTCTTCACCCGGCGCGCCGCGAAGCCGGCGGTGGCGCGGCCGTCGACGAAGCGTGCGCGCTTGAGCGCGCGGCGCACCGCGGCGAGATCGTCGCGCGACAATATGTTGGCGATCATGATCTGCATGGCGTCACTTCGGCGCTACACCGTTCGAACGCGGCGGCGCTGCGTCAGGCTGGAACGGTTCAAAACTGTTTCGTTTGGACACATGCAAGCAGCATAGTATGTTTCGCGCGGCGATGCGCGTTGAGAAAAGTGGAGCGGGATGACGTGAAGAAAAAGACGAAGATCTGGGTCGGCATCGGCGCCTTTGTGCTGGCTGGCGGCGGTCTGACTCTTCCCGAGCCGGCGGTTGCCGTTTCGGCGGTCGAGGCGGGAGCGCCGTCGAACGCATCTGCGCGCGGCGCCTTGCTGTCTTCAACCGCCGACATTGTGCTGGCGCAGGCCGCTGGCGGTGAGGGCGGTGAAGGTGGTGAAGGTGGCGAAGCCGGCATCAATGTCGCGGCCACCGAAACCGATCCGGTCGAATACAACATCGC
Organism: Pseudolabrys sp.; assembly: GCA_046292265.1. Taxonomy (GTDB): domain Bacteria; phylum Pseudomonadota; class Alphaproteobacteria; order Rhizobiales; family Xanthobacteraceae; genus Pseudolabrys. The sequence continues at coordinate 8,455 of JBKBRE010000012.1, read as the reverse complement.
GCTGCAGGTGATCGCAGCTCACTATTACGCTGGATTGGCCGCCTATGAAGGCAAGGAGACCGAGGCGGGCGCGCAGATGTTTGCGCATGGTCTGTCGGAAGTCTTCATCCCGATGGAAGAGGTCTTCGGCCGGCGCGGCGTGAAGGGCTTGCGTGAGGCGATGGAAGCCGCGGTCGACGCCGGCGCCGCGAAGAAGCCGTCCGCGGCGGTGCGCAAGCTCGTGCAGGATGTGCTCAAGGCGATCGGTGCGGCGGAGAAGGCGGCGCCGAAGTCGGGACTGTCCGCGCAGGCGGTCAAGATCAAGGTCGTGGCGGACATGCTCAACCGCGCGGCATCGCAGTACGACGTATCGCTTGGCGACAAGACGCTGGAACCTTATCTCGACGGTCTCGGCTTCGCGGCGGCGGCGCGCAAGGAGGCGAGCACGCTGTTGCCGGCGCTGCGCAAGTCCGACAAAAAGAAGGCGGCGACCTTCAAGGCCGCCCTGGACATGGCGGCCAAAGCCTATCCGGGCATCAAGCGTCCGGCGAAACCGCCGGTGCCCGCAGGCGAGTTCCTCGCGGCAGCGTCCGCCGCGCAACTCGCGGCATCGAACTGACGCCGCAATTCCAGATCAGAAAGCGCTACTTACGCCTTTCGTCGCATGCCACGGCTGCGACGCATGCCGATGCATATCTGCATTGCATGTATGCGGTGCCGCCGCCGCGTGGGGACTGGCCACGGCCACACCAACCTGCTTTGGAAGCCCCCGAACCGCCGGCCCCGGCGGGACTCAGCAAGAACAAACTGGAGTAGAAGTCATAATGAAACGCCGACAGTTTCTGGGCGCAGCCGGCGCCGGGCTTGCCGCATCCGCGATCGCGATGCCGGCCATCGCGCAATCGTCGCCGGAGGTGAAGTGGCGCCTGACCTCGAGCTTCCCGAAGTCGCTCGATACCATCTACGGCGCCTCCGAAGTGTTCGCCAAGGCGGTGGCCGAGGCGACCGACAACAAGTTCCAGATCCAGTGCTTCGCCGGTGGCGAGATCGTGCCAGGCCTGCAGGCCGCCGATGCCGTGACCAACGGCACCGTGGAGATGGCGCACACCGCCTCCTACTACTACGTCGGCAAGGATCCGACCTTCGCGCTGTTCACCGCGCAGCCGTTCGGCCTGAACTCGCGCATGCAGACCTCGTGGATGCACTTCGGCGGCGCGCTCGATCTCGCGAACGCCTTCTACAAGAAATACAACTTCGTCGCCTTCCCGGCCGGCAATACCGGCACGCAGATGGGCGGCTGGTTCCGCAAGGAGATCAGAAGCGTCGACGACGTGAAGGGCCTCAAGTTCCGCATCGCGGGCTTCGCCGGCCAGATCTTCAGCCGGATGGGCGCGGTGCCGCAGCAGGTGGCGGGCGGCGACATCTATCCGGCGCTGGAGAAGGGCACCATCGACGCGGCCGAGTGGGTCGGCCCCTACGACGACGAGAAGCTCGGCTTCTACAAGGTCGCCAAGTTCTACTACTACCCCGGTTGGTGGGAGGGCGGCGCAATGCTGCACAACTTCATCAACCTCGATAAGTGGAACGCGCTGCCGAAGAGCTATCAGGCGATCGTGCGCGCGGCCTCCGAGCAGGCGCACACCTGGATGCAGGCCAAGTACGACGCCGGCAACCCGCAGGCGATCAAGCGCCTGGTCAGCTCGGGCGCGCAACTGCGTCCGTTCCCTCAGGCCGTGATGGAGGCCTCCTTCAAGGCCGCCACAGAGACCTACAATGAGGTCAGCGCCAAGAACGCCGACTTCAAGAAGGTCTACGACAGCATGGTCGCCTTCCGCGGCGACGAATATCTGTGGTGGCAGGTGGCCGAGCTCGGCTTCGACGCCTTCATGGTGCGCATGCGCAGCCACGGCTGAGGCGGGACGCATCCCACCTCCTGCCTCGCCTCCGAACCCCCGTCCGGCCCTCCGGACGGGGTTTTTTATTGGTGTGGACCGGCTGGATTTACAGCCGCAGAGCGGGCATCCTTTGGCCAAGGCGAGAAACGGCGGGAAACGCCGCAGGGGATAACCAGTCGTCATCCAGGGAGGCTTGATCAATGAAACGTCGTCAATTCCTGAAGAGCGCCGGTCTCGGCGCCGCCGCCACGGCGATCGCCGCGCCGGCCATCGCGCAATCCGCACCCGAACTCAAGTGGCGCTTGACCGCAAGCTGGCCGAAATCGCTCGACACGCTGTTCGGCGCTTGCGAAACGTTCGTGAAGTACGTGTCGGACGCGACCGACGGCAAATTCCAGATTCAGGCGTTTGCCGCGGGTGAGATCGTTCCCGGCCTGCAAGTGCTCGACGCCGTGCAGAACGGCACCGTCGAGATGGGCCACAGCGCGCAGTACTACTACATCGGCAAGGACCCGACCTGGGCGTTGTTCTGCTCGGTGCCGTTCGGGCCGAACGCCCGCCAGCAGAACGCATGGTTCTACGCCGCCGACGGCCAGAAGCTGCTCGACGAGTTTTCGGCCAAGTACAACTCCAAGTGCATCTCCATGGGCAATACCGGCTGCCAGATGGGCGGCTGGTTCCGCAAGGAGATCAAGACGGTCGACGACCTGAAAGGTCTGAAGATGCGCATCGGCGGCTGGGCCGGCAAGACGATGTCGAAGCTCGGCGCCATTCCGCAGCAGATCGCGGCCGGCGATATCTATCCGGCGCTGGAGAAGGGCACCATCGACGCCGCAGAATGGGTCGGCCCCTATGACGACGAGAAGCTCGGCTTCTACAAGGTCGCCAAGTACTACTACTACCCGGGTTGGTGGGAAGGCGGCACGCCCAACCACCTGATCATCAATCTCGAGAAGTGGAACGCGCTGCCGAAGTCGTACAAGGCGATCATCGAGGCCGCTGCAGCGCACGCCAGCATCGAAGAGACCGCACGCTACGATGCGCGTAATCCCGAGGCGCTGCGCCGCCTGCTCGCCCAGGGCGTGCAACTGCGCCCGTTCTCGCAGGAAATCATGGAAGCCTGCCTGAAGGCCTCGAACGAGGTGAACGCGGAAGAATCGGCCAAGAACCCGAATTACAAGAAGGTGCTCGAGTCGCTCATGACCTTCCGCAACACCGAGTATCTGTGGTGGCAGGTAGCCGAGTATACCTACGACGGCTTCATGATCCGCAGCCGCGCGCGCGGCTGACCTGATCCAATCCAAATCGAACGCGGGGCCGGTCCATGTGGCCGGCCTTGCGCCATTTTGGGCGGCCTTTCAGGGCAAGGAACGCGACTACAACTTTGGTCTAACAGGCGCAGGCTGGTTCCAGTTCGGGTTTCCGGCCAAGGTTGCCTCAGGCCCGCATGGGTAAAAGCAAGAGCAGGGGCGCATTCGCGCAAACCCGCCGTCAAAAATCCAAAGGAGGGAATTAGGAATGAAACGTCGTGAGTTTCTTAAGGCAGCCGGCCTGGGGGTCGCCGCTGCGGGCGCAGTGGCCGCGCCGGCGATCGCGCAATCGATGCCGGCCATCAAGTGGCGCATGCCGGCCAGCTGGCCGAAGTCGCTCGATACGCTTTATGGCGCCGCCGAAATCATGGCCAAGTCGGTAGCCGAGGCGACGGACAACAAGTTCCAGATCCAGGTCTTCGCCGCCGGCGAAATCGTGCCGGGCCTGGCCATCGTCGACGCCGTGCAGAACGGCACGGTCGAGATCGGCCATACCGCCTCGTACTATTACTTCGGCAAAGACCCGACCTTCGGCTTCGGTACGTCGGTGCCCTTCGGCCCGAACGCGCGCCTGAACCAGGGCTGGTGGACGCAGGGCGGCGGCGATGCCGCGCTCAACGAGTTCTACAAGAAGTACAACGTGCGCGGTCTGCTCGCCGGCCAGACCGGCTGCCAGATGGGCGGCTGGTACCGCAAGGAGATCAAGTCGATCGACGACCTCAAGGGCCTGAAGATGCGCATCGGCGGCTGGGCCGGCAAAATCCTCGCCAAGCTCGGCGGCGTGCCGCAGCAGATCGCCGGCGGCGATATCTATCCGGCGTTGGAGAAGGGCACCCTCGACGCTTGCGAATGGGTTGGCCCCTATGACGACGAGAAGCTCGGCTTCTACAAGGTGGCGCCGCACTATTACGCGCCCGGCTGGTGGGAAGGCGGATCGATGCTGCTCGCCTTCGTCAACCTCGACAAATGGAACGCGCTACCGAAGCAATATCAGGTGATCCTCGAGCAGGCCGGTCACTACGCCAACACCTGGTGCATGGCGAAGTACGACCACCTGAACCCGCAGGCGCTGCGTCGCTTGCTGGCGGGCGGCACCAAGCTGCACGTGTTCTCGCCGCAGATCCTGGACGCCGCCTATAAGGCGACTTTGGAGCTGCATGCCGAAGTCGCGAAGGAGAATGCGAGCTTCAAGAAGGTGAACGACTCCATGATGGACTTCACCAAGAACGCGTATCAGTGGTTCCAGGTCGCGGAACTCAGCTACGACGCGTTCATGACCCGCGCCATGCGCGGCTGATCGGCCGGCGTCACGCGAAACGGCCCCGCAGCGTGCTGCGGGGCCGATTTATTTTGACCGCTCAGTTGAACTTCGGCGGCTCGCTCAGGTCGAGCGTGGGCGGCATGTCGATCTGCGGAATCTCGATCCTCACCTTGCTGGGATCGATCGTCGAGGCGACGCCTTTGTAGTGCATGACCATGCCGGGAAACATGATGACCAGCACGACCATGATGATCTGAATGAACACGAACGGCACCGCGCCCCAGTAGATCTGGCCGGTGGTGACCGCGTCCATGCGCTTGCCGGTGATGCGGTCGAGATAACTTTCGCGCGGCGCCACCGAGCGCAGGTAGAACAGCGCGAAGCCGAACGGCGGGTGCATGAACGAGGTCTGCATGTTGACGCCGAGGATGACGCCGAACCAGATCAGGTCGATGCCGATGCGCTCGGCCGCCGGCCCGAGCAGCGGGATCACGATGAACGCGAGTTCGAAGAAGTCGAGGAAGAAGGCGAGGATGAAGACGAAGGCGTTGACGAAGAGCAGGAAGCCGATCTGCCCGCCCGGCAGCGACACCAGCATCTCCTCGACCCAGATGTGACCGCTCACGCCGTAGAAGGTGAGCGAGAACACGCGCGCCCCGACCAGGATGAAGAGGACGAAGGCCGACAGCTTGGCTGTGGATTCCACCGCCTGGCGGACCAGTTCCCAGGTCAGCCGCCGCTTCATCGCGCCGAGGATGAGCGCGCCGCTGGCGCCCATGGCGCCGCCCTCGGTCGGCGTGGCGACGCCGATGAAGATCGTGCCGAGGACCAGGAAGATGAGGAACAGCGGCGGCACCATCACAAAGGTCGTCTGCTGCGCGATGTGCGACAGGAAGCGGAAGCCGAAGAAGCGGTTGCTCAGCCAGTTCACGACAGCGACGGCGAAGGCGAAGATGATGCCGAAGAACATGGTGAGCACGACGTAATCGGCCCCGCGCGAGGTCGCGCCGCGCATCGCCAGCCAGCCGAACAGGCCGCTCGCTACCGTCAGCACGGCGAGCGAGGTGAGGCCGCGGCCGCCGCCGTCTTCGCGGAAGCCGACCGCTTCCGGCGGCAGGCCGGGCGTGGCCTTGGGGAAGATCATCGAGACGAGGAAGACGTAGGAGGCGTAGAGAGCGGACAACACCATGCCCGGAATGAAGGCGCCCTCGTACATGTCGCCGACCGATTTGCCGAGCTGGTCGGCCATCACGATCAGCACGAGCGAGGGCGGAATGATCTGCGCCAGGGTGCCGGAAGCGGCGATGACGCCGCAGGCCACGCGCCGGTCGTAGCCGTAGCGCAGCATGATCGGCAGCGAGATCAGGCCCATCGAGATCACGGAAGCAGCCACCACGCCGGTGGTCGCAGCGAGCAGCGCGCCGACGAAGACCACCGCGTAGGCGAGCCCGCCGCGCACGGTCCCGAACAGCTGGCCGATCGTATCGAGCAGGTCTTCCGCCATGCCCGATCGTTCGAGCACCAGCCCCATGAAGGTGAAGAACGGGATCGCCAGCAGCGTGTCGTTGTTCATCACCCCGTAGACGCGCTCGGGCAGGGCTTGCAGGAAGTCCGGCGAGAACTGGCCGAGCTCGATGCCGATCAGGCCGAAGATGAGGCCGACCGCGCCGAGCGAGAACGCCGCCGGATAGCCGAGCAGCAGGAACACAACCAGGGCGGCGAACATGATCGGCGCCATGTTGTGGATGATGAAGGCTGTCATTGATGAGCTCCGGCTGCCGCTGACGTTCAGCGCTTCTCGATCGCTTCGACGATATGCTCGACTTCCTCTTCGAGCGCACTGGTCTGGTTGGCGTGCGGATCGGGTATCAGGTCGCGCATCACCGCGACCCGCTTGACCAGTTCCGACAGCGCCTGCACCAGCAGCATCGTGAAGGCGATCATGACCAGCGACTTGGCCGGCCATTGCGGCAGGCCGCCGGCATTGCCCGACTGCTCATTGATGGCAAAGGAACGATAGAAGAAAGGAACCGCAGTGACGATCATCACGATCGTCAGCGGCAGCAGGAAAAACACGTGCCCGACCACGTCGATGGCGTCACGCACGCGCTTGGGAAAAAGGTTGTTCACGATGTCGATGCGGATGTGCTCGTTGGCGAGCAGCGTCCAGGGCGAGCACAGCAGGAATACGATGCTGAACAGCACCCACTGCAGCTCGAGCCAGGAATTCGACGAGGTGTCGAATGTCTTGCGTACGATGGCGTTGATCGCCGAAACGATCACGGCGGCCAGGATGAGCCAGGCGACCCGTTTGCCGATCCAGGAGTTGGCCGCGTCGACAACGCGCGTCACCGGCAACAACGATTTCAGCAGTGCGTCGAGGGCACCCACTTGCAGTCTCCCCTCCAGCCGTTCCCCGGCCGCTTTTGATTATTGTTGTTTTTTTGTCGTCCCCACGCCCCGGCCGTTCGGGCCCAAGCCTGCCACCTTAATCCGATGGCGGCCTTGGGCGTCAATGGCGAAATTTCCTTCGATGGCTCCGGTTCGCCGCCATTACGGCGGTAGCCGGAGCGGCCGGCCTAGCCGAAAGTCGAAGGCCTGCGCCCACCCGGCGCAGCTTGCGCGAACGCGGGCTTGGGGGAGGGTAGCGTCAGCCGCCGGTCACGCTCATGTGGCGAGCTACCGCAGGGGCCTGGCGGCGGCGGTCGATGACGAAGTCGTGCCCCTTCGGCTTGCGGGCGATGGCCGCGTCGATCGCGGCGTGGAGGGGCTCGTCGCTCTCGGAGGCCCGCAACGGGCCGCGCAGGTCGGCAGCGTCCTCCTGGCCAAGGCACATGAAAAGCGTGCCCGTGCAGGTGATGCGCACGCGGTTGCACGACTCGCAGAAGTTATGGGTGAGCGGCGTGATGAAGCCGAGGCGGCCGCCGGTTTCCTTCACGCGCACGTAACGGGCCGGCCCGCCGGTGCGGTAGTCGATGTCCTCGAGCGTATAGCGTTCGGCAAGCCGAGCGCGCACGAGCGACAGCGGCAGATATTGATCGAGCCGCGATTCCTCGATGTCGCCGAGCGGCATCACCTCGATGACCGTGAGATCCATGCCCCGGCCGTGCGCCCATTGCATCAGGGAGGCGATCTCGTCCTCGTTCACGCCCTTGAGCGCCACCGCGTTGATCTTGATCTTCAGTCCGGCCTTTTGCGCGGCGTCGATGCCGGCGAGCACCTTGCCGAGGTCGCCCCAGCGCGTGATGGCGCGGAACTTGTCCGGGTCGAGCGTGTCGAGCGAGACATTGACGCGTTCGACGCCGTGGCTCTTGAGCTCGGAAGCATATTTCTCGAGTTGGGAGCCGTTGGTGGTGAGCGTGAGCTCGTCAAGCGCTCCGGTGCGCAGGTGGCGCGACAGTGAATCGACGAGAGTCATGATGCCGCGGCGCACCAGCGGCTCGCCGCCCGTGAGGCGAAGCTTGCGTACGCCCTTGGCGACGAAAGCGCTGCACAGCCGGTCGAGTTCTTCGAGGCTTAGCAGGTCGGCCTTGGGCAGGAACGACATGTGCTCCGACATGCAGTAGACGCAGCGGAAATCGCAGCGGTCGGTAACCGACACGCGCAGATACGTGATGGCGCGCGCGAAAGGATCGATCAGCGGCTGCGGCCGGCTGCCGGCACGGTCAAGGTCGGGTGTGGCGCGTGTCGTGGCGTCCATGGTCCATTCCGCGCGCCGCCTCGGCGCACTCTCTCTTGCCGGCTTGCTGCGGTGCTTCCGCCCCGCAGAGAACCTCTGATCGATATAGGAAATCTGGACGATCTTGGCCATGCCGTCCAGTCGTGGCCGGGAATCGAAACGGCCCGCGGGAGGCCGCGGGCCGTCGAATTCAGAGCCGGTTCCGGTTCAGCGCTGCGGCGTGGTGGACGGCCATGGCGCCGCGGCAGGGGCCTGCTGCGGGGCCGCAGGCGCCGCCGCGGCCGGCCGCGGGGGCGGCGCCGCCGCGGGTGTGCGGGCGGGGGGGGGGTTG
>JBKBRE010000011.1:0-137424 GCA_046292265.1 Pseudolabrys sp. | reverse complement strand
CATCGGGGCGCCGGCGAGGTCGCCGGCCGCGGAGCCGACCGGCCGGTCGGCAGGTGCGGCCTGCGTTTCGGCCTGCGCCGCGCTGGGCGCGCAGCTGCCGTCGGCATTGACCAGTTCTTCCGGGCCGACCGGCCCTCGCGGCCCGAGGCTGACCGCCTTGGTATCGGAAGCGTCGGACCAGGCCGGCTTGGCAAAGACGTCGATGGGCTTGGAGAACAAGCCGCCCTCTTTCGAGCTTTCCATCACCCGCTCGACTTGCGAGCAGCCGCCCATCGCCAGGGCGATGCCCGCCAGGCAAAGGAACGCGGTGGTCGAGCGAAAGCGAAGAGGCGGCAAGATCGGTTCCCCGGCGGACGTATCTGTTTGTCCCTTATGACGGATTTTGCGTCATCACAATGGCGGGGGGCAAGCCTCAACGCGCCCGGACGCCCTCGGCTATGTGCCTCGCGCCCGCCCTCGGCCAGCGGCCGACTGGGCCATCGACCGACCGCGCGGGCCCGTCACGCCTTCTTGGTCCAGCGGCCCTGCGCGTCCGGCTGCCAATAGGTGGCGTCGAAGCCCTTCGCCTTGGACTCGGTCCAATGGGCGCGGGCGGCGGCCACCGCCTCGTCGTCCTCGCCGTCGAACAAGAGCACGATGCGCTGATAGGCCTCGGCGTCGGCCGGCACGGGCGCGCCCTCGATCAGGAAGCGCACGCTCGCCGCGTTCGGATTGCCCTCGTTGACGGTGAGCAGCACCGGCTGCGCGGCGCTGTCCGGCTCACGCCAGGTGCCGTGCGGCAGGAAGCCGTCATCGCGATAGGTCCACAGATGCGCGTCGAGCGCGTCGATGCGCTCCTCGGAGGCGCCCTGCACCACCACCTTCCACCCGCGCTCGAGCGACTTCTCGAGCAGCGCCGGCAGCACGTTCTCCGGCTTCTGGCCTTGCAGGTGGTAGAAGAGGATCTCGGTCATCGGCGCCTGCGATCGTTCATTTCTCGTAGAAATCCTTCACCAGCCGGTCGAGCAGCCGCACGCCCCAGCCCGAGCTCCAGCTCCGGTTGAGGTCGTTCTGCCGACTATCGAAGCCGGTGCCGGCGATGTCGAGATGCGCCCACGGTGTCTTGTCGTCGACGTAGCGCTTGATGAACTGCGCCGCGGTGATGGCGCCGCCCCAGCGCGAGCCGCCGGTGTTCTTCATGTCGGCGAATTTCGAATCGATCATCTTGTCGTATTCCGGCGCGAGCGGCATGCGCCACACCTTCTCGCCGGTCTCCTCGCCGGCCTGGCGCAGGCGCTCGGCGAGCTCGTCGTTGTTGGCGAACATGCCGGCGTATTCCTGGCCGAGCGCGACGATGATGGCGCCGGTGAGCGTCGCAAGATCGATCATGAATTTCGGCTTGAAACGCTGCGCCGTGTACCAGATCACGTCGGCCAGCACGAGGCGGCCTTCCGCGTCGGTATTGATGATCTCGATGGTCTGGCCCGACATGGATTTGACGATGTCGCCGGGACGCTGCGCGTTGCCGTCGGGCATGTTCTCCACCACGCCGATCACGCCGACGGCGTTGACGCGCGCCTTGCGCGCGGCGAGCGCCTGCATCAGGCCGGTGACGCAGGCCGCGCCCGCCATGTCGCCCTTCATGTCCTCCATGCTCGCCGCCGGCTTGATCGAGATGCCGCCGGTGTCGAAGCAGACGCCCTTGCCGATAAAGGCGACCGGCGCCTCGCCGGTCTTACCGCCGTTCCAGCGCATCACCACCACGCGGCTCTCGCGCGAGGAGCCCTGGCCGACGCCGAGCAGCGCGTTCATGCCGAGCTTCTTCATCGCCTTCACGTCGAGGACCTCGATCGCGACGCCGGCCTTCTTCAGCGCGGATGCGCGGCGCGCGAATTCCTCCGGAAAGAGCACGTTGGCCGGCTCGTTGACGAGATCGCGCGCCAGCACCACGCCGCCGGCGACGCCCTCGCGCGGCGCGAAGGCCTTGCGCGCGGCCGCGACGTCGCCGGTGGCGACGGTGACGCTGCGCTTTTCCGGCGGCTTGTCTTCGGCCTTGCGCTTGGTCTTGTAGCGGTCGAACGCGTAGGCGCGCAGCCGCGCGCCGAGCGCGACGTCGGCCGCCTGCTCCGGCTTCATGGCGCCGGCCGGCAGTTCGGCGAAGATCGTGGCCTCGCTTGCCGCGGTCGGCAGCCGGCCCATCGCCATGCCGCCGAAGCGGACGAAGTCGCGCTCCTTCACCTCGCCGGCCTTGCCGATACCGATCACGACCAAGCGGCTTACCTTCAGTCCCCCCGGCACGATCAGCTCGAGCGCTGAGCCGCTCTTGCCGGTGAAGCGTTCGGACTTGGCGGCGCGCGCCGCCAGGTCGGCGGCCGGCCCCAGCGCCTTGCGGGTGGCCGGGCCGAATTTCAACCCCTCGTCGCAAAAGACGACCAGCACGCCCCGGGCCGGCGCGGCGAAGGGGCCAAATCCGAGCGTCAGGGCGTCGGTCATTGCGCGAGTTCCTTGATCCTTGAGGTCACGATACGCCGCGCGAGGCCCGCGCGGCCGGTCGGGCCCCATATGGCGCGCCGCCCAAGCCTCTGCAAAGCCAAAAACGATCTCTGCCAGCCGCATTTCACATGCGCGGGCGGCGCCGGTGGGCGCCCCGGAACGCGCCGTCCGGACCCCTTCCGGCCGCCCGGGCAAAAGGCTTGCCAGAATCGGCCCCGCAGCGCACGGAATGGGTGCTAAGGTCCGCTCCGGCCTTAACTTTTTGTTGTGCATGCCGAGCGGGGTTTGCCTTTGCCCGGCCACTTTGTGGACGGATCAAGGTAAACGTAAAGCGGGGGTGGGTTTTAAAGTTTGCGCTGCGCCGGTGGGGATGCCGGACGCATGCGCCCGGCCATGCCGAATGGGGGACGACGCCGCGGATGAGATCCATCAGCCGCTATATTTTCCGCACCACTTTCGGTGCCTTCGCCGTCGTGCTCGTCAGCCTGACGGCGGTGATCTGGGTCACGCAGGCCCTGCGCGACTTCGACCTGATGACGAACCAGGGCCAGACCATCCTGGTGTTCATCGGCATCACCGGGCTGATCATCCCGCTGCTCGTGCTGGTGATCGCGCCGATCGCGCTTTTGATCGCGGCCGCGCACACGCTCAACAAGATGTCCACCGACTCCGAGATCATCGTAATGAACTCGGCCGGCATGTCGCCGTGGATCCTGTTCCGCGCCTTCATGGCGGTTGCGCTGGCGGTGTCGATCCTGGTGTCGGCGATCAGCGCCTATTTCGCGCCCAAGGGCCTGCGCATGCTGCGCGACTGGCTGACCGAAGTGCGCGCCAACGTGGTCAGCACGATCGTGCAGCCGGGCCGTTTCACCTCGATCGAGAACGGCGTCACCATCCACGTGCGCGAGCGGCGCACCAACGGGCAGCTGCTCGGAATCTTCCTCGACGACCGGCGCAACCCGAAAGAGCGCATCACCGTGCTCTCGGAATACGGCGACCTCGTCGACAACGAGCGCGGCACATTCCTGGTGCTGGAAAAGGGTATCGTGCAGCGGCACGAGGCGACCCAGCGCGACCCGGCGATGGTGAAGTTCGACCGCTACGCCTTCGACCTGTCGCAGTTCGCCAGCGGCCCGCAGGCGGTCAAGTACTCGATCCGCGAGCGCTACCTCTGGCAGCTGATGTTTCCCGACCCGAAGGACCCGTTCTACCTCGAGCAGCCGGGCCAGTTCCGCGCCGAATTGCACGACCGGCTGATCGCGCCGTTCTATCCGCTCGCCTTCGTCACCATCGCCTTCGCCTATCTCGGCGCGCCGCGCACCACGCGGCAGAGCCGCACGCTGTCGATGATCGGCGCCATCGGCGGGGTGGCGGTGCTGCGGCTGATCGGCTTCGTCTCCACCGTGTTCGGCGCCACCATGCCCTGGATGCTGGCGGTGCAGTACATCGCCGTCATCGCCGCCTTTGTGTTCGGCTACTTCGTCATCCGCCGCGGCATCATCCTCGAGCCGCCGGCGTTCCTGACCAACTGGCTCACCGCGCTCGGCGAGCGCCTCGCGCAGCGCTTCGCGACGCCATGATGTGAGCCGCCGATGGTGAAAGGAACCCTCACCCGCTACTTCGGCCTGCGCTTCCTGAGCGCGGTGATGCTCGTGTTCCTGGGCATCTTCGGGCTGGTCGCGCTGATCGACTACATCGAGATGATGCGGCGGGCGAGCGACATCCCGAACGTGTCCGCGATCCTGGTGGCGAAGACCTCGTTCTACCGCGTGCCGCAGGTAACCGAACGCATCCTGCCGTTCTGCGTGCTGATCGGGGCGATGTCCTGCTACCTCAACCTGTCGCGGCGGCTGGAGCTGGTGGTTGCCCGGTCGGCCGGCATGTCGGCCTGGCAGTTCATCGCGCCGGCGCTCGCAGTCTCCTTCCTGCTCGGCGTGTTCGGCACCACCGTCTACAACCCGGTGTCCGCGCTGCTGCAGGAACGCTCGAAGCGCTACGAGGCCGAGTTGTTCGGCCGCGTCAGCGACGCCCACGGCGGCGGCCCGTTCTGGCTGAGCCAGCGCAGCGACGAGGGCCTGGCGATCATCAACGCGAAGTCGAGCCGCGACCAGGGCGTCGCCCTCAACGGCGTCACCGCCTTCACCTTCGACAAGGAAGGCCGTTTCCTCAGCCGGCTGGAGGCGCGCGCGGCGATCCTGGAACCCGGGGTTTGGCGGCTGCTGGACGCACGGGTCTTCGTCGTGGGCACCCTGCCCGCCGACCGCCCCGAGTATCGGATCAAGACGAACCTCACCCCCGAACAGGTGCGGGAAAGCTTTGCCACCCCTGAAACTGTCCCGTTCTGGGAATTGCCCCTGTATATCAAAATCGCCGAGCACGCAGGACTGGGGGCCGCAGGCTATAGGTTGCAGTTCCAGAAGCTTCTCGCGCGGCCGTTTCTGATGGCCGCCATGGTTTTCCTCGCCGCCGCCGTCAGTCTACGGTTCTTCCGCTTCGGCGGCGTGCAAAAGATGGTTTTAAGTGGCGTCGCCTCCGGCTTTCTGCTTTATGTTTTATCCAAGGTGACTGAAGACCTTAGCAAGGCCGAGCTGATGCACCCGGTGGCAGCGGCTTGGCTGCCTGTGCTTGTCGGCGGTCTGACGGGGTTTATTGCGTTGTTGTACCAGGAGGACGGGTGATGGCGGGGCTTGATCGCGCTCGTCCATCAGCGCCCCGGCTGTGCCGCCGGGGGGCCGCCGGGATTGCTGCCGTCCTCAGCCTGCTGGTCTGCGGCGCCTTGCTTGCGCCTGCGCCGGCGGACGCCCAGCAACTCGTCTTCCCCGAGCGAGCGCCGAAGCAGCCCAAGTCGAGGGCCGCCATCGAGCGCGAGAAGGCGGGCCAGCAGCAGCAGATGCTCGTGCAGGCGCGCGAGATCAATTACGACTACACGAACAACCGCGTATCCGCCGTCGGCAACGTGCAGATCTACTACGCCGGTTCGACGCTGGAAGCCGATCGCGTCGTCTACGACCAGAAGAGCAAGCGCCTGCACGCCGAAGGCAACGTCCGCCTGACCGAGGAAGACGGCAAGGTCACCTATGGCGAGGTCATGGACCTCGCCGACAACTACCGCGACGGCTTCGTGGACTCGCTGCGCCTCGACACGCCCGACCAGACGCGCATGGCCGCGACCCGCGCCGAACGCAGCGCGGGCAACTTCACGGTCTTCCACAACGGCGTCTACACCGCCTGCGAGCCCTGCCGCGACGATCCGAAGAAGCCGCCGCTCTGGCAGGTGAAGGCCGCGCGCATCGTCCACGACCAGGGCGAGAAGATGATCTACTTCGAGGACGCCCGCATCGAATTCTCGGGCGTGCCGCTGATCTGGATGCCGTACCTCTCGGGGCCGGACCCGACCGTCAAGCGCAAGACCGGCCTGCTGATGCCGTCGATCTCGTCGAACTCGAAGTATGGCATCGGCCTGGAAGTGCCGTACTACTGGGCGCTGGCGCCGGACTACGACGTGACTTTCGCGCCGATGATCACCACCAAGCAGGGACCGCTCCTGCAGGGCGAGTTCCGCCAGCGCCTGATCAACGGCGCCTACACCATCCGCGGCGCGGGCATCCGCCAGCTCGACAAGGACTACTTCGAGCGCAGCGACGGCACCACCACGCCCGGCTATCGCGACTGGCGCGGCAGCGTCGAAAGCTCCGGCCAGTTCTTGCTGACCGACAAGTGGCTGTGGGGCTGGGACGCGCTGCTGCTGTCCGACCGCACGTTCCTTCAGGACTACAACCCGCAACTGTCGCGCTACCGAACGACCAATCCCTTCACCGACCCGACCAGCGAAGGCGTGTCGCAGCTCTACCTGACCGGCAAGGGGAGCCGCAGCTTCTTCGATGTCCGCAGCATCTACTATCTCGGCTTCTCGGAATCCGACACGCAGAAGCAGATTCCGGTCATCCACCCGGTGCTCGACTACACCTACACCTTCGACCGCCCCGTGCTGGGCGGCGAGCTCGGCTACAAGATCAACTTCACCAGCCTGACGCGCGATCAAGCCGACTTCAACGCGATCACGCGCTCCGCCTTCGACAGCGGCGCCTGCACCCAAACCGCCGACCCGGCGGTCAAGAACGCGAACAACTGCCTGTTGCGCGGCGTGCCCGGCACCTACAGCCGCTTCTCGGCCGAGACGCATTGGCAGCGCAGCTTCACCGACAGCTTCGGCCAGGTGTTCAGGCCCTTCGCCTCGGTGCGCGCCGACGCCGGCTTCATGAGCGTCAGGAACGACCCCGGCGTGTCGAACTACATCGACACCGGCGACACCAACCTGGTGCGTGCGATGCCGACGGTCGGTATCGAATACCGCTATCCCTTCATCAGCGTGCAGTCCTGGGGCACGCAGACGGTCGAGCCGATCGCGCAGGTGATCGCCCGTCCGAACGAGACCCAGGTCGGCCGCTGGCCGAACGAGGACGCGCAAAGCCTGATCTTCGATGACAGCAACTTGTTCCGTGTGGACAAGTTCTCGGGCTGGGACCGCGTTGAAGGCGGCGGGCGCGCCAACTACGGCATCCAGTACACGGCGCAGTTCAACCAGGCCGGCTTCGTCAACGCATTGTTCGGCCAGTCCTACCAGTTGTTCGGCGAAAACTCCTATACGCTGGGCGGCGCCACCAATACCGGTCTCGGCAGCGGTCTCGACACCAGGCGCTCCGATTACGTGGCGCGCCTGTCGTACCAGCCCAACAGCACCTACACCTTCACGTCGCGCTACCGTTTCGACAACGACACGATGGCGGTGCGGCGCTTCGAGCTCGAATCCCGCGCCAACTTCGGCCGCTGGAACGCCGCATTGCTCTACGGCGACTACGCCGCTCAGCCGGAGCTCGGCTTCCTCGAGCGCCGGCAGGGCATCCTCGGCACCGGCCAGGTCAAGCTCGATGCGAACTGGGTGGCGCTGGGCGGCGCCCGCTATGACATCAATGCCGGAAAGTTCGACCAGACCCGGGTCGGGCTCGGCTACGTGGACGATTGCCTCATCTTCGCCGTGAATTACATTACCAATTACGTCTACAGCGGAAACGTCACCTCCAACCACACCGTCATGCTGCAGCTCAGCCTGCGGACGATCGGCGGCACCTCGCTCAGTCAGGGGGTTGGTCCGTGACGGCGGCCGCGCCGCATTGACGCATATGGAATAGCGCATGCCGAGGACGAGCTTTAATCCCGACCTGTTTCGCCGCGCGGTCATCGCCGTGGCCGCGGCCGTCATCCTGGCCGGCGTCGTGGTCGCCGCGCCGGCGCGCGCCCAGGTGGTGGTGGTCGCCAACGGCTCGCCGATCACCGAGCTCGACATCCAGCAGCGCACCCGGCTGATCGCCACCTCCTCGCAGAAGGCGCCCTCGCGCCAGCAGGTGATTCAGGAGCTGATCGACGACCGGCTCAAGATCGCCAAGGGCCGCGTCTATGGCCTCGAAGTGTCCGACACCGAGGTCGATAACGCCTTCCAGGGCATGGCCTCGCGCCAGCGCATCTCGACCCAGCAGTTCAGCCAGATGCTCGAGCGGGCCGGCATTTCGGCCAACGCGGTGAAGGCCCGCATTCGCGCCGAGCTGACCTGGAACGCGCTGATCCGCGGCAAGTACAGCAGCACGCTGCAGGTGGGCGAAAGCGACGTGCTGCGGGCGCTCAACGCCGCCGACGCCAATGCCAGCGCCAATGCGGTCGGCCACATCTACACGCTCTATCCGGTCACGGTCGTGATCCCCGGGGGATCGGGCGACGGCGTCGTGCAGGCGCGGCGCCAGCTTGCCGAGAACCTGCGCTCGCGCTTCCAGACCTGCAACGAGGGGCTGGCGCTGGCGCGCTCGCTGCGCGACGTGGCGGTGCGCGAGGCGGTGACCCGCTCGTCGGCCGACCTGCCGCCGCAGCTGCGCGAGCTGCTCGGCAACATGGAGATCGGCCGCCTCACCGCGCCGGAACTCACGCCGAACGGCATCACCATGTTCGCGCTCTGCGCCAAGAAGGAAAGCTCCACGGAAACCGCGGCCAAGCGCGAGGCGCGCGAGCAGATCTACGCCCGGCGGTTCGAGGCCGAGTCGAAGAAATTCCTGGAAGAAATTCGCAAGCAGGCGATGATCGAATACAAATGAGCGCCGGGCTTCCCCTCGCGTTGACGCTTGGCGAGCCGGCGGGCATCGGTCCCGACCTGACATTGGCGATCTGGCGGCGGCGCGCGGCGCTCGAGCTTCCGCCCTTTTACGTCGCCGGCGATCCCGACTTCCTGCGTCGGCGCGCCGACCTTCTCAGCCTCGACGTTCCGATTGCGCCGGTCGCGCCGGCTGAGGCGACCGCCGCGTTTGCACGCGCGCTGCCGGTTTCCGCACTCAAGGAAACTGTCACGGCACCGCCCGCGATATCGGACGCCAGCAGTGCGCCGGCGGCGATCGCCTCGATCCGCGCGGCGGTAGCCGACGTGCTGGCCGGCCGCGCGGCCGCGGTGGTGACCAATCCGATCGCCAAGAGCGTGCTCTATCGCGCCGGCTTCACCGATCCGGGCCATACCGAGTACCTGGCGCGCCTCGCCGCGGAGGCTACCGGCAAGCCGGTGATGCCGGTGATGATGCTGTGGGCGCCCGAGCTCGCCGTGGTGCCGGTGACCATCCACATCCCGCTCAAGGACGTGTTCAAGGAGTTGACGGCCGAACTGATCGTGAAAACCGGCCGGATCGTGGCGCGCGACCTCGCTGCGCGCTTCCGCATCGCGCGACCTCGCCTCGCCGTCGCCGGCCTCAATCCGCATGCCGGTGAGGAAGGCACCATCGGCGAGGAGGATCGCACCATCGTCGCCCCTGCGGTGGCGCAACTCCAGGCCGAAGGCATAGACGCCCGCGGGCCGCTGCCGGCCGACACGCTGTTTCACGCGGCCGCGCGTGCGCGCTACGACGTCGCGCTCTGCATGTATCACGACCAGGCGCTGATCCCGATCAAGACGCTGGCCTTCGACCACGGCGTCAACGTCACGCTCGGCCTGCCCTTCGTGCGCACCTCCCCCGACCACGGCACCGCCTTCGAGCTCGCCGGCACCGGCAAGGCCGATCCGGCGAGCCTTATTGCCGCGATCAGGCTCGCCGCGCGGCTCACCGCCGCCGAACCCGCGCTCGCCGCGCAATAGCCCATGGCCCAGATCGACGATCTGCCGCCGCTACGCGAGGTCATCCGCAAGCACGGGCTGTCGGCGAAAAAGTCGCTGGGCCAGAACTTCCTGCTCGACCTCAACCTCACGGCGCGCATCGCGCGTGCGGCCGAGCCGCTCGAGAACATCACCGTGGTCGAGATCGGCCCGGGACCCGGCGGGCTCACCCGCGCGCTGCTCGCGCTCGGCGCCCGGCGCGTGATCGCGGTCGAGCGCGACGAACGCGCGCTCGGCGCCTTGGGCGAGATCGCCGCGCGCTATCCGGGACGGCTCGACGTCGTAGCGGGCGACGCGCTCGACGTGGACCTGCGCGAGCATCTGGGGCCGGAGCGCGCCCGCGTCGTCGCCAACCTGCCCTACAACATCGCCACCGCGCTGCTGATCGACTGGCTGACGGCCGAGCCCTGGCCGCCCTGGTATGACGACCTCGTGCTCATGTTCCAGCGCGAGGTGGCCGAGCGCATCGTGGCGCGGCCGGGCGGCAAGAACTACGGGCGGCTGGCGGTGCTGGCGGGCTGGCGCACGGAAGCGCGCATTTTGTTCGACGTCGCGCCTTCGGCCTTCGTGCCGCCGCCCAAGGTGACGTCCTCGGTGGTGCGGCTGACGCCGCGGCCGGTGCCGCTGCCCTGCGACAGCGGCGCTTTGCAGAAAGTCACCGAAGCGGCTTTCGGTCAACGCCGCAAGATGTTGCGGCAGAGCCTGAAGTCGCTCGGCGTGGACGCCGGCGCCCTGCTGGAGGCCGCCGGCATCGAGCCGACGGCACGCGCGGAGGAGATCGATATTGAAGGGTTCGTTACCCTGGCGCGGCTTTACTCGGGCCGCCCGACGACCGTTACGGCGTGATCTTCTTCAGCTCGGCGAGCAGTCCGCCGACGAAGTTTTCCAGGCCCGGCATCTTAACACGCTTGAGACGCTCCGCCGTGAGGATGGCGCGCAGGCGCGCGAAGCTCTTGTCGAGATCGCGGTTCACCAGGATGTAGTCGTATTCGTTCCAGTGCAGGAATTCCTCGGCGGCGTTTTTCAGCCGCTCGGCGATCACCGCGTCGCTGTCCTCGGCGCGACGCACCAGCCGCGCCTTCAATTCCTGCGCCGACGGCGGCAGCACGAAGACCGTGACCACGTCCTCGCGCATCTTGTCGAGGAGCTGGCGCGTGCCCTGCCAGTCGATGTCGAACAGGACGTCGCGGCCCTCGCCGAGCGCCTGCTCCACCGGCTCGCGCGGCGTGCCGTAGTAATTGCCGTGCACCTCCGCCCATTCGAGCAGTTCGCCGCTGTCGCGCATCGCCTCGAACTGGCGCTTGGTGCGGAAATGATAGTGCACGCCGTCGATCTCGCTCGCCCGGCGCGGCCGTGTCGTCGCCGACACCGACAGCGCGAGCTTGCCGGGGTCGTCGATGTTCTCCTGGTCGAGCAGATGGCGCGTCAGCGTGGTCTTGCCGGCGCCGGAAGGCGACGACAGCACCAGCATGATGCCGCGGCGCTTGATGTCGGGCTCGTCCGTGCTCATTCGAGGTTCTGCACCTGCTCGCGGAACTGCTCGACCACCGCCTTGAGGCCGAGGCCGATATTGGTCAGCTCGACGTCGTTCGACTTGGCGGTGAGCGTATTCGATTCGCGGTTGAGCTCCTGCGCCAGGAAGTCGAGCTTGCGGCCGACCGGGCCGCCGTCGGCGAGCAGCCGCTGCGCCTGCGCGACGTGCGAGGCGAGGCGGTCGAGCTCCTCGCGGATGTCGGCCTTGGCCGCGAGCATCAGCGCCTCCTGGTGCAGGCGGTCGGAATCGAAGCGCTGCGAGGCCGCCAGCAGCGTGGCCACCTGCTCGGCCAGCCGCGCCTTCACGGCTTCCGCCTTGCGGCCGGGCGCGGCCTCGGCGCGGGCGGCAAGTTCCGCGATCTCGCCGAGGCGCGCCAACAGCAGGCGGCCGAGCGTTGTGCCCTCCTCTTCGCGCATGGCGACGAGCGCGGCCAGCGCCTTGTCGAAGCCGGCGAGAATGGCGGCCTCGGCGGCGCGATGGGCCTCCTCGCTCTCGGCCTCCTCGGTGATCTCGATCACGCCCTTGAGCGCGAGGATGCCGTCGAGCGTCGGCGGCGCGGCCGCGACTTCCCGCTCGAGCCGTTTGAGCGTGTCGAGCACGGCGTTGAGCACCGGCTCGTTGACCTTGACGGTCGGCGGCACGCCTTTGCGTTCGACCATGAGATTGGCGTAGACGGTGCCGCGCGAGAGCTTGGCGGTGGCGCGGGCGCGCGCCGTCACCTCGACCGCGTCCCAGCCCTGCGGCAGGCGGAAGCGCAGGTCGAAGCCCTTGGCGTTGACCGACTTGATCTCCCAACTCCAGGCATAGGCGCCGGCGACACCCTGGCCGCGAGCGAAGCCGGTCATGCTCGACAGGGCCATGGTTGCTCTCTTTTTGCCGATCGTCTGTTCGAAAAATCGCCGCGACCTTAGCGGCGGCCCCGCACCCTCACAAGGCCGCGCGGACCTAGCGGCCGGCATTGCCGCTGTTGCGGCGGTTCTGATTGGCGGGGGACGCCGGCTGGGTAGGCGGCGATGGCGGCGATGCCGGCGCGGCCGACGGCGCCGGCGGCGTGGCGGCGGGCGCGGCGCCCTGCTCGATCGCGCGCAGCTTGGCGACGTTCTTCTGGTGCTCGGCGTAGTTTTCGGAGAAGGCGTGCCCGCCGGTGCCGTCGGCTACGAAAAAGAGCTCCTTGGTGCGCGCCGGGTTGGCCGCCGCCTCGAGCGAGGCGCGGCCGGGATTGGCGATCGGACCCGGCGGCAGGCCTTCGATCACATAGGTATTGTAGGGCGTCGGCTGCTCGATCTCGTTCTTCATGATCGGACGGCCGAGCGAGCCCTTGCCGCCGGTCAGCCCGTAGATGATGGTCGGGTCGGACTGCAGCCGCATCTTGCTTTTCAGGCGATTGACGAAAACCGCAGCGACGCGGGTGCGCTCGTCGGTCCGGCTCGTCTCCTTCTCGATGATCGAGGCGAGCGTGACGAGCTGCTCCGGTGATTTCACCGGCAGGTCGGCCATGCGCCGCTCCCAGACCTCCTGCAGCACGCGCTTGTGCGCCTGCGCCATCCGCTGGACGATCTGCTCGCGCGTCATGCCGCGCGTGAACTTGTAGGTCTCCGGCAACAGCGTGCCTTCGCGCGGGATTTCCTTGATCGGCCCGGCGAGCGCGTCGTTCTCCAGGAGCCTCGCCACGATCTGCTCGGAGGTGAGCCCCTCGGCCACCGTGAAGCTGTGCTGCACCACCTTGTTCTCGATGATGGTGTTGACCACGTCGGCCAGGCTCGCCTGCTTGGTGAACTGGTACTCGCCGCTCTTGAGGTCGCCGCGCGCCTTCAGCGCGATCACGCCGCCCATGAAGACATAGGGCTGGTCGATCACGCCTTCGCGCGCGAGCAGGTCCGCGATGTCCTTGATGCCCAGCCCGCGCGGAATGTTGACGACCTTGTCTTCCGCGAGCGGGCCCGGCGCCTCGAAGCGCTCCTTGCCGAAATAGAGAGCGCCGCCGACCACGAGCGCGACCAGAACGAGGAACGTGAACACGGCGTTGCCGACGATCACCAGCGGATGGCGCACCCGCTTGGAATGCTTGCGCGGCGGCGGCACGCGTTCCGGCTCGAGCGCGACGCGCGGGCTTTTCGGAACGGTCGGCTTGGCGCCGGACGGCGGCGCCGGTTCGATCGGCGGGTTGGAATTCACGCGCCCGCTCCCGTTCTGACGACCTTCAAGTTCACCTTCAACCGCGCTCCTGATGAAACAGCCGAACGGGCGGCGCGCCCCGCTCGGGCTTCCGACCGCCTGCGGCCCGCCGCTGCGGAAACCGAAAAGTAGCAGAATCCTCCGCAGGTTAGGAAGAAATATGGCGAAAGCCAGGGTCGCCCCGGGGAAAACTCCCCGTGCGCCTCGCGCGCCACGATACCGTCCGGCGAGCGCGCCGACTCAGGCGTTGTAGCGGCGGAAGATCAGCGAGGCGTTGGTGCCGCCGAAGCCGAAGGAATTCGACAATGCCACGTCGATCTCGCGCTGGCGCGCCTTGTGCGGCACCAAGTCGATCGGCGTTTCCACCGACGGGTTGTCGAGATTGATGGTCGGCGGCGCGACCTTGTCGCGGATCGCCAGGATCGAGAAGATCGCCTCCACCGCGCCGGCGGCGCCGAGCAGATGGCCGATGCACGACTTGGTCGAGGACATCGAGATGCGTCCGGCCACGTTGCCGACCAGGCGCTGCACGGCGCCCAGCTCGATCTCGTCGCCGAGCGGCGTCGAGGTGCCGTGTGCGTTGATGTAGTCGACCTCGCCGGCGCCGATGCCGGCGCGCTTCAGGGCCATGCTCATGCAGCGAAAGGCGCCGTCGCCGTCCGGCGAGGGCGCGGTGATGTGATAGGCGTCGCCCGACATGCCGTAGCCGACCAGCTCGGCATAGATCCTGGCGCCGCGCGCCTTGGCGTGCTCGAGCTCCTCCAGCACCAGCGCGCCGGCGCCCTCGCCCATCACGAAGCCGTCGCGTGCCTTGTCGTAGGGACGCGACGCCTTGGTCGGCTCCTCGTTGAAGGCGGTGGAGAGCGCGCGCAGCGCCGAGAAGCCGGCGAGCGACATGCGGTTGACCGGGGATTCGGCGCCGCCCGCCACCATGACGTCGGCATCGCCGAGCGCGATCATGCGCCCCGCGTCGCCGATCGCATGCGCGCCGGTCGAGCAGGCGGTGACCACCGCGTGGTTGGGGCCCTTGAGGCCGAATTCGATCGAGACGAAACCGGACGCGAGATTGATGATGCGGCCCGGAATGAAAAACGGCGAGACGCGGCGCGGCCCCTTCTCGTGCAGCGTGACCGCGGTCTCGGCGATGCCCTCGATGCCGCCGATGCCGGAGCCGATCAGCACGCCGGTCGCGGTCTTCTCCTCTTCCGACTTCGGGTGCCAGCCGGCGTCGTCGAGCGCCTGGCGCGCCGCGCACATGGCGTAGACGATGAAGGGATCGACCTTGCGCTGCTCCTTCGGCTCCATCCACTGGTCGGCATTGTAGGTGCCGCCGGTGCCGTCGCCGCGCGGGATCATGCAGGCGATCCTGGCCGCGATGTCGGAGACCTCGAAAGTGTCCACCTTCTTGGCGCCGCTTTCACCCTTGATGAGACGCGACCATGTCGGCTCCACCCCACATCCCAGCGGCGTGAGCATCCCCAATCCGGTGACGACGACACGTCTCATCAAAGGCTCCGAGCGAATTGAAATGGGCGCGCAGGCGAGCGTGTGCCCCGCCTACCGCCCAGCGGCTGTGACGAACGACGGTGTCCGAGCGGCCGCAGTCGCGCGCTCAGCTCTTCGCGTTCTTTTCGAGAAACTTGACCGCATCACCGACGGTCAGAATGGTCTCGGCGGCATCGTCGGGAATTTCGCAAGCGAATTCCTCCTCGAAGGCCATCACGAGCTCGACAGTGTCGAGACTGTCGGCGCCAAGATCATCGATGAAGCTTGCCTGTTCCGTCACCTTGTCGGGCTCTACGCCCAGGTGCTCCACGACGATCTTTTTCACCCGCTCGGCAATGTCACTCATCGTTCAACCTCTGCTTTTTAGATTGGGCTGCTCTCCGGCAGGATCGCAGCCATCGCGGTTCGGCCTCGTCGTGGTTGACGGTGGTGGAGACGACTTCCGATCGCGAAAGCATGCGCGCTTGCGACTTCCGCCATCGGCCGCCCCAGCCGGGCCGAAATTCGGTTACCACACTTCAATTCCGTTGACTAGCGCAGGGGAGCGTAGCCGGACAAGGCCTTTGATGCCAAGGCCTTGGCCCTAAATCATCGCCATTCCGCCGTTCACGTGAATGGTCTGCCCGGTGACGTAAGCGGCCTCGTCGGAGGCCAGGTAGACGGCGGCGGCGGCGACATCCTGCGGGGTTCCGAGCTTGCCCGCCGGAACCCGGGACATGATCGCTTCGCGCTGTTTCTCGTTGAGCTTGTCGGTCATGGCGCTGGCGATGATGCCGGGCGCGATGCAGTTCGCGGTGACGTTGCGCTTGGCGTACTCGGCCGCCACCGACTTCATCATGCCGACCATGCCGGCCTTGGAGGCGGTGTAATTGCCCTGCCCGGCATTGCCGGTAAAGCCGACCACCGAGGAAATGCCGATCACCCGGCCCCAGCGCCGGCGCATCATGCGCTGCACCGCAGCGCGCGTGAGCCGGAAAGTCGCCGTCAGGTTGACCGCGATGACCTTGTCCCAGTCCTCGTCCTTGAGCTGCACGAAGAGGTTGTCCTTGTTGACGCCGGCATTGGCGACGAGGATGTCGAGCTTCTCCATCTTTTCTTCGGCCGCCGGCACCAACGCCTCGACCGCGTCCTTGTCGGCAAGATCGCAGGGCAAAACGTGCACGCGGCCGCCCAGCTCGCCGGCCAGTCTGTCGAGCCGTTCGCGGCGCGTGCCGGAGATGGCGACGGTTGCGCCCTGCGCGTGCAGCGCGCGGGCGATCGACTCGCCGATGGCGCCGGTCGCGCCGGTCACCAGCGCGGTCTTTCCCGTGAGGTCGAACATGTTTGAATTCCCCTCTTTGCCGTCTAACCGCGCGCGGCCTTGAACGCCGCCACATCGTCCGGCGTGCCGATGGCGCTTCCGGTGGCCCCTTCCGCGATGCGCTTGACCAGCCCGCTCAACACCTTGCCGGCGCCCACTTCGTAGAACTGGGTGACGCCCTCACGCGCCATATAGGCGACCGACTCGCGCCAGCGCACGGTCCCGGTCACCTGCGCGACCAGCGCGTTGACGATGTCGGCCGGATCCTGGATCGCGCGGGCGAGCACGTTTGAGACGACCGGCACGGCCGGCGCCTTCACGCTCACCTTGCCGAGCGCCTCCGCCATGACCGCGGCGGCAGGCTGCATCAGCGCGCAATGGAAGGGCGCGGACACCGGCAGCAGCATCGCGCGCTTGGCGCCTTTGCCCTTGGCGATCTCGACGGCGCGCTCGACCGCCGCCTTGTCGCCCGAGACGACCACCTGCCCGCCGCCATTGTCGTTGGCCGCCTGGCAGACCTGGCCTTGCGCGGCCTCCGCCGCCACCGCGGCGGCCGCGTCGAACTCCATGCCCAGCAGGGCCGCCATGGCGCCGACGCCGACCGGCACCGCCTTCTGCATGGCCAGCCCGCGCGTGCGCAGGAGCCGCGCCGTGTCGGCGACCGTGAAGGCGCCGGCGGCCGCCAGCGCCGAATACTCGCCGAGCGAGTGGCCGGCGACGAATTTGGCGTCGCGCTTGAGGTCGAACCCCGCCTCGGCCTCCAGCACGCGCATGACCGCGAGCGAAACCGCCATCAGCGCCGGCTGGGCGTTCTGGGTGAGCGTCAGCGTGTCCTGGGGACCCTCGAAGATGACGGCGCTCAGCTTCTCGCCGAGCGCGTCGTCCACCTCGGCGAAGACAGCCCGCGCCGGCGCAAAGTTGTCCGCCAGCGCCTTGCCCATGCCCACGGTTTGGCTGCCCTGGCCCGGAAATACCAATGCGACCGCCATGTCCTCGCCTTTTCCCTCGTTTGCCTCGGAAATCGGGCCGAAAGACACCGCCTCCGAGGGTGATGTCAAGTTGAGCAGGCCCCGGTAACCGGACAACAACACTCTTTCGGCTAGGATTTCCCAATCCTGGAAGACGAACGATGATCGACTTGGTTACCGAGGACGATCTCGCGCGGGCGCGCGTCGATCCCGAATTCCGCCAGCAACTGCTGGCGCAGAACCTCGATCGCCTGCTGGAAGCCCTCAACAAGGCGCGCCGGGGCTCCCCCGACGCCCAGACGGCCGGCCATATCCGGGAAGGGGTGGACCTGGCGGTCAAGCTCGCCGACCGGCTCCAGGCGAACGGGGCCTGAGCCCCCGGGGGCCGCCGTCCTTGCAATCCCCCGAAAAATCCCTATAAACCGCGCACTCCGTCGATCCGGGTTGGAAGCTGAACGGACGGCTGGTTTTCGGCGTTTGTCGCCGCATTCCGGCAGGGCTCATCGCCCGGCGTCCCGTGTTTCCGCCTTCTGAGCATTCGAGCCTTTCCCGAAGGGCTCGAGGGGCTAGGCGCCCGGACCGAAGGCCATGGGTAAACAAGGAAAGGCATTCCATGCCGTTGTACGAACACGTCTATCTTGCCCGCCAGGACCTGAGCGGGCAGCAGGTCGAGGAACTGACCGCAAAGCTCTCCGGCGTCATCGCCGAAGCCGGCGGCAAGGTCACCAAGACCGAGTACTGGGGGCTGAAGTCCCTCACCTACCGCATGAACAAGAACCGCAAGGCGCACATGACGCTGCTCAACGTCGAGGCGCCGGCCGCCGCGCTCAACGAGGTCGAGCGCCAGGAGCGGCTGTCGGAAGACGTGCTGCGTTACCTGACCATCCGCGTCGAGGAGCACGAGGAAGGCCCCTCCGCGATGATGCGCAAATCCGACCGCGACCGTGACGAGCGCGGCGACCGTGGCGATCGCGGCGGCCGTTTCGGCGACCGCGACCGTGGCGAGCGCCGGCCGCGCCGCGACGAAGAGACGACCGAAGGCGCGACGGAGGAGTAAGCCATGGCATTCGCAGCACAAGGCGGCGCCCGCCGTCCCTTCTTCCGCCGCCGCAAGACCTGTCCGTTCTCCGGCGCCAACGCGCCGAAGATCGACTACAAGGATGTCAAGCTCCTGCAGCGTTACGTGTCGGAGCGCGGCAAGATCGTGCCGAGCCGCATCACCGCGGTTTCGGCCAAGAAGCAGCGCGAACTGGCGCAGGCCATCAAGCGCGCGCGCTTCCTCGGTCTGTTGCCGTACGTCATTCGCTGATTGAATCCGTCCTCACCCTGAGGAGCGCACCGCAAGGTGCGCGTCTCGAAGGGGGAGGACGGCCAGAAGTCGCCTCATCCTTCGAGACGCGGGCTAACGCCCGTTCCTCAGGATGAGGCAAGCAAACGAGGCTTCCGGGGACACCCGGGCGCCGATGGTTGGGGCGGAATGGTTCCGCCTCTAACCGCTCATAAGGAGCGGGACAGCTCGCGATGATGCAACTTGTCCTGATCGGAATCAGTGCCGGCGCCGCGGCGGCTTTGCTGTTCGCCTCGGTGACGTCGGGCTCGTGGCTGTCGATCGCCCTGTTCTATCTCGCGCCTTTGCCGCTGATGATCGCCGGGCTCGGCTGGAGCCACTGGTCGGCGCTGGTCGGCGCGCTGTTCGGGGCCTCCGCGCTCGGCGTGATCTTCGGCCCGATCTATTTCATGGTTTTCGTCGCGGGCGCCGGCCTGCCCGCCTGGTGGCTTGTCTATCTCGCAATGCTGGCGCGGCCGGTCGAGGCCGGCGCGACCGCGGGCGGACCGAGCGCGGCTTCGCTCGAATGGTACCCGCCCGGCCGCCTGGTGGTGTGGGCGGCCTTCCTCGCGGCGGCGATCGTGCTGATCGCGATCCCCAATTTCGGCCTCGACGGCGAAAGCTTCCGCAACGGCCTGCGCGAGACGCTGACGCGCATGCTGCGCGCCGAGACCGGCGGCGCGGCCGATCGGCCGCTGTCGCTGCCGGGCGTCACCAACGCGCAACGCGTCATCGAGTTCATGGTGGCGGTCATTCCGCCGGCGGCGGCGGTGCTCGCCACCGTCACCGCCCTGATCAATCTGTGGCTCGCGGGCCGCGTGGTGAAATTCTCCGGCCGGCTCGCGCGCCCCTGGCCCGATCTTTCCGCCATGACGTTTCCGCCGTCGGTCGGCGCCGCGCTGGCCGGCGCGGTGGCCCTCAGCTTCTTCGACGGCATGATCGGCATCCTCGCCGGCGTGCTGTCGGCAAGCCTGCTGATCGCCTACGGCGTGCTCGGCCTCGCCGTGCTGCATGCCATTACGCAAGGAATGTCGGCGCGGCCCTTCCTCATCGGCAGCGTCTACGCCGCGGTGCTGGTGTTTGGCTGGCCGATCCTGCTGCTCTGCCTGCTCGGCATCGTCGATGCGCTGATCGGCCTGCGCGCGCGCGTGGCGCGCAAGCGCGGGCCTCCCACCCTCTCCTGACAAGAGACAATCAACCGAACCCGTAAATTCAGATCGAAGGAGTGACGACAATGGAAGTGATCCTGCTCGAACGTGTCGGAAAGCACGGCAAGATGGGCGACGTTATCCGCGTGCGGGACGGCTTCGCCCGCAATTTCCTGTTCCCGAACAACAAGGCGCTGCGCGCCACGCCGGAGAACAAGAAGCGCTTCGAGGCGATGAGGGCGGACCTCGAGAAGAAGAACCTCGAGTCCAAGGGCGAGGCCGGCAAGCTGGCGTCCAAGATCGACGGCAAGAGCTACGTCGTGATCCGCCAGGCGAGCGAGGTCGGCCAGTTGTTCGGCTCGGTGACCACGCGCGACATCGCCCGCCTGCTCAACGAGGACGGCGCCGCCGTCGCCCGCGGCCAGGTCGCGATCAACTCGCCGATCAAGACCATCGGCCAGTACAAGGTGCCGCTCGCGCTGCACCCCGACATCGAGGTGGCCGTAACCGTGATCGTCGCCCGCAGCGGCGACGAGGCCGAGCGCATCAAGCGCGGCGAGGACGTCACCGTCCGCCGCACCGAAGAGGAAGAGGAAGCGGCCGCCGCGCGCGCGACCGCCGAGGCCATGTTCGAGGAAGCGGCCGAAGGCGAGGCCGGGGCCGAAGCCGAGCCCGCCGCCGAAGCGGCGCCGGCCGAGGAAGCGCCCAAGAAGGCCTCCCGCAAGAAGAAGAGCGAAGAGGCCTGAGCCCTCGCCTCCCGCAACGGCAAAACGGCCCTCCCGATGGGAGGGCCGTTTTTGCGCGCGCGAACGCGCCGATCAATTGGGTTTCGGCTCGGCCGGCTTGCTCTCCGCGGGCTTGGCCTCAGCGGGCTTGGCCTCGGCGGGCTTGGCCTCAGCGGGCTTGGCTTCGGCGGGCTTGCTCTCCGCCGGCTTGGCTTCGGTGGCCTTCGCTTCGGCCGGCTTGGCCTCGGCCGGCTTATCACCGGGCTTTGTTTCCGCCGCCTCCGGCTTCTTGCTGTCGGCCTTGGGGGGGCGCTTGCCGGTGGCGCGGCGTGGCGCCGGCGGCGGCGCCTGCCGGTCGAGCGCGTCGAGATAGGCCGCGATGGCCGACGCCGTCTCGCGGCTGGTCGTGTAGTGCGTGCGCAGGAAACCGGAGAGCCCGAAGAGGCCGCCCGCCTTGGACAGGCCGTAGGGCGACTTGTGGCAGATCGCGCAGTCGGACGCGTAGAGCTGGGCGGGCGTTTTGCCGCGCTCGAGATTTTCCTGTGCGAATGACGCAACCGGTACGGCCGCGACAATTCCCAGTAACAAACCGCAGATACGACCTAAGTTCATCATCTGGCTTGCCTTTCCGCCTCGCCCACCGCTGGCGCGCCCGCGCCCTGCCCCGAATCCCGCCTTGATAGCGCATATTCGCACGGGTTGTGAGCCTCGCGAAAAAAGACGCCCCCGCCGGAAATGCACATTGCCGAAATCCCCGAACCGCGATTAAATCCCTACCATCGAACCTTTTCCGGAGCGGCAGCGTTGCCCGTTTTTCCGGCAACGTCGATGTGAGTGTGGAGGCGGCCGATGGATCGGTTGCTTCAAATTCTGCTGAGGACGTTCCTGCGGCGGGGGACCTTCAGGCTCACCACCGCGCGCGGCACCACGTTCACCTTCGGCGACGGCACCGGCAAGCCGGTGGCGGTGCGTTTCACGTCACCCGCCGCCGAATGGGGCATCCTGCTCGACCCCGAGCTCAAGCTCGGCGAAGCCTACATGAACGGCACCTTCGTCGTTGAAGAGGGCACCATCGCCGACGTGCTCGCCGTCGCGCTCGGGCAGAATTCCGAACTGCCCTACTGGGCGCGCCCGCAGTTCCTCATCCGCTACTTCTACCGCCGGCTCTCGCAGTACAACCCGCGCAAGCGCTCGCGCCGCAACGTCGCGCATCATTACGATCTGGACGGACGGCTCTATTCGCTCTTCCTCGACGCCGACCGGCAATACAGCTGCGCCTATTTCGAGACGGGCGACGCCACGCTCGACGACGCCCAACTCGCCAAGAAGCGCCACCTCGCCGCCAAGCTCCTGCTGGCGCAGGGCAAGTCTTCCAAGGAGTTGCGCGTGCTCGACATCGGCTGCGGCTGGGGCGGCCTCGGGCTCTATCTCGCCGAAACCGCCGGCGCCGACGTGACCGGCGTCACGCTCTCGCAGGAGCAGCATGCCATCGCCAATGCGCGCGCCGGCGAGAAGAGCCTGAACGAGCGCGCCCGCTTCCACCTTCAGGATTACCGCGACATCCCCGGCCCGTTCGACCGCATCGTCTCGGTCGGCATGTTCGAGCATGTCGGCGTCGGCCATTACGACGAGTTCTTCAGGAAGTGCGCGAACCTGCTCGCCGACGACGGCGTGATGGTGCTGCACTCGATCGGCCGCTCGGAAGGCCCGAGCGTCACCAACCCGTGGATCGCCAAGTACATCTTCCCGGGCGGCTACATCCCGGCGCTGTCCGAGGTGCTGCCGCATATCGAGCGCGCCGGCCTCCTGGTCACCGACATCGAGATCCTGCGCCTGCATTACGCCGAGACGCTGAAGGCCTGGCGCGAGCGCTTCCTCGCCCACCGCGAGGAGGCCGAGCGCATCTACGACCGGAGCTTCGTGCGCATGTGGGAGTTCTACCTGGCGGCGTCGGAGATGTCGTTCCGCGAGCAGAACCTGATGAACTTCCAGATCCAGGTCACCAAGAAGCAGGGCGTGGTGCCGATGACGCGCGACTATATCGCGCGCGAGGAGCAGCGCCTGCGCGGGGCCGAAGGCCAGAGCCGCCCGCCGCTGCGGCTGGCCGGCGAGTAAGCCCACTTCTTATCCCTCCCCTGCAAGGGGAGGGTGGCCGCGAGCGCAGCGAGCGGTCGGGTGGGGTTTGCTGTCATGACGAAAGAATCCCCCATCCGGTCAGCTTCGCTGACCACCCTCCCCCTTCGGGGGAGGGATAAGCGCGCGCATTAGCGTCAAGCGAAAACCGGTTAATTCCCACCTTCATTTCCCGGTGTGAATTGCGTGCGCAAGCGCCGCCGCCGCGGTGCCTTAACGAATGCTCGTGCTATGCCACAATTTCCGGGTAAGCACGCACATGGCTCCAGTCGAATCAGTCCTCCGCAAACAGGCCGAAGAGCCTGCCTCGCTCTATCGCGCCGCGCCGCACAACATCGAGGCGGAACAGGCGCTGTTGGGCGCCATTCTGGTCAACAACGAGGCCTTTTACCGGGTTTCGGACTTCCTCAACCCCGAGCATTTCTTCGAGCCGATCCACCAGAGGATCTATGAGCTCTCGCGCGACCTGGTGCGGGCGGGCAAGATCGCCACCCCGATCACGCTCAAGACCTTCCTCGACGCCAATATCGACATCGGCGGGCTCACGGTCAGCCAGTACCTGGCGCGGCTGGCCGCCGAAGCCACCACGATCATCAATGCCGAGGACTACGGCCGCACGGTCTACGACCTGTTCATCCGCCGCTCGCTGATCACCGTCGGCGAGGACATGGTCAACGTCGCCTACGACGCGCCGGTCGACTTCTCCCCGCGCAACCAGATCGAGGACGCCGAGCGGCGCCTCTACGATCTCGCCGAGTCGGGCCGCTACGACGGCGGGTTCCAGCGTTTCGGGCAGGCGCTGACCACCGCCATCGACATGGCCGCGCACGCCTTCCAGCGCGACGGCAAGCTCTCGGGCGTCGCCACCGGACTGGACGACCTCGACCGCATGATGGGCGGTTTGCAGCAGTCCGACTTGATCGTGCTCGCCGGCCGTCCCGGCATGGGCAAGACCGCGCTCGCCACCAATATCGGCTACAACGTCGCCCGCGCTTGGCGCGGCGAGGTCAAGCCCGACGGCCACATGGCCACCGTCAACGGCGGCGTGGTCGGCTTCTTCTCGCTGGAAATGTCGGCCGAGCAGCTCGCCACCCGCATAATCGCCGAGCAGACCGGCATTCCGTCGAACCAGATCAGGCGCGGCGGCATCTCCGAGAGCGACTTCGAGAAGATCAAGGATTATTCGGTCGAGCTGCAGAACCTGCCGCTCTATGTCGACGAGACCGGCGGCCTGTCGGTGGCCCAGCTCGCCGCCCGCGCGCGCCGGCTCAAGCGCCAGCGCGGCCTCGACGTGATCATCGTCGACTACATCCAGCTCCTGTCCGGCTCGACCAAGCGCAGTTCCGAAAACCGCGTGCAGGAAGTCACCGAGATCACCACCAAGCTCAAGGCGCTGGCCAAGGAACTCAACGTTCCGATCATCGCGCTGTCGCAGCTCTCGCGTCAGGTGGAAAGCCGCGACGACAAGCGTCCGCAGCTTTCGGACCTGCGTGAATCGGGCTCGATCGAGCAGGACGCCGACGTGGTGATGTTCGTCTACCGCGAGGAATATTACCACCAGATGCGCAAGCCGCTGGAGAGCAACCGCGAGAAGTTCGCCGAGTGGCTGGCCGAGGCCGACAAGGTGCACGGCAAGGCGGAGGTCATCATCGGCAAGCAGCGCCACGGCCCGACCGGCACCGTCGAGTTGCAGTTCGACGCCGCGGTGACGCGCTTCTCCTCGCTCGCGCGCATGGATCACCTGCCCGAGCCGATGTAGGTCGCCCTCCGGGGGGCTGCCACGAGGAGCGATCCGCGCGTCCGGGCGTTTAAGGCTCATGGACCTCCCGCACCCTTGGGGCTAAACCGTCGCCATGGACGACCGCACCGCCCAGCCTGACGTCACCGCCGTGGAACCGTCGTCGCGCCGGAACGTCGACACCGCCGGCCCGCCCGTCGCGGAAGCCGGCGGCGTGCTCACGGTCGATCTCTCCGCCGTCGAGGCGAACTGGCGCGCGCTCGGCCGCCGCGTGACGCCGTCCGAATGCGCGGCGGTGATCAAGGGCAACGCCTATGGCTGCGGCCTCGAGCGGGTCGGCCAGCACCTGGCGCGCGCCGGCTGCAAGACCTTCTTCGTCGCCGACCTGATGGAAGCGCGCCGCCTGCGCGCGGTGGTCGAGGAGCCGGCGATCTATGTGCTCAGCGGCCTGCTGCCGACGACGGCGCCGGCCTTCGCCGACATCCGCGCGCGGCCGGTGATCGGCAGCCTCGTGGAGCTCGCCGAATGGGACGCCTTCTGCTCGGCCAATGACTGGCGCGGCGGCGCCGCGCTGCACGTCGACACCGGCATGAACCGGCTCGGCATCTCCGCCAACGAAGCGGCCGCGCTCGCCCCGCGCATCCGCGTCGAGAACCACGGCATCAATTTGCTGATCAGCCACCTCGCCTGCGCCGAACTGCCCGAGCACCCGCTCAACGACCGGCAGATCCGCCTCTTCCGCGAAGTGCGGCTGCATTATCGCGGCATCCCCTCCTCGCTCGCCAATTCCTCCGGAGTGTTCCTCGGCCCCACCGCGCATTGCGACATGGTGCGGCCGGGCGCCGCGCTGTTCGGCGTCAACCCGACGCCGGGGCGGCCCAATCCGATGCGGGGAGCGGTCGAGCTCAATGGGCGCATCGTGCAGGTGCGCATGGTGCCGAAGGGCGAGACGGTCGGCTACGACGCGACCTGGACCGCGCGCAACCTGAGCCGCATCGCGGTGGTGGCGATCGGCTATGCCGACGGCTTCCTGCGCGCCTCGAGCTCGTCCGATGCGGCGCCCGGCGGCTTCGCCGTCGTCGCGGGCAAACGCTGCCCGATCGCCGGACGCATCTCGATGGACCTCTTGGCGGTGGACATCACCGCGCTGCCCGAGCACGCGGTGCGCCGCGGCGACCTCGCCACCCTGATCGGCGACGACATTCCCGTGGACGAAGTGGCCAAGGCCGCCGGCACGATCGGGTACGAGGTGCTGACGGGGCTTGGCGCCCGCTATCACCGGCAGTATCGGACGGAGTGAGCGCCACCGCTCGTCGGCCCGGTGATAGCGGCCGGAAAATCAGGGCTTTCTTAAACAATGTTCTTGTAATGTTCTCATGACGCCGGTAGCGTCCTAAGGCCATTTCAAGGGCGATTCTATGTCCACGCGCACCCTCACCTTCGTCTGCCAGAACTGCGGCGCCGCCTATAACCGCTGGCAGGGCAAGTGCGAGGCCTGCGGCGAGTGGAACACCCTCTCCGAGGAAGGCGCCGAGCGCGCCGCCGGCCCGGGGCGCAAGCCGGGCAAGGGCCGCCTGTTCGAGCTCCAGCCGCTCGCCGGCGACGCCCGCGAGGCTCCGCGCCTGCCGACCGGCATCGCCGAGTTCGACCGCGTCACCGGCGGCGGCTTCGTGCGCGGCTCGGTGCTGCTGATGGCCGGCGACCCCGGCATCGGCAAATCCACCCTCCTCATCCAGACCACCGCGGCGCTCGCCCGCGCCGGCCACCGCGCCGTCTACATCTCCGGCGAGGAGGCGGTCGGCCAGGTGCGGCTGCGCGCCGAGCGCTTAGGGCTGCGCGACGCCGCGGTCGAGCTCGCCTCGGAGACCTCGGTCGAGGACATCCTCGCCACCGTGTCCGAGAAGCAGGTGCCGCGTCTGCTGATCATCGACTCCATCCAGACCATGTGGACCGACACGGTGGAATCCGCGCCCGGCACGGTCACGCAGGTGAGAGGCAGCGCGCAGGCGCTGATCCGCTTCGCCAAGCGCTCCGGCACCGCCATCATCCTGGTCGGCCACGTCACCAAGGACGGGCAGATCGCCGGCCCGCGCGTGGTCGAGCACATGGTGGACGCGGTGCTCTCCTTCGAGGGCGAAGGCTCGCACCAGTTCCGCATCCTGCGCGCGGTGAAGAACCGCTTCGGCCCGACCGACGAGATCGGCGTGTTCGAGATGACCGGTTCGGGCCTGCGCGAGGTGACCAATCCGTCCGAGCTGTTCCTGTCCGAGCGCGACCTGGGCAGTCCCGGCACCGCCGTCTTCGCCGGCATCGAGGGCACGCGGCCGGTGCTGGTCGAGATCCAGGCCCTGGTCGCGCCCTCCACGCTCGGCACGCCGCGCCGCTCCGTGGTCGGCTGGGATTCGAGCCGGCTGTCGATGGTGCTCGCCGTGCTGGAAGCGCATTGCGGCGTGCGGCTCGGCGGCCACGACGTCTATCTCAACGTCGCCGGCGGCCTGCGCATTCAGGAGCCGGCGGCCGACCTCGCCGCCGCCGCCGCGCTCGTCTCCTCGCTGGCGCGCGCGCCGCTACCGGCCGACGCGGTCTATTTCGGCGAGGTGTCGCTCTCCGGCGCCATCCGCCCGGTGGCGCAGAGCGCGGCGCGGCTGAAGGAAGCCGCCAAGCTCGGCTTTACCCGCGGCTTCGCCCCCGAGGCCGCCCGCGCCGAAGGCGGCGACGCGCTCAGGGTCACCGACGTCGGGAGCCTGGCCGGCCTGGTGGCCGAGATTGCCGCTTCCGCCGACCTCGGCCAGGGCCGCAAATCCGGTGGACAAGACGGGTGACGGCATCGGGATGCCCCGCTATACACGGGGCACCGAAACCGCCTCCGGCGGCGCCCTTCCGCGGCCGCCGACAGGCCAGAATTGGTCTTGATTATTAAGGTCTTACGGGCCAGATCGCCGTTCTCTCCCGGCGCCGCGCGGGCGGTGCCGGATTCGCCCTGCGCGATCGTCGCGCCGGGCGGCGAAGGGCGGGCCGCCGCGGAGCGCATGGGCCCCTGATGCCGATCACTTTGCTCGACATCCTATTGCTCGTCGTGATGCTGATCTCCGGCCTGCTCGCCATGATCCGCGGCTTCATGCGCGAGGTGCTGTCGATCGCCGCCTGGGGCATCGCCGCGCTGGTCACGCTCTATTCCTACGCGCGCGTGGTGCCGATCGCGAAGCAGTACTTCTCCAGCGACATGGTGGCGGCCGGCGTCTCCGTCGGCGGCGTGTTCCTGCTCACGCTGTTGATCGTATCCATCATCACCGTCCGCATCTCCGACATGGTGCTCGACAGCCGGGTCGGCGCGCTCGACCGCACGCTCGGCTTCCTGTTCGGGCTCGGTCGCGGCTTGATCATTGTCGTGGTGGCTTTCCTCTTTTTCGCCTGGCTCGTGCCGGATCGAAGCCAGCCCGAATGGGTGCGCTCGGCCAAGTCGAAGGTCGTACTGCAAAATACGGGACAATGGCTGATGTCCATGTTGCCGGACGACCCCGAAAGCACCATCTTGAAGAGGCTGAAGCGGCCGAAGCCGGAAGACCAGGACGAGGCGCCGGAACAGCGCTCGAACCTGCCTACCGGGGTAGCCCCCGCGCAAACGACGACCGGAACGCGATAGCCCATGGAACACCCGCAGGATCTCGCCGCGACGGCTGCCGCCGAATTCGACCCGGACGCCGACCGCCTGCGCGAGGAATGCGGGGTCTTCGGCATCTTCGGCCATCCAGACGCCGCCGCCATTACAGCGCTCGGCTTGCACGCGCTGCAGCACCGCGGCCAGGAGGCCGCCGGCATCGTCTCCTTCGACGGCAAGCGCTTCCACTCCGAGCGCCGCATGGGCCTCGTCGGCGACAACTTCTCCCGCCGCGAGGTGATCGACCGCCTGCCCGGCACTTCCACCATCGGCCATGTGCGCTATTCGACCACCGGCGAAACCATCCTGCGCAACGTGCAGCCGCTGTTCGCGGAGCTCAACGCCGGCGGCTTCGCGATCGGCCACAACGGCAACCTGACCAACGGCATCAAGCTGCGCCGCGACCTGGTGCGCGAAGGCGCCATGATGCAGTCGACCACCGATACCGAGGTGATCCTGCATCTGGTCGCGCGCTCGCAGCGCAACCAGTTCATCGACCGCTTCATCGAGGGCCTTCGCCAGATCGAGGGCGCCTATGCTTTCGTCGGCCTCACCAACAAGAAGCTGGTCGGCGCGCGCGATCCGCTCGGCATCCGCCCGCTGGTGATCGGCCGCCTCGACGGCTGCCCGATCCTGGCCTCCGAGACCTGCGCGCTCGACATGATCGGCGCGCAATATGTGCGCGACGTCGAGAACGGCGAGGTCGTCGTGTTCGACGAGGAAGGCATGCAGTCGCACAAGCCGTTCCCGCCGTTGGCGCCGCGCCCCTGCATCTTCGAATACATCTACTTCGCCCGCCCCGACTCCATCGTGAACGGCCGCCACATCTACGACGTGCGCAAGGCGATGGGCGCGCAGCTCGCCAAGGAATCCCCCGCCGCCGCCGACGTGATCGTGCCAGTGCCGGATTCCGGCGTGCCGGCCGCGCTCGGCTTCGCGCAGCAGGCCGGCATCCCCTACGAGCTCGGCATCATCCGCAACCACTATGTCGGCCGCACCTTCATCCAGCCGACGCAGCAGATCCGCGATCAGGGCGTGCGCATGAAGCATGCCGCGAACCGCGCCGTGGTCGCCGGCAAGCGCATCGTGCTGGTGGACGATTCGATCGTGCGCGGCACCACCTCGCGCAAGATCGTGCAGATGATGCGCGACGCCGGCGCCAAGGAAGTGCACTTCCGCATCTCCTCGCCGCCGATCACCCATCCCGACTATTACGGCATCGACACGCCGGACCGCGACAAGCTGCTCGCCGCCACGCACGATCTCGAGGGCATGCGCGCCTTCATCGGCGCCGACTCGCTGTCGTTCCTGTCGGTGGACGGCATCTACCGCGCCATGGGCTATCCCGGCCGCGACAATACGCGCCCGCAGTTCACCGACCACTGCTTCACCGGCGACTACCCGACCCCGCTCACCGACCAGGGCATGCAGGACAGCGGCCAGAAGCAGCTCTCGCTGCTGGCGGAGGCGATCTGAGATCGCCGCATCGCTCCGTCATGCCCGGCCTTGTGCCGGGCATCCACGTCTTTTAAAGGCTGCGGAAAGAAAGGCGTGGATGGCCGGGACAAGCCCGGCCATGACGAGTAAATGGCCGACAGTCCCAAACCTCTTTCCGACAAGATCGCCCTGGTGACCGGCGCCTCGCGCGGTATCGGCGCGGCGCTGGCGCTCGAGTTGGCGCAAGCCGGCGCCCACGTGGTCGCGGTCGCACGCACGGTCGGGGGCCTGGAAGAGCTCGACGACAGGATCAAGGCGGCCGGCGGCAGCGCCACTTTGGTTCCGCTCGACATGAAGGACATGGACGGCGTCGCGCGCCTCGCGCTCGCCTTGCACGAGCGCTACCGCCGCCTCGACGTGATGGTCGGCAACGCCGGCATCCTCGGTCCGCTGTCGCCGCTCGGCCATGTCGAGCCGAAGGACTGGGACAACCTGTTCGCAGTGAACGTCACCGCCAACTGGCAGCTCATCCGCACCATGGACCCGCTGCTGCGCGCAGCGCCCGCCGGACGCGCCGTCTTTCTCACCTCGGGGCTGAGCTGGTGCGCGCAAGCTTACACCGGCGCCTATGCGGCCTCGAAGGCCGCACTCAACGCATTGGTGCAGGTCTATGCGGCGGAGACTGCGACGACCGACGTGCGGGTGAACGCCTTCAGCCCGGGCCCGACGCGCACGCGCATGTATGCGAGCGGCTGGCCGGGCGTCGACCCGGATACGCTGACGCCGCCGGAGAAGATCGCCGAGGCCATTCTTCCGCTGTGCCTGCCGTCGTGCAGCGACAGCGGCAAGCTCTACGATTTCCGGGCGGGCAGGTTTCTGGCGTTCCAGCCGCCGGCCTGAACCAGGCAACCCGGGCGTTCGATCTGCTCCGCCACGGTGCGACGTTCAAGCGGACGGCGCGCCGGACATTTCCTGTTCCGTCCGCGCTCCATCCCCGATACGCTTTTCGAGCAAGCCGCGCGCAGACGCGGCCGCAGAACAATCCGAAGCCTCACACACATGAGGCGAAGCTGCGCGTAACGGGGAGGATCGACATGCGCATTCTGACTCCTGCGGCGCTCGTCGCCGCGGCATTACTGCTCGCCGGCTGCTTCGAGGGGCCGCAGGGCCCGGCCGGTCCGGCGGGCGCAAAAGGCGACACCGGCGTGGCCGGGCCAGCTGGACCAGTTGGACCAGCTGGTCCGAAAGGCGACACCGGCGCGGCGGGCCCGGCAGGCCCCGCGGGCGTCGCCGGCCCGGCGGGCCCATCCGGCCCAGCCGGCCCGAAAGGCGACAAGGGCGACGCCGGCGCCGCCGGCGACAGCAGGCTGCGCGTGATCGCGCTCGGCGCAGGCGATTGCGGCACGAACGGCTGCTCCGTCACCTGCAATGCAGGCGAGGTGATCGCGTCCGCCGTCTGCGTGGCCGACAGCCCGCTCGCGCCGACCCTCGAGGCCTCCGCGGCGAAATGCGGACCCGCCAAGGCGATGCACGCGCTCTGCGCGCGTCGATAGCGAACCTGGAAGCGACGGCCGCCGTTCGCG
Organism: Pseudolabrys sp.; assembly: GCA_046292265.1. Taxonomy (GTDB): domain Bacteria; phylum Pseudomonadota; class Alphaproteobacteria; order Rhizobiales; family Xanthobacteraceae; genus Pseudolabrys. Next base: position 106,540 of record JBKBRE010000011.1, on the reverse strand, counting down.
GCAGCCGTCGTTTTCGCGGCCTGGCTCAGTGCTTGCGCTTCGCGCGGCCCTCGAACGGGTTCTTCTTCTCGCGCAGCATCAGGCGGATCGGCGTGCCCGGCAGATCGAAGGCGTCGCGCAGCGAATTCAGCAGGTAACGCTTGTAGGCGTCCGGCACCGCGTCGGCGCGGGTGCAGAACACGACGAAGCTCGGCGGCCGCGTCTTCGCCTGCGTGATGTAGTTGAGCCTGAGCCTGCGGCCGGAGACCGCCGGCGGCGGGTGCGCGCTGACCGCCTGCTCGAACCAGCGATTGAGCGCCGACGTCGGCACGCGCCGGTTCCACACCTCGTAGGCCTCGACGATCGCCGCCATCAGGCGGTCGAGCCCCTCGCCGGTCAGGCCCGAGACCGCCACCAGCGGCACATCCTTCAATTGCGTGAGCTTCTCGGCCGCCTGCTGACGCAACCTGGAGATCGCGCCCGGCTTCTTGTCGGCGAGGTCCCACTTGTTGACCGCGATCACGATGGCACGGCCTTCCTGCTCGATCAGGTCGGCGATGCGCTGGTCCTGCTCCTCGAAAGCGTTGTCGACGTCGAGCAGCACGACGACGACTTCGGCGAAGCGCACCGCGTTGAGCGCGTCGGCGACCGATAGCTTCTCCAGCTTCTCGTCCACGCGCGAGCGCCGGCGCATGCCGGCGGTGTCGTAGAGCTTGAAGGACTTGTCCTGCCAGGCGAGATCGACGGCGATAGAATCGCGAGTGATGCCGGCTTCCGGCCCGGTGAGCAGGCGCTCCTCGCCGATGAGACGATTGATGAGCGTGGACTTGCCGGCATTGGGTCGGCCGACAATGGCGACGCGGATCGGATGCGGCCCTTCCGTCTCGGGCGCCTCGCGCTGCTCGGCCGCCTTCGCCGGCAGCGCCTCGGTCAGCGCGGTGTAGAGGTCGCTCATGCCTTCGTTGTGCTCGGCCGAGATGGCGACCGGCTCGCCGAGCCCGAGCGCATAGGCTTCCAGCCGCCGCGCCTCCGCGTCGCGGCCCTCGCTCTTGTTGGCGATCAGCACCGTGGGCTTGCCGGACTTGCGCACGACCTGCGCGAAGGCGCGGTCGATGGGGGTCGGACCGGCGCGGCTGTCGATCATGAAGAAGATCGCGTCGGCCTGCGCGATCGCGGTCTCGGTCTGCGCCCGCATGCGGCCGGAGAGCGTCTCCGGCGCGGCCTCTTCCAGGCCGGCGGTGTCGATGACGGTGAAGGTCAGGTCGCCAAGATGCGCCTCGCCCTCGCGGCGGTCGCGCGTGACGCCCGGCCGGTCGTCGACCAGCGCCAGGCGCCTGCCGACCAGCCGGTTGAACAAGGTGGACTTGCCGACATTGGGCCGGCCGACAATGGCGACGGTGAAGCTCATGAAATTCATCTAATGGCTGCCGCGCCAAAAGGCACGCGAAGGCTGCAAGCGAGCCGTCGTGCCGGCGACGCCCGAGAGGCGCAAGGACGGCTTATTGCCGCGAGAAGGTCCCGGGCGGCGGCGCCGACGGCCAGGGCGCGGTGGTGGCGGACTGGTTCGGAGCCGGCCAGGGCGATTGCTCTTGCGGCTGCTGGGCCGGCTGCTGCTGCGGCTGAGGCGCGGGCCAGGGCGCCGGTTGCTGCTGCGGCGCGGACTGCGCCGGCGGCTGCACGGTGACGCGGGTCGGCTGACTCGCGGCCGCCGGCCTCGGCTGACGCGGCTTCGGCCTGGCCTGCGGCTTCGGCTCCCGGGCTGGCGCGACCGCGGCGGTCCTGGGTGCCTGGGCGGGCTGCTCGGCGGCGGGCGCGGCCGGCGCGAGGCTCGTATCCTCGGGCTGCCGGTTGCCCATCATGTATTCCGGCGGGATGCCCTGCGAGACGCCCGGCACCCCTTCCGGGAACAGCGGCCTGCGCTCGCCCGGCAGCTTCTTCTTCTCGTTGAGGCCGAAGACGTCGAGCTTGTCGAGGTCGAAGCTCTCGCAGCCGGCAAGCGCCGGTGCGAGCGCGATGAGCGCGGCCAGCATCACGACGGGTTTCAGTCGGCGCATGGCGTGGGTCCTCAGCTCTTGCCGCCGGCCGCGATCAACGCGGCGAGCACGTCGGCGCGCGCACGCGTGCCCTGCGGGGTCTCGGCGTCGCCCGTGATCATGTCGATATATTTCTGGGCGGCGGCGGCGTCCTGGTTGCGCCAGGCCGACAGCGCCAAAAGATCGCGCGAGGTGTGCCGGTAGATGCGGCCGGGCTCGGCCAGCGGCCCAAGCCGGCGCTGCATTTCGGCAAGCGGCGCGGTGTCGACCAGCAGGAGGCCGGCGCGCACGGCGGCGAGATCCTGCCAGAGTGCGCCGACCGATCCATCCGCCGCGATGGCGTCATAGGCCTTTACGGCATCCTCATTCTTGCCCGCCTGCGCCAGTTCGGCGGCGGCGCGCAGGCGCGCCAGCACGGCGTAGCCGCCGGGCGCATCGGCCGCGACCTTGGCGAAGGCCGCTTCCGCATCGGCGTGCTTGCCCTGGTCGGCGAGCGCCACCGCCGCTTCGAACCGGGCGCCCGCTTCCGCGGCCTTCTTGCCCGTCCACCACTCGTATCCCCGCCAGCCGGCGATTGCGGCCACGATCAGGACCGCCACGGCGATAATGACGATGCTGTAGCGTTCCCACAGCCGCTTGAGCTGCTCGCGCCGGACTTCCTCGTCGACTTCATGAAAGATATCGGCCACGAACGGCTCCAAAACCACTTCCGGGGAGGCGCCCACCCCTTTCGGGCGCCATGAGCGCGGTAACCTAACGATGTGGCGGGCGCAAGGCAAAGATTGCGCCGACAATCGTTAAGATTCAGCGGCTTAGCGCCGCTCGCCGGGGATGGCCGCCTCAGTCCTTCCGGGCCTTCATCGGATAGACGTGCTCGGGACCGGGGAAGGTCCGGGCGCGCACCTCCGCGGCATAGGCCGAGATCGCCTTCTCGATGCCGGGACCGAGGTCGCCGAAGCGCCTGACGAATTTGGGCACGCGCGGCGACAGGCCGAGCATGTCTTCCATCACCAGCACTTGGCCGTCGCAGGCCACGCTCGCCCCGATACCGATGGTCGGGATCGGCACCGCCCCTGTCAGCCGGCGGGCGAGCGGCTCGGCCACCGCCTCGATCACCACCGAGAAGGCGCCCGCCTCCGCCACCGCCAGCGTGTCCTCCTCAATCGGGCCCCAATCGTCCTCGTCGCGCCCCTGCGCGCGGAACGAGCCGAGCACGTTGATCGCCTGCGGCGTGAGGCCGACATGCGCCATCACCGGCACGCCGCGCTCGACCAGGAAGCGGATGGTGTCGGCCATGCGCTTGCCGCCTTCCAGCTTGATGGCGCCGCAGCCGGTCTCCTTGAGCACGCGCACGGCGCTGGCGAAGGCCTGCTCCCTGGACGCCTCGTAGGAGCCGAACGGCATGTCCACCACCACCAGCGCGCGCTTCGAGCCGCGCATCACGGCGTGGCCTTGCAGGATCATCATGTCGAGCGTGACGGGAACGGTGGTCTCCATCCCGTGCATCACCATGCCGAGCGAATCGCCAACCAGGATGACGTCGCAATATTTGTCGGCGAGCGCGGCTGTGTGCGCATGGTATGAGGTGAGCATCACGATCGGCTCGCCGCCCTTGCGCGCCTGGATGTCCGGCGCGGTGAGACGGCGGATTTCGCTTTGCACGGACATGGGCCCCGCTCCTTATCTGCCGAACACAGGAACGCCGATCACCGCCGGGTGGAAGACGTAGCCGAGCGCGAGATAGAGGACGACGCCGAGCGCGACGACGATCGCGTCGTTGCCCCAGCCGGCCGGCGCGACCGGCGCCACGAAATCGGTGCGGCGCTTGGCGGCGATGCGCGCATAGACCGCCCACGCCAGGAACGTGCCGAACACCAGCACCGAGCCGAGATCGCCGTTCGACAACAGATGCGCGAAGGCCCAGATCTTCACCGAGGCCAGCATCGGATGCTGCGTTCTGGCCTTGATGCGGCTGGGGATGAACACGGCGACCGTCAGGATCACCGAGATCAGCATCAGCCCGACGGTGACGTGGCGCATGAAGGCGGGCGGCGACCAGAGGTCGATCCATTCCTGCGCGCGGTACTCGCTGTAACCGGAAACGATGAGGACGAGCCCGAGCAGCGACACCAGCGAGAACACGACGCGGTAGCCGTTCATGCCGAGCCGCTCGATGGCGGAGGCGCGGGCGCCGCGGAAGGTCACGAACAAATGGTTGGCGTGGAAGACCGCCAAGCCGACGATGAGGACGCCCAAGCCCATGCTACACTCGCCCGCATTGCTCAGAATACAGGCGCCGCAGTAGAGGATAGCGGCTGGCAATGCAAGTCCGCGCCCGCATAGGAATTCCCCGATGAACGCAAGTCCCTTGAAATGCTGGCTGGTGGCCGGCGTCCTGCTGCTTTTTGCCGCCGCCACCGCCGCCGCGCAGACGACGACGCAAGCCTGGCCGCTGAAGACCGTGCACATCGTGGTGCCTTTCGGCCCCGGCTCGACGCCGGATATCGTGGCGCGGGTGGTGGCCGAGGGGCTCGGCCGGAAATATCCGGACAGCACGTTCCTGGTCGAGAACAAGCCCGGCGCCAGCGGCAATCTCGGTACCGATGCGGTGGCCAAGGCGGCGCCCGACGGCGCCACCGTCGGCATCAGCATCGGCGGACCGCTCGCCATCAACACGCTGCTGTTCTCGAAGCTCCCTTACGATCCGAAGCGAGACATCGCGGCCGTGACGCAACTCGTCACCCAGCCGAGCGCGCTGGTGGTGAGCAACGAGCTCAAGATCGATTCGGTGGCCGAGCTGATCGCGCTGCTGAAGGCGAACCCCGGCAAGTACAATTTCGCTTCGATCGGCAACGGCTCGCTCTCGCACCTCGCCATGGAGGCGCTCGCGATCAAGGCCGGTACGAAGCTGGTGCACGTGCCCTACACCTCCTCGCCGCAGGCGATCACCGCGGTCATCCGCAACGATGCACAGATCGCCTGCCTGCCGGCGATTTCGGTGACGCCGCACGCGCAGGCCGGCAAGGTGAAGATCCTCGCCGTCTCGACGGCCAAGCGCTCGCCCTATCTGCCGGAGGTGCCGACGCTGAAGGAAAGCGGCGTCGACGTCGAAGCCGACGCCTGGAACGGGCTGATCGCACCGGGCGGCACGCCGAAGGCGGTGGTCGCCAGGATCGCGGAGGACGTCGCGCAGATCGTCAAGGCGCCGCAGGCGCGCGCGAAACTGGCGACGCAGATCATGGAGCCGGTCGGCTCTTCGCCGGAGGAATTCCGCGCGCATATCGACGGCGAGATCGCGCGCTGGGCGCCGGTGATCGAGGCCGCCGGCGTGAAGGTCAATTGAGCGCCCGGTCCGCCATCAGGACCGCGCCCGGCTAGGCAAAATTGATGTTCGCTGTGAACAGATCGACCTGCCCGCGGATCATGACGTTGAAGGCGACCACGATCCGCTCGTCGCTCTCGTCGGCCGTGCCCTGCTCGACCGCGTGCGGAATGTGGCTGGGCCAGAACAGCATCCGGCCCTTCTCCGCCGGGATGATGACGAAATCCGAATTGAGCTCGTTCTTGGTCAGATATCTCGGCTCGAGGTTCTTCGTGAACTTGCGCGGCGAAGCGAACATCGTCGGCCCGCAGCTCAGCGGCGTCTTGATGTAGACGAGCCCGCTCAGCAGGCAATTCGGATGTACGTGCATGTTCTGGCGGTGATTGGGATGGGTGATGTTCGCCCACATGCTCGTGATGTAATGCGAGTCACGCTTGATCGCATAGGCGTCGAAAATCTTGCCGGCCTCCCCCATCACGACGTCCACCAGGTCTTTCATCTCCGGCACGGTGTGCAGATTGTCCGACGTTATGAACGCCGGGCTTGCGTTCTTCGGGGACGAGCGCCCTTGCGTGGCGTCCCGCATACCGCGGACGTGCTTCTCGATCCGGTCGCACAGGCCGATATCGGGCAGCCTGCCCATGAACATCGGCGTCGGGAAAAGCATCAGCAGCTGCTTGTCGGTCAGTTCGCTCGACTTGGATCCAGAAGGAGTTGTCAGCATGACTGATGTCGCGCTCCGGTCGGCGGGGCAAGATGCCAACGCTTGACGCGTGCGTGCATAAATTTGTGATAAATTGTCGATAGATAGAAATTACCGAGAGATGCTTATTCTTTTGGCTTCGGACGGGTTCCAAACGAACGTCAAGGCTGTTCCCGCCACTCACGCCAAGCCTCAGCCGGTGATGCCCGGTACGCGACGCGCCGCACTGGAAAGTAGCGAGCTTTATTGATCAGCGCACCGCCCGCTCGACCAGCCAGTAGAGGCCGATGCGCGCGCCCACGAGTATGGACGCGATCGCCAGGAACGAGCCGACCGACAGCGTCGAAAGCCCGGTGACGCCCTGGCCGATGGTGCAGCCGAGCGCCGCGATCCCGCCGACGCCCATGAGGACGGCGCCGAGGAGATGGCGGCGCATCTCGCCGGCGCCATCGGGTGTTTCCCAGCGGAACTCGCCGGCCATTCGCGCCGCCACGAAGGCGCCGACGATCACGCCGAACACCGCACCGACGGGAAAATCCGGATGCATGCCCGAGGCGAGCATCAGATAGAGCAGCGTGTCGCCCGGCGGCGCCACGAAACTGAACGACTCGATACGCCTGGTGTCGAAGGCGTCAAAGCCGGCGATGCCGGTCGCCCACCAGCCAAGCACGACCAGAACGCCGATGCCGAGAGCGGTGAGCACAGAACGATGCGACTTGAACCCGCGCAGACAGACCGCCAGCGCCACCGCCGCTCCGAACACCATCGCGCCGATGGAAACGAGCGGCCCCGTCAACCCCACCAACGCAGGGAGCCGCTGCGAGGCCGACGCCGCGAGTTCGAGCGTCAGCGGATCAGTGACGCGAATGCGGCCGAGCCCGATCAATCCGCGCATGGCCATCATGGCCGTCAAGCCCATCACGAGCAACGTGACAAGCGCCTTCAGATCGCCGCCGCCGAGCCGCAACAAAGCGCCGAAACTGCATGTTCCGACCAGCGCCATGCCGAGACCGAACATCAGCCCGCCGAGGATGGCCCCGCCCCACTCGATGCGCGCGCCCGTGTAGATCGCGCGCGTCAGATCGAGCCCGGCCCAAAGCTCGAGGGCGTGCACGCCGACGATGGCGACCGCTGTCGCCAGGACCCACGCCTTGAGCCGCTGAAAGTCCTTGCCGTATACGGCGTTCTCGATGGCCCCCAGCGTGCAGAAGCGGCCGTAGCGGGCAACGACGCCGAGGGCGATCCCCAGGCCGAAGCCGAGCACCGTCCGGACAAGAAAAGGGGGAAGCTCATTCTCCATCGCACAACCGTGTTGACCGCCTGGGTCATCGCCCCGCCGACCGGCGCCGGCAAACCACGCCGCTCCGGCCACCGCTCAGGCCCGGCGCCGGTTATGCATCATCATATTGCGAAGATCGAATGTCTCATTGTGTGCACCGCAGCACGGCGGGACCGGTCCCGTCGCGACGACGGCCGAAACCTGGATGATCCGCCGTGCGCCATGACGTCGTGCCGCCGTCGAGGTCTGCCGCGGCCGCGCTCGTGGTTAGCAATCGGTTGACGCGATCGCGACAATTGCAGCGCATAACTTTAAACGATCTCGACATCATCGTGCTTTACTGCAGTCACATTTGATTTCGCGACGGAAGAGCTGCCGTGAACATCGCCCCTGCCGAACTCGCCTCGCGCCTGGCAAGCACCAAAGTCCTGGTCGTCGACGACGACCCGGGCAGCCGCAAGCTCGTGCGCACCATGCTCACCGCCATCGGCGTGCAAAAGATCCATGACGCGGCCGACGGCACGGCCGGGCTCGAAGCCATGTGCAGGATCGCGCCCGACGTCGTGATCCTCGACTGGGAAATGCCGGGGATGAAGGGGCCCAGCTTCATGCGCCGGGTGCGCGCGCCGCAGACTTTCCCCTATCCCGACACGCCGGTCATCATGCTCACCGGGCACGGCGAGCGGGCCAAGGTTACCGAAGCCGTCAATGTCGGCGTCAACGAATTCCTGCTCAAGCCGGTGTCGTCAAAAGCCCTGCTCGAGCGGATGATCTCCGTGCTGTTCATGCCGCGGCCCATGGTCATCGAACCGGACTATTACGGACCGGCGCGGCGCAAGTCGGCGGCGCTGATGAAGGCGAACGCCGACGACCAGTCGCACTACGTGATGCTGACCTGAGCGCGGCTCAAGCCGCCTTCTTCACGTCCTTGATGTCGTTGAACACCAAGCCCGGCGCACGCTCGCGCGTGTAGTCGAGGATGAACTGGTTACGCGCCATGAACACCTTGTCGCCGTCGAGGTCTTCGGCGACCGACGAGTAGTTGGCCGACACGAAGTCGTCGAGCTTCTTGCGGTCGTCGGCGGCGATCCAGCGCGCGAGCTGGAATTCCGGCTGCTCGAAGCCGATGTCGAGGCCGTATTCCTCGGCGAGGCGCACCTTCAGCACATCGAGCTGCAGCGGACCAACGACGCCGACCAGCGCCGGCGCGCCGTCGAGCGGGCGGAACACCTGCACGACGCCCTCCTCCGCCATCTGCTGCAAGGCTTCCTTCAGCTTCTTGGCCTTCATCGGATCGCCGAGCTTCACCCGGCGCAAGATTTCCGGCGCGAAGTTCGGCACGCCGAGGAAGGAGAGCTCCTCGCCTTCGGTGAAGGTGTCGCCGATGCGCAGCGTGCCGTGGTTCGGAATGCCGACCACGTCGCCGGCATAAGCCTCATCCGCCACCGAGCGGTCCTGCGCGAAGAAGAACTGCGGCGCCGACAGCGTCACCGGCTTGCCGGTGCGCGTGAGCTTGGCCTTCATGCCGCGCCGCAGCTTGCCCGAGCACAGCCGCGCGAAAGCGATGCGGTCGCGGTGGTTGGGATCCATGTTGGCCTGGATCTTGAACACGAAGGCGGTCATCGCGTTCTCGTGCGCGTCGATCCTGCGCGTATTGGCCACCTGCGCACGCGGCGGCGGCGCGAAGGCGGCGAGCGCGTCGAGCAGGTCCTTGACGCCGAAGTTCTTCAGGGCCGAGCCGAAGAACACCGGCGTCAGATGGCCTTCGCGAAACGCCGCCAGATCGAACGGCCGGCAGGCGTCCTTGACCAGCTTGAGCTCTTCCTCGATCGCGGCGGCGTCGAGCATCGGGTTCTTGGCGGCGAGCGCGGCGAGGTCGAGCGGTTGGCGCTCGACCGTCTTGCCGTCCTCGCTGATCAGCCGCATCTCGCCGGTTGAAATGTCGTAGGTGCCGGCGAAATCGCGGCCCTGCCCGATCGGCCAGGTCATCGGCGTGGTGTCGAGCGCCAGCGTCTTCTCGATTTCGTCCAGGATCTCGAACGGGTCGCGGCTCTCGCGATCCATCTTGTTGATGAAGGTGATGATCGGAATGTCGCGCAGCCGGCAGACCTCGAACAGCTTGCGCGTGCGCGCCTCGATGCCCTTGGCGGCGTCGATCACCATCACCGCCGAGTCGACGGCGGTGAGCGTGCGGTAGGTGTCTTCCGAGAAGTCCTCGTGGCCCGGCGTGTCGAGCAGGTTGAAAACCCGGCCGTCGTAATCGAAGGTCATCACCGAGGTGACCACCGAAATGCCGCGCTCGCGCTCGATCGCCATCCAGTCCGAGCGGGTGGAGCGGCGGTCGCGCTTGGCCTTCACCTGGCCGGCCAGGTTGATGGCGCCCCCGAACAGCAGCAGCTTCTCGGTCAGGGTGGTCTTGCCGGCGTCCGGGTGGGAGATGATCGCGAAGGTGCGCCTCCGCTCGACCTCGGCGGCCAAGGGCGTCTGGGGGATGGAATCGGCGGCGGAAAGCGGCTTATTCATGAGGCGCATGTGGCAGGGAAAGCGGCCTGGATCAAGGGGCCGGGCGCCTTGATCTCACGCAATTTGCCCCGCGCGGCGGGCGCGGTAATGTGCGTCCAAGTAGGCCCTTCATGACCCGCATCGAATCGATCGTCCATCCGACCGACTTCTCCGAAGCAAGCGCCGGCGCCTTTGCGCACGCGCTGAAAATCGCGCTGGTGGCCAAGGCGGCGCTCACCGTGCTGCACGTGCCCCGTTCACAGGAACACAAGGGGTCGGACCAGTTCCCGCACGTGCGTCGGACGCTGGCCGACTGGGGCCTGATGGACGCCAACGCGCCGATCGAGGCGATCGCCGAGAAGACCGGCGTGACGGTGCGCAAGGTCGAGATGGAGCCGCAGGCCCCGCTCGAGGGCATCGTCCACTACCTGCGCACGCATGCGGCCGACCTGATCGTGCTGGCGACCGAGGGGCGCGAGGGCGTGGCGCGCTGGCTCAAAGGCTCGGTCGCCGAGGCGCTGTCGCGGCACAGCCGCGCCCCGACCTTGTTCGTGCCGGCAACCGCACGCGGGTTCGTGGACGGACGCCGCGGCGAAGTGCGGCTCCAGCACGTGCTCATCCCGGTCAACCATGACCCACCACCGGCCGGCGCCGTCGCGGCGATCATGGACTTTGCCCACCTGCTGGGCGGCATCGAGGCCGAGGAGCGACTGCTCCACGTCGGCAGCGCGGCGCCGGAGCTCACGCGGCCCACCGCGCCGCAGCGCCGCCTGCCGGTCGCGTTGCGCAAGGGGGACGCGGTGGAGGCCATCCTCGACATCGCCAAGGACTGGCCGGCCGACCTGATCGGCATGCCGACCGCCGGGCACCACGGTTTCCTCGATGCGCTGCGCGGCTCGACCACCGAGCGCGTGCTGCGCCGCTCTCCCTGCCCGCTGCTCGCGGTACCGGTCGGCCGATAGTCCTAAGTTGGCGTGACGGTCGGGGCCGGCGTCGGCGCGCCGCGCCGGTGCGACTCCCGCAAGGCGAAGACGAGGATCGCCAGCGTCACCCACAACCGGACCGACGCGAAGACAAAGACGAAACCATAAAAGGCGAGCGCCCGGATGAGCGACGGCGCGGCATCGCTGGTCCAGAAGGCGAAGACGACGCCGCGCGCCGCGCCCTGAAGAATGCTGAGCGCGATGGCGGCGAGGAAGACGACCGCGATCGCCGGCGCCATCCAGGCGATGCGCGCCCACAGCTCGCGGAAGACGGCGAGGATGCGGGCATCGCCGTGCTGCTCGACACGCACGACCATCAGCAGCGTGAACGCCGCCATGAACGCGCTCCACAGAAAGCCATCCAGCGTCTGCATGTCGTAGGCGATGCCGTCGAAGCCGAGCAGCATATGCAGGCCGACCCAGGGCGCGCCGAGCGCGTAGACGGCGGCTGCACCGCCCACCATGACGGCGACGACGCGCGGCAGCACCTTGCGCGCCAGCGCCACCTGCTGTGACAGGCTGAGCTGCCCGAGGACGGTGACGCCGCCGGTGAACTCGATCATCCGGCGCGCCGCCAGCAGGAAGGCGATGAACAGGAACAGGTCGGAGAGCTGGATCACCACGAGCGCCGTCAGCCCGCCGTGCACGACGAGTACCCGCACCGCCGCGGACAGCATCATCCAGGGCACGACTTCGATGAACATCGAGGGCCGCATGGCGCGACCCTGCCACGGGGCGGTCAACAAACCGTTGCAAGGGTGTTTAAGTTTTGCCCGGCGAGCCCTGCGCGGACGAAGCCCGCTCGTCCCCGCGACAGCGGGGACCCAGAGCAAGAAAATCCATACCCGCAAGGGAGCCCTGGATTCCCGCTTGAGCCTGTCCCCGCGCAGGCGGGGGCGGGAATGAGCGGAGTAAATCGCGCTCAGCCCTTCACTGTGGCGTATTCATCCGGCTTGAAGCCGACCAGCAGCTTGCCGCCCGGCATTTCGAGCACCGGCCGCTTGATCATCGACGGCTGCGCGAGCATGAGCGCGATCGCCTTCTTCTCGGTGAGGGCTTCCTTGTCCTTGTCGGGCAGTTTCTTGAAGGTGGTGCCGGCCTTGTTGAGCAACGTCTCCCAGCCGGCCTTCTTCGCCCACTTCTCCAGCTTGTCCTTGTCGATGCCCACGCTCTTGTAGTCGTGGAACGCGTAACCGACACCCTGCTTGTCGAGGAAGGCGCGCGCCTTCTTCATCGTGTCGCAGTTCTTGATGCCATAGATGGTGATGGGCATGGGCAACTCTATCTGATGCCAACAATCGACTTCAGATTAACTATATAACGCTCGATCAAATGGTGCCGTATTCCCCTCGCGTAATGCAGCCGCGGGAAAAGAGCCCATGGCGAAAGGCCACCTCTCCTTGAGTTCTGAATTAGTTTGCCACCCCGTATCATGTATTCTTTTTGCGAATCTTCAAATCCCAGAATATGAAATGGCAGATTAGGCACGACGTCGAGCACGTTGTAGCAATGATAGGGGTTTCTCAAACTAGCGACTGCTCGTTTGTCACCATAACGAGGCATGCCTACCGTAAAACTAGAATGCGAAGACGGCACCGGCCGATTCACTGCCTCATACATATATCTGGAATAGAAAGTTCTCCCACCGAGCGCATACAATATTGCAGCCATAGCACCACCCAAGGAATGACCGACAACGTACACGGGCATATCCCGAAGCTGCAGCTTCTTTTGCAGATGATTGCCAATCGATTCAAAGATCGAACTAATTGAGAGATAGAATCCCTTATGAAATGATACTGTATTCGTATCAGGCGTCACCTCAACTTTAAACGAGTTGAAATCGGTCATCCAATCCGAAAGGTAAAGCGGGCGCGTGCCTCTAAAAGCAACAATTATGACGTTCTGCAGTACAATGCCCACTACGACAACTCGCTCATTAAATTCTACAAATACATTAGAAAAATCTGCCGTTCTCAAATATTCCACGACATCAATTTGCCGTCCCTCGCGTATTAGATATTGATAAGTCAAGCATGGAATGACCTTCGCTTTGTCCGCATCTGCCAACTCGAAATCTGGAATCTTTAGATAAGCCGCCTTTGAAAAAACTGCGCAGACATATGCTTTTTCGACTGCAAAGGCCGGATCGAGCCAGTTGATACGCTCTAAAACTGTCCACGTACTCTGAAGGTCGTACCAAAACTTTTTTAGGCTCCGCTCCGCTTTGTCCATTGCTCTGCCCCTCGCGAGACTGGCATCGGGAAAATAGACGGTCTCCGCCTCACTCCCACTCAATCGTTCCCGGCGGCTTCGAGGTCACGTCGTAGACCACGCGGTTGACGCCCTTCACCTCGTTGATGATGCGGGTGGCGACCAATCCTAAGAACTTCATGTCGAAGGGGTAGAAGTCGGCAGTCATGCCGTCGGTCGAGGTCACGGCGCGCAGGCCCACGACGTATTCGTAGGTGCGGAAGTCGCCCATCACGCCGACGGTCTTCACCGGCAACAGCACGGCGAAGGCCTGCCAGATCTCGTCGTACAGCCCGCAGCGGCGGATCTCCTCGATGTAGATCTCGTCGGCCAGCCGCAGGATGTCGAGTTTCTCGCGCGTGATCGCGCCGGGCACGCGGATGGCGAGCCCCGGCCCCGGGAACGGATGGCGGCCGACGAAGGCTTCCGGCAGGCCGAGCTCGCGGCCGAGCGCCCTCACTTCGTCCTTGAACAGCTCGCGCAGCGGCTCGACGAGCTTCATGTTCATGCGCTCGGGCAGGCCGCCGACATTGTGGTGCGACTTGATGGTCACCGACGGGCCGCCGGTGAACGACACGCTCTCGATCACGTCGGGATAGAGCGTGCCCTGCGCGAGGAATTCGGCGCCGCCGATTTTCTTCGCCTCCTGCTCGAACACGTCGATGAACAACTTGCCGATGGTCTTGCGCTTGACTTCCGGATCCTCGACGCCTTCGAGCGCCTTGAGGAAGGTCTCGCTCGCGTCCACGTGCACCAGCGGGATGTTGTAGCTGTCACGGAACATGGTGACGACCCTCGACGCCTCGGCGAGCCGCATCAGGCCGGTGTCGACCAGCACGCAGGTGAGCTGGTCGCCGATCGCTTCGTGGATCAGCACGGCGGCGACCGCTGAATCGACGCCGCCGGAGAGCCCGCAGATCACCCGGCCCTTGCCGACCTGTTTGCGGATCTTCTCGATCGCCTCTTCCTTGAAGGCGCGCATGGTCCAGTCGCCGGTGAGCCCGGCGATCTTGCGCACGAAGTTGCGCAGGAGCGCCGCGCCGTGCGGCGTATGCACCACCTCGAGGTGGAATTGCGTGGCGTAGAACCTGCGCTTGTCGTCGCCGATCATGGCGATCGGCGCATTCGGCGAGGTGCCGAGCACCCTGAAGCCCGGCGGCAGCTCGGTGACGCGGTCGCCGTGGCTCATCCAGACCGGATACTTCTGGCCCTTCTCCCACACGCCCTCCAACAGCGGCGAGTCGGAGACGACCTCGACCTCGGCGCGGCCGAACTCGCGGTGATGGCCGCCCTCGACCTTGCCGCCGAGCTGTTGCGCCATCGCCTGCTCGCCGTAGCAGATGCCGAGCACCGGCACGCCGGAGTCGTAGATCGCCTTGGGCGCGAGCGGCGCGTTCGCCTCGTGCACCGAGGCCGGGCCGCCGGACAGGATCACCGCCTTCGGCTTCATCTCCCGGAAGGCGGCTTCCGCCTTCTGGAACGGGACGATCTCCGAATAGACCTTCTCCTCCCGCACCCGCCGCGCGATGAGCTGGGTGACCTGGGAACCGAAGTCGACGATCAGAACCTTGTCGTGTGACGTTTTGTCGGACATGGACGGCTTTGCGCCCGAACGGGTCGGAATGGGCTCGAAAAGGCCGCTCGGGTCGGCTTTTTGCGGGCTTTGCGGCGGAGGGTCAAGCTTTCTTCAGGCTTTCCGGTAACCCCATGTTAGCCCCGGGCGTGCTTAGAAAACCCCGCAAATCCGGCTTGTTCACAGCCGGATACCGGAGACGCCATGGCCTTCGAAGCGGAGCGCATGAGTTTGACCGTCGCGCCGAGCCGGCCGGCGCAGCGCCGCGCCGCCTTGTTTCACGAGAGCCTGCCCGCGAAGGCGGAGCGCTGGACGCTGGGGCTGGCCTGGGCGCTGATGCCGGGCCGCATCGCCGGGCTGCCGGGCCTGCTGCGCATGAGCTTCGAGGAGCTGCTGGCGCCGGACTTCGCCCTGCCCGATCCCGAGCGCGCGCTCGCCCAACCGCCCGGGCTTGCCGGTTTCGTGCACGACCTCTCGCTGCCGAGCCTGCTCGCCGCCTACCGGCGCGGCCTCTACCCCTTCGCGCATGTCGGGCCGCTGAAATGGTGGTCGCCGCCGGCGCGCTCGGTGCTGTTCTTCGACGAGTTGCACATCGCCAAGCGCCTGCGCCGCCAGATGCGCCAAGCCCGCTATACCGTCACCATCGACCGCGACTTCGAGGGCGTCATCACCGCCTGCGCGAGCGCGCGCGCCGGGCGCTGGCACCTCACCTGGATCACGCCGCACATCATGCACGCCTATGCGGCCGCCTTCGACGCCGGCTACGCGCATTCCTTCGAGGTCTGGAACGAGAAGGGCGAGCTCGCCGGCGGCGGCTACGGCATCGCGGTCGGCGGCGCCTTCTTCACCGAGTCGCAGTTCTCGAAAGAACCGAACACGTCGAAGATCGGCTTCACCGTGTTCAACTGGCACCTGGCGCGGTGGGGCTTCGCCTTCAACGACGGCAAGCTGATGACGCCGACCTGCCGCGACATGGGCTTCCGCGAAATTCCCCGCCGCGAATTCCTCGACCGGCTGGCGGATGCCGAACGCAAGCCCGAGCGCATCGGCCGCTGGCAGGCCGAAGCCGACGTCGCAAGCGTCGCCGACTGGCAGCCGGGGAAGTGATTGCCGTCGTCCCGGGCGAGCGTTCGCGAGGCCCGGGACCCATAACCCCTGCGCTATCGATGGACTGCGGCGTATGGGCCCGCGCCTGCGCGGGAACGACAAAAGCTACCTATCCAGCACCTGCCCGACGAACGGGATATTCGAGAGCCATGTCGAGCGCGTATCGCGCGAGGCGGCTTCCGGGATCGTTGCCGGCGGCACAGGGCGGTCGGGATCGCTCGCGTGCTCGGACGGCGCCGGCGGGGCGACGGCCTCGGCCGGCGGCAGAACCGGCGCCGCCGCGGACGATGCGGCCGGCACGACCAGCGCCCCAAGCGGTTTGGCGGCGGGCGCAGGCGCAGGCGACGCATGCGACACCAGCGCGCCGCGCACCGCTGCGAGCCAGCGCGCATCGGCATTGGCGGCGTCCGCCTCGGCCAGCGCCGCCTTGGCGACGGCCACGCGCTTCGGCACGGGCGCGGCGTCGACCTTGGCGTCGGATTTGACCTCGTTCGCGGCCTCGGGCTTCGGTGCTTCCGCCTTCTGCGCCTTGGCCGGCGCCGCCTTCGGCGGGGCCGCCGCCGGACGCGGCTCGGCCAGCAGGCTGACGAAGGCGGCCTTGGCGTCCGGATCGAACGCGCCGCAGGTCGTCTCGAACGTCTCGACGTCGCGGCGCACCAGCATGCGGCGCGCAGCGGCGTCGATGTTCCTGTCGATCATGGCGATGATGCCGGCGCGCAGCGTCTGGCACTGCACCTCGGGCGAGAAGTTCGCCTTGTAAACCGAATAGGCGCTGCCCAGCGCCACGGGGATGGCCAGCAGCGAACCGGTCATCTGCAACGCCGTCATGAAGCGCGGCGCGCGCGGCGCCTCCGGCGCGTGCAGGCGATGGTTGTCGTGCGACACAGGCGGCGCCTGCGTCTCCCCGTGCCGCATGGGATCGCGCGTCGCTGCCAGCATGTGAAGAAACCCCGCCTCAAATCGTTGGCGCGATAATCAGGCGACCAAGGCGGAAAAATTTGGCCGGGATTGCGGCGCAATCGGGGTATTCGGCGACCGTCCCCGGCGCAGCCCTAGGTCCGCCGCAGCACGCTGACGAAGAAGCCGTCGGTGGCGGTCGCACGCGGGCTCATCAACAGGCCCTCCTGCGACAGCCGCGCCGCCTTGGCGAACATGAAGGCGCGCTCGCCCAGCGCCTTCACCACCTCGGCGGGCGGCTCGACCGCAAACCCCGCGTGCCGGCCCAGGAAGGCGCGCACCTGCGCGCCGTTCTCCTCGTCTAGCACCGAACAGGTGATGTAGGCGATGCGCCCGCCCGCCTTCAGCAGCGGCACCGCGCGGTCGAGCACCTCGGCCTGTTCCTTCGACCGCTGCTCGAGCGCGCCGGGCCGCATGCGCCATTTGGCGTCCGGATTGCGCCGCCAGGCGCCGGTGCCGGTGCAGGGCGCATCGATCATCACCAGGTCCATGCGGCCCTTGAGGTCGTCGAGCTCGCCGCCGACCGACTTCGGCGTCCGCACCTGCACGTTGCGCGCGCCGGAGCGCTTGAGCCGCTCGTGAATGGGCGCGAGGCGGCGTTTGTCGTCGTCGGTGGCGAAGAGCTGGCCCTTGTTCTGCATCATCGCGGCGAGCGCCAGCGTCTTGCCGCCCGCGCCGGCGCAGAGATCGACGACCTGCTCGCCGGGCTTGGCGCCCGAGAACAGCGCGGCGAGCTGCGAGCCCTCGTCCTGCACCTCGACGATGCCCTTGAGAAATGCCGGCTCGGCATGCACCGCCGGGCTCTTGGCGTCGGCAGACAACCGGATGCGCAGCCCCCAGGGCGACCAGGGCGTCGGCTCGGGTGCGAGATCGGACAGCATGGCGGACGCCGCCTCGCGCTCCCCCTTCAGGATATTGACCCGCAGGTCGAGCGGCGCGCGCGAGGCGAGCGCGGCGCCTTCCTCCGCGCGCTCGTCGCCGAAGCTGCGCGCGAGATAAGGATCGAGCCAGTCGGGATAGTCGCCCGCCACGTGCGGCGGCGCGCCGGCCATGTCGGCGGCGGCAAGACGTTTGCGCTCATCCTCGGTCAACGGCGCCGGCGCGTATTGCGCGCCGCTCGCCAGCCGCGCGACCGCTTCCACGTCGAGCCCGCGCTCGCGGGCCAGCATGCCGATGAGGATCGCGCGCGGCGTGTCGGCGCCCATGAGAAAGGCGCTGGAGGCGCGCCGGCGCAGCGCGTCGTAGACCAGGCCGGCGATGGCCGCGCGGTCGCCCGAACCGGCGAAGCGATGCGCCTGGCCCCAAGCCTTCAGCGCGTCGGCTGCCGGCCGGCGCTCTTTCTCGAGGGCGTCGAAGACTTCGATAGCGGCGGCAAGTCGTGCGGCTGGCGTCATGGCAGACCAAACAAGATACGCACGATGAAGATCACCCACATGATGAACAGCACGAGCAGGCCGATGCCGAACAAGGGCCCGCGCTGCCGGACGTCGTTGCTCGTCGTATGCACATAGGCGTGCGCGAGCCGCGACAAGACGAAGACCCAGGCCAGCACCAGGAAGACGAGGTCGGCATGGCGCGTGATAATCGACAGGATCGTGAGCACATAGAACAGCAGCGGCAGCTCGAGCTGGTTATGCGCGGCATTGGCGATTTTCAGCGCATGCGGCGGCCAGTTCGGCTCGCGCAGGGCAATGTCCCGTATCCGCACCGCGCGGCTGCGGATAAGCGTGACGCGGTAATAGGCCATCCAGAAATACAGCCCGAAGGTCAGCAGCACCTGCACGAACAGCGGTAAGAGAACGGCGGTGACAGTCATGGCGAGTTCACTTCCGGCCGGGGCGACGCACCGCTGCATGTAACACGCCGGGGCCGCCATGAAAGGGGCTATTGAACCAAATCGGCTCTTTGGCACACTCATGCGGGGGATCGTCTCCCAGCAGGGCGGACGTCATGACCTACCTTCTCGCCATTCTCGCCGCCATCGCCGGCGGCGCTGTCGGCGGCGTTGCCGGCACCCTGCTCGGCGGCGTGCTGGCGCCGGTTTTCGGCGTCACGGGTTTCGAGGGCGCGGCCGGCTATTTCGCGGTCTTTCTGTTCGGCCTGCCCGGCGGCGTGATCGGGCTCGTCACCGGGCTCTGGCTCGTTTTCCGCTACAAAGGCGGCCATCGCGGATTCTCGGCGATCGCCGGCCGCAGCATGATCGTCATCGCCGCGCTCGGCGCGATCGCCTTCGCCGCGATTCAGTTTCAACTCGCGACCAGCGAGAATTTCGCGAGCGGCCCGTCGCCGCAGATGGATTTCGAGGTCCGGCTGCCGCCAAACACCACGATTGCCCGCCAGGGCCTCGATTTCGAGATGCAGGCGGGTTCGCAGCGCAGCGGCGGTTTATTGCGCGACCCATGGCTGCGCCAAGATGGCGACCGCGCGGTGCTTGTCGGCTTCGTGCCGCTCTATACGCGCACGTCGCAGCGAATGCTGGTGATGTCGCGACCGGGCGAGCCGAAGCTGTTGTTCAGCATCCGCCTTTCGGCGACGCCCAAAACGTCGGACGATTTCGGCGCGTGGCAGCGCGTCGACTTCATCGACGAAGCGAAGGCGGATTCAAGCCCGCGCCGTCCTGGCCCCGCCGAGGATTACGAAATCCGCTACCGCGTGCCGGACTGGAAGCAGCCCTGACGGACGCCCCTACGACCGCCCCGGATAGTTCGGGCTCTCGCGCGTGATGGTCACGTCGTGCACGTGGCTTTCGCGCAAGCCGGCGCCGGTGATACGCACGAACTCCGCCTTCTCGTGCAGCTCGCCCACGTCGCGCGCACCGACATAGCCCATGGCGGCGCGCAAGCCGCCGGTGAGCTGATGCAGCACGGTCGCGGCCGAACCCTTGTAGGCGACCTGGCCCTCGACGCCTTCCGGTACCAGCTTGAGCGCGTCCTTGATGTCCTGCTGGAAATAGCGGTCGGCCGAGCCGCGCGACATCGCGCCGACCGAGCCCATGCCGCGGTAGGTCTTGTAGGAGCGGCCCTGATAGAGGAACACCTCGCCCGGCGTCTCGTCGGTGCCGGCGAGCAGCGAGCCGACCATGGCGCAGTCGGCGCCGGCCGAGATCGCCTTGGCGAGGTCGCCGGAGAACTTGATGCCGCCGTCGGCGATCACCGGCGTGCCGGTCGCCTTCGCGGCCTCGACGCAATCCATGATGGCGGTGAGCTGCGGCACGCCGACGCCGGCGACGATGCGCGTGGTGCAGATCGAGCCCGGCCCGATGCCGACCTTGATCGCGTCCGCGCCGCAATCGATCAGCGCCCGGGTGGCATCGGCGGTGGCCACGTTGCCGGCCACCACCTGCACCGCGTTCGACAGCTTCTTGATTCGCGTGACGGCGTCGAGCACGTAGCGCGAATGGCCATGCGCGGTGTCGACCACGACGAGATCGACGCCGGCCGCGATCAGCGCCTCGGTGCGCGCGAAGCCCTTGTCGCCGACGGTCGTGGCCGCAGCCACCCGCAGGCGCCCCTGCTCGTCCTTGCAGGCGTTCGGATTGGCGACCGCCTTCTCGATGTCCTTCACGGTGATCAGGCCGACGCAGCGATACTGCGCGTCCACCACCAGCAGCTTCTCGATGCGGTGCTGGTGCAAGAGCCGCTTGGCCTCGTCCTGGCTGACGCCCTCGCGCACGGTGATCAGCTTGTCCTTGGTCATCAACTCGGAGACGCGCTGCTCCGGATCGGTGGCGAAACGCACGTCGCGGTTGGTCAGGATGCCGACCAGCTTGCCGGGCCGGGTGCTGGACACCTGCTCGACCACGGGAATGCCGGAGATGCGGTTGGCCTTCATCAGGTCGAGCGCTTCCTGCAGCGTCGCGGTCGGCTCGATGGTGAGCGGATTGACCACCATACCGCTCTCGAACTTCTTGACCTGGCGGACCTGCGCCGCCTGCTCCTCCGGGTCCATGTTGCGGTGGAGGACGCCGATGCCGCCGGCTTGCGCCATCGCGATCGCCATCTGCGCTTCCGTCACCGTGTCCATGGCGGAGGCGACGATCGGAATGTTGAGCCGGATCGAGCGGGTGATGCGCGAGCGGATGTCCACGTCGCCGGGCAGCACCTCCGACAGGCCGGGCTTGATCAGCACGTCGTCGAAAGTAAAGGCTTCCCGCGGGTTCGAATTATTCTTTGAGGCCATCGCCAACTCCGTCGCACCCGAAAGGGACACCGGACCGGAGCCGAGGGCTGATAAAATGCCCGCTGCGGGGGGTTCCCCGCCCGACGTCACGGCCCGCTTTTGGGTTGGCGTGGGTCGATAGCATGAGGCGCGGCCGATTCCTAGCGCGTATTCGGCTTTTTGCGCCTTTCGTCCGCAGGCCGGGGACAATGTCGCAGCCTGGGGCGGCTCAGAGCGAGATGGGCCGTGATTTCTGCCTTCCTTTCGCCGGCTACTGATCTCTGGTACCGCAGGCCATTGCCGCTCCCTCCGTCCGGGTCTCCTGCCCATGCGCCGCGACCGCATCGTTCCGCTGATCATCGCGGTCGCCCTCTTCATGGAGAACATGGACTCGACGGTGATCGCGACCTCGCTGCCGGCGATCGCCGCCGACATCGGCACCAACCCGCTAGCGCTGAAGCTCGCGGTCACGTCCTACCTGCTGTCGCTGGCGATCTTCATCCCGGCGAGCGGCTGGACCGCTGACCGCTTCGGCGCCCGCACGGTCTTCAGCGCGGCCATCGGGGTGTTCGTGGTGGGCTCGATCGGCTGCGCGCTGTCCGGCTCGCTCACCGATTTCGTGATCGCCCGCATCGTGCAGGGCATGGGCGGCGCCATGATGACGCCGGTCGGGCGCATGGTGATGGTGCGCACCATCAGCAAGCGCGAATTGGTCAGCGCCATGGCCTGGGTGACCACGCCCGCCCTCATCGGACCGGTGATCGGTCCGCCGGTCGGCGGCTTCATCACGACCTACGCCACCTGGCACTGGATCTTCATCATCAACGTGCCGATCGGGCTGGTCGGCATCGTGCTGGCCAGCCGCTACATCGAGGACGTGCGGGCCGAGCAGCACGAGCGGTTCGACGTCGTTGGCATGGTGCTGGCCGGGCTCGGCATCGCCGGCATCGCCTTCGGGCTCTCGATCCTCGGCCTGAACTTCCTGCCGTGGTACGTGGTGGTCGTGCTGGTGGCCGGCGGCGCGCTGTTCATGACCGCCTATATCCTGCACGCGCGGCGCACGCCCTCGCCCGCCCTCGATCTGACCCTGTTCAGGCTGCCGACCTTCTACGCCAGTGTGGTCGGCGGCTTCTTCTTCCGGCTCGGCATCGGCGCGCTGCCGTTCCTGCTGCCGCTCCTCCTGCAGGTCGGCTTCGGCATGTCGCCGTTCCAGTCGGGCCTCATCACCTTCGCCTCCGCCATCGGCGCCATCAGCATGAAGATGGCGGCGACGCGCATCCTGCGCCGCTTCGGCTTCCGCAACGTGCTCTTGTACAACGCGCTGATCAGCGCGGCCTTCCTCGCCGCCTGCGCCGCCTTCACCGAGGCGACGCCGGTGTGGATCATGCTGGCGCTGCTGCTGGTCGGCGGCTTCTTCCGCTCGCTGGAGTTCACCAGCATCAACACCATCGCCTATGCCGAGGTCGAGACCGCCCGCGTCAGTCGGGCGACCGCGCTAGTCAGCGTGGGCCAGCAGCTCGCCATCTCCGCCGGCGTCGCCTTCGGCGCCCTCGCGGTGGAGACATCCGTCCACCTCCGCGGCGATGGAACCCTCGCCGCCGCCGACTTCCCCCCGGCTTTCCTGGCCGTGGCGGCGATATCGGCCCTTTCGGCGCTGATGTTCTTCCGCCTGTCGCCCGACGCGGGGGCCGAAATGGCCAACCGGGCGCCGGCAGCGAGCGCGCAGGCCGAGAAACGGGCGGACTAGCCACTACTCCGGTAGTGGTAAGAGGCCACCGCCGTTAACCATATTTTGACGTTAACCTCCCCGGCACCGCTGATGGATCAAGCCTTTTGCGGCCGGGTATGGTTAATGAGCGTGAGTGCGAAGTCGTACAGGTGGGTCGAGGTCGATGCGTAGGGTTAAGCCAGAATGGCTGATCCGGGCTGCCGGGCTGGGCGTCGCGCTTGCCCTGTGGCCGGGCGCCGCCCAGGCGCTGACCCAGCGCGACCTGCGCATGTGCGCAACCCAGACGGAGAGCCTCGCCGACCAGCGCATCGGCGCTTGCACCAGCGTGCTCCGTTCCGGCCGCCTGAAGGGCGAGCCGCTGGGCGTCGCCTACAGCCTGCGCGGGCTCGCCTATCTCGACCGCAACGACGTCGCCCACGCCATTCCCGACTTCAACAACGCGATCCAGTTCGCGCCCGGTTTCGTGCCGGCCTACCAGAACCGCGGCAACGCCTGGTACGCCCGCGGCAATTTCGGCCAGGCCATGGCCGACTACGACGCCGCCATCCGGCTCGACCCGCAATCGCCCTCGCCTTACGTCAACCGCGGCACGCTGCGGCGCGACCTCGGCAACATCGACGGCGCGCTCGAGGATTACCAGAAGGCGCTCACGCTCAGCCCGAGCCGGGCGAGCGCCTATAGCGGGCGCGGCCAGCTCTACATGCGCGAAGGCGACAATGCCCGGGCGATCGCCGATTTCGACCGCGCCGTCCGCCTCGAGCCCAAGGCCGACACTTACGTCCTGCGCGCCCAGGCGCACACGGCACAGGGCGCCATCGACCAGGCCATCGAGGACTACAACCAGGCCGCCCGCCTCGACCCCAAGAACGCCGCGCCGCTGAACGCGCAGGGCGCGCTCTGGCTCAAGAAGGGCGACCTCGACCGCGCCATCGCCAGCTACGACCGCGCGCTGGCCGCCGACGAGTCCGCCTCGCTCAGCTACCGGCTGCGCGCGGAAGCTTACGCCGCCAAGGGCGACCGCAAGCGCGCCTATGCCGACATCGGCAAGGCGCTGAAGCTGTCCTGGACCGTGAACCCGCTGCGCACGCGCGCCACGCTGCGCCTGCAGGACGGCGACTTCAACGGCGCGATCGGCGACGCCGAGCACATCCTCAAGCTCGACGCCGACAACCGCGACGCCTTGGCGCTGCGCGGCATCGCCTATTCCCGCAAGAAGGATTACGGCCGCGCGCTTGCCGATCTCGACAAGGCGATCGACGCCGACGGTCAGAATGCCCTCGCGCTGGCCGAGCGCGGACAAATTCATATCGCCAGGCGCGACAAGACCCGCGCGCTCGCCGACCTCGACCGCGCCATCGAGCTCGGCGTCAAGGATGCGACGCCCTACCGGCTGCGCGCCGCGCTCAACAAGGACAAGGGCGACGCGGCCAAGGTGGCACGCGACCTCGACCAGGCGATCAAGCTCGACCCGCGCGCGTCGGACCTGCTGTTCGAGCGGGCCGCGATGCGCAAGGCCAAGGGCGAGAACGATCTGGCGCTCGCCGACCTCGACCAGGCGCTCGGCCGCAGCCCGGACAATCTCGACGGGCTGATGGCGCGCGCGCAGATCAGGCAGGCCAAGGGCGACAATGCCGGCGCGGCCGCCGACTACGGCGCGATCCTCGCGCGCCAGCCGAAGAATACCGCGGTGCTGCGCGCCCGCGTCGCCGCGCTGATGGACGCCGGCCAAGCGGCCAAGGCGATTGGCGATCTCGACCGGCTCGTGCAGCTCGATCCGCGTAATGCGCAGGCGCTTTACCTGCGCGGGCGCGCCTACGAGCAGGAGAACCAGCGCGACCGCGCCATCGCCGACTACAAGGCGGCGCTGGGCCGCGACCGCGGCTTTGCCGAGCCGCGCAAGGCGCTGGCGCGCCTCGCCGACGAGGACCGCAGGGCCAGGGAAAGCGCGCGCGTGTCGAAGCGTGGCGAATCCGCCGAGCGCAAGCCGGCCCCGGCGGTCGTCGAGACGCCGGCGCGCGAAGCCGAGCCGACCGCGAGCATCGGCAACAACCGCCCGCAGCAGGCTGCCGACGGCGCCGCCGAGCGCAGCGCGCGCGAGGCGCGGCTGCAGCGCGCGCGCGAGGCCGAGCTGCGGCGCGAGCGTGAGGCGGCGCGCCGCGCGGCCGAGCGCCGGCGCATCATCGAGCGGCGGCGCGCCTACGGGCCGCCGCCGCCGAGCATGCGCTACTACCGCGCCGGCAGCTTCAACGACGCCTTCCGCTAGCCGCCGCCGCCGCGGAAACCCGTCGCCAGCAGGTAAAGCTCGGCCGAATCCGCCCGGCTCGCCGGCGGCTTGATGTGCTTCACGCTGCGGAAGTCGCGCTTGAGCGCGGCCAGCAGCGAAGCCTCGGTGCCGCCCTGCAGCACCTTGGCGAGGAAGGCGCCGCCCGGCGCCAGCACTTCGCGGGCGAACTCGAAGGCGAGCTCCACCAGCGCCATGATCTTGAGGTGATCGGTGCGCGCGTGGCCGGTCGCGTTCGCCGCCATGTCGGAGAGCACGACGTCGGCCGGCCCGCCGAGCATGGCCTTCAGCTTGTCGGGCGCATCGTGCTCGAGGAAGTCGAGCTGCATGAAGTCGACGCCGGCGACCGGCTCCATCGGCAACAGGTCGATGGCGACCACCTTGCCCTGCTCCGGCGCGCCGACGCGCTTGGCCGCCACCTGGCTCCAGCCGCCGGGCGCGGCGCCGAGATCGACCACGCGCAGGCCCTTGCGCAAGACGTGCGCCTTCTCGTCGATCTCGATCAGCTTGAAGGCGGCGCGCGAGCGAAAGCCTTCGCGCTTGGCGCGCGCGACGTAAGGATCGTTGAGCTGGCGCTCCAGCCACAGCTTGGAGGACAGCGAGCGCTTGCCGCCCGTCTTCACGCGCACCTTCAGCGCGCGCGTGCCGCCGCCTTTCTTCGATGTCGTCACGACGCCGCCGCCTGGCTTCCGCCGCCCCAGGCGCCGTCCTCGCGCATCATCTGCACCAGCATGCCCTCGCGCAGACCGCGGTCGGCGACGCGCAGCCGCGGGCACGGGAAGGCGCGGCGGATCGCCTCCAGGATCGCGCAGCCGGCGAGCACGAGATCGGCGCGCTCGGCGCCGATACAGGGGCTGGCCACGCGCTCGTCGTAGCTCATCCCGAGCAGCCGATCGAGCACGGCGTTGATGTCCTGCGCGCTCATCCAGCAGCCGTCCACGCGGCTGCGGTCGTAGCGCTTGAGGTTGAGATGCACGCCGGCGATGGTAGTGACGGTGCCCGACGTGCCGAGCATGTGGACGCCGCGCATTCCTTCACCGCCATGCGCGGCGACGAAGGGCGCGATCAGCGCCGATATCTCCGCCACCATCGCCTCGTAGCTCTCGCGCGTGACGGTGATGCCGCCGTGGCGCTCGGCCAGCGTGACCACGCCGTGCGGCACCGAGATCCAGCCGCGGATCTGCGGCAGCGGCGGCCCGCGCCGCGTGCGCTGCGGCCGCGCGAGCCGCACCAG
The DNA here is from genome assembly GCA_046292265.1 of Pseudolabrys sp. GTDB lineage: Bacteria > Pseudomonadota > Alphaproteobacteria > Rhizobiales > Xanthobacteraceae > Pseudolabrys. The sequence continues at coordinate 80,447 of JBKBRE010000011.1, read as the reverse complement.
CTCGGACGAGCCGCCGCCGATGTCGAACAGCACGACGCCCTCGGCCTGCGGGTCGATCAGCGGCGTGCAGCCGTTGGCGGCGAGCGATGCTTCCGTCTCGCGGTCGATCACTTCCAGCACGAGGCCGGTCTCGTCGGCGACGCGCGCCCGGAATTCGGCGCCGTTCACCGCCGCGCGGCAGGCCTCGGTCGCGATCAGCCGCGCGCGCGTGACGCCGCGGTTGCGCATCTTGTTGCGGCAGATGGCGAGCGCGGCGATGGCCCGCTCGATCGCCGGCTCGCTCAGCCGGCCGGACAGCGAGACGCCTTCGCCGAGGCGCACGATACGCGAGAAGGCGTCGATGACGCGGAAGCCGTCGCCGGCCGGCCGCGCCACCAGCAGGCGGCAGTTGTTGGTGCCGAGATCGAGCGCGGCATAAGTCGGCCCGCCGCGGTCGCCGTCGGCGCCCTGCGCATGGTTTCCTGGCGACCGCCGACCCCACGGGGGCCGCACCGGCGGCACCCGATCGATAGCGGGGTCGAGGCCCGGGGTGTCCCCGGCCTCGCCGCTCATAAAGCCTAACCTTCCCGCCGCCTCCGGCCGTTCGCACACGCCCCCGGTGCGGCACTGTTCCCTGATCGTGAAAAGTCTAACAGCGCCGGTGCGCGACGCAACCCTCACGCCGGAAAGCAATTCTTGTCGAAGCAGGTCCGCTGCTCTATCTCAAAGTGCCGCGCCAACGACATCGGAAAGCCACCGGAATGGACGACAGAACGACGGAAGCCGCCCTTTCGCTGACGAAATTCGGCGTCGGACAGCCGGTCCCGCGCACCGAAGACCCGACCCTGCTGCGCGGCGAAGGCCGCTATACCGACGACGTCAACCGCCCCGGCCAGGCCTACGCGGTCATGGTGCGCTCGCGCGACGCCCATGGCGTCATCCGCGCCATCGACACCGATGCGGCAAAGAAGATGCCGGGCGTGCTCGCCGTGCTCACCGCCGCGGACCTTTCCGGCTACGGCGCGTTCAAGTGCAGCATGCCGCTGAAGAGCCGCGACGGTTCGCCGATCCGCTTCACGCCGCGGCCGGCGCTCGCCGCCGACAAGGTACGTTTCGTGGGCGATCCGGTCGCCTGCGTCATCGCCGGGACGCTGGCGCAGGCCAAGGACGCCGCCGAAGCGGTCGCGCTCCACGTCGAGCCGCTGCCGGCGGTGCTCGATCCGGAAGAAGCGATCAAGCCCGGCGCGCCGCTGCTATACGACGCGGTGCCCAACAACATCGCGCTCGACTACCACTTCGGCGACGCCGAGAAGGTGGCGGCCGCCTTCGCCCAGGCCAAGCACGTCACGCGCTTTCGGAGCGCGAACCAGCGCCTGGTGGTGGCGCCGATGGAGCCGCGCGCGGCGATCGGCGAATTCGACGCGGGCTCCGCGAAATGGACGCTCTACTCGTGCAGCCAGGGCGTGCACGGCCAGAAGAACGTGCTGATGGACCTTCTCGGCGCGCCCGCCGACAAGGTGCGCGTCGTCACCGGCCAGGTCGGCGGCTCCTTCGGCATGAAGGCGCAGCCTTATCCCGAATATGTTTGCATCCTGCACGGCGCGCGTCTGCTCGGACGCCCGGTGAAGTGGACGGACGAGCGCACCGGCAGCTTCGTCTCCGACCACCACGGCCGCGCGCTGGATTTCACGGTCGAGGTCGCCTTCGACGAGAACGCACACATCCTCGCGGTGCGGCTCACCGGCTTCGGCGACATGGGCGGCTATCTCGCCCAGTTCGGTCCGCTGCTGCCGACCGTGAACATCGGCAAGAACGTCGTCAGCGTCTACCGCACGCCGCTGCTCGAGGTCTCGACCAAGTGCGTGTTCACCAACACGACGTTCGTCTCGGCCTATCGCGGCGCCGGGCGGCCCGAGGGCAACTACTACATGGAGCGCGCGCTCGACATCGCGGCGCAGGAGCTCGGCATCGACCGCATCCAGCTGCGCAAGCGCAACATGATCCGGCCGAGCGAACTGCCGTTCAAGGCCGCGTCCGCTCTGACCTACGACAGCGGCGACTTCCCCGCCGTGCTCAAGCAGGCGCTGGAGATGGCCGACGCCAAGGGCTTCGCCAGGCGCAAGCGCGAGAGCCGGAAGCGCGGCCTGCTGCGCGGGCTGGGCATCGGCTGCTATCTCGAAGTCACCTTCGGCGGCGGCAAGGAGCTCGGCAACATCCATTTCGAGCGCGACGGCACGGTGACCATCGTCTGCGGCACGCTCGACTACGGCCAGGGCCATGCGACCGCCTATGCGCAGGTGCTCAGCGACCAGCTCGGCATCCCGTTCGAGCGCATTCGTCTGGTCGAGGGCGACAGCGACCGCATCGCCTTCGGCGGCGGCTCGGGCGGCTCGCGCTCGATCATGTTCGCGAGCGCGGCGATCAGCGAGGCGACGAAGCTGGTGATCGACAAGGGCAGGCAGATCGCCTCCTACGTGCTGGAGGCTTCCGCCGGCGACATCGAGTTCAAGGACGGCCGCTTCACCATCGCCGGCACCGACCGTGCGATTGGGCTGCTCGAACTGGCCGCGCGGCTGCACGGCGGGCTCAAGCTGCCGGAGGGCGCGCCGACCTCGCTCGACGTGGACCACATCCTGGAGAAGGAAGTGCCCTCCTCCTTCCCCAACGGCTGCCACATCGCGGAAGTGGAGGTCGATCCCGACACCGGCGAGACGCGCGTGGTGAAATACTCGGCGGTCAACGACCTCGGCACTGTGGTCAACCCGCTGCTGGTCGAAGGCCAGATCCAGGGCGGCGTGGTGCAGGGCCTCGGCCAGGCACTGATGGAAAAGGCGGTCTACGACGCCGACGGCCAACTCGTCACCGGCTCGTTCATGGACTACGCCATGCCGCACGCGCACGACGTGCCCGACATCGCGGTGGCGCACCACCCGGTGCCGACCAGGAGCAACCCGATCGGCGCCAAGGGCTGCGGCGAGGCCGGCACCTCGGGCGGCCTGCCCGCGGTCGCCAACGCGGTGATCGACGCGCTGTCCGAGCTCGGCATCCGCCATCTCGAGATGCCGATGACGCCCGCGCGCATCTGGGCGGCGATCGAGGAAGCGAAAAAGAAGCGGGCTTAGATTTATCGTCCCGGCCGAACGTCAGCGAGGCCCGGGACCCGTACGCCGTGTCATCTCGATAGGCAGCAGCGCATGGGTCCCCGCCAACACAAGTCGGCTATAGCCGACTAGTGAATGTTGAGTGGCAGACATCGGGTATGCCCGATGTCTGCGCGGGGACGACAAAAGGAATTCAGAAAAACCCGACCGACTCGCAGCCGGTGCCGGCCTTGAAGCTCTGCGTGACGCGGCGGCCGACCAGGTCGATCACGTGCATCGAGCCGTCGCCCTGGCAGCCGACGAATAATTCGTCGCCGCGGAAGGCCATGTCCATCGGCTGGCTGCCAACCTTGATCGCCGACTGGCCGGTGAAGTCCGCGCGCATCACGCTGACCATGTCGCTGTTCAGGCTGGTGACGCAGACGAGCCGGCCGTCCGGCGAATAGCGCACGATCTGCGACGGCTTCGGCACGCCCTCGAGCGCGACCTCGCGCACGACCTCGCCCTTCTCCGTGTCGATGACGTAGAGCACCGGCGCCGTATCGCTGACCGTAATCACGGTGCGTCCGTCGTTGGAGACGGCGATGCCGGCGATCGGCTGCGGCACCTTGATCTTGCCGAGCAGCTTGCGCGCCGGCAGATCGATCACCGACACCTCGGCGTCTTCCTCGTTGTCGGTGTAAATGCGCCGGCCGTCCTCCGAGATGCAGAGCCGGTGCGCGTTGGTCGAGCCGGAGGGGATCGAGCCGACCACCTTGTGCGTGGCCGGGTCGATGATGGCGACCACCGCGCTGTTCTCGCAAGTGACGTAGACCAGCCCGTCGGGCGCGCGCCGGAGCGTGTGCGGCGCGCTAAACGGGCGCAAGTCGATGTCGCCGGCGCGGGCGCGCTTGTCGAGGTCGATTATGCAGATCGTGTGCCCGGGGTTCGGGTTGCGGCCGTGGATGCCATCGCCGAAGATCGGCACGTAGGCCAGCCCTCTGTCCGGCATCACCACCAGCTCGTGCACCGTGCGCTGGAAGCCCTCGAGTGCCACCTCCGTCTCGTAGCTTTGCGGATTGAGAAAGAGGACGCGCGCGCCCATCTTGTCGACCGCGATCATCCCTTTCGACGCACTGGGCATGTTCCCGCTCCGTCTGCTTTCCGCCGCTTTTAGCGCATGGGCCGTCCACTGGAAATGCACTGGATCGTCAAACGCAACCGGCGCATAGTCCGCGCCGTTTTCTAAACCGCGTGCCGGAATGAGCCAGGCGAGCGAAACCATGACCCCGGGCGGCGCCCGCCACCTCCGCGTCGTCGCCGCGGTCAGCGCGGCGCATTTCGTCTCGCACTACTACATCATCATCCTGGCGCCGCTGCTGCCGTTCGTGCGCGCCGACTACGGCGTCAGCTACACCGAGATCGGGCTGGCGCTCACCGCCTTCAACCTGGTGACGGCCACGCTGCAGACGCCGGCGGGCTTCCTCGTGGACCGGCTGGGCGCGCGCATCCTGCTGATCGGCGGCCTGTTGATCGGCGCCAGCGCCTACATGGTGGCGGGGCTGGTCGATTCCTTCTGGCTGCTGGTCGCCATGTTCGCGCTCGCCGGCGTCGGCAACACCGTTTACCACCCGGCCGACTACGCGCTGCTGTCGCAGCACGTACCGGCGAGGAGCATCGGCCAGGCGTTCTCCTTCCACACCTTCGCCGGCATGGTCGGCTCGACGGCGGCGCCGGTGACACTGCTCGCGATGCAGGCGCTGTGGGGCTGGCGCGGCGCCTTCATCGGCGCCGGGTTCGTCGGCATCGCGGTCGCCGCCGTGCTGCTGGCGATCCGCGACCAGGCCCCCGTGGCGCGCGAACCCGCGCCGGCAACGCGGCCGGCGGAAGCCGACGCCGGCTGGCGCCTGCTGCTGTCCGGTCCGATCCTGCTCAACCTGCTCTTCTTCACCCTGCTCGCGATGATCAGCGGCGGCACCTACAACTATTCGGTGGTCGCGCTCGGCGCGCTGCACGGAACCCCGGTCACCACCGCCAACGCCGCGCTGACTGGCAACCTGGCGCTGACCGCGATCGGGGTGCTGGCCGGCGGCCTGCTGGTCGGGCGGACCAGCCGGCATGCGCTGGTCGCCGCGCTCGGGCTCGCCGCCATCGCGCTCTTCACCCTGATGGTCGGACAATTCGCGATGGGACCGGTGGGGCTGATCGCCGCCATGTCCGCCGCCGGCTTCTTCGCCGGGCTGATCATGCCCTCGCGCGACATGATCGTCCGGGAGATCACCCCGCCCGGCAGCTTCGGCAAGGTCTTCGGCTTCGTCACCAGCGGCTTCAACCTCGGCGGCATCGTTTCGCCGCTGATTTTCGGCGCGGTCATGGACCACGGCAGCCCGCGGCTGGTCTTCGTGCTGGTCGCGGCGATCAGCCTGACCGCGATCCTGACCCTGTTCAGCCGGAGAAGGCCGGCGGGGTGAGTGCGCGCCGCGCCGGCCGGCAAATCGCCCCCATACGGGCTTGTCAAATCAGCCGTTTTGCCCCATGTGAAGGGCGCCGGTGACGTCGGCGCGTGCCCCATCGGGCCGCCGGCCCATCCCTGCTGGGGGATAGTTCAACGGTAGAACATCGGACTCTGACTCCGAGAATCTTGGTTCGAATCCAGGTCCCCCAGCCAGCCGGTCCTTCTCCGACTTTTTGCTTTTCACCCGCCGAAAACCGGTGGGGGGTGCAACTAATTTTGTGCGTTGTGCGGCAAGGCCCTATTCAACCGCGCATGAGCGCCTCATCCTTTAGTCGTAAGAACGTGTGGATAACCACAGTCAAAAATGGGGATAGGGAAACGCCGTGGCACAGACCATCGAAAGTTATGTCGGCAACGCTTTGGACACAGCGAAGATCTCTCCGCTGCACAAGCGGATCATCGCGCTGATCGCAGCGGGCTATTTCTTCGACGTCATCGACTTCACGATCTTCGGCGCGCTGGTGCCGTACATCATCGCCTCGAAATTCGCGACCGGCGCGGAACTCGCCGCCATCGGCAGCGCGACCATCTTCGGCATGTTCATCGGTACCGCGGGACAGGGCCAGTTCTCCGACCGGTTCGGCCGCCGCTTCATCTACCAGTTCAATCTTCTGCTGTTCGGCGTGTTCACGATTCTCGGCGCGCTGGCGCCGACCGTGACGCTGCTGATCATCTGCCGCTTCATCGCCGGCATCGGCATCGGGGCGGAGCAGCCGCTCGCCTTCGCCTATGCGGGCGAGTACTCGCCGAAGGACATCCGCGGCCGCATCCTGGCTATCGTCCACTTCATCGGCGGCGCCTGCGTGTGGCCGATCGGCACCGCGCTCGCGCTCTTGCTCGGCACGGTCGTCTTCCCGGGCAGCCCGGAATACGTCTGGCGCGGTGCGTGGCTGCTGATCGGCGTCGGCGCGCTGGTCGTCTGGGTCTTCCGCTTCACGCTGCCGGAATCGCCGCGCTATCTCTCGACGCACGGCCGCGGCCAGGAGGCCCTCGACGTCCTCAAGAAGCTGCAAATCCCGAACGTGCCTGAAATGAGCACGCTGTCGTCGGATGCGGCGTCGAACACCAAGAGCGATCCGTTCGGCGTCGTGTTCCGTCAGTTCCCCAGGCGCGTCATCGCCGGCATGATCTGCTTCACCGCCTTCTTCGGCGTCGCCATCGGTCTCGGCGCATGGTTGCCGAACATGATGCACGCGAAGGGCTTCACGATCACCAAATCGATCGAATACACCCTCTGGATGAACTTCGCGGTGCCGTTAGCCAGCATCTGGATGATGTACGCGCTCGACAAGTTCGGCCGCAAGCCGACCTCGATCGTCGCCTTCATCGGCGCCGCCATCATGGCCGTCATCTTCGCCAACGCGGCGACGCCGATGCAGCTCATCGTCGCCGGCTTCATCATGACCTTCTTCGTCCAGGTTGCCGGCAACGCCATGCAGATCTTCACCTCGGAAGTCTTCCCGACCAATGCGCGCGCATCCGGTTTCGGCTGGGCGGCGGGGGTCGGGCGGTTGGCGACGGCCTTCATCATGCCGACCATCCTCTGGGTGCAAGCAGGCTACGGCCTTGTCACGGTGTTCGTCTGCCTCGCCATCCTGCTCGTCATCGCGGCCGGTGCGGTGACGCAGCTCGGTCCCGAAGCGAAACAGAAAGGTCTCGACGAGATCGCCCAACCCACCGGCTGACGCTTTCAGACTGGTGTGTTACGAGGCTCGGCCAGTCCGCTGGCCGGGCCTCGGCAATTCAGAGGGCACGCGAACGCGATGAGCTATCCCGGCGCCACCGCGAAAAACGTCGGCTTCCTGTCGCGCAGCGACCAGGGCGGCCGCCCCGACGGCACCCAGGTCATGGTGCACAAGGGCTACGCCTATGTCGGCCACATGTTCTCGGACGGCATCACGGCCATCGACGTGCGCGATCCGCGCCGGCCCGCGCCGGTCGCCTTCATCGCCAATCCGCCCAATACGCGCTCGCACCACATCCAGGCGCACGGCGACATCCTGCTCGCGGTCAACGGCGCCAACGTCTGGGCGCTGGCGAAGTACAACGAGCAGAAGGATTACTTCACCGCCTCGCTGACGCAGTCGTTCAAGAACGCGTCCGAAGGCGGCTTCGAGTCCGGCCTGCGCGTCTACGACATCTCGCGCCCCGAGGCGCCGCGCGAGATCGCCTTCATCGAGATCAAGGGCCTCGGCCTGCACCGCATCTGGTGGCTCGGCGGCCGCTACGCCTATGCCTCCGCGCACATGGAAGGCTTCACCGACCACATCATGGCGGCGATCGACATGTCCGATCCGGCGAAGCCGCGCCTGGCCGGCCGCTGGTGGCTGCCGGGCATGTGGCAGGCGGGCGGCGAAGAGCCGCGCGCGCCGAAGGGAAAGCGCTGGGCGGCGCACCACGCCATCGTCGCCGGCAACCTTGCCTACGGCGCCTGGCGCGACGGCGGGCTGACCGTGCACGACGTCAGCGACCCGACGAACGCGAGGCTCGTCAGCCACACCAACTGGTGTCCGCCTTTCGCCGGCGGCACGCACACGCCGCTGCCTTTGCCCGACCGCAACCTGCTGGTCGTCGCCGACGAGGCCACCAGCTCCAACTGCGCCAACGGCATCGCCTGGATCTGGGTCATCGACGTGCGCGCGCCGGAGAACCCGATCAGCATTGCGACGCTGCCGACGCCGATGGAAGAGGACTTCTGCGCCAAAGGCGGCAAGTTCGGCCCGCATAACCTGCACGAGAACCGGCCCGGCGCGCTGCAGCGCTCCAACCTGATCTTCGCCACCTATCACAATGCCGGCCTGCGCGTGTTCGACATCGGCAACCCCTTCGCGCCGCGCGAGGTGGCCTACTTCGTCCCGCCCCCGCCGGAGAAGCTGGTCGATTTCCGCCCGAACACCGCCAAGGTGATCCAGTCCTGCGACGTGTTCGTGGACGCGAACGGAGTCATGTATATGACCGACACCAACGCGGGGCTCTATATTCTGCAATACGAAGGCAAGTGACCATGACGGGACAATTCGGGCGGCTCGCCCTGCATACCTGGACCATCGACACCACGCCGCTGGCCACCGCGCTCGACGCGGCAAAGCGAGGCGGCTTCGACGCCATGGAGCTGCGCCGCCTCGATTTCGAGCGCTGCTACGAGAACGGGATGAGCAACGACCAGGTGCTCGACCTCGTGAAGAAGAGCGGCATCAAGGTCGGCGTGCTCGGCGTCAAATACGGCTTCCTGTTCGCGCAAGGCGCGGAACAGAAGGAGCTGTTCGACATCTTTCGCCTGTCCTGCCAGAACGCCGTGGCGCTCGGCTGCGGCATGCTGATGAGCGCACCGGGCCAGAACGACGGCACCATCAAATATGCCATCGAAAGTCTCAAGCGCGCCGGCGATATCGCCGGCGAATACGGCCTGCGCATCGGCATCGAGTTCAACTCGCAGCATCCCACGCTCAACAGCATGGCCGTGCAGCGCGAGCTGGTCGAAGGCGCCGACAAGCCGAACGTCGGCTACCTGATCGACGCCTATCACTTTGCGCGAAGCGGTGCGCCGGGCGCGAGCTTCGGCGACATGCCGGCCGACAAGATCTACTGCTTCCAGTACAGCGACCTCTCCCCGACCCCGGTCACCGGCGTGCGCCGGCCGACCGACCGCCTTGCGCCCGGCAAGGGCGTCGTGCGCTGGAGCGAGATTTTCCGCCTGCTGAAAGAAAAGGGATACAGCGGCTATCTCAGCTACGAGGCGCCGAACCCCGATCTGTGGGCGCGATCGCCCTATGAGGTCTGCCGCGAGGGCGTGGAGCTGACCAGGAAGCTGCTGCGCGACGCCGGCGTCTGATAACGTGATTGAAGCAACAAGGCGGCGCGCGCCGCCGGCCGTGTTCATGGGAGAATGAAATGAGCGATTCGCTGTACGCCGGTCTGTTCGACAAGACCATCACCGACATTCCGGCCGACGTGGCCAAGCAGCGCTACATGACCAGCGTCGCGCCGCTGGCGTCCAATCCCGGCCGGTGGGTCGAACAGCCGCGGCTTCCGATTCCGACCGGCGAACATGCGGTCATCGAATGCCAGGGCAATATCCATATCGTGGCGGGCTACGCGCGCGGCCGCGTGGACGGCAATTTCCACCAGGTCTACGACGGCAAGGCCAGGACCTGGTCGCTGAAGGCCGAATTCCCGACGCCGTGCAACCACGTCGCCGGCGCCGCCATCGGCTCGAAGTTCTACACCTTCGGCGGCTTCATCGAGCAGAACCGCTGCCCGCATTCGCTCTGCTACGTCTACGACACCACGACCGACAAATGGTCCCGCATCGCCTCGCTGTCGCGCCCGCGCGGCGCGATCTCGGCGGTCGCGCTCGACGGCAAAATCCATCTGCTCGGCGGCCGCGACGTGCGCTCGGTCGAATGGCACGAGGTCTACGACCCGGCGACCGACAAATACGAGGACCGCGCCTCCATGCGCGGCTCGACCATGACGCAGCCCTTCGTCGGCCAGCGCGACCACATGGGCGTCGTGGTGGCGGAAGGCATGATCTACGCCATTGCCGGACGCATGGACTCCTACGACTTCAACACTTCGCTCAACGCCTGCTACGACCCGAAAAAGGACGCCTGGTCGTTCAAGGCGCCGCTGCCGACCGCACGTTCGGGCCCGTCGGCGGTCTACATCGGCGGCAAGATCGTCGTGTTCGGCGGCGAGGCGACCGGCAAGGTGTTCGGCACCAACGAGGCCTACGATCCAAAGACCGACAGCTGGGAAGCCTGCACGCCGATGGCGGTGCCGCGGCACGGCCTGCATGGGCAGACCGTCGCCGTGCTTGGCAACATGGTCCATGTGCCGGGCGGCGGCCCCATTCCCGGCGGCCGTATCCAGGGCGCCTACCACGACGCCTTCACCTTCGACTGAGCGGTTCGAACACGCAAAAAGAAACGGCCGCCTTACCGGCGGCCGTTTTGTTGCGTCGGCAGGGTGGCGTCAGCGCGCCGGACGCAGCTCGAGGCTGGCGACGCCGACCGCCAGGTTCAGGCCCGCCTGGCCCTGCACCGAGACCGGCTGCAAGGCGACCGTGCGGTTCGAGCCGCCGACCAGCACATTGGCGCCGAGGCCGGCGCCGACGGTGGCTTCGGCCGAAGCACCGCCATAAGTGCCGGCCAGCGCGCCAAACGTGCGATTGGTCGGCGCATAGACGGCCCAAATCATCTCGCCGCCGGCCGTGGCGCCGATGTCGAGCCCGAACTTGCTGATCGACCCGACATAGACCTCACGCGGCCCCGGGTTCGACGGCGTGAACATGCAGGTCAGGTCCTTCTTCGAGGCGATGATCGCGCCGATCCCGCCCGAAATGTCGCAGGTCAACGTGCCGACCTTCGTACGGTTGGGCGACTGCGCCATGGCCGGGATCGAGAGGGTAACCGCGGCGGCTATGCCCAAAGCGGAAAGAGCCTTCAAAGGCTTGTTCATATGTGCTCCTTGTCGCGTGGAATGATGCCTGACTAACGCCGTTCGGTCACCTCAGTTCCATCGTGTTCCGGACCTGGAAGGCTCAGGCGAGGCAGCGGCGCGGGAAATTGCTCGACGCCGAGGCGACCAGCGGGCTGAAGGCCGGATCGCATCCGGCGAGCATCTCGTGCTTCGCCGGCGCGGGTTTGAGCTTCAACTGCATCGGCTGCCGCGAGGGCAGAGCGAGGCGATCGCCTTTATTGGTGCGATCGACGATCTGCAGCGGTGTTTGCGCGCGCGGTGCAATCGAACCCGCCCCATACGAAAGCACGAAGCCTTCCGGCGGGGCGAGCAATGCCGATGCCACCAACAGCAAGCAACCCGCCAGCAGATATGCCGCGAAAACGCGCATAGCCTCTCCCTCGCCGCCGCAGCGCTGCGTTGAGTTGCGCGTCGCACCACGGGAGCGGCAGGAAAACGGCGCTGCTCGAATTATGTTCCTGGCATGCGTTCAGCGCGCGGCGAGGATCTGACTCGCCGGTATCTCGATATGACAGTGCAATCCGTCCGGCTCGAAGTCGAGCGTGACCCGCGCATCGAGCGCGCGTTCCAGGTTGCGCTCGATCACCAGGCTGCCGAAGCCTTTCTTGCGCCGGGCCTTGACCTTCGGCCCGAGCATCTCGCGCCAATCGAGCGCCAGCGCCTGGCTGCCATTGGCGCCGTCCCGCGTCCAAGTAATCGACACCCGCCCGGCCGGCACCGACAGCGCGCCGAACTTCGCGGCGTTGACCGCCAGTTCGTGCAAAGCGAGACCGAGGTTCTGCGCCGCCTCCGGTTTGAGTGCGACGTCGGGGCCGTCCAGGACGATCTGCCCGCGCTCCCGGTCGTCATGGACGGCGAGTTGGGAGCGGATCAACTCGCGAAGCGAAGCGCCATGCCAGCTCTCGCGCACCAGGAGGTCATGTGAAGCGGCGAGCGCCTGCAAGCGCGCGCTGAACTGGCTGAGGAAACTGTCGACCGATCCCGTATGACGCGCGGTCTGGCGCGCCATCGCCTGGATGATGGCGAGCAGGTTCTTCGAACGATGGGTGAGCTCGCGCAGCAGCAGCCGCAAATGCGCCTCGCCCTCCTTGCGCTCGGTGACGTCCACGGCGGCGCAGCTCAGTCCGACGATGTCGCCCTTTTCGTTGCGCAGCGGCTCGATGTGCAGGTCATGCCAGCGCATGCCGGGCTTATCCTCAATGGCGAATTCCGCCCTTTTCGGCTGCCCGCTGGCGATCGCCTCGCGCTTGAGCTCGATGATCGCGGCGCCGGCTTCTGCCGGCAGCACCTCTTCGTCGGTGCGGCCGAGGATTTCTTCGACCGGGCGGCCCATCAAGGCGTTGCTGATCGACGTGTAGCGGAGGTCGCGATCCTGCGTGTAGACCGTCACTTGCGAGCCGCGCAGCGCGACTTCGTAGCGCGCAAAGCGCGCACGCAGCAGGTTGAGCTCCCAGGTCTGCGCGTTGATCTGCGTCTGAAGCCGCTCGCACTCTTGCCGGAGGCGAGCCAACTCCTTGTCGTCGGACCCATCCATTGCGCGCACCGTGTTACCGGAGTCCTGCTTCTCGCCATGTCCCGCGCGTCCGGAACCTTCGGCGGCTTGAGACTCGAATTTCCTTATGAACACGTTCGCTGCACGCCCTGTCAAACGCACGGCACTTCGCTTCATGGATCGGCCGACTCCCATATTGCCAAGTCCGCCGAATGATAACGCGGCGGCGCGCAATGTGTTGCATGCACGCGCCGATTTCGGGGCGGCCCATGGAGCGCGACGCGGCGCCTCCCGGCGACGGCGGAACTTTTGCGGCCACCTCACGTTGCCGGATCGAGCTTCAACCGACATTCCAACGCTTCGAGGAACACAATGACAACCCGTGCAGCCAGATCCGCCGCCGCAGAAGAAATTGCGGCGATCGAGGAACTGATGAGCGATCTCGAAAAGCGCCTGCGCCGCCTGTCAGGCACCGCCCGCACCGAGGCCGCCGGCGCCAGCAGCGACGTTGGCGACTTCGTCAGCGAAACGCTCGACCGCATCATGACGCGCGTGCGCGACAGCGCGGCCGGACTGACCCAGTCCGTAAGCGAGGAAGCCACGCGCGTGAGCGGCGACGCCTTCAAGAAACTGACCAACGAGGTCGAGAACCGCCCGCTGGTCATGCTTGCGGTGGCGGCCGGTATCGGCTTCCTCGCGGGCTTGGCCAACCGCCGCTGACGCCATGCGGCTCGACGATATCGCCAGACTCACGCTGAACACGCTGCTCGGCGCCTTGCTGCGCCGAGCAGCCGTAGCGGCGGTGCTCGCGATATTCGCGATCACGGCGCTCTACCAGTTCACGGTGGCCAGTACGATCGCACTCGAGCTCGAGTACGGGCCGCTCAACGCCCACCTGATCGTGGGGGCGATCTATCTGGTCTTGGCCGCGATCGCGTTGGCGGTGCTGTGGGCCATGCGGCCGAAGTCCAGCGCGCCCGGTCTCCCTGCCCTCGGCGAGCCGCGGCAGATGCAACTCGTCATGCTCGCCGAAGCGGTGATGCTCGGCTACACGCTGGCGCGAAAAAACAGCCGGGCCCGCTAGCCCGGCTGCTTTCCCTAGTCCCTTGATCCTCTCAGCTCGCCCGCCGCTCGCGCCGCTTGGCGTTGCGCTCGAAGAATAGCGCCTGGCTCAGCACCGCCGACACGGTCGCCGGCTGGAACGGCTTGGCGATCAGGAAGGCCGGCTCCGGCCGCTCGCCGGTGAGGAAACGCTCCGGGTAGGCCGTGATGAAGATCACCGGCACCTCGAAGCTGCGCAGCATTTCATTAACGGCGTCGAGACCCGACGAACCGTCGGCGAGCTGAATGTCGGCGAGGATGATGCCCGGGCGCTTGCCCTTGGCGAGCGCCACCGCCTCCTTGTGCGTACGCGCCACGCCGAGCACACGATGGCCGAGGCTTTCCACCAGCGCCTCGAGATCGAGCGCGATGAAGGTCTCGTCCTCGATGATCAGGACGTCGGTGGCGATCTCGGCGGCGAGCTCGCGGCCGGATTCCTCCACCAGCGCCCGCAGGTCCGGCACGTCGACGTCCAGCACCTTCGCGGCGTCGTCCTCCGACAGGCCTTCGAGGGCGACCAGCAGGAAGGCTTGGCGCGGCATGGGGGGGATCTGTGCGAGATGGCGCTCGACGGGCTGATTGGCCTCCCCGCTGCCCGGCTTGCCGTTCACGGAGACGGAATTCCAGATCTTCGAGAAGAGCTTGTAGAGCGCGATCCGGGTCGAGGCCCCCGTATCCAGCACTTTCGGGTCCTGGATGAGCGCCTCCAACGTCGCCGCTACATAGGCATCCCCCGAAGCCTGGCTGCCCGACAGGGCCCGGGCATAGCGGCGCAGATACGGCAGATGTTGTGCAACTGCTTGAGATGTCGACAAGAATCCCTCCCGAAATGAAAGTAAGTCCCCGCGGGCCGGGGGGCCGCCCCCCGGCCTGGCTTCCCCTCTAACCGCCGCCCTGCAAAAAAGTTCCGCGCGAAGGGAACCATAGGGCAGGTCATGGGTTTTGAAAGGACATTAGAGGGGGTACCTGGCCTGCGGGCATAGGGAATGGGGTCCGAAATGGATGACGAGCGAAAGGCCGTGGGACAGCAGAAGCCAATGGAAATCGCCGCGACCCGAAAAAAGAACGGCGCGAAACCGGCCAAGCTCGGCCGCGACGTGCAGGCCCGGCTCGGTCAACAACTCCGCGCCATGTACGACGAGGTCGTGAGCCAGGGCGTGCCCGATCGGTTCAATGACCTGCTCAATCGTATCGACGGCAACGGAAGCAAGGACAGGCAGTGATGCCCATAGACGAGTCCGTCCGCAAAGCCGTTCTCGGCTCCGTACCGAGCCTGCGCGCATTCGCGATCTCGCTGTGCGGCAACGTCGATCGCGCCGACGACCTCGTGCAGGAAACCCTCCTGCGCGCGCTGGCGAACATCGACTCATTCCAGCCCGGCACCAACATGTCGGCCTGGCTGTTCACCATCCTGCGCAACCACTTCCGTTCGGAGTACCGCAAGCGCCGGCGCGAAGTGGAAGACAGCGACGGGCACTACGCCGAAACGCTGAAGTCGCAGCCCGAGCAATACGGGCAGGTCGAATTCCGTGAATTCCGGCAGGCGCTGGCGCAACTGCCCTCCGACCAGCGCGAGGCGCTCGTCCTAGTCGGCGCCTCCGGCTTCTCCTACGAGGAAGCCGCCAACATCTGCGGCTGCGCGGTCGGCACCATCAAGTCGCGCGTCAACCGAGCGCGTACGCGGCTCGCGGAACTCATGAACGTGCACAGCGCGGAAGACTTCGGCCCCGACGAAACCACCCGCGCGGTGCTGGCAAGCGGCGAATAGTGAAGCCCGGTGACGTCAGCCCCTCGCCGGCGCGACGGTCGCCTTCAATCCGCCGAGATCCGACTCCGCCAGCGTCAGCCGCCAGCCATAGGCGTCGAGCACGTCCTGCACGATGGCTAGGCCGAGACCGGCCCCTTCCGCGCGCTCGTCGAGCCTGATGCCGTGCTCGACGACTCTGGCTTGGTCAGCCGCGGCGATCCCGGCGCCGTCGTCCTCGATCACGATGGAATACGCGCCGCCTACGTCGGCGACGCTGATGCGCACGCGCGAAGCCGCATGGCGCGCGGCGTTGTCGAGCAGGTTGCCGAGCACTTCCGCAAGGTCGGCGCGGTCGAGCGGCACGGTGTGGGTCTCCGCAACGAACGGCTCGAACCGCACGCGCTGGCCTGCCGGCGTGCGGGCCAGCGTCGCGATCAGCGAGCGCACCAATGGCAGCAATTCGGTGGCAAGTCCCGCCTGGCGCCGTCCGGCGCCACGCACCCGCGCGCGTGCAAGCTCCCGATCCACGTGACGCCTCATGGCTTCGCCGACACTCTCGATGTCGCGCGCAATCGCATGCTCTCCTTGCGCCCGCAGGCGGCCGGCGTCGGCTGAGAGCGCCGCCAGCGGCGTCTTGAGCCCATGCGCGAGATCGGCGGCGCGGCCGCGCGAGCGCTCAATTTCGCGGTCCTGCTCGTCGAGGAGCGCGTTGACTTCTTCCACCAGCGGCGACACCTCGACTGGCACGGCCGACGGTAGACGACTAATGCGGTCCGCGCGAATGTCGGCGATGCCCCGCCGCAACCCATCGAGCGGCCGCAGACCAAGGCCGATCTGCACGAGCGCGGCCACCGTCAGCACGAGACCGAGAAGGCCAAGCGCAACCATCATGTCCTGGCCGAACAGGACGGTCGCCTGCGCCACCTGAGCGAGATCCGCCGCCACGGCTACTCGCACGGGCACGCGTCGACCGGAAATCGTGAGGATGACCATGCGCTCGGTCACCAGCACGCGCGTGTCAGCCGGCCCCGACATCTCATGGCGATGGACCTCGCCCGGCGCCAGCACGTCTTTGGGCAGCGACAATGTCGTGTCCCACAAGGAGCGCGAGCGCAAGAGCTCGCCACGGTCGTCGGAGATCTGCCAGTACAATCCGGAAAGGGCATCGGCAAAGCGCGGGTCGGCCGGCGGCCGCGTCACGATCAGTCGGCCTTGCTCATCGACGTCAATTCCGGCGAGCAACTGCTTGAGGTGAACTTCGAGATTGTCCGCCACGCTGCGGGTGACGTGCCGCTCGAACAGCATGACCAGCCCGGCGCCGGCGAGCGTGAGCGCGATCAGGATTGCGACGATCCCGCCCGCCAAAAGGCGCAGCCGCAGCGAGCTGCGCGTCATGGCGGCTGCTCCGGCACAAGATAGCCATAGCCGCGGCGGGTTTCGATCAGGCTGGCGCCGAGCTTGCGGCGCACACGGCCGATGAGAACCTCCAGGGCGTTGGAGTCGTGGCCCTCGTCGTTGCCGTAGACATTCTCGTCAAGCTCCTGCTGCGACACAACGCGCCCGCGGTGCAGCATCAGATAGGCTACGAGCCGGTACTCAAGTGGCGAGAGCGTGATCGGCACGCCGCGTACGCTCACTTTCATTTGCCGCTCGTCGAGCGAAACGTCGCCGATCCTGATGAGCGAGGAAGCCTGGCCGGCCGAGCGGCGAACGATTGCGCGCAGCCGCGACAGCAATTCCTCCACACGGAACGGCTTGGCGAGGTAGTCGTCGGCGCCGGCGTCGATACCGTCGACGCGCTCGGCCCAGGAGCCGCGCGCGGTGAGGATCAAGACCGGCGTGACGCGGCCATTGGCGCGCCAACGTTTGAGCACCGACAGCCCATCCATCTTGGGCAGGCCGAGATCGAGGATGACAGCGCCATAGTCCTCGGTATCGCCGCGGAACCAGGCCTCCTCGCCGTCGACGACCGACTCCACGACATAACCGGCGGCGGCAAGGGCCCGCTCGACATCCGCGGCGATACGCCGGTCATCTTCGGCAAGCAAGATGCGCATTATTTTTCTTTGATCCGCTCGATCTCGCCACTGCGGGCATCGACATAGACTTCGAACAGCCGTCCTTTGCCGTCGATCGCCCGGAATTCGTATAGCCAGCGGCCGTTCTTGCGCTCGATCTCAACGCCCGCGACTTCGCCCGGCAGCTTGCCGCGTACCTGAGCGAGGATGTCCGCCAGCGCGCGAATTTCGCCGCCCTCCACCGCCCGACGGACGGCGTCATGATCGGGCTCGCCGGCATGAAGCGGCGCGGCCGGCGAGAGCACGGCCCCCGCCAACAGCAGTGCCGGCAAGAATATTTTGAGGCGGACGAACATCGGGAAATCCAACATTGGGTTGCATAATGCATCGGGCGACCTGACAAATCGCTGACATGGATCAACAGCCGGCGGTCAGCGCCGTTCGGGCAGTCTCGCGCCATAGCCGCCGCATAACGCGGCGGCAAATCAAGGGAATTACCCATGCGCAAGATCGCCGTTCTCACCATCGCCGCTGTCCTCGTCGGCAGCGCCGTCGCCGCCCAGGCCGGCAGTCTCGGCCGCCCCTGCACCAATGCGCCGGAGAGCCAATGGCTTCCCATGCAGACCCTTCAGGCCAAGGTCGAGGCGCTCGGCTACAAGGTGCAAAAGGCCAAGCTGAAGAAGGCCTGCGGCGAGCTCTATACCGTCGACAAGAGCGGCGCGCAGGTCGAGCTGTTCGTCGACCCGACCAACGGCGAAATCGTCGGCAAGCTCTGAGTGCGCAATGAGCGTCATGAATGACACGATCGAAGCCGGCGGCGCGACGCCGCCGGCAACGGTCAAAGTGTGGGACTTGTTCGTGCGGGTGTTCCATTGGTCGCTGGCCGGCGCGTTTGTGCTCGCCTACGCCACCGGGGACGAGATCGAAAAGGTGCACGTCGCCGCGGGCTATACAATCGCAGGTCTCATCGCACTGCGTATCCTGTGGGGCTTCGTCGGGCCGCGCCATGCACGCTTTGCGAATTTCGTGCGGCCACCGCGCGAGGTGCTCGCCTATCTCCGCGAGGTGGCGCTTCTGCGCGCGCCGCGCTATCTCGGCCACAACCCGGCGGGGGGCGCCATGGTTGTCGCCCTGATTGTCATGCTCGCCGCCACATGCACGACCGGCGTCATGATGACGACCGACGCCTTCTGGGGCGCCGAATGGGTCGAGGAGGCGCACGAGACGTTGGCCAACCTGACGGTGGGGCTCGTCGTCCTGCATGTCCTCGGGGTACTGGCGGCCAGCTTCGAACACGGCGAAAATCTGGTGAAGGCGATGATCACCGGCCGCAAGCGGGCGGCCTGACCGCCATGACGATGAGCGCGGGCGCCCTGCCCGCGCTCCTTCACAAAGGCGGCCGCTCGGCGTTCACCGGCTCGGTCAAAACCTCCCGGCAGTCGCTGCATTCATAGCTGCGCAGCTCCGGATGGCCGGCCAGGGCCGGCACGACACGGGCCAGCCGCATCGGCTCGCCGCAATGGGGGCAGTCAGGCACATCATCCGCCATTTAAATAAAGTTGCCGGCCGGACCCCTGCGGCACAATTTCGGAACAATACGTAGGTGGCCCCCCAACCGGCTCCACCGGCCCGGCCCGATCAAATTCAAACTAGTGACTTATTCCATCCGGGGCGGCCGACCGGCTTGCTGAACAGCCGCTCGGTCGCGACGCGATCCGCCAGCACGGCGAACACTTCCTTCCGCCCCAGCATGGCCAGCGCCTCCTCGCGCGTATCGGCGTCCTCGATCTTGGCGAGCGCGACCAGTCGGTGGATGTCCACCTCGCCTTTGCGGCGCGGCTGCGGGGGGCCGAGCATGGACAGGTGGGCCTCGTAGAGCGCGCGGTCGCGCGCGAGGGCGGCCACCGGATCGCCATCGGCCGGCGCGGCCTGCTCGGCCACGAGCGCGTTGGCGCGCAAAAGCACCTTGGGTGGTGCATATTCCTCCGGCGTGAGCAAAAGCCCGACCCGGCGCAGCGTGCGGCCGATCGACCCCTGCGCCGTGAACAGCGCCACCGGAATCGCCAGGACGAGCCCGAGCACCACCGGCGACATCCACAACAGCAGCGGCAGCGACACCGCATAGGCACCGGCCGCCAGCAGGAGGCCGAGCATGGTCGGAAAGGCGTACTGGCGGACGAAATCGGCCTGCGTCAGCGAGCCGTCGTCGCGGCGCTGTGCCGCCCAGCCGGCGTCTCGCCCCATGAATATTTCCATGACCGCGCGCACCTGCATCAGCATCATCACCGGCGCCATCAGGGCGGCGATCACGACTTCCAGCAGGACGCTCGCAAAGCCGCGCAGCGTGCCGCCGATGCCGCGCCGGTCGCTGCGCCGCACCAGCATGGCGAAATAGCCGAGCAGCTTGGGCAGCACCAGCAGCGCCATGGTGCCGGCGAACACATAGGCCGCGCGGATCGGGTCCTGCGCCGGCCAGAGCGGAAACAGTGTGGCGCCGCGCGGGAAGTACTCGGGACGGATGAATTGCGCCTGCAACGAGATCAGGATTCCGGCGAGCAGAAACAGGAGCCAGAGCGGCGCGGTAATGTAGGAGCCGATGCCGACCATCAGGTGGAGGCGCGAGATCCAGTGCAGCCCGCGCGCTGGCAGCACACCCATGTGCTGCATATTGCCCTGGCACCAGCGCCGATCGCGCAGCGCATAGTCGGTGAGCGTCGGCGGGCATTCCTCGTAGGAGCCGCCGAGCGCCGGCACCATGTGGACGCCCCAGCCGGCGCGGCGCATGAGCGCGGCCTCGACGAAATCGTGACTGAGGATGTGGCCGCCGAACGGCTTGCCGCCCTTGAGAAGCGGCAGCCCCGCCTGCGTCGCGAAGGCCTCGACGCGAATGATGGCGTTGTGGCCCCAGTAGTTGCTCTCGGCGCCATGCCACCAGGCGATGCCGCGTGCAATCAGCGGGCCGTAAACCCGGCCGGCAAACTGCTGCAGGCGCGCGAAGAGGGTATTGCCGTTGAGCAGCACCGGCAGCGTCTGGATCAGACCGACGCGCGGGTGCGCTTCCATCGCGGCGGCGAGCCGCACGATGGTGTCCCCCTCCATCAGGCTGTCGGCGTCGAGCACCAGCATGTGGTCGTAGGCGCCGCCGAAGCGCGTCACCCACTCCGCGATGTTCCCCGCCTTGCGCGCGACGTTTCGCGCCCGATGGCGGTAGAACAGGTGGCCCGGACAGGCGGTCTCGCGCAGGCGCAGATAGGCCGCCTCCTCCGCGATCCAGATCGCCGGATCGGTGCTGTCGCTGAGAATGAAGAAGTCGAAATGCGCCAACCGCCCGGTCGCCGCAACGGATTCGCAGATCGCCTCCAGCCGCGCCATCACCCGCCCAGGATCCTCGTTGTAGGTGGGCAGCAGCAGCGCGGTGCGTGTGCGCAGCTGTGGCAGGGGCGCCGCCGGATCGATGCCGAGGTGCCGGCCGCGCCCGAATAGCGTGGCGACGAAGCCGATCAGCGTGCTTACGAAGGAAAGCGCGATCCAGGCGAACAGCGCGACGAACAGCACCAGCACCACGGCTTCCGGCACGCTCAGCCCGCCGACCTGCAACACCAGATACATCTCGTAGGCCGCGCCCGCCGTGACGGCGATGGCCGCGCCGAACACCAGTATCCGTCGCAGCCGCATGCCGCGCGGGTTCGTCCCCGGCTGCGGCGCGCGGCCACGCGGCTCCCACAGCGACTGCGCCGGCATAGCCAGCGGACATTCGGGTGGCAGGGCGTCGAACGCGTCGGTTCGGCTATCGCGCTCGCGCAGGCGCTGCGTCACGCCGTCCATCGGTAGATCCACACTTCCGATACAGGCTCTTCTTGTCTCATCACCTGCGCGCGCAGCTCGATCAGCGGTTCCTTCCTGGTGTCGAGCTCGAAGCTCACACGCAGGCCGCCGGTGAGCGGATTGGGCTGCAGCACGAGGTTCTTGATCTCTCCCTTGTCGGCGGCGACCGTCGCCTTGAACCCGGCGGGATCGGCGTCGGCGAGCCGCGCGCCGGTCGCCTCCAGCACGAAGCGGCGGCGTCCTTCGGGCGCGGCGCCGACGCGCGTCTTGACGAACTGCGCGAGCTTGTCGGGATTGGGATGGCCGGCGCCCCAGTGCAGCCGATAGGTGAAGATGTGCTCGCTCTTGGCCTTGAGCGGCTCCTTCGGACGCCAGAACGCGATGATGTTGTCGTGGATCTCCTCCTTGGTGGGGATTTCCACCAGTTGCACCGCGCCTTCGCCCCAGTCACCGATCGGCTCGACCCACAGGCTCGGCCGCTTTTCGAAATGAGACTCGAGGTCTTCATAGGCGAAGAAGTCGCGCTCGCGCTGGATCAGGCCGAAGCCGCGCGGATTGACGTCGCCGAAATAGGACACCTGGAGATCGCGCGGATTGCAGAGCGGCCGCCAGATGTGCTCGCCGCGGCCGTTTCGGATGGCGAGGCCGTCGGAATCGTGCACGGCCGGCCGAAAGTCGTCGACCTCCACCCGATCGTTGGCGCCGAAGAAGAACATGCTGGTGTTCGAGCCGATGCCGGCCTGCGCCAGGTCGCTGCGCGGGTAGAGCGCCATCTCGGTATCGTAGATGGTGGCCGCGCCGGGCCGGATGGTGAAGCGGAACGCCGCCGCGGCGCTCGGGCTGTCGAGCAGCGCATGGACGACGATCGAGTTGGTCTGTGCCGCCGGCTTCTCGATCCAGAAAGTGCGGAAGGCGGGAAACTCCTCGCCCTTTGGATCGGCGGTGCGGATGGAGAGACCGCGGGCGGAAATCCCGTAGACCTGGCCTTTGGCGACGGCGCGGAAGTAGCTGGCGCCGAGGAAGACGCCGACCTCGTCGAAGTAATCGTTGCGGTTGATCGGCGCGTGCAGGCGGAACCCGGCGAAGTTGTCGCGGGCGTCGGCCGGCGGCGGCTTCACCTTGCCGAAATCGAACAGGTCGGGGGAATAGGCAATCGGGCGCGCGCGCCCGCCGCTCACCTCATAGACCTCGATGCGATCCTTGAAGATGAATCCGCGGTGGAAGAACTGCACCTGGAAAGGCACGTTCTCGCCGCGCCAGAGCGCGCGCTCCGGCCTGAAGCGGATGGAGCGATACGCATCGTAGTCGACGTCCTTGAGACCATTGGTCAGCGACGTATCCGGCGCCTTGTAGGCCTTCTGGGCAAGCTCCTGCGCAAGCCGCCGTACGCCGTGCGCGTCGAAGGGCTGATCGGCTTTTTGTTGCGCGCTGGACGGGCTTGCGCCGAGGCCGCCGAGCATCGACACGGCCGCGGCCGACCCGGCGATGAAACGTCGGCGGTCCAAGGATCGAACTCCGAATGATGTGGCCACGCGGCTCTCCGCGCCCCCGCCGCACATGACAAGCGCTACGGCCCGCCGCGGTTCCGCCCGGCAATGCAACGACCCCGCGCAGCCAGCGCACGGGGTCGCTCCTTGTCTTCGAATACCGCGTTACGGAACGGTCGGCCGGCGTCCGCGGAAGAGGCCGGCGATAACCGAGATGGCGAACAACACGATGGCTACGAAGAAGACGATCTTGGCGGCCTCGATGGCGACGCCGGCGATGCCGCCGAAGCCGAGCAGCGCGGCGATCAAGGCAATGATGAGAAACGTAACGGCCCAGCCGAGCATGGCGGATCCCTTTCTGTGCACGTTCCATGTGCGTGGCGGGGGAACGCCGATCTTGCGGCCCGGGTTCCATCCCGCCGGGCCCTCCCCAAGCCCGCGCAAAACCATCGATATTTCAGCCCTTTGCTGCAGATCAAAGCCACCGCGGACGGGAACCTGTTGAGTTAACAGTCGTTTGTGTCCTGCGTGGAGACGAGCCATGGCGCCGCGGCCCAGCTGGAAAGGCTTCCTCAAACTGTCGCTCGTGTCCTGCGCGGTGGCGCTCTATCCCGCCACGACGACCGCCGAGCGGGTGCGCTTCCACATCATCAACCGCAACACCGGCAACCGCATCCGCAACGAAGTGGTGGACGCCGAGACCGGCGCGCCGGTCGCCCCGGAAGACCGCGTGAAAGGCTACGAGGCCGCCAAGGGGCAATACGTCCTGCTCGAGGAGGACGAGCTCGACAACGTCGCGCTCGAGAGCACGCACACCATCGACATCGAGGAGTTCGTGCCGGTCGAGGAGATCGACCGCATCTATCTCGACGAGTCCTTCTACCTGGTGCCCGAGGGCGAGGTCGCGCAAGACGCCTTCGCGGTGATCCGCGAGGCGATGCGCAAGGAGAACCTCGCCGGGCTCGCCCGGCTGGTGATCTACCGGCGCGAGCGCCTCCTCCTCATCGTGCCGCGGGGCAAGGGACTGATGGCGACCGCGCTGCGCTACAAGACGGAAGTGCGCGACGCCCGCGCCTATTTCGAGGGCATCCCCGACGTCAAGGTCCCTGCCGACATGCTCAGGCTCGCCGCCCATATCCTGGAGAGCAAGACGGGACACTTCGATCCGGAAAAATTCGAGAACCGTTACGAGACCGCCCTCACCGCCTTGATCGAGGCCAAGCGCGCCGGCAAGAAACCGCCGGTCGCGGCCGCCCCGCGCGGCGGCAACGTCATCAACCTGATGGATGCGCTGCGCCGCAGCGCCAAGGGCCGCGCCGCCGCCCGCAAACCGGCGCCCGCCCGCCGCGCGCCGAAACGCAAAAAGGCAAGCTGACGCATGGCCGCGCGGCGGAAAAAGCCGGGCCTCGCCGCCTACCACAAGAAACGCCGCTTCGGCGTCACCCGAGAGCCGAAGGGAAAGATCGCGCGCAAGCGCGGCCACGCTTTCGTCATCCAGAAGCACGACGCCACGCGCCTGCATTACGACCTGCGGCTCGAGCTCGACGGCGTGATGAAGAGCTGGGCGGTGACGCGGGGCCCGAGCCTCGTCTCCGGCGAGAAACGGCTGGCGGTCGAGGTCGAGGACCATCCGGTCGAATACAACACGTTCGAAGGCACGATTCCCGAAGGCGAATACGGCGGCGGCACCGTGATGATCTGGGATCGCGGCACCTGGGAGCCCGAGGGTGATCCGCACAAGGGCCTCGCGAAAGGTCATCTCTCGTTCAGCCTCGACGGCAAGAAGCTGCATGGCGGCTGGCACCTGGTGCGCATGCGCCACCGGCCGGGCGAGAAGCGCAACAACTGGCTGCTGATCAAGCAGCACGACGAGGCGGAGCGCTCGCCGCGCGCCAGGGACATCCTCGACGAGATGCCGCTGTCGGTGGCGAGCGGCCGCAGCATGGACGAGATCGCCAGCCGTTCGCGCAAGGTCTGGCACAGCAACAACAAGACGGCGGCCGCCAGATCCGCGCCGGCCCGCACCAAGAAGACGCCGGCGAAGAAGAAGACCGCGCGCAAGCGCGCCGCCTCCGCCGCCGGGGCAACGATGCGCAAGACCGCGCGCGCCGACGACGACGTGTCTCGCGCGGCCCCGAAAGGCCCCCTGCCCGGCTTTCTGCCGCCAGCGCTGGCGAGCCTGTCCGAGAAGGCGCCGGCGGGCGAGATTTGGCTGCACGAGATCAAGTTCGACGGCTATCGCCTGCAGGCGCGGCTCGAGCGCGGCAAGGTGAAGCTGCTGACGCGGCGCGGCCTCGACTGGACCGGCAAGTTTCCCACTGTCGCGGCCGCCATCGCCAGGCTGCCCGCCAAGGCCGCGCTGATCGACGGCGAAGTGGTGGTCGAAGGCGGCGACGGCGTCTCCAGCTTCTCGCTGCTGCAGCAGGCGCTCAAGGCCGGCGACGACAAGGCGATGGTGTTCTACGTCTTCGACCTGATGCACCTCGACGGCCGCGACCTGACCGGCCTGCCGCTGTCCGCGCGCAAGAACGCGCTCGCCGCGCTGCTCGCGCGCGCAGCGGCGCGCGGTCCGCTGCGCTTGAGCAAGACGATCGACCAGCCGGGGCCGGCGCTGCTCACGGAGGCGTGCCGGCTCGGGCTCGAAGGCATCGTCTCCAAGCGCGCCGACGCGCCCTACCGTTCCGGCCGCGGCCACGACTGGATCAAGACCAAATGCTCGGACCGGCAGGAATTCGTGGTGGCCGGATTCGCCCCCTCGACCGCCGACGCGCGCGCGGTCGGCGCGCTGGTGCTCGGCGTCTATGACGGCGGCGCGCTGCGCTACGCCGGACGCACCGGCACCGGCTTCTCGCACGCGGTCGCGCGCGACCTGTTCCGCAAGCTCTCGGCGATGGCGGTGAAACAATCGCCGCTCAAGCCCGTTCCGAAGGAGGAACGCGGCACGCGCGCACCGGTATGGGTTGCGCCGGCGATGGTGGTCGAGGTGGACTTCCGCGGCTGGACCCACGGCGACCGGGTGCGGCAAGCTTCGTTCCAGGGCGTGCGCGAGGACAAGGAGCCCGGCGACGTGGTGCGCGAAAAGAAGGCGGCGGCCGCGCGCCCCCCCACGGCGGTAAAGCGCAGCACGCCGGTCGCGGCCAGAAAGGCGGCCGCGAAGAAGGACGTCATGGCCGGCGCCGTGCGGCTCAGCCATCCGGAGCGCGTCTATTGGCCCGACGTGCAGATCACCAAGCGCGACCTCGCCGACTATTACACCAAGGTATGGAAGTGGATGGCGCCGCACCTGGTCGGCCGGCCGATCGCGCTGCTGCGCTGCCCGGAAGGCGCCGGCATGGGCGACTGCTTCTTCCAGAAGCATGCCAAGGCTGGGTTGATGCCCGAGCACCTGCATCTGGTGCCGGAGGACGGCGACCGGATCATTTCCGTCGCCGATCGCGACGGGGTGATGGCGCTGGTGCAGGCCGGCGTGCTGGAGATCCACACGCGCGGCTCGACCATCGAACACCTCGACAAGGCCGACCGGCTGGTCTTCGACCTCGATCCCGGCCCGGGCACGTCCTGGGAGGACGTGGTCGCGGCGGCGCGCGACGTGCGCGACCGCCTTGCCGGCATCAGCCTCAAGACCTTCCTGAAGACCTCCGGCGGCAAGGGCCTGCACGTGGTGCTGCCGATCGCGCCGACGCCCTGGGACGCGGCGAAGGCGTTCGCGCAAGCCGTAGCGCGCGCCATGGAGGCGGATGCCCCCGACCGCTACGTGTCCACCTCGACCAAGGCCAAGCGGCCGGGCCGCATCTTCATCGACTCCCTGCGCAACCGCCGGGAGGCGACCGCGGTCGCCCCCTATTCGACGCGCGCGCGCAACGGCGCGCCGGTGTCGGCGCCGGTCGCCTGGCACGAGCTGGGCTCGCTGAAGAGCGCGTCGCAGTACACCGTACGCAACGTGATCGGACGCCTCGCGCGCCTGCGCAAGGACCCATGGGCGGGGATCGCCCGCGTGAAGCAGAAGCTGCCGAAGTTCAAGTAGCGGATTGCCCTCTCCCCGGTTTACGGGGAGAGGGTCAAAGGTTGCCGATGCGGAACGAGCCGACGCTCACGCGCTCAGCGCCTGCTCGTTGACCGAGCGCTCGGCGATCCTGGTCAGCAGCGCGTCGGCCTTCTTCTCCTCCTCGAGCGTCTCGTGCAGGATGCGCGCGATCTGCGGCTTGCCGAGGAGCTTGGCCCAGGCGCACAGCGTGCCGTAGCGGGCGATCTCGTAATGCTCGGCCGCCTGCGCGGCGCCGATCAGGCCGGCGTCGAGCAGCTCGTTATCGTCGGCCTCCTCCATCACCTCCTTGCCTTCGGCGATGATGCCGAGGATGGCGTCGCATTTCTTGCCGCGCGCCGCCTTGTCGATCATCTCGAAGACCTTCTCCAGGCGCTCGACGTGCCCTTCGGTCTCCTCGAGGTGATCGGTGAAGGCCTTCTTCAGCTCCTCGCTGCCCGCTTCCTTCGCCATTTTCGGCAGCGCCTTGGTGAGCTGCTTTTCGGCGTAATAGACGTCCTGCAGCAGGGCATGGAACATGTCTTCCATGGTTTTCATGAGCCGGTCTCCGTTTTCTTGCTTGTGACGATCCCGCGCTGCCACCGACGATGGCAGCGCAGCAGCAACGTGCGAGGAGTCGGCCGGTTCCGGCGCGCGTCGCGCAGGACGGAACTCGGGAAACAGGCGCGGCGTTAAGCCCTGCGACAATGCCACACCCGCCGGAAACGCCGTCATGCAGCCGAGCCATCTGCACCGAAGCCATCTGCACAACGGTAACGGGCTGAAGCCCCGCTTCTCGCACTTCGCGCAGACCGTCGCGGCGTGGACCGGACACCCCGGCGCTTTCCTGCTCGCGATCGCGGTGGTTTTCGTCTGGATCGTCAGCGGCCCGCTGTTCGGCTACAGCGACACCTGGCAGCTCGTCATCAACACGGGCACCACCATCGTCACATTCTTGATGGTGTTCCTGATCCAGAATACGCAGAACCGCGACATCCTGACGGTGCAGCTCAAGCTGTCCGAGCTCGTGCTCGCCATGAAGGGCGCGGAGAACCGGTTCGCCGCCATCGAGGACCTCTCCGACGAGGAACTCGAGGAGCTGCACAACCAGTGCCGCGTGCGCGCCGAGGAGACGCTCGACCGCCTCCAGGCCCGGCGCGGACAAGACAAGGACAGGACGCCGGCCCGCGTCGCCTGATCTGCAACGGGCCGTCACGACCGCCGACCGGCGGAGGACCCATGGCCTCGACCTTGCGCATCGCATTCATCGGCGCGCTGGCGGCAGCCGGCGCCGCAGGCCTTGCCGGCGCCCAGGAGTTGCGCCAGTTCTCCGGCATCGCCGCCTATTACGACAAGAACTACAACGGCAAAACCGCCTCGGGCGCGCTCTACGACCCGCGCAAGTTCACCGCAGCCCACCGCACCCTGCCCTTCGGCACCCGCCTCACGGTGCGCGACCCGCGCAGCGGCCGCAGCGTCGAGGTGGTGGTCAACGACCGCGGGCCCTTCACCAAGGGCCGCGTGCTCGATCTCTCGCTCGCCGCCGCCAGGGAGCTGCGCATGCTGGAACGCGGCCTGCTCAAGGTGACGGCCGACATCGCACCCGGCGCGGTCACGCGCGCGGACGATCGGGCTCCAGCGCGCTGATCGAGGGCGCGCAGCGCACCCAGTTCTCCGCGTCGGCGGCCGCGGCGTCGCCATAACGCAACTGCACGAGGTTCTCACCCCGCAGCGTCATGAAGATGGTGCCGCCGGCGCCTTTCTCGGCCGCCGGCGCCAGATAGGAGAAGTAGTGGCGGCTGTAGTCGCCCTGCATGGCCTTGCCGCCGGGCGTGACGATGTCCGGCCCGCGGATGGTGAAGCGGCGGCCGTCATCGTGGCACCAGTTGCCATCGATGGCGTCGGCGAGCGCCGGCGCCGCCGTCAGCAGCACTCCGGCAGCCGCCAGGGAGAGCATGATCGCGCGCATGGCTGGCTCCTTCACCCTTTGCATTTTCGACGGTCTGAAACCCGCCCATTTTTCCGGTGCGCGAGGCGGCGGACCGTTCCGGCGATACTAGTCCGGCTTTCGGTTTCGTGTCAGACCCCTGCCCCGGCAACCGTTGCCCCAAGACCGTCACGACCCAAGGAAACGTCCATGCCCGCCAAGCGCCCGGCGCCCCGCCTGCCCCTGATTGCCGAAGCTCGGATGACCAAAGCGCAGAAAGCGCTGCTCGCCTCCTTGCGCGCGGGGCCGCGCGGCAAGGCGGTCACCCCGCGCGGGCCTTTCGCCGCCTGGATGCACGCGCCCGAATTCGGCCAGCTCGCCCAGGCGCTCGGCGCGCACTGCCGCTACAACACCGCGCTGCCGCCGCGTCTTTCCGAATTCGCCATTCTCTGCACGGCGCGGCTCTGGCGCGCGCAGTACGAATGGTTCGCGCATGCGCCAATGGCCGAGAAGGCCGGCATCCCGCGCAAGACCATCGAGGACCTGCGCCGCGGCCGCGTCCCGAAGTCGGCGCGCAAGGACGAGCGCGCGATCTACGTTTTCGTCCAGGAGCTCTACAAGAAGCGCCGTGTGAGCGAGCGCACCTACAAGCGGCTGCAAGGCCTGATCGGCGACAGCGCGCTGGTCGAGCTGGTCGGCATCTGCGGCTATTACGCGCTGATTTCGATGACGCTCAACGTCTTCCAGATGCTGCCGCCGGCGGACCAGAAGCTCGCCTTCGCCGAGCCGTCCGCCTGACGAGGAGTTCCGGCGGCGGGCCGGGAGTTACGCACAAGCCAAACGGCGGCCGCCGTTGCCTTGCGGCGGCCGCGTGCGCGCCTCCACGACACGGCGCCCGGCGGCGCGCCCGCAAAATGCTTCGTTGAAACAGCGACTTCGGCAAGCGCCGGCAAGCCGGCCGTTGCCCCCGAAACCGGATGCGGCACCGCCGCGGCCCCTCGCCGTCCCGCCCCGATGATCACGATCTAGGCAGCCGCTGCACTTTTATGTGGCGTGCCCGCCCGCAAGGCTGATTGAATGTGCGCCAACAACAAGAACACGGCGTCATTCGGGGGATGGCACGTGGCTTGCTCCCCGTCTCAGCGTCCAGCACACGAGAATACAGGGGAGATATTTCCATGCGTCGCCGCGACTTCACCAAGCTCGCCGTTGCCGGCGCCGCCGGCGCACTCGCCGCGCCCGCGGTCGCCAAAGCCCAGACGACCTTCAACTGGAAGATGACCAGCTTCTACGGCCCGAACGCCGCGTTCTATTCGACCGGCCCGGGCAGCGCGAAGGACCTCTGCAAGCGCATCGAGGAGATGTCCGGCGGCCGCCTCAAGATCCAGTTCTACGGCGCCGGCGAGCTGATCCCGGCGGCGGAGGGCTTCGACGCCGCCTCCTCCGGCACGGTCGAGATGAACTACGCCAATTCCTACTTCTGGACCGGCAAGAGCTTCGCCGCCCAGTACTTCACCGCGGTGCCCTTCGGCCTCAACTTCCAGGGCTTCAACGGCTGGTACTACGACGGCGGCGGGCGCGAGCTGTGGCGCGAGGTCTACAGCCGCTTCAATCTCGTGCCGTTCGCCTGCGGCAACACCGGCGTGCAGATGACCGGCTGGTTCCGCAAGGAGATCAAGACGGTCGACGACCTCAAGGGCATCAAGATGCGCATCCCGGGTCTGGCCGGCCGCGTCTACAAGGAGCTCGGCGTCGACTCGCGGCTGATCGCGCCGGGCGAGATCTTCCCCAACCTCGAGCGCGGCGTCATCGACGCGGCCGAGTTCGTCGGGCCCTATCTCGACCGCCAGCTCGGCCTGCACAAGGTCGCCAAGTACTACTACACGACCGGCTGGCACGAGATGGCCACCACCTCGGAGCTCACGGTCAACAAGGCCAAGTGGGACAGCCTGCCGGCGGACCTCAAGGCGATCGTCGAGAACGCCTGCTCGGCCTGCAACGTGATCAGCGAGGCCTGGTGCCAGAAGAACAACGCCGAGGCCTACGAGGACCTGGTCAAGAACCACGGCGTGATCGCCCAGCCGCTGCCCGACGACGTGGTGAAGGCGCTGCGCGCCGCCACCACCAAGATCCTCGCCGAGGCGGTGGCCAAGGACCCGGTCACCAAGAAGGTCCACGACTCCTACTTCGCCTACAAGGCCAAATACGACGACTGGGCCGACAAGAGCGAAACCGTCTACCACACCAAGATCCGGCGGGCGTGATTTGAGCCCGATGCAACGGCTGGCCGGCGCGATCGACGCCTTCGTCGATCTCGTCGGCCGCGCGACAGCGTGGCTGACGCTCGGCCTCGCACTCGTGATGGGCGCCAACGTCCTGTTGCGCTACGGCTTCTCGGTCGGTTCGATCTGGATGCAGGAGTTCGAATGGCACCTCCTGGTGCCGATCTGCGTGTTCGGCATGTGCTACGCGCTCCTGCACGGCGAACACGTGCGCGTGGACGTCGCCTTCCAGTATTTCAGCGAGAGGAACAAGCGCCGCGTGAACGTCGCGACGGCGATCCTCGGCATGGCGCTGTCCGCGATCGTGATCAAGCTGTCGCTGCCCTACGTCTACCAGTCGTGGAGCATCAACGAGGGCACCGCCAATCCCGGCGGCATCGAGCACCGCTACATCGTCAAGGGCCTGATCCCGCTCGGCTTCGCCCTGTACTTCCTGCAGTCGCTCTCCGAGACGATCAAGAGCTGCTTCGCCTTCCGGAGCGCGCGCGATGTCGCTTGAGCTTCTCGCCGTCCTGATGCTGGCGTCGTTCTTCGTGCTGCTGCTGGCGGGCATCCCGGTCGCCATGACGCTGGCCATATCCGGCTTCGTGTTCGGCTATCTCGGCTTCGGCGCGACGCTGTTCAACCTCTTGCCGCACCGCCTGTTCGGCGTGGTCACCAACGGGACCCTGCTCGCCATCCCGCTGTTCGTGTTCATGGGCATGATGCTGGAGCGATCCAAGCTCGCCGAGGACCTGATGGACGTGATCGGGCACCTCGCCGGCTCGCTGCGCGGCGGACTGGGCATCGGCATCGTGCTGGTCGGCGTGCTGATGGGCGCCACCACCGGCATCGTCGGCGCCACCGTCGTCACGCTCGGCCTGCTCACGCTGCCGGGCATGCTGCGGCGCGGCTACGACAAGGGGCTCGCCTGCGGCGTCATCTGCGCCTCGGGTACGCTCGGGCAGATCATCCCGCCGAGCCTCATCCTCATCCTGCTCGCCGACATCCTGAACGAGTCGGTCGGCACGCTGTTCGCCGCCGCCATGTTCCCCGGCCTCATGCTCGCCGGCATCTATTGCGCCTACATCCTCCTGCTCGGGGTCCTGCGGCCGAGCGCCGTGCCGGCTATTCCGGCGGAAGAGCGCGCGCTGCTTTCCGGCGGCCAGCTCGCGATGAAACTGCTGAAGGTGGTGGCTCCCCCGGTCGGCCTGGTCGGGGCCGTGCTCGGCTCGATCATTGCCGGCATCGCCGCACCGTCGGAAGCCGCCTCGATGGGCGCGCTCGGCTCGATCGTCATCACCGCCGTCACCGGACGGCTGTCGTGGAGCGTGCTGCGCGAGACCTGTCAGGCGACGGTCAAGATCACCGCCATGATGATGTTCATCTTGATGTGCGCGCAGATCTTCGCCCTCTCCTTCCGCGGCCTCCAGGGCGAACGGCTGGTGCACGACTTGTTCGCCTTCCTGCCCGGCGGCATCAATGCGGACATCTGGTTCCTGATGCTCATCATCTTCGTGCTGGGATTCTTCATCGAGTGGATCGAGATCTCCTACATCGCGGTGCCGCTGTTCATGCCGGTCTTCACGGCCGCCAACGTGGACATGGTCTGGCTCGCCACCATGATCTGCGTGAACCTGCAGACCTCGTTCCTCACGCCGCCGTTCGGCTGGGCGCTGTTCTTCCTGCGCGGCGTCGCGCCGCCGCAAGTGAGTACGGGCGACATCTACCGCGGGGTCATCCCGTTCGTGGGGATGCAAGCGCTGGGATTGGTGCTGGTCTTCGCCTTCCCCGGCATCGCGACGTGGCTGCCGAAGGCGATCGGCTGGTAAGCCGTCGCCTTCGGCCTTTTGGCGCTAGTGCTTCATGCCGCCGGAGTGATTACCGCCGCTTTGCGCGCCGATGCCTTCGACAGTGAATTCGACCTCGACCTTGCCGGCCTTTTCGAACTCGAGCGTCGCCTTGACGCGTTCGCCCTGCGCGAACGGCTTGTTCAGGTCGAGGAACATCACGTGATAGCCGCCGGGCTTGAACTCGACGGTCTCGCCCGGCTTGATGGCGAGGCCATTCGGCAGCGCGCGCATCTTCATGACGCCGCCTTCCAGGCTCATCTCGTGCACCTCGAAGCGGCCGGAGGCGGCGGACGCGCCGCCGACCAGGCGGTCGGGCGCCGTGCCGGTGTTGGTGATCTTCATGTAGCCGCCGCCGACGCGCGCGCCTTTCGGCGTAGCGCGCACCCACGGATTGTCGATCTTGAGGCTTCCCGCCGTGTAATCACGGGCGGATGCGGGGGCCAGAATCGCCAATGCAAAGGCAGCGGCGAGGGTGGTGGTGCGAAACATTTCATAAGCTCCTGATTGTGCATGCGCGGGCGTTACGCCACGCGCGCGGACCGATAGTCGCGGGTACCTGCAGGCGTCAGGCAGCCGGCGGTGCGCGGGCGGCATAGCCGCCGTCATCGGCAAGCGGCCGCGGGATGTCGAGGCCGGCCGGCGATGCGAGGATCCCGGCTTCATTCGCGATCGGAACGGTTTGCGCGGCGGGCGGCGTCCCCAGCGCCTGCGCACAGCACTGCATGCCGCAACCGGCGGCGCAGGCACACGCGCCGTCGTGGCTCCCCGACTGGCGACCGCTGTCGGCCGCCGCCGCGGAGCATATCTCATCGCCGGTGAGCGCACCGGCCGCCACCGACAACGGCAGCAGCAAGGCCTGCAGGACGACCACATAGGCCGCGAGCAGCGCCAGTAATCGGCGGGAACGGACGGGGGTGCGCATCGGCCGGAACTGTATGCCCTGCCGGCGCGAGCGTCTACCGAAGGAATCCGGCCCTCACGTCGAGGCGGGATAGCGCTTGATGAGCCGCGTCTGCTGCATCAGGGCACCGACGAAGACGCCGACCGGCGTCGGCCAGTGACCGCGCGCCCGGTTGGCGCCGCCGATCGTGAACAGAAGCTCCTGCTGGCCGGCCAGGCGGCGGTATACCTCGCGCACGGACAGCCGCGGATCCCAGCAGTCGATCGCCTCCCCGCCGATGCCGTTGATCTCGACGATGGCGAAATCTTCTCCCCGCATCAGCGCTTCGACGGTGTCGAAGCGGAGGTCGAAACGGCCGTAGTGGAAGTCGCTCATGCTGCGCGCGATCGCGTCAAAGCGCGCCTCCACCGCTTCGGTGATGTAGCGGCGGCCGTCGCGGTAGAGCGCGCCGGCACGCTGGTTGCCGATCAGCGCCAGCCGCACCACTTCGCCGCGCTCGGGCACGCGCTCGAGATTGGTGCGGTCGACACCGCGGTGGGTGGGGTCGATGCCGAGGTGCAGGGCCGATTTCCATTGCGCACGCGCATCGGCGGCGATGAGCTGGCGCAAGGTGGCGCGGCCGTTGCCGACCACGTGCGGGCAGTAACGGAAGGTGAGCGAAAGCACGCGGCCGGTCGCTTCGCCCGGGCGCCGTGCATAGAGTACCGCCGCTTCGGCCACGTGCGGGACGAAGCGCTGCAGCATCAGCGGCGTGTGCGGCGGGAACGTCTTGAGATAGCCGGCAAGCTCTTCGGCGTCCTCGATGCAGCGTACGCCGTGCCCGTGCCAGCCGATGTCGGGCTTCGCCACGATCGGATAGGCGATCGCCGCGCCGGCGAGCGCCGTTTCGGCGCGCGCGACATCGGCGGCAGCGTCTTCCCCGGCGCGCTCGACGACGAGGTAATCCGCAATCCACTGCCGTTCCGCTTCACCCACCTGGCCGAAATAGGAGCTCTTCGATTCGCCCCACATGCCGCCGGTGAAAATCGCCGGATTGGCCGCGGTCGGCAAAGTCAGCGAGCGATGGCGGATGCCGAGCCTGATCCAGTTGGCGACGAGCGGCAGATAGAACAGAGACGGCGGAATGCGCTCGGCCGCCGCGACCTTGCGGTCGGCGAGCGAGACCGGCGGCAAGCCGAAGCAGGACTGCGGCAGAACCGGCTCGGTGACCGCCGCCGCCTCCGCCTCCGCTTCGCCGAAGGCAAACACGCGCTTGCGCACGAAGCCGGTCGCCGTGATGGCGATGAACAAGATCGGCCAGGCCCAGAAGCCAATTCGTTCGCCGAGCGCGTCGCCGAATGTGACCACCAGATACAGCATCAGCGGCAGATAGATCGCCGAAATCACGAGGCTCGCGGCGGTGAAGCGGGCAAGCGAGACGCGCGCCCAGCCGCAGGCGACGAAAGCGACGAACACCACCCCGGGAACGACGCGGCAAAGCGCCACCAGGCCGAACACGTTGCGCTTGAGGGTATCGCCGAAGCGCAGCACGCGGTCGTCCACCGCCCAGCGGCTCAGCCAGGGAAGACGGCGAGCGGCCGCGCCGATCCCGTAGAGCGCGAAATCGCTCGCGACCATCCCGCCATAGATGCTGAGCCCGACGAGGGTCACCGGCATCAGATTGTTGGTGACGATGTAGCCGCCCAGCAGGATCGCGAGATCTTCGTGAGCGAAAGGCAGGATCAGAAGCGACGTTATCTTGGCGAAGCCGGACAGGTCGAAGACGTGACCGAGCAGCGTAATCGATGGAATCAAGCGCTTCCCCACAACCCCCACCGCCGCTCCGCATCAGCGGACGGCCAAAAGCCCGCCACGGCCCGCCGCCCTTCCGGCGGGCGGAACGCATGGATGACAGAGCCCTGTTCTTATGCAGCCCCCGGCCCCACTTATAAATTGACGCAAACACGCGCCCCGAACAAGGAACTTCGTACGGGCGCGATACAGCATCCTTAAGAGCGGACGGGGGCACCGCCCAAAAGCCGCCCCCGATCCGCGCGGACCTGATGTGCCGCCAGATCCCGCCGGTTCTCAGGCATTTAATGGTAATCTGCCGCCATGGAGCAGGACCGCCCTTCATCCGACGAGACGCCGCAGGTGGTCCACATCCACCGCGGCCGTCCGACCCCTCGCCCGCCCGGACAGCCGGTCGAGGATCTCGCGCGCTACGAGCGCGGGCCCGACGGGCCGGATGACTACCGTCACCGGATGCTCGTGAACGTGGTGGCCTTCCTGTTTGTGATCGCCTTGATCGGGGCCGGGCTGTGGATCGCCGACACCATGGCCAAGATGCGCAAGAACCAGGATTGCGTGCTGACCGGCCGCCGCGGCTGCACCCCCGTGGAGGCGACCTCGGACCGCTGGTGACCCCGGCCGGACCCGTTAACGCCCCGCGGCGGCCTGCGGGCGACAAATACCAGCTGCCATTGAACTTAACCCGCCGCTTCGCTATACGGGCTGCCAACCAGATGCCGGTGTCAGCCGGGCCAGGGGGGCTGTCGCGCGAGGACCGGGCGCGTGGGCTGCCCGTCGCCAGAACTCCTTACCAATCAGAGAGTTACCGATGTCCTCGACGTTCGATACCATCGCCAATATTATCGCCGAGACCTGCGATATTCCGCGCGATTCCATCACGCCGGAAAGCCACGCGATCAACGACCTGGGCATCGACAGCCTGGATTTTCTCGACATCGCCTTCGCCATCGACAAGGCGTTCGGCATCAAGCTGCCGCTCGAGCAGTGGACCCAGGAAGTCAACGACGGCAAGGCCACGACCGACCAGTATTTCGTGCTCAAGAACCTGAGCGCCCGCATCGACGAGCTCGTCGCTGCCAAAGGAGCCTGAAGCGGCGACATGCGTCTCGAGTACTTTCAGCTGATCGACCGGATCGTCGAAATCAATCTGGCCGAGCGGACGATACGCACCGAGGCCACGGTTCCGAGCGAGAGCACCATCTTCGAGGGTCATTTTCCCGGCTACCCCCTCATGCCGGGCGTGCTGCTCCTGGAAGCCATGGCGCAGACCTCCGGCTGGCTGGTGGTGGCGTCCAACCGGTTCGAGCGGATGGCGTTCCTGGCCGCAGCCAAAGATGCGAAATTCCGCACCTTCGTGACGCCGGGGAACGTGCTGTCGGTGACCGCGCGCCTGGTTCACGAGGGTTCGGGCTACGCCATGACCGAGGCCAAGATCGCCATGGGCCGCAAGACCATCTGCGAGGCCGCGCTCACCCTGCGGGTGCTCGACTTCCCGAACGAGGAAATGCGCCAGCGCATGCGCGAAACGGCCGAGCGCGTGGGTCTCCGGCTCGAGGTCCCGGCCGATGGCTGAGGCATCACGGGAAGCCTGGATCACCGGCATCGGCGTCGTTTCCTGCCTGGGCGAAGGGCCGGACGCGCATTGGCAAAAGCTGATGGAAGCTAGGCCCGCCGCCGACGCCACCACCTTCGCGCCTTTCATCGTGCATCCGCTGGCGCCGATCAACTTCGACGCGCAGATCTCCAAGAAAGAGCAGCGCCAGATGGAGAACTGGCAGCGCATCGGCACCTATGCGGCCGGTCTCGCGCTCGACTCCGCCGGCGTGAAGGACAAGCCCGAGATTCTCTCGCGCATGGACATGATCGTCGCCGCCGGCGGCGGCGAACGCGACCTCGCGGTCGACTCCAATATCCTCAGCGGCATCAAGCAGGCCGCCAATCCGGACGCCTTCCTCAACGAAAGGCTGATGAGCGACCTGCGCCCCACCCTCTTCCTGGCGCAGCTTTCCAACCTGCTCGCCGGCAACATCTCGATCGTGCACGGCGTCACCGGTTCGTCGCGCACCTTCATGGGCGAGGAGTCGGCCGGCATCGACGCGGTGCGGATCGCGCTCTCGCGCATCAATGCCGGGCAGAGTGACATCGCGCTGGTCGGCGGCTCGCACAATGGCGAGCGGCCGGATCTCCTGATGCTCTACGAATTCGCCAGCCTGGCGCTGAAAAACGAGTTCAAGCCGGTCTGGCAGCGCGACGGCGCGGGATTTGCGCTCGGCTCGCTCGGCGCCTTCCTGGTGATCGAAGCGAGCGAGCACGCAAAGGCGCGCGGGGCCAGGCCGCTGGCGCGCCTGTCGGCCGTCGTCTCCGACCGCGCCGACCGCACGCCGGGCGCCGCGCTGGCCGCGCTGACGCGGCTGTGGGACCGGATCAAGGACAAGGTCGACGGCGGCCATGCCGCCGTGCTTTCCGGCGCGACCGGTGCAGAACCGGCCACCGCCGACGAGCGCGAATTCCTGAAGCAGCACGGCGATCTTGCCGTGCGCGCGACGGGTACTTATCTCGGTCATGGGCTGGAGCCGCAGTTCACCATGAATTTGGCGCTGGCCGCGATTGCGCTCGGGCATGGTAAGTTGTTTCCGCCCGGCGACTCGTCCGGTGTCGAGAGTCCGATGGACGGCGAACTGCGTCAGGTCGTCGTGACCGGAGTCGGCCACTGGCGAGGCGACGGCTTGGCGCTGGTCGAGAAGATCGGCTGAAGCATCGGTTCAGGGAGCGAGACGCATGGCATCCAAGGACAAGATGGGCCGGCCGATCGTCGCGGTGACCGGGCTCGGAGTGATCACCTCGCTTGGCGCCGGCAAGACTGACAATTGGGCCAAGCTGACCGCCGGGCAGTCCGGCATCCGCGCCATCACCCGCTTTGCGACCGACGGCCTGCGGACGCGCATCGCCGGCACCATCGATTTTCTGCCGCCGCGGGATTCCGCCGCCGCACGGACCGAGCAGTTCGCCGACAGCGCCGCCGAAGAAGCGGTCGCGCAGTCGGGCATCGGCGCGCGCGGCGCTTTCCCCGGCCCGCTCTTTCTGGCCGTGCCGCCGATCGAGATGGAATGGACGCAGCGCTTCGACGTCGGCGCCAGATCGGGCGCCAACGAGAAGGTCACCTATACCGACCTGCTGCGCGTGAGCGCGCAGTTTCCGGCCTTTCACCGGCGCTTTCTGCTCGGCTCGGTCGCCGACCATCTGGCCGAAAAGTTCGGCACGCAGGGCTCGCCGATCTCGCTGTCGACCGCCTGCGCCTCCGGCGCGACCGCCGTCCAGCTCGGCGTCGAGGCGATCCGCCGCGGCGAGACCGACGCCGCGCTCTGCGTCGGCACCGACGGCTCGATCAATCCGGAAGCGGTGATCCGCTTCTCGCTGCTGTCCGCGCTGTCGACCTCCAACGAGCAGCCGGAAAAGGCGGCGCGGCCGTTCTCGAAGACCCGCGACGGCTTCGTCATGGCGGAAGGCGCCGGCGCGCTGGTGCTGGAGAACTACGACGCGGCCAAGGCGCGCGGCGCCGAGATCCTCGGCATCATGGAAGGGTGCGGCGAGATGACCGACGCCTTCCACCGCACGCGCTCGAGCCCGGACGGCAAGCCGATCATCGGCTGCATCAACAGCGCGCTGAACGACGCCGGCCTCTCGCCCGACGACATCGACTACGTCAACGCGCACGGCACCTCGACGCCGGAAAACGACAAGATGGAATATCTCGGCTGCGCGACCGTGTTCGGCGAGCGGATGAAGAGCCTGCCGATCTCCTCCAACAAGTCGATGATCGGCCACACTTTGTCGGCGGCCGGCGCGGTCGAGGCGGTGTTCTCGATCCTCACGCTGCAGAACCAGCGCATCCCGCCCACCATCAATTACGACGTGCCGGATCCGGCGATCGTGCTCGACGTGGTGCCGCACGAGGCGCGCGACGCCCGCGTGCGCCACGCCATCTCGAACTCCTTCGGCTTCGGCGGACAGAACGTCTCGCTCGTCATGGGACTCGAGCCCGCCTGACCGGCGGGCTTGTTGCAACGGACCCATGCGCGCGCTCCAGCTCATCGCCGACCGCAAGCTCGAACTGGCCGACGTCCCCGCCCCGCCTCAACCGGGCGACGGCGAGGTGCAAGTCCGCATCAAGGCGGTCGGCCTGAACCACCTCGACGTCTGGGGCTTCCGCGGCATGGCCTTCGCCAAGCGCAAGCTGCCGCTGGTCGTCGGCGCCGAAGCCTCCGGCGAGATCGCCGCGGCCGGCGCCGGCGTGAAGGGCCTCAAGCCCGGCGACCGCGTCGCCATGTACGGGGCGATGACCTGCGGGCACTGCGCCGCCTGCCGCGAGGGCCGCGACAACCTTTGTGAAAACGTCGCCGGCATCATGGGTTTCCACATCGACGGCTTCGCGCGCGAATTGATCAACCTGCCGGCGCGGCTGGTCGTGCCGGTGCCGGCCGGCGTCTCCTTGCGCGACGCCGCCTGCGCGCCGATCGCCTTCGGCACCACCGAGCACATGCTGTTCGACAACGCCAAGCTCAAGCCGGGC
This sequence comes from Pseudolabrys sp., assembly GCA_046292265.1. Classification (GTDB taxonomy): domain Bacteria; phylum Pseudomonadota; class Alphaproteobacteria; order Rhizobiales; family Xanthobacteraceae; genus Pseudolabrys. Next base: position 40,398 of record JBKBRE010000011.1, on the reverse strand, counting down.
GAGACCATCCTGGTGCACGCTGCCGGCTCCGGCATCGGCTCGGTCGCCATCAAGATGGCGAAGGCGCTCGGCTGCACGGTCATCACCACCGTCGGCGACGACGCCAAGGCCGAGAAGGCCAAGGCGCTGGGCGCCGATCACGTCATCAACTACAAGACCGACCGCTTCGAGGGCGTCACCCGCAAGCTCACCAACAAGAAGGGCGTGGACGTCGTGTTCGAGCACGTCGGCGGCGAGGGCTTCAACGGCTCGCTCCTGGTGCTCAAGCGCGGCGGCCGGCTCGTCACTTGCGGCTCGACCGCGGGCCCGACCGTCACCATCAACCTGATGCAGCTGTTCCAGCAGCAATACAAGATTCTCGGCTCGTTCGGCTGCCGCATCCAGAACATCCGCGACAGCCTGTCCAAGATGGCGGCCGGCATGGGCGCCATCATCGATTCCGAGTTCGCGCTCGCCGATTTCGAGAAGGGCCTCGCCCGGCTCGAAGGCCGCCAGGTCTTCGGCAAGGTCATCATCAATTTCTAGTCATGGACCGTCAGCCAGATGTGACGGGACATCTCGCATGAGCACGCTGAAGCGAAAGCTGCGCCGCGGCCTCAAGCGCGCCGGCGACGCTGCCGTCGGGGCGATCGCCATCGGGCTCATCAAGCTCCTCCGCATTGCCAGGCCCGATCCGGTCATCAACCTCGCCGGCCGCTTCATGCGCACGCTCGGCCCGTGGCTGCCGGAGCACCGCACCGCGCGCGCCCAGCTTGCCGCCGCCTTTCCGGAAAAATCCGACGCCGAAGTCGAAACCATCGCGCGCGGCGTCTGGGACAATCTCGGCCGCGTCGGCGCCGAGTTCGCCCATCTCGACCGGCTGTGGGACTTCGACCCCGACAATCCGCAGCGCGCCGACCGCCGCGTCGAAATCCGACGTGCCGACATCGACCGCTTCGTCACGCTGCTGAACGACGGCAAGCCCGCGCTGATCTTCGCCGCCCATCTCGCCAACTGGGAGCTGCCGGCGATCTGCGCCGCCACCTACAAGCTCGACAGCGCGGTGCTCTACCGCCGGCCGAACATCGCGCGGGTGAACGCCTGGATCACCGAAACGCGCGCCGCCAACATGGGCGAGATCATCTCCACCGGCCTGGATGCGCCGGTGAAGCTTTCGCAGGCGCTCGAGCGCGGCGCCCATGTCGGCATGCTGGTGGATCAGTATTACGTGCGCGGCGTCGAGGTCACTTTCTTCGGGCGCAGGACGCGCGCGAACCCGCTGATCGCGCGGCTCGCCCGCCATTTCGACTGCCCGATCCACGGCGCGCGCATGGTGCGGCTGCCGAACAACCGTTTCCGCGGCGAACTGACCGACGCGATCGAGCCGGTGCGCGACGCCGACGGCCAGATCGACGTCGCCGGCACGATGCAGAAGATCATGACCGTCATCGAGGGCTGGGTGCGCGAACACCCCGAGCAGTGGCTGTGGCTGCACCGGCGCTGGCGGCCGGAGGACGACGCGCGGTAGAAACCGTCATTCCGGGGCGCCGCGAAGCGGCGAACCCGGAATCCAGAGCCATCCGCCGTGATCGCGTCTGGATTCCGGGTCCGCGCCTTCGGCGCCTCCCGGAATGACCGCCCTCACCGCCCCGTCTTGATCCTGGTCCACAACCGGTTGATCGCGCGCTGCGCGCGCTGGTCGCGTGCGTGCACGATGTAGAGCTTGCCCATGGTCGCCATGTCCGGATAGACGCTGCGGTCGTCGAGCACGGCCTTGTCGACGAGCTTCTGGCTCGCCAGGTTGCCGTTGGCGTAGGAGACGAAATTGCTGTTCTTCGCCGCCACTTCCGGCTTCAGCATGTAATCGATGAAGGCGTGCGCCTCGGCGACGTGCGCGGCATCCCTCGGGATGGCGAAGTTGTCGAAGAACATCTGCGCGCCCTCCTTCGGGATCGCGTAGCCGATCTCGATCCCGCCTTTGGCCTCCGCGGCGCGCTTCTGCGACTGCTTGATGTCGCCGGACCAGCCGACCACCAGGCAGATCTCCCCGCCGGCTAGCGCGTTGAGATATTCGGACGAATGAAACTTGCGCACCGACGGCCTGATCTTGGCCACGAGGTCGGCTGCCTTCTCGAGGTCCTTGGCGTCGGTCGAATCCGGATTGAGTCCGAGATAATGCAGCGCCGCCGGCAGGATGTCGTCGGCGCTGTCGAGCATGTGCACGCCGCAGTCCTTGAACTTCGCGAGGGTCTCCGGCTTGAAGACGATGTCCCAACTGTCGATCGGCCTGTCGCCGAGCCGCTCGCGCGCGGCCTTCACATTGTAGCCGATGCCGGTGGTGCCCCACATGTAGTTGACGGCATACTGGTTGCCGGGATCGTAGGCGGTGAGCCGCTGGGCGATCTCCGGCCAGACATGAGCGAGGTTCGGCAGCTTGCTCTTGTCGAGCTTCTGGAACACGCCGGCCCTGATCTGCCGCTCGAGAAAATAGCCGGTCGGCACCACCACGTCGTAGCCGGACTTGCCGGCGAGCAGCTTGGTCTCCAGCGTCTCGTTGGCGTCGAAGGTGTCGTACTGCACCTTGATGCCGGTCTCCTTGGTGAAGGCCTCGATCACCGCCGGGTCGATATAGTCCGACCAGTTGTAGACGTTGACCACGCGCTCTTGCGCGGCAGCGGCGGTGGCGGTCAAAACCAGTGCGACGATGTAGCCGGCAATCGCGGCGGCGCGGCGCATGCGGAACCTCCGGGAGCGTGCGGATGTCAGGTCTTGGTCGGAAGCCCGGCGGCCTTCCAAGCGATGATGCCCCCGGCCAGATGGCAGGTATAGGCATAGCCGGCGTCCTGCGCCGCCACCGACGCGGTGATCGAACGGCGGCCCGAGCGGCAGGCGAACACGACCTGCTTGCCCTGCGGATCGGGGATGGCGGCCGGGTCGAACGCGGACAGCGGCACCACCACCGCGTCCGGATAGCTTTCCACCGCCGTCTCATTGAGTTCGCGCACGTCTACCAGCAGCATGCGGCCGGCGCGCAGGCCCTCGGCCACCTCTTCCGGCGTCAGATTGGTCACTTCGTCGGCACGCGGCATTGCGTCGGCCATGGCCCGAAACTCCTTGTCCCGGGCGCTCTTCTAGCCGATGTGGCAGGACCCAAGCCAGCCCTTTGCGGCCCGGCTCAGACGGTGACCTGGGTTCCAACCTCGACCACCCGCCCGGTCGGAATCTGGAAGTAGTCGGTGGCGTCGTTGGCCGTGCGCGTAAGCCCGATGAACAGCCGGTCCTGCCAGTTGGGCATTTCCGACTTGGCTGCCGGCTTGAGCGAGCGGCGCGACAGGAAGAAGGAGGTCGACATGATGTCGAACTGCCAGCCGAGCTTGCGCGCAATGGCAAGCGCCTTCGGCACGTTCGGCGTCTCCATGAAACCGAAGCGCAGGACCACGCGGGAGAAGGTCTCGCCGACCGGCTCGATGCGCACGCGCTCGCCCGGGTCGATGCGCGGGGTGTCGGCAGTCTCGATCGTGAGGATGACGTTGTTCTCGTGCAAGACCTTGTAGTGCTTGAGGCTGTGCAGGAGCGCGGTGGGCGCGAACTCCGGGTCGCTGGTGAGGAAGACGGCCGTGCCGGGAACGCGCTGCGGCGGTTTCTTCTCCAGGCGCGCCACCAGGGTAGCCAGCGGCATTTCCAGCTTGCGCGTCTTCTGCACCAGGAGGCGGCTGCCGCGCCGCCAAGTGTACATCACCACCATCACCAGCGCGCCGAGCGCGAGCGGCATCCAGCCGCCCTCCACGAGCTTGAGCAAGTTGGCGGCAAGGAACGTCAGATCGATGAACACGAAGGGTGCGATGAGCGCCGCCGTGGCGATCGCCGTCCAGCGCCAGGCCTTCCAGATGACGACGAAGGCCATCAGCGCGGTCACCACCATGGTGCCAGTGACGGCGATGCCGTAGGCAGAGGCGAGCGCGCTCGACGAGCGGAACAGCGCCACCAAGAGGATCACGCCGATCAGCAGCAGCGTATTAACGCGCGGCATGTAGATCTGCCCGGCCAGCGCCTCCGAAGTATGGCGGATCTCCAGCCGCGGCAGCAGCCCTAATTGGATCGCCTGCCGGGTCAGCGAATAGGCGCCGGTGATGACGGCCTGGCTGGCGATCACGGTCGCCGCGGTGGCGAGCCCGACCATCGGCAGCAGCGCCCATTCCGGATAGAGCAGGAAGAACGGATTCTCGACCGCCTTCGGATCGGCCAGCACCAGCGCGCCCTGCCCGAGATAGTTGATGGTGAGCGCCGGCAGCACGATCACCGACCAGGCGAAGCGGATCGGCCCGCGCCCGAAATGACCGAGATCGGCATATAGCGCCTCCGATCCGGTCACCACCAGGAACACAGCACCGAGCGTGTAGAAGCCGATCAGGCCGTGGTGCATCAGGAAGTCCACGCCGTACCAGGGATTGAACGCGAGCAGCACCGCGCCGTTCTGTCCGATGTGCCAGAGGCCGGCCACCGCGAGCGCCGCGAACCACACGAGCGTGATCGGCCCGAAGAAGGCGGCGACCTTGGCCGTGCCGCGCGATTGCACCGCGAACAGCGCCACCAGGATCACCACTGTGAGCGGCACCACATAGGCGTCGAAGGCCGGCGTCACGACCTTGAGGCCTTCAACGGCGGAAAGCACCGAGAGCGCCGGCGTGATGATAGCATCGCCGTAGAAAAGCGCGCCGCTGATGATGCCGAGCAGGATCACAACGCCGCTCGCGCGGCCGAGCGCACGCGAGGCCAGCGCCATCAAGGCGAGCGTGCCGCCCTCGCCTTTGTTGTCGGCGCGCAGCAGGATGACGACGTACTTGAGCGTGACCACCAGCAGCAGCGCCCAGATGATTAGCGAGAGGATGCCGAGCACGACCGGTTCTGTCGCGCGCGCGGCGCCGCTCGTCGCCGCGACGACCGACTCGCGCAGCGCATAGAGCGGGCTGGTGCCGATGTCGCCATAGACGACGCCGATGCTGCCGATCGTGAGCGCCCAAAAGCCGGCCTTCGGGTGGACGTCGGCCGCGAGCGAGCCGCCGTTGCCGGCGACCACGGAGGGAGTGGACATGGGATGTTGCCTGATTGTTGCAGCGCAATATAGGTGCGGGAGGGGCAGGCTTATAGCGCCGTCGGCTCCGACCACCATCGCTAATTCCGCAGGTCTGGGAAATGTGACATGCGAAAACCGCAGGCCAAAAGGCACTATTTATACTGTTAATTCATATAGTTAGATGCAGGTCGCGCGGCGGCCGCGGTCATAAGCGCAGCGATCACACCGTTACCTGTGTACCAACCTCGACCACCCGCCCGGTCGGAATCTGGAAGTAGTCGGTGGCGTCGTTGGCCGAGCGCGCCAGCCAGATGAACAGGTGATCCTGCCAGGCCGGCATGCCCGACTGCGGTGACGGCTTGAGCGAGCGCCGCGACAGGAAGAACGACGTCGACATGATGTCGAACTGCCAGCCGAGCTTGCGCGCGATCGCCAGGCCCTTGGGCACGTTCGGCTGCTCCATGTAACCGAACTTGAGCGACACGCGCGCGAAATGCTTGGACAGCGGCGTGATCCGCACCCGCTCGTCCTCCGGCACGCGCGGCGTGTCGGCGGTGACCACGGTGAGGATGACATTATGCTCGTGCAGCACCTTGTTGTGCTTCAGGTTGTGGAGCAGCGCGGTCGGCGTGAACTCCGGATCGCTGGTGAGGAACACCGCCGTGCCCGGCACGACGTGCGGCGGTTTCTTCTCCAGACTGCGGAAGAGCGTGTCCAGCGGCACCTCGGTCCGTCGCGTCTTGCTGATCAGAATGGCGCTGCCGCGCCGCCAGGTCAGGATGATCAGCACGATCGCGATGCCGAACAGAACCGGCACCCAGGCGCCTTCCACGAGCTTCATGGTCGCGGCCGTGAAGAACAGTCCGTCGACCGCGATCAGCGGTGTCATCACGAGGGCCGTGGCCCAAAGCGGCCAATTCCACAGCCGCCAGACCACAACGAAACCAAGCAGCGCGGCCATCAGGCTGGTGGCCGAAACGGCAAGCACATAGGCGTGGGCGAGCGCGCTCGAGGTGCGGAACATGAACACGAGCAGCAGCACGCCGACCAGCAGCGTGGTGTTCACGCGCGGCATGTAGATCTGACCGTAATGCGCCGCCGAGGTATGGCGGATTTCGAAACGCGGCAGCATGCCGAGCTGGATCGCCTGCTGCGTAATCGAATAGGCGCCGGTGATCACGGCCTGGCTGGCGATGACGGTCGCCGCGGTCGCCAGCGCGACCAGCGGCAGCAGCAGCGACTCCGGCACCAGCCGGTAGAACGGATCCACGATGGCGGTGGGATCGGCGAGGACCAGCGCACCCTGGCCGAAATAGTTGATCAGCAGCGCCGGCAGCACGAGGAACACCCAGGCGGCCTGGATCGGCTTGCGTCCGAAATGACCGAGGTCGGCATAGAGGGCTTCGCTGCCCGTCACGACGAGAAAGACCGCCGCCAGGGTCACCAGCGCAATCGTCCCGTTGTCGACCATGAAATTGACCGCATAGAGCGGATTCAGCGCATGGAAAACGAGCGGGTGATCCATGATGTGCACACCGCCGATAATGGCGAGCACGACGAACCAGATCGCGGTGACCGGGCCGAACAAGGTGGAGACGCGGCCGGTCCCGTGCGACTGCACGGAAAAGAGCGCGACGAGGATGACCACGGTCAGCGGCAGCACGTAAGGCTCGAAGGCCGGCGTTGCGACCTTGAGACCCTCGATCGCGGACATCACCGACAGCGCCGGCGTGATGAAGCTCGACCCGTAGAACATCGCCGCGCCGATGACGCCGAGCATGAAGACCGGCATTGTGCGACGCCCGAGCGCGCGGAACGCGAGCGCCGTCAGCGACAGCGTGCCGCCCTCGCCGTTGTTGTCGGCGCGCAACAGGATGACGATGTATTTGAGGGTGACGACGATGATCAGCGACCAGACGATCATCGACAGAACGCCGAGAACCACCTCATGGCTGATTCGTTCGCCTCCGGACGCGGCCTGGACCGCCTCGCGGAAGGCGTAGAGCGGGCTGGTGCCGATGTCGCCGTAGACGACGCCCACGCTGCCGAGCGCGAGCGCGGCGAGCCCGGGAGGCGCTTCCTTGCCGGTCGCCGCCTCGTTGCGGGGCGCTGTGTCGTGTGTGCCGTCGCTCATGCAGGTATGGGTTGCGCGGGTCCCGGGGCCGAAAGGCGGGCCTTATAGCACCGACCCCAGCCTGACAATACCGGGCCGGCCAGCCCGGCCTCGACTGCATAACGCCCGAGACGGCGGATCAGGGCTTCAGGTCGGGGGGAATCGGCGGTTCTTCCCGCATCAGGGTAATGGTCACCCGGCGGTTCGGCGCCATGGAGGGGTTGTCCGGGAACAGCGGCTCGGTGTCCGCCTTGCCGGCAACCATGAAGACGTTGCCATTGGGCAGACCCTCGGCCGCCAGGATTTCGCGCACGGCGTTGGCGCGGTCGGCCGACAGTTCCCACGGCCCGTAACCCGGCTTCGGCGGCACCGGACTGACCGAGGTATGTCCGACGATGGACAGGCGGTAGGGCATGGCCTTGAGCGCCGGGGCAAGCTTCTGGACGATCCGCCGCGTCCGCTCGTGCGGCTGCTTCATGCCGTCGGCGAACATCGAGCGGCCGTCCTGGTCGACGATCTCGATGTTCAGCCCGTTCTTGGTCTCCTCCATCATGACGTGCTTGGAGACCTCGGTGATCTCCGGCATGTCCTGCAAGGCCTGGCGCAGCGAAGCGGAAGCGAGCGCGAACTTGCGGTCCTCCTTGAAGCGCGCGCCGTAGGTGCGTTGTCGGTCGTGCTCATCCGGAGAAGGCGTGGCGGAGGCTTCCGAAGGGTCGATGTGGGCCGTATTCTTCAGTTTCGGGCGGGTGGGCAGCCCGAGCACCTCGATGATGCCGGAATAGCGCACGCGGTCCTGTACGCCGAAGGCGTCGCGCATGGAGCCGGCGACCACCTGCAGCTTGGCCTGGTCCTGCGTCGAGAACGCGACCAGCATCACGAAGAAGGCCACCAAGAGGCCCATCAGATCGGCGAAGGTGACGAACCAGCCGTGCCCGCCGCCGTGCCCCGCTTCTTTACGCCGTGCCATACTCTACCCTGCCTGCGCGCGCCTCGCGTTACGCGGGCACTGTCTCCGCTTCGTCGGCATCGATGTGACGGTGTTTCTCCGGCAGGTAGGCGAGCAGCATCTCGCGAACCAGCGTCGGGCTCTTGGCTTCGCGGATCATGAGGATGCCGTCGATGATCAGGGTGCGGTTGATCTCCTCATCGACCAGCTTGAGATGCAGCTTGTCGGCGATCGGCAGGCAGAGAAGGTTGGCGAGCGCGGCGCCGTAGAAGGTCGCCAGCAGCGCGACCGCCATGTAGGGACCGAGCTTGGACGGGTCCGTCATGTTGGCGAACATCTGCACCATGCCGATCAGCGTGCCGACCATGCCGAAGGCCGGCGCGCAGTCGCCGATCGCGCGGTAGATCTTCTGCCCCTCGTCGAGATGGGTGAGGAAGTTGTCGCGGTCGCGCTCGAGGTTGTCGCGGATGAAGGTGGTGTCGTAGCCGTCGGCGACGAAGCGGACGCCCTTGGCGAGGAACGGATCGTCGATCTCGACCTTTTCGAGCCCGATCGGGCCCTGTTTGCGGGCGATCTCGGCGAGCCCGGCGAGTTCGTCCACCAGTTCGCGCTGGCTCATGCGCCGCATGGTGAAGGCGAACCTGGCGCCGAGCGGCAGCCCATGGAATATCGAGGAAAGCGGAAACCTGATCAGCGTGGCGGAGAACGACCCGCCGAAAATCACGATGAAGGCGTGCATGTCCGCAAACATGCCGAGTTCGCCGCCCATCAGGATCAGCGACACCAGCACGATACCGCCGGCCACCAAGCCGAGACCGGTTGCAATATCCATAAGCTACCCCACCAACGCCGGCACCTTGCGCAACATCAAAAACGATGACGCAGACCGACCCTAGACTGCCGCTGTTAAAGGGGGGTAAAGGCTAACCGAAGGTGAAAGAAAAACCGGCCGGAACGGCTGGGCTAAACCGTAACCTACGGGCAAAAAGCGGTAAAAATCGCCAAAACGGCATCTTTCCCCCGGTACCCGGGCAAGAACATCGAGCAGAGCGGAGAAAGCGACCCATGCGTGAGATCGGCCACTTCATCGGCGGCAAGGCCGTCCCCGGCACTTCCGGCCGTTTCGGCGACGTCTTCGACCCCAACACCGGCGAGGTGCAGGCCAAGGTCGCGCTCGCCAAGCATTCGGAGGTCGAGCACGCCATCGCCGTGGCGGAAGCCGCCCAGCCGGCCTGGGCCGCCACCAACCCGCAGCGCCGCGCCCGCGTGATGTTCAAGTTCCTCGAGCTGGTGCAGAAGGAATACGACAGCCTCGCCAAGCTGCTGTCCTCCGAGCACGGCAAGACCGTCGCCGACGCGCGCGGCGACATCCAGCGCGGGCTCGAGGTGGTCGAGTTCGCCTGCGGCATCCCGCACCTGATGAAGGGCGAGTACAGCGAGAGCGCCGGTCCCGGCACCGACTTGTTCTCGGTGCGCCAGCCGCTCGGCGTCGTCGCCGGCATCACGCCGTTCAACTTCCCGGCCATGATCCCGCTGTGGAAGGCGGCGCCGGCGCTCGCCTGCGGCAACGCCTTCATCATGAAGCCGTCGGAGCGCGACCCCTCCGTGCCGATGCGCATCGCCGAGCTGTTCATGGAAGCCGGACTGCCGGCCGGCGTGCTCAACGTCGTCAACGGCGACAAGGAAGCGGTCGATACCATCCTCAACGACCGCCGCGTGATGGCGATCGGCTTCGTCGGCTCGTCCTCGATCGCCGAATACATCTATTCGACCGGCTGCGCCAACGGAAAGCGCGTGCAGTGCTTCGGCGGCGCCAAGAACCACATGATCGTGATGCCCGACGCCGACATGGACCAGGCGGTGGACGCCCTCATCGGCGCGGGATACGGCTCGGCCGGCGAGCGCTGCATGGCGATCTCGGTCGCGGTGCCGGTCGGCGAGAAGACCGCCGACCTGCTGGTGAAGAAGCTCATCCCGCGCGTCGAGAGCCTGAAGATCGGGCCTTCGAACGATCCCAACGCCGACTACGGCCCGCTGGTGACGCGCGAGGCGCTCAATCGCGTCAAGGGCTACGTGGACACCGGCGTCAAGGAAGGCGCCAAGCTCGTCGTCGACGGCCGCGGCTTCAAGATGCAGGGCTACGAGAACGGCTACTTCATGGGCGGCTGCCTGTTCGACCACGTCAAGCCCGACATGAAGATCTACAAGGAAGAAATCTTCGGCCCCGTGCTCTCGGTGGTGCGCGCCAAGGACTACGAGGAGGCGGTGCGCCTGCCCTCCGAACACGAATACGGCAATGGCGTCGCCATCTACACCCGCGACGGCGACACCGCGCGCGACTTCGTCAACCGCGTGCAGGTCGGCATGGTCGGCGTGAACTTCGCCATTCCGGTGCCACTCGCCTACCACACCTTCGGCGGCTGGAAGCGCTCCGGCTTCGGCGACCTGAACCAGCACGGGCCGGATTCGGTCCGCTTCTACACCAAGACCAAGACGGTGACCTCGCGCTGGCCGACCGGCACCAAGGAAGGCGCGGAGTTCGTGATCCCCACCATGAAGTGAGTTACCTTCGTCGTCTCGATTCGATCCGAAGCGAGACGGCGAAGCTCATGATCTCCGGCCGCGCTGCCGCACCGTTCCTGTCCGCGCTGATCCTCGCCGGCTGCGCCGGCGGGCAATACGCGCTCACCGACAAACCGCCGGCCGGCTACGACAACGGCGGCATGAACGGCCGCTGGATGCTGGCGGCGCCGAATGCGCCGCCCTGCGGCATGACCTTCGCCGCCGCGGCAAGCGGCAGCGAAGGCGGCGTGACGCCGGACGGCGGCTGCCCCGGGCGTCTCTTCCTCAGCCGGCGCTGGACTCTGGGCGGTAACGGGTTGACCATTGTCGGGCCGAACGGCGAAGAGCTCGCCGTGCTCAAACCCGCCGAAGGCCGCTACGAAGGCAAGTCCACCGGCGGTCTCTCGGTGACACTCACGCGCGCGGCCAGCCCGCCCGGTTGAACGAAAGCCACGAGTTATCCATGCCCGAATACGAACTCTACTGCTTTGCCCAGTCCGGCAACGCCTATCGCGCCGCGCTGATGCTCAACCTGATCGGCGCCGACTGGAAGCCGAAATGGGTCGACTTCTTCGGCGCGGGCGTGCAGCGCTCGCCTCAATATCGCGGCGACGTCAACGAGATGGGCGAAGTGCCGGTGCTGGTGCACAAGGGCCGCAAGCTCACGCAGTCGGGCGTGATCCTCACTTATCTCGCGCGCCGCAGCGGCAAGTTCCTCCCCGAGGGAGAGGACGAGGAGCTGGAGTCGTTGCGCTGGATCATCTTCGACAACCAGAAGGTCAACGGCTTCCTGGGGCCGTACCGCTTCCTCAAGAACTTCGCCCCGACGCCGGGCGATCCGGCGGTGATGGCATTCCTGAAGGCGCGCATCGACAACAACCTCGCCATCGTCAACAAGCGGCTGGAAAAGGCGTCGTTCCTGCTCGGCGACCGGCCGACCATCGCCGACGTGTCGATGACCGGCTATCTCTACTATCCGGCCGAGGAGTTCGGCTTCGACATCGCCGCGCAGCACCCGGCGATCGGCGCCTGGCTCGGCCGCATGAAGGCGCTGCCCGGCTGGGGCCACCCCTACAACCTGATGCCGGGCCACCCGTTCGGGTCGAAGCCGGCGACCTGAGCCGCGTCTAGTTCAGCCGCGCCGGACGCTCGTCGGAGGGCGGGTTCGCTTCGGCCGGCGCGGCGAACCCGGCGTCGCTGGTCGTTCCGGCCGACGCAGCTGCCGCAGCAGCCGCCTTAGCGTCCTTCCGCTGATACTCGCGATAGGACAGCCAGCCGAGCGGCAGACAGGCGAGATAGGCGAAGGTGCCGACCGTGAGCACGATCCACGGATAGCTGATCAGCAGCGCGAAGAAGAGCACCACCACCACGAAGACCGGCAGCACCATTTCCGGCGGGACGCGCTTGCCGACGCGCTTGCCTGAGAACACCGGCAGCCGCGACACCATCAGCAGCGCGATCGCCAGCGTGTAGAAGAAGGTGATCCAGACGGTGACCAGCCCCAACGGCGCGCCGAGGAAGTTGAGGTAGATCGGCAGCAGCACCGTGATCGCGCCGGCCGGCGCCGGAATGCCGGTGAAGAAGTTGCCCGCCCAAGCCGGCTTGTTCGGATCGTCGATCATCACGTTGAAGCGGGCGAGACGAAGTCCCGCGCAGATCGCGAAGACCAGCGCCACGATCCAGCCGGCCGACTTCAGCTCGTGCAGGCCCCAGAAGTACAGGATCAGCGCCGGCGTGACGCCGAAATTGACGAAGTCGGCCAGGCTGTCGAGCTCGGCGCCGAACTTGGAGGTGCCCTTGAGCATCCGCGCGATGCGCCCGTCGATACCGTCGAGCACTGCCGCGAAGACGATGGCGGCGAGCGCCAACTCGAGCTTGCCTTCCACCGCCAGGCGGATGGCGGTCAGCCCCGCGCAGAGCGCCAGGAGCGTGATCAGATTGGGTAACAGAATCCGCACGGGAATCGCCTTGAAGCGGCGGCGCTCCCGGAGCGGCGATGGGGTCGGGTCGAGGGGCGAAAAGACCATAATAAGAGAATATACAGTGCCGCCCCGGGTTCCGCCACGCCGCGCGGAACCCGCCGGCCCGGACCGTTAACGGTGTTGCGTCAGCCGGCCCGGAACACGCGGGTCGCGTCGCCGCCGGCGAGATCGGCCAGCACCGTTTCCCCGGCTGTGGCGATCTGCCCCACCGCCACTATGGGCACGGTGCCTGGCGGCATGTAAACGTCCAGCCGCGAGCCGAATCGGATCATGCCGAAGCGTTCCCCCGCCCCGACCGGCTGGCCTTCGCGCACGAAGCAGACGATGCGGCGGGCGACCAGCCCGGCGATCTGGGTGACCGCGATGCGGGCGCCGCCGGTCATCGAGATCACCAGCGAGTTGCGCTCATTGTCCAGGCTCGCCTTGTCGAGGTCGGCGTTTAAGAACTTGCCGGGCTGGTAGACGATCTTCTCGACCCGCCCGGCGACCGGGCTGCGGTTCACGTGGCAGTCGAACACGCTCATGAAGATCGATACGCGCGGCAGCGGCGTCGAGCCGAGCCCGAGCTCGTGCGGCGGCGGCGCCGTGGTGACCTGGCTTACGCGGCCGTCGGCCGGCGCGACGATCAACCCTTCGCGGACGGGCGTCACGCGCGGCGGGTCGCGGAAGAAGTAGACGCACCAGAGCGTGAGCACGGTGCCCAACCAGCCGAGCGGGCTCCACAGCCAGAACAGCACCAGGCTGGCGAGCGCAAAGGCGCCGATGAAGGGATAGCCCTCCGGCGTGATGGGGACGAACTGCTGGCGGATCGAACTGGCGATGGACATGGTCCCTCTCTAATCCGCGATGTTGTCGACGGTTTCAAGGGCCGGCGTCGGTGCCCCCGCTGCCGCCGCTGCCTTGTTGAGCGCATCCTCGACCGGCGGCGGGTTGCGGTTGGGCGCGGCCTCGTCCTCGGCGGCGCGGGCGAGCTTCTCGCGCGCCTCCTCGGCCTCGCGCTGGCGGTTCCACATGCTGGCGTAGAGCCCGGCCTTCGCGAGCAGCGCGGCATGTGTGCCGCGCTCGACGATCTCGCCCTGATCGAGCACGATGATCTCGTCGGCGCCGACGATGGTGGAGAGCCGGTGCGCAATGACCAAAGTGGTGCGTCCGCGCGAGACGCGCTCGAGCGCGTCCTGGATTTCCTTTTCGGTGTGGCTGTCGAGCGCCGAGGTCGCCTCGTCCAGCAGCAGGATCGGCGGGCCCTTCAGGATCGTGCGGGCGATCGCCACGCGCTGCTTCTCGCCGCCGGACAGCTTGAGGCCGCGCTCGCCTACTTCGGTCTCGTAGCCCTTGGGCGAGTGGCGGATGAAACTGTCGATCTGCGCCAGCCGCGCCGCCTCCTCCACCTCCGCGTCGTTCGCCTCCCAGCGGCCGTAGCGGATGTTGTAGCGGATGGTGTCGTTGAACAGCACGGTGTCCTGCGGGACCATGCCGATCGCCTCGCGCAGGGACTTCTGCGTCACCGTCGCGATGTCCTGCCCGTCGATGGTGATGCGCCCGCCCGAGAGATCGTAGAAGCGGAACAGGAGCCGCGAGATGGTGGACTTGCCCGCGCCGGACGGCCCGACCACCGCGACCGTCTTGCCGGCCGGCACGGTGAAGCTCACGCCCTTGAGGATGGGGCGCGCCGGCTCGTAGGCGAAGGCGACGTCCTCGAAGGCGATCTCGCCGCGGCCGACCGCCAGCGGCCGCGCGCCCGGCGGGTCGACGATCTCCGGCGGACGCGACAGGATCGAGAACATGAGCTCGATGTCGGTGACCGCCTGCTTGATCTCGCGGTAGACCATGCCCATGAAATTGAGCGGCTGGTAGAGCTGGATCATCATCGCGTTGATCAGCACGAAATCGCCGACCGTCTTGGTGCCGGCCTTGACCTCGTAGGCGACCATCACCATCGAGGCGGCGAGCCCGATGGTGAAGATCGTCGCCTGCCCGGCGTTGAGCACGGCGAGCGAGGTATAGGCCTTCACGCTCGCGTCCTCGTAGCGCGCCATTGAGCGGTCGTAACGCACCGCTTCGCGCTCCTCGGCGGAAAAGTACTTCACCGTCTCGTAGTTCAAGAGCGAGTCGATCGCCTTCACGTTGGCGTCGGTGTCGCTGTCGTTCATCGTGCGGCGGATGCCGATGCGCCACTCGGTGGCGTAATAGGTATAGACCATGTAGAGCGTGACGGTGACGAGGATCACCGCCACGTAGCGCCAGTCGAACTCCACCATCAGCACGGCGACGATCAGCGCGAGCTCGATGATGGTCGGCGAGAGCTGCAGGATGACCATGCGCACGATGGTCTCGATCGCATTGCGCCCGCGCTCGAGCACGCGGGTGAGCCCGCCGGTCTTGCGCTCGAGGTGGAAGCGCAGCGACAGTTCATGCATGTGCACGAAGGTGCGGTAGGCGAGCCGCCGCACGGCGTGCATCGCCACCTTGGCGAACAGGCCGTCGCGCAGCTGCGTGAGCACCGCCATCAAAATGCGCATGCCGCCATAGGCGAGCGTCATGGCGATCGGCGCGGCGAGCGCCCACAGGAGCCAGTCGGAAGCGGCCGCCGGCGCCGAGCCGGTGCCGGCGAGCGCGTCGGTCGCCCATTTGAAGGTGAAGGGCACCGCGATGGTGGCAAGCTTGGCCGCCAACAACAACAACATGGCGCCGAGCACGCGCAGCTTCAGGTCGGTGCGGTCGGCCGGCCAGATATAGGGCCACAGGTGCATGACCGTGCGCAGCAGCGCCCCGCGCTCGGCGGAGACGGCGGCCTTCGGCTCGGTGGGACGGGGGTGGCTGTGGTCAGCGCTCATGCGGGGCCCGGACATGGGCGGCGCCTTCGAGCTGCGCCGCGACCGTCTCCATATAGGGGGATTCCGGCCGGTAATCACCCTGCCGGGGCCGTGCAACCAACGATATTCCCGAGGGTTTTCAACCGCCGGCTTGACCCTGCCGCCGGCGCGTTGCACATGCAGTCTTCAAGACCTACGTTGGAAAAGATGAGCAAAATCCAGAAAATCTGCGTCTACTGCGGGTCCGGCACCGGCACCGACCCCGCCTTCGTGGAGGCCGCGCGCGCCTTCGGCGCCGAGCTCGCCAAAAACGGCATCGGCCTCGTCTACGGCGGCGGCGCCATCGGCATGATGGGCACCATCGCCTATTCCGTGCTCGACCACGGCGGCGAAGTGACCGGCATCATCCCCGAGTTTCTCATGGCGCGCGAGCGCGCGCTGCGCGGCACGCACGAGCTGATCGTCACGCGCGACATGCACGAGCGCAAATGGAAGATGTTCGAGATGGCGGACGCCTTCGTCGCCATGCCGGGCGGCGTCGGCACGCTGGAGGAACTGGTCGAGCAGATCACCTGGGTGCAGCTCGGCCGCCACCGCAAGCCGATCCTGCTCGCCAACATCAAGGGCTTCTGGGATCCGCTCTGCGCGCTGCTCGACCACATGAAGGCGCTCGAGTTCATCCGCCCCGGGCTCGACTTCGAGCTGCTGGTGGCGGACAAGGTGTCCGACATCCTGCCCAGCCTGCGCGAGGCAGCCAGCCGCGTGCCGGAAGAAGCCACGCACATGGAGCCGACCGCGGCGGAGCGGCTGTAGCGCCTCAGTGCGCGTCAACGCGCGACGTTGTGCCCTCTCCCCTCGTGGGAGAGGGCATTGAGGGACCCTCGACGCATACCGCCGGGTGAGGGGGAAGCCCCCTCACCCCATTCTTACTAATTGGCCTGCTGCGGCTGCCCTCTCCCAGCCGAAGTCGGATGTTTCCGACTTCGGCCGCTTTAAGTGCCGAACTCGGGCAAGCCCGAGTTCGGTGGGGGAGAGGGCATCGTCGGCGTCGCTCTCACCCGCAGCGGCTCACCTCACAAACGTCACCGCCTCGATGCGGTTGCCATCCGGATCGCGGATGAAGGCGGCGTAATAGCCCTCCCCGTGCTGCGGCCGCAAACCCGGCGCGCCGTCGCTCGCGCCGCCCGCCGCGAGCGCGGCGGCGTGAAAGGCATCCACCAGTTCGGTCGAGCGCGCGCGGAAGCAGACATGCGCGCCGCTCGCGGCCTCGACCGGCGTCATGGCCGCGCGCAGGTTGACCCAGAACTCGGGGTACTGCTTGCCGAAGCCGACGGTGGCCGGCCGCCGCTCCAGCGCGGCGATGCCGATCACGCCGAGCACGGCTTCATAGAAGCGCGTCGCCGCGTCGAGATCGCGGACGGCGACGGAGACGTGATCGATCATGCTTCACCTCAGCCTCTCACCGTCATCCTGAGGTGCGAGCGAAGCGAGCCTCGAAGGATGACCAGCACGGCCGTCGCCCTTCGAGGGCCGCCTGCGGCGGCCACCTCAGGGTGACGGCCCTCACGCCGGCGCGCCGGACTTCACCAGCTTGAAGACGATCGAATCCATCAGCGCCTGGAACGAGGCGTCGATGATGTTGGACGAGACGCCGACCGTGGTCCAGTGCTCGCCGCTCTCGTCCTCGCTCTCGATCAGCACGCGCGTCACCGCCGCGGTGCCGGCGTTGAGGATGCGCACGCGGTAGTCGGTGAGCCTCAAGCCCTCGATGTATTTCTGGTACTTGCCGAGGTCCTTGCGCAGCGCCTGGTCGAGCGCGTTGACCGGGCCGTTGCCCTCGGCCGCCGAGATCATGTTGGCGTCGCCGACTTTCACCTTTACCACCGCCATGGCGACGGTGACGCGCTCGCCGACGGCGTTGTAGCGCTGTTCGGTGTTCACATCGAACTGCATGACGTCGAAATAGTCCGGCACCTTGCCGAACGTGCGCCGCGCCAGCAGCTCGAAGGAAGCATCCGCCGCCTCGTAGGCGTAGCCGAGCGCCTCGCGCTCCTTGACGATCTCCAGAAGCCGCCCGATGCGCGGGTCGTCCTTGTCGGCCTTGAGCCCGATGCGGTCGAGCTCCGCCAGCACGTTCGACTTGCCCGCCTGCTCCGACACCAGCACCTTTCGCTTGTTGCCGATGCTGTCGGGCGCGACGTGCTCGTAGGTCGCCGGATCCTTGAGGATGGCGGAGGCATGGATGCCGGCCTTGGTGGCGAAGGCGCTGTCGCCGACGTAAGGCGCGTGCCGGTTGGGCGCGCGGTTGAGCCGCTCGTCGAGCGCGTGCGAGATGTGCGCGAGCTTCTTCAGCGCGCCATCCGACACGCCGATGTCGAACCTGTCGGCGTATTCCTTCTTCAGCTTGAGCGTCGGGATGATGGAGACGAGGTTGGCGTTGCCGCAACGCTCGCCCAGCCCGTTGAGCGTGCCCTGGATCTGGCGCGCGCCGGCGCGCACGGCGGCGAGCGACACCGCCACCGCCTGTTCGGTGTCGTTGTGGGCGTGGATGCCGACATGGTCGCCGGGGACGACCTTGACCACTTCGGCGACGATCGCCGCGACCTCCTCCGGCAGCGTGCCGCCGTTGGTGTCGCACAGCACGACCCAGCGCGCGCCTTCGTCATAGGCCGCCTTGGCGCAGGCGAGCGCGTATTGCGGATTGGCCTTGTAGCCGTCGAAGAAATGCTCGCAGTCGAGCAGCACCTCCCTGCCCTTCGCTTTGGCGGCGCGCACGCTGTCGCGGATGGAAGCGAGGTTTTCCTCGCCCGTAGTCTCGAGCGCGACCTTGACGTGGTAGTCCCACGACTTGGCGACGAAGCAGATGGCGTCGGCCTTGGCCTCGAGCAGCGCGGCCAGCCCCGGATCGTTCGAGGCCGAGCGGCCCGGCCGGCGGGTCATGCCGAAGGCGGTGAAGGTGGTGTTGAGCTTGCGCTTCTCACCGAACAACTCGGTGTCGGTCGGATTGGCGCCCGGATAGCCGCCCTCGACATAGTCGATACCGAGCTCGTCCAGCATGGCCGCGATCGCCAGCTTGTCGGCGAGCGTGAAGTCGACGCCGTTCGTCTGCGCGCCGTCGCGCAGCGTGGTATCGAACAGATAGAGGCGTTCGCGGGCCATCGCTCCCTCACGTCATCCGGTACACGACATAGAGCGCCAGCAGCACGGCCGCGGCGATCACGCCGTATTTGAGCACGATGTAATAGAGCCAGTGGCGCGGGAACGGGGTGTCGGGCTTCTTCATGAGGCGCTCCCTTTGGCGGCGAGCTGCTTGGACAGCGTGGTGTTGGCAAGCCATTCGTCGTTGATCGACACCGTATTGCGCTGCTGGGCGACGTAGCCGCGCTTCTCGAAGAAGCCGCGCGCGGTGTCGCTGGCATCCACCGTGAGCCGCTCGGCGCCGCGCGCGCCCGCGAGCTTCTCCAGCGCGTCCGCGAGCATGGCGCCGACGCCGTGGCCGGCGGCGGCCGGATGCACGAAGAGCATGTCGATCCTGTCCTTGCCCACGAGCGAGGCGAAGCCGACGGGCGAGCCTTCCATGGTGGCGACCAGCGTGAGCTGGCTGCCGAGCCGCTTGCCGAACGCGGCTTCGTCGTCCGCGGACGACGCCCAGGCCTCGCGCTGCGCTTCCGAATAGTCGTCCGCGGTCAGCTCATCGATGCTGTCGCGGAAGATCTCGCGCAGCAGGGCGACATCCGCCGGCAGCAGCGGCCGCATCGCGAATTTGGGGTTGGCCTGGGCCATCAGCGCCTTCCCTACAGCACAGCGTCATGCCCGGCCTTGAGCCGGGCATCCACGTCTTTACAGCCCTTCAAGCAAGAAAGGCGTGGATGGCCGGGACAAGCCCGGCCATGACGGCTGAGAGTCATCGCGCGATCTCCCAGGTGGTGCCCTCTTTCGAGTCCTTGAGCACGACGCCCATGGCGGCGAGCTCGTCGCGGATGCGGTCGGATTCTTTCCAGTCCTTGGCGGCACGCGCGGCAGTGCGGGCCTGGACCATCTCATCGACCTTCGAGACGTCAATATCGCGGCCGGCCTGCCGGCGGCCCGCCCACTGCGCAGCGCTCT
Source organism: Pseudolabrys sp. (assembly GCA_046292265.1). GTDB lineage: Bacteria > Pseudomonadota > Alphaproteobacteria > Rhizobiales > Xanthobacteraceae > Pseudolabrys. The sequence goes on along the minus strand of JBKBRE010000011.1, from coordinate 20,822 downwards.
CGTTCAGGAAGCCGAGGAAGCGCAGCGATGCGGCCAGTTCCTCGCGCGCGAGCTTGTCGCCGCCGGCGGCGAGGCTGCGCAGGCCGTGCAGCGCGGCGATCATCTGCGGCGTGTTGAGGTCGTCGGTCAGCGCGCCGAGCACCTGACCCGAAACGGCACCGTCCTTTTCGTCGCCGGCGACCGCGTACCATTCGTCGAGAACCTTCCAGCTCTCCTCCAGCCCCTTCACCGTCCAGTCGATCGGCTGCCGGTAGTGCGTGCGCAACATGTTGAGGCGCAGCACCTCGCCCGGCCAGTCGGCGAGCAGCTCGTGGATGGTGAAGAAGTTGCCGAGGCTCTTCGACATCTTCTCGCCTTCCACCTGCAAGAAGCCGTTGTGCATCCAGAAGTTCGCCATCACGTCTTTATGGAAGGCGCAGCGTGATTGCGCGATCTCGTTCTCGTGGTGCGGAAAGACGAGATCGATGCCGCCGCCGTGGATGTCGAAGGTCTCGCCGAGATGCTTCCAGCTCATCGCCGAGCACTCGATGTGCCAGCCGGGGCGGCCCGGCGTCTTGATGCCGGCGGGAGACGGCCACGACGGCTCGCCCGGCTTCGACGGCTTCCATAGCACGAAGTCCTGCGCATCCTTCTTGTAGGGCGCCACCTCGACGCGCGCGCCGGCGATCATCTCGTCGAGCGGGCGCTTGGACAGGCGGCCGTAGTCCGGCATCGACGGCACCGAGAACAGCACGTGCTCCTGCTCGACATAGGCGTGGCCGGCGGCGACCAGCCGCTCGATCAGCGTCTTCATCTCGGCGATGTGCTCGGTCGCGCGCGGCTCGACCGTGGGCGGCAGGCAGCCGAGCGCGGCCACATCTGCCTTGAAGTTCGCATAGGTCTCTTCGGTCAGATCGCGGATCGAGACGCCACGCTCGGCCGCGCGCGCGTTGATCTTGTCGTCCACGTCGGTGATGTTGCGGACGTAGGTGACGTGGTCGGCGCCATAGAGGTGCCGCAGCAGGCGGAACAGCACGTCGAAGACGATCACCGGCCGCGCGTTGCCGATATGGGCGAAATCGTAGACCGTCGGCCCGCACACATACATGCGCACGTTGGCGGGATCGAGCGGCGTGAACACCCGCTTCTCGCGCGTCAGCGTATCGTAGAGCTTGAGCTCCATGCCAAAGACTTCCCAAGGCCCCGCTGGCCTGGCGTCTTGTCGATCTCGAACGGAGAAAAGACGGCCTGAGCCAGCGTGGGTGCGCTAGCTAATAATCTCGCCGCGAATGCCGCAGCCATGGTCGAGGCCGGTCATGGGGCGGCACAATGGTTGGTTCCGCCCCACCCGTCAAGGCCCGTCCGGCCGGGAGGCCTTGACCCGCCGGCCCCCGCAAGGTTAAGCGCGCCTTAAGGATTTTGGCCGCAATGTCGCCCCCGGCGCCGGTCAGGCGCCTTTTTCGAGCGACGGGCGATCATGCGGACACTCCTGGCCGGTCTCACTCTCATTGTGGCCCTCGGCGCCGCCGCGCAGGCGGCGGAGCGGCGCATGTTCATCATCGCCAACGACGCCGGTTACGGCATCGACCGCTGCCTCGCCTCCGGCGACAAGTGCGGCGCGGCCGCCGCCAACGCCTATTGCAAACAGCACCAGTTCGCCCAAGCTTCCACCTTTCACAAGGTGGACCGCGACGACATCACCGGCGCCATCCCGACCGGTGTCGGCGGCAACGGCGGCGGCGCCAATACCGACAACCTCGTCGCCATCGTCTGCACGCGCTAAGGCGCCGCTTCCGCCGAGTTCCATCCGCGGATGACGGACGCCCCCGGGCGTCCGGCACCTTGCCGTTGTGTTCGGGCCGACGCCCCGGTACCTATAAAGGGAACCCTGTCCGGCCCGCGCGAGACGCATGCCCTATTCCATCGAATCGTCCCGCATCAAGGCTGGCTCGGCCGCAGCCTCGCGCACGGAACGGATGCTGCGGCTGCTGGTGGCGGCCTCGATTGTCCTGCCGCTGACGATTCTCGCGATCGCAGGCTGGATTTCCTACCATCAGCATTTCAACGACGCCGAAGACCGTCTCAGCCGCACCGTCGGCATGATGCACGAGCACGCGGTCAAGGTTTTCGAGACTTTCGAAATCAGCGAACGCTACCTCGAGGAATTGCTCGGCAGGGCGGACGACGACACGATCCGCCGGAACGAGGCCGAATACAGCGGGCGCATCCGCAGCTTCATTCAAAACCTGCCGCAGTTGCGCGACCTCTGGGTGATCAATGGCGAAGGCTTGCCGCTGGTGTCAGGCTCCGTCTACCCGATGCCGCCCAACCTGGATCTTTCCGACCGCGATTATTTCCGCGCGCAAAAGAACGGCACGGTCGACACCTATATCAGCGAAGTGGTCGACGCCCGCGCGGCAAGCACGAATTTCTTCGCCATCACGCGCAAGCGTCTCGACGCCGGCAACAAGTTCGCCGGCGTCTTTCTCGTGTCAATCGCGCCGGAATATTTCGAGCGTTATTACGGCACCCTGCCCAAGCGCGACCTGACCGTCGCCGGCCTGGTGCGCAGCGACGGCGCCGTGCTCGTCCGATATCCCGTCCAGCGCGAGAACCCGCCGCGCCTACCCGCCGATACGCCGTTGATGGCGGCGATCGCGGCCAATCCGGACGGCGCGGTCGTGTTCGGCAAGTCCTATTACGACCAGGTCGAGCGGCTCATCGCCTATCGGAAGCTGCCCAACCACAACGTCTATGTCTATGCCGGACTCAACGCCGGCACCGTGCGCGCCGAGTGGCTGCAGGACATGGGCAATCAGCTCATCTTCGGCATTCCGGCGACCGCCGCCATGTTCGCCCTGACCATGATGGTCCTGCGCAACACGCGGCGCATCTCGGAAACCTACGCGCAACTGAGCGAGGAGATCGCCCGCCGGCAGACGACGGAGGTGGCGCTGCGTCAGGCGCAGAAGATGGAAGCGGTCGGCCGGTTGACCGGCGGGATCGCGCACGACTTCAACAACCTGCTCACCGCCATCATCGGCAACGCCGAACTGGCGCTGCGGCGCACGGACGCCGGCAACGAGAGGCTCAACCGCTCGCTCAACGCGATCCGCCAGGCATCGACGCGCGCGGCCACGCTGGTGCAGCGGCTGCTCAGTTTCTCCCGCCAGCATCCGCAGGAGGTCAAGTCGGTCGACATCAACCGGCTGGTCAGCGGCATGTCGGAGCTTCTGCACCGCACGCTCGGAGAAACGGTGCGCATCGAGACGGTGCTGGCCTCCGGCCTGTGGCGGACGGCGGTCGACCCGAACCAGCTCGAGAACGCCATCCTCAACCTCGCGGTGAACGCCCGCGACGCCATGGCTCCCGGCGGGCGGCTCACCATCGAGACTTCCAACGCCTATCTCGACGAGGCCTATCTCAAGCGCAGCGGCGTCGACGTGAAGGCGGGGCAATACGTCATGATCGCGGTGAGCGACACCGGCACCGGCATGTCGGCGGAGATACGTGAAAAGGCGTTCGAGCCGTTCTTCACCACCAAGCCGACCGGCGTCGGCTCGGGGCTCGGGCTCAGCATGGTCTACGGCTTCGTCAAGCAGTCCGACGGCCACGTCCAGATCTACAGCGAGCCGGGACACGGCACGTCGATCAAGATGTACTTCCCGCGCCTTATGGACGAAGCCGCCTTCCCGGCCTGGGATGTCGGCGAAGCGCCGGCGCTGTCGCGCTCCGAGCAGCACCACGAATGCATCCTGGTGGTCGAGGACGACGCCGACGTCAGCCGCTTCGTGGTCGAGGCGCTCGGCGAGTTCGGCTACCGCGTCTGGCACGCGGAGACCGCCGCGGCGGCGCTCGACATCCTGCGCAGGACGCCGCAGGTGGCGCTGCTGTTCACCGACGTGGTGCTGCCCGGCGGCATGAACGGGCGCGAACTCGCCACCGAGGCGCAGAAGCTGCGGCCCGACCTGCCGGTGCTGTTCGCCACCGGCTACACGCGCAACGCCATCATCCACCACGGCCGGCTCGACGCCGACGTCGAGCTGCTGGTGAAGCCGTTCACCGCGGAAGCGATGGCGCAGAAGGTGCGGCAGGTGCTGGACGGCAAGGCCGGCTGACGGCGCGCCTAGCTGCTTTTCGCGAGCGCGATCGCTTCCTTCAGCACGTCGAGATCGCCGATGTGATTGGCGAGGATGAGCGCCAGCCTGGTGTCGAGCGCGGCCGCGGCTTCCACGCTCAGGCCGCGCCGCGCCTCGACCAGCGCGACATAGGCGGCGTCGGGATCGGCGAACCGCGAGGCGGTGACGAGCTTGCTCATGACGATCTCTTCTTGTTTTTGCGCATGATCTTGTCCGAAAATCGGTTCCCACTTTTTCGGGATCATGCGCCCAGCGCGCGGTCGCGCGCGGCGGCGACCTTGGCGCGGTCGAACTGCCGCCAGCGCGCGCACAGGTGCTGGTCGGGGCGCAGCAGATAGGCCGCGCCGGGCGTGGCGTCGAGGCGCTTCGCGATCAGCCCGTCGCTGTCGATCAGGTCGTCGCCGAGGGTCACCAGCCGCACGCCCTCCGGCGCCTGCGGCGGCGCGCCGTCCCTGGCGTAGAGCAGCGTGAACTCGCCGCCCATGGTCTCCAGCAGATGCCCGTCACGGCCGTCGCGGCGGCGCGCCGGCGCGTCGGGCAAGGGCGCACCGAGCCGCGCGGTCCCTGCGAAAGCGTCCTGATCCGGCGTCGTCAGCGTCGTGTCGTAGACGGTGGCGACCGACAGCCGGCCCGAATTGATCATGCGGCGCGCGAAGTCCGCCTTCGGCGCCAGCGCCAGCACCGCGTTGCGCAAGGCACGCTCGGCGGCCGAATGCGGCGCGATGAAATCGGTCGAGCGGGTCGAATGCGCGATGTTCTCGTCAGCCGCCTGCGTGCGCTCGCGCTCGTAGGTGTCGATCAGCGCCGGTCCCGCCTCGCCCTTCAATACGGCGGCGAGCTTCCACGCCAGGTTCTCGGCGTCCTGGATGCCGGAATTGGCGCCGCGCGCGCCGAACGGCGACACCTGGTGCGCGGCATCGCCGACGAACACCACGCGCCCGTGCACGAAGCGGTCGAGCCGCCGGCAGTTGAAGCGGTAGATCGAGATCCAGATGAGCGAGAAGTCGCGGTCCCCTAGCATGCGCTTGAGCCGCGCGGTGACGCGTTCGGGCTTCTGCTCCTCGACGATGTCGGCGTCGGGACCGAGCTGGAGGTCGATACGCCAGACGTCGTCGGGCTGGCGGTGCATCAGCGCCGACTGCCCGCTGTGGAAGGACGGATCGAACCAGAAGCGGCGCTCGGTCGCGATGTTCGCCGCCATCTTGATGTCGGCGATGAGGAACTTGTCCTCGAACGTCACGCCGGAGAACTTCAGGCCGAGGAGGTCGCGTGTCGTCGAGCGCGCACCGTCGGCGGCGATCAACCAGTCCGCGTCGAGCGTGTACGGCCCGTCGGGCGTGTCGATGGTCAGCCGCACATGGTCGTTATGCGAGGCCAGTCCCGTCAGCTTGTTCTTCCAGCGCAGTTCGAGGTTGGGAAGCTCGTTAGCGCGATCGCACAGCGCCTTCTCGAGATAATATTGCTGGAGGTTGATGAAGGCCGGCATCTTGTGGCCTTCCTCCGGCAACAGGTCGAAGGAAAAGACGAGGTCGTCGCCGAGGAAGACCTTGCCGATCTTCCAGGTGACGCCCATCTCCACCAGCTTCTCGCCGACGCCGAGGCGGTCGCAGATCTCCAGCGTCCGCTTCGACCAGCAGATGCCGCGCGAGCCCTCGCCGATGCGGTCGGCATCGTCGATGAGCAGAACCGGGATGTCGCGCTGGGCCAGGTCGATGGCCGCGGCAAGACCGACAGGCCCCGCGCCCACCACCACGACCGGCCGGCGCACCGGTGCCCTCGCATCCTGATCGGCGGAACGCCGATAGGAGTAGCTGTATACGATCTTGCGCTCGTTTATGGCGCTCATGCGCGCCCTCCCCCGACAGTCGTCAGCCTTGCAGCGCCGCCCACATCTCGCGGTCGCGCTCGGCCGTCCAGATCACCGGCCAGTCGATGCCGCGCGCCTCGTCATAGGCGCGCGACACGTTGAACGGCAGGCAATGCTCGTAGATCGCGAAGCTCTTGAACTTGGGGTCCATGGCGAGCCGTGCGAAATCGAAAGCGTCCTTGAGCGAGCGGCCCTTGGCCACGCTCTCCTGCACCGAACCGTAAAGCGTCGTGATGAAGTCGGTGGTCATCTCGATGCCCTCCTGCACGAGCTCAGGCGTGGTCAGCGCCGCGCCGCGCCCGGGCACCAGCGCGTTGGCCTGCAACTCGGCGAGGTTCTCAAGCGTGGCCGGCCAGTCGGTGAAGTGCGCATCGCCGCAGTAGCAGGCCGACTTGTACTCGACGAGGTCGCCGGAATAGACGACGCCCGCGTCGGGCACCACCGCGATCACGTCGCCGGCGGTGTGGCCGCGGCCGACATGCATGATGCGCACCTCGCGGCGGCCGAGCCAGACCGACATCTGGTCCGGGAAGGTGACCGTCGGCCAGGTCAGGCCGGGGATGGTTTCCACCGCGCGGAACAGGCGCGGGAAACGGCCGATCTCCGAATCCATGTCCTGTTTGCCGCGCTCGACGATCATCCCGCGCGTCATGTCGGAGGCGAGCAGCTCCGCGCCCTTGAAGGCCGAGGCGCCCAGCACGCGGACGGCGTGGTAGTGCGTGAGCAGCACGTACTTGATCGGCTTGTCGGTGACCTTGGCGACACGCGCGATCAGCTCCGACGCCATCGCCGGCGTCGCCTGCGCGTCGATCACCATCACGCCGTCGTCGCCGACGATCACGCCGGAATTCGGGTCGCCTTCGGCGGTGTAGGCGTAGAGCCCCGGACCGATCAGGTCGAACGACACCTTCTTCTCGCCGAGGTCGGCGGTGGACGCGAAATCCTTCGCACTCATGACATCAAACCTCCCGCCCGATCAGGGCATCGAGCGACCATGCACCGCCGCCGCGCACAAGGAAATGGAAAACGACGATCGCCCAGAACAGCGGATATTCGATGCCGCGGTTCTCCCAGGCGAAGCCGAACTGCCAGTGATAGGTGACGATGGCAATGGCGAGAAACCCGATGATCGGAACCGCGGCCAGACGGGTGAACAGCCCGAGCGCGAGGCACAAGCCGCAAACGAATTCCACCGCGCCGACCACATAGGCCCAGAACAGCCCGTTCTCGAAACCCGCGCTCTCCAGGAAGCGGGCCGCCGCGGCGGCCTGGCCGAACAGTATCGGATAGCCGTGAATGGCGAGCGCGCCGCCCGCCATCACCCGCACCAGCGGTTCGGTGAACGGCGCGAGCGCGCGGTAAAAGCTCCCGAGGGCGGGAATGATCAGGCGCTGGGACGGCATGCGGAACCTCGATCATGTCCGTGCGTAGCGTATCACGTCCTGCTCGATGGCGCCGAAGATCGATTGGCCCTTCGCGTCGCGCATTTCGATGCGGACCTTGTCGCCGAATTTCAGGAACGGCGTGACCGGCTTGCCCAGGCGGATGGTCTCCACCGTGCGCTGCTCGGCGATGCAGGAATAGCCGAGCCCGCCCTCCCCGATCGGCTTGCCCGGCCCGCCGTCGGCGTCGCGGTTCGATACCGTGCCGGCGCCCAGGATGGTCCCGGCGCCGAGCGCGCGGGTCCTGGCGGCATGTGCGATCAGCGTCGGGAAATCGAAGGTCATGTCGTTGCCGCAGACCGGCTTGCCGAACGGCTCGCCGTTGACGAAGGACAAGAGCGGCAGGTTGACCTTGGCGCCGTCGAAGGCGTGGCCGAGCTCCTCCGGCGTGACCGCCACCGGCGTGAAGGCCGAGGCCGGCTTCGACTGCACGAAGCCGAAGCCCTTGGCGAGCTCCGGGCCGGTCAGGTTGCGCAAGGTGACGTCGTTGACCAGCATGATCAGCCGGATCGCGGCGGCGGCTTCCTCGCGCGTCGCGCCCATCGGCACGTCGCCGAGCACGACCACCACCTCGGCCTCCAGGTCGATGCCCCAGGCCTCGTCGATGACGGGGATGGGATCACGCGGCCCGAGCAGCACGTCGGAGCCGCCCTGGTACATCAGGGGATCGGTCCAGAACGAAGCCGGCATCTCGGCGCCGCGCGCCTTGCGCACCAGCGCCACGTGATTGACGTAGGCCGAGCCGTCCAGCCACTGGAAGGCGCGCGGCAGCGGCGCCGCGCAATGCGCCGGATCGAAGGCCATGTGCGCGATGCGGTTGGCTTCCAGCGCGTCGGCGATCTCGGTGAGCCGCGGCGCGGCCGTGTTCCAGGCGTCGAGCGCCGCCTGCAGTGTCGGCGCCACCGCGCGCGCGTCGGCGCAGCGCGTGAGGTCGCGGGAGACGACGACCAGCCGTCCGTCGCGCCCGTCCTTGAGCGAGGCAAGCTTCATTGCGACCCTTTCTCCCTCTCCCCGCTTGCGGGGAGAGGGTCGGGGTGAGGGGCTCTTCGAGCGTGGAAAGACCTACGTGCGATAAAATACCCCCTCACCCGGACCGCTTCGCGGTCCGACCTCTCCCCGCCCGGCGGGGAGAGGTGAAGAGAGAGCGCACGTTTCATCATTGCTACTTCGGCTCGCGCCGGTTGGGGTCGAAGTGCTTCTTCAGACCCGACCAGCAGTCGATGTAGTTGTCCTGCAAGGTCGGCAGCGAGGCGGCGTATTGCGTCACGCGCTGGCGGAATCGCGTCTCGAACATGAAGGCCAGTGTGTTGGACAGCTTCACCGGCTTGAGCTCGACATTGCTGGCGTGCTCGAAGGCGTCGGTGTCGGGCCCGTGCGACAGCATCTGGTTGTGCAGGCTGAAGCCGCCGGGCACGAAGCCTTCGGGCTTGGCGTCGTAGACGCCGAACACCAGCCCCATGAACTCCGACATGATGTTGCGGTGGTACCAGGGCGGCCGGAACGTGTTCTCCGCCACCATCCAGCGCTCGGGGAAGATGACGAAGTCGATGTTGGCGGTGCCGGGCGTCTCCGACGGCGAGGTGAGCACCGTGAAGATCGACGGATCGGGATGGTCGTAGAGGATCGCGCCGACCGGCGAGAAGCGGCGCAGGTCGTATTTGTAGGGATAGTAGTTGCCGTGCCAGGCGACCACGTCGAGCGGCGAGCGCGTGATGGCCGTCTTGAACAGCTCGCCGCCCCACTTCACGAACAGCGTGTGCGGCGCCTCGACGTCCTCGTAGGCGGCCACCGGCGCGAGGAAGTCGCGCGGATTGGCGAGGCAGTTGGCGCCGATCGGCCCGCGGTCGGGCAGGATGAAGCCGCCGCCGTAGTTCTCGCAGACATAGGCGCGCGCCGGACCGTCGATCAGCTCGACGCTGAAGATGACGCCGCGCGGGATAACGCAGATCTCGCCCGGCTCGATGTCGATCACGCCGAACTCGGTGCGGAAGCGCAGCTTGCCTTCCTGCGCGACGATCAGGAGCTCGCCGTCGGAATTGAAGATGTGCTCGCGCTTCATCGACTCGGTGACGAACAGCAGATGGGCCGCCATGCCGGCCTGGCCGTCGACGTCGCCGGCGACCGTGACGGTCTTGAGGCCCGTGACGAAGGTGAGCTTTTCCTGCGGCATCGGCACCGGCGACCAGCGCAGCTGGCCGAGCGGCGCGTTCGCGTCCTCGCGCAGCGGCGCGGTGCGCCAGTCCCCGCCCGCCACTTTCTCGAAGCGGCCATTGTGCTTGACCGACGGCAGAATGCGGTAGAGCCAGGAGCGCTGGTTGGAGGACTGCGGCGCGGTGAAGGGCGAGCCGGACAACTGCTCGGCATAGAGCCCGTAGTTGCACTTCTGCGGCGAGTTGCGCCCGACCGGCAGCGCGCCGGGCAGCGCCTCGGTTTCGAAGCTGTTGCCGAAGCCGGACATGTAGCCGCCGGTCATGGTCGCTCTCCCGGATTTTCTGGTTCCTGCCGCCGAGGCGGCCCGCCGTTTTAGTTTCTTACGCAACCAAATGTAAAGCGGATTGGCCATTCCCCGCGGCGGATGGGGAGCCGATTTGCCACTTCTGTCCACAGGTTAGAACACTTCCAAACTCGTTGCACCCGGTCGCAACTTCGGCCAAAGTTCGGGCACGGCGTATAAAATGACTCTAAACGCGCCAGGGGAGCGCAGCGGCACAGCGATGACGACGGAAAGCGCCCAACGCGCCGCCGACCAGCCGGAGGCCGCGCTCAAGCTGGAGGAATTCCTGCCCTACCGGCTTAACGTCTGCGCCAACCTGGTGTCGCAGGCGCTCTCCCGTATTTACGCCGAGCGCTACAAGATCGGGGTACCGGAATGGCGGGTGCTGGTCACCCTCGGCCAGTTCGGCATGATGACCGCCAAGGCGATCGGCACCCACAGCTGCATGCACAAGACCAAGGTGTCGCGCGCGGTCGCGCTGCTCGAGCGGCGCAAGCTGGTGGCGCGCAAGGCCAACCGGGCCGACTTGCGCGAGGCCTTCCTGTCGCTGACGCCGGCGGGCCGCGACATCTACAGCGAGCTCGCGCCGATCGCGCTCGACTTTTCCCATCAGCTTCTGGAGAGCGTGGACGCCGGCGACCGCGCCGCGCTCGACCGCGCGCTCAAGAAGCTCACCGAGCGCTCTTCCCAGCTCACCGATATCGCCAACAGCCGCGGCGGCAGATAGATTGCCGGCCGCACCGATCCCGCGAGCCGGAGCCCGCCCGTGAAGCTGTATACCTATTTCCGATCGTCCGCCGCCTATCGCGTCCGCATCGCGCTCAACCTCAAGGGGCTGCCCTATGAGATGGTGTCGGTCCATCTGACCAAAGACGGCGGCCAGCAGCACAAGCCGGCCTTCCACGCCATCAATCCGCAGGAGCGTGTGCCCGCGCTCGAGCTGTCGGGCGGCGAGGTGCTCACGCAATCGCTCGCCATCATCGAATACCTCGACGAGGTACAGCCGGAGCCGGCGCTTTTGCCGGCCGACGCGCTCGAACGCGCCAAGGTGCGCGCCGTCGCGCAGACGGTGGCCTGCGACATCCACCCGCTCAACAATCTCGTTACGCTGCAGTACCTCAAGCGCGCGCTCAAGCACGAGCAGCCGGAGATCGACGCCTGGTACCATCACTGGGTGATCGAGGGCTTCCGCGCGATCGAGGCGATGATCGCGCCCGGCCCCTATGCCTGCGGCGCGCATGTCACGCTCGCCGATGTCTGCCTCGTTCCGCAGGTGTTCAACGCGCGCCGGCTGAAGGTTCCGCTCGACGCCTTCCCCCGAATTGTGTCGGTGGAGGCCGCCTGCCTGAAGCTTCCCGCCTTCGACAAGGCGCGGCCGGAAAACCAGCCGGACGCGGAGTGACGCGCGGCCGCGGGCCTGCTAGACAGCCCGCGACCCTTTGCCTCCCCCGACTGAAAAGCGACCGCCAGCCGTGACCTCCAGCCACCTCGTGCGTGTCGTCCTCTGGATGGCCGGCGCGCTGCTCTCGTTCTCCGTGATGGCGGTGTCGATCCGCGAATTGTCGCGCGGCGGCCTGAGCATCTTCGAGATTTTGGCGATCCGCAGCGGCGTCGCGCTCATGGTCCTGCTCGTGCTGCTGGCGGTGCGCCCGCAGCTGCGCTTGCACGCGCGTCCGCGCCGCATGGGGCTCAACCTCATGCGCAATACCGTCCACTACGCTTCGCAGTTCTGCTGGGCGGTCGCCCTGACCATGCTGCCGCTCGCCATGGTGTTCGCGCTCGAGTTCACCATGCCGGCCTGGACCACCCTGCTCGCCGTCTGGTTCCTGAAGGAACGGATGACGCCGAGCCGCCTCGGCGTGGTCGTATTCGGCCTCGTCGGCGTGCTGGTGATTTTGCGGCCCGGCATTGCGAGCTTCAATCCGGCGGCCTTCCTCGTGCTGGCGGCGGCGTTCGGCTACGCCATCACCATGATCGCGACCAAGAAGCTGACCGCGACCGAGACGACCTTCGGCATCATCTTCTGGATGGCGGTGATCCAGTTTCCGCTGTCGCTGATCGGCAGCGACGTGACCGCCTTCGCCCAGATGGATCTGCGCCATCTTCTGCCCACCATCGGCGTCGGCGTCGCCGGGCTCAGCTCGCATTACTGCCTGAGCAACGCCTTCCGCGCCGGCGAGGCGAGCGTGGTGGTACCCCTCGATTTCATGCGCATTCCGCTGATCGCGGTGGTGGGGTGGGCCTTCTACGGCGAGCGGCTCGACATATTCGTCTTGATCGGCGCCCTCATCATCATCGCCGGCGTCCTTTGGAACCTCCGCGCTGAAAGCGCGCATCGGCATTGATGCATTGCCGGCTCCCATGACCTCGCGCCGCCACATTTTTGCGGTTAGAGTGCGGGTCATGAGGGGATTTTTCATCCGATCCGCCGCGGCGGCGGCCCTGGCGCTCGGCCCGGCGGCGGCCGCCATCGCACAGTCGTCCAACCCGGCCTGCCAGCGCCTGGAGGCGCAGCTCACCGCGCTCGACCGCGGCAACAGCGATCCGGCCCGCGCCGACCAGATTCGCCGCGCCGAGGAGGCGGTCAACCGGCAGCAGTTCGAGGTGGACCGGCTGGTCGCCCAGAGCCGCCGCATGGATTGCGAGAGCTCGGGCTTCTTCTCGATCTTCAACAGCCCGCCGCCGCAGTGCGGCGCGCTCACGCGCCAGATCGGCCAGCAGCGCAACACGCTCGAGCGCCTGCAGAACGACCTCGAGCGCCTCAACGGCGGCACCACCGAGCGCGCGGCGCAGCGCCAGTCGCTGCTGATCGCCCTCTCCGACAACGGCTGCGGCCCGCAATACCGCCAGGCCGCGATCGCCGGGCAACAGGGCGGCTTCTTCGACCGCCTGTTCGGCAACAGCAGCAGCGGCGGCGGCCTGTTCTCGTCCACGCCCTCGGGACCGATGGGCGGCACCTACCGCACGATCTGCGTGCGCACCTGCGACGGCTATTACTATCCGATCTCCTACTCGACCACGTCGGACCGCTTCCGCGACGACGAGCAGACCTGCCAGCGCATGTGCCCGGCGTCCGAGGTTCAGCTCTACACCTATCACAACCCGGGCGAAGACGTTCAGCAGGCGGTCTCGCTCAACGGCCGCCTTTACACCGAGACGCCGACCGCTTTCGCCTATCGCAAGGCAATGACGCCGGCCTGCAGCTGCCGGCGCCCGGGCGAGAGCTGGGCCGAGGCGCTGAAGGTCAACGGCCCGGACGCGACGCTGGCGCCCGGCGACGTGATCGTCACCGAAGAGAACGCCAAGCGCCTCTCCGCGCCGCGCACCGGTCCGGACGGCAAGCCGATCCGGCCCCCCGCCCTGCGTGGCTCGAATACGCCGGCCGGTAATGCGCAAGGCGCGGCCGAGACGAAGGCGGAAGCCGAGCCCGGCAAGCGCTCGGTGCGCACGGTCGGCCCGACCTTCATCCCAGCAAGGTAATACGCCGCTGCGTCATGGCCGGGCTTGTCCCGGCCATCCACGCCTCGACGACCTCACATCCAAGCAAAAGGCATGGATGCCCGGCACAAGGCCGGGCATGACGGAGGTTGTGTCGTCCTAGAAATCCACCGCTTCGCTCTTCACCGGCTTGCCGGTGGCCAACGATACGTCCGGCGCCGGCAAGGGCGTGCCCGGGTCGCGGAAACGGTTGGTGATCGGATAGCGGCGATCGCGGCCGAAGTTCTTCAGCGTCACCTTCACGCCCGGCGCCGCCTGCCGGCGCTTGTACTCAGCGATATGCAGCATGCGCTCGACGCGCGCCACCGTCTCGCGCTCGAACCCGGCGGCTACGATCGCCGAGATCGGCTCCTCGCGCTCGACCAGCCGTTCGAGAATCGGATCGAGCACCGCATAAGGCGGCAGCGAGTCCTCGTCCTTCTGGTTCTCGCGCAGCTCGGCGGTCGGCGGGCGCGTGATAATGTTCTCCGGGATGACGCGCCCGTCCGGTCCCATGGCGCCGTCCGGCTTCCAGCTGTTGCGCAGGCGCGCCAGACGGAACACCTCGGTCTTGTAGAGGTCCTTCACCGGGTTGAAGCCGCCGTTCATGTCGCCGTAGAGCGTGGCGTAGCCGACCGACATCTCCGACTTGTTGCCGGTGGTCACCACCATCAGATTGTGCTTGTTGGAAATCGCCATCAGGATCGTGCCGCGCGCGCGCGCCTGCAGGTTCTCCTCGGTGACGTCGCGCGGCAGCCCGGCGAACATCGGCGCCAGCGCCTTCTCGAATCCGTCCACCGCCGCCGCGATCGGCAGGATCTCGTATTTGACGCCGAGCGCGCCGGCGCAGGCCGCGGCATCATCGAGCGATTCCTGCGAGGTGAACTTGTAGGGCAGCATCACGCAGCGCACGCGCTCCGAGCCTAGCGCGTCCACCGCCATGGCCGCGACCAGCGCGCTGTCCACGCCGCCCGAGAGGCCGAGCACCACGCCGGGAAAACCGTTCTTGTTGACGTAGTCGCGCAGGCCGAGCACGCAGGCGGCATAGTCGCCGCGGTCGGCCTCCTCGCTCTCGATCATCGGGCCATCTTCGCAGCGCCAGGTGTCGCCGCGGCGTGCCCAGTGCGTGTTGAGTATCTCCTCGCGGAACGCGCCGAGCTGGAAGGCGAGCGAGCAGTCGGCGTGCAGCGCAAACGACACGCCGTCGAACACCAGTTCGTCCTGGCCGCCGACCTGGTTCACGTAGATCGTCGGCAGCCCCTGCTCGGTGACGCGCGCCACCGCGATATTGAGCCGCACGTCGCCCTTGTTGCGCCAGTACGGCGAGCCGTTCGGCACCACCAGCAGTTCGGCGCCGGTCTCGGCCAGGCACTCGACGACTTCCTCGCCCCAGATGTCCTCGCAGATCGGCACGCCGAGGCGCACACCGCGGAAATTCACCGGTCCCGGCATCGGACCCGGCACGAACACGCGCTTCTCGTCGAATACGCCGTAGTTCGGCAGGTCCACCTTGTAGCGCAGCGCGGCGATGCCGCCGCTATCGAGCAGCGCCACCGCGTTGTAGAGCTTGCCTCTCTCGAGCCAGGGCGTGCCGACGAGCAGCGCCGGCCCGGGCGCGGCCGTTTCGCGCGCGAGCGCCTCGACCGCCGAGCGGCAGGCCGCCTGGAAGGCCGGCTTGAGCACCAGGTCTTCCGGCGGGTAGCCGGCGATGAACAGCTCGGGAAAGACGACGAGATCGGCGCCCTGCGCCGCCGCGGTGGCGCGCGCGCGGCGCACCTTCTCGGCATTGCCGGTGACGTCGCCAACCGTCGGGTTGAGCTGGGCGATGGCGATGGCGAGCCGGTCGGAAGGGCGGGCGTTCATGAGGCTGGTTTACCGCCTGCCCCTGCTGTTCGCAATTGGCGTGCCGACGTGCGCCGGCGTCCGCTTTCCCGCCTACAGCCCGGCCGCCACCGACAGCGGCTCGACGCGCGTCACGCGCTCCTTCTTGAGCAACTCGGCCAGCAGGAAGGCGAGATCGATCGCCTGCTCGGCGTTGAGCCGCGGATCGCAGACCGTGTGGTAGCGGTCGTTGAGGTCGGCGTCGGTGATGGCGCGGGCGCCGCCGGTGCACTCGGTGACGTTCTGCCCGGTCATCTCCAGGTGCACGCCGCCGGCATAGGTGCCTTCCGCCTGGTGCACCTCGAAGAAGCTGCGCACTTCCTTGAGGATCAGGTCGAAGGGCCGCGTCTTGTAGCCGGTCGCCGAGGTGATGGTGTTGCCGTGCATCGGGTCGCACGACCAAATGACCGACTTGCCCTCGCGCTGCACCGCGCGGATGAACGCCGGCAGATGCTCGCCCACCTTGTCGGCGCCGAAGCGGCCGATCAGCGTGAGCCGCCCCGGCTCGTTGTCCGGGTTGAGCAGGTCGATGAGGCGGAGCAACTCGTCCGCCTTGAGCGAGGGGCCGCACTTCAGGCCGATCGGGTTCTTCACGCCGCGCGCATATTCGATGTGCGCATGGTCGGGCTGGCGGGTGCGGTCGCCGATCCACAGCATGTGGCCGGAGGTCGCGTACCAGTCGCCGGTCGTGGAATCCACGCGCGTGAACGCCTCCTCGTAGCCGAGCAGCAGCGCCTCGTGGCTGGTATAGAACTCGGTGGTGCGCAGTTCGGGATGGCTCTCGAGGTCGAGGCCGCAGGCCTGCATGAAGCCGAGCGCCTCCGAAATGCGGTCCGACAATTCGACGTAGCGGCGCGATTGCGGTGAGTCCTTGACGAAGCCGAGCATCCACTGGCGCACGCTGGCGAGGTTGGCGTAGCCGCCCTGCGCGAAGGCGCGCAGCAGGTTCAGCGTCGCCGCCGACTGGCGATAGGCGCCGAGCTGGCGGCGCGGATCGGGGATGCGCGCTTCCGGCGTGAAGGCGATGTCGTTGATGATGTCGCCGCGGTAGCTCGGCAGTTCGACGCCGTTGCGCTTCTCGATCGAGGACGAACGCGGCTTGGCGAACTGGCCGGCGATGCGGCCGACCTTCACCACCGGCGAAGCAGCGGCATAGGTGAGCACCACCGCCATCTGCAGGAACATGCGGAAGAAGTCGCGGATGTTGTTGGCGCCGTGCTCGGCGAAGCTCTCGGCGCAGTCGCCGCCCTGCAGCAGGAAAGCCTGCCCGGCCGCGACGCGGGCGAGCTCCTTCTTCAGGCGGCGCGCCTCGCCGGCGAAAACCAGCGGCGGGAAGGTGGCGAGCTGCTTCTCCACATCGGCCAAAGCCTGCCGGTCCGGGTATTCCGGCACCTGCTGGATCGGCTTCTGGCGCCAGCTATCGGGCTTCCAACGCTCGGGCATCACGAATACTCCAACGACGTGCGGGGGTTATATACGAAGCCCCCCGCCCTCCGCCAATCAATTCAATGGCTTGCCGTTAACCAGGCCTATTCCGCGGCCTGGCGGCCATAGCTCATGGCCTTTTCGCGCAGGGTGACCAGTTCCTCCGCCGCCGTCGGATGCACCGCCATGGTGGCGTCGAAGTCGGCCTTGGTCGCCCCCATCTTCACCGCGATCCCGATCACCTGGATCAGTTCGCCGGCGTCCGGGCCCACGATGTGGCAGCCGACCACCCGATCGGTCTCGCCGTCCACCAGCAGCTTCATGAAAGAGCGGGTCTGCCGTCCCGACAGCGTCGCCTTCATCGGCCGGAAACTGGTCTTGTAGACGTCGAGGATCTTGCAGCGCTCGCGCGCCTGCGCCTCGCTCAGCCCGATGACGCCGACTTCCGGCTCGGTGAAGACCGCGGTCGGCACGTCGGCGTGGTCCACGCGGGTCGGCTTGCCGCCGTAGAGCGTGTCGGCGAAGGCGTGGCCCTCGCGGATCGCGACCGGCGTCAGGTTGACGCGGTTGGTCACATCGCCGACCGCGTAGATGTTCGGCACCGACGTGCGCGAATATTCGTCCACCTCGATGCCGCCGTGCTCGTGAATGCGCACGCCGAGCTTGTCGAGGCCGAGCCCCATCACGTTCGGCCGCCGTCCGATCGCGAACATCACCTTGTCGGCGGCGATCGTCGTCTTGTCGGACAGGTGTACGACGTATTCGTCGCCCGCCTTGTCGATGGCGTTCACCGTGTGCCCGCAGGTCACGGTGATGCCGCGCGCGCGCATCTCGTTGCGCAGGTGCTCGCGCACGTCGTCGTCGAAGCCGCGCAGGATGTTCTCGCCGCGGTAGACCAGCGTCACCTCCGCGCCGAGCCCGTTGAAGATCGAGGCGAACTCCAGCGCGATATAGCCGCCGCCCTGGATGACGATGCGCTTGGGCAGCTCGGTGAGATGCAGCGCCTCGTTCGACGAGATCGCGTGCTCGAGGCCGCGGATCTTCGGCCCGTAATGCGGCCAGGCGCCGGTCGCGACCAGGATCGTCTCGGCGGTCACGCGCGCCCCGCTCGCCAGCAGACGCACGGTGTGCGCGTCCTCGAGCACCGCGCGGCTCTTGACCAGCTCAACCTTGTAGCGTTCGAGCGTGGTGGTATAGGCGGCTTCCAGCCGCGCGATCTCGCGGTCCTTGTTGGCGATCAGCGTCGGCCACGAAAAAGTCGGCTCGCCGAGGCTCCAGCCGTAGCCGACGGCATCCTCGAACTCGTCGGCAAAGCGCGAGGCGTAGACCAGAAGCTTCTTCGGCACGCAGCCGCGGATGACGCAGGTGCCGCCGACGCGGAATTCCTCCGCCGCCATCACCTTGGCGCCGTAGCTCGAAGCAATGCGCGCGGCGCGCACGCCGCCCGAGCCCGCCCCGATGACAAACAGGTCGACGTCGTAACCCGCCATGGCCGTCAATGCTCCGCTGGCTTGCCTCGAGCCGGCGCGGCGCCGGCCCGCGCGGCGTCAGAGCTGGTGACCCTTCTTCTTCATTTCGGCGCGCATCTTGGCGATCACCTCGTCCGACAGCGCGTTCGCCCAGTTCTGCGCGAACCGCATGCTCGAATCCACGACCACGGGCTGCTGGGCCAGGAGCTTCTTGCCTGCCGGCGACTTGTAGAAGGCCAGGATCTCCTTGAGCTCCTGCTCGTTGAAGTTGGTGGCATAGAGCCGCGCCACCTCGTCGGAGATCTCATTGAAGCGCGGCGCGAGCTCGTTGCGCAAATTGGTGGCGACCTCGTTGAGGTCCTTGCTCAGCCCCGGGTTCTGCTGGAGGAAGAGGTTCTTGGCCTGCTCCACCACGCCCGCGATCAAGGGCGTGAACACCTGGGTTGAGCCGGTGGCGGCGACCAGTTCTTTGGCCGCGGCCAGCGCGCCCGGAGAAGGCTGCTGGGCCAAGGCGGACGGCGCGGCCGCCAGCATGGCGGCGACGACTGTCGCGCACGCGGCGCGGCGGGTGGCCTGAAGGAAACGCATCTTTTCAGCTCCGTTTGCTCAAGACATCAGCGCTCGACGATCCTGACCCCGTCGGGACCGCCGATAATGGCCATTTGCGCGATATCGATAAAAAGTCCGTGCTCCATTACCCCCGGGATGGCCGCGAGCGCATGCGCCAACGCCTTCGGATCGTCAATACGGCCGAGCGCGGCATCGATGATCCAGTGGCCGCCATCCGTGACGAAAGCATGGCCGTCCTTGCCGCGGCGCAGCGTCAGCAGGCCGGGCCCCTGCACCTCGGCCACCGATCTCTCCACCGCCCGCCGCGTGGCCTCGGCGCCGAACGGCGCCACTTCCACCGGCAGCGGAAAGCGGCCGAGCGCCTCAACCCATTTGCTTTGGTCCGCGATCACGATCATGCGCGCGGAGGCGCCGGCGACGATCTTTTCCCGCAGCAGCGCGCCGCCGCCGCCCTTGGTCAGCACCAGGTTGGGGTCGATCTCGTCGGCGCCGTCGATCGTCAGATCGAGTTCGGGCGTTTCTTCCAGCGTGGTGAGCGGAATCCCGCAATGCATCGCCTGGGCCCGGGTCGCTTCCGACGTCGGCACAGCCACGACATCGAGGCCGCCACGCACGCGCTCACCGATCAGATCGACAAGGTGCTTGGCGGTCGAGCCGGTGCCGAGCCCGATTCGCATGCCGGGCCGCACGAACTCGACGGCGCGAGCCGCAGCCGCGCGTTTCTGCTCTTCGACGTGCATCGGGTCCGTTGAAAATCCGGCGTCGCTTAAGGCCTTACGGCCTCGTTATCTAGCCGCTATCGGCCGGCCTGAATAGCCGAAAATCGCCGCGCCGGCGGCGGGCCCTTTGGGCTTGCCAGCGCCTCCGGCGAAGGCTAGCTCGTTTCCATGGCTTCCCCGACAATCGTATTCGACCTCGACGGCACCCTGATCGACACCGCGCCGGACCTCATCGACACGCTGAACGTGGTGTTCGCGCGCGAGGGTCTGCCGGCCGTGGACTACGCCACCGCCCGCAACCTGATCGGCGGCGGCGCGCGCGCGATGATCGTGCGCGGCGTCGAAGCGGAAGGCCTGGTGGTGCCGCCGGAAGAGATCGAGCGCATGTTCGCCGATTTCATCGCACACTATTCCGCGCACATCGCCGACCGCTCGCGCCCCTTTCCCGGATTGATCGACGTGCTCGACGAGCTCGAAGCGCGCGGCTGCCGCCTCGCGGTCTGCACCAACAAGCTCGAACGCCTGTCGCAGCTTTTGCTGGACGAGCTGAAGCTCACGAAGCGCTTCGCATTCATCTGCGGTCAGGACACGTTCGGGATTCCGAAGCCCGATCCGGAAGTCCTGCGCCGCACGATCAAGGCCGCCGGCGGCTCGCCGCAACACGCGGTCATGATCGGCGATTCAGTAACCGACATCCGCACCGCGCGCGCGGCGGGCATTCCCGTGATCGCCGTCGCATTCGGTTACAGCGAGACGCCGGTGTCCGAATTGGGACCCGATCGCGTCATCAGCCATTTCGCCGAGCTTCCCGCCTCGATTGCGGCGCTTTCCTTCGCTCAATGACGACGCCGCATGCCGCTATGGTTAACGCGGTAAGGTTAACGGAACGCAATATGTTGCACCTCTATGACGGTGCCCGTATCCTGATCTGGGCGGGCGCTGTGTGTCGCTCGAGTGGACGGGTTTAATGATGATGTATCGTGTTGTCGCTGTCATCGGCGGCGCGCTGGCTCTTGCGGCGTGCACGTCAACACCGGACTGGATGAACCTCGACGGGCTGAAGCCGGCGCCGTTGACGGACAACGTCAGTTTTGAAACCAACCCGCCGGGCGCGGAAGCGAAGACGTCGAGCGGCCAGACCTGCCGCACCCCCTGCGCGCTTGCGCTGCCGACCGGCAGCCCCGTGACGGTCACCTTCACCCTCGCCGGCCACCAGCCGGAAACCGAGACGCTGGAACTCGTTCAGGAGACCGGTCAGGCCCCGCGGCTGCGGCCGAACCCGGTCTTCGCGGAACTGACCCCGGCCCTTCCGCCGGCGCCGGCCAAGCCGGCCGCCCGCAAGCCGGCGGCCAAGAAGCCC
>JBKBRE010000010.1:0-137632 GCA_046292265.1 Pseudolabrys sp. | reverse complement strand
CGTTCGATCGCAAGGTGACGGTGGGCTACATCTACATGCTCAAGCTGCACCACCTGGTGGACGACAAGATCCACGCGCGTTCGATCGGTCCGTACTCGCTGGTCACCCAGCAGCCGCTGGGCGGCAAGGCGCAGTTCGGCGGCCAGCGTTTCGGCGAAATGGAGGTCTGGGCGCTCGAGGCTTACGGCGCCGCCTACACGCTGCAGGAAATGCTGACCGTGAAGTCGGACGACGTCGCCGGCCGTACCAAGGTGTACGAGGCGATCGTGCGCGGCGACGACACGTTCGAAGCCGGCATTCCGGAAAGCTTCAACGTGCTGGTCAAGGAAATGCGCTCGCTCGGCCTCAACGTCGACCTGCACAATTCCAAGCAGTCGAAGCAGGCCGGCGAGCCGACGGCCGAAGCGGCCGAGTAGGACGATCAGACGGGAGCGGCGAGGGCGCCGCTCCCGGTTCCATCCCGGCCACAAGCGGTCGGGATGAACAGGTCAGCAAATTGATTTTCGGGCCGCGGCGGCGGCCAAGGAGAATGCGATGAACCAGGAAATCATGAGTCTCTTCAGCCCGCAGGCGCCGGCTCAGGTCTTCGACCAGATCCGGATCTCGATCGCGAGCCCGGAGAAGATTCTGTCGTGGTCCTACGGCGAGATCAAAAAGCCGGAGACGATCAACTACCGTACCTTCAAGCCCGAGCGCGACGGCCTGTTCTGCGCGCGCATCTTCGGGCCGATCAAGGATTACGAGTGCTTGTGCGGCAAGTACAAGCGCATGAAGTACAAGGGCATCATCTGCGAGAAGTGCTCGGTCGAGGTCACGCTCAGCCGCGTGCGGCGCGAGCGCATGGGCCACATCGAGCTCGCCGCTCCCGTCGCGCACATCTGGTTCCTGAAGTCGCTGCCGAGCCGCATCGGCCTCTTGCTCGACATGACGCTCAAGGACCTCGAGCGCATCCTGTACTTCGAATACTACGTGGTGCTCGAGCCGGGTCTCACTCCGCTCAAGGACCGCCAGCTCCTGTCCGAGGACGAGTACCTCAAGGCGCAGGAAGAGTTCGGCCCGGACTCGTTCACCGCCCAGATCGGCGCGGAAGCGATCCGCGAGATGCTCAAGGGGCTCGACCTCGACAAGATGCAGGGCGAGCTGCGCGCCGAGATGGCGGAGACCGACTCGGACATCAAGAAGAAGAAGATCGCCAAGCGCCTGAAGCTGATCGAGGCCTTCATCCAGTCCGGCAACAAGCCGGAATGGATGATCCTGACCGTGGTGCCGGTGATCCCGCCGGACCTGCGCCCGCTCGTCCCGCTCGACGGCGGCCGCTTCGCGACGTCCGACCTCAACGATCTCTACCGCCGCGTCATCAACCGCAACAACCGCCTGAAGCGGCTGATCGAGCTGCGCGCGCCGGACATCATCATCCGCAACGAAAAGCGCATGCTGCAGGAGGCGGTCGACGCCCTGTTCGACAACGGCCGCCGCGGCCGCGTCATCACCGGCGCCAACAAGCGGCCGCTGAAGTCGCTCGCCGACATGCTCAAGGGCAAGCAGGGCCGCTTCCGCCAGAACCTGCTCGGCAAGCGCGTCGACTATTCCGGCCGTTCGGTGATCGTGGTCGGTCCCGAGCTCAAGCTGCACCAGTGCGGCCTGCCGAAGAAGATGGCGCTCGAGCTGTTCAAGCCGTTCATCTATTCGCGGCTCGACGCCAAGGGCCTGTCCACCACCGTCAAGCAGGCCAAGAAGCTGGTCGAGAAGGAGAAGCCGGAGGTCTGGGACATCCTCGATGAGGTGATCCGCGAGCATCCGGTGCTGCTCAACCGCGCGCCGACGCTGCACCGCCTCGGCATCCAGGCCTTCGAGCCGGTGCTGATCGAGGGCAAGGCGATCCAGCTGCATCCGCTGGTCTGCGCCGCGTTCAACGCCGACTTCGACGGCGACCAGATGGCCGTGCACGTCCCGCTGTCGCTCGAAGCGCAGCTGGAAGCGCGCGTGCTCATGATGTCGACCAACAACATCCTGCACCCGGCGAACGGCCAGCCGATCATCGTGCCGTCGCAGGACATCGTGCTCGGCCTCTACTACCTCTCGCTGCTGCGCGATGGCCCCGGCTCCGACAAGCCGAAGGCTTTCGGCGACATGGCGGAGATCGATCACGCGCTCAACGAGAAGTCGATCGATCTGCACACCAAGATCCGCTACCGCTGGGAAGGCGTCGACGAGAAGGGCGAGACCTTCCGCAAGTGGTACGAGACCACGCCGGGCCGCGTCGTGCTCGGCAGCGTGCTGCCGAAGAGCGTCAAGGCGCCCTTCGACATCGTCAACAAGCTGATGACGAAGCGCGAGATCTCGTCGATGATCGACACGGTCTACCGCCACTGCGGCCAGAAGGAGACGGTGATCTTCTGCGACCGCATCATGGCGCTCGGCTTCTATCACGCCTTCAAGGCCGGCATCTCCTTCGGCAAGGACGACATGGTCGTGCCGAAGAAGAAGTGGGACATCGTCGAGAAGACCCGCGAGGAGGCCAAGGACTTCGAGCAGCAGTACAACGACGGCCTGATCACCCAGGGCGAGAAGTACAACAAGGTGGTCGACGCCTGGTCGAAGTCGACCGACAAGATCGCCGAAGAGATGATGCGCGAGATCTCGGCGACTAAGAAGGACACCAAGGGCCGCGAGATGCAGGTCAACTCGATCTACATGATGGCCCACTCGGGCGCGCGCGGCTCGCCGGCGCAGATGCGTCAGCTCGCCGGCATGCGCGGCCTCATGGCCAAGCCGTCGGGCGAGATCATCGAGAGCCCGATCATCTCGAACTTCAAGGAAGGCCTGTCGGTGCTCGAGTACTTCAACTCGACGCACGGCGCCCGCAAGGGTCTCGCCGACACCGCCTTGAAGACCGCGAACTCGGGCTACCTGACCCGCCGCCTGGTCGACGTGGCGCAGGACTGCATCATCACGCAGCCCGACTGCGGCACCACCGACGGCATCAAGGTGCGGGCGATCATCGACGCCGGCACCGTGGTGGCCTCGCTCGCCATCCGCATCCTGGGCCGCACTGCGGCCGAGGACGTGAAGGATCCGACCAGCAGTAAGGTCGTCGTCAAGGCGGGTACGCTGCTGACGGAGCCTGAGGTCGACGAGATCACCAGGGCGGGTGTGCAGGAGCTCAAGATCCGCTCCGTGCTCACCTGCGAGTCGAAGAACGGCGTCTGCGGCGCCTGCTACGGGCGCGATCTCGCCCGCGGCACGCCCGTGAACATGGGCGAGGCGGTCGGCGTCATCGCCGCCCAGTCGATCGGCGAGCCGGGCACCCAGCTCACCATGCGCACGTTCCACATCGGCGGCGCGGCGCAGATCTCCGAGCAGTCCTTCATCGAGTCGAACTTCGACGGCAAGATCAAGATGAAGGGCAAGAACGTCGCCAAGAACTCGGACGGCGAGGTCGTGGCGATGGTGCGCAACATGGTCGTCGCGGTCGTCGACCCCGACGGCACCGAGCGCGCCCATCACCGCATCCCCTACGGCGCGCGCATGCGCGTCGAGGAGGGCGACACGATCAAGCGCGGCCAGCGCATCGCCGAGTGGGATCCCTACACCCGGCCGATCCTGACCGAGGTGGAAGGCACGATCGAGTTCGAGGACCTGGTCGACGGCCTGTCGATGTCCGAACAGCTCGACGAGTCCACCGGCATTGCCAAGCGCGTGGTCATCGACTGGCGCACCGGTTCCTCGCGCAATCAGCAGGACCTGCGTCCGGCGATCGTGATCAAGTCGGGCGGCAAGATCCTGAAGCTCGCGCGCGGCGGCGAGGCTCGCTACCAGCTCGCCGTGGACGCGATCATCTCGGTCGACCCCGGCGGCCAGGTGAAGGCGGGCGACGTCATCGCGCGTATCCCGACCGAAAGCGCCAAGACGCGCGACATCACCGGCGGTCTGCCGCGGGTGGCGGAGCTGTTCGAGGCGCGCAAGCCGAAGGACGCGGCGATCATCGCCGAGATCGGCGGCACGGTGCGGTTCGGTAAGGACTACAAGAACAAGCGCCGCATCACCATCGAGCCGGCCGACAAGAGCGAAGAGGCGCGCGAGTACCTGATCCCGAAGGGCAAGCACATCCACTTGCAGGACGGCGACATCATCGAGAAGGGCGATTACATCGTCGAGGGCAACCCCGCTCCGCACGACATTCTCGCCATCAAGGGTGTCGAGGAGCTCGCGTCCTACCTGGTGAACGAGATCCAGGAGGTCTACCGGCTGCAGGGCGTCAACATCAACGACAAGCACATCGAGGTGATCGTTCGCCAGATGCTGCAGAAGGTCGAGATCGACGACGTCGGCGAGACCGAACTGCTGCAGGGCGAGCAGATCGACCGCAGCGAGCTCGACGAGGTCAACGCCCGGGCGGAGACCGAAGGCAAGAAGCCGGCGACGGGCCATCCCGTTCTGCTCGGCATCACCAAGGCGAGCCTGCAGACGCGGTCGTTCATCTCGGCCGCCTCGTTCCAGGAGACCACCCGCGTGCTCACCGAAGCCGCCGTCAACGGCAAGGCGGACACGCTCGACGGCCTCAAGGAGAACGTCATCGTCGGCCGCCTGATCCCGGCCGGCACCGGCGCCATGATGAACCAGCTGCGCGAGGTTGCGACCAAGCGCGACGCGCTCATCCTGGAGGAACGCGAGAAGGAAGCGGCCAAGGCCGCGGCCGCTCCCGCGGAAGCCCCGGCGCTGCCGGCGGCCGAGTAAGGCCGCAAGCCTCGCTGACGAAATACGAAGGCCGCCCGCAAGGGCGGCCTTTTTCGTTGTCATCGCCCGGTAACGAATCGCCGGCTAGGGCAGAATGGTTTCCGAAATCCGGCGCATGGCCCCGACACCGATGGACTGGTGGAAATCCGCGATCCTCTATCAGATCTACCCGCGCTCCTTTCAGGACAGCGACGGGGACGGCGTCGGCGACCTCAAGGGGATCATCGCGCGCCTGCCTTATCTGACCGAGCTTGGCGTCGACGCGCTCTGGCTGTCGCCGGTCTTCGTCTCGCCGATGGCCGATTTCGGCTACGACGTCGCCGACTACACCGCCATCGACCCCTTGTTCGGCACGCTTGCGGATTTCGACGCGCTCGTGGCGGCCGCGCATGCGCGCGGCCTGAAGGTCGTGCTCGACTTCGTGGCCAACCACACCTCGGTCGAGCACCCCTGGTTTCGCGAAAGCCGCGCGTCGCGGCAGAGCGCCAAGCGCGACTGGTACATCTGGCGCGACCCGGCGCCGAATGGCGGCCCGCCCAACAACTGGCTGTCGGAGTTCGGCGGTCCCGCCTGGGCCTTCGATGCCGCGATCGGGCAGTACTACTATCATGCCTTCCTGAAAGAGCAGCCCGACCTCAACTGGCGCAACCCGCAGGTCGTGGCGGCCATGCACGACGTGCTGCGCTTCTGGTTCAGGCGCGGCGTCGACGGCTTCCGCCTGGATGCGATCTGGCATCTGATCAAGGACGCGCAGTTCCGCGACAATCCGCCCAATCCGGATTACCGGCCGCACGAGGCGCCCGACCGCCAGGTGCTGGCGATCTACTCGGGCGACCAGCCGGAAGTGCATGACGCGCTGCGCGCGATGCGCCAGGTGGCCGACGAATTTCCCGAGCGCCTGCTGATCGGCGAGATCTATCTGCCGTTTCCGCAGCTGATGGACTATTACGGCCACGCGCTCGGCGGCGTGCATCTGCCGTTCAATTTCGCGCTGATTAAGGCGCCCTGGCAGGCGCGCGCGATCGCGGAGCTGATCGAGGCTTACGAAGCGGCGCTGCCGCAAGGCGCCTGGCCGAACTGGGTGCTCGGCAACCACGACCGCCGGCGCATCGCAAGCCGGGCCGGCGAAGCGCAGACGCGCGTCGCCGCCATGCTGCTGCTGACGCTGCGCGGTACGCCGACGCTCTACTACGGCGACGAGATCGGCCTGCCGCAGGTGGCGATCGCGCCCGATCAGGTGCGCGATCCGTTCGAGAAAAACGTGCCCGGCCTCGGGCTCGGCCGCGACGGCTGCCGCACGCCGATGCAGTGGGACGGCTCGCGTTTCGCCGGTTTCTCGAATGTGACGCCCTGGCTGCCGTTGAGCGACGACGCGGCGCGGCGCCATGTCGAAGCCCAGAGCGCCGATCCGGCATCGCTGCTCAATTTCTACCGGCGGCTGATCGCGCTGCGCCGGCAGCGGCCGGCGCTGACGCGCGGCGCCTATCGGCCGCTGCCGGCCGGCGGCGACCTGCTCGCCTATGCGCGCGAGGCCGACGGCGCGCGGGTTTTCGTCGTGCTGAATTTTGGCCATGCGCCGGCGCGCTGGGCGATGCCGCCGAACGTCGCCGCCGCAACCATCCTGCTGTCGAGCGCCGCCGGGCGGGACGGCGCGCGCGTCGAGGGCGTGATCGAGCTCCAGCCGGATGAGGGGCTCGTTGTGGAGCCGGTGTCGTCCTGAGCGCCGGCTCTTTCCTTTGGCGCCGAATGCTGGAAGATGGCGCGCCCGCCCTGGAAGCCATCGAATCATGAAACTGCTCGTTCTCGCCGGCGACGGCATCGGCCCGGAAATCACCGCGGCGACGCTCGCCGTGCTGCGCGCCGCCGACGCGCGCTTCAAGCTCGGTCTTGCCATCGAAGAGGCCCCGGTCGGCCATGCCGGCCTCAAGGCGCTCGGTCACACCATCCATCCCGATCTGGTGGAGAAGGCGCGCCGCGCCGACGGCGTGGTGCTCGGGCCGACCGCCACCTTCGAGTTCAGGGATCCCGCGCGCGGCGAGGTGAACCCGTCGATGCGGCTGCGCAAGAGCCTCGACCTCTACGCCAACATCCGCCCGGCGCGCACCTACAAGGGCTTTCCGCTGCGCTGCGGGGAGTTCGATCTCGTGGTCGCGCGCGAGAACACGGAAGGGTTCTACGCCGACCGCAATATGGAGGAGGGGGGCGGCGAGGTGCTGGTGACCAGGGACGTCGCCATCTCGCTGCGCCGGATCACGCGCCATTGCAGCGAGCGCATCGCGCGCTCCGCGTTCGAACTGGCGCGGCGCCGGCGCCGGCGCGTCACCATCGTGCACAAGGCCAACGTGTTGAAGGTGACCGAAGGCCTGTTCATCGAGGAGTGCCGCAAGGTGGCGCGCGACTATCCGGAGATCGCGGTCGACGACATTATCGTGGATGCCATGATGGCGCATGTCGTGCGCAACCCGCAGCGCTTCGACGTGATCGTGACCACCAACATGTACGGCGACATCCTGTCCGACCTGACGGCGGAGCTGTCCGGCAGCCTCGGCCTCGCCGCCTCGCTCAATGCCGGCGCCGATCACGCCATGGCGCAGGCCGCGCACGGCTCCGCGCCCGACATCGCCGGCAAGGACGCGGCCAACCCGCTGTCGCTGATCCTGTCGGCGGCGATGCTGTTGTCCTGGCTCGGCGCGCGCCACAAGGCGCAGGCTTATGAGGGCGCCGCCGCCGCCATCGAGCGCGCGGTCGAGGACGCGGTCGCGGCAGGCGAGGCGACGTCCGACATCGGCGGCCGGCTCGGCACAAATGCGACCGGCGCGGCGGTGGCCGCGCGGGTCGGGGGCTAGGTTTCATGCGCTGCGACAGCCATGTGCACATCGTCGGCCCGGTGGAGCGCTATCCGCAGGTCGCCAACCGCACCTATCTCGCCGGCGTCGCCACGCTGGCGACGCTCGAGGCCCTTGCGGCTGCGCGCGACGTGCGCCGCTTCGTGATCGTGCAGCCGAGCTTCTACGGCACCGACAACACCATGCTGCTGGAAAGCCTCGACGCGCTCGCCGGCCGCGGGCGCGGCGTGGCGGTGATCGATCCGGCCGCCGCCGGGCCCGCGCTGCTCGACGATTACGCCGCCCGCGGCGTACGCGGGCTGCGCATCAATCTCTACAGCCCGGTGCGATCGAGCGAACCGCTGGCCGCGCGCTTCGGTGCGCTCGAAGCGGTGGCGCAGGCGCGCGGCTGGCACATCGAGGTGATCGCGCCGCTCGCGCTCGTTGCCGAGAATGCGGCGCTGCTGCGCGCCTCCTCCGTGCCGGTCGTGATCGACCACTATGGTCTGTACGGCGCCTTTCGGCCCGACCAGGGCGAAGGCCGCGCGCTCATCGACCTGCTGCGCCTGCCGCACGTGTGGATGAAGCTGTCGGCCCCGTACCGGGTCAGCGACGACGAACTCGCCGTGCGGGCCGATCCGGCCTGGTTGCAGGCGTTCCTCGCCGCCGCGCCCGATCGTTGCGTCTGGGGCAGCGACTGGCCGCACACGCCGGCGCACGCCGCGCAAGGCGACGGGGCGGTTGCGCTGCCGTACCGGAAGATCGCCTACGACGCGCTGGTCGACGCGTTCATCGCGGCGGTCGGCCCGCCGGCCCTGGGCGAGCGGATCCTGACCGGCAACCCGGCCCGGCTTTACGACTTTTAATAGAGAACCCAACGGGAGCACGTATAGCGGGTCCCCGGGGCTGTTCCCGGCATGCTTAATCGGGTAGGGTGATGCGGAAAACAGAGTGCGGCAGACGTCAGTGCCTGCTTGCCACGACCCGGACGCCGCAAATCGTCGATTTTCCGGGCCTTTCGCCTTGACTTGGCCGATTCCCGCCGATACATACGCCTCACTTTTCGGCAGGCGGTGAGCTTCGCTTGTTCGGAACGGCCCGCCCGGCCAAGCCTTTGAGAATAAAGAGCATTCTCTCTGGAACGCGCCGGCGCAACGCCTCGACCAATGAAGCTCAGACGCTGCCTCTGACAGCCACTGTCAGGTTTGACGAGTGAACGGCCGTTGCGCTTCGCCGCGTCGCGGCCGTCTGACACGGAAAAGCGCCCCCGCGAATTCGGCGGATGGCGCGATTTCGTTTTGCGTGCGGGAAACCGCGCGCGAAGCCGGGCGCAAGCCCAAGATGAATTCGGGCGTAATGCCCACAGGTGAGGATGCGAAGGCACGATGCCAACGATCAACCAGTTGATTGCCAAGCCGCGGCAGCCGCTGAAGGCGCGCAACAAGGTTCCGGCCCTGCAGGCCTCGCCGCAGAAGCGGGGCGTCTGCACGCGCGTCTACACGACGACGCCGAAGAAGCCGAACTCGGCGCTGCGCAAGGTCGCCAAGGTGCGCCTCACCAACGGCTTCGAGGTGATCGGCTACATCCCGGGCGAGGGCCATAACCTTCAGGAGCACTCGGTCGTGATGATCCGCGGCGGGCGCGTGAAGGACCTGCCGGGCGTGCGCTATCACATCCTGCGTGGCGTGCTCGATACGCAGGGCGTCAAGAACCGTAAACAGCGCCGTTCGAAATACGGCGCGAAGCGTCCGAAGTAACCGGAGCGAAGCGACGGTTATCCCGGGCGAGCGACGCGAGACCCGGGATCGCCAGAGCAAGAGACAGAGAGACAGGAACCGATGTCCCGCCGTCACGCCGCCGAGAAGCGCGAAATCATCCCGGACCCGAAGTACGGGAACGTGGTCGTCAGCAAGTTCATGAATGCCGTCATGTACGACGGCAAGAAGTCGGTTGCCGAATCGATCGTCTACGGCGCGCTCGAGACGATCGAGGCCAAGACCAAGCAGAACCCGCTCTCGGTGTTCCAGCAGGCGCTCGACAACGTGATGCCCTCGATCGAGGTGCGGTCGCGGCGCGTCGGCGGCGCCACCTACCAGGTGCCGGTCGAAGTGCGCACGTCGCGCCGCCAGGCGCTCGGCATCCGCTGGATCATCTCGGCCGCGCGCGACCGCAACGAGCGCACCATGACCGAGCGGCTCTCGGCCGAACTGCTCGACGCGTCGAACAACCGCGGCAACGCCGTGAAGAAGCGTGAAGACACCCACAAGATGGCGGAAGCCAACCGGGCCTTCTCGCACTACCGCTGGTAACGGCGGCACACGAATTCAGGAACGATACTATGGCTCGCGTCCACGCAATCGAGAACTACCGCAACTTCGGCATCATGGCCCACATCGATGCGGGCAAGACGACGACGACCGAGCGGATTCTCTACTACACCGGCAAGAGCCACAAGATCGGCGAGGTGCACGAAGGCGCCGCGACGATGGACTGGATGGAGCAGGAGCAGGAGCGCGGCATCACCATCACGTCGGCCGCGACGACCGCTTTTTGGGCCGGCAAGCGCCTGAACATCATCGACACCCCCGGCCACGTCGACTTCACCATCGAGGTGGAGCGTTCGCTGCGCGTGCTCGACGGCGCCGTTGTCGTGCTTGACGGCAACCAGGGCGTCGAACCGCAGACCGAGACCGTCTGGCGCCAGGGCGACAAGTATAACGTTCCGCGCATCGTCTTCGCCAACAAGATGGACAAGATCGGCGCGGACTTCTTCAAGTGTCTGAAAGACATCGTCGACCGCCTCGGCGCCAAGCCGATCGCCATCCAGTTGCCGATCGGCGCTGAGTCGAACTTCAAGGGTCTCGTCGACCTGGTGAAGATGAAGGGCATCATCTGGAACGATGAATCGCTCGGCGCCAAGTTCGACTATATCGACATTCCTGAAGACATGGTCGAGCAGGCCAAGGAATACCGCGAGAAGATGGTGGAAGCCGCCGTCGAGCTCGACGACGACGCGCTGACCGCGTTTCTCGACGGCAAGGAGCCGGACGAGGCCACGCTGAAGCGTCTCATCCGCAAGGCGGTGCTGACCGGCGCCTTCTTCCCGGTGCTGTGCGGCTCGGCCTTCAAGAACAAAGGCGTGCAGCCGCTGCTCGACGCGGTGGTCGACTATCTGCCGTCGCCGGTCGACGTGCCCGCGATCAAGGGCATCGATCCGGACAAGAACAACGAAGAGACGACCCGTGAGCCGAGGGACGACGCGCCGCTGTCGCTGCTCGCCTTCAAGATCATGGACGACCCCTTCGTCGGCACCATCACCTTCTGCCGCATCTACTCGGGCGTGCTCTCGAGCGGCACCGGCGTGATCAACTCGACGAAAGAGCGCAAGGAACGTATCGGCCGCATGCTGCTGATGCATGCGAACAACCGCGAGGACATCAAGGAAGCCTATGCCGGCGACATCGTCGCGCTGGCCGGCCTCAAGGAGACGCGCACCGGCGACACGCTGTGCGACCCGGACAAGCCGGTGATCCTCGAGAAGATGGAATTCCCGGAGCCGGTCATCGAGATCGCGATCGAGCCGAAGTCGAAGGCCGACCAGGAAAAGCTCGGCGTCGCGCTGGCCAAGCTCGCCGCGGAGGATCCGTCCTTCCGCGTCTCGACCGACCAGGAGAGCGGCCAGACCATCATCAAGGGCATGGGCGAACTGCATCTCGACATCAAGGTCGACATCCTCAAGCGCACCTACAAGGTCGACGCCAACATCGGCGCGCCGCAGGTGGCCTTCCGCGAGAAGATGACGCAGCGCGTCGAGCACGACTACACGCACAAGAAGCAGACCGGCGGTTCGGGCCAGTTTGCGGCGATCAAGATCGTCTGCGAGCCGACCGAGCCGGGCACGCCGTTCACCTTCGAGAACGAGATCGTCGGCGGCGCGGTGCCGAAGGAGTTCATCCCGGGTGTCGAGAAGGGCCTGGAATCGGTGATCGGCTCCGGCCCGCTGGCCGGCTTCCCGGTGGTCGACCTCAAGGTCACGCTGATCGACGGCAAGTATCACGACGTCGACTCGTCGGCGCTCGCCTTCGAAATCTGCGCCCGGCAGTGCCTGCGCGAGGCGATGCAGAAGGGCCGCCCGGTCCTGCTCGAGCCGATCATGAAGGTCGAGGTGGTGACGCCGGAGGATTACACCGGCTCCGTCATCGGCGATCTCAACTCGCGGCGCGGCCAGATCCAGGGCCAGGACATGCGCGGCAACGCCAACGTCATCAACGCGATGGTGCCGCTCATGAACATGTTCGGCTACGTGAACAACCTGCGGTCCATGTCTCAGGGCCGCGCGACGTTCACTATGCAATTCGACCACTACGCTGAGCTGCCGGCGAACGTGTCGGCGGAAGTCCAGAAGAAATTCGCCTGATCGCAGGCGATCGTTAAAGAGAGATCTGAACGGAGAGATCCATGGCCAAAGAGAAATTCCAGCGCACCAAGCCGCATTGCAACATCGGCACGATCGGTCACGTCGACCACGGCAAGACCACGCTGACGGCGGCGATCACCAAGGTTCTGTCCGAGAAGGGCGGCGCCACGTTCACCGCCTACGACCAGATCGACAAGGCGCCGGAAGAGAAGGCGCGCGGCATCACCATCTCGACCGCGCACGTCGAGTACGAGACCGACAAGCGCCACTATGCGCACGTCGACTGCCCCGGCCACGCCGACTACGTCAAGAACATGATCACCGGCGCGGCGCAGATGGACGGCGCGATCCTCGTCGTCTCCGCCGCCGACGGCCCGATGCCGCAGACCCGCGAGCACATCCTGCTCGCCCGCCAGGTCGGCGTTCCGGCGCTGGTCGTGTTCATGAACAAGGTCGACATGGTCGACGATCCGGAGCTGCTCGAGCTCGTCGAGCTCGAGGTCCGTGAGCTCCTGTCGAAGTACAACTTCCCGGGCGACAAGATCCCGATCGTCAAGGGCTCCGCGCTCAAGGCGCTGGAAGGCACCGACGACAAGATCGGCAAGGAAGCCATCATGGAGCTCATGAAGGCTGTGGACGAGTATATCCCGCAGCCGGAGCGTCCGAAGGATCAGCCCTTCCTGATGCCGGTCGAAGACGTGTTCTCGATCTCGGGCCGCGGCACCGTCTGCACCGGCCGCGTCGAGCGCGGCGTGATCAAGGTCGGCGAAGAAGTCGAGATCGTCGGCATCCGCCCGACCCAGAAGACCACCGTCACCGGCGTCGAAATGTTCCGCAAGCTGCTCGACCAGGGCGAGGCGGGCGACAACATCGGCGCGCTGCTGCGCGGCACCAAGCGCGAGGAAGTCGAGCGCGGTCAGGTGCTCTGCAAGCCGGGCTCGGTCAAGCCGCACACCAAGTTCAAGGCCGAGGCCTACATCCTCACCAAGGAAGAGGGCGGCCGTCACACCCCGTTCTTCACCAACTATCGTCCGCAGTTCTATTTCCGCACGACCGACGTGACCGGCATCGTGCACCTGCCGCAGGGCACGGAAATGGTGATGCCGGGCGACAACGTGACCATGGAAGTGCACCTGATCGTGCCGATCGCCATGGAAGAGAAGCTCCGCTTCGCCATCCGCGAGGGCGGCCGCACCGTCGGCGCCGGCGTGGTGGCGAGCATCATCGAGTAAGACCGCTGTCATGCCCCCGCTCTAACGGGCGGGGGCATCCAGTTTCCGCCGGCAACGGCGGATGAGCTGAGTAGCTATCGCACACTGGATCGTCCTCGTAACGAGGCGATGACAGTCGAGAAGAGAAACGACAATGAACGGCCAGAATATCCGGATCCGGCTCAAGGCGTTCGATCACCGCATCCTCGATGCGTCGACGCGGGAGATCGTGAACACGGCCAAGCGCACCGGCGCTCAGGTCCGTGGACCGATCCCGCTGCCGACCAGGATCGAGAAGTTCACGGTGAACCGTTCGCCGCACGTCGACAAGAAGAGCCGCGAACAGTTCGAGATGCGCACGCATAAGCGCCTCTTGGATATCGTCGATCCGACGCCGCAGACGGTGGACGCGCTGATGAAGCTCGACCTCGCCGCCGGCGTCGACGTTGAGATCAAGCTCTGAGCCGCGTGGGGACCAAAATGCGTTCGGGAGTTGTCGCGCAAAAGGTCGGTATGACCCGGGTGTTCACCGAGACCGGTGAGCACGTTCCGGTGACGGTGCTGCGCATGGCGCAGTGCCAGGTCATCGCCCACCGCACCAAGGACAAGAACGGCTACGTCGCGCTCCAGATCGGTTCTGGTCCGCGCCGCGCCAACAACATGAGCAAGGCCGACCGCGGCTACTTCGCCAAGGCGAATATCGAGCCCAAGCGCAAGCTGGCGGAATTCCGCGTCACCGAGGACGCGATGATCCCGGTCGGCGCCGAGATCACGGCCGACCATTTCGTCCCCGGCCAGTTCGTGGACGTCTGCGGCATTTCGGTCGGCAAAGGCTTTGCCGGCGGCATGAAGCGCTGGAACTTCGGCGGCCTGCGCGCCTCGCACGGCGTGTCGGTCTCGCACCGTTCGATCGGTTCGACCGGCGGCCGTCAGGACCCCGGCAAGACCTTCAAGAACAAGAAGATGCCCGGCCACATGGGCGTCGACCGCGTCACCACGCTCAACCTCAAGGTCGTGCAGCTCGACGTCGAGCGCGGGCTCATCCTGGTCGAGGGTGCGGTGCCGGGCGCCAAGGGCGGCTGGATCACCGTGCGCGACGCCGTAAAGAAGCCGCTGCCGAAGGAAGCCCCGAAGCCGGGCAAGTTCCGCACGGCCGAGGCTGCGGCCGAGGCGCCGGCTGCGGAAGCTCCCGCCGAGAAGGAGGGTGCATAATCATGGACCTCAAGATCACCACCCTCGAAGGCAAGGAAGCCGGCTCGGTGAGCCTGTCGGATGCGATCTTCGGCCTCGAGCCGCGCACCGACCTCATCCAGCGTTGCGTCAACTGGCAGCTGGCCAAGCGCCAGCGCGGCACGCACAAGACCAAGGACCGCTCCGAGATCTGGCGCACCGGCAAGAAGATGTACGCGCAGAAGGGCACCGGCGGCGCCCGTCACGGCTCCGCGCGCGTCCCGCAGTTCCGCGGCGGCGGCCGGGCTTTCGGTCCGGTCGTGCGCAGCCATGCGATCGACCTGCCGAAGAAGGTGCGCGCGCTCGCGCTCCGGCATGCGCTCTCCTCGAAGGCCAAGGACGGCGGCATCGTCGTGCTCGACAAGGCGACCGTGAAGGACGCCAAGACCAAGGCGCTCGCCGCCCAGTTCGACAAGCTCGGGCTCGCCAACGCGCTGATCATCGACGGCGCCGAGGTCGAGGCGAGCTTCCGCACCGCCGCGCGCAACATCCCGAACATCGACGTGCTGCCGGTTCAGGGCATCAACGTCTACGACATCCTGCGGCGCAAGACCCTGGTGCTGACCAAGGCCGCCGTCGAGGCGCTGGAGGCGCGGTTCAAATGAGCACCAGCGATCCCCGTCACTACGACGTCATCCTTTCCCCGGTGATCACCGAGAAGGCGACGATCGCGTCCGAGCACAACAAGGTCGTGTTCAAGGTTTCTCGCACCGCCACCAAGCCGCAGATCAAGGAAGCGGTCGAGAAGCTGTTCGACGTGAAGGTCAAGAGCGTCAACACCCTCGTCCGTGAAGGCAAGGTGAAGACCTTCAAGAACAAGATCGGGCAGCTGTCCGACACCAAGCGCGCGGTCGTGACCCTGGAAGAGGGTCACCGCATCGACGTGACCACCGGATTGTAAGGAGCGGTTCGATGGCGTTGAAAACCTACAATCCGACCACGCCGAGCCAGCGCCAGCTGGTCATCGTCGACCGTTCGGCGCTCTACAAGGGCGCGCCGGTGAAGGCGCTGACCGAGGGCCAGAACTCGACCGGCGGCCGCAACAACCACGGGCGCATCACCACGCGCTTCCGCGGCGGCGGCCACAAGCAGGCCTATCGCAAGGTCGACTTCCGCCGCGCCAAGAAGGACATGCCGGCGACGGTGGAGCGGATCGAGTACGATCCGAACCGCACCGCCTTCATCGCGCTGGTCAAGTACCAGGACGGCGAGCTCGCCTACATCCTGGCGCCGCAGCGCCTGGGCGCCGGCGACACGGTGATCTCGGCCGAGCACGCCGACGTGAAGCCGGGCAACGCCATGCCGCTCGGCAACATCCCGGTCGGCACCATCGTGCACAATGTCGAGCTCAAGATCGGCAAGGGCGGCCAGCTCGCCCGTTCGGCCGGCACCTACGTGCAGATCGTCGGCCGCGACCAGGACTACGTGATCCTGCGCCTGTCGACGACCGAGCAGCGCCTGGTGCACGGCCGCTGCATGGCCACCGTCGGCGCGGTGTCGAACCCGGACAACATGAACACGACGATCGGCAAGGCCGGCCGTCAGCGCTGGAAGGGCCGCATGCCGCACAACCGCGGCATCGTCATGAACCCGGTCGACCATCCGCACGGCGGCCGCACCAAGGGCGGCAAGCACTGGGTCACCCCCTGGGGCAAGCCGACCAAGGGCGCCAAGACGCGCAAGAACAAGCGCACCAACAAGTTCATCGTGGTCAGCCGACACGACCGCAAGAAGAAGCAGCAGTAGGACGAGAGCAATGACGCGTTCCGTTTGGAAAGGTCCTTTTGTCGACGGCTACCTCCTCAAGAAGGCGGAAGCTGCGCGCTCGTCGGGCCGCCACGAAGTGATCAAGATCTGGAGCCGGCGCTCGACCATTCTGCCGCAGTTCGTCGGCCTGAATTTCGGCGTCTACAACGGCCAGAAGCACGTTCCGGTGCTGGTGACCGAGGAAATGGTCGGCCACAAGTTCGGCGAATTCGCGCCGACCCGGATGTTCTACGGGCACACCTCCGATCGCAAGGCGAAGCGCTCTCCGGGCGCGGCGCCGGCGGCGTCGTAAGGCAGGATCGAGAGAAAACGTCATGGGCAAGCGCGCACGCGAACGGGATCTTCCCGACAACGAGGCCAAGGCGGTCGCCAAGATGCTGCGGGTCTCGCCGCAAAAGCTCAACCTGGTCGCGCAGATGATCCGCGGCAAGAAGGTCGCGAGCGCGCTCGCCGACCTCGAATTCTCGCGCAAGCGCATTGCCAAGGACGTGCGCAAGTGCCTGGAATCGGCGATCGCCAACGCCGAAAACAATCACGACCTCGACGTCGACGAACTCGTCGTCGCCGAGGCCCATGTCGGCAAGGCGCTGGTGATCAAGCGCTTCGCCGCCCGCGGCCGCGGCCGCGTGGGCAAGATTCTCAAGCCGTTCTCGCATCTGACCATCGTTGTGCGTCAGGGCGAGGCGCAGGCGAGCGCCTGAGGAGTAAACGATGGGTCAAAAAGTCAATCCGGTTGGCTTGCGCCTCGGCATCAACCGCACCTGGGATTCGCGGTGGTTCGCCGGCAAGACCGAGTACGGCACGCTCCTGCACGAGGACATCAAGATCCGCGAAGAGCTGATGAAGCAGCTCAAGCAGGCCGCGGTGTCGCACATCGTGATCGAGCGCCCGCACAAGAAGTGCCGCGTCACCATCCACTCGGCGCGTCCGGGCGTGGTCATCGGCAAGAAGGGCGCCGACATCGAGAAGCTGCGCAAGTCGGTCGCCAAGCTCACCGACTCGGACGTGGTCATCAACATCCTCGAGATCCGCAAGCCGGAGCTCGACGCCAAGCTGGTCGCCGAGTCGATCGCCCAGCAGCTCGAGCGCCGCGTCGCCTTCCGCCGCGCCATGAAGCGCGCGGTGCAGTCGGCCATGCGCCTGGGCGCCGAGGGCATCCGCATCAACTGCTCCGGCCGTCTCGGCGGCGCCGAGATCGCGCGTCTGGAGTGGTACCGCGAGGGCCGCGTGCCGCTGCATACGCTGCGCGCCGATGTCGATTACGGCACCGCCACCGCTTTCACCACCTATGGCACCTGCGGCGTCAAGGTCTGGATCTTCAAGGGCGAGATCCTCGAGCACGACCCGATGGCCCAGGACAAGAAGCTCGCCGAAGGTGACAGCGGCCGTCCGCGCCGCGACGGCGCCGGCGCGTGAGCTGAGAAGAGTTAAACCATGCTGCAACCCAAGCGCACCAAGTTCCGCAAGGCCTTCAAGGGCCGCATTCACGGCGTCGCCACCAGCGGCACCACGCTCGCTTTCGGCCAGTACGGCCTGAAGGCGCTCGAGCCGGACCGCGTCACCGCGCGCCAGATCGAGGCCGCGCGCCGCGCGCTCACGCGCTTCATGAAGCGCGCCGGCCGCGTCTGGATCCGCGTGTTCCCCGACGTGCCGGTGTCGAAGAAGCCGATCGAAGTCCGCATGGGCAAAGGCAAGGGCACGCCCGAGCTTTGGGTCGTGCGCGTCAAGCCGGGCAAGATCCTGTTCGAGGTGGACGGCATCCCGCAGGCGACCGCCAAGGAAGCGCTGACGCTCGCGGCCGCCAAGCTGCCGGTCAAGACCCGATTCATCGAACGTATCGCCGAGTAAGAGCCATGAAAGCCGACGACGTAAGAGCGATGTCGCTGGACCAGCTCGAGGACGAGGTCCTCAAGCTGAAGAAGGAGCAGTTCAACCTGCGCTTCCAGCGGGCCACCGGCCAGCTCGAGAACACCTCGCGCGTCCGCGCGATCCGCCGCGACATCGCGCGGATGAAGACCGTTGCCGCCCAGAAGCGCGCCGCCGATGCCGGCGCTGCTAAGAAGTAAGGGGTAAGAGATGCCGAAGCGTACCCTCCAGGGCGTCGTCGTCAGCGACAAAGGGAACAAGACCGTGGTCGTGCAAGTCGACCGCCGCTTTGCCCACGCGACGATGAAGAAGGTCATTCGCCGCTCGAAGAAGTACCACGCCCACGACGAGACCAATCAGTACTCGGTCGGCGACGTGGTGTGGATCGAGGAGCGCCGGCCCATTTCCAAGCTCAAGTGCTGGGAAGTGATCCGGGGCGAGAAGAAGCAGAAAGTGCAATAGGCGCCATGCGCAGTGAGTGTCACCGCGTTATGCGCACAACGAAGATGAGAGCCGCATCATGATCCAGATGCAAACCAACCTCGACGTGGCGGACAATTCCGGCGCGCGCCGCGTCATGTGCATCAAGGTGCTGGGCGGCTCCAAGCGCAAGTACGCCACCATCGGCGACGTCATCGTCGTCTCGGTGAAGGAGGCGATCCCGCGCGGCCGCGTCAAGAAGGGTGACGTGATGAAGGCCGTGGTGGTCCGCATCTCCAAGGACATCAAGCGCGCCGACGGTTCGGTCATCCGCTTCGACCGCAACGCCGCCGTGCTGATCAACCCGCAGATGGAGCCGGTCGGCACCCGTATCTTCGGGCCGGTCCCGCGCGAGCTGCGCGCCAAGAACCACATGAAGATCATCTCGCTCGCGCCGGAGGTGCTCTGATGGCCGCCAAGATTCGTAAAGGCGACAAGGTCGTCGTGCTCACCGGCCGCGACAAGGGTCGCACCGGCGAGGTGATCGAGGTGCGTCCGGCCGAAGACCGCGCGCTCGTGCGCGGCGTCAATATCGTCAAGCGCCACCAGCGCCAGACCGCGCAGCAGGAAGGCGGGATCATCTCCAAGGAAGGTCCGGTCCATCTGTCCAACCTGGCGATCGCCGATCCCAAGGACGGCAAGCCGACCCGCGTCGGTTTCAAGTTCGTCGGGGAAGGTGACAACCGCAAGAAGGTCCGCTTCGCCAAGCGTTCCGGAGTCGAGATCGATGGCTGATACCCAGACCGAACCCAAGAAGCAGGCCAAGCCGCCGCAGGGCGCTCCGAAGGCCAAGGAAGCCAAGGCGCCGAAGGGCGCCGGCGAGGCCAAGGGCGTGCGTCCGCGCGAGAGCAAGGACTACGTGGCCCGTCTGCGCACGCACTACGACAAGACCGTGCGCGATCAGATGACCAAGCAGTTCGGCTACAAGAACCCGATGCAAGTGCCGGCGATCACCAAGGTCGTGCTCAACATGGGCATCGGCGAGGGCGCCGCCGACCGCAAGAAGGTGGATAACGCCGCCGCCGACCTGACGCTGATCTCGGGCCAGAAGGCGGTGATCACCAAGTCGCGCAAGTCGATCGCGAACTACAAGCTGCGCGACGGCCAGGCCATCGGCTGCAAGGTCACGCTGCGCAAGAAGCGCATGTACGACTTCATCGACCGCCTGGTGACGATCGCGCTGCCGCGCATCCGCGACTTCCGCGGGCTGAACCCGAAGAGCTTCGACGGCCGCGGCAACTACTCCCTCGGCATCAAGGAGCACATCGTGTTCCCCGAGATCGACTTCGACAAGGTCACCGACAGTTGGGGCCTCGATATCACCGTATGCACCACCGCGCGCACCGACGAAGAGGCGCGTGCGCTGCTGGCGGCATTCAACTTTCCTTTCCGGCAGTGAGGGGCCAACCGGCTTCCTCAAACGCGGAGACGTAAGGAGCGAACCTAAATGGCGAAGAAAAGTTCGATCGAGAAGAACAACCGGCGGCGCAAGATGGCGAAATCCTTCGCCAACCGGCGCAAGAAGCTCAAGGCCATCGCGATGGACAAGACCATCCCGATGGAGGACCGCTTTGCCGCGAGCCTCAAGCTCGCCGAGCTGCCGCGCAATTCTTCGCGCGTCCGTATCCGTAACCGCTGCGAACTCTCCGGCCGTCCGCGCGCCTATTACCGCAAGCACAAGCTTAGCCGTATCGCGCTGCGTGACCTCGGCTCCAAGGGCCTCATTCCGGGCCTCGTGAAGTCGAGCTGGTGAGGGGGAGACCGATATGGCTGTGAACGATCCGATCGGCGACATGATCGCCCGCATCCGCAACGCGCAGATGCGAAACAAGTCGAAGGTCTCGATGCCGGGCTCCAGGCAGCGCGAGCGCGTGCTCGATGTGCTCAAGACCGAGGGCTACATCCGCGGCTACGCCAGCGTGGCGCATGCCTCGGGCCGCAGCGAGCTCGAGATCGAGCTGAAGTATTTCGACGGCGCGCCCGTGATCCGCGAGATCGAGCGCGTCTCCAAGCCCGGCCGGCGCGTCTACGCGTCGGTGCGGAACCTGCCGCGCATCAACAATGGCCTCGGCGTCGCCATCCTGTCGACGCCGAAGGGCGTGATGGCCGACCATGCCGCCCGCGAAGCCAATGTCGGCGGCGAAATCATCTGCACGGTGTTCTGATGTCGCGTATTGGCAAGAAACCCGTTGCCGTCCCGTCCGGCGTCACCGCCAACGTGGAAGGGCAGACCGTCAAGGTGAAGGGCCCCAAGGGCGCCCTGCAGCTCGTGCTCCACGACGACGTGAAGGTCTCGATGGACAAGAGCGGGGTCATGGTCGAGCCGCGCAGCGAGACCAAGCGCGCCCGCTCGATGTGGGGCACCTCGCGCACCCTGGTGAACAACCTGATGACGGGCGTCACCAAGGGCTTCGAGGAGAAGCTGGAGATCACCGGCGTCGGCTATCGCGCGGCGGTGCAGGGCAAGCAGCTCAATCTGCAGCTCGGCTTCTCGCACGACGTGAACTACCCGATCCCGACCGGCATCACCATCGCGACCCCGAAGCCGACCGAGATCGTCATCACCGGAACCGACAAGCAGCAGGTCGGGCAGGTCGCTGCCGAGATCCGCGGCTGGCGTCCGCCGGAGCCCTACAAGGGCAAGGGCGTGAAGTACGTTGGCGAATACATCTTCCGCAAGGAAGGCAAGAAGAAGTAGAGGGCCTGGCGCCATGTCGAAATCAAAGGACCGCAGCGCGCGGCGGACGACGTCGGTGCGACGCAAGGTGAAGCTTGCGGGCATCAAGAGCGGCCGGGCACGGCTCTCCGTGTTCCGTTCGTCCAAGCACATTCACGTTCAGCTCATCGACGATCTGAAGGGCGAAACCGTCGCCGCGGCCTCCTCGCTGGAGAAGGCCATGCGCGAGAAGAACAAGACCGGCGCCAACATCGAGGCCGCCAAGGCGGTCGGCAAGCTCATTGCCGAGCGCGCGACGGCCAAGGGCATCAAGGACGTCGTGTTCGACCGCGGCGGTTACATCTATCACGGCCGCGTCAAGGCGCTGGCCGATGCCGCCCGTGAGGGCGGTCTCAACTTCTGAACGGAAGACAGCACATGGCACGGGAAGCCCGTAGGGAACGTGAGCGCGGCGATCGGCGTGAAGAGCGCGAGCCGAGCGAGTTCATCGACAAGCTGGTCCACATCAACCGCGTCGCCAAGGTGGTGAAGGGCGGCAAGCGCTTCGGTTTTGCCGCGCTGGTCGTCGTCGGCGACCAGAAGGGCCGCGTCGGCTTCGGTCACGGCAAGGCGCGCGAAGTGCCGGAGGCGATCCGCAAGGCGACCGAGGGCGCCAAGCGTTCGCTCACCCGCGTGCCGCTGCGCGAGGGCCGCACGCTGCACCACGACGTGCTCGGCCGTCACGGCGCCGGCAAGGTGTTCCTGCGCGCGGCGCCTCCGGGAACCGGCATCATCGCCGGCGGCCCGATGCGCGCCGTGTTCGAGACGCTCGGCATGCAGGACGTGGTGGCGAAGTCGCTCGGCTCGTCGAACCCGTACAACGTCGTGCGCGCGACCTTCGACGCGCTGAAGAACCAGGATTCGCCGCGTTCGGTCGCGGCGCGCCGCAATCTCAAGGTGTCCACGCTGCAGTCGCGCCGCCGTGAAGGCGGCGAGGCGGAAGCCGCGGCGGACTGAGGAATAACCCATGGCCCAGGCACAGAAGACCATCAAGATCGAGCAGATCGCGAGCCCGATGCGCCGTCACAACGACCAGCGCGCCACGCTCATCGGTCTCGGCTTGAACAAGATCGGCCGCACGCGCGA
This sequence comes from Pseudolabrys sp., assembly GCA_046292265.1. GTDB lineage: Bacteria > Pseudomonadota > Alphaproteobacteria > Rhizobiales > Xanthobacteraceae > Pseudolabrys. The sequence goes on along the minus strand of JBKBRE010000010.1, from coordinate 115,297 downwards.
TCTGCCGGACAATCCGTCGACGCGCGGCATGATCCGCAAGGTGCAGCACCTGGTGCGCGTGGTCGGCGAAGCGAAATAGTTTTGCTGTCGTCACCGGGCTTGTCCCGGTGACCCCGCTTAGGGAGGCATTGAGCCCGCCTAAGCGAGATGGCCGGGACAAGCCCGGCCATGACAAACGGAGAGAATGAGGACGTAAGATGAAACTCAACCAGATCGCCGACAAACCGGGCGCGCGCAAGAATCGCATGCGCATCGGCCGCGGCATCGGCTCCGGTATGGGCAAGACCGGCGGGCGCGGCGGCAAGGGCCAGACCGCGCGCACCGGCGTGCGCATCAAGGGCTTCGAAGGCGGCCAGATGCCGCTGCACCGGCGCCTGCCCAAGCGCGGCTTCCGCAACACCCCGTTCGCGGTCAAGCTCAACGAGGTCAATCTCGGCAAGGTGCAGGCGGCGATCGACGCCGGCCTGCTCGACGCCAAGGCGCCGGTTACCGTCGAGGCCATGGTCAAGGCCGGCCTGATGCGCCGCGCCAAGGACGGCGTGAAGCTGCTCGGCGACGGCGAGATCAAGGCCAAGGTCGATTTCGCGGTCTACGGCGCCACCAAGTCCGCCATCGCGGCGGTCGAGAAGGCGGGCGGCTCGGTCAAGATCCTGGCGCCTGCGCCGGAAGCCGAGGAAGCCGCGCCGAAGGGCAAGAACAAGAGCAAGGCGAAAGCCGCCGAAGCGGGCGACTGAGCCTCACAAGAGCGTCATCGCCCGCCGGCGGCGGGCGATCCGGTACTCTCCAGCTTCCGTTTCGGGTGATCGGGCTTATCTGAACGACGATTGAGTACTGGATGCCCCGGGACGCGCGGGGCAGGGCAGCGGAAAGGTCGAGCACCCATGGTCTCAGCAGCGGAACAACTGGCGGCCAATCTCAACTTTTCGGCGCTCGCCAAGGCCGAAGAGCTGAAGAAGCGCATCTGGTTCACGGTCGGCGCGCTGCTGGTCTACCGCCTCGGCACCTATATCCCGCTGCCCGGCATCGACCCCGCCGCCTGGGAGCAGATCTTCAATACCCAGTCCGGCGGCATCCTCGGCATGTTCAACATGTTCTCGGGGGGCGGCATCCACCGGATGGCGATCTTCGCGCTCAACATCATGCCGTACATCTCGGCCTCGATCATCATCCAGCTGATGACGACGGTCTCGCCCACGCTCGAAGCGCTCAAGAAGGAGGGCGAGCAGGGCCGCAAGGTCATGAACCAGTACACGCGGTATTTGACCGTGGTGCTGGCCGCGTTCCAGGCCTACGGCATCGGCATCGGCCTGCAGGGCACCGGCAGCGTCGTCACGAGCCCCGGCCTGTTCTTCCTGCTCTCGACCACGATCACGCTCACCGGCGGCACCATGTTCCTGATGTGGCTGGGCGAGCAGATCACCGCCCGCGGCATCGGCAACGGCATCTCGCTCATCATCCTCGCCGGCATCGTCGCCGAGCTGCCGTCGGCGATCGCCGGCACCCTCGAACTCGGCCGCCAGGGGGCGCTGTCCACCGGCCTGATCCTGATCATCCTGGTCATGGCCGTCGCCGTCATCGCCTTCATCGTCTTCATGGAGCGCGCCCAGCGCCGGCTGCTGATCCAGTATCCCAAGCGCCAGGTCGGCAACCGCATGTTCGAGGGCCAGTCCTCGCACCTGCCGCTCAAGCTCAACACCGCGGGCGTCATCCCGCCGATCTTCGCCTCGTCGCTGCTCCTGCTGCCGACGACGGTCGCCAACTTCAACGCGGGCCAGGGCCCGGAGTGGCTGACCACGATCACCACGCTGCTCGGCCACGGCCGGCCGCTGTTCCTGGTGCTCTACATCGCGCTGATCGTCTTCTTCGCGTTCTTCTATACCGCCATCGTGTTCAATCCGAACGAAACCGCCGAGAATCTGAAGAAGCACGGCGGCTTCATTCCCGGCATCCGGCCGGGCGAGCGCACCGCCGAGTACATCGACTTCGTGCTGTCGCGCATCACCGTGGTCGGCGCGATCTATCTCGCCATCGTCTGCCTCATTCCGGAAATCCTGATTTCCTATGCCGCGGTGCCGTTCTATTTCGGCGGCACGTCGCTGCTCATCGTCGTCAGCGTCACCATGGACACAGTGGCGCAGGTGCAGGGCTATCTGCTCGCGCACCAGTATGAGGGTCTGATCAAGCGGTCGAAGTTGCGGGGGCGCAATCGATGAGACTGATCCTGCTCGGCCCGCCGGGGGCGGGGAAGGGCACGCAAGCGCAGCGGCTGATCGCCAGGCACGGGATTCCCCAGCTTTCCACGGGCGACATGCTGCGCGCCGCCGTCGCCGCCGGCACGCCGGTCGGCCTGCGGGCGAAATCGTTGATGGACGCCGGCCAGCTCGTGCCGGACGAGGTGGTGGTGGCCATCATCGCCGACCGCATCGACCAGGCGGACGCCAGGCGCGGCTTCGTCCTCGACGGCTTCCCGCGCACGGTCGCCCAGGCCGAGGCGCTCGACCGCCTGCTCGCCGAGCGCGGCCTCAAGCTCGACGCCGTGATCGAGCTCAAGGTGGACGAGGGCATCCTGCTCAAGCGTATCGAGACGCGGGTCGCCCAGATGACCGCCCGCGGCGAGAGGGTGCGCGCCGACGACAATCCGGAGGCGCTCAAGGCGCGCCTGGTCGCCTACCGGGCGCAGACCGCGCCGCTCGCCGACTATTACGCCGGCAAGGGCCAGCTCAGGACCGTGGACGGCATGGCCCCGATCGACGAGGTCACCGGGGCGATCGACCGGCTGCTGGCCGGGGCCAAGGCCGCCAAGCCGGCCAAGCCCGCCAAACGGGCCAAGCGGGCCTCCGCGGCCGGGAAGAAGGCCAAGGCGGGTAAAGCCAAGGGAAAATCCAAGGCCAAGGGCCGCGCCAAGCCGGCCAAAGCGAGCAAAACGGCCGCGAGCCGGTCCCGGACCGGTTCCAAGACCCGCAAGAAGGGTTCCAAAGCCAGCCGCGGCAAGGCTGCCGGCGGCCGGACCGCCCGCGTCAGGGCCAGGGCCGGCACCCGCAAGACCCGCGCAAAGCGGAGGTTGACGAGGGCGCGATGAATCCCTTAATAAGCAGCACATTCAGGAGTTTGACGCGATGCCGGGCCCCCAAAAACCGGGGACAGGTGTCGTGTTATGTTTTGCGCTATCCCATTCCAGGGACAGAAGAATTCGGCGCGATCCGCGCCGCCGGCCGGTAACAGGAGAGCAATTCCGTGGCTCGTATCGCGGGTGTCAATCTACCCACCAACAAACGCGTGCTGATCGCACTGCAATATATCCATGGTATCGGGCCGAAAATCGCCTCGGATATCATGGGCAAGCTCAACCTGCCGCTCGAGCGGCGCGTCTCGCAGCTCACCGACGCCGAGGTGCTGCAGATTCGCGAAATGATCGATCGTGAATACATGGTCGAGGGCGAGCTGCGCAGCGAAGTGGCGAGGAACATCAAGCGCCTGATGGATCTCGGCTGCTACCGCGGCCTGCGGCACCGCAAGGGTCTGCCGGTGCGCGGCCAGCGCACGCACACCAATGCGCGCACCCGCAAGGGCCCGGCCAAGACCATCGCGGGCAAGAAGAAGACCGCCTAATCGGACGCAATTGAATTTGGCGCGCGCCGCGTGAGGCGCCGCGCCGCGAAAGGGATCGAGAATGGGTAAGGAAGCCACCCGCGTCCGCCGGCGCGAACGCAAGAACATCGCATCGGGCGTGGCGCACGTGAACGCCACGTTCAACAACACGATGGTGACCATCACCGACGCGCAGGGCAACACCATTGCCTGGTCGTCGGCCGGCACGATGGGTTTCAAGGGCTCGCGCAAGTCGACGCCCTATGCCGCGCAGGTCGCGGCGGAGGATGCTGCCAAGAAGGCGCAGGAGCACGGCATGCGCACCCTCGAGGTCGAGGTGTCGGGTCCGGGCTCGGGCCGTGAATCCGCGCTGCGTTCGCTGCAGTCGGCCGGGTTCACCATTACGTCGATCCGCGACGTGACGACTATTCCGCACAACGGCTGCCGGCCGCGCAAGCGTCGTCGCGTCTGATTTTGTCGTCCTGCGGGCGGCGTATCGCGCCCGCGTCCGCTGCTATTCCCCCACATGGCGGGTGGGGTTCCGCGCGAGGCGATTTGGCCCGCGCCGCTGAAAAGGTGAAGACGTGATCCAAAAGAATTGGCAGGAATTGATCAGGCCGAACAAGCTCCAGGTGACCGCCGGGGCGGACCCGGCGCGGATCGCCACCGTCGTCGCCGAACCGCTCGAGCGCGGCTTCGGCGTCACGCTCGGCAACGCGCTGCGCCGCATTCTGCTGTCCTCGCTGCAAGGCGCGGCTGTGCAGTCGGTGCACATCGACGGCGTGCTGCACGAGTTCTCGTCCATCGCGGGCGTCCGCGAGGACGTCACCGACATGGTGCTCAACATCAAGGACATCGCCATCAAGATGCAGGGCGAAGGCCCCAAGCGCATGGTGGTGAAGAAGCAGGGCCCCGGCACCGTGACCGCCGGCGACATCCAGACGGTCGGCGACGTGGTCGTGCTCAACCCGGACCTCGTGCTGTGCACCCTCGACGAGGGCGCCGAGATTCGCATGGAGCTCACCGTCAACACCGGCAAGGGCTACGTGCCGGCCGAGCGCAACCGTCCCGAGGACGCGCCGATCGGCCTCATCCCGGTCGATAGCCTCTATTCGCCGGTCAAGAAGGTCTCCTACAAGGTCGAGAACACTCGCGAGGGCCAGATCCTCGACTACGACAAGCTGACCATGACCATCGAGACCAACGGCGCGGTCACGCCGGAGGACGCGCTCGCTTACGCCGCGCGCATCCTGCAGGACCAGCTCAGCGTCTTCGTCACCTTCGAGGAGCCGCGCAAGGAAGCCGCCGCCGAGGCCATTCCGGAGCTCGCCTTCAATCCGGCCTTCCTCAAGAAGGTCGACGAGCTCGAGCTCTCGGTGCGTTCGGCCAACTGCCTGAAGAACGACAACATCGTCTACATCGGCGACCTCGTTCAGAAGACCGAGGCCGAGATGCTGCGCACGCCGAACTTCGGCCGCAAGTCGCTCAACGAGATCAAGGAAGTGCTGGCGCAGATGGGCCTGCATCTCGGCATGGAAGTGCCGGGCTGGCCGCCGGAGAACATCGAAGAGCTCGCCAAGCGCTTCGAGGACCACTACTGAGCTTTTCCCGGGCGCTGCGCGGCACGTCAGTGGTGCGCTGCAGACCCGGGATCATAAGGGCCGCAAAGGCCGAGGGCGAACGCAGGAAGCCCACCTGAGCACAACGTCCGACGAACCGTCGTGACTTGAGAAGAAGAGAAGGATCAATTCAATGCGTCACGGCAAGGTTCACCGCAAGCTCGGCAAGAAGCCGGCTCACCGCAAGGCGATGTTCGCCAACATGGCGGCCGCGCTGATCAAGCACGAGCAGATCATGACCACGCTGCCGAAGGCGAAGGAGCTTCGCCCGATCGTGGAGAAGCTGGTCACGCTCGGCAAGAAGGCCAATCTCACCGCGCGTCGCCAGGCGATCTCGGAAATCCGCGACGTCGCGATGGTGCGCAAGCTGTTCGACGTGCTCGCGCCCCGCTACAAGGAACGCCACGGCGGCTATACCCGCATCATGAAGGCGGGCTTCCGCTACGGCGACAACGCCCCGCGGGCGGTCATCGAGTTCGTCGACCGCGACGTGGACGCCAAGGGTCTCGATTCCGGCCCGGTGCAGGAGAAGGCTCCGGCCGAGGCGACCGCGGCGGCCTGATGCCGCGCGGCGCGATGAATTGGATGAGGGCGGCGCTGAGCGCCGCCCTTTTCGTTTGTCTGCACGCCATCGCCATGAGTTCACCCGCGCAGGATGAAGCGCTCATCGCCGCCGCCGGGCGTGGCGACGCGCAGGCCGTCGCCCGGCTCATGCGGGAAGGCGCCAGCGTCGCCGCGCGCGATGGGCGCGGGCGCACCGCGCTGCTCGCCGCCACCCATGCCGACCATCCGGCGGTGGCGCGGCTGCTGATCGACGCCGGCGCCGACGTGAACGCCAAGGACGCGATCGAGGACAGTCCTTACCTTTACGCCGCCGCCGAAGGCCGCAACGCGATCCTGCGCATGACGCTCGCCGCCGGCGCCGACCTCAAGAGCCTCAACCGCTACGGCGGCACCGGCCTGATCCCGGCCGCGCATCACGGCCATCTCGAGACCGTGCGCATCCTGCTCGGCACGGCGATCGACAAGGACCACGTCAACAAGCTCGGCTGGACCGCGCTGCTGGAGGCGGTGATCCTCGGCGACGGCGGGCCGGTCCACACCGAGATCGTCCGCGTGCTGGTCGCGGCCGGCGCGAAGACGAGCATCGCCGACAAGGACGGCATCACGGCGCTGATGCATGCGCGCCGGCGCGGCTACGCGGGGATGGTGCGCATCCTCGAAGACGCCGGACGGCGCTAGACCGGCAGCTCCCGTAGCGGCGGGCGCACGCCAGAAAAATCTGGAAAAGGCTGACGCTGCGAACGGCGGGTGTCACACGCCCGTACCGTTTGCCGCTATACTCGCCCGCGCAATACTTGGGGGGAGAACATGGTCCGATTTGCAACTATTCTGCTGGCGAGTCTTGCGGCGCTGGTGACCGGCGCGCAGGCGCAAAACAACAACGCGAAAGCCGAACTGATCAAGCGCGGCGACTACCTGGTCAATGGCCTGCTGACCTGCGGCAATTGCCACACGCCGAAAGGCCCGACCGGCGACATCAAGGACAAGGCCTTCTCCGGCGGGCTGTCGTGGGATGAGCCGCCGTTCAAGGTCACCGCGCCTAACATCACGCAGGACAAGGAAACCGGCATCGGCGCCTGGAGCGATGCCGACATCAAAAAAGCGCTGCGCACCGGCATCAAGCCGAACGGCACGCCGGCCGCCATGATCATGCCGTCGAGCTTCTACCAGATCATGACCGAGCGCGACATGGACGCGGTCGTCGCCTATTTGCGCACGCTCAAGCCGATCAAGAACACGGTGCCGGCGCCGGTCTACAAGATGAAGCAGGTGCATCCGCCGTTCCCCGGCGGCGAGAAGCCCTACACCGAGGCCATGATGGGCGACAAGGTGAAGAAGGGCTTCTACATCGCCACCATCGCGCACTGCATGGAGTGCCACACGCCGATGGGCCCGCGCGGGCGCGACTTCGTCAACGACCTGGGCAAGGGCGGATTCGAATTCCCCGGGCCCTGGGGCAAGTCGGTGTCGCGCAACATCACCTCGAGCAAGACCAAGGGCATCGGCGGCTGGTCGGACGACGAGATCAAGCGCGCGATCACCCAAGGGGTCAGCAAGGACGGCTCCAAGCTCAAGCCGCCGATGGGCTACCACTACTACGCCACGATGACGGCGGACGACCTCGACGCCGTGGTCGCCTATCTGCGCACCGTGCCGGCGAAGGAGTAGCTCTCTTTACCTCTCCCCGTAAGGACGGGGAGAGGGAGAAGGGCCGGCCTTCATTTAGGCCCGATAGAGGCCTATATCTCGGCATCCGCCGGGATTCGACCGCATGCGCCAAAACGCCTCCCTGACCGTCTTACTGGCCGCCGCGACCGGCCTTGTCTTGGTGTCCGCGCCCGCGTCCGCCCAGGAGCGGCGGGTGCCGACCCAGCCCGAGCTCATCCTGTCCTATTCGCCGGTGGTGAAGCGGGTCGCCCCGGCGGTGGTCAACGTCTACGCCGCCAAGGTCGTGCATCAGCGCAATCCGCTGTTCGACGATCCGATCTTCCGCCGCTTCTTCGGCATGCCGGGCGGGCCGCTCGGCGGCGAGCAGATCCAGCGCTCGCTCGGCTCCGGCGTGATCGTCGACGTGGGCGGCCTGATCGTCACCAACGTGCACGTCATCGAGGGTGCCGACGAGGTCAAGGTCTCGCTCGCCGACAAGCGCGAGTTCGAGGCCACGATCGTGCTCAAGGACAAGCGCACCGACCTCGCCGTGCTGCGCATCAAGAACGCCGGCGAGCGCTTTCCCTTCCTCGATTTCGCCAATTCCGACGCGCTCGAGGTGGGCGACGTCGTGCTGGCCATCGGCAACCCCTTCGGCGTCGGGCAGACGGTGACGCACGGCATCGTCTCGGCGCTGGCGCGCACGCAGGTCGGCATCACCGACTATCAGTTCTTCATCCAGACCGACGCCGCCATCAACCCCGGCAACTCGGGCGGCGCGCTTGCCGATCTGCAGGGCCGGCTGGTCGGCATTAACACGGCGATCTTCTCGCGCTCGGGCGGTTCGCAGGGCGTCGGCTTCGCCATCCCCTCCAACATGGTGCGGGTGGTCGTTGCGTCCGCCAAAGGCGGCGGCAGCGCGGTGCAGCGGCCCTGGCTCGGGGCCAAGTTGCAGGCGCTCACCTCCGAGCTCGCCGAGAGCCTCGGCCTCAAGCGTCCGGCCGGCGCTCTCATCGCCGACGTCACGCCGAACGGCCCGGCGGCGCGCGCGGGGCTGAAGGCCGGCGACCTGATCGTGAGCGTGGACGGGCAGGCGGTCGACGATCCCAATGCCTTCGACTACCGCTTCGCCACCAAGCCGCTCGGCGGCACGGCGAAGCTCGGCGTCATGCGGGCGGGCCGCGAGATCGTCGCCACGGTGCCGCTGCAGATCGCGCCGGACATCCCGCGCGAGGAGATCGTCATCCGCTCGCGCTCGCCGTTCTTCGGCGCCAAGGTCGGCAACCTGTCGCCGGCGCTCGCCGACGAACTGCAGGTGGAAGGCGCCGACTCGGGCGTGGTCGTCATCGACGTCGAGGCCGGCTCCTACGCGGGCAATCTGTTCCAGCGCGGCGACGTGATCCAGGAGGTCAACGGCGAGGCGATCCGCAAGACCGCCGATCTGGAGCGCGCGACCCGCTCGCCGCAGCGCTCCTGGCGCATCACCATCCTGCGACGCGGCCAGAAGATCTCCGCGGTGTTCGGCGGATGAGAATAGGGCTGCACGGCCTCGTGTCCCGGGCGCAGCGCGGTGCGCAGTACCGCGCTGCTGACCCGGGACCCCGCTTTCTCAAAGCTGGGCCCCGGATTTGCGGCGCATCACCTCGTGCTGCGCCGCGTCCGGGGCAGGTGAGCGGCGCAAATGGTTAGCCGCCCCAAATCCTCCGGCCCGACTTTGTTCGCGGCCGCCGGCCTCGACAAGGACGCGCCGCGTCCGCTCGCCGACCGCTTGCGCCCGCAAAAGCTCGACGAGGTGGTCGGCCAGGACCATCTGCTCGGCCCCGACGGCGTGCTCACCCGCATGCTGGAGACGCGCTCGCTCGGCAGCCTCGTGTTCTGGGGCCCGCCCGGCACCGGCAAGACCACGGTGGCGCGGCTGCTCGCGCAGGCGACCGACCTGCATTTCGAGCAGATCTCCGCCATCTTCACCGGCGTCGCCGACCTGAAGAAGGTGTTCGAGGAGGCGCGCCGCCGCCGCGAGTTGGGGCAGGGCACGCTGCTGTTCGTCGACGAGATCCACCGCTTCAACCGCGCGCAGCAAGACAGTTTCCTGCCGGTGATGGAGGACGGCACCATCGTGCTGGTCGGCGCCACCACCGAGAACCCGTCCTTCGAGCTCAACGCGCCGCTTTTGTCGCGCGCGCGCGTGCTGGTGTTCAGGTCGCTCGACGCCGCCGCGATCGGCAGGCTGCTCGCGCGCGCCGAGCAGATCGAGGGCAGGCCTTTGCCGCTCGATGAAGCCGCGCGCGAAGCGCTGATCGGCATGGCCGACGGCGACGGCCGCGCCTCGCTCACTCTGGCGGAAGAAGTCTGGCGCGCCGCGCGGCCCGGCGAGGTGTTCGACGCCGCCAGGCTGCAGGACATCGTGCAGCGCCGTGCGCCGATCTACGACAAGTCGCAGGACGGCCACTACAACCTCATCTCCGCCTTGCACAAGTCGGTGCGCGGCTCCGATCCCGACGCCGCGCTCTATTATCTCTGCCGCATGCTCGACGCCGGCGAGCCGCCGCTCTACATCGCCCGCCGCGTCGTGCGCATGGCGATCGAGGACATCGGGCTGGCCGATCCGCAAGCGCTGGTCATCGCCAATGCCGCCAAGGACGCCTTCGATTTCCTCGGCAGCCCGGAAGGCGAGCTCGCCATCGCCCAGGCGGTGATCTATTGCGCCACTGCGCCCAAATCGAACGCCGGCTACGCCGCCTACGGCGCCGCCATGCGCACCGCCAAGCAGGCCGGCTCGCTCTTGCCGCCCAAGCACATCCTCAACGCCCCGACCAATCTCATGAAGGACGAGGGCTACGGCCGCGGCTACGCCTACGACCACGATCAGGAAGAGGCATTCTCGGGACAGAACTATTTTCCCGACACGCTGCCGCGCCAGCAGTTCTACAATCCGCCCGAGCGCGGATTCGAGCGCGAGATCAGGAAGCGCCTGGACTACTGGGCGAAGCTGCGGAAAGAGCGGGGCGGGTCATGACATCGGTCCGGCGTTTGCCGGTTCTTCTTCTCGTCGCAACAAGCCTCGCCACCCCGCTCAACGCCGCCGAATCGATTGCCGGCCGCTGGGCGAGCGATCCGGCCTCCTGTTCGGCCTTCTTCTTCAGTGCGAACGCGCCGCTGGTGGTGACCGACTACGCCGTGCGCTGGCGGGCCGATTCCTGCCGCATCGCGCGCATGTACAAGACCGGCGCGACGGTCCATATCCAGGCGCAATGCTGGGGCGAGGGCGGCGAGCGCTCGGTGCCGGTCTCGCTGCGGCCGCATGGCGGCAAGCTCGAACTGCGCTGGGACCGCGTGCGCACCGGCGACCTGAAGCGGTGCCAATGAAGAAACGAGCCAGTTCATGAAACGCGGTAAAGGCGGACCGAGACAGCCCGGCGGCGGCAAGCAGCGGCCCGGGCCGCGCCATGGCGAGCGCCCGCATGGACGGGCCGGCCGGCCGGGGCGGCATGTCCGCGACGAGCGCGCCTCCTCGTTCGGCGAGAGCCGCGCCGCCAAGTTCGAAAAGGGCCGCGGCAAGGGCCGCGGTGCGAAGCACCGTTCCGACGATGCTCCCCGTGGCTTCGGGCCACGCGCGCCCAAGGGCGACGGCACGCGCGCACGGCTTTATCCGGCCCGCGACGGGCAGGGCCGCCCGGCGCCCGCCCGGGCCCGCTCCGGCGCTCATCCCTCGTTCGAGCGCGCCGAACGCGCCACTCCGTCTGCGGTCCCGCCGCCCCCGGCGGTGTCGGCCGCGCTGAAGGAAGCCACCAAGGTGCAGACCGTGACGGTCTCCGCCGACGAGAACGACATGCGGGTGGACCGCTTCTTCGAGGCGCGCTTTCCCGGCCTGTCCTTCAGCCACATCCAGCGCATCATCCGCAAAGGCGAGGTGCGGGTGAACGGCAAGCGCACCGAGCCGAAGGCGCGCCTCGCCACCGGCCAGCAGGTCCGCATTCCGCCCTTGCAGGTGACGCCGCCGCCGCCGCGTGACGACGCGCCGCAAGCGCAACAGGACCGCGCCTTCATCAAGTCGATCACACTTTACGAAGACGACGACGTGATGGTGCTCAACAAGCCGATGGGGCTCGCCGTGCAGGGCGGCTCCGGCACCCGCCGCCATATCGACGGCATGCTCGGCGCCTTGCGCGGCGCGCACAAGGACGCGCAGCGCCCGCGCCTGGTGCACCGGCTCGACAAGGATACAGCCGGCTGCCTGCTGGTCGCCAAGACGCGCTTTGCCGCCGCCGCGCTGGCCAAGACCTTCCGCTCGCGTTCGGCGCGCAAGATCTACTGGGCGCTGGTCGCCGGCGTGCCGAAGCCGCGCCAGGGCCGCATCTCGACGTATCTGACCAAGGAGGAGATCGAGGAGGACTCGTTCATGCGCGTCGCCGCGCACGGCGAGAAGGACGCGGTGCACGCCGTCACTTACTACGCCGTGGTGGAGACGGCGGCGCAGAAGCTTGCCTGGCTGTCGCTCAAGCCGGTCACCGGCCGCACCCATCAGCTGCGCGCGCACATGGCGCACATCCATCACCCGATCGTCGGCGATCCGAAATACTTCAACATCGAGAACTGGGAACTGCCCGGCGGCATCCAGAACAAGCTGCATCTGCTGGCGCGGCGGATCGCGGTGCCGCATCCGCGCGGCGGGGTGATCGACGTCTCGGCGCCGCTGCCGCCGCACATGGCGCAGTCGTGGAACCTGCTCGGCTTCGACGCCTCCCGCTACGATCCGATCGAGGAAGCGCCGGAGGAGGAGTAGCCGGGCAGGGGCGCGAGGCCTATCTAAGGGCCATGGCCCGCGCACTGGTGCTTGTCCTCTTCGTTCTGATGGCGCTCGGCGCCGCCGCGCCCGCGCGCGCCCAGGCGCCGGACTACGGCATTCCCGACATCATGAAGCCCGAGCCCTGGCTCGCGCCAAAGTACAAGTCGCCGCGTGGCGCGCGCGAAAGGCCAGTCGCGCCGAAGCCGCCGCCCGAGGCGCGCCCGCGGGCCGAAGCGCCGCCGCCGATCTACGTGCCGCAAACCGGCCGTTTGCTGCCGAACCTGCCTACCGTATCGCCCTCCGGCCCGGGCGGGCGCGAGACCTATCAGGACCGCGCCGCGCGCTGCCACCATCAGGCCGGCGTCTACGGCGACCAGGCCGGCGACCGCACCGGCTACATCGGCTCGTGCATCAACCAGTGAGGCCCGTGTTCCGGGCGCAGCGCAGCGTGAAACGGTGCGCCGCGTCCGGGGCACGAACGCCTCAAATCTCTTCCATCACCTGCGCGTAGGAGATGAGCGCAAACAGCACGGTGCCGCCGATCATGTTGCCGATCAGCACCGGCGCGAAGAACTGCGCCGCCATCTGCCACAGCGTCCAATCGCCCGAGAGCACGATCAGCCAGGCTTCCATGCTGCCCGCGACGATATGGGTGAAGCTGCCGACGGCGATCAGCCAGGTCATCAGCGTGATCACCGCGACCTTCGCGGTCTCCGCGGCCGGCAGCATCCACACCATGGCGGCGATCAGGAATCCGGACGAGACGCCGCGAAACAGCATCTGCCACCAGCCGATGTCCTTGAGCTCGCGGCTGATGGCGAGCATGAATTCCTTCGTCTCGGCGGGCACGGCCATGGCGAAGGTGACAAAGACCGCGGCGAACAAGGTGCCCGCCACGTTGGCGACGAGCACGATCGCCCATAGCCGCGCCATCCGCACGAGGTTTGAGGCGGTGAGGTTCTTGAGCACCGGCAGCACGGCCGTGATCGTGCTCTCGGTGAAGAGCTGCTGGCGGCCGAGGATCACCATCAGGAAGCCGACGCTGTAGCCGAGGCTGGTGACCAGCTTCTGCCAGGGCGCCTCCGGCAGATGCTGCATCAGGATCGCCTGCGCCAGCAGCGAAAAGCTGATGGACAGGCCGGCGGCGACGCCCGACCACCAGAGCGAGATGGGAGGCCGCTTTATCTCCTCTTCGCCCAGCCGCCGCACGACCTCGTAGATGACCGGCGCGCGCGGCGTCGACAATTCCTCGACGTCGAGCACTTCGCCTTGGGTGATACCTTTGGCCTTCGATTTTCGGGAGGTCCGGCTTGCCATGGGAGGCTGAACGCGGGCGGGGCGGCAGAGTTCCCCGCTGGGCTCCCAGGGAGAAATAGCCCAATAAATCGATATTATGCGGGACACATTGTGTGAAGCGCATATGATCCGCTAGGGAATTGCCCGTAGTTCCCTATACTTCGGCCACGTGAGTCGCTTGGATCGCCCGCCGATGGATGCGAAGACCCCTGGCCATTCCACCTATCGGCTGTCGCTGCCCGGGGATGACCGCCAACCGCCCCTGGTGACGCGCTGGACGGCGCGCCTCGCCGATCCGCAAATCGAGCAGGACTATCGCGTCGAGCGGTTTGCCGACGACCGCCGCCGCGCCTTCGTCCTGATGGGGCTGGCGTCGGGCGCGGGCTGTCTGAATTTTCTCGTTCAACTGCACTCGTACCGCGCGGGCACCAGCGCATTCGACGCGCTGTTGCCGCCCTTCGTCGCGATCTGGCTGCCGTGGCTGGGCATCGCCATCGTGCGGCGGCTGCGCTCGCCTTTTTCGCTCGAGTACACGCTGATCTTGGCAATCGTGGTTGCCACGATCATGCGGCTGGCCATGGTGACGCTGCACCCGGTCATGGCGGCGATGTGGCCGACCTTGCTGGTCGGCATGGTGTTCGTCATCTATCTGTACCTGCCGGTGCGCTTCGTCGCCGCCGTTGTGCTCGCCTGCGCCTTCTCGGCGGTGGGCTGGGGCTGGTGGGCGGTGCTGCAGGCCGGCCAGCAGCCGATCGAGCACGCGGGCCGCGCCGCCGTGTGGCTGCTGTTCGCCAATGCGCTCGGCTTCATCGCCGCGAATTCGCTGCAGCGCAGCCAGCGCGTGCAATACGCGCAGAGCCTGATGCTCAAGGAGCTGCTCTCCACCGATTCGCTGACCGGCATCGGCAACCGCCGCCGCTTCGACGACGCGCTCGACCGCGAATGGCGCCGCTGCGGCCGCTCCGGCAAGCCGCTGTCGCTGCTGATGATCGACGTCGACCACTTCAAGGCCTACAACGACCATTGCGGGCATCTGCAGGGCGACGAATGCCTGCGCCGGGTGGCCTTGCTTCTGGTCGGCAGCGTCGGGCGGCCGGGCGACCTGGTGGCGCGCTACGGCGGCGAGGAATTCGTCTGCCTGCTGCCCGAGACCGGCGCCGAAGGCGCGCGCGCGGTGGCGGACAAATGCGTGCGCGTGCTCGACGAGGCCGCCATCGTACACCCGGCGCTCGGCTTGCACGGGCGGTTGAGCATCAGCATCGGCGTGGCCACGGCCGAGGAGCTCGGCGGCCGCGCGTCCGGCTCGCTGGTCGCGCTCGCCGACAAGCTGCTCTACGAGGCCAAGGCCGCCGGCCGCGCCCGCGTGATGGCTGGCGCGCTCTAGCGCGTCAGGCGCTGGCGCGGTCGAGCGCGGCCATGTCGTCGACCGAGAGCGAAAGCCGCGGCGCCTTCATGATGTCGTCGAGTTGCTTCAGGCTGGTCGCGCTGACGATCGGCGCCGTCACCTCCGGCTTGGCGATCAGCCAGGCCAGCGCCACCTGCGCCGGCGTCGCCGCGTGCCGCGCCGCCACCTCATCGAGCGCGGCGAGCACCGCCAGCCCGCGCTCGTTGAAATAGGCCTTCACGCGGCCGCCGCGCGCCTTGTTCGCCGCGGTGTCTTCGGCCGTGCGGTACTTGCCGGTCAGGAAGCCGGCCGCCAGCGCCCAGTAGCAGATGACGCCGAGGCCTTCCGCGCGCGCGATCGGCGCGTAGTCGCTCTCGAAGGTCTTGCGCTCGACCAGGTTGTAGTGCGGCTGCAGCGTCTCGTAGCGGGGCAGGGCGAGCCGCTTGCTGGCCTCGAACGAGGCGGTGAGCCGTGCCGGTGTCAGGTTGGAGGCGCCGATGGCGCGCACCTTGCCTTGGCGGATCAGCGTGTCGTAGGCGGCGAGCGTCTCCTCCACCGGCGTGGCGTTGTCGTCGTAATGGGTCTGCAAGAGGTCGAGGCAGTCGGTCTGCAGGCGGCGCAGGCAGCCTTCCGCCGCGCGCAGGATGTAGTCCTTCTTCAGGCAGCGGCCTTCGCCGGCGTCCTCGCCGATCTTGGTGGCGAGCACGATGCGGCCGCGCTTGCCGGACGATTTCAGCCAGTTGCCGATGACGGTTTCGGACTCGCCGCCTTTGTGGCCGGGGACCCATCGCGAATAGACGTCGCCGGTGTCGACCGCGTTGAAGCCGGCGTCGAGGAAGGCGTCGAGCAGCGCGAACGAGGTCTTCTCGTCGGCGGTCCAGCCGAACACGTTGCCGCCGAAAACAAGCGGCGCGACGGACAGGCCGGAGCGGCCGAGGGGACGGAGCTGCATGATGTTTTCCTTCAGGCGCGATCAATGTTCTTCGTCATTCCGGGGCGCTCGCGAAGCGAGCGAGCCCGGAATCCATAATCCGCACCGCTGCGGCGCATGGATTCCGGGTCCGGCCTTTCGGGCCGTCCCGGAATGACGAGGTAAAGGTTATCGCAGCGAGGCGTTGATCTTGTCGAGCGCGGCCTGGCCGGGGCAAAGCTCGCCCGCGTTCAGGCTGTTGAGCGGCGCGTCCACCGTCTTGAGATGGGCGTGCAGGTCCTCCGATTCGTTCTCGACATAGAGCAGGCCGGTCACGATCTGCCCCTTGGCGGCGTGGTGCTGGAGGAAGCCGAGCGCGGCGGTACGGTCGTGGATGTCGTAGTCGGCGGCGAGCTTGCGCAGCGCGAGCTTGGAGCCGTCGTGCTGCTCCACCACCTCGAGCGTGCCGGCCTCGTACTTCACCTCGATCGGCATGCGGCTCGGCATGAAATCGAGGCGGTTCACCGCCTCGTTGTGCTCGCGCACGAAGTCGAAGCTCTTGGTCGAGCCGGCGTGGTTGTTGAAGGCGACGCAAGGGCTGATCACGTCGATGAAGGCCGCGCCCTTGTGGGCGATCGCCGCCTTGATGATCGGGATGAGCTGCTGCTTGTCGCCGGAGAAGGAGCGAGCGACGAAGGTGGCGCCGAGCTGCAGGGCGATGGCGGCAAGATCGATGGAATTGTCGGTGTTGGTGACGCCGCGCTTCGACTTGGAGCCGCGGTCGGCGGTGGCCGAGAACTGGCCCTTGGTCAGGCCGTAGACGCCGTTGTTCTCGACGATGTAGGCCATGTTGACGCCGCGGCGGATGGCATGGGCGAATTGGCCGAAGCCGATCGAGGCCGAATCGCCGTCGCCGGAGACGCCGAGATAGATCAGGTCGCGGTTGGCCAAATTGGCGCCCGTGAGCACCGACGGCATGCGCCCGTGCACCGAGTTGAAGCCGTGCGAATTGCCGAGGAAGTAGGTCGGCGTCTTCGACGAGCAGCCGATGCCGGAAATCTTGGCGACCCGGTGCGGCTCGATCGACAGTTCGAAGCAGGCCTGGATGATCGCCGCGGTGATCGAGTCGTGGCCGCAGCCGGCGCACAGCGTCGAGACCGAGCCCTCATAGTCGCGGTGGGTGTAGCCGAGCGCGTTCTTCGGCAGCTCGGGATGGTGGAACTTGGGCTTCGCGAGATAGGTCATTGGTTATGTCTCTGACTCGTGTCCCGGACGCGCTGCAGCGTGCAACGGTGCAGCGCAGATCCGGGACCGTTTCAATGGGCCCCGGGTCTGCAGCGCACCACTTCGTGCTGCGCTGCGCCCGGGGAAAGTAGAGAGGCTGCTCACGACGTCACCTTCATGGGCGTCACCTTGAGCTTGTCGAGGTGCTCGCCGATCGCCTTGGCGATGAAGCGGGCGGTGATCGGCGTACCGTCGTAATGCAGGATCGGCACGAGCCGCACCGGATCGATGCCGCATTCGTTGACGATCAGCGAGCGCAGCTGCGCGTCGCGGTTCTGCTCGACCACGAACACGAAGTCGTGGTCGGCGACGAACGAGTTCACGCTCGAGTGGAAGGGGAAGGCGCGGATGCGCATGCGGTCGAGCGCATGGCCCCTGGCCTCGATCATGCCGATCGCCTCGTCCATGGCCGGCGCGGTCGAGCCGTAATAGATCACGCCGTATTTGGTCGGCTTGGCCGCATTGGCGATCAGCGGCTTCGGCACCAGGTCCTTGGCGGTCTCGAACTTGCGCAGCAGCCGCTGCATGTTGTCGACGTAAGGCCCGCCTTCCTCGGTGTACTTGGCGTAGCGGTCGCGCGAGGTGCCGCGGGTGAAGAACGAGCCCTTGGTCGGGTGCGTGCCCGGATAGGTGCGGTAGGGGATGCCGTCGCCGTCCACATCGAGATAGCGGCCGAACTCCTTGCCGGCCTCGAGCTCTTCGGCGGTCATCACCTTGCCGCGGTCGTAGACCTTGGAGTCGTCCCACTTGAACGGCTTGCACAGGTGCGTGTTCATGCCGATGTCGAGATCGAGCATCACGAACACGACCGTCTGCAGCCGGTCGGCGAGGTCGAAGGCCTGCGCGCCGAACTCGAAGCTCTCGGTCGGATCCTCGGGGAACAGCAGCACGTGCTTGGTGTCGCCGTGCGAGGCATAGGCGCAGGAGATGACGTCGCACTGCTGCGTGCGCGTCGGCATGCCGGTCGAGGGGCCGGCGCGCTGCACGTCGAAGATCACCGCCGGAATCTCGGCGAAATAGGCGAGCCCGATGAACTCCTGCATCAGCGAGATGCCTGGGCCGGACGTGGCCGTGAAGGCGC
Organism: Pseudolabrys sp.; assembly: GCA_046292265.1. Classification (GTDB taxonomy): domain Bacteria; phylum Pseudomonadota; class Alphaproteobacteria; order Rhizobiales; family Xanthobacteraceae; genus Pseudolabrys. Next base: position 97,138 of record JBKBRE010000010.1, on the reverse strand, counting down.
GCGCGCCGTTCCAGCCGGCGCCGATCACCATGCCGATGGAGGCGAGCTCGTCCTCGGCCTGGATGATGGCGTACTTGGCCTGACCCGTGGCCGCGTCGACGCGCAGCTTGGCGCAGTGGCGGGTGAAGGCGTCGGCCAGCGAGGATGAGGGCGTGATCGGATACCAGGCGCAGACGGTGGCGCCGCCGTAGACGGCGCCGAGCGCGGCCGCGTTGTTGCCCTCGATGAAGATGCGGTCGCCCACCTTGTCGGCCGCCTTCAGGCGCAGGCCGATCGGGCATTGCAGGTTGAGGATCGCGTAGTCGCGGCCGATGTGCAGCGCCTTGATGTTGGGCGCGATCAGCTTGTCCTTGCCCTTGTACTGCTCGCCGATCAGCTTCTCGACCACCGCGACGTCCATCTCCAGGAGTGCGGTGAGCGCGCCGATGTAAATGATGTTCTTGAACAGCTGGCGCTGGCGCGGGTCGGTGTATTCGCGGTTGCAGATCGCGGTCAGCGGTATGCCGATCACCGTGATGTCGTCGCGGAACTTCGAGGCCGGGTAGGGCTTGGTCGAATCGTAGAGCAGGTAGCCGCCCGGCTCGATGCCGGCGATGTCCTTGTCGAAGGTCTGCGGATTCATCGCGACCATCAGGTCGGTGCCGCCGCGCGCGCCCATGTGGCCGGCTTCGGAGACGCGCACCTCGTACCAGGTCGGCAGGCCCTGGATGTTGGAGGGGAAGATGTTGCGCGGCGCGACGGGGATGCCCATGCGCATCACGGCGCGCGCGAACATCTCGTTGGCGCTGGCCGAGCCGGAGCCGTTGACGTTGGCGAAGCGAATGACGAAGTCGTTTACGCGGCTGATCGGCGTGGCGGTCGGCATGACGTTCCCGCTTGGGTCGTATGGAGCAAGAATTTCTGCATGTCCCAGGCGCCGGTCGGGCAGCGTTCGGCGCACAGGCCGCAGTGCAGACAGACGTCCTCGTCCTTGACCATGACGCGGCCGGTCTTCAGCCCGTCCTGGACGTAGAGGTCCTGGGTGAGGTTATGCGCCGGCGCGTTGAGCCGCGTGCGCAGATCGGCCTCCTCGCCGTTCGGCGTGAAGGTGATGCAGTCCATGGGGCAGATGTCGACGCAGGCGTCGCACTCGATGCAGAGGGAACTCGCGAACACGGTCTGCACGTCGCAGTTCAGGCAGCGGTGCGCTTCCTTCACCGCGAGCTGCACGTCGAAGCCGAGCTCGACCTCGGCCTTGATGTCCTTCAGCGCCACGACCTTGTCGCGCATCGGCACCTTGTAGCGGTGGTCGAGCGCGATCTCGTTGTCGTAGGACCACTCGTGGATGCCCATCTTCTGGCTCATCGTCTCGACCGCCGGCATGGGGCGGTCGGCGATGTCCTCGCCGTTGAGCATCTTGTCGATGGAGACGGCGGCCTCGTGGCCGTGCGCCACCGCCCAGATGATGTTCTTCGGGCCGAAGGCGGCGTCGCCGCCGAAGAACACCTTCGGATGGGTCGAGGCCATGGTTGTCTCGTCGACCTTCGGCATGTCCCATTCGTTGAATTCGATACCGATGTCGCGCTCGATCCAGGGGAAGGCGTTCTCCTGGCCGACCGCCACCAGCACGTCGTCGCAGGGGAAATGCTGGTCGGGCTCGCCGGCCGGCACCAGCTTGCGGCGGCCCTTGGCGTCGTACTCGGCCTTCACCTTCTCGAAGGTGATGCCGGTGAGCTTGCCGTTCTCGTGCGTGAAGAACTTGGGCACGAGGAAATTGTGAATCGGGATGCCCTCGTGCATGGCGTCTTCCTTTTCCCAGGGCGACGCCTTCATCTCCTCGAAGCCGGAACGGACGACGACATGCACCTCCTCGCCGCCGAGGCGGCGGGCGGAGCGGCAGCAGTCCATGGCGGTGTTGCCGCCGCCGAGCACGACGACGCGGCGGCCGATTTTCGAGATGTGGCCGAACGACACCGAGGACAGCCAGTCGATGCCGATATGGATGTTGGCGGCCGCTTCCTTTCGGCCGGGAATGTCGAGGTCGCGCCCGCGCGGCGCGCCGGAGCCGACGAAGACCGCGTCCCAGCCTTCGGCCAGCAGCGCCTTCAGGCTGTCGACGCATTTGCCGGCGCGGAAGTCGACGCCGAGGTCGAGGATGTAGCCGGTCTCCTCGTCGATGACCGAGTCGGGCAGGCGGAATTTCGGGATCTGCGTGCGGATCATGCCGCCGGCTTTGCGGTCGCCGTCGAATACGGTGACGCTGTAGCCGAGCGGGGCGAGGTCGCGCGCCACCGTCAGCGAGGCGGGTCCGCCGCCGACCAGCGCCACGCGCTTGCCGTTCTTCATCGCGGCCGGCTTCGGCAGCCGTCCCTTGATGTCGTCCTTGTAGTCGGCGGCGACGCGCTTGAGGCGGCAGATCGCGACCGGGTCGGCTTCGACGCGGCCGCGCCGGCAGGCCGGCTCGCAGGGGCGGTCGCAGGTGCGTCCGAGGATTCCCGGAAACACGTTCGAGCGCCAATTGATCATGTAGGCGTCGGAGTAGCGTCCGTGCGCGATCAGGCGGATGTATTCGGGCACCGGCGTATGCGCCGGACAGGCCCATTGGCAGTCGACCACCTTGTGGAAGTAGTCCGGCGCCGAGATGTCGGTCGTCTTCATTACGCTCCTCAAAGGCGCCCCGGTACGCGTCACTCGAACTCAAGTCACGCCGTCGCGCCATGGCCGTTCCCGGCCGGCCTCCCCCTGATGCGGCCTTGTTTCCGGCCACGATTCAGACGAGGGATCATATTGTCTGGAACGGCTTAAATCTACTTATCCTTCCGTCACATCCTGTGGTCATCAACCGCCCGTGAAGCCCGTTTTCGCTGCCTGAAATGGGCGCCCGGTCGCTGTTCCCGGAAGAAGGGAAACCGTCCTTGGAACCGGGTAAATTCGCACTAGATGAAACCCGGCCGCCGCGATATTGCTGCGGCGCACAAAGGCGATAACGACACGCACGCGATGCGCGACATTTTTACCGACATCTTCGAAAACCAGCCGCTCGATCCGATGGAGGCGGCGCGCCGCAATGTGCGGCCGACGTTGCGCAAGCGCTTCTACGAGCGCGCGCATGTCGGCGAGGCGGGCGAGGGCGGATATCCGGTGCTGCTCGACGGCCGGCCGGTGCGCACGCCGGCGCGCCGTGCGCTCGCCGCGCCGACGCCGGCTCTGGCGCAGGCCATCGCCGAGGAGTGGAACGCGCAAGCCGAGGTCATCGACCCCGCGCGCATGCCGCTCACCCGGCTCGCCAATGCGGTGATCGACGCGGTCGCCGCCGCCGTCGGGCCGGTGACCGAGGAGGTCGTCGCATTTCTCGGCACCGATCTCGTCTGTTATCGCGCCGACAGCCCGGAAGGGCTGGTGGCGCGGCAGACGCAAGCATGGGACCCGGTGCTCGCCTTCGCGCGCGAAGCGCTCGGCGCGCGCTTCGTGCAGGTCGAGGGCGTGATGCACGCGGCGCAGCCGGCCGAGGCCATCGCCGCCGCGCGCGCCGGCATCCCCGCCGACGTCTGGCGGCTCGCCGCCGTGTCCTCGATCACCACGCTCACCGGCTCCGCGCTCATTGCCATCGCGCTCGCGCAGGGCGCGCTCGACACGGACGAGGCCTGGGCCGCCGCGCATGTCGACGAGGACTGGCAGATGACGCAATGGGGCCGCGACACGCTCGCGCTCGACCGCCGCGCCTTCCGTCGCACCGAGTTCGACGCCGCCGCCCGGGTGCTGGCGCTCACGGACTCATGATAGGCTCCTGCCCGCGCGGGGGGCAGGACATGAAGATCACGCTCGACATCTCCAGGCTGGTCGAGGAGGGCAGGCTGACGCCGGCGGAAGCCGAGCGGCTGAAAGCGCTCGCCTCGCACGACACCGGCTCGCTCGGCGTCAACGTGCTGATCGGCTTCGGCGTCATCGCGGTGGCGTCCGGCGCGGTCGCGCTGGTGCCGACGCCGCTCACCGCCATCCTGATCGGCGCGGCGCTGTTTGCCGGCGGGCTCGCCACCGTGCTGCGCGGCTTCGCGCAATGGAGCGTGCTCGGGCAGATCTGCCTCGTCATCGGCGCGCTGATGTTCTGCGGCGGCGTCATCGCCTATGGCGAGGGCTCGCTCGCCGCCATGCTGATCGTCACCGCGGTGCTGGCGCTGTCCGCGCTCGCCGCGCGCTCGAGCCTGTTGATGGCGCTGGCCGTGCTCGCCGCCTCCGCCTGCCTCGGCGCGCGCACCGGCTACAGCCACGCCGTCTATTCGCTGGCGATCTTCGAGCCGACGCTGACGGTGGTGCTGTTCTCCGCGCTTGCCTTCGCCGCCTACCGCGCCTCGCACCTCATCGCCGCCGACTACGAGCGCGTCGCGCTCACCGCCGCGCGCACCTCGGTGCTGCTGGTCAATGTCGGCTTCTGGATCGGCTCGCTCTGGGGCGACCCGCTGATGCTGCTGCGCGGCCTGAACCGCGTGCAGGCGCGCGGCGACACGGTGATCCCGGATTATGTGTTCAGCGTCGGCTGGGCGCTGGCGCTGATCGCGGCCGGCATCTGGGCGGCGCGCGCCAACCGCCGCTGGCTGGTCAACACGGCCGCCGTGTTCGGCGCCATCCACTTCTACACGCAGTGGTTCGAGAAGCTCGGCGCCACGCCGGCCTCGGTGCTGCTCGGCGGCGTGGTGATGCTCGGCGTCGCGCTGGCGCTGTGGAGCTTCAACAGGCGCGCGGCGGCGGCTTAAGCGCCGGCGGCTTCCTTCGCCTTGGCTTCCAGCTCGGCCGCCGTGGCGGCGCTGGCCTCGGCCTCGTCGTTGCGGCCCATTTCCCGCAGCAGCGCGGCGCGCAGGCGATGCGCCGGCGGCATGTCCGGATTGAGCGCGATGGTGCGGTCGGCGGCGGCGAGCGCCTCGTCCATCCGGCCGAGCGCCTGCAGCGTGCCGGCGCGGGCGAGCAGCGCGGCGGCGAAATCGGCCGCGCGCGCGATGGCGTCGTCGTAGCCGGCGAGCGCCTCCTCCAGCCGGCCGCTTTCGCGCAGCGCATTGGCGCGGTTGAAATGCGGCACCGGAAACTTGGCGTCGAGCGCGATGGCGCGCTCGTAGCTAGCGATCGCCTCGTCGAAGCGGCCGAGCTGGTGCAGGGTGGCGCCGCGGTTGAGCCAGTCGACCAGCGCGGCCGGATTGAGCGCCACCGCCCGGTCGAAGCTCGACAGCGCCTCGGCGTGGCGGTCGAGCTCGCTCAGCACGTTGGCGCGGTTGCCATAGGCCTCGGCGAACTTGCCGTCGCAGGCGAGCGCGTCGTCAAAGCAGGCCAGCGCGTCCTTCGGCTTGCCCAGCCGCTCGAGCGCCTTGCCGATCAGGTTGTGCGCCCGGGCCTGGCCGGGCTTGAAGCCGAGCGAGCGGCGGGCCAGCTCGATGCCCTGCTGATACTGGCCCTCGGCGCAGGCCACCACGGCGACGTAATAGAGCGCGTCGGCGTTGCGCGGATCGATGCGCAGCACCTCGGTATAGCGGTCCATCGCCAGCGCGATCTGGCCCTGGCGGTGGTGGTAGAGGCCCTGGTCGATGAGCTGGGCGGCGGTGGGGGGCTTCTGCGCGGTCATGGGGCGCTTCTAGGCGGGTTTGGCGCCGGAGCCAAGGGGACGTCCCTCGCCCCGCGTAAGCGGGGAGAGGGTGCCCGAGCGAACGTGAGTGAGCGAGGGCGGGTGAGGGGCGAAGCGCGGTTGAGGGCCCCCCCCCCCCCCCCTGGCGGCCCCCCCCCCACCCACCCCACACCCGGGGCGGGGAGGGAAGCCTAAGGCGCCGCCCCCCCCGCCCCCCCCCCCCCCCCGTCGCGGGGGGCCCGGGGCCCCCCCCCCCCTGTGGGGGCGGCCGGGCCGGGTGAGGGGCGACGCGCGGTTGAGCCCCTCACCCGGCTCGCTTTCGCTCGCCACCCTCTCCCCGTAAGCACGGGGAGAGGGAAGAAAGCAGTCGGCTCGCGCCCGGGAAGCCCCGATGGTATGCCTTCCCCTTGAATCCCGGGTGACCGGGCACAAGGCCAAGGCGACCCATGAAAGACATCCTCGACAGACTGGAAAAGCGGCGGGAAGAGGCGCGGGCGGGCGGCGGCAAGGCCCGCATCGAGGCCCAGCACAAGCGCGGCAAGCTGACCGCCCGCGAGCGCATCGAGCTCCTGCTCGACAAGGGCTCGTTCGAGGAGTTCGACATGTTCGTCGAGCACCGCTCCAACGAATTCGGCATGGAGAAGCAGAAGATCCCCGGCGACGGCGTCGTCACCGGCTGGGGCACGGTCAACGGCCGCACCGTCTACCTCTTCTCCAAGGACTTCACCGTGTTCGGTGGCTCGCTCAGCGAGACGCACGCGCAGAAGATCATCAAGGTGCAGGACATGGCGATGAAGGCGCGCGCGCCGATCATCGGCCTGTTCGACGCCGGCGGCGCGCGCATCCAGGAGGGCGTGGCCGCGCTCGGCGGCTACGGCGAGGTGTTCAAGCGCAACGTCATCGCCTCCGGCGTCATTCCCCAAATCTCTGTCATCATGGGTCCCTGCGCCGGCGGCGACGTCTACTCGCCGGCCATGACCGACTTCATCTTCATGGTGCGCGACACCTCCTACATGTTCGTCACCGGCCCCGACGTCGTGAAGACCGTGACCAACGAGGTGGTCACCGCCGAGCAGCTCGGCGGCGCCTCGGTGCACACGACCAAGTCCGGCGTCGCCGACGGCTCGTTCGAAAACGACGTCGAGTGCCTGCTGCAGATGCGCCGGTTGATCGACTTCCTGCCCGCCAACAACGAGGCCGGCGTGCCGGAATGGCCGACGCAGGACGAGAGCGACCGCATCGATGAATCGCTCGACACGCTGATCCCCGACAACCCGAACAAGCCCTACGACATCAAGGAGCTGATCCTGAAGGTCGCGGACGAGGGCGACTTCTTCGAGATCTCGGCGGCCTACGCCCGGAACATCGTCACCGGCTTCGGCCGCATCGCCGGCAGGACGGTGGGCTTCGTCGCCAACCAGCCGATGGTGCTCGCCGGCGTGCTCGATAGCGACGCCTCGCGCAAGGCCGCGCGCTTCGTGCGCTTCTGCGACGCGTTCGGCATCCCGATCGTCACCTTCGTCGACGTGCCCGGCTTCCTGCCCGGCACCGACCAGGAATATGGCGGGCTGATCAAGCACGGCGCCAAGCTGCTGTTCGCCTACTCGCAGTGCACGGTGCCCTTGGTGACCGTCATCACCCGCAAGGCCTTCGGCGGCGCCTATGACGTGATGGCGTCGAAGCACGTCGGCGGCGACCTCAACTACGCCTGGCCGACGGCGCAGATCGCGGTGATGGGCGCCAAGGGGGCGGTGGAGATCATCTTCCGCGCCGACATCGGCGACAAGGAAAAGATCGCCGCGCGCACCAAGGAATACGAGGACCGCTTCCTGTCACCCTTCGTCGCCGCCGAGCGCGGCTATATCGACGACGTGATCATGCCGCACTCGACCCGTCGCCGCATCGCGCGCGCCTTAGCGATGCTGAAGAACAAGCACGTGGAGATGCCGGCGCGGAAGCACGACAATTTGCCGGTGTGAGGTGGCCGGGTCGAAAATCTTGGGGGCTATACAATAGAAGGCGCGAGCCGGTAGCTGTGCAGTCACTGCTTGTCGCGATTGTAGACGCATTTGAAAGTGAAAACCTTTTGCTCGATGTTCTGCGCTTTGACCGTGGCGTTCAATTTCTTGCCATCGGGGGCAACGGTTGCGTCGACATTCGTCATTTTCGTAACCGGCTGGGTTTTATCGAAGAGCTTCAGGACCTTCGGGTCTCTCTCGACCTCGACGATTGCCAGATGTAGCCTGCCGTCTTTTGCGCTCCAGCGCCCATCACGGCTTCCCTTATGGAATTCGTTTGCGTTTTTGGCGCGATTCCATTTCGTCTCGACCCAATCGGCATTCGCGCTACCGTCGGCCTTCAGCAGAAAGCCGAACAGATTCGAGCAGGGATTATTGAAGTCCGCCTGCGCCCAGTAACCTGTGAAATCGGTGTCGGCGCGTGCTTGTAACGGCATAAAAATTGTTGCCATTGCCGCAATCAAGATGAACCGGGCGTGTCGCATCATTGATTTTTCCTCCAAGTAAAAATCCCGTGCGGCCCGCGGGTCGGTCCGAACGTGCCGTGCCAGCTATTTCGTTTCGGGCGTTGCATCGCTATCATATTGGGCAAGACGCCAATGCTCAAGAAATCGCTTATCGTCGCCGCCCGGCGTGGCACTATAGACGACGTGATCATGCCGCACTCCACGCGCCGCCGCATCGCCCGCGCGCTGGCGATGCTGAAGAACAAGCATGTCGAGATGCCGGCGCGGAAGCACGACAATTTGCCGGTGTAGCTCTTTCTTGCCCTCCCCCTTGCGGGGAGGGCCGCCCGGCGTAGCGTTTGCGAAGCCGGGCGGGGCGGGGGTCTTTCTTCGTCATGGCCGGGCTTGTCCCGGCCATCCACGTCTCTAAACTCGGCAAAGTTGTTGTCGTGGATGCCCGGCACAAGGCCGGGCATGACCGGGAGGGGCCGTGCAAATTGACGTCGGCGACCTGCGCGCCCGTTCGGTTGCGTTCACCGCGACCGAGCTTGTCGTGACGCTTGCCGACGGCCGCAAGATCGCGACACCGCTCGACTGGTATCCGCGCCTCAAGAATGCGTCGTCGGCGCAGCGGTTGAACTACGAGATCATGCCGATGGGCATTCATTGGCCCGATATCGACGAAGACCTGAGCATTGCCGGTATGTTGCAGGGGCAGCGGGCGAAGTAACCGCCGAGCGCAGCTATATCGACGACGTGATCATGCCGCACTCCAAGCGCCGCCGCATTGCGCGCGCTGGCGATGCTGAAGAAAAAGTGTGTGGAAGCGCCGAGAAAGAAGGACATTTCCCAATATGACGCTCGGTGACCGCGCAGCTTTGGCTTCAGAAATAAGTACTTGGTTTAGTAATAATATTGAGGTGAAAAAATTGCCATCGTCTATGATGTGTGAAGCATTTATTATGCTTCCTCTGTGCGAATGGTTGGGCCGAAACGGATTTGAACTGCAAGCTGAATATTGGAGCAAGCCAGCAACTCCTTATCATGCGTTCGACCTTCGGGCGCAACGGAACGACGATGTATACTTATTTGATCTAAAGTTCTTCCGTGGCTCAAGGCGCTTTAGTGGATCGGTCATCAAGAACGATTTGAGACATCTTGCGCGCACGGATTATATCGCGACGCATCGATATTGTCTTGTATGCGGAGAGCGGAGCTGTTTTCCCAATAATGTTCCGGAAGGTCTCACCAAGCAAATCAAAGATTTATTAGATAGTGATGGTTTAAAGAATGTCGTGACTGTCGATGATGATGTCGTTGTCAAGCATGACAGAAGTTACACGACTGTGTTGTGGCGTGTGACGCCTGTGCCCTGTAGCCGCAGTCCGTAGGCGGATTAGCGCGGCGCCCGATCGCAGTTCTGGCGGGCCGATTTGCCGAAGCAAGCGTAGCCCGAATGAGCGAGGCAAAATCGGTGTCTCGCATTTCGCTTGGGCTTATGCCGGCTACAATCCGTTTATAAAGACCGCACCTCAATCCCCTTCACCTTCTTCGCCTTCGCCACCAACGGCCCATCCGCGCACACCAGCGGCACGCGCTCGCGTTCGGCCAGCGCCAGATAGAAGCAGTCGTAGATTGGGTGATCGAGATCGGCGGCGAGCGCGAAGGCGCGTGGCGCAAGGTCGGGCATGTCGAACAGGCGGATGCGATCGGGCAGGGCGCGCAGCGCGGCCGTCGCCTGTTCGAAAGTGACGAGCTTCATGCGGCACTTCTTCCACAGCGCGTTGCCGACGTCGACCATGATCAGCGCCGGCGCCCAGCATTCGTCGGACAGGTAGAGTGCGCGGGCGCGGTCCGAACCAGGCTCGTCCGCAACCCATTTCACCGCGACGGACGAGTCAACGATAAGGCTCATCGTTGTCCCGGTCCGCGCGGATCAGATCGGTGGAGTCGACGTCGGAGTAGGGCGACAGGCCGCGAATGCGGTCGAGCTCCTTCACGAGCTCTTCGCGGCTCGGCTTGAGGCCATGCTTCAGCAGCTCCCGCGCGGCGTCGCTCAGCGATGCGCCTTCTGCCTTCGCCTTTTCCTTCAGGCGGCGGGCGGTTTCCTCATCGACGTTGCGGACCAGGATGTCGACCATGAAGCGCCTCCAATGATATCAATATGATATCAAATGGCCGGGCGCCGGCACAGAAAAAAGAATTCCTATTATATTGACAATAATCGGATACGGACTATAGTCCGCCCATCCCGCCCCGAAGCGAGGGGTGTCTGTACAGCATCTTCAGATGCGGGGCGGGGAGCGGTGGCCGGGGAATGACGCGGGACCGGAGATGCGGTCCCACGGCCCGGCGGTCCAAGCCGCAACGTCCGGGCGCGCCATCCGTGCGCCACGGGGCTCCACCGGCGGCGGCTTCCGGCACGGTCGGAAATGTCGAGGAGCCGTTTGAGCCCGGAGCGGTGGATAGGTGACCTTCCGCAAGGAGGGCCGCCTGAAACGGTCAGTCCACCGGGGGCGTTGCGGAGCAAGCCTCAAACACCGCGCGCGGGACGCCATGGGTTGGGCGGACTTGCGGCAGCTCGCCACCATCCAAATCCGGATGGTCAAGGCGGGCAAAACGGACTTCGACAAGCCTCGATGTCGCGAGGCGTCGAGGCCCGCGGGTCCGCTGGGACCCGGATGCGTCCCGCGCGCCCTCGCGCATTTCTTTTCGAGGAGCGGCGGAATGGAAGTCGGGACTGCGGTCATCCCGGGGCCGACCAAACAATACGGGCGGCGGAGCGTTGGCTTCTTTCCCTCTCCCCTTGTGGGAGAGGGTGCCCGAGCGAACGTGAGTGAGCGAGGGCGGGTGAGGGGGCACATGTCGCCAAATTCCCCCTCACCCGGCTCGTTGCTCGCAAGCGCTCGCAACGCGCCACCCTCTCCCACGAGGGGAGAGGGTAAGAACGCGCGCGTCGCGGTTTGCGTTCTACCTGAACCCGCCGCCGCCGCTCACATAGACCGTGTCCGCCGTCATGTAGGGGCACGCGTCCGAGCACATGAACAGCACCAGCTCGCCCATTTCCTCCGGCTCGGCGAAGCGCTTCATCGGCACGTCGGCTTCCATCTGCTTCACCATCTCGGGCGAGGTGGCCGCAGTCGCCTGGAAGGCGGTGCGCGTCGGCCCGGGCGAGATCGACAGGCAGCGGATGCCTTGGCCTGCGAATTCGCGCGCCACGCCGAGCGTCATCGTGTGCACCGCGCCCTTGGCGGCGGCGTAATGCACCGAGGCGCCGGGTCCGCCGCGCTTCACCGACATGCTGGCGACGTTGACGATCACGCCGAATTTGTTCTCCAGCATGTGCGGCAGCACCGCCTGCATGGCGTAGAACGTGCCCTTCACGTTGATGTCGAAGGTGCGCTCGAACAGGTCGTCGTCGATGTCGAGGAATTTCGAGCGGCGCACCGCCGAGCCCGCGCAGTTGAACAGGAAATGGATGCGGGAAAAGCCGTTGAGCGCCAGCTCGATCATGTCGTCGACCGCCGCGCGCTTGGTCACGTCGATGGTCAGCGCCAGCGCCTGCGAGCCGAGCGCGTTCACCTTTTCGGCCGTCTCCTTGACCGCCTGCTCGTTGACGTCGGCGCAGACCACGTTGGCGCCCTCGCGCGCGAAAATGAGCGCGGTGGCCCGCCCGATGCCGCTGCCGGCGCCGGTGATGACGATGGTCTTGCCGTGGAAATAGTCCGGGGTCTTGGGCACGCGCTAGTCCTCCGCTTCGGTATGCGGGCGGATGCTAGCACGCGGCGCGGGGCGGGGCGGCGCTGCCGGCGCCCTGATTTTTTGTGATGGCACGCCTCGCGCGGAATGATGGCGCCTGTGACGGAAATGCCTTTTCGCCTATAGTCGGCGCGAAACCAAACGACCGATCGAGGAGTGCTCATGGCCACGCCGCCGCCCGTCGACCATGCCGAGGCCAGCGCGGAAGTTCGCGCCGTCTACGACGACATCAAGCGCACGCGCAACGTGCCGGACGTCAACAATTTCTGGAAGTATCTGGCGCGCGATCCGGCCACGCTCAGGCGCACCTGGGAGAGCATCAAGGAGGTGATGGCGCCGGGCGCGCTCGATCCGCTCACCAAGGAGATGGTCTATCTCGCCGTCTCGGTCACCAACGGCTGCGCCTACTGCATCGCCAGCCACACCGCCGCCGCGCGCAAGGCCGGCATGACGGAAGCGATGTTCGGCGAGCTGATGGCGGTCACCGGCATGGCCAACGAAACCAACCGCCTCGCCAACGGCTACCGCGTGCCGGTCGACGAGGCCTTCCTGAAATAGACGGGCGCCTCCGCCTTGGCCGCAGGGCGAACCCCGGCGCGCGCGGCGCCGGGGCTTGTCGCGTCGACGCGACTAGCGCGCGGGCGCGTTCGGCGCAGGCGCGGTCGGCGCGGGCGACATGGGCCGCGGCGAGGTCGCGCCGGAGCCGGTCGTGGTCGGCGCCGTGCTGGTCGCCGCCGGCGTGTTATTCGAGGCCGTGGTGTTGCTCTCGTTATTGAAGCCGGCGATGACCACGAACGCGATCAGCGCCAGAACGGCGATGCCGGCGACCCAGCCCCAATAGCCGGTGCCGCGGGCGTCGCGCCGCACCACCGGATCTTCGAGCCGCGGATCGGTAAAACGCGGGTCAGACATAATGGGATCCTCCTTGTGTTCCAGGCGCTGTTGCCAGCAGCCTCGAAGGAGGCAACCCGCCGGCGCGGCTGCCGGTTCCGCTGAACCCTGCTATGCAACCTGCGCAGCGGGAACCCGCGGCCGCCGCATGTCGGCGTCAGGTCACTTTCACCGCCATCTTCCAGGCCGCCCAGAACACGAAGAAAAAGCAGCCCAGAAACACCGGCATGCTCGCCGGCACCGAAAAACGCTCGACCGCGCGGCCAAGGCCATAGGCGACGAACTCGCCGATGACGACGAGTACGATATAAACGGAAATCAGGCGCATAACCCGCACCCCCCCAAGTCAGCCTGCATCGCCCCGCGCGGGACGCTAGCAAGCGCGTTGCGGGGCAGGGAGAGGGCGCGCGCCGAATTTACGGAAATGCTATAGCGGCGCGGCCCGCCGCGTCCGATTCTGATTTTCCATGCCGGTACCCATATGCGCTTGACCCGTCTGGCGATCGTCGTCGCGCCGATACTGTTCGTCCTCCTGTGGAGCACCGGCTTCATCGGCGCGCGCTACGGCCTGCCCTATATCGAGCCGATGACCTTCCTCGCCGTGCGCATGGTGCTGGTCGTGCTCATCATGGCGGCGATCGCGCTCGTGGCGCGGGCGCGCTGGCCGAGCGGCGAGGAGGCCGGCCATAGCCTGCTCGCGGGCGCGCTGGTGCACGGGCTCTATCTCGGCGGCGTCTTCACCGCGATCAGCCAGGGCGTGCCGGCCGGCATCTCGGCGCTCATCCCGGGCCTGCAGCCGATCCTCACCTCCACCCTCGCCAACCGCTACATGGGCGAGACGGTCACACGGCAGCAATGGCTCGGCCTTGCGCTCGGCCTGTTCGGCGTGCTGCTCGTGCTGCACGACCGCGAGATCGTGCTCGCCGGTTCCGCGCTCGGCTGGGCCGCCAGCGTCGTTTCGCTCATCGGGATCACGCTCGGCACGCTCTACCAGAAACGCTATTGCGGCGGCATCGACTGGCGCACCGGCAACACGGTGCAATACGCCGGCGCGCTCGTGCTGTTTGCGGTTGCCGCCTTCGCCTTCGAGACCCGCGTCATCCACTGGACCGGCGAGCTCGTCTTCGCCATCGCCTGGCTGGTGCTGGTCTTGTCCATCGCCGCGGTCGGCCTGATGTACTGGCTGATCCGCCGCTCGGCGGCGACGCGCTTTGCCAGCCTGTTCTACCTGGTGCCGGCGGTGACCGCGCTGCTCGCCTATCTGCTGTTCGGCGAGAAACTGGACGCGATCTCGATCGTCGGCATGGTCGTCTGCGCAGTCGGTGTGGTGCTGGCCAACCGCGGCGCGGCGGCCGAAAAGAAAAGCTGAGCTACTTCTTCGGCTCGAGCACGAGCTGGGTCTGCGTCACCAGCGCGCAGAGCCTGCCGTCGCCGCGCGTGATGCGCGTCTGCCAGACCATGGTGGTGCGGCCGCGGTGCAGCGCAGTGCACTCGGCGTAGGCGGTGTCGCCGATCGGCACGGCGGCGAAGAAGTTGGTCTTGCTCTCGATCGTGGTGGTGGTCTGGCCCGGCTTGAGGTTGGCCGTTGTGGCCGTGCCGCCGAGGTTGTCGGCGAGCGCCATCAGCGCGCCGCCGTGCATGATGCCGAAGCGGTTGTTGAGGTCGTCGCGCATCGCGAGCTCGGCGGTCACGCGTTCGGGCGATAGGTGCGTGATCCTGAGGCCGAGGAATTGGGCGAAGGGCGGCTGCCGGTTGGCGGCCTCGTTCATCGTCACGTCGTTCATGGCGGGTCTCTGGACAGGGAAAGGGCGCGGACGTCGCCGCCCGCGCCCTTGTGGCATACTCTCGCGCGCGCGTCAGCCGCGCGGCTGCGGCACGATCCGGATGTAGGGGCGCGGCGCCTTGAAGCCCTGCGGCCAGATCTTCTTGGCCTCCTCGTCGCTCACCGAGCCGGCGATGATGACGTCCTCGCCCTGCTTCCAGTTGGCGGGCGTGGCGACGCGGTGCTTGGCGGTGAGCTGGAGCGAGTCGAGCACGCGCAGCACCTCGTCGAAGTTGCGGCCGGTGGTCATCGGGTAGACCAGGATCAGCTTGATCTTCTTGTCCGGGCCAACGATGAAGACGTTGCGCACGGTCTGGTTGTCGGCGGCGGTGCGGCCTTCCGAGCCGCCGGAGATCGCGGCCGGCAGCATGCCGTAGGCCTTCGATACCTTGAGTTCGGTGTCGCCGATCATCGGATAATTCGGCGCGAAGCCGACTACGTCCTTGATGTCTTCGGCCCACTTCTTGTGGTTGTCGACCGGATCGACCGACAGGCCGATGATCTTGGCGTTGCGCTTGTCGAATTCGGGCTTGAGCCTGGCCATGGTGCCGAGCTCGGTGGTGCAGACCGGGGTGAAGTCCTTGGGGTGCGAGAACAGGACGCCCCAGGAATTCCCGAGCCACTCGTGGAATCGAATCTTGCCCTCGGTGGTTTCGGCGTCGAAATCCGGAGCGGTATCGCCAATGGCCAACGTCATGACAAACCTCCTGGCGCACAGGGTGAATGGGTATGGCGGGTCATTTATCGTGTTCCGGAGCCGGGTGGAATAGGGCGCTGCAGAAAGAGCAGAAGCGGACCGGAGACTACCGTTTCGGGAGGACATGGCTTCGGCGCCCGGTTGCTGCCGTGAAAGGAATTTCCCGCCTCGATCGACCGATTTGGCTGCAACCGTTGACTTTTGCGGCGCAAGCCCGCAAAGCCAAGGAGGCCGGCCAAGGGGTCACAATCGCGGCATGTTCAAGCGCATCCTCATCGCCAATCGCGGCGAAATCGCCTGCCGGATCATCAAGACCGCCCGCCGGATGGGGATCGAGACCGTCGCCGTCTATTCGGACGCCGACAAGGACGCGCTGCACGTCGAGATGGCGGATACCGCCATCGCCATCGGCCCGCCGCCGGCGGCCGAAAGCTACCTGGTGATCGACAAGATCGTCGCGGCCTGCAAGCGGACCGGCGCCGAGGCCGTGCATCCCGGCTACGGCTTCCTGTCCGAGCGGGAGGCCTTTCCGACCGCGCTCGCCAAGGCCGGCATCGTCTTCATCGGCCCGAACCCCAAGGCGATTGCCGCCATGGGCGACAAGATCGAATCCAAAAAGGCGGCGGCCGCCGCCAAGGTCTCCACCGTCCCCGGCCACCTCGGCGTGATCGAGGACGACAACGCGGCGATGCGCATCGCCGACGAGATCGGCTACCCGGTGATGATCAAGGCCTCGGCCGGCGGCGGCGGCAAGGGCATGCGCGTCGCCTATTCGATGGTCGAGGTGGCGGAGGGCTTTGCGCGCGCGCGCTCGGAGGCGAAGTCGTCCTTCGGCGACGACCGCGTGTTCATCGAGAAGTTCATCGTCGATCCGCGTCATATCGAGATCCAGGTGCTCGGCGACAAGCACGGCAACGTCATCTACCTCGGCGAGCGCGAGTGCTCGATCCAGCGCCGCAACCAGAAGGTTATCGAGGAAGCGCCAAGCCCGCTGCTCGACGAGTCGACGCGCAAGAAGATGGGCGAGCAGGCGGTCGCGCTGGCGAAAGCCGTCGGCTACGACTCGGCCGGTACGGTGGAATTCGTCGCCGGCCAGGACAAGAGCTTCTTCTTCCTCGAGATGAACACGCGTTTGCAGGTCGAGCATCCCGTGACCGAGCTCGTCACCGGCATCGACCTGGTCGAGCAGATGATCCGCGTCGCCGCCGGTGAGAGGCTTGCTCTCAAGCAGAGCGACGTGAAGCTTTCCGGCTGGGCGGTCGAGAGCCGGGTCTATGCCGAGGATCCGTACCGCAACTTCCTGCCGTCCACCGGCCGGCTCACGCGCTATCGCCCGCCGGCCGAGCAGGTCGCGGACGGCGTCACCGTGCGCAACGACACCGGTGTCTACGAGGGCGGCGAGATCTCGCTTTACTACGATCCGATGATCGCCAAGCTCGTCACGCACGCTCCCACGCGGCTCGCGGCGATCGAGGCGCAGGCCGAAGCGCTCGATGCCTTCGTCATCGACGGCATCCGCCACAACATCCCGTTCCTGTCGGCGCTGATGGCGCATCCGCGCTGGCAGTCGGGCAAGCTCTCGACCGGATTCATCGCGGAGGAATTTCCGCAAGGCTTCCATCCGCACGCGCCGGACGGCGAACGCGCGGAGACGATCGCGGCCGTCGCGGCGGCAATCGACCACGTGCTGGGCGAGCGCAAGCGGCGGATTTCCGGCCAGATGAACGGCCACAGCGTGACGCGCGAGAGCCAGCGCGCGGTATGGCTCGGTGCGCATGAAGTCCGTCTCGAGGTGAAGCGCGAGAGCGGCAATATCGCCGTGCAATTCGCCGGGCAGGGCGGCTGGCGGCGACTCGCCTCCGGCTGGAAGCCGGGCGACCCGATCTGGCGCGGCACGCTCGACGGCCATGCGGTGGCGGTGCAGGTACGACCCATCGCCAACGGCTTCACGCTTTCCTATCGCGGCGTCGAAACACGAACCTACGTCTACACCGCGGGCGAAGCCGCTTATGCGCGGCTGATGCCGGAGAAGAAGGCGGCCGACACCGGCAAGCAGGTGCTGTGCCCGATGCCGGGTCTCGTCGTGTCGATCGCGGTCAAGCAGGGCCAGGAGGTCAAGGCGGGTGAGACCGTCGCCGTGGTCGAGGCGATGAAGATGGAGAACGTGCTGCGCGCCGAGATCGACGGCACGGTCAAGAAGATCCACGCCAAGCCGGGCGACAGCCTGGCGGTCGACGCGGTCATCCTCGAATTCGAGTGAATCAGGAACGGGTGGGGCGATAATGCGTTCGCTTCGTGAGATAATTCACGGAGGTGTTCCATGGCCCCCAGACCGATGCCCGCGCAAGAGCAGGCACATCAGCCAGGCCGCGAGCAGGCGATGCGGCCCGCGCCGGATTACACCCCGAAGTTTCCCGGCGTCGGCAAGCTCAAGGGCAAGGTCGCGCTGATCACCGGCGGCGACAGCGGCATCGGCCGCGCGGTCGCGGTGGCCATGGCGCGCGAGGGCGCGCGGATTGCCATCGCCTATCTCGAGGAGCACAAGGACGCCAACGCGACGCGCGACGCGGTCAAGGCCGAAGGCAGCGACGCGCTGCTCCTGATCGGCGACGTCGGCGACGAGGCCTTCTGCGAGGCGGCGGTGGAAGCGACCGTCAAGCAGTTCGGCCGGCTCGACATTCTGGTCAACAACGCCGCCGAGCAGCACGAGACCGACGACATCCGCGCCATCGAGGCGGAACAGATCGAGCGCACATTCCGCACCAACATCTTCAGCTTCTTCTACATGGCCAAGCATGCGCTGCGGCACATGCCGCGCGGCGGCTCGATCATCAACACCACATCGATCACGGCCTATCAGGGCCACAAGACGCTGCTCGATTATGCCGCCACCAAGGGCGCGATCGTGGCGATGACGCGGTCGCTGTCGGAGGCGCTCACCAAGGACGGCATCCGCGTCAATGCGGTGGCGCCGGGGCCGATCTGGACGCCGTTGATCCCGGCTTCTTTCGACGCGGATCATGTCGCCAAGCACGGCTCCTCCGCGCCGATGGAGCGGCCGGGTCAGCCGAACGAGGTCGCGCCTTGCTATGTATTCCTGGCAAGCGACGACGCCTCCTACATCAGCGGGCAAGTGCTGCACCCGAACGGCGGCACGGTCGTGAACGGCTAGGAACTCGCGCGTCCGCGGGTGCGTTGGTCCGGACCACGCATACCGAGAGGGAACCGACATGCCGCCGAAACGCGACCGCCGCGAGACGGACCTCGAAACCAACGCGCCGCCCGATCTCGCCGGCGACAATCTGCGCCGGCGCGACCAGCGCGCGACGCCGCCAGATTCATTGCCGCCGCGCGATGATGCACGGCGCGGCGAGGAGCCGGTGGGCGGCGGTTTCACGCCGCGCGCGGACGGCGGTAATCCTCAGCACCCGAGCCACGACGACGACCCTTCCGCCGACGCCGGCCCGGGCGACTACGAGCGCGAGCTCGACCGCATGGATGCCGCCGGACGTGGCGAGCGCTAGTTGTTGGCGGGCATCACGCTCTGCTAGATGCGGGATGCGATGCAGCTCTACTTCGCCTACGGCTCGAACATGGACCGCGCCGCCATGCGGCGGCGCTGCCGCGAGGCGCGCGCATTGGGTCCCGCGCTGCTGCGCGACTACGCCTTCTTCGTCGGCCGCGACGGCTGGGGATCGGTGAAGCCCCGGCGCGGCGGCAGCGTGCACGGCGTGCTGTGGTGCGTCTCGCCGCGCGACCTGGCGGCGCTGCACGCCTATGAATGGCTGCACAAGGGGCTTTACGCTATGTCCAAGGTCCCGGTGCGGTACGGCGCGCGCCATGTACGCGCGACGATCTACGTTTTGCGCCGGCGGGTCGAAGGACGCGCACGGCCGGGCTACATGGAGACGATCGCGGCCGCGGCGCGCGACTGGCGTTTGCCGGAGCGCTACACGCGGTCGCTGGAGCGCATGGCGGCATGACCACGATCTGTCACATCAGCGTGCGCGGGCGCGTGCAGGGCATCGGCTACCGCGCTTTCGTGCAGCGCGAGGCGCTGAGCTTCGGCGTCGAGGGCTGGGTGCGCAACCGGCGCGATGGCTCGGTGGAGGCGGTCCTGTGCGGCGAGGCCGACGCGGTCGCCGCCGTCATCGAATCCTGCCGGCGCGGGCCTTACGGCGCGCGCGTTCTGAGTCTCGACGAGCGTCAGGGCACCGAGGACGAGCTCAACGCGCGCCTGCCGGGGGAAGCGTTTTCCGAGCTGCCGACGCTCTGAACGGTCGGCCCGAACAGCTCCTCGAACGCCCTGCGCAGCGCCATGTCCACCTCGGCCATCGACACGAGGTGGCCGAGATCAGCGAGGCTGGTCACGCCGTAGCGCTGCTCGCTCACCCCGCAGGGCACGATGCCGGTGAAGTGGCTGAGCTCGGGTTCGACGTTGAGCGCGATGCCGTGCAGGGTCACCCAGTGGCGCACGCGGATGCCGATGGCGGCGATCTTGTCCTCGCAGCCTTCACCCTTGTCGGGCCGGCGAACCCAGACGCCGATGCGATCCTCGCGCCGCTCGCCGCGCACGTTGAAGGCGGAGAGCGTCCGGATCAGCCATTCCTCCAGCGTCGCTACGAAGCGGCGCACGTCCGGCCCGCGCCGGCGCAGGTCGAGCATGACGTAGGCCACGCGCTGGCCGGGCCCGTGATAGGTCATCTGGCCGCCGCGGCCGGCCTCGAACACGGGAAAGCGCGCCTCGCGCACGTCCTCGGGCCGGGCGCTGGTGCCGGCGGTGTAGAGCGGCGGGTGTTCCAGGAGCCAAACCAACTCGGGCGCGCGTCCGGCGGCGATGTCCGCCACCCGTGCGTCCATGACGGCCAGCGCGGCCTCGTAGCTCACCGGCGCGTCGGAAACCCGCCATTCCACCGGCGCGCCGCCTGGGGCGGGCGGCAGGCCGAAGCTCAAATCGTCGCGAATGTTAACCACCCGTTCACCATACCATGGTGACCTCATCCGTGCCCGCAGCGCGCGGGCGGGAAATGGGAATCACACGTGGCCACGCTCGACAAGGTTGCCGTTGATATCACTGTGGTGCTCGGCACCACCTCCATGCCGATTCACCAGGTCCTGCGGCTCGGCCGCGGCGCCATCATCGAGCTGGACGCCTCGGAGGACGATGCGGTCAGCATCCTCGCCAACAACCTCGCCGTCGCCAACGGCACCGTCGTCGTCAACGGCAACAAGATCGCCGTCGAAGTCGCCGAACTGCTGCCCCGCCCGCAGGACATGCGCTGAGGCCGCCGGCCCAGCGGGCAGATAGGCACTCCCGGCGCCGCCCGCTAACGGCTTGAAATTCTGGCGAAAAAGACCACCGCTTTTTGCGGCCGAAGGGCCGTGCGGCTCTTGTCGGTCGGGGGCCCATTTGTTACATGGTCCGCCGTCTAGGGGACGTCGGCGCATAGGCCATCGTC
Organism: Pseudolabrys sp.; assembly: GCA_046292265.1. GTDB lineage: Bacteria > Pseudomonadota > Alphaproteobacteria > Rhizobiales > Xanthobacteraceae > Pseudolabrys. The sequence continues at coordinate 76,459 of JBKBRE010000010.1, read as the reverse complement.
CATCCCTCCATGCGGTCGTGGCGGAATTGGTAGACGCACTAGCTTGAGGTGCTAGCGGGTAACACCGTGGAGGTTCGAGTCCTCTCGACCGCACCATATTTAATCCAATACTTTCAATGGTCTAAGGGGCCGCGGCGCCGGGCCCGGGCGCGCGCCCGGGCCGGCGGGGTTCGCCGGCATCTCAACAGGCCAACCCGGGCGGCTGCCGATTCGGCAGGCGCCGTGAGCAGGTGGGCTGTCAGGCCTCGCCCGCGGGCAGGATGCGGGAATAGCCGCGCCCGATGAACTCCGCGTCGTAATGCGCCCAGGCGGTCGGATGGTCGCAGGCCGCGACGGCCGCCAGCGTCACCGCATAGACGGCGTTCTGCCGGTCGCGGTCCGGCAGGCTCAGGTTCTCCGGCCGCTTCATGGCTGCGTAGCCGAGATGGGCGGTGCATTGCGCGCGGCCTATGCCTTGCGCGGCGGCGAGCGCCGCCTTGCCGGTCATGTAGTGGTCGGCGTGGTCGTCCGGATTGAGATCGGCGTCGGGATCGTGAAAGTGGAGATGCACGGCTGGCGCGTTCTCGCGCTCGCGTGCGACGAGCACGCGCAAGGTGGTGACGAGATCCTGCCAGCCTCGGTATGTCGCCGAGCCGTCGATGGCCGCGATCTCATCGATCCTGCTCTCCGCGAGCCGCTGCAGCGACCGATTGCCGGTTTCGGCGTAGCCGGTGCCGGCCGGGCTGCCGTCGGGCAGGCGCAGGAAATAGGCCGCCGTGTTGCGGTAGCGCACGCAATGAATGGCGTGGCCGTCGATCGTCTCCGAGGCGGCAGTCTCATCCGCGGGCGCCTCCCAATCGGGATCGGCCATGAAGCGGATGGCCGCGCGCGCGCCGGCCTCGCGCGCTAGGTAGAGCGGATGCCTGCGCTCCGCGCTGCCCATGCCGAGACCGGCATCGCCCGCGGTCAGGTGGACGAACACGCATTTCGTGGCGGGATCGCGCGTGTCGCCAAAGGCCGGCGGATTCATGAACAGCTGCCAGTCATCCTGGTGCGCGGCGAAGTAGAAAGAGACCTGGCGGAGGCTGACTGTCATGGGATGAGGACGATGGCCGGCCGCGCGTAAGCCGAATAGTGGTTATTCAGCCGCAGTTTAGCGCATTATGCTTTGATGGAAATCAATGCCTGCGCGCATCGCTGCCCGTTCCATGGCGGTGCGAAAGAGGACGCCCGATGACCGATTACGTGCGCTGGTTTTCCGATATCCGCATCGGTGATGTCGGCCTGGTCGGCGGCAAGAACGCCTCGCTGGGCGAGCTCTATGCCAGCCTGTCGGCCGAAGGCGTGCGCGTGCCGAACGGCTTTGCGCTTACCGCGCAGGCCTACCGCGACGCGCTGACGCAGGCCCGGGCCTGGGAGCGGCTGCGCGCGCTGCTCGACATCGACAAGAGCGACGTGGCGTTGCTGGCGCAGCGGGCGGTGCAGGCGCGCGACATCGTCTACCAAGCGACGGCGACGGATGAACTGCGCGCGCAGATCGAGCAGGGCTATCGCGCGCTCGAAAAGGAATACGGGCCGAACGTCGCCGTCGCGGTGCGTTCGTCGGCGACCGCGGAGGACCTGCCGAACGCGAGCTTCGCCGGCCAGCACGAGAGCTATCTGAACGTCGTCGGCGTGGACGGCCTGTTCGAGGCCTGCCGCCGCTGCTTCGCCTCCATCTTCACCGACCGCGCGATCTCCTACCGTGTCGACAACGGCTTCGACCACTTCAAGGTCTGGCTGTCGGTCGGCGTGATGAAGATGGTGCGCGCCGATCATGGCGCCAGCGGCGTGATGTTCACGCTCGACACCGAATCCGGCTTCCGCGACGTGGTCTTCGTCACCGGCGTCTACGGCCTGGGCGAGAACATCGTGCAGGGCGCGGTCGATCCGGACGAGTTCTACGTGCACAAGCCGACCTATCGCGCCGGCAAACGCGCGGTGCTCAGCCGCACACTCGGCGGCAAGCATCTGCGCATGGTCTATGCCGACGCGGGCGGCGGCACCAGGAACGTGGAGGTGCCGGAGGACGATCGCGCGCGCTTCTGCATCACGGATGGCGAGGTGCTCAAGCTCGCCGGCGACGCCATCATCATCGAGGATCACTATTCGTCCAATGCTGGGCGGCCGATGCCGATGGACATCGAATGGGCCAAGGACGGCGACGACGGGCAGCTCTACATCATCCAGGCGCGCCCGGAGACGGTGGTCTCGCAGCGCGCGTCGACGCACATCGAGACCTACGCACTCGGCGCCTCCGGCACGGTGCTCGCGCAAGGGCGCGCGGTGGGGGAGAAGATCGCCTCCGGGCCGGTGCGGGTGATCGCGGGGCCGAAAGAATTGTCGGAATTCAAGCCGGGCGAGGTGCTGGTCGCCGAACAGACCACGCCCGACTGGCAGCCGGTGATGAAGATCGCCGCCGCCATCGTGACCGAGCGGGGCGGGCGCACCTGTCACGCCGCCATCGTCGCGCGCGAGCTCGGTATTCCGGCGGTGGTCGGCGCCGGCGACGCCCGTACAGCATTGAAGACCGGCGACGTGGTGACGGTCGCCTGCGCCGAAGGCGACACCGGCCGCGTCTACCAAGGCGCGCTGCCCATCAAGCGCACGCAAGTCGATCTCGCCGCGTTAAAGCGCCCGCGCACCGAGATCATGCTCAACCTCGGCAACCCGGACCTCGCCTTCAAGAGCGCGATGCTGCCGAACGACGGCGTCGGCCTGGCGCGCATGGAATTCATCATCAACGAGCACATCAAGGTGCATCCGATGGCGCTGGTCGCGCCGGAGAAGGTCGTGTCGGCGCAGGCGCGCGCGCAGATCGCGCAGCTTGTGCGCGGCTATGCGACGCCGGCGGACTATTTCGTCGAAAAGCTGTCGGAAGGCGTCGGCACCATCGGCGCCGCCTTCTATCCGAAGCCGGTGATCGTGCGGCTCTCCGACTTCAAGACCAACGAGTACGCCAGGCTCATCGGCGGCGAAGGGTTCGAGCCGCGCGAGGAGAACCCGATGCTCGGCTTCCGCGGCGCGGCGCGCTACGCGCATCCGGCCTATGCGGACGGCTTCGCGCTCGAATGCGCCGCGCTCAGGCGCGTGCGCGACGACATGGGGCTGACCAATGTGCGCATCATGGTGCCGTTCTGCCGGCGCGTGGAGGAGGCGCAGCGCGTGATCGACGTGATGGCGCGCCACGGCCTCAAGCGCGGCGAGAACGGGCTCGAAGTCTACGTGATGTGCGAAATACCGAACAATGTCATCCTGGTCGACGCCTTCGCCAAATTGTTCGACGGCTTCTCGATCGGCTCCAACGACCTGACCCAGCTCACGCTCGGCGTGGACCGCGATTCCGAGATCGTCGCCTTCGACTTCGACGAGCGCGATCCCGGCATGCTGGAGATGCTGCGGCTGGCGGTCACAGGGGCCAAGCGCAACGGCCGCCACATCGGTATCTGCGGCGAGGCGCCGGCCAACTACCCGGAGATCGCGCGCTATCTCGCCGGCCTCGGCATCGACTCGATCAGCGTCAACCCGTCGAGCGTCCTGCGCACGATGCAGGTGGTGAGCGAGGCGGAGGCGGAAGCCGCGAAGGCGGCCGAATAGGCTAGAGACAAGGCCGGATATAGGGCCGGTTCGCTTCCCACAATTCGTCGAGCAGCTTCACCGCCGCCTCCGCCGAATTGATCACCGGGTCGATCAGCAGCGCCTGCAGCGCGAGCTCCTTCGACGCGCGCACGGCGGCCTCGACCGCCAGTTCCTGCACCTGCACCTGCGTGTGCAGCAGCTTGGCGATGGCGTCGGGCAGGGGCCCGAGCGAAACCGGATGAATGCCGGCGGCGTCGGCGACCACCGGCACTTCCACCGCGGCGTCGAAAGGCAGGTTCGGGATGGCGCCGCGGTTGGGCACCACCGCCGACTCCAATACGCGCTTCCTGTTGTGCAGCACGCCGGCGATCGCCGCCGCGCCGCGCTCGCCCGAGGGCGTCAGCCAGTCGGACGGCATCTTGCCGCCGGCGAGCACGCCATCGAGCGTCTTCCAGAATTCATCCCGGCCGCGCTCGTCGCCGGCGAAATCGTAGCCGTGCTCGCCGCCCTCCCAGCCGTAGGCGAGATATTCGCCGAGATGGTCGTCGCTGCACGTCATCCAGTAGCCGAAGGTTTTGAACAGCCGGCGCGTGAGCAGCAGGTAGGTCGGGTCGTAGTCCTTCTCCATTTCGCGCAGGCGCGGGTAGAGGTCCTCGCCGGTCTTGCGGTGGCGTATTTGCATCAGGCACTGCGAATGGTTGAGCCCGGCGCCCCAGACCTCCACGTCCTCGTAAGGCAGCTTCATGATATCGGCGACCGCGCCCTGGCCCATGAAGATGCCGTGGCACAGGCCCATGACGCGCACCGGACTGTACTTGCCCAGCGCCAGCACGATGCGGTTTTCAGGGTTTGCGAAGTTAACAAACAAAGCCTGCGGGCACAGCTCCTGCATCTCGCGGACGATGTCGAAGATCAGCGGCAAGGTGCGAAGCGTGAACATCAGGCCGCCGGGCCCGCCGTTCTCGCCGAGGGTGTGGCGGATGCCGTACTTGCGCGGCACTTCCCAGTCGAGTTTCCACAGCCGGTTGCGGTCGATCGCGGTGGCGTTGACCACGAAGCCGGCGCCGTCGAGTGCGGCGCGGCGGTCGGTGGTCTGCTCGATGATCAGGCCGGCGCCGGACTTGGCGTTCAAGAGCTTGGCGAGATCGGTCATCTTGCCGAGCGTCTCGGTGTTGCGGCCGACCATGGTCAGCGTGCTGCCGCGCAATTCGTCGGTGCTGAACACGTCGCGCAGCATGGACAGGCCGAACGAGGCGCTGCTCGCGCCGATGAAGGCGATCTTGGTCTTGTTCATGGCGGTACCCATCAGATCATCGCTGCTGCGTGAAGTTGTTCGGCTTCGGCGTTGAGCGCGGTCATTTCGCGCGTAAGCGCTTCATAGATCTCATCGTTGATCGTCACCGTGCCGAAATTGGAGTTCTCGCCGTCGAAGCGGCCCTCGGCCGGCTGGTCGGCGTGCTCGAACCAGTGATAGCCGACGAGCGCGCGCCGGCGCAGCCCGGCGGTCACATACGTGCGGAAAGATTCGGCGCGCTCGGTCTGATTCGCAACCAGCGGGCCCGCGCCGTTGGTATTGGGCAGGCCGGAGTCGGTGGCGCGGAAGGAGAACTCGCCGAGCAGGCAGGGCTTGCCGGTGAAGGCATAGGCGTCGAGCGCACCGTTCGGGTCGGGCCCGTAGCAGTTGAACGAGATGACGTCGGCGTGGCGCGCGCAGGCTTCGATCACTTCGCGCGGCGGCGGAAAGGCGAAGCGGCTGCCGAGCACGAGGTGATTGCCGTCGGCGGCCCTGATCGCGGCGGCGGTCAGCGCGAAGTAGCGCTCGGCCAGCAGCGCCAGGAAGGCGTCGCAATCGGCGGCGAAGGCCGCGCGCGCGGGATCGGCGCGGTTGGCGGCGTCTTCCTCGGTTGCGTCGCGCTGATAGGGCGGCTTGCGTGGGTAGGGCGGTGAGACGCGCGGGAGCGCCGCAAGCTCCTCCCACGACCGCGCCGGCGTCTTCCACATGGAACTGAAGGCGGCGAACTCGCCGTGGCGTTCGCGCAGCAACTCGATGGCGGCGTGCCGCCCCGGCGTTGCCGGCGAAAGGTTGAGGAACAGCGTCAGCAACTCGTCGGGCCCGCGCCAGTCCGGTCCCCACCGTAATTCATTGTCGATGAACCAGCCGACGATGCGCGGTTCGTCCGCGCGCGCCGCGCACAGATCGCGCGCCCGCTGCCGGACATGCGCGGCGAAGGCCGGGTCGAAAACGTCCGGGAAATCCTGCCGCGGCAAGTTCGGGTTTGCGTCGTTGGTCTGCCAGGCGAAGGTCATGCCGAGGTCGAGATTGGGCGTCACCGCCAGCACGGGCCCGGCGCTGGCGACGGCCTCATCCGACCACGCGCCGATCGTGTTGAAGCCCCAGCCGGCGAGACGCTTGGCGGCCGCCGCCCGCCAGGTTTCTTCACTGCCATATTTAGCGCGGCAGGCGTCGGCATAGGGGACGCGCGTCGTGTTCTGGATGGCGTCCTGGTCGAAGCGCACGGTGTTGACGCCCTTGGACAGGAAGCGCCCGTCGTCCGGATCGACCAGCCAGAACACCCCGTCGCGCTCGGCGACGCGGAAGAAGCCGCCCGGCTCGAACGTGCCGTCGGCTAGTCCACCCCAGCGGGTTCTTGGTCCTTGAGCGTTCATGCGTGGTCCGGCATGCGTGATGCGAAGGATCGCCGATAGTGGTTTGTGCGCTATTGACCTGTCTCAATAACGGCCTACCGCTGGCGGCTAATTTCGCAAGCAAGGGAAGGGGATGGCCATGGCCGCGAACGCCGCACGGGACGACCGGCTTCCGCCGCTCGGCGCGCTGCGCCGCGATTTCCTCTGGGGCGCGTCGACCTCGGCCTTCCAGATCGAGGGCGCCACGCACGAGGACGGCCGCGGCCCGAGCGTGTGGGACACCGACGGTCGCCGCGGCCGCATCGACGGCAAGGACACCGGCGAAGTCGCCTGCGACCACTACCACCGCTATCCGGAAGACGTCGCGCTGATGCAGCAGCTCGGCTTGCAGGCCTACCGTTTTTCGGTCGGCTGGCCGCGCGTGCTGCCGCAGGGCCGGGGCGCACCGAACGAGCAGGGGCTGGCCTTCTACGACCGGCTGATCGATGGCCTGCTCGCGGCGGGCATCGAGCCGTGGCTCTGCCTCTACCACTGGGACCTGCCGCAGGCGCTCGACGATCTCGGCGGCTGGACCAGCCGCGACAGCGCGCAATGGTTCGCCGACTATGCCGCGCTGGTCGCCGGCCGCTACGGCGACCGCGTCAAACGCTTCGCCACGTTCAACGAGCCGTCGATCTTCACCTTGTTCGGCTACGGCTTCGGGGCCGCGGAGCGCAACGAGGCGGGCTTTGCGGCCCTGCATCGCGGCATCCACCACATCAATCTTGGCCACGGCGCGGCCGTGGACGCCATCCGCGCGCGCGTGCCGGACGCTGCCATCGGCGCGATCCACAATGTCCAGCCCTGTATCCCGTCGTCGCCCGCCGATGCGGAGGGCGCGCGGATGGCCGACGCCTACTGGAATCGCGCGTTTCCGGATCCGCAGTATCGCGGCGTCTACCCTGAGGCGCTGCGGGCGACGATGGAGCCGTTCGTCGAGCCGGGCGACCTCGCGCGCATCCATCGCCCGGTAGATTGGTTCGGGCTCAATCACTACAGCCCGGTCTATGTGCGCACCGCGCCGGATGCGTTCTTCCGTTTCGACTTCGGCGACCGGCCGCCCGGCACGCCGGTCACGCCGATCGACTGGCCGATCGACCCGGGGGCCTTCCGCGACACGCTGCTTCAGGTCTCGCGCGACTATCGTGTGCCGGTCTATGTGACCGAGAATGGTTTCGGCGGCTTCGACCAGCCGGACGCCACCGGCGCGGTGACCGACGACAACCGCATCGCTTTCCTGCGCGGCTATATCAGCGCGCTGAACGAGGCGGTGGCAGCCGGCGCCGACGTGCGCGGCTATTTCGTCTGGTCGCTGCTCGACAATTTCGAATGGGATTCGGGCTACGGCGTGCGGTTCGGGTTGACCTATGTCGATTACCCGAGTCTGAAACGCATCCCGAAAGCGTCTTTCGCCTGGTATCGCGAGCTCATAAGGTCGGCACGCGCAGCGGCGTGACGGCGCCGGGCGCCTGCGCTTCTTCTTTCTCTTCGTCCGTTTCGAGATCGTCGAGCGCGTTAAGCAGCGTGGCGACGCGGTGCGCGGAGGAGCGCCAGTCGGCGAGCCGCTGATAGTTGTCCACCAGCCAATTGAACGCGCCTTGCACGGTGACGAAAGCCGCCGCGGTCTGCGTCAGCTCGCCGAGCGTCATCGCGCCGCTCAGGTACTTCGGCACGCACAGCAACCAGGCGACGACCGGCGCCAGCAGGAAGTTGCCGTGCGAGACGAGCGTCGTTCGCACGAGTTGCCAGAGAAACTCGCGCCACCACAGCAGGACCGCCTGCAGGCTCAGCCACAAAGTACGGCGCTTCTCGCCGTCGGGCCGCCTGCCGGGATGGGCGGGATCCTGCTCGCGGAAGGCGTCGATCGAGGCGCGCAGCTCGGCTTCCGACTGGTTGGTGCGCTCGATGACGCCGGTCAGATGATGTCCGACCAGGATCATGAGCGCCGACATGACGCTGGAATAGACGATGACGCCGAGCACGAGATAGCCGGGGATCGTCACCGTCGTGCCGAACACCGGCACCTCGAGGCTGCCGCCGACGGTCCAGAGCACGCCGAAAAAGGTGAGCGCGGTGAGGATGGAGGAGACAAAGGCGAGGGTGAGGTCGATCGGCGCGTCGGTCGCGACGCGGATGTCGACCGCGATCCGATATTCCGGGTTCTCGCTGCCCTTAGCGGAATGATTATTGCCGTTGGCTAAGTGGTTGAGCCGGTAGAACCGGTCCTTGTCCAGCCAGCGGTTGATGACGTGCCGCGACATGCCTTCGCGCCAGCCGCGCTGCGCCGTCATACGGCCCCAGACCGAGGCGGCGGCGAGCAGGATGCTGACGGCGGCGAGCGGCACGAACATCTGCGCCTGCACCCAGAGCGCATGCGCATCCTTGCGCTCGAGCGCATCGAAGAAGTTGCGGTTCCACAGGTTCAGCAGCACCTGCACGACAAGCTGGAGCAGCAGCACGCCGATGAGAAAGGTCGCCAGGCTGATCGCCCAGGCCCGCTTCGCCTGCCAGACCTGCCGGGTCGATTTCCAGAAGCGGGCCAAAAGCTGCTTCCGGTCCAGAATCAGGGCGAATTGGCGTGTGAGACTCATTTTTTCTTTTCGGTTCGTTCTCGGTGCGCGGTAACAACGTAGATAGGTTTGGGCCCACTCCCGTTGACCCAAGTCAAGAATGTCCCTCGGTTGGGCAGAAGGCCGCCGACCTTAGCGTGCCGCTTGCCAATCGGCTTAGCCGAATTTGTGGCGCGCGCCATCGTCCGCCTGCGCTGGGCGCCCAAAATCGTCGGACGCGGTATCTTCATCGGCAGCACGCCTATGGAATTACCATCACCGTACAGGGCGCCAGGCTGGCGACCTTCTGCGACACGCTGCCGAGCAGCAGGCCGGACAGGCGGCTGCGCCCGCGCCGTCCAACCACAAGCAGGTCGGCTTTCTCCCGCTTGGCGGTGGCGATGATGGTCTCGGCCGGGTCACCCCATTCGCACTGTAGCTTGACCTTGGCGAGCCCCAGGCGCCGGACGCGCTTGCCGGCGCGCCTGAGAATCTCGTTCGCCATCGCGCGCAACTGCTTGCTGAGGTCGCCGTCCACGCTGGCCAGCCGCCGTAATTCGCTGCTGCTGATTTCGCCGCCGATGGTCAGGATCACCAGTTCGGCATCGGTCGCCTTCGCCAGATTGGCGGCGGCGTCCACGGCGCGGTTGGCGCCGGGAGAACCATCGGTCGCGACAATGATGCGTTTCATCGGGGCGCTGCCTTGCGGAATCCCATGCGAAGCGGGTGACGCTGAAGGCTAACGGCTCAGCGCCGGAATGGGAACCAGCCGTGCCCGGTCGCGGCCGTCGGCGCCTTGCGCTTCTTCATGGAAATGCTGGCGGTCACTACGCGGTCTGTGCGACAAGGTAGCCTTCTACCGTGGGGCTGCACGCCAGGCCCGCGAGCGCACGCGGGTCGCCAAGCACGGCTTTGACCGATGCGATGCCGCCACCGGTCGTCCCCGGCTTTGTCGCGCAACCGTGCGTTTAGGTGGCTCCCGACGGAGATTTCGTTCAGTGCGTTGCGTTGCGGCTGCTCGCCGGCACGACGTGGACAATGCTGTAGCCGCGCTTCTTCACCTCGCGCAGGAACGCGCCGAGCATCTGGGCGGTCTGTGCCTTGGTGTCGTGGAACAGCACGATGCCGCGCCCCGCCTTGTCGATCCGGGCGAGGATGAGCTGGAGTTCCTGCGCCGGTTCCATCGGCAGCCAGTCGCTCGCCCAGACGTCCGCGCCGAACACGACGAGCCCCCGCTGCGCGGCGAGGTCGAGCAGCTTTTGATTCGACGCGAAGCCCGGAAATCGGAAGAACGGCGTGGTCGGCTCGCTGCGCCGCACGCCGTACAGAGCGAACTCGTCGGCCGCGATGCCGCGGTTGATCTCGGCCGCCGCCTTCTCGAGCGGCATGTGGCTGAGCAGCGGATGAGCGAAAGTGTGGTGCCCCACGCTGTGCCCCTCCGCCAGCGCCCGGCGGGCGAGCCGGGGAAAGGCCTCCGCATTGCGGCCCAGAAGGAAGAAGGTTGCGCGCACGCACTCGCGCTTGAGAGCGTCGAGCACTTTCGGCGTCGTGCCGGGCCAGGGGCCGTCGTCGAACGTGAGCACCAGCTCCTTCGGCGCGAGCGGCAGCGTGCTGGGGAAATGCTTGAGGCCGACGCGCGGGGTGAGCGCGGGGTCGACCGGCAGCACGCGTGCGGTGCCGAGCGCCTGCGGATTTCCCGGGCACGGTTCGGCCGCGGCGGCCCAGGGCAGGGCCGCGGTCAACGCAATGACAACAAATCGAATCATGGGCCCGTCCCGGATGCGCCACTTGAGCGCAAGCGCCCGGGCTCGGCAAGTGACGCCCAAGGCAACCGGGTGACAATCCGATGACGGACCTTGTGCGGTAATCGTTTGCCCGTCCTTAGGGCGCAGCGTACAAGCGGGCGGCGCATCGTGCGCGTTGTCGAATACTCCTCCGGAGTTTGCATGCTGGATCAGGACAGCAGCACGTCGCCGCTGCGTGACGGGGACGGCGCCATCGACGCCGGCTTTCTCGCGAAGGTCGCCGCCGCCATTGCGGCGGGCGATGCGGCGGGCCTGCGGCTGCTGGTCGGCGATCTGCACGAATCCGATGTGGCCGACGTGCTGGAGGCGCTCGAGTCCGATGAACGGCCGCGGCTCGTCGAGCTTCTGGGCATCGACTTCGACTTCACCGCGCTCACCGAGCTCGACGACACGGTACGCGAGGAGATTCTCGATGAACTACCGCCGCGAACGGTGGCGGAAGGCGTGCGCGAACTGGAAACCGACGACGCCGTCGCGATCCTGGAGGACCTGCCCAAGGAAGAGCGCGCCGAGATCCTCGATCAGATACCGGCGTCCGAGCGCTTCGCGCTCGCCCGCAGCCTGGAATATCCGGAAGACACCGCCGGGCGGCGGATGCAGAGCGAGCTCATCGCCGTGCCACCGTTCTGGAACGTCGGGCAGGCGATCGACTTTATGCGCGAGACCGGCGAACTGCCGGAACGGTTCTACGAGCTCTACGTCGTGGACGAGGGCGGCCATTTCCTCGGCGCCGTGCCGCTCGACCGGCTGCTGCGCTCGAAACGCCCGGTGTCGATCTCCGGTCTCATCGAGGAGGAGCGCAGGCGCGTGCGCGCCGACGACGACCAGGAGAAGGTGGCGCGGCTGTTCCAGCGCTACAACCTGGTTGCCGCGCCGGTGGTGGACGCCGACGACCGGCTGGTCGGCATCATCACCTTCGACGACGTCGCCGATGTGATCGAGGAGGAGGCGGAGGAGGACATCAAGGCGCTCGGCGGCATCATCCGTCACGAGGAGCTGTCCGATTCCGTGCTCACCATCGCGCGCGGGCGCTTCAACTGGCTGCTGGTAAATCTGGGCGCAGCCTTCATCGCCGCCAATGTGCTCGGCTTGTTCGAGGAACAGTTGCAGAAGATGGTGGCGCTGGCGGTTCTGGCGCCGATTGTGGCGAGCCAGGGCGGCAATGCATCGATTCAAACCATGACGGTGGCGGTGCGCGCCTTGGCGACGCAGGAGCTTGCGGCGAGCAATGCCTGGCGGGTCATCCGGCGTGAACTGATGGTCGGGCTGCTGAACGGTCTGGCCTTTGCGGCAATTACCGGCACCGCCGCCTATGTCTGGTTCGCGGTACCCGGCCTGGGGATTGTGATCGGCCTCGCTATGGCCTGTAACCTGATCGCCGCCGCGCTCGGCGGCATTCTGATCCCGCTCACGCTGCACCGGCTTAAAATCGATCCCGCTGTGGCGTCGAGCCCCTTCGTGACCACGGTCACGGACGTCGTCGGCTTCTTCGCCTTTTTGAGCATCGCCAGCCTGTGGTTCGGCCTGCGCTGAAAAGGAACGGTCGCTCACCATTCGTTTACCTTCTTTGCTGACCCGACATTAATGCTGAATCTTTATGCCTGACCGGAGAGGACCGCGGCGTATCGCGGGGAGTATCCGGTGGACGGCAAGACCAGCAGACGAGTAGTCGGTATGGTCGGCGCGGCCCTTGGCTGGGCGCGCCGGCGGCGTGCGCCGGTATTCGCCACGGCCGAACTCGCGGCCGCGCCCGCCAAGCGCGAGGCGCCGGGCGCGCGGCTCATCGTGCTGGTGGTCGCCGGCGCCATGGCCACGATCCTGCTCATCGGCTACATCGGCTATGGCCTGGCGCAGCAGAACGACAAGCGGATTTCGTCGGAGCAGCGCGCGGCTCTGCGTGCTGCGGTCGGCGAGTTCCGCGCGCTGTTCGGGCAGGGGGAGATCGATCCGCGCTTCGTGCGCATGGTCGAGCAGGGCTCCGGCCTCAAGGACCTGAAATTCGAGCGTGACCCGCCCTCCGGCACGCGCGAGATGCAGCCGGTGATGGACGGCTACGGCCGCATCGCCGGCTTCTTCACCTGGGAGAAGACGCAGCCGACCACCGCGGCGATGGGCCGGCTCCTGCCGCTCGTGCTCGGGATCGCGGCGATGCTGGTCAGCGTCGCGGGCTTTGCGCTCTGGCAGCTCCGCCGCGCGGCGCGCGCGCTGCTGGCGAGCGAGGAAGAGGCCGCGCGCGCGGCCAACGAGGACAAGCTCACCGGCCTGCCGAACCACGCCAAGACGCTCGAACTGCTCGACCTCGCGCTGGCGGAGCGCGCCGACAACGAGATGGCCGTGTTCGCGCTCATCGAGCTCGACGGGGTGGAGGACGTGACCGCCCACCTCGGCGTTCTCGGCAGCGACGAACTGTTCGTCTCGGTCGCCGGGCGCCTGAAGCAGGCGATACCGGCGGGCGCCATGTGCGGGCGCATCGGCAGCAACGAATTCGCGCTGACGCTGACCGCGCAGTCAGACTTCGATGCCGAGGCCGCGGTGCGCGGGGTGATGGAAGCGCTGACGCGGCCCTATTGGGTCGACGGCGTGGTGCGGGTGAGCGCGCGTGCCGGCTACGTGCTGGCGCCGCAGCACGCCGCGACGCGCGGGGACGTGACGCGCAAGGCCGAGCTCGCCCTTCGCGCGGCTACCAAGAAGGGCCCCGGCGCGCTGGTCGCCTTCGAGCCCTCGATCGACACCATTTCGACCGACCAGAAGTTCATCCATCGCGAACTGCCGCGCGCGCTCGGCGCCCACGAGCTCGAGCTGCACTACCAGCCGATCGTGGCGGCCAACGGCGGACGCATCGTCGGCGTCGAGGCGCTGCTGCGCTGGACGCACCCGACGCGCGGACCGGTTCCGCCCGCGGTCTTCATTCCCGTCGCCGAGCAGATGGGGCTGATGGATACGCTGGGCGCTTTCGTATTGCGCCGCGCGCTGCTGGAGGCGAAGCGCTGGCCCGACCTCTACGTCGGCGTCAACCTCTCGCCGTTGCAGGTGCGCGACCGCGCCATCGTCGACCTCGTGCGTTCCGCGCTCGAGGAGAGCGGGGTGGCGCCCTCGCGGCTGATGCTGGAGATCACCGAAGGCGTGTTTATCGACAACCCCGATGAGATGGTCAAGCGGATCGGCGACCTGCACGCGCTCGGCGTGCGTATCGCGCTCGACGATTTCGGCTCCGGCTACTCCAACCTCGGCTACCTGCAACGTTTTCCGCTCGCCAAGCTCAAGATCGACCGCAGCTTCGTCATCGGGCTGGGCCAGTCCGCCAACGGCGGCGTGATCATCCAGGCCATCGTGGCGCTCGGCCGGGCGCTCGGTCTGTCCGTGCTGGTCGAGGGCGTGGAGACCGAGCAGCAGCGCGTGCTGCTCCGGCTCGCCGGCTGCGACGAGATGCAGGGCTACCTGTTCGCGAGGCCGGGGCCCGCCAAGACGATCGACCGGCTGCTCGCGCAGGCCAAGCGCGCCGCTGGCGGCGCAACCGGCGAGGCGCTGACAGGCTGACCGCCGCCTTATAGAGTCGCTCCGGCGCGCCCGTGGCGGGCATGCGCAGGGAGACTGTTCGATGATTCCCAATGCCTGGGCGGGCTTCGACTTCGGGCTCGGCGCCGACGTCGACATGTTGCGCAAGTCGGTCGCCGATTTCGCGCGCGACCGAATCGCCCCGCGCGCCGACGAGATCGACCGTTCGAACGAATTCCCGCGCGACCTCTGGCCGGAGATGGGCGCCCTCGGACTGCACGGCATTACCGTCGAAGAGGAATACGGCGGCGCGGGTCTCGGCTATCTGCATCATTGCGTGGCGATGGAGGAGATATCGCGCGGCTCGGCCGCGGTGGGCCTGTCCTACGGCGCCCATTCCAATCTCTGCGTCAACCAGATCCGCCGCAACGGTTCGCCCGAGCAGAAACGCCGGTATCTGGCCAAACTGATCTCCGGCGAGCATGTCGGCGCGCTGGCGATGTCGGAGCCGGGCGCCGGCTCCGACGTGGTGTCGATGCGCACGCGCGCCGACAAGGTCGGCGATCGCTACGTGCTCAATGGCTCCAAGATGTGGATCACCAACGGCCCGCTCGCCGACACGCTGGTGGTCTACGCCAAGACCGACCGTACGGCGGGCGCGCGCGGCATCACGGCCTTCATCATCGAGAAGGACTTCAAGGGCTTTTCGCCCGCGCAGAAGCTCGACAAGCTCGGCATGCGCGGCTCCGACACCTCGGAGCTGGTGTTCACCGATTGCGAGGTGCCGGAGGAGAACGTGCTCGGCGCCGTCGGCAACGGCGTCAACGTGCTGATGTCGGGCCTCGACTACGAGCGCGTGGTGCTGGCGGCAGGTCCCCTCGGCATCATGCAGGCCTGCATGGACGTGGTGATTCCTTACGTGCACCAGCGCCAGCAGTTCGGCCAGGCGATCGGGCGCTTCCAGTTGGTGCAGGCCAAGCTCGCCGACATGTACGTGACGATGAACGCCGCCAAGGCCTACGTCTACGCGGTCGCGCGCGCCTGCGACGAGAGCCGCACCACGCGCGAGGACGCCGCCGGCGCCATCCTCTACGCCGCCGAGCGCGCGACCTGGATGGCGCTGGAGGCGATCCAGTGCCTGGGCGGCAACGGCTACATCAACGACTTCCCGACCGGGCGCCTGCTGCGCGACGCCAAGCTCTACGAGATCGGGGCGGGAACGTCCGAGATCCGCCGCATGCTGATCGGGCGGGAGATTTTCGAGAAGACCAGGTAAGGCACTGCCCGCCATTAACTTTTGTGCCGGACGAATCAGCTAGGCCATTGGCCCATCGCGACGATGGGAGCCAAGGCCATGATGCGGGTGCGCTTGAAGGCGGACGGGCGGATTGTCGAGATCATGCCCGACGGCAGCGAGAAGACCGTCGATCACTCCGATCCGGCCGCATTCGTACGCCACGTGCGCGCGCGGTGCGGGCTGACGCAGGCGGCCTTCGCGGAGAAGATCGAGGTGCCGATCGAGACCGTGCGCAATTGGGAGCAGGGCAAGCGGCATCCGCGCGGGCCGGCGCGCGCGCTGCTCAAGCTGATCGACAAGGCGCCCGAGATGGCCTTTGCCGCTCTCGGGGGAAGCCGGCGCTGAGGCGCCTTGCGGCCATGCGGGCGGCCACGATGCCCTAGAGAAAAGAACTACTTCCGGCCCTTCGCGCAGGCCCCCCTGTTGGCAGCGTGCCGCCGAGCGGGCATGCTTACCTGAATTCGCGTCCGCGCATCCCATCTACGCCCCAAGGAGACCTTGTGATGCAATTTGTTGAAGCCCATGGCGCCCGTATTCCCACCATCGGTCTGGGCACCATGACCCTCAAGGAAGACGTCTGCGTGCAGGCGGTGAAGACCGCGCTGCAGGTGGGCTATACCCACATCGACACAGCCTGGTTCTACGGCAACGAGAAGGAAGTCGGCGAGGGGCTGCGGCAGTCCGGCGTCAGACGCGAGGACGTGTTCGTCACCACCAAGGTGCGCGAGACGCACCTGGAGCCGGACAAGTTTCGCCAGTCGCTCGACGAGAGCCTGAACAAGCTTCAGTTGCCCTATGTCGACCTGTTGCTGATCCACTGGAACAATCCAAACGTGCCCTTCAAGCTTTCGGTCGGCGCGCTGTGCAAGGCCAAGAAGGACGGTTTTGCCAAGCATGTCGGCGTCGCCAACTTCACCACCACGATGCTGGACGAGGCCTGGGCGGTCACGTCGGAGCCGCTGGTCTGCAATCAGATCGAGATGCATCCATTCATCAACCAGGACAAGGTGCTGGCCGCCAGCAGGAAGCACGGCATGGCGGTGGTCGCCTATTGCCCGATCGCGCGCGGCAAGGTACCGGGCGCCGAGGTGCTCGAGCGCATCGGCGAGGCGCACGGCAAGACCTCGGCGCAGGTCTCGCTGCGCTACCTGGTACAGATGGGCGTCTCCGCCATTCCGCGCACCGCCACCCCCGATCATCTCAAGCAGAACCTCGACGTCTTCGACTTCACCTTGTCGGATGCCGAGATGGCGGAGCTGAAGAAGCTCAACGCCACCAACATGCGCGTGGTGAACCCGCCGCATGCGCCGAAGTGGGACGCCCCTTGATGACGGAATGCGTCGAGGCCAGAGGCTTCAAGATTCCTTTGGTCGGCCTCGGCACCTGGATGCTGCGCGGGCGCGACTGCGCCCGGCTGGTCGAGCAGGCGATCCGCATCGGCTATCGCCACATCGATACCGCGCAGATGTACGACAACGAGCGCGACGTGGGTGAGGGCGTGCGCGCCTCCGGCCTGCGCGGCGAGGTGATGGTCACCACCAAGGTGGCGCCGACCTCGCTCGCGCCGCACGATCTCGAGCGCTCGGTGAAGGAAAGCCTGGCGAAGCTGCGTCTCGACGTCATCGATCTGCTGCTCATCCACTGGCCCAACCCGCGCGTGCCGCTGAGGGAGACGCTGGAGGCCATGGCGCGGATGAAGCAGGCCGGCTTCGTGCGCCAGATCGGCGTGTCGAACTTCACCGTGGCGCTGCTCGACGCGGCGAACAAGGTTTCCCCCGAGCCGCTGGTCTGCAACCAGATCGAATGCCATCCCTTCCTCGACCAGTCGAAGGTGATCGCCGCCTGCAAGAAGCACGGCATGGCGGTGGTCGCCTACAGCCCGATCGCGCGCGGCAACGCCAACGGCAACGAGGTGCTGGAGCGCATCGGCAAGGCGCACGGCAAATCGGCGGCGCAGGTCAGCCTGCGCTTCCTGGTGCAGCAGGGCATCGTGGTCATTCCGCGCACCGGCAAGATCGAGCGGCTGGAGGAAAACTTCGCACTGTTCGACTTTGCGCTGTCGGAGGCGGAGATGGCCGAGATCGGCACGCTCGGCGCGCGTCGCGACCGCATCGTGGACTGGTCCTGGTCGCCGGATTGGGATTGAGGGTTGCCGTCAAGGACGGGCTTGTCCCGGCCTTCCACGTCTGCTTTTACACGATGAAGAAAGGCGTGGATGCCCGCGACAAGCGCGGGCATGACGAGAAATACTTGCCCTATGACCATCGCCGACGACACCGCGCTTGTCCTGTTCTCGGGCGGTCAGGATTCGACCACCTGCCTGGCCTGGGCGCTCGACCGCTTTGCGCGGGTGGAGACGGTCGGCTTCGATTACGGCCAGCGCCACGCCATCGAGCTCGACATGCGCGAGAAGCTGCGCGCGTCCATGGCGGCCTTGAAGCCGGCGTGGCAGGAGCGGCTGGGCGAGGACCACGTGGTGCGGCTCGACGCGCTCGCCGCCATCTCGGAGACGGCGCTCACCCGCGACATGGCCATCGCGATGGCGGCCGACGGCCTGCCGAACACCTTCGTGCCGGGCCGCAACCTCGTCTTCTTCTGCTTCGCCGGCGCGCTCGCCTACCGCCGCGGCGCCCGCCACCTGGTGGGCGGGATGTGCGAGACCGACTATTCCGGCTATCCGGACTGCCGCGACGACACCGTCAAGGCCATGCAGGTGGCGCTGGGCCTGGGCCTCGACAAGCGGCTGGTCATCCATACCCCGCTGATGTGGATCGACAAGGCCGGCACCTTCGCGCTGGCGGAAGAACTGGGCGGCAAAGCCTTGCTTGATCTCGTCATCGAGGACAGCCATAGCTGCTATCTGGGCGAGCGCGGTGTTCGCCATCCGTGGGGTTTTGGCTGTGGCACTTGTCCCGCCTGTGAGTTGCGGGGGCAGGGCTTTGCGAAGTTCATGCAAGCGAAAGGCAAGTAGCGCGTGATCGATAACGAGAAGCGCCGGAAGGTCGAAGGCGCGCTGTTCCTGACACTGTTCTGTCTGACCATTCCGGCCGCCAACTGGATGATCGGCAATGTCGGCACCGTCTGCCTGCGCGAGGGACCTTGCCTCGTGCCGGTCGCGCCGGGTGTAGTCGCGCCGTCGGGCGTGCTGATGGTCGGTGCCGCGCTGGTGCTGCGGGACCTCGTCCAGCGACGGCTCGGCGCCGGATTTGCGCTTGCCGCCATCCTGGTCGGCGCCGCGCTGTCCGCCGCGCTGGCGCCGCCGGCGCTGGTGATCGCCTCGGCCACGGCCTTCCTGCTGTCGGAGTTCGCCGATTTCGCCGTCTATACGCCGCTCGCCCGCCGGCGCCTGGTCGCCGCGGTGGTCGCCTCCAGCGTCGTCGGCCTGGTGGTGGACTCCATCGTGTTCCTGTGGCTGGCTTTCGGCTCGCTCGATTTCCTGGCGGGCCAGATCGTCGGCAAGCTGTGGATGGTGCTGATCGCCATACCCTTCGTCGCCTATCTGCGCCGCCGCGACGAGCGGCTCGGCCTCATGCCTGCTTGAACGCTTCAATTCGGGGACTCTGATGACTTCCACGCTCGACATCCTGCGCAACGTCACCACCGGCACCGTCACCACCATGCTGCTGAAGAAGGGCATCCGCCGCTCCTGGATGGCCGGCGCCATGCCGTTCGGATTTTCGGGCAAGCGCGTGGTGGGGCCTGCCTTCACGCTGCGCTTCGTGCCGGTGCGCGAGGACCTGGCCACGCCGGAGAGCTGGTCGAAGCCGATCTCGACGCGCGGGGCGATCGAGGACATGCCGCCGGATTGCGTGGTGGTCGCCGACGCCATGGGCAATACCGGCGCCGGCATCTTCGGCGACATCCTGTGCATGCGCATGGTCAAGCGCGGCGTCTCCGCGCTGATCACCGACGGCGTGATGCGCGACAAGCACGGCGTGCTGGCGACCGGCCTGCCGGTCTGGTGCCAGGGCGTCGCCGCGCCTGCTTCCGTCAACCAGCTCACCTTCGTCGGCTGGAACGAGGCCATCGGCTGCGGCGGCTGCGCGATCTTTCCGGGCGACATCATCGTCGCCGACGACGACGGCGCGGTGGTGATCCCGAAGGATCTGGCCGACTTCGTGGCGCATGAGGGCGCCGAGCACGAGCTCCTGGAAAGCTGGCTGGTGCAGGAAGTGGAGAAGGGCGCCAAGCTCCCCGGCCTTTATCCGCCCAATGAAGAGAACAAGAAGCGCTACGAAGCCTGGAAGAAGGCGCGCTGATGTTCTTCGTCCTGTCGAAGACCCTCGCGCTCCTTCTGCTGCCGTCGAATTTTCTCATCTTGCTTATCCTGCTCGGGCTTGTGCTGGCGCTGACGCGCTGGCGGCGCGCCGGCCTGCGCCTCACGGGCGTCAGCGCAATCCTGCTCGCGCTCTTCGGCTCTGTGCCCATCGGCGTGCATCTACAGAACGTGCTGGAGAACCGCTTTCCGCGCTGGGACGCGTCGCGCGGGGCGCCGGACGGAATCGTCGTATTGGGTGGCGTGATCAATCCGTTGCTGTCGCGCGTCCGCGGGCAGCCCGCGATCAACGGCAATGCCGAGCGCGTCACCGCCATTGCCAAGCTCGCGCGCGACTATCCGAACGCGCGCATCATCTTTTCCAGCGGCGACGCCAGCCTGCTGCGCAACGAAGGGGCCGAAGCCGATGAGCTCTATCCGCTGCTCGACACCTTCGGCGTACCGCGCAGCCGCGTCACGCTGGAAAATCGCGCGCGCAATACGGTGGAAAACGCCACTTTCAGCAAAGAGCTGGCCGGTCCGAAGCCGGGCGAGCGCTGGCTGGTGGTGACGTCTGCGTTTCATATGCCGCGCGCGATGGGCTGCTTCCGGCGCGCCGGTTTCGCGGTTGAAGCCTATCCGGTCGACTGGCGCACTTATCCGCGCCCGAGCTGGCAGCCGCAACTTGGGTTTGTCCGCGGACTCGGCGCGCTCGACGCGGCGGTGCACGAGTGGATCGGCCTGCTGGCCTATCGGTTGACGGGCAAAACGGACGCGCTCTTTCCCGCGCCGTAATACAACAAGCTAGCGCTTGCGCTCCCGGCGGCAGAACACATCGTAGACCGCGCCGATGACCACGCGCGCTTCTTCGCTGGCCAGGCTGTAATAGACGGTCTTGCCGTCGCGCCGCGTCGCGACCAGGCCGTCGGCGCGCAAACGCGCGAGCTGCTGCGACACCGTCGGCTGGCGCAGCGAGAGGATCTCCTCCAGCTCGCTCACCGATTTCTCGCCCTCGGCAAGAATGCACAGCATCATCAGCCGGTTTTCGTGCGCCAGCGCCTTGAGGAAATCGGTCGCGCGCTTGGCGCTGCCCGCCATGCGGTCGAGATCGTCCGGGCGCTCCAGCAACGGCAGATCCATGTCCATCCCAGTCATGCTTTGCGGCGCCGCCGAATACAGACGATCAACCCGCCGCATGCAACATAATTCCGCTCGGTTCGGCGCCCGCCGCGGGCCGGTCGAGCTTCCTGATCAGCGCGCCGAGCAGCCCCCAGAAATGATCCTCGCCCGGATAGCCGCGGATGCGGCCGACCTCGCGGCCGTTGTCCACCAGCACGAACAAGGGCGTCAGCCGCTCGACCGCGATGAAGGAAAGGTCGGCCGGCAACGGCTTGCCCATGGTGACACGGCGCAAGGGCGCGCGCGCGCCTTCCGTCGTCTTTTCGTAAACGGGCGCGATCTCGCGATCGAAGGCCGCGCACCACGCGCAGCCGGCCTGCTCGAACATCACCAGCTCGGCCGCGCGGGCCGCAGAGGTGATGAACGTCACACCGAACAGCGCCGCGAGAGAAAGATATTTCATGCGCGACCAGCCGCGCGACGGCTTCCTTCTCCGGAGCGAATTTCGCGGGTCGTTCAGGCGCTTGATCATCCACAAAATATATCACAAAAGATGAATATGTCGATGCAGCGAGCCATGCGATGAGTCTCGACGTTACCGCCGGCGGCGCATTCCTGGCCGGGCTCCTGTCCTTTGCCTCCCCCTGCGTGCTGCCGCTGGTGCCGGCCTATCTCGCCTATATCGGCGGCGTGTCGGTGGACGACCTGCGCAAGCAGGGGGGACGGGCGCGCGTCATGCTGGCGGCGCTCGCCTTCGTCGCCGGGTTCAGCACGGTGTTCGTGGCGCTCGGCGCCACCGCTTCCTCGGTCGGTCAGGCGGTAAGCGCGTATATCGGCTGGCTGTCCTTCGTGGCCGGCGCGCTGATCGTGCTGATGGGGCTGCACTTCCTGCACGTGCTGCGGCTGCCGCTCATCGACCGCAGCGCGCGCGTCGGCGTGGCGGCGAAGCCGGCGGGCCTGATCGGCGCCTATCTGATCGGGCTCGCCTTCGGCTTCGGCTGGAGCCCCTGCGTCGGGCCGGTGCTGGCGGCGATCCTGCTGATCGCCGGCGCGCAGGAGAGCGCGGGCGAGGGCGCGCGGTTGCTGCTCATCTATTCGCTCGGCATCGGCGCGCCGTTCATGGCGGCCGCCGCCTTCGCCGGCGCCTTCATGCGCGCGATGGCGCGCTGGCGCGCGCACATGGGCGTTGTCGAGAAGGCGATGGGCGCGCTGCTGGTGGTGACCGGCGTGCTGATCTTCACCGGGCAGATGGCGACGATCGCGTTCTGGCTGATCGAGGTGTTTCCCGCGCTGGGCAGGATCGGGTGAGGCGTACGTCATAAGGCAAAGCTCCGCCGCCCGTATTGTTTGTCGCGGCCCGGGGTGGCCGGTTTTCCTGGGAAGTCCCTGCCTCTCGAAAAGCGCGAGGGCGCGCGGGACGCTTTTGGGTCCCAACGGACCCGCGGGCCTCGACGCCTCGCGACATCGAGGCTTGTCGAAGTCCGTATCCCGTCCGCGCATCCGGATTTGAATGGCGGCGGGCATTCCGCAAGTCCGCCCAACCCGGAGCGTCCCGCGCGCGGTGTTTGAAGGCTTGCTCCGCGAAGGTCCTCGGTGGCAGACCCATTTCAACTGGCGAACCAGTGATCCACCGTGGGGCCCGGGCTACTCGGTCAAGGCTCGCCTGACGCGAGCCCTGACGTACCAGCCGTCAGGGGGCCTTTGACGTGCGCCGCACGTCAGGCGCTTCGCGGCTTGGACCGCCGGGCCGCGCCGGCGCATCTCCGCCGCCACGTCATTCCCCGGCCACCGCTCCCCGCCCCGCGTCTGGAGACGCTGATCAGACACCCCTCGCTTCGGGGCGGGATGTAACCAGAATACCCATACTAGGATCATAGTCAAGTATAATAGGAAAAAATATTAGCCGCCCGGCGGCGGCTCCGATGTCGTTGATTTACAAGGATAGTCGACCCTCATGTTCGAGGTGACGCTGTGCGGCCCGCTATCCATCGCGGCGAAACCCTGGCCGAAGAACTCGGCGAGGTCGCCGTAATGCCGACCGAGCTGGCGCGCCAGTTGCGCGTGCCGGCCAGCCGCATCACCCAGATCGTCCAGGGCAAGCGCGCAATCACCGGCAACACCGCGTTGCGGCTCGGCCACTGGTTCGGCACCAGCGGGCAGTTTTGGCTCAATCTGCGGGGCGCTTATGATATCCGGCTGGCGAACGAGGCGGCGGGCAAGGAGATTAAGAAACTGCCGAAGCGAAAGGCTACTATGTGATTGAGGGGTGACCGCGAGGGGGCGAGTCTATGAAGCAGATATGTGCGATATGCCGCTGTCGTGTCCACAGAACGGCAAATACTTATGCGCGATCAACGATAGAGGGACGTAGCCACGCTACGAGGCATCACTTTGTTGCTGAGCGTTTTTTCGGACGATCGCGAAACCGTCAAGGCGAAACCCGATCAGGCATCTTTGACGTGTGCCCTTGGGGATTAGAAAAGCAGTCCAGTGTGTTTTGCTACGAGTGCCACGAAGAACTCATCCACAATCCGGTATTGATACCGGCAGATATCGAGCGCCTTGCGGCCATTGTTAGCCGTCGTGGCTTATCCGAAAAACTAAAGCCGGCCGGCCGACGAAAGATCCGCGGCCGGATCAAGCTCTTCCAAGAAGCGATTCATCTCGGAATAGCCGCCCTGTACGACCAAGAAGTTGTGAGTAACGCAAGAAGCATTCGCGCCTAAACGTCCAGCAGCGCCTCGCTGGCAAACGCCGCCTTCTCCTGGATGAATTCGAAGCGGGCCTCCGGCTTGTTGCCCATCAGCCGCTCGACCGCTTTCTCGGTCGGCTTCGCCTCGGCCTCGATCAGCCTCACGCGCAGCAGCGTGCGCTTGTCGGGGTCCATGGTGGTCTCTTTCAACTGCGCCGCCATCATCTCGCCCAACCCCTTGAAGCGCGAGACTTCCACCTTGGCGTTGGCGTTGAATTCGCGCTTGAGCAGTTCGGCTTTGTGCTTGTCGTCGCGGGCGTAGAAGATCCTGCCGCCGTGCGCGAGCCGGTAGAGCGGGGGCACCGCCAGGTAGAGACGGCCCGCCTCGATCAGCCCCTTCATCTGCCGGTAGAAGAAGGTGATCAGCAGCGAAGCGATGTGCGCGCCGTCGACGTCGGCGTCGGTCATCACGATGACCTTCTCGTAGCGCAGGTCGCTTTCCTTGAAATGAGAGCCGGTGCCGCAGCCGAGCGCTTGCACCAGGTCGGAGAGCTGCGCGTTCTGCGCCAGCTTGTCCTTGCCGGCGGAAGCGACGTTGAGGATCTTGCCGCGCAGCGGCAGCACCGCCTGGCTGCGGCGGTCGCGCGCCTGCTTGGCCGAGCCGCCGGCCGAGTCGCCCTCGACGATGAAGATTTCCGAGCCTTCCTCGGCCGTGCTCGAGCAGTCGGCGAGCTTGCCGGGCAGGCGCAGCTTGCGCACCGCGGTCTTGCGCGAGATTTCCTTTTCCTGGCGGCGGCGGATGCGCTCGTCGGCGCGTTCGATGACGAAGTCCAGGAGCTTGTTCGCCTGCATCGGGTTGCCGGCGAGCCAGTGGTCGAACGGATCCTTGATCGCCTGCTCGACGATGCGCTGCGCTTCGGCGGTGGCGAGGCGGTCCTTGGTCTGGCCCTGGAATTCCGGCTCGCGCACGAACACCGAGAGCATCGCGCCCATGCCGGCGGTGACGTCGTCGCTGGTGACGGGCGCGGCCTGCTTCTCGCGGCCGACGCGCGCGGCGTGGTCCTTCAGGCCGCGCAAGAGCGCCGAGCGAAGCCCTGACTCATGCGTGCCGCCGTCCGGGGTGGGGATGGTGTTGCAGTAGGAGTTGATGAAGCCGTCGGCGTCGGCGGTCCAGGCGATCGCCCATTCGACCGCGCCGGCGCGGCCCGCCTTGCCGGAGGAGCCGGTGAAGATGTCGGGATGCACCAGCGTCGCGCCGGCGAGCGACGAGGCGAGATAGTCCTTGAGGCCCTCGGCGAAGTGGAAGACGGCCTTCTCCGGCACGTCCTCCACGCCCTTGATGAGTTGGGGTGCGCAGTGCCACCTGATCTCGACTCCGCCGAACAGATAGGCCTTGGAGCGCGTCATCTTGAACAGGCGCTCGGGCCGGAAATGCGCCTTCGGCCCGAAGATCTGCGGATCGGGACGGAAGCGCACCTTGGTGCCGCGCCGGTTGGGCGCGCGTCCGGCCTTCTCCAGCTTGCCCTTCGGCTTTCCGCGCTCGAAGGCCATGCGGTAGAGCTGCTGGTCGCGCGCGACCTCGACCTCCATGCGCTCGGACAGCGCGTTGGCGACCGAGACGCCGACGCCGTGCAGGCCGCCGGAGGTTTCGTAGACCTGGGAGTCGAACTTGCCGCCGGCGTGCAGCGTGCACATGATCACTTCGAGCGCCGACTTGTTCTTGAACTTGGGATGCGGATCGACCGGGATGCCGCGGCCGTTGTCGGTGACGGAGACGAAGCCGTCGGCCTCGAGTTCGACCTCGATCCAGTCGGCGTGGCCGGCCAGCGCCTCGTCCATGGCGTTGTCGATGACTTCGGCGAACAGATGATGCAGCGCCTTCTCGTCGGTGCCGCCGATATACATGCCGGGGCGGCGGCGCACCGGCTCGAGCCCCTCGAGCACCTCGATGTGCTTGGCGGAGTAGCCGCTGTCGCCGCCGCGCGCGGGCTTGGTCCCCTTGGTCCCCTTGGCGCGCGGGGCGGGCGCGCCGCGCGGCTTGCTCTCGCGCGCCGACGGTTTCGGCGGGCTTTCCGCGAACAGGTCGGCCTGGGAGGACGGTTTCTTCTTGGTTGCGGACTTTGCCATGGAGCTCAACAGTTAGTGACGGCGCGAATCAGTTGCCAGCCACTATGCCATACAGAATGCCGTCATCCTGAGGTGGCCGCGCGACAGCACGGCCCTCGCAGGAGGACAGCCGCCGCCCTTCGCGACTCGGCGCAAGACGCGCCTCGCACCGCAGGGCGACGGGCAGCACGGCGCGCCGGTCTGGCCTGCGCTACAGCCGGGGCAGGAACGTGGCAATCTGTGGAAACACCGCCAGCAGGGCGACGACGCCGAGCAGCACGATCCAGTAGGGGATTGCGCCGCGGAAGATCTCGGCGAGTTCCACGCTCTTGTCGGGCACCGCCGCCTTCACCGTGAACACGAGGATGCCGAAGGGCGGCGTGATCAGACCGGTTTCGATCGCCAGGATGCCCATGATGGCGAAGGCGAGGGGATCGAAGCCGAGCGCGGCGGCGATCGGCGCGAAGATCGGCACGGTGAGCAGGATGATCGAGATCGAGTCGATCAGGCAGCCGAGCACGACCCAGATCGCCACCATGACGGCGAGGATGCCCCAGGGGCCGGCGCCGGTGGCGAGCAGGAAGTTCTTGGCGGCTTCCGTGAAGCCGGTCATCGACAGGACGCGCGAGTAGAGCTGCGCGCAGAACAAAAGCAGCAGCAGCGGGCCGGACGTGCGGCCGACGTCGAGCACCACCTGCCAGACCTCGCGCGGGCGGATGCCCTTGATGACGGCGAGGATGAGCGCGCCGACCGCGCCGATGCCGGCGCCTTCGGTCGGCGTGCACAGGCCGAGCCAGATGGCGCCGAGCGTGCCGAGGATGAGCGCGACCACGAGCAGCGTGCTGATGAGGATGGCGCGGATGTCCTCCTCGTCGGCGGCGGTGGGCGCGACCGCGGCCGCGGGCGGCGTCACCGCGGCGCCGACCGGCGCGGCGGCGCGCGAGGCATGCGTTTCCCCGACCAGCTCGGGCTTGAGCTTGGCGGCGATCACGACGTAGGCGATCATGCCGGCGGCGGCGAGCAGGCCGGGAATGACGCCGGCGAGGAACAGCTTGCCGATCGATATTTCGGTCAGCACGCACCACACGATCATCAGCACCGAGGGCGGGATCAGCATGCCGAGACAGGCGGAGCCCGCGATCGAGCCGAGCGCGAAGTCGCGCCGGTAGCCGTAGCGGCGCATCTCCGGATAGGCGATGCGGGAAAAGGCGGCGGCGGCGGCGATGGAGACGCCGGTGACGAAGCCGAACAGCGCGTTGGCGATGATGGTGGCGGCGGCGAGCCGGCCGGGCAGCCACTTCGAGGCGCGGTTGCCGAGGGTGTAGAGGTCGCGCGCGGCGCCGCATTTGGCGAGGAAGTCGCCCATCAGCATGAACAGCGGGATGACGGCGAAGACGTAGTCGCGCAGCGCCTCGTAGGCGGTGTTGGCGACGAAGGTGCGCACCACCTCGAGGTCGCCCATCATCAAATAGATGCCGAGCGCGGCGGTGATGCCGAGCGCGATGGCGATGTGCACGCCCGCGAACACGAGCGCAAGGACGACCACCACGATGGCGATCATGTCGAGATGGCCGAGCATGACTGCCTCGCCTTACAGGTGGGTTGAGCCGGCGGCGGCGCCGTCCGCCTCGCGGCCGGTGACGAGAACCTTGATCGCGCCGACGCCGATCAGGGCGTAGCTCGCGATCACCAGCAGGGCGCCGGCGATCACCACGGTGCGCGCCGGCCAGACCGGCACGCGCAGCGCGCCTTCGCCTTCGTATTCGCCGCTCGCGATGGCGTGCAAAGTCGGCTCGTAGCTGCCCCAGAAGATGATGGCGAAGAACAGGATGCCGAGGACGGCGGAGAGAAGCTGCGCGAAGGCGCGCCCGCGCGCGCCGAACAGGCCGACGACCGCGTCGGTGTAGATCATGCTGCCGCTCTGCACGGCATAGCCGGCGAGCAGGAAGCAGATGATGACGATCGACATCGACACCATCTCGGGCGTGCCCTTGACGGGGGAATTGAAGACGGCGCGGCCGATCACGTCGGCGCAGACCAGGAAGCCGAGCAGGAAGATGATGACCGCCGCCGCCGCGAGCAAAGCGCGGACGACGCGGGCGTTCAGGTCGTGCAGCATGGGCGACTTCCGGACGATGAAACCCAAAGTGCAAGGGCGGCCGGGATTACCGGCCGCCCCCGAATGCAGCGCCGCTTACTTGAGCTTGTATTGGATCGGCCACTTGTGGCCGTTATCCTCGGCCGCCTTGAGCGCGATCTCCAGCACCTGCGTGCCGGGCATGCCCGCGGCGTCGAGCTCCTTGGCCTTCTGCGCCGGCCAGGCGGCGAGCGAGTTGGCCCAGTCCTGCTTCACCTTGTCGGACACGGCGTTGACGTTGACGCCCTTGGCCTTCAGCTCGGCGATCTGCTTCGGATAGTTCTCCTTGTTCACCGTGCCGGTCTTGGCCTCGAACTCCTTGGCCACTTCCAGGATCACGTCCTGCACTTCCTTCGGCAGCTTCGACCAGCGCGCCGAATTGACGGTCAGCCCGTGCCAGGTGATCGCGCCGAAGCCGACCTCGGTGTAGTACTTGCCGACTTCGTAGAGCTTGAAGTTGACCCAGGCCGACGGGAACATGATCCAGCCGTTGTAGACGCCGGTCTGCATCGAGGTGTAGGCGTCGGGCAGGGAGGACTGCACCGGCGTCGCGCCGGCGAATTCCAGCCACTTCAGATTGAGGCCGGCGCCGGCGATCTTCTGACCCTTGAGGTCGGAGACGTTCTGCCAGGCGAAGTTGGTGCCGAGGTTGTAGCCGTTGTCGGCGATCAGCGCGATCAGCTTCTGCTTGTACTTGTCCTCGAACACCTTCGACATGTACGGCACCTTGTCGTACACGGCGCGCGCGACCTTCAGGCTCACCGTCGGGTCCATGGTGCCGAAGGGCAGCATGATCTGGAACGCGTGCAGCGGCAGGTTGGACGGCTCGAAGCAGAAGCAGTAGCCGCCGATGTCGATGATGCCGGACTGCACGCCCTCGAGCGTGTCGGCGACCTTCACCATGGCGCCGCCGTAGCCTTCGACGAACTCGACCTTGTACTTCGTCTTCGCGGCGACGCGCTTGGTCACCTCCGGCACGAAGAAGTTCTGCATCAAGTTGACGTAGGTGTTGGCCGGCGGATGGCCGGAGGCGATGCGCAGTTTGATCGTTTCCTGCGCGGAAGCCGCCGTGGCGCCGGCGGTGATCGCCGCGAGGACGGCCATTCGAAGCAAGGCACGGATCGTCATGGTTTCTCCCTTTATGCGCCGGTGTCGACGCTTCTTGATGGTCGGGGACCATCATTGCAATTGACGTTCACTGTCAATCCCTCCGGCGGCAGCCGTGCTTTGCTTGCGGTGGGCCGACACCGTCCTGCGCGCGTGTTCGCAGTCGCAGGCAACCAAATGGCAGCCCGCAAGTTATCAATGGCTCCGGGGCTTTCGCGATATGAAACCGATTACCGAAAAGCAGGACAAAACCGCGCGGCGGCCGCATGCGACACTTGCGATCAGCGACCCGATGCCGCCGGCGTCGTCGCAATCGACGTGGCGCACCGCATCGCAGGCCGCGATCGTCGGCATCTTCATCATCCTGTTGGTCGCGGGCTTGAACCTGGCGCGGCCCGTGCTGCTGCCGGCGGTCTCCGCCTTCGTGGTGACGATGATGCTCGGCCCCTTGTCGGCGCGCGCCGACCGCGCCGGCGTGCCGGCCATCGTGCATGCGCTGGTGCTCTGGCTTCTGGTGGTCGTCGTGTTCTACGGGCTGATCGCGCTGCTCGCCTCGCCGGCGCTCGACTGGATCGGCAAGGGCCCCGAGATCGGGCGCAACATCCGCGAAAAGCTGCATGTCCTCGACGGGCCGTTCAACGCGCTGCAGGACCTGCGCAACGCGCTGCTGCCGGCCGGCGGCAAGGAGAGCGTCGGGTTCGACATCGCCGGCTTCGTGCAGCCGGTGGTGGCGGTCGTGGCGCCCGGCGTCGGGCAGATGCTGATCTTCTTCGGCACGCTGTTCTTCATGCTGCTCGGCCGCAGCCGCATCCGCCGCGAACTGGTCGGGTTCTTCGAGCTGCGCGAGGCCAAGCTCCGCACGCTCAAGATCATGAACGACATCGAGCACGACCTGACCGGCTACCTGAGCATGGTGACGGTGATCAATGCCGCGGTCGGCGTGGCCGCAGGCGTCATCGCCTGGGTCACCGGCATGCCGGACCCGCTGGCCTGGGCCGTGCTCGGCTTCATCCTCAACTACATTCCCTATCTCGGCGCGCTGATGATGGAACTGGCGCTGTTCCTGGTCGGACTGGTGACGTTCCCGACGCTGACGCACGCGCTGATCGCGCCGCTGCTCTATCTCGGCTTCACCACGCTGGAAGGCCACTTCATCACGCCGGCGATCGTCGGCCACCGGCTAACGCTCAATCCGCTGATGGTGTTTCTGTCGCTGGTGTTCTGGACCTGGCTGTGGGGCCCGGTCGGCGCCTTCCTGGCGGTGCCGCTTCTGATCATGGGCCTGGTCGCACTGGCGCATCTGTTCCCCCAAGACGAGCCGGCGCTGCCGGATTAGCGGCGCTGGCGCCCGGCGCGGGGGCGGGGTAAAGACGGCCCGAGCCCGAGAACGCCCCACCGATGGACCTCAACGGATACGCCGAACAGATCGTCGCCTTCGTGCGCGACCACGCCATCTGGGCGCCGTTTGTCGTGTTCGCGCTCGCTTTCGCGGAATCGCTCGCCTTCATCTCGCTGCTGGTGCCGGCCTGGGCGGCGCTGGTCGCGATCGGCGCGCTGGCGCAGGCGGGCGGGGTGAGCTTTTGGCAGGTGTGGGTGGCGGCCTCGATCGGCGCGGCGCTCGGCGACTGGCTGTCCTACTGGATCGGCCTCAAGCTCGAATATTCCGTGCAGCACATGTGGCCGCTGTCGCGCCATCCCGACCTGATCCCGCGCGGGGAAGCCTTCGTGCGGAAATGGGGTGCGCTCGGCATCTTCATCGGGCGCTTCTTCGGGCCCTTGCGCGCCTCGGTGCCGCTGGTCGCCGGCATCTTCGAGATGCCGTACTGGCGTTTCCAGGCCGCAAATTTCGCCTCGGCCTTCGTGTGGGCGGCGGTGCTGCTCACGCTTGGTGACGTGATCACCAAGGCCTACGGCTACTTTTCCGGCTGACGAACGGAAAATCCGCCGGGATCGCTCCCGGCGGATTTCCATCAACTGCTCTTGCTTTACTGGGCTGCGGCAAGACCGGCCTTGGCGACCTGGTCGTCTTGCGCGCCGGTGGCGCCGCTGACGCCGATGCCGCCGACGACTTTGCCGCCCATTACGATCGGCTGGCCGCCCGGTGTTGCGTTCGCCCCGCGCAGGGTCAGCAGATAGGTGTTGCCGGCCTTGAGCCCGGCTTCGAACGCCGTGGTCGGACGCCGGAAGAGGGCCGACGATACGGCCTTGTCGATCGCCACATTGATCGACCCGTACTGCGTGCCGTCCGCCTTCTGCAAGTAGACCAATTGCCCGTTCGGCTCCACGATCGCGATGACCATCGCCCAGTTGTTCTTCTTGGCTTCCGCCTCGGCGGCTGCAACGATCTTCTTGGCCTGCTCGAGCGTGAGCGGCGCGCCGACCCCCGGCATCGGCGGCGGAGCGGCGGCCGGCGCTTGGGCGGAAGCGGCAGTGGCAGCCATTAGCGCAATGGCGAGCGCGCTTACGACCGTGACAAAGCTACGCATCGATTATCCCTCCCGAATGTTTTGGCTTGATGGACCGGTTTGGTGACCGGCTCGGCCACCGTTTCGTGGCTCGGCGCGCTATTCTGCGCGGCTGACGGGGCGACGTAAATCCGCAAGAGAACCGGCTGGCGAAAATTTGATGGCGAGAGCCTCAAGCAAGCTATTGAGCGACCGGCTTATTCGCGCTTCAAATTGGGCGGTAGGGGAATAACAGGCCGCCTTATGGTGTTCGCGCTGAGATCGCGGACAGCCGCCCAAATAATGATTGTACACAAACAAGGGAGATCTCCATGCAATTCACTCGTCGTGCCGCTCTTGCAGGCGCTGCCGCTGCGGCAGCCGTATCGGCAACCGGCTTTAGGCTTTCGCCCGCGCACGCGCAGGCCGCCGCTGCCGGAAACGGCGTATTCCGCTACAAGCTCGGCGATGCCGAAGTGATCCAGGTGCTCGACGGCATCCGTTCATTCCCATTGCCGGACAATTTCATCACCAACCTGTCGAAGGAGCAGACCGTCGCCGCCTTTGCCGCGGCCTATATGCCCAACGGCATGATGCAGAATCCGTTTTGCCCATCCGTCGTGAAGGCGGGCGGCAAGACCATCGTCATCGACACCGGCAACGGCATGGGCGCCCTGGCGGCGAGCAATGGCGCAGTCGGCCATCATCGTGCCAACTTGCAGGCCGCCGGCATCGACGCCAAGGCGGTCGACATCGTGCTGATCTCGCACATCCACGGTGACCACATCGGTGGCCTGAAGAATCCGGACGGCACGCCGGCTTTCCCGAACGCCGAGATCAAGGTGGGGGCCGTCGAAATGGCCTACTGGACCGACGAGGGCAACGTCTCCAAGACGCCGCCGGCGGGCCGGGGCAACTTCGCCAATGTGAAGAAGGTGTTCGAGGGCCTGAAGACCACGCCATTCGAAGCCGGCAAGGAAGTTGCGCCGGGCATCACCGCCCTCGCGACGCCGGGCCATACGCCGGGCCACACGTCCTTCGTCGTGGCCTCGGGCGCCAAGCGTGTGCTCATCCAGGGCGACGTGTCGCTGGCGCCGGGCGTGTTCGTCAGGAACCCGGACTACCAGATCATGTTCGACACGGTCGGCGACCAGGCCGTGCAGACGCGCAAGAAGCTGTATGACATGGCGCAGACGGAGAAGATGCCGGTGATCGGCTATCACTTCCCCTTCGGCACCGTCAGCTACGTCGAGAAGGCCGGCAACGGCTACATCCTCATCCCCGCCAACGGCGGCATCGGCTGATCGAGGCCGTTCGAGGCTTGGCGAGGGCCGCTCCAACCGGGGCGGCCCTTGTCGTTTGGCGCGTCCGCCGGAATGGAACGCGCGCCGGCGCCCTGCGTGTTGCGCAAGGCGCGGTTGCGCGGCAGCGCCAGCCAGCGGCTAGGTTCGGCGCGGCGGCGGCGCTAGGATGCGGTATCGGCATATTGCGCCTTGCGCCGGGAGACGCGCGCGATGACCACGACCGCCTTCGAGAGCGCGCTCGCCGCGCGCACCAACGACATGCTCGACGCCTGCACCCGCTGCGGCAAGTGCGTCGAGGTCTGTCCGGTCGCGGGCCACGCCGGCGTCGGCGACGCTTCGCCGCAAGCGGTGATTTCCGGCGTGCTCGACATCGTGCGCGAGGGCGCTGGGCCGGCCGCCGCGCAGGCCTGGGCGAAAGGCTGCGCGCTCACCGGCGACTGCATCGAGGCCTGTCCCGAAGGCGTCAATCCGCGCTTCCTGCTGGCCATGGCGCGCGTCGCCATGGCGCAGAAGTCGACCGAGCCGCGCGTGCGGCGCAAGCAGGGCATCGACAACTTCCGTCTGGTGGCCGACGGCGTAAACGTGCTCTCGCGCATGCAGCTCTCCGAAGCGGAGCTCGCCCGTCTCGGCCAGCAGGTGACCGGCCGGCTCGAAAGCGGCTCGACGGCGAAGCCGGGCGAGCGTCCGGACTTCGTATTCTACACCGGCTGCAACGTGCTCAAGACGCCGCACATCGCGCTGCTCGCGCTCGACATCATGGACGCGCTCGGCGTCACCTACAAAGTGATGGGCGGGCCGAACAACTGCTGCGGCGTGGTGCAACTGCGCACCGGCGACACCGACGTGTCGGGGCGGCAGGCGACGAGCTCGCTCGACCGGCTGGCCGAGGGCAGGACCGGGGTGATCTCCTGGTGCCCGAGCTGCCACGTGCAGTTCACCGAGACGACGCTGCCGACGGTCGAGAAGATGCGCGGCGCGCGCCCCTTCGAGATGACGCCGTTCATGCTGTTCATGAAGCCGCGGCTCGACGCGCTGCGGCCGCTCTTGACGCGGCCGGTGCCGATGCGGGTCGCGCTGCACAAGCACCGCGGCGTGAAGGGCGTGACCGAAGTGGCCGTCGAGTTGCTGCGCATGGTGCCGGGCGTCGAACTGGTCGATCTCGACCAGCCGTCGGTCGGGCTGGTCGGCAATGCGCTGAGCGCGCTGCCGGAGTACAAGCGCAGCCTGCAGCTTGCCGAGCTCGAGGCGGCGGAGGCCGCCGGCGTGGACGCGCTCGCCGTCATCTATCACGTCGACTACCGCGAGCTCTGCGCGCACGAGCGCGACTGGCCGTTCCGCGTGGTCAACGTGCTGGAGCTCGTTGGCGCCAGCATGGGCCTCTCCCACGACGCCGGCTTCAAGCGGCTCAAGATCATGCAGGACGCCGACGCCATCGTCGCCGACTGCCGCGACATGCTGGCGGGCTACGGCATCGAGGAGGCCAAGGCGCGCGACGTGGTGGTCAAGGTGATGCTGGCCGAGCAGCCGCTGCCGCTGCGGGGCGGTTGACCGGCCGGGAGGCCGGGCTTATATCCCGCGCCCATGACGACGCCGTTCGCAGCCGCGATCTTCCGCCGCCGCCGTGCCACCCCGGCACGGACGGGCGCTTAGGCCGTCGTTTCCGTGCCGCCGGATAAGGTCCGCGGCACCTTGATCGTCCCCGCGGTTTCCTTCATCCGGTACGACTGAACAACGCTCCCGTCGGGGAGCGACAGGGAAGGGCTTGGCCATGGCCAGCAAAGCGAAGGTCGGCGTCCTCGGCGCCTCGGGCTACACCGGATCGGAACTGGTGCGCATGCTGCTGCGCCACCCGAACGTGGAGATCGCGCTGCTCACCGCCGAGCGCTCGGCCGGCAAGAAGATGCGCGAGGTGTTCCCGCAGTTCTCGCCCTTCGATCTGCCGACGCTGGTCGCGCTCGACGGGCTCGACTGGGCGGGGGCGAACCTCGACCTCATCTTCTGCGCGCTGCCGCACGCCACGACGCAGAAGGTCATCAAGGCGATCTTCGCCGCCACGCCGGCCGTCAAGGTGGTGGACCTGTCGGCCGACTTCCGGCTCGCCGACACCGCGGCCTATGCGAAGTGGTACGGTCACGAGCATCTCGCGCCCGACCTGCAGAAGCAGGCGGTCTATGGGCTGGTGGAGATCCACCGCGAGGCGATCCGCCACGCGCACCTCGTCGCCAATCCCGGCTGCTACACGACGTGCGCGCAGCTGCCGCTCACGCCGCTGATCAAGGCCAAGGCGATCGACCTCGACGAGATCGTGGTCGACGCCAAGTCGGGCATGACCGGGGCAGGGCGGGCGGCCAAGGAGGCGATGCTGTTCTCGGAAGTGTCGGAGGGCTTCAACGCCTACGGCGTCGGCCATCACCGGCACATGGCCGAGCTCGACCAGGAGTTCTCAGCGGCCGCCGGGCGGCCGGTGGTCGTGAGCTTCACGCCGCATCTGGTGCCGATGAACCGCGGCATCCTCTCGACCATCTATGTGCGCGGCACGCAAGGACGCACGCCCGAGCAGCTGCACGAGATACTTTCAAAGTTCTACGCGCAGGAGCCCTTCGTGCACGTGCTGCCGTTCGGCGAGACGCCGCAGACCCGGCACGTGCGCGGCTCCAACATGACCTTCATCGGCGTGGCGAAGGACCGCATCCCGGGCCGGGCGATCGTCATCTCCGCGCTCGACAACCTGGTGAAGGGCGCCTCCGGCCAGGCGATCCAGAACATGAACCTGGTCATGGGCTGGCCGGAGACGACGGGCATCGACCAGGTCGCGCTGTTTCCCTGATTCGCCTGCTACACTGGGCGGCGACCATGGGAGACCTGCGACATGTTCGAGGTCGAGAACCAGCCGCCGCCACTCGAAGGCTACAATCTGTTCGGCAGCGATTCCGTGCTGCGCGAAGCCGTCGCGCGCGAGGGCGCCGGCTGGGCGGAGGCGGAACTGAACGCGCTCGGCGCGCGGCTTGGCACGCCGCAGACCATCGCGGCGGGCTTTGCCGCCAACGAAAACCCGCCGAAGCTCAAGAGCTTCGACCGCTTCGGTCATCGTCTCGATGAAGTTGAATTCCATCCCGCCTGGCACGAACTGCTGACCATCGCGCTCGCCGCCGGGCTGCATTCGGGTCCCTGGGCGAAGCCGCAGAAGGGCGCGCATGTGGCGCGCGCGGCCGGCACCTACATGCTCGGGCAGATCGAGAGCGGCGTCTATTGCCCGCTCGCCATGACCTACGGCTCGGTGCCGACCTTGCGGCAGTCGCCGAAGGCGAGCGCGCAATGGCTGCCGCGCATCTTCGGGCGCACATACGATCCGCGCTTCGTGCCGGCGCGCGAGAAGAGCGCGGTGCTGCTCGGCATGGGCATGACCGAGAACCAGGGCGGCTCGGACCTGCGCACCAACACGACGTGGGCGGAGCCGGCCGGCGACGGCACGTTCCGCCTTTCCGGCCACAAGTGGTTCATGTCGGCGCCGATGTGCGACGCCTTCCTGGTGCTGGCGCAAAGCCCGAAAGGCCTGAGCTGCTTCCTGATGCCGCGCTTCGCGCCGGACGGGACGCGCAACGCCGTTCACATCAACCGGCTCAAGGACAAGCTCGGCAACAAGGCGAACGCCTCGAGCGAGGTCGAATTCCACGGCGCCCATGCCGAGCTGATCGGTGAGGAGGGGCGCGGCATCCCGACCATCATCGAGATGGGCAACTACACGCGGCTCGACTGCTGCATCGGCTCGTCCGGCCTGATGCGGGCCGCGGTGGCGCAGGCGGCGCACCACGCGCGCCATCGCACGGCGTTCCAGAAGAAGCTGATCGACCAGCCGCTGATGACCAACGTCGTCGCCGACCTCGCGCTCGAATGCGAGGCGGCGACCGTGCTGACGCTGCGGCTGGCGCGCGCCTATGACGAGGACGACGAGGCCTCGCTCGCCATCCGCCGCGTGGTGACGCCGGCGGCCAAGTTCTGGATCTGCAAGCGCGCGCCGGCGGTGACCGCCGAGGCGATGGAGGTGCTGGGCGGCTCCGGCTACATCGAGGAAAGCATCATGCCGCGCCTCTACCGCGAGGCGCCGGTGAACTCGATCTGGGAAGGCTCCGGCAACGTGATGTGCCTCGACGTGCTGCGCGCGATCGGGCGCACGGCGAACATCGGCGACGTGCTCAAGCGCGAGCTGGACGATGGCGGCGATGCGCGGCTGCGGCGCTTCAACGAGAAGCTGACGGCGCGGCTGGCGAGCCCTGAGCGTAACGACGAGGCGCAGGCGCGCGCGCTGGTGCGCGAACTGATCCTCGCCCTGCAGGCGGCGCTGCTGGTGCGCTACGCGCCGGCTTCTGTCGCCGACGCCTTCTGCGCATCCCGCCTGCCGGGCGAGGAGGGCGGCGTCTTCGGGCTGCTGCCGCGCGAGGTGGATGCGCGGGCGATCGCGGAGCGCGCCGCGCCCGGGACATGAGACTCACACTACCCCGAACACCGCCAGCACCAGCACCGCCTGCGCGCCGAAGCCGACCGCGAAGGCCAGCGTGCGCGCCACCGGAATGCCGAGCCCGTAAACGACGGCGTGCGCCAGCCGCGCCCAGAAATAGACCGCGCAGGCGGCCACCGTGGCCGGCGAGGAATAGCCGATATTGTCGAGGATCAGCACCAGCGGCGCGAAGATCACCAGGTTGTCGACCGCGTTGGTGTGCGCGAAGTAGAGCCGTTGCGCCCAGGGCGATTGCGGCGTGTCGCTGCGCGACGGGTTGGCCATGGCGCCCATCAGCCCGCGCACCTTGATGCGGTCGAGGATATAGGGGATCCACAACAGCCCGGTCAGGATCACCGTCAGCGTCAGCCACATCAGTTCCCTGGTCATCGCCGGCTCTCCCCGCAAGCTTTCCGGCCCCGACCCTAACGGAAGCGGGGGTATCTGTCGCCCGGCCTTGGCCGACGCGGCCGATATGAGCTATCACGCCCCGGACGACGAGGGAGTTCCGACGACGAGCATGTATCCGCACCAGGAAAAGACCGAGATCGACAGCAAGCTGTTCCGCCGCGTGATGGGACGTTTCACCACCGGCGTGACGGTGATCACCGCCGAGTCCGAGGGCGCGGTGCGCGGCATGACCGCCAACGCCTTCATGTCGGGCTCGCTGTCGCCGCCGCTCTGCATCATCTCGATCGCCAAGAAGGCGCGCATGCACGGCACCCTGGAAAAGGCGCGCCATTTCGGCGTCAGCATCCTGGCGCAGGGCCAGGAGGCGATCAGCCAGCATTTCGCCGGGCAGGGCTCGGCCGATCCGGAGCCCTTGTTCGCGCACATGCAGGGCGTGCCGGTGCTCTCCGGCGTGAGCGCGGCGATCGCCGCCACGATCGAGGCGCAGCACGATTGCGGCGACCATTCGATCTTCATCGGCCGCATCGTCGGCCTGCGCGACGACGACCGCCTGCCGCTGGTGTTCCACGGCGGCAAGTACGCGACCATCCGGCACAGGAAAGAAGCGCCGAGCGGAGAGGCGATCGACTTCTGGGAATTACCCCCAGAGTGAGCGGGCGATCACGTAGAGCCCGACCGCGATCACCACACCGGAGAAGGTCAGCGACAGCGCGCGCTTGTAGCCGGCGAGATGCCGCGCAAGGGCGATGCCGCCAAGCCCGCCGATAGCGCCGCCGAGGATGAACAGGCCGGCGAGCGGCCAGTCGACCAACCCCGACCAGGCATAGCTTGCCGCCGTGGTCAGCCCGAAGGCGCTGACCGACACGAGCGAGGAACCGATCGCGTTGATCAGCGGCATGGCGGTCGCGCCGATCAGGCCCGGCACGATCAGGAAGCCGCCGCCGATGCCGAAGAAGCCGGACAGACCGCCGACGATGAATCCCATGCCGACGAGCCAGGGCAGAAGCTGCGGCAGGCTCTCGCGCGTGAGCTTCACCTCCGCGTCGCCGCCGGATTTGCGCGGCTTCAGCATCAGCGCGCCGACGGCCACCATCAGCATGCCGAACAAGAGCAGCAGGCGGCCGCCGTCGACCATCTTGCCGAGCTGGGCGCCGCCGGCGGCGCCGGCGACACCGGTAACTGCGAAGACCCGCGCGCCAGGCCAGTTGTGGGTGCGTGCGCGCGCGTGGCCGGCGCGATTGGCGGCGGCGCTCGCCGCCACCGCCAGCGCGCTGGTGCCGATTGCAACGTGCGGCGAGGGCACGCCGACGACATAGACGAGCAGCGGCACCGCCATGATCGAGCCGCCGCCGCCGACGAGGCCGAGCGTGAAGCCGACCACGCCGCCCGAAGCGACCGCCAATATGATCTGCAGCAGGCTCACTTCGCCGCTGCGTAAGCGCGCCGGTTCCAGGGCATGCGGGTGAGCAGCCGCACCATCGGGCAATAACCGGTGATGCCGGCAAACATGAGCCCGCCGCCGATAAAGGCCGGTAATGCATAGAAGTTCGGCGACACGAACACGCCGAGCAGGACGCCGGCGAGCGCTATGGTGCCGGCCGTGATCTGCATCTGCCGCATGATGTCAATCGGCTGGCCGCGGTCCAGCGTCACCGGCAGGCCAGCCTTGCGCCAGGCGTCGATGCCGCCCTCGAGCACATAGGCGTCGCAATCGCCCGATATGGCCGCGAGACGGGCCGCGTTGCCGAGGGTGCGCGCGCCGGACCGGCAATGGAACACGAGGATATCGTCGCCTTCGCGCGCGACCGTGCCGTCGCCGAGGCGGCTGAGCGCGTGATGACGCGCGCCCGGGATGCGCTCGCGCGCATGCTCGTCGAGCTCGCGAATGTCGACCAGCACGGCGCCGTCGCGGATCAGCTCGGCGGCGCGGGCAGGCGAGATGGATTTCAGTTCGCTCATCGTCGTTCTCTCTTGGCTTTGTTGACGTGTGTGTTTTTGATTCCGACTCGTTCGGAGCCGGGGCGTTCACGCGCAATACAGATCTTTCAGG
Source organism: Pseudolabrys sp. (assembly GCA_046292265.1). Taxonomy (GTDB): domain Bacteria; phylum Pseudomonadota; class Alphaproteobacteria; order Rhizobiales; family Xanthobacteraceae; genus Pseudolabrys. The sequence continues at coordinate 36,911 of JBKBRE010000010.1, read as the reverse complement.
AGCACAAGCAGGCGCGCGGCGTTCTCGTCGGCCATGCGGTAGAACACGGTCTGCGCTTTGCGCCGGGTGGCGAGCAGGCCTTCCTCGCGCATCCTGGCGAGATGCTGCGACAGCGCGGACTGCGACAGTTTCACCGCCGCGGCGAGGTCGTTGACCGACATCTCGCCATGGAGGGCGAGCCGGCACAGAATGAGCAGCCGGTTCTCGTTGGCAAGCAGCTTCAGCAGCGAGGCCGCATCCGCGGCCTTGCGCTCAAGTTCGGCGATGCCGGCCTCGGCCGGCAATTTGATCGTCTGGGCTTGCCCCACAGGGGCCTCCGTAAATAAGCTGTTGCTAAATTAGTAGAGCCTAATATATAAGTCAAGCCCGACGACGGCCGAAGCGCGTTAGGCGTTAGTAGCGCGTTACATGAGCGAAGGAGCGTGAACCATGCCGGCGACCGCGAAACCCGAAATCCGGGCCTTTTTCGACGAGCCGACCAATACCGTGAGCTACCTGGTCTGGGATGCCGCGACCATGGAGGGCGCGGTGATCGACCCGGTGCTCGACTTCGACCACCGCAGCGGCGAGGCGACCGTCGCCTCGGCCGACGCCATGCTGGCGGAAGCCAAGAAGCTCGGGGTCCGGATCAGCTCCATCCTGGAGACGCATGCGCACGCCGACCATCTGTCCGGCGCGCCCTACATCAAGCTGAAGACCGGCGCGAAGATCTGCATCGGCGAGCACATCAAGGACGTGCAGCGCATCTTCCGCCCGGTGTTCAACGCCATGGACGTGTCGGGCGAGGGTTCCGAGTTCGACCACCTGTTCAAGGACGGCGAGCGCTTCAAGATCGGCACCATCGACGCCGAGGTGATGTACACGCCGGGCCACACGCCGGCCTGCGTGTCCTACAAGATCGGCGACGCGGTGTTCGTCGGCGACACCATGTTCATGCCGGACTACGGCACCGCGCGGGCCGACTTCCCCGGCGGCGACGCGCGCCAGCTCTACCGTTCGATCCAGCGCGTGCTGTCGCTGCCGCCCGAAACGCGGCTTTTCATGTGCCACGACTACAAGGCGCCGGGCCGCGACCAGTACGCCTGGGAGACCACGGTCGGCGAGGAGAAGGCGCGCAACGTGCATGTGCACGAGGGCGTGAGCGAGGACGAGTTCGTCAAGATGCGCGAAACGCGCGATGCGACACTCGCCGCGCCGCTGCTGCTCTTGCCGTCGATCCAGGTGAACATCCGCGCCGGCAAGTTCCCGCCGGCGGAGGCCAACGGCGTGCGCTACCTCAAGGTGCCGGTGAAGCTGGCGTCGTAAGCGCGTTCAAGCGAAATGCAGAAAGGGCCGGAGCGATCCGGCCCTTTTCGTTTGCGGCGCGCGCTCAGGTCCAGCTGCGCACTTTCACGTAGGAGCCGGGCGCGTCCTCGATGGCTTTAAGCTTGCCGCCGCCGATCTTGCGCGCCGGCACCGTCTCGGCGCCGTGGCTCGTGAGCCAGTCGAGCCAGTCCGGCCACCAGGAGCCCGGGTGCTCGGTGGCGGTCTTGAGCCAGTCCTCGACGTCGGCGCCGTCCGGCTTGCCGCCCGTCCAGTACTGGTACTTCGGCTTGCCCGGCGGGTTGACCACGCCGGCGATGTGGCCGGAGCCGGCCAGCACGTATTTCACCGGCCCGCCGAAGAAGCGCGAGCCGTAGAGCACCGACTTCGCCGGTGCGATGTGGTCCTCGCGCGTGGCGAGATTGTAGACCGGCACCGTCACCTTGCGCAGGTCGAGCGTGACGCCGGCGATCTCCATCTCGCCCTTGGTCAGGCGGTTGTTGAGATAGCAGTTGCGCAGATAGAAGGAATGGTTGGCCGCCGGCATGCGCGTGGCGTCGGAATTCCAATAGAGGATGTCGAACGGGTAGGGCTTCTTGCCCTTGAGGTAGTTGTTGACGATGTAGGGCCAGACCAGGTCGTTCGAGCGCAGCATGTTGAAGGCGTTCGCCATGCGCGAGGCCTCGAGATAGCCCTGCTCCTGCATGCGCTCTTCGAGCTGCTTGATCTGGTCCTCGTCCACGAAGACCTTGAGGTCGCCGGCATGGGTGAAATCGACCTGCGCAGCGAACAAGGTGGCCGACTTCGCGCGCTGCTGCTTCTTGGCGGCGAGATAAGCGAGTGCGATCGACAAGAGCGTGCCGCCGACGCAATAGCCGATGGTGTGCACTTCTTTCTCGCCAGTGGCGGCTTCGATGGCATCCATCGCCGCCAGCACGCCTTCGCGCATGTACTGCTCGAAGCTCTTGCTGGCGAGGCGGGCGTCGGGGTTGACCCAGGAGATCACGAACACCGTGATGCCTTGCTCGACGCACCAGCGGATGAAGGACTTCTCCGGCGTGAGGTCGAGAATGTAGAACTTGTTGATCCAGGGCGGCACGATCAAGAGCGGCGTCTTCAGCACCTCGGCGGTGGCCGCCTCGTACTGGATGAGCTGCATCAGGTCGTTCTGGAACACGACCTTGCCGGGCGTGAGCGCGAGGTTGCGGCCGACCTCGAACTGATCGGGGTCGGACTGGCGCAGCTTGAGGTGGCCCTGGCCTGCCTTGATGTCCTCCGAGAGCATGTGCATGCCGCGCACGAGGTTGTCGGCGTTCGACGTGAGCGTTTCGCGCAAGAGCTCGGGATTGGTCAGGATGAAGTTGGAGGGCGAGACCGCGTTGGCGATCTGGCGGATGTAGAACTCGGCCTTCTTGCGCGTGTGCTCGTCCAGCTCGGCGTCCTTCACCAGCCGGTCGGCCCATTGCGCGGTGAGGAGATAAGCCTGCTTGAGGAAGTCGAAGAACTGGTTCTGCGACCATTCGGGGTCGGCGAAGCGCTTGTCGCGCGGATCCGGAGCGACCGCAGGCGGCGCCTCTTCGCCGGCGAGCCGCCGGGCGGCGCCGGCCCAGAGGTCGAGATAGGCGCGGCCGAGGCTGGCCTGCAAGGCGAGGGTGCGCTGGGGGTCGGCGAGCCAGTATTCGGCGACCTGACCGATGGTCTTGACCGCGTCGGCGATGCCGTCGCCGAGCTCGGGTTTGATCTTTCCTTCCTCGCGCGGCTTCATGTAGGCGGCGAGCGCCTTGCCGCTTTCCTCGACCAGGCGCGCGATATTGCGGGCGAGCGCCTCGTAGTCGACCGCGCTGACCTTGGCCGGTTCGCCGAGTGGCTTGTTCATGCGTGTCCGTCCCCTGCCGCCAGAAATGGACCTGGCCGCGCCCTCCCGCAAGGCGCGTTTGGGCGCAGAGGCACGTCCGTCCGGGCCGGCTCGCCGAACGGCGCGACCTTGCTGCGGCCATATTAGCCGGTTACCCGGCTTATGCTATAATTCATTGAGTCTGCATCGATTTTGCGACCGGTGACGGGGTCCTGACGACCATGGCGGGGATGCGCATACGATTGGCTGCGGCCGTCCTGCTGGCGGAGCTGGCGCTGACCGGCTGCGCGCCGGGGCAGCTCGTCGACCGCGTGCCGGAAAGCCTGGGCGGCCTGCCGGCCAATGCGCCGGCCCGGCCGACCACCCCCTACCAGTACCCGGCGGTGCACGACATGCCGCCGGCCCGCGCCACCCAGCCGATGAACGAGGACGAACTGGCCAAGGCCCAGAAGGAGCTGCGCGCCGTGCGCGACCGGCAGGAGGCCCTGGCCGCCGACGGGGCGCCGCCGGAGGCGAGAAAGAGGCCGCCGGCAGGCAAATCCGGCCAGAAAGCCGGCGGCAATACTGGCGCAAAGACGAACCCATGATAAAAGCCAGCCGGGGTAACGCCTGCCGGCTGGGAAGGGCAGCCGGCGTCCGCAGCGAGGCGGACGCCAGGCAGGACAAGCCGACTTGAAGGTCTGAACCGATGGACGAATTTTACCGCATCCGCCGTTTGCCGCCCTACGTGTTCGAAGAGGTGAACAAGGCCAAGGCAAAGGCCCGCAACGCCGGCGCGGACATCGTCGACCTCGGCATGGGCAACCCGGACCTGCCGGCGCCCGCGCACGTGCTCGAGAAGCTCAAGGAGACGCTCGGCAAGCCGCGCACCGACCGCTATTCGGCTTCGCGCGGCATCGCCGGCCTGCGCCGCGCGCAAGCCGCCTATTACGAGCGCCGCTTCGGGGTGAAGCTCAACCCCGAGACACAGATCGTCGCCACGCTCGGCTCCAAGGAAGGCTTCGCCAACGTCGCCCAGGCGATCACCGCGCCGGGCGACGTCGTGCTGGTGCCGAACCCGAGCTACCCGATCCACGCTTTCGGCTTCCTGATGGCGGGCGGCGCGGTGCGCTCGATCCCGTCCGAGCCGACGCCGAACTTCTTCCACACGCTCGAGCGCGCGATCATCCACTCCATCCCGAAGCCGCAGGTGCTGGTGGTCTGCTATCCGGCCAACCCGACCGCCTACGTCGCCTCGCTCGACTTCTACAAGGACCTCGTCGCCTTCGCGAAGAAGCACAGCCTGCTGGTGCTGTCCGACCTCGCTTATGCGGAGGTCTATTTCGACGACAACCCGCCGCCGTCGATGCTGCAGGTGCCGGGCGCGATGGACATCGCGGTCGAGTTCACCTCGATGTCGAAGACCTATTCGATGCCGGGCTGGCGCATGGGCTTCGCCGTCGGCAACGAGCGCATCATCGCGGCGCTCGCGCGCGTGAAATCCTACCTCGACTACGGCGCCTTCACCCCGATCCAGGTGGCGGCGACCGCCGCGCTCAACGGCCCGGACGACTGCATCAAGGAGATGCGCGAGATCTACAAGCGCCGCCGCGACGTGATGGTGGAGAGCTTCGGCCGCGCCGGCTGGCACGTGCCGGCGCCGCGCGCCTCCATGTTCGCCTGGGCGCCGATCCCGGAGGCGTTCAGGAGCCTCGGCAGCGTGGAGTTCTCCAAGCTGCTGATCGAGAAGGCCGAGACGGCGGTGTCGCCCGGCATCGGCTTCGGCGAATACGGCGAGGGCCACGTGCGCATCGCGCTGGTCGAGAACGAGCAGCGTATCCGCCAGGCCGCGCGCAACATCCGCCGCTTCCTCGAGACCGCGCCGGAGCAGCTTCACAACGTCGTCCCGCTCGCAACCCGGCGCTGATCCAAAGACAATGACGCAAGCTCTCCGAGTTGGTGTTGCCGGTCTTGGCACGGTCGGCAGCGCCCTGGTCGCCCAGGTGGCGCGCCAGCGCGAGGCGCTGGCCGTGCGCTGCGGCCGCGCCATCGAGGTCGTCGCGGTGACCGCGCGCGCGCGCGGCAAGGACCGCGGCGTCGATCTCAGGAAGATGAAGTGGTTCGCCGATCCGGTCGCGCTCGCGCGCGCGCCGGACATCGACGTGTTCGTCGAGCTGATCGGCGGCGCCGGCGACCCGGCCAAGGCCGCGGTCGAGGCCGCGCTCGCCTCCGGCAAGTCGGTGGTCACCGCCAACAAGGCGCTGCTGGCCAAGCACGGCCTCAAGCTCGCCGCGGCGGCCGAGAAGCATCACGCCACGATCAATTTCGAGGCGGCGGTCGGCGGCGCCATCCCGATCGTCAAGACCTTGCGCGAGGGGCTCGCCGGCAACTCCTTCTCGCGCATCTACGGCATCCTCAACGGCACCTGCAATTACATCCTGACCCGCATGGAGCAGGAGGGCATCGGCTTTGCCGAGTGCCTCGCCGACGCGCAGCGGCTCGGCTACGCGGAGGCCGATCCGACTTTCGACATCGAAGGCCACGACACCGCGCAGAAGCTGTCGATCCTCGCCTCGCTCGCCTTCGGCACCAAGCTGGACGAGAGGGCGATCTACGTGGAGGGCATCTCCTCGATCCAGCCGGCCGATCTCGCGGCCGCCGACGAGCTCGGCTACCGCGTCAAGCTTCTCGGCGTGGCGGTGAAGACGGGGAAGGGCATCGAGCAGCGCGTGCACCCGACCATGGTGCGCAAGGACTCGGCCATCGCGCAGGTGATGGGCGTGACCAACGCCGTCACCGTGGACGCCGAAGGCATCAACCCGCTGACGCTGGTCGGCCCCGGCGCCGGCGGGGCGGCGACCGCCTCGGCCGTGCTTGCCGACATCGGCGACATCGCGCGCGGCGTGCGCACCGCGCCTTTCGGCCGGCCCACCGCGCGGCTGACGGCGGTGCGCAAGGCGCCGATGCAGCGGCACGAGGGCGGCTATTACATAAGGCTGCAGGCCCGCGACAAGCCCGGCACCGCGGCGACCATCGCCACCCGCCTGGCCGAACAGGACATTTCGCTGGAATCGATCGTGCAGCGCCATGCCAAGGGCGCGCCCGCCGGCGAGGTGAAGGGGAGCGCGGTACCCGTTATTCTCATAACCTACGCGACCAGCGAAGATGCCGTGCGCAAGGCGCTGGCCGCGGTCGGCCGCGACCGGGTGATCTCGGGCCGGCCGCAGGTCATCCGCATCGAGAAGAACTGAGTTAGAGAGTCGAGTTGGCGCGGCGGGGACTTCCAAAGCCGCGCGCGAGAGGGGAGCGAGACGATGCCGTCCATTACCGTACAGCCGGAACTGCTGATCGAGCGCATTCTCACGCTCGAGATCGTGCGCGTGACCGAGCGCGCCGCGGTCTCCTCGGCGCGGCTGCGCGGGCACGGCAAGGACAAGGCCTCCGACCAGGCGGCGGTCGACGCCATGCGCCGCGAGCTCAACAAGCTGCCGATTGATGGCACCGTCGTGATCGGCGAGGGCGAGATGGACGAGGCGCCGATGCTGTTCATCGGCGAGCAGGTCGGCACCAAGCAGGGCCCCAAGGTGGACATCGCGGTCGACCCGCTCGAAGGCACGACGCTCTGCGCCAAGAACATGCCGGGCGCGATCGCCACCCTCGCCATGGCCGACGCCGGCACGCTGCTGCACGCGCCCGACTGCTACATGGACAAGATCGCCATCGGCCCGGGCTACCCGAAGGGCACCATCGATCTCGACGCGCCGGCGGACGAGAACATCATGAGCCTCGCCAAGGCGAAGGGCGTGAAGCCGTCCGAGATCACCGCCATCCTGCTCGACCGGCCGCGCCATGCCGACATCATCGCGGCGGTGCGCAAGACCGGCGCCGCGGTGACGCTGATCACCGACGGCGACGTCGCCGGCGTCATCCATTGTGCCGAGCCGAAGACCGGCATCGACATCTATCTCGGCATCGGCGGCGCGCCGGAGGGCGTGCTGGCGGCGGCCGCGTTGCGCTGCATCGGCGGGCAGATGCAGACGCGCCTCGTCATCAATTCCGAGGAACTGCGCGAGCGCACGCTCAAGATGGGCATCAAGGATCCGAAGAAGAAGTACGAGATCGAGGACATGGTGAAAGGCGACTGCCTGTTCGCCGCCACCGGCGTCACCACCGGCCCGATGCTCGCCGGCGTGAAGTTCGGCAAGCATGTGATCGAGACCGAGACGGTGGTCATGCGCTCGGTCACCGGCACGGTGCGCCGCGTGATCGGCGAGCACCGCGAGCTGGCCAAATTCCACCTCGACTGAGCGATGGGCTGAAGCCCATCGCCACATGTCCCGCCATGCGGGGCGAAATCTAGCGCACGCTTGTTGTCATGCTCCGGCCCCGCGCTTCTAATCGAAGCGCGACGTAGCCGGGGAGTTTCTTCATGCGTCATGTGCATCTGGTCGGTAGCGTGCCGCTGCGCGACGCGCGCGAGGTGTTCGAGACGGTGAGCGCGACGCTCGGGGAGCGGCTGCGGCGCATCCCCGACGGCGAGACGGGCGAGCGCTCGGACTGGATCACCTGGCTCGAGCCGGCCTTCGCCGACAATCCGGCGCTGGAGAAATCGGACGAGCTGTTCCGCATCCACGCGACCGGCACGGCGCGCATCCGCTACCGGCTGAAGCCGGGCAAGCGCGCGGAAGACGTCTCGTTCGGCAATCTGTTCTATGCCGACATCGCGAAAGCGTCCTACGCCGAATTTACGGCGCTCAAACGCGCGGGCAAGATCGCTGCCGACGTGAAATTCCAGATCGATCTGGTGCCGGCGCATTCGGTGATCTGGCTGTTCCTGCAGGACGACCTGCACCAGCCGCTCGATCCGGTTTACAACGAAGCGCTCAAGCGCGAGATCGACAAGGTCGCGGCCGCGCTGCCGCACGGAGAGATCGCGATCCAGTTCGACGTCGCCTCCGCCGTTTTCGCACGGCTCCAGCGCAACGCGCCGAACGCCTATGGCCGTGACCGCGACGAGATGCTGACGCGGTTCTCGACCATTCTCAGCGACCTGGCGCAGCATGTGCCGGCGGACATCGAGCTCCTGTTCCACTTCTGCTACGGCGATAGCAACCACAAGCACGTGGTCGAGCCGACCGACATGGGCGACATGGTGGACGTCGCCAACCGGTTGTCGGCCGACATCGCGCGGCCGATCGCGCTCATCCACATGCCGGTGCCGCGCGACCGCAACGACGACGGCTATTTCGCGCCGCTCAAGCGGCTCACGCTCAAGCCAGAGACCGAGCTTTGCCTCGGACTTGTGCATTACACCGATGGGGTGGAGGGCACGCGCCGGCGGCTCGCCACCGCCGAGCGGCACGTCTCGGCCTTCTCGGTCGCGACCGAATGCGGCTTCGGCCGGCGCGACCCGGCCACCATCCCGGAATTGCTGCGGATTCACCGCGCCGTGGCCGGCTGAGCCGGGCTGGGCGCTGCCACAAGAAAGACGTGGATGGCCGGAACAAGCGCGGCCGGGGCGATGCTATGATTCGCCTCTCAGAGAGCGCCTTGGCGATGGGCCTGCCGGCAACGACATTGAATTCCTTCGATCGCTTCTTCCTCGGCGTGGAGAAGTCCGCCTGCGGCCGCGCCTGGGTGGACCGGCTCGACGCCCGCGGCTCCGCGCGCGCGCTGACCATCGCGCAGCGCCATAACCTGCCCGAATTGCTCGCGCGCGTGCTGGCCGGCCGCGGCGTCGATCCCGATCATGTCGAGGATTTCCTCGACCCGACCATCAAGCGGCTGATGCCGGACCCGCACACACTCACCGACATGGAGGCGGCCTGCGCGCGGCTTTCGCGCGCGGTCAGCGCGGGGGAGAAGGTCGCGATCTTCGGCGACTACGACGTGGACGGCGCGACCGCGGCGGCGCTGCTGTGCCGCTATCTGCGGCACTGCGGGCTCGACCCGATCGTGCACATCCCCGACCGCATCTTCGAGGGCTATGGGCCGAACGTGGACGCGATCCGTTCCTTCGCCGAGCGCGGTGCGAGCCTGCTCGTCACCGTGGATTGCGGCACCACCAGCCACGCCACGCTCGCGGAAGCCGGCCGGCTCGGCCTCGACGCGGTGGTGATCGACCATCACCAGGCCGACGAGGAACTGCCGAAGGCGGCCGCGCTGGTCAATCCGAACCGTGCCGACGATCTCTCGGGGCTCGGGCATCTGGCGGCGGTCGGGCTCGTGTTCCTGACGCTGGTCGCGCTGACGCGCAGCTTGCGCGCGCGCGGCTTCTGGACGGGCCTGCGCCCCGAGCCCGATCTGTTGTCGCTTCTGCATTTCGTCGCGCTCGGCACCGTCGCCGACGTGGTGCCGCTCACGGGGCTCAACCGCGCCTTCGTCGCCAAGGGGCTGATCGCATTGCGACGGCGCGAGCACATCGGGCAGACCGCGCTGATGGACGCGGCGCGTCTCGCCGGGCCGCCGGAGCCGTGGCATCTTGGTTTCCTGCTCGGGCCGCGCATCAATGCCGGCGGGCGCATCGGCCGCGCCGATCTCGGCGTGCGGCTGCTGCTGGAGGAAGACCCGACGGAGGCCGCAGCGATCGCCGCCGAGCTCGACCGGCTCAATACCGAGCGGCGCGCGATCGAGCAGGCGACCCTGGCGCAAGCCGAAGCCGAAGCGCTGGCCGCGCTCGGGCTGGAAGAGAAGGGCGCGGCGGTGGTCACCGCGGGCCAATGCTGGCATCCCGGCGTGGTCGGGCTGGTGGCGGCGCGGCTGAAAGAACGCTACGGCCGGCCGGCTTTCGCCATCGCCTGGGAAGCGGGCGGCACCGGCACCGGCTCGGGCCGCTCGATCGCCGGCGTCGATCTCGGCAGCGCGGTGCGCCGCGCGGTGAGCGAGGGCCTGCTGGTGAAGGGCGGCGGCCACGCCATGGCGGCCGGCATCACGCTCAAAAAGGACGCGCTCGGCGCCTTCCGCGCCTTCCTCGAGGAGACTCTGGCGCCGGCGGTGGAAGCCGCGCGGCGCGACAGCGCGCTCAAGATCGACGGCGCCGTGAGCGCCGGCGGCGTCAATCTCGCGCTCGCCGACATGCTCAACCGCGCGGGTCCCTTCGGCGCCGGTAATCCGGAGCCGGTGCTGGCCTTGCCGGCGCACCGGCTGGCTTATGTCGATCCGGTCGGCGAGAGCCACATCCGCGTGCGGCTGCGCGCGGGCGATGGCAAGATCGCCAACGCCATCGCCTTCCGCGCCGTCGGCACGCCGCTCGGGCAGGCGCTGGTCGAGAACCGCGGCGGGACGGTACATGCGGCCGGCTGCGTTGCCATCGACCGCTGGCAGGGCGAGGAGCGCGTGCAGCTGCGTCTGATCGACGTGGCGGTGGGCTGAGCGCTCGGGCCTTAGCGCATAAATAGATACCGGCAAGGTATTACGTTAAGGCGGCGCTTAATTTTTCTACAAAATTTTGACGACGGAATGCGCTGGTTTCTGCGTGTCTGCTTTCACGCGCGAAAATAAATTGTTAATATTTTACCAGGTCTGTGCGGGGGGAGCATGTCTCGTTCGCGTCGTAAGCGCCAAGTCAGGCGCGCGTTGATCGTTGTCGGTGCCATGGTGATCGGCCTCGTCGGCGGCGCAGCCAGCCGTGCGGCGAGCGAGAGCCCATTTGCGGACCGCTTCTTCTTCGATCGAGGTGGGGCCTTTACGTCGACGCCTTATCTGCTGAATTCCTATGCCGGCCAACAAACGGCCGTTGACTCCACCGCGAACGCTTTTGCGTGGGGCAAGTCGGCCGTGAACTCTTACCTGCTTCCCGGCATCGGAGAAAACCTGCCTGAATGGGCCAAGCGCATCGAATTCGAATGGGATGTCCAGAAGGACCTCAAGCCTACCTATCAGATCCTAACGGTGCAGCCGCTCTACCAGGACGCCGACAAGCAGAACACCTTCTTCGTCCAGGCGAGCCAGCTCCGCTATTCGATGATCGACAAGTATCGCGACACGACCAACGTCGGTCTCGGCTATCGGCGCTTGTTGATGGGCAACCAGGTGCTCGCCGGCGTCAACGCGTTCTTCGACTACGAATGGACCTACGGCCACCAGCGGGCCAGCGTCGGCGGCGAATTGAAATGGGCAATGCTGGATTTCAACACCAACATCTACCGGCGGATCACCGACTATAAGACAATCGATGCCTCCACCAACACGACCGAGCGCGTGATGAACGGCTACGATCTCGAACTGCGCTCGCAGGTGCCGTATCTGCCCTGGGCGCAGGTCGGCGCCCGCTATTACCGGTGGCAGTCCGACCTGGCCGAAGACACAAAGGGCTGGCAGTACTCGGCGAGCGCCGACATTACGCAGAACCTGTCGATCGAAGCCGGCTGGAAGAAGGACAACTTCAACAACGCCGAAGCCTTCGCCAAATTCGTGGTGCGGCTGGCGCGCACCGACCGTCCGGTGCTGTTCAGCGACAAGGCCTTCAGTCGCGACGTCTTCGAGCCGCGTGACATGCGCAACTATACGCTCGACAAGGTGCGGCGCGAGAACAAGATCATCGTCGAGCGCACGGGCGGCGGCATCGTCATCGCGCGGGGGAGCTAGCGATGCGTACGAAACTTGTTGCTGGTCTGACAGGCTGGGCCGCCGTTTGGGCAACGCTTGGCGGCGTCGAGGCGGCGAATTTCCCGGGCACCCCGATTACGCCGACCATATACGAAGTGACGGTGAAAAAGGTCGAGCTTTGCACCGGCTCGGATGGTGTCGGCTCCTGCGCGGGCGCGCTGGTTCTCGGTTCGGGCAACAAGTCGTTCGACATCGCGGCGGTCGGAGCTGGCGCCGCGGTGGGCAGCTACGCCAACCTGGCCAACTTGCCCGTTGGGACAACCTTCACGCACGTGCGCGTTACGGTCGATGCTCAGATCGTGGTCCGGGCATCCGGTACGGATACCAACAATGGCGCGCCAGGGCCGTGTTCGACCGGCGCCGGTGGGGGCGGCAGCGCGAGTGCAGCGACCACGGCGACGTTTCCGGCCGCGGCGCCGGTAAATGCGACCGTCTTCGTTCCGCATGTCGGCAACTATTCGATCGGCGGCGGAGTTACGGCGCTGGCCGAATCCGATTTTCAGACGACCGGTGCGCGCGGCTACATCAAGCGGCCGAACGACGCGGATGTACTGATCACGTATTCGCTCACGGCGCCTTATACACCGGCGCTCAATCAGATCCCCTCAGTGACGGTCAAGTTCGACGTCACCGGCGCGGTCGGCGTCCTTTTCACAGGCGCCTGCGAGATGTTTCCTGAGCCGCCCTCGGTTAATATCACGATCCAGTAGCGCGGCCGCGACAAAGCCTTGCTAGCGCACGTCGGCCTTCTGCTTGTCGCAGCCGCGGTCGAAGTCCGTCTTCGCCACCGGCCACAGCCGGTCCGGCATCTTCTGCTTGAGCGCGGCGGCGTTGGGCACGCCGGACAGGAAGCTCTCGCCGGTCAGCCGCTCGATCTCGCCGACCGGCTTGAACCACACCGCCGGATCGAAGGGCGCCTTGGCATAGGTGCGGTGGGTCTGCGGATAGACGAAGCCGAGCGCGTCCCAATCGTCGCCGGTCTTGCGCAGCACGATCTTGAACATGGCGACCGGAATCGCGACCGGCACCGCCTTCTTGTTCGCGTCCGAGCGCAGCCAGGTGACCGGCTTGTTCTTCCTGAACACCGGACCGGCGATGACCCAGACCTCGCCATATTTATTGGCCCAGGCGCCGGTCATGCATTCGAGCGTGAGCCAGGGGCCGGCGTTGAAGGCGTGGCGCTGCGGCACCGCGTTGACGACGTTGTGCGTGAACCACGCCGCTTCCTGGCCGAGGCGCTCGGCCAGGTATTTCTGCGCGAGGTGGCCGCGGTCGTACCAGTTCTTGTGGGTCTTGCGGAATTTCTGCGTGAACGAATAACTCGCGTCGATCGGCGCGATGCCCTTATCCGCCAGATCGAAGATGGTGAACCAGACATTCGGCCGGTCGCCGCTTTCCGGCGCGCTCGGCGCGCGCCTGACGTGGTGCACGACCCAGTGCGGCACGCCGAGATATTTCGGCTTCCTGCTGCGCGCCTGGGTGTTGAAGTTCGAGATGTAGGCGGTGAAGCAGATGATGCGGTCCGCGCCGTCGGCGAGCCCCGGATTGTGATCGCGCAGGTGCTGCGGCGTGCATTCGACCACGCCGGACTTGGCGTCGGCGGCGCTCACCTCGGCGCGCGCCGCGCCGCAGGCCATGAGCGCGGCCGCCGCGAGCGGCAGCGCGAAACGGAAGCGATGAAGGATCGGGAATACGCGGCGGTTACGGTCCATGGCCCCTCGCGTCTTCAACCTATGATGGTAGTAGCAACAAAAGCAATTATAGGACGTCGGACGGCCGTTGTCAGGGGGCGGGGGCCGCCATCCCCAGCCGCGCGAAGCCGGCCGCGGGCCGCGCCGTCCACCTTTGGTTGTGGCGGTGTCGCACGCGCGTTACCTTCGGAAGGTTCGGGCGATTCGTGCAGTCGGGTTCGCGTTTGCGTGCTCGGGCACCATCCACGTGATGCCTTTCAGACGAAGGGGATCGACCATGTCATTCGAGAACCAGAGCGCCTTGTTCGGTCAGGCCGCGGCCGCCGATGACGCCGAAGCGCGCGCGCGCCGGCGCGAGTTCGTGGTCACCGCGGCGGGCACCGCCGTCGCCGTGCTCGTGGTCGCCGCGGTCGCGGTGCTGATGGGAATGGCCTAGGCGGCTAGCTTTCGTCCGCCGCGCCACGCGGGTTCGCATCGAAGGCGCGACGCGCGTCGGACGCGAATTGCCGCCGCCACATCACGACCAGGATGCCGGCGGTGGAGAGCGCGAACGGAATGGGTCCGAGGAACCAGCCGAGATAGCCGAGCGCGAAGAAGAAGGCGCGCTGGCCGCGGTTGAAGTGCCGGCCGGCGTCGGCGCAGAGGCGGGCGGCGCGGTGGGCGAATTCCTTGGCCGCCGGCGTATCCTTCTCCTCCGGCGGCGGCGCGGCGCCCACCATGATGGCGAAATAGTTGAACAGCCGGTACGACCAGGCGAACTTGAAGAAGGCGTAGACGAAGATGACGGCGAGCCCGAGCATCTTCAGGTCCCACAGCTGGCGCGAGGGGCGCACGCCGAACGGCAAAAGCGACATCATCGGCAGGATTTCCTCGGTCGCGCGCAAAAGCGTGAGCGTGCCGCCGATGGCGATCAGGCTGGTGGAGGCGAAGAAGGCGGTGCCGTTCTGCAGGGCGGCGGTCACCTGCGCGTCCACCATGCGCATGTCTCGCGCGATCAGGCGCTCCATCCACGCGTCGCGATAGCCGTTCATCAGGGCGTTGAGCCCGGTCCTGCCCCTGCCGGTTTTCTCGATGACGATCGAATAGGCGATCCAGGCGCCGAGGAACCAGGCCAGCGCGAGCAGGTCGGGTAGATGCAGGATGTCCATGGCGCCGCCTTTCGTGTCGCCCGCATCGCGGGCCGCTCAAGCGCGAATCCATGCTGCCCGCTCGGCGGCAGCGCTTCAACTGGGCATCGCTTGAGCCGCACAGGCGCGGATGGCACGATGTCGCGCAAAAGGAGAAGCCATGCCGCAGACCATTACGCTTGGATACAAGGCCCTGTGCGAGGCGGCCGAGCGCGAGATCGAGACGCTGCCGACGGAAGAGGCCATCAAGCTCGCCGGCCGCGACGACGTCGTGCTGGTCGATATCCGCGACATCCGCGAGCTGCAGCGCGAGGGCAGGGTGCCGGGCGCCTTCCATTGCCCGCGCGGGATGCTGGAATTCTGGATCGACCCGGCGAGCCCCTATCACAAGCCGGTGTTCGCGTTGGACAAGAAGTTCGTGTTCTTCTGCGCCGGTGGGATGCGTTCCGCGCTCGCGGCCCAGACCGCGCACCGCATGGGGTTGAAGCCGGTGGCGCACATCAAGGGCGGCTTCGGCGCCTGGAAGAAGGCGGGCGGGCCGGTCGAATTGCCGGAACTCGCGCCGGGCGAACAGCGCAAAGGCTGAGCGCTAGCGGCGCAGGAAGATCCTGCCCGTCCAGGTGTTGTGGTCCCACGTCAGCCCGCCCAGGGTCCGGCGATTGTCGCCGACGACCAGACGGTATTTGTCGGTGCCCAGGATCTTGTTGGGATCGTCGAGCCGGTAGCCGTCGATGCTGAGCAGGGAGGCGCGCGCATCGAAGCGGCCGCGCACGTATTCGGTCCCGGTCAGCCCGAGCTTGGACTGGTAGTCGGCGCGGTTCGACTTGCGCAGCGTCCACGTGATGGCGCCTTCGGCCGCGCCGTTCGCGGTCACGGTCAGTTGCAGCAAGGCGTCGTATTCGTGGGTGTCGGACACCCACAGGCCGCGCCAGGGGCCGGCGAGCGCCGCGCGGTCGGCTTCCGGCACCGTCTGCGCCCGGCCCAGGCCGCACAGGAGCGCGCTGACAACAAGCGCGCCGAGCAAAGTCCTCAACGTCCGCGAGACATTTGCCATGGTCATCCCCCCGATCAAAAAAATTGGCTTGCTGGAAATTTCCCTTTCGTGAGACTTGCAGCGATCGGCCGCCGAGTGTGGAGCGGCCACTGGGCGGACGCAATGGGACGGCTGGGATGGCGCTGACGCTGGTCATCGGCAACAAGAACTACTCGTCCTGGTCGCTGCGGCCATGGATCGCCATGAAGGTGGCCGGCATCGCTTTCGACGAAACGCTGATCCCGCTCTACGAGCCGGGCAGCGCGGAAGAGATCAGGAAATACTCGCCCGCCGGCAAGGTGCCGGTGCTGATCGATGGCGACCAGCACATTTGGGAATCGCTCGCCATCCTCGAGCATCTGGCCGAGCGGTTTCCCGACGCCGGCCTGTGGCCGAAGGACGCCCGCGCGCGCAGCCACGCGCGCGTGGTGGCGGCCGAGATGCACGCGGGCTTTCAGCCGCTGCGCAAGGCCTGCACCATGAACCTGTGGCTTCCCGTCAAGCCGCGGCCGCAAGCCGACGACGTGATGGACAACGTGCGCCGCATCGAGGCGCTGTGGGCGGACTGCCGTGCGCGCTTAGGCAAAGACGCGGGCGGGCCGTTTCTGTTCGGCGCCTTCGGCGCGGCCGACGCGATGTACGCGCCGGTGGTGGCGCGCTTTCACAACTACGGTCTGCCGGTGTCGCGCGACACGCGCGCCTACATGGACGCGGTGATGGCGCTGCCGGCCTGGAAGGAATGGACCGCGGCCGCGATGCAGGAAAAATGGATCATGCGGCACAACGAGCCAGATTGGCCGTTGGTGCGTGGCGTGGCGGTCGCGTAGCCGCACGCTCCGGGACCAAGCCCGGCCACGACCGCTGCAATGCTCAGACCTTCTCTTCCTGCCGCAGCTTCCTCACCAGTTCGTCGATGAACGGCCGCTGGCCGGGCAGGATTTTCCGCCGCGCGGTCGCGAGCGAAAAATAGGCGATGCGGTCGATCTCGGGGAACGCCTGCTTCTTGCCCGAGCGCGGCGGCCATTCCATCTCGAAGCGGTTGCTGGAGAAGGCCGTAAGGTCGAAGTCGGCCTCGAGCGCGAAGGCGTGCACCACCTTGCCGCTCTTCTGCCGGAGCGGGGTGAGCGGGGTGAACTTGCCTTCGGCGACGAGCCCGGTCTCCTCGTTGAACTCGCGCTTGGCGCAGGCGAACACGTCGCCCGACACCACCACGCCCTTGGGGATCGACCAGGCGCCGTCGTCCTTGTTGCGCCAGTAGGGGCCGCCGGGATGGGCAAGCAGCAGATCGAGCCCGCTGTTGAGGCGGTACGCCAGGATACCGGAACTAATCTCGGTGCGGCGGGACATGGGAATCGCTTGGACCGCTTTCCAGCAAAGCACGGGCCAACCTCGCGCGCTAAACGCGAAAATGTGATGCCGGCCATCCACCCGCCGCATGCCGGAAGGCGGCGAACCAAAGTTCCCGCCGGGCGTTAACCCCCGGAAAAACCGGCAAAACGTGGTCGCCCGTCCGCATGATCTTCCAGCCCAACCGCAATGTCTGGCGCGTGGCGCGAGCCTCCCGCGCGGCCGTGCTCATCGACGCCGCCGCCTATTTCGCGGCGCTGCGCCGCGCGCTGCTCAAGGCGCAGCGCTCGGTGGTGATCGCCGGCTGGGACATTCACAGCCAGGCCAGGCTGGTCGGGCGCGAGGGCACCGCCGACGACGGCTACCCGGAGGAATTCGCCGCCTTTCTCACTCGCCTGGTGGCCGAGCGCCCGGAGCTCGAGGTCTGCGTGCTGCTGTGGGACTTCTCCGTTCTCTATGCGGCCGAGCGCGACCTCTTTCCGACCCTGACCCTCGCCTGGAACACGCCGAGCCGCATCCGCTTCTGCCTCGACGACTGCGTGCCGATCGGGTCGTCGCAGCACCAGAAACTGGTGGTGATCGACGACGCGCTCGCCTTCGCCGGCGGGCTCGACATCACCGTGCGGCGCTGGGACACCAGCCGCCACCGGCTAGACGAGCCGGGGCGGGTCGATCCGGCGGGCAAACCGTACCGCCCCTTCCATGACGTACAGATGATGGTGGACGGCGCGGCGGCGCGCGCGCTCGGCGAACTGGTGCGCGCGCGCTGGGCCTGCGCCGCCTGCGAGGAACTGGCGGCGACCGAAGTCGAGGTCGATCTCTGGCCCGAGCACGTTGAGCCCGACTTCACCGACGTGAAGGTCGGCATCGCGCGCACCCAGCCGCGCTACGAGCAGCAGAAGCAGGTGGACGAGGTCGAGCGCCTGTACCTCGACATGATCGATAAGGCCGAGCGCACGATCTACATCGAGAACCAGTTTCTCACCGCGTCGGCTATCGCCGACCGGCTGGCCAGGCGCCTGCGCGAACGGCCGGCGCTCGAGGTCGTGCTGGTCTCGCCCGACGCGCACGAGTCCTGGCTGGAGGCGCAGAGCATGCGCGCCGGCCGCCTGCGCTTCGTCCACGCGCTGCGCGAGGCCGGCGGCGAGCGCGTCTACTTCGCCTATCCCAAGGTGGCCGACGGCGACCGCGCCGCCAGCGTGATGGTGCACGCCAAGGTGATGATCGTGGACGACACGCTGCTGCGCGTCGGCTCGGCCAACCTGAACAACCGCTCGATGGGCACCGACACCGAGTGCGATCTCGTCATCGCCGCGCAGGACGATACGCAGCGCAAGCGCATCACGCAGTTGCGCGACGGCCTGCTCGGCCACCATTGCGGCGCGACCCGACAAGAGGTGGCCGATACGCTCGCGCAGAAGGGCGGATCGCTGGTGCAGGCGGCGCGCACGCTTGAGCGCAACGGGCACAGCCTGGTGCCCATCGCCGATGAGGGCGCGGGCGGCCCCGACCTCGGGTTCATCCAGGGCGTCGCCGATCCCGAACGGCCGATCGGCGCGGAAGAGTTCATCGGCACGGTGGTCGGCGGCCGGGTGTCGTCGCGCCACGTCGCGCTCGTCGCCAAGGTGCTGGGGGCGGGGCTGTTCATCATCGCGCTGGCGCTCGCCTGGCAGTTCATGCCGCTGGCCAAGCCCGAGGTGGTGCGCGGCCTCTTCGCCGAACTCGCCGGCAGCCGGCTGGCGCCGCTGCTGGTGGTCGGCGCCTTCGTGCTGGCAGGTTTCGTCCTGTTCCCGGTCACCGTGCTGATCGCGGCGACCGCCGCCGCGTTCGGCCCCTGGCTCGGCTTCGCCTATGCCGCCGCCGGCGCGCTCGCCAGCGCGTTGGTGACCTACGCGGTCGGCGCGGCGGTGGGAAAAAGGACGCTGCGCGACATCCTGGGCCCACGGCTCAACCGCATCCGCCAGAAGGCCGCCGATCGCGGCGTCATCACCGTCGCCGCGCTGCGCATGGTGCCGATCGCGCCCTTCACGGTGGTCAATCTGGTGGCGGGCGCCAGTTCGATTCCGGTGATCGCCTATGCCGCCGGCACGTTCATCGGCATGCTGCCCGGGTTGATCACGATCTCCGCGGTCGGTCATCAGTTCGCGCGCATCCTCACCGCGCCGACGCCGGCCGATTTCGCCTGGCTGGCGGCGGCGGTGGCGGCCTGGATCGCGCTGTCGATCGGCGTGCAGGCGCTGGTCGCCCGCTACTGGAGTGGCGCGCGGTGAGCGCTCCGGACGGTGCGGTCCGCGTGATGACCTGGAACATCCACGGCGCGGTCGGGCGCAATCCGCGCTTCGACCTCATGCGCGTGGTGGCGCTGATCCGACGCTGGGAGCCGGACATCGTCGCGCTGCAGGAAGTGGACTCGCGCCGCGCCCTGGCCGGGGCGGTCAATCCGTTCGACTTCCTGCCGGGGGCGGTCGGGCTCTACGGCATCGGCGCCAAGTCGCTCTCGACCAAGGACGGCGATTACGGGCAGGTCCTGATCAGCCGCTGGCCGATCGAAAGCCACGAGGTGCGCGACATTTCCTTTCCTGAGCGCGAGCCGCGCCGCGCCATCCGCGCGACCGTCGCGACGCCGCTCGGCAAGCTGACAGTGGTGGCCACCCATCTCGGCCTGAGTGTGCACGAGCGACGCGGGCAGGCGCGCGCGCTGATCGACATGGCGGCGGGCGAGGGGCCCGCGATCGTGATCGGCGATTTCAACGACTGGTTCTGGCCAGGCTCGGTGCGCAAGGTGCTGTCGCGCGTGCTCGGCGCGCGCACGCGCTTCCGCACCTTCCCGTCCTTCTTCCCGCTGTTCCGCTTCGACCGTATCTATTGCCGGCCGCGCGAGGTGCTGCTGGCCAGCTTCGTCGACCCCGAGGCGCGCGCGCTGTCGGACCACCTGCCGGTGATCGCCGACCTGCGCGTCGCTCACCAGGGACAGTGAAGCGAATTGGTGACGTGCTCGCGGTCGGGCGCGGTGAGGGCGATGCCGATGCAGTGGAACGGCAGCTCCGGATGCGGATTGTGGCCGCGGTGGAACTTGGCGATCGGCTCCGAGTAGCAGTCGCCCGGCTTCGCCTTGATCAACACGCCCTCCTGGAAGTGCGCTTCAAACTGGCCTTGCAGCACGACGAAAAAGGTCGCGCCGTTGTGGCAGTGCCAGTTGGTGAAGCCGCCCGGCATGATCTCGGCGTTGTAGATCTGCACCTTGGCCTGCGGATCGCGCGGCAGCGAGGCGTAGAGCACGTCGCACAGCAGGTTGCGGTGGAATTCGTGGCCGGGCGGGACGATGCCGCCGAGCTTCAGCTTGAGATCCTTGTAGTCGCCGAGCCGGGCGTCCATGGTGCGTTCCCCTCGTTCGGCGCGAGCCTATGACGCGGGGCGGGGCAGGGGAAGCGGATCGCACATAAAGAAAAACCCGGCGCGAGGCCGGGTTTTCCGATACGGAAGGAAGCGGTGGTCCGCCAGCCGTCCGGCGATGGCTCTCGCCATCAATCCTCGACGGCTTCCTTGACCGCGTCCTTCATGCCGCCGACGGTGTTCTGAACCTTGCCGGCGGTCTTCTGCGCCTTGCCTTCGGCTTCGAGCTTGGCATCGCCGGTGGCCTTGCCGGCGATTTCCTTGGTCTTGCCCTTGGCCTGTTCCCAGCTGCCTTCGATGCGATCCTTGTTCATGTGCGTCTCCTTGTTAAGTCGGCACGGATAAACTCTCGCAGGGGCAACGTACGAGCGCGCGGCCAAGTTCCGCCTCTCGGAAGGTTCCGTGCGCAGGGGAGCCTTGCGCCCGCGCCGGGCGCGGACGCAAAGCGAAGCGATCAGCGCGAACCGGTGGTCGACGTTCGCGGATTTTGGACACAGTTCTTGAAGTTCGGCTTGGCGGCCTCCTGGCAGGCGGCCATCGACTGATACTTGCAGTCGAGCGTGCTCGCGCCGGGCGTGGCATCCAGGCAGAACCTGCCGTTGCCGGTGATCGAGGGGCCCGACCTGCCGGGCGCCTTGGCGCCGCGCTGGCTCTGCGTGCCCGAATTCTTGTCGGGCAGGCTGCCCTTGTTGATCTGGTTGGGCGAGGAATTCTCCGGCGGGTTGCTCGGCATGTTCTGCGCGCCGGCGACGGACATGCCGGCGACGAGCGCGGCGACTGCGGTCAATGTCGTGAGTGTCTTCATGATCTGCCTCCTTGGGGTGGCACCGGAACCGGTGCGCAGGTTCAACGGAGGCGAAGGACCGGAGTTCCTGGAACCAAGGCCGCTGTAAAAGAAAACGGCCGGGAAGTTCCCGGCCGTTTCCGCGTTTGGCAGTCGCGCTTACACGATGATGTAGACGATCTGGTGCGTGCGCGGCTCGACGATGATGTACTGGCCGTCGACCAGGATCACGTAATAGCCGCGCCACTGCGGATAGACCGCGATCACCTCGGCCGGAACCGGCTGGTAGCGCAGGGTCGCCGGCAGCCGGGTGCCGACCGAGATCGAGACGTTGATCTGCGACTTCGGCACGCTCTCGATCTTGGCCGCCTTGAACGTGGTCGTGATCTTGGTCTTCTGCTCGGTGGACAGATTGGCGGCGCTGGCCGCCGCGCCCTGGCCGGTGGTCGAGGACGAGGCGCCCTGCGCGCTGTCCGTCGACTTGCTGTCGGTGGTCGAAGCGGCGCCCTTGCTGGCGTCGTTCTTGTTGGCGTCGGTGGCCGACTGGTCGGTCGCCTTGTCCATCGACTTGCTATCGGTGGCGCTCTTGCCGGCCTTGTCGTCCGACTTGTTCATGTCGGACGAGCTTTTCATCTTGCTGTCCGAGGACGCCTTCGGATCGGCGCCGGACGGCGCCTGGCCGCTGGTCGAGGGCTTCATGTCGCCGGCCTTCATGCCGGGCGAGGGCGAGCCCTGGCCGGTGGTTTCCGACTTCG
This sequence comes from Pseudolabrys sp., assembly GCA_046292265.1. Classification (GTDB taxonomy): domain Bacteria; phylum Pseudomonadota; class Alphaproteobacteria; order Rhizobiales; family Xanthobacteraceae; genus Pseudolabrys. Next base: position 15,038 of record JBKBRE010000010.1, on the reverse strand, counting down.
CGCCCGGCGACGCCTGGCCGGTGGTGCCCTTCTCGCCGGGCTTCATCGCCGGCGCCATCTTCTCGGCCGGCGCGTTCTGCTGCGCCGACGGGGCCCGCTCGGGAGCCTGCGGGGATTGCGCCAGCGCGACGCCCGCGCCGATCAGGACGGTAGCGGCGACGCCGGACAACAGTTTCAATGACTTCATGGGAGTGCCTCCTCTTCGGTACCCCCCGAAGTCGCACATTGCTGGAATGCGTACAGGTCATGTGAACGCGCGGAGGCGTCCGCTGTTCCGAAAGCGATGCAGATCGTTGCCGGCCGAGCGGCCATTGCCTTCCGGGTTCCCGCGGGGCACCTTTTGCGCTCTCCAGGGAGGGCGCATTGGCGATTCTTTCGTCGTCGATCGACACGCAGGCGGCCGATTTCCGCGCCAATGCGCAGCGCATGCGCGCGCTGGTCGAGGAATTGCAGGCGCGCCGCGCGGAAGCTGCAAAAGGCGGACCGGAGAAAGCGCGCGAGCGCCACGTCGGGCGCGGCAAACTGCTCCCACGCGACCGCGTCATGAACCTGATCGATCCGGGTGCGCCGTTCCTCGAGCTGTCGCCGCTCGCCGCCGGCGGCATGTACGACGACGCCATCCACGGTGCCGGGCTGATCACCGGCATCGGCCGCGTCGAGGGCCGCGAATGCATGGTGGTATGCAACGACTCGACCATCAAAGGCGGCACCTACTACCCGATGACGGTGAAGAAGCACCTGCGCGCGCAGGAGATCGCGCGCGAGAACCGGCTGCCCTGCATCTATCTGGTGGACTCGGGCGGGGCCAACCTGCCGCACCAGACCGAGGTGTTTCCCGACCGCGAGCACTTCGGCCGTATCTTCTACAACCAGGCGACGCTCTCCGCCTTGCGCATCCCGCAGATCGCCGTGGTGATGGGCTCGTGCACCGCAGGCGGCGCCTATGTGCCGGCAATGTCGGACGAGACCGTCATCGTCAAGAACCAGGGCACCATCTTCCTCGGCGGCCCGCCTTTGGTGAAGGCGGCGACCGGCGAGGTGGTGAGCGCGGAGGAGTTGGGCGGCGGCGACCTGCACGCGCGCAAGTCGGGCGTCGTCGACCATCTGGCGCAGGACGACCACCACGCGCTGTCGATCGCGCGGCGCATCGTCGCCAACCTGAACGCGCGCAAGCATGTCGATATCGCGCTGACGAAGCCGCGCGAGCCGGCGCTGCCGACCGCCGATCTCGACGGCGTCGTGCCGGTCGACCTGAAGAAGCAATACGACATCCGCGAGGTGATCGCGCGGCTGGTGGACGGCTCCGAGTTCGACGAGTTCAAGGCGCTGTATGGCACGACGCTGGTCTGCGGCTTCGCGCATCTGCACGGCATGCCGGTCGGCATCCTCGGCAACAACGGCATCCTGTTTTCGGAGAGCGCGCTGAAGGCGGCGCACTTCATCGAGCTGTGCTGCCAGCGCCGCATTCCGCTGCTGTTCTTGCAGAACATCGTCGGCTTCATGGTGGGCAAGGACTACGAGGCGGGCGGCATCGCCAAGGACGGCGCCAAGATGGTGACGGCGGTGGCCTGCGCGCAGGTGCCGAAGATCACCGTGATCGTCGGCGGCTCCTACGGCGCCGGCAATTACGGCATGTGCGGGCGCGCCTACGGCCCGCGCTTTTTGTTCACCTGGCCGAACGCGCGCATCTCGGTGATGGGCGGCGAGCAGGCCGCGAGCGTGCTCGCCACCGTCAAGCGCGACAACATCGAGGCGGGCGGGGGCGCCTGGTCGCAGGTGGACGAGGAGGAATTCAAGGCGCCGATCCGCGACCAGTACGAGACAGAGGGCAATCCTTATTACGCGACCGCGCGGCTGTGGGACGACGGCATCATCGCGCCGTCGGAGACGCGCCGCATGCTGGCGCTGGCGTTTAGCGCGGCGCTCAACGCGCCGGTGGAGCAGACGCGGTTCGGAGTGTTTAGGATGTAACTTACAACTTGCAAAGAGATAGGAGCGGCCCTTGGTTGACGGCGTATCGCTGCTTTCAGCATTCTTCGCATTCGCCGCAGCAATTCTTTGGTGCTTATCTGCGAAGGTGCAAATTCCGGATATTCGAGACAATATTGATGAGCTTGTAAATGACTTGAACGCCTCAACCCAATCGCTTAGACGGCAAGCAAAGCTAAGCAGTTGGGGCGCGTACGCCGCCGCAGCTGCTGCAATTTTTCAAGGACTATCACTGCTATTGCCGCTTCTGAAAGACCGAATTTGATTTGAAGCAGCGAGTGGTCCGGAAAAGCAATTGTAGCCCGGATGAGCGAAGCGAAATCCGGGGCGGCAGATCCGCATTGCGGTTCACTTATGTTGGCGACGGCCCCTCCCAGCCTCATGCTGAGGCATCGCGTAAGCGATGCGTCTCGAAGCATGGGCCGCAGCACGGGCCGCCCCATCCTTCGAGACGCCCGCCTTCGCTAAAGCTTCGGCGGGCTCCTCAGGATGAGGGCGGGGTAAGGCTTTCGCTTTACGCCTTCTTCCTCTTCTCCACCGGCAGCTTCGCCGCTTTGCGCAAAGTCTCGTTGATACGGCTCTGCCAGCCGCGGCCGGTGCGGCGGAAATGGGCGATCACGTCGCGGTCGAGCCGCAGGCTGATGGCGTCCTTGGTTACGGCCGCCTTCGGCCGACCACGCGACACCGGCTTGCCACCGATATGCCAAACGCCGCGCGCGAAATCTTCATCCGTCAATTCCGGGATTTCGTCGTAATCCCGTTTTTTCAGGACGTAGGCGTCAACCTTCTTCATGTCGCTTGCCGAAGCGCGTTTTTTCGCGGGCATTGGTCTTCCTCATCGAGATAATGTGCCGGGCCTTGCCGCGCGGCGTCCAACATATGATGACCATCCGGCCGCGCAGGTAGCCGACCGAATTGATGCGGGCCTCTCCGTAGTCGTGCCGCAGGTCCGGAATGTCGATTGTCTCTCCGGCGAAAACCTCCTCGGCCCAGGCGAAATCCAGTCCGCGCTCGCGCAGCGTCCAGTGCCGCTTGGCCGGATCGAAGGTGATTTTCCACGCCATTTAATGTATATACAATAAATTGGGCGGTCAAGTGGCGCCTGGGCGCGCTGCTGGACTATAGTCGCGCATCGGCGCCGACGAATCGAGTCGCCGCGGGGGCAAAGATGATCCTGACCATGACGTCACGTGCGGCCGTGCTCGGCCTTATATTCTCCGCCGGCCTACTGGCCGCGCCTTCCACTCACGCCGCCATCACGCTGCAGCCGGGCGAATGGCAGGAGACCGCGACCGGCACCGAGGACGGCAAGCCGGTGCCGCCGGAGGTCGACAAGAGCTGCCTGACGCCGGAGGAGGCGCGCGACGCCACCAACATCGTCAAGGAAATGAAGGATCAGATGCAGAAGGACGCCGGCACGTGCCAGAAGTTCGAGGTGCGCGAGAGCGGCAACAGCGTCATCTTCGCCATGCGCTGCGGCGACGCCAAGCAGTTCCTGTTCGACATCTCCGGCACCTACACCTTCGTCTCGGCGACGCGCTACACCGGCACGATGAAGTCGGCCATCACGATGATGGGCAAGACCATGGCGCAGGACAAGAAGATCGAGGCGGTCCGCATCGGCGAGTGCAAGCCGGGGACGGCGAAGGGAAAATGAGCTAGCCTGCGGAAAGCTGAAAATCCAATCTCGGGGGAGACAATGAAGAAGATGCTGTTCGGCGCGGCCGCAGTGGCCGCCCTGTTGGCGGCCGGCCCGGCTTTCGCGCAGAAGATGACGGCCGACGACCTGAAGTGGGTCAACCAGTGCATCGACGACAACAAGGCCGAGCCGGGCGCAACGCCGGCCATCGTGCGGGCCTACTGCGTCTGCATGAACGAGAAGATGGACGAGAACGAGACGCGCTCGATCACGCAGTGGGAAAAGGCCAACCCCGCCGCGCGGCGCGCCTGCGACCGGCAGGCCGGCTGGCGCTAGCGGCGTTTCGTCCGAGCGGGGACAAGCCTGCGCCGGACGGATAAGCTTGCGTCCATGAACTACACCTCCGCGCTCATCGTCGGCGCCGGCTCCGGCCTCTCGGCCGCGCTGGCGCGCGCCTTCGCCAGGGAGGGCATGCAGGTCGCACTGGCCGCGCGCTCGCCGGCCAAGCTCAAGGAGTTCGTGGACCTAACCGGCGCGCGCGCCTTCAACTGCGACGCCGCCAAACGCGACGAGGTCGCCAAGCTGTTCGCCGACCTCGACGCGGCGGGGCTGACGCCCGACGTCGTGGTCTACAATGCCAGCTACCGCACGCGCGGGGCGTTCACCGAGCTCGATCCGGTCGAGGTCGAGAAGTCGCTCGCCATCACCGCCTATGGCGGCTTCCTGGTGGCGCAGGCGGCGGCGCAGCGCATGCTGGCGCGCGGGCAGGGCGCGATCCTGTTCACCGGCGCCTCGGCCTCCGTGAAGGGCTATGCGCAGTCGGCGCCCTTCGCCATGGGCAAGTTCGCCTTGCGCGGATTAGCGCAAAGCCTCGCCCGCGAACTTCAGCCCAAAGGCATCCACGTCGCGCATGTCGTGATCGACGGCGGTATCAAAAGCGTGCGCCGGCCCGAGCCGCCGGACGCGCCGGGCTCGCTGCTCGATCCCGACGCCATCGCGGCGAGCTACCTGCACCTGTTGCAGCAGCCGCGCAGCGCCTGGACGCAGGAGCTCGAGCTGCGCCCCTGGGTGGAAAAGTTCTAGGCGCGCATTACATCCGGATAGAGGCCGGCGGCGGTCATACCAGCCGCTCGCAACCCAAAGATCGCGAGGGTGAGCCCGCTGGTGACACGGGCTTTGACCGCCGCCGGCCAAAGTCCCCTCCCGGTCGGTGGCGCGCGTCGTGATCGCGTGCTAGACGCGGCGGCCATGTTTTATCCCGACGACATCAAGGAGCTCGCCCCGACGGGCGCTCTGCGCGCCGGCGTCGTCGCCGCGCCGGCGGCGTCCGCCTTCTTCGCGGTCAAAGACGGCGCGGGCGTGCGCGGCGTCACGGTCGACCTGCTGCGCGGCTTCGCCGAGGCGCTGAAGCTGCCGCTCGCGTTGCAGGTCTATGATAATTCCGGTCAGGTGACCGAGGCGGTGGCGAGCGGCGCCTGCGACGTGGCCTTCATGCCGCAGGACGCCGCGCGCGCGCTGAAGGTCGATTTCGGCCCGGCCTATTACGTGATCGAGAGCACCTATCTGGTGCCGGCGGGTTCGGCGATCCGCAGCCTCGACGAGGTCGACCGGCCGGGCGTGCGCATCGTCGCCATCTCCAACACGACCACGTCGCGCAGCGCCGCGCGCACCGCGCCCCGGGCGAGCGTCGCCGAGGTGCCGAGCGTGGACCAGATGTGCGAGATGGCGCGCAACGGCGGCGGCGACGCCTTCGCGCTCACCCACGATTCCTTCGCCGGGCTGCTGCCGAAGCTGCCGGGCGCGCGCGTGCTGCCGGGGCATTTCCAGCAGACCGGCATCGCGGTCGCGGTGCCGAAAGGCCGCGCGGCGGCGCTGAAGCTCGCGACGGCTTTGCTCGACGACGCCAAGCGCTCCGGCGCAGTGCGGCGCGCGTTGGACGCCGGCGGCTTCGCCGATCTGGCGGTCGCACCGTAAAGCTAGCCGGCCTTCACCTGCACCTTGGCGGCGGCCAGCCGCCGGTAGAGGCGGATGCGGCGGCGGATCGGCAGCCAGTCGTAGAGATAGATCTCGATCGGCCGCCAGTTCGCCACCCAGCCGACGATGATCAGGCTTTCCTCCAGCACGCCGGCCACCACCCGGTTGGGGATGAGCGCGGCGGCGACCTGGCTCGCAGTCAGGCAGGCGATCAGCGCGACCACGCCGATGGCGAGCGAGCGGCGGCCGATGCGGAACAATTCGCGCAGCTCGTGCTCGCCGGCTTCGGCGCGGTACCGGAAATAGTGCGCGAAGGCCTCGCCGATGCCGGCGGCTTCCGGCCGCGCGCTCTCCTCGGGCGGCAGATGGACGACGATCTCGAACGGCGCGCCGCGCGGCAGCTCGCGCACCCAGCCGGCGATGAATTCCTCGACGCCGGCGTCGAGGTCCTTCTCGCGAAAGGGCGAGGGATCGAACGAGTTGAAGAGCTGCCCGATCGTGTGGGCGCGGATCGCGATCTCGATGGCGCCGGGCTCTGCCAAGCTCATCGCACCGCTCCGCGCGCCGCGCCGGTCCAGCGCGCAAGGCCGGTGAGCGCGAGATAAAGCAGGCCCGCGCCGGCCACGGCCCAGCACAGCACGGGCAGCCACTGCAGCGCGGGCTTCAGCGCGGCGTCGGCGTTGATGCCGGCGGCTACCGCCGCCATGCGCGCGAAGGTCGCCAGCGCCAGCGCCGAGAACAACAGCCCCGACATGCGGCCTTCGCCGCCGTTCTCGCCGATGGCGAAGGCCAGCGTGAAGGCGCTCATCAGGATCGCGCCCCAGGCGCAGCCGGCGGCGAACTGCGCCGCGATCACGGCGTTCAGGCTGCCGGCCAGATGCGCGGCGACGATGGCGAGCGCGCCGGCGAGCGCGGCCGCGCCCATCACGGCGTAGCCGCCGAAGCGCCTGGTCAGCAGGCTCGCCGGAAACATCGCGATGTTGAAGCCGATCCAGAACACCGGCATCAGCCATTCGAGATCGGCCGGCCTGGCGAAGCGCAGGAACATCGGCGCGCTCTCGAGCGCGAAATGCACCTGATAGCCGAGCGCCAGCACGACCACGGCCAGCGCGAAGACCGCTGCGGGCTGCGTCATCGTGCCGAAAGCGCGCGGCGGCGCGACCGGCGTTTCGGCGGGCGGCGCGGCGGCCAGCCGCCGCTCGGCCGTGATCATGCCGAGCGTGGCGAGCACGAGCACAACGCTCGCAAGCACGAAGGGCCAGCGCGGATCGACATTGCGCAAGGTGACGGCGAGATAGGGCGCCAGCGCCCCGGCGATGCCATAGCCGAGCATGGCGAGGCTCGAGAGGTAAGGCAGCGCCGGCTTGGCGGCGTACTTGCCGAGCAGCATGATCGGCGGCGCCCGCAGCGCCGACGAGGTGACCGTCCACACCAGCGTCACCGCCAGGAGCAGCGGCGCGCCCGCCACCGCCACGAACGGCAGCGCCAGGAAGGCCGCGCCCGATACCACGGTCGCCGCCGCCACCCAGACGCCGAGCCGGCCGAGCACGCGCGTCACCTTGTCGGCGGCGATGCCGGTCGCGAAATCGCAGACCGTGAACACGGCCTGGTCGAGCATCAAGATGAGAATGACGGCGGAGGGCGCGATGCCGGCCTGCGCCGCGAGCTTCGGCAGATAGATCACGTAGACCGTCCAGCACAGCGTGAACAGGAACTGGAGCAGCGCGAGATACCAGCCGAAGCGGTGCGTGGCGGGGCTCATGGCAGGTCTCAGATCGTGACGACCACGTTGCCGATGGTGCCTTTTTCCACGGCCTCGTGCGCGGCGGCGATGTCGGCGAGCTTGTAAGTCGGCCGCGCTACGCGGTTGATGAGGCGCCCGGCGGCAAGCGCCTTCACGATGGCCGACACGGCGGCCTCGCGCTGCGCCGCGTCGAGCTCATAGACCAGGAAGAACTTCAGCTGGATCGACTGCGTCAGGCAGAAGAAGGCGGGCAGGGTGGCCTCGCCGGCGGTGCCGTAGACGACGACGCTGCCCTTCGGCCGCAGCACGGCAGGGATGAGCTTGGCATTGGCGGCAAGGTCCATCTCGACCATGGCGTCGGCGCCGCGCTTGCCGGTCAGTTCCATGACCCGCTCGCCGACGTCCTCGCGCTTGTAGTCGATGGTGTGGTCGGCGCCGGCCTCGCGCGCGGCCATCGCCTTCTCCGGCGAGGAGACGGTGGTGATGACATTGGCGCCGAGCGCCTTGGCGAACTGGATGACATACTGGCTGACCGAGCCGGCGCCGCCGGAGACGAACACGGTCGAGCCTTTGGCCACCTGCGCGAGCGCCACCGCGTGCCACGCCGTCATGGCCGGGATGCCGAGGCAGGCGCCGGCCTCGAAGCCGACGTCGTTCGGCAGCGGTACCGCCTGCATGGCGGGCAGGGCGATGTATTCGGCGGCGGTGCCGAAGGGGCGTTTCCACTGCCCGTTCCAGATCCAGACCCGTTCGCCGATACGCGATGCCGGCACGCCGTCGCCGACCTGGTCGATGACGCCGGCGCCGTCGCTCTGCGGGATGACGCGCGGCCAGGCGATCTTGCGCGTCGAGCCCTGGCGCGACTTCACGTCGGAGGGATTGACGCCGGAGGCGGCAAGCTTGACGCGCACCTCGCCGGGGCCAGCCTGCGGGGTCTCGACCTCGCCGACGCGCAGCACTTCGCGTGCCGCGCCGTTGCGCTCGTAATAGGCCGCCCGCATCGCCCGTCCTCCCCGCATACCGTGACGGTTCGATACTAGTGCGGCGCGGCAGCGGAAGGGAACCGCGTCGGCGGTAGCCGCGTTGGTTCTCTTGCTCCAAAGTGAGCCTGAGGGGGCGGTGTCCCGGCGGCCATGAGAAGGCCGGGACCGACGAGCAGAGGTGAAACAATGAGCTATCGTGTCTACAGCGGGCCGAAAGGCGCGGCCGACATTTCCCCGATCAGCAAGTCGCAGGCGCTATTCAAGCAGTTCGGCGCGCTCGACGAGGCGCTGTCCTGGGCCCGTCACGTGGAGCAGACCGGCCGTGTGCCGCTGCTGATCGAAGGCGATGACGGCACCCGGATGGACCGCCGCGAGATCGCGGGCGCCCTGCGCCTCGGCATGCGTGAGCAGGCCGGCAAGGCTGCCGGCTGAAGTCCCGCCGAAGTCCCGTTATGTGCTCAGGTCGCCTGGGCGTCCGCGCGCAGGCGCTGCCATTCGGCGCGTGCGCGCGCGGCGAGGCCGTCCCATTTCCTGGACACGACGTCCCAGTTCACCAGTGGCTTCTGCACGGCGGCCCGGGTGTCGGCAGTGGTCGCGTGGTGCGAGTCGTAGAGAAAAGCGCCGCCCATGGTGAGGATCGCGCCGAGGATGATGCCGAAGATGAGCCGCATGGGAACCTCCGCTTGCCCCGCCCGAAAACGCCCGGGCGGGAGCCCCGGTTCCTCGCCTGGCGGCCCTTCGGAAGGGGCGGAACCGGCCCTTTTTCCACAAGTGGCCGGCGGCCGTCCGCGGCGGCGAAGCAAGTAAATAAGCATCTGATAAATAAAGATATTTTAGACGAAAAACTTCGCACTCAAACGAAATAAGCTGATATATTGAATATATGAGCAGACAGTCAGCAAAGACCGCCGGTCGCTCTGCGAAGACGGCCGGCAGAAGTGCGAAGAAGGCCAGCAAAGGCGCGCGTGCGACGGTGAAAAAGGCGTCGAAGACCGGCCGCCGGCCGGCCGGCAAGGCCGCGCGTTCCGCGCCGGCGACGCCGAAGCGCGCCTCTCCCGCCATCGCGCCGGCCGCGCCGGCGATGATCCGTACCGCGAGCCCGCCGATGCAGCCGATGCAGCCGATGCAGCCGGTCCAGCCGGAGGCGCCGCTGCGCGCGCACAAGTACAAAGTCGGCGAGGCCGTCTATTACACGTCCCCGACCTTCGGCCGCGCGGCCGCCACCGGCAGCTACACCGTCGTGAAGCTGCTGCCGTCGGAAGGCGACGACTACCAGTACCGGATCAAGAGCACGGGCGAAGCCTTCGAGCGCGTGGCCAAGGAAAGTCAGCTCGACAAGGCCTGACCGCCGCACACGGCCGGTGTGGCCGCGCTTCCGCCTCGCCATCGGCTAGCATAGGGTTGCCGCGGCGGCACCGTTGCGCCGCAGGGAGACACGCATGCCGATCTACATCACGCAGGGGCGCTACACCCGCGAAGGCATCAAGGGCATGATCGTCAAGCCGGAAGACCGCGCCGACGCGGTCGCCCGGCTGCTGTCCAAGGTCGGCGGGCGCCTGATCGGCTACTACGTCACCTTCGGGGAGTACGACTTCCTCAGCATCGCGGAGGCGCCCAACGAGGTGCAGATGGGGGCGGCGCTGCTGGCTGCCGGCTCGCACGGCGGCGTCACCGACCTGCGCACGACGGTGGCCATGACGTCGATCGAGGCCATGGGCGCCTTTGCCGCGGCCAGCGACCTCGCGCCGGGCTTCAAGGGTCCCGGCGGCACCTGAGTGCAGCCGGGAATAAACGGGTTCATGCCAGCGTTATCACCAGCCTGACAAAGAAACGAAGGGGAGGATTCATGTTCAAGAAGATCTTGCGCGTTGCCGCCGTCATGGTGCCGGTCGTACTCGCTCTGCCGGCCGCGGCGCAGAACTACCCGAACCGCACCGTCAAGTTCATCGTGCCGTTCGGCGCGGGCGGGCCCGCCGACGTCTACGCACGCGTGCTGGCCCAGCACCTGTCGGAAGAGACCAAGCAGTCCTTCGTGGTCGAGAACCGGCCGGGCGCAGGCGCCATTATCGGCACCGACGCAGTCGCGAAATCGCAGCCCGACGGCTACACGTTGCTGGTGATGTCGAACACCCACACGACCAACGAGTCGCTGCTGCCGAACAAGCCGTTCCAGCTCATGCGCGACTTCGTGCCGGTGGCGACCATCAACTATTCCGACCTGTTGATCGTCGTACACCCCTCGGTGCCGGCCAAGACGGTGAAGGAATTCGTTGATCTGGCCAAGAAGGACCCGGGCAAGCTCAACTACGCTTCGTCCGGCCCTGGCACGCCGTATCACATGGCCGGCGAATTGTTCAAAGCCATGAGCGGCACCGACATCGTGCACGTGCCGCACAAGGCCTCCGGCGACATGCGCAACAGCGTGCTGTCCGGCAACGTGCAGATGATGTTCGACGCCATCACCGTCATGTCGGCCTTGGCCAAGGACGGCAAGGTGCGTGCGCTCGGCACCACCGGCGCCTCGCGCAACCCGCTCACCCCCGATCTGCCGACGGTGGGCGAGACGGTGAAGGGCTACGAGTCGACCATCTGGCTCGGCGTCATGGCGCCGAAGGGCACGCCCAAGGAGGTCATCACCTTCCTCAACACCGCGATCAACAAGACCATCAACAAGCCCGCGGTGAAGGAGGCCTGGCTCAAGCAGGGCGCGGTCCCGCTGGTGAAGACGCCCGAGGAGTTCGATGCCTATCTGCGCAAGGACATCGAGAAGTGGGCCGAGGTGGTGAAGGTCTCCGGCGCGAAGGCGCAATAACGCCGCAATAGCGGAGTGCGATCCCGGGCATGTTGCGTCTCGTCTCGGCCCGCGTGCTGCTGCCGCTCACGGCGATCCTCGCCGTCGGACTGGCGGCCTTCGCCGTGGTCGAGCGGATGACGCTCAACGAGCGCGCGGCTGAGCGCCGCGCCCTCATCGCCCGGGACGCCGAACTGACTGCGCGGGCGCTGGCGCCCGGCTCGGCGCTTGCCTGCCTCGACGCCGGCGCCGGCGATCCGGTGGAGAGCGCCTGCGAGGCGGCGGTGTTCGCCGACGCAGCCAGCGCCGCGCGCGCCGTCGCCTACATGGCGGCGCGCATCGCGCTGCTGTGGGACGCGCATGCGTTGGCCGAAGCCGGCGGCCCCGGTCTCGACGACGAACTCGCCGCCACCCGGCGGGCCATTGCGCTCGACCGCTTCGGCGTCGCCGCGCAGGCGCTCGCCGTGCGCGAGGGCTGCACGGGGGAGGCCTGCGACGTCTTCGACCTGCTCGACGACGCCGGCACGCTCAAGGGCAACCTGAAGCTCGGCGTGTTCGACCAGTACGTCGCCCGTCACGCCGCGCGCTGGAACGCCGCGCCGGCGGACAAGGCGCCGGCGGCCGTGTCCGCCGTGCCGCCCGCGCCATCCGCGGCTGCGCCGATGGCGGCGGCCGAGCCGGCCGCCAACGCGACGCCGCACAAGCAGTGGGATTACCCCTCGGCGGCCTCGATCCCACCAGTCTCGATCATGAACGCCGAGCCGCCGCGCCCGAAGGAGGCCGACGCGACCCAGGCCGCGCCGCCGCCCGGCGAGGGCGGCGGCACGGTGCCGGTGCCGCCCAAGCGTCCACAGGCCCCCCAAGCGGCGGAGACGCCGCCGCGGTAGGATCGCCGCCGAGAAGTCCAGTCGGGGCCTTATGTTCAAATCCGTCCTCATCGCCAACCGCGGCGAGATCGCAGCCCGCATCGCCCGCACGGCGAAGCGCCTCGGCTTGCGCACGGTCGCGGTCTATTCGGAGGCCGACGCGCAGGCGCTGCATGTGCGCGCCTGCGACGAGGCGCACGCCATCGGACCGGCGCCGGCGGCCGAGAGCTATCTCGTCATCGACAAGCTGATCGCCGCGGCGAAGGCCGCGCGCGCGGACTGCATCCATCCCGGCTACGGCTTCCTGTCGGAGAATGCCGCCTTCGCGCAGGCCTGCGCCGATGCCGGCATCGCCTTCATCGGCCCGCCGCCGGACGCGATCCGCGCCATGGGGCTGAAGGACCGCGCCAAGGCGCTGATGGAGAAAGCCGGCGTGCCGGTGGTGCCCGGCTATCACGGCGAGATGCAGGAGCCGAAGTTCCTCAAGCAGAAAGCCTACGAGATCGGCTACCCGGTTCTGGTGAAGGCGGTGGCCGGCGGCGGCGGCAAGGGCATGCGCCGCGTCGAGCGCCACGCCGATTTCGACGCGGCGCTGGAAGCCGCGCAGCGCGAGGCGCAGGCCGCCTTCGGCGACGCGCGGGTGCTGATCGAGAAATACGTGGGCGCCCCGCGCCACATCGAGGTGCAGGTCTTCGCCGACGGCCACGGCAACGCCGTCCATCTGGGCGAGCGCGACTGCTCGCTGCAGCGCCGGCACCAGAAAGTGATCGAGGAGGCGCCCGCGCCGGGTATGAGCGCGGATTTGCGCGCCATCATGGGCAAGGCGGCGGTCGATGCCGCGCTCGCGGTGGGCTACCGCGGCGCCGGCACCGTCGAGTTCATCGCCGACGGCAGCGGCGGGCTCAAGGCCGACGGCTTCTGGTTCATGGAGATGAACACGCGCCTTCAGGTCGAGCATCCGGTGACCGAGGCGGTGACCGGGCTCGATCTGGTCGAATGGCAGTTCCGCGTCGCCGCCGGCGAGAAGCTGCCGCTCAAGCAGGACCAGGTGCGGCTCGACGGCCACGCGGTCGAGGCGCGGCTCTATGCCGAGGATCCCGAGCGTGGCTTCCTGCCCTCGACCGGCAAGCTGGTCGCGCTCGACTTCCCGCAGGCGCAAGGGTTGCGGGTCGACAGCGGTGTGGAGGCGGGCGATACCGTCTCGCCCTTCTACGACCCGATGATCGCCAAGCTGATCGTGCATGCGCCGACGCGCGCGGCGGCGCTCGACGGCCTCGCCGACGCGCTGGAGCGGACAATCGTCGCCGGCCCGCGCAGCAATGCGGGCTTCCTGGCGGCGCTGGCGCGCGCGAGCGCCTTCCGCGCCGGCGAGTTCGACACCGGCTTCATCGACGCGCACCTCGAGGCGCTCGGCGGCGCGCGCCGCGGGCTCGACCGCGCGGCGGCCGCGCGCGGCGCGCAGGCGCTGCTCGCGCGCGAGCAGGCGCGCCTGATGCCGGCGGAAGACGGCGAGGGCGCCTCGCCCTGGGACGCGACCGACGCTTTCCAGCTCTGCGGCGCGCGCAGCCTCGCCCTGCCGGTGATCGCCGACGGCGAGAGCGTCACCGCGCAGGTGACCTATGGCCCGGGCGGGCCTTCGGTCTCGGTCGGCGGGGAGGCGGCGGCGTCCGATGCGGTGGATATCGCGGCGGAGGACGCCGTCTACGTCCTGCGCCGCGGCCGCCAGACCAAGGTCGGCTTGCGCGATCTCGCCCTCGACGAGGCGGCGGATACCGGCGCGGGAGGGCTTATCCGCGCGCCGATGCACGGCAAGGTGCTGGCCGTGCTGGTGGAAAAGGGCGCCGCCGTCGCGCGCGGCCAGCGCGTCGCCATCATCGAGGCGATGAAGATGGAGCACACGCTGCATGCGCCCATCGACGGCAGGGTCTCCGAGATCGCGGCCGCGCCGGGCGCGCAGGTGGCGGAAGGCGCCAGGCTGATGTCGATCGAGCCGGCGGCGGCGGACTAGCCTACTGTTTCTTCGCCGGCTTCTTGCCGGCGCGCTTCTGCTCGGCCGGCTTGTCGCCTTCCTTCAGCTTCTCGTCCATCTTCATGCCGAAGAAGATCGGCAGCGACCAGCTCGGCAAAATGAGCGGCAGCCCGTCGCGCAGGAGCCGGCCGGTGTTCGCGCTCTGCTTGGCGAACTCGGACGTCTCGCTCGCCGGCGCGGCCGCCTTTTTCTTTTTGGTCGCGGCGGCGGCGGGCGCGGCGGCGAGCGAGGCCGCAACGAGCGCGATGACGAATTTCTTCATGGGCCCCCCCTTGGGCATGGCGTGGCGGAGCAGCCATCATCGGCCGCGGCCCGCGATGTTCGCAAGAGGGAACCGCTGTCCACCGCTATCAACAAGGTCCGGCCGCCGGGCTTCCGCCCTCCGGGGCAGCGCGCTAAGCATGCCCTTATGTCGCTTCACCTCATCAAATTGTGCGTCGGTTGCGAGTCGGTCGCGGACCTCGAGGACTGGATCAAGCTCAAGCTGAAGGAGAAGAAGCGGCGCGGGCAGAAGCCCGAACGCATCCATACCACCCGCATGTTCCCCAAGCGCGCCGAGGAACTCATCGGCGGCTCGCTCTACTGGGTGATCAAGGGCCAGATCACCTGCCGCGAGAAGATCCTCGACGTCCGGCAGACGACCGGCAAGGACGGCATCAAGCGCTGCCAGGTCGTGCTCGACGGCAAGCCGACGCTGGTCGAGCCGCGTCCGCGCGCCGCCTTCCAGGGCTGGCGTTATCTCGAAGCCAAGGAAGCCCCGCGCGACCTCGCGCGCGCCGCGCCCGGCGCCGCCCGCATGCCGGAGAAGATGCGGCGGGAATTGCAGGAATTGGGGCTGCTGTAACGCGCGCTGCCGCGCACGCTTAACCTCTCCCCGCAATGCGGGGAGAGGTCGACACGCCGTAGCGTGAGCGAAGGCGTGTCGGGTGAGGGGCCGTGCACAGCCCCTCACCCGGCTCGCGCCAGCCGGGGCACCCCCCCCGCTCCCCGGGCCGGACGGGGAGGGGGGGACGACAACACTCC
>JBKBRE010000009.1:0-158365 GCA_046292265.1 Pseudolabrys sp. | reverse complement strand
CGCTCCGGCCCGGCGCAAAGCCCATCGGCCGCGCCGGCGAACGCCGCCAGTCATAGCGGGCGCGCGGCGCCACGGCCGGGCGGAAAGTCGCGATGGTGGCGCCGCCGCCCGTGGTCGCCGCGCGCTGGCCCTCGCGCGCGAGCGCCTCTTTCAGCGCGCGCACGATGAGGCCGCGCACCAGCGCACCGTCGCGGAAGCGCACTTCGGTCTTCGCCGGATGCACGTTGACGTCCACCTCGCGCGCATCGAGCGTGACGAAGAGCGCGAGCAGCGGATGGCGGTCGCGCGGCAGATAGTCGGCGTAAGCCGCGCGCACCGCGCCAACCAGCACCTTGTCGCGCACCGGCCGGCCGTTGACGAAGAGGTACTGCCCGAGCGAATTGGCGCGCGACAAAGTCGGCAGGCCGGCGAAGCCGGTGAGCCGCACACCCTCGCGCTCGGCTTCGACGCGAACCGCATTGACGCGGAAATCGGCGCCCATGACGTCGCCGAGGCGCGCGAGCTCGTCCGCCGCGGGGCCCCAGGTGACCGGGGCGCGCTCCTCACCCGCGAGGGTGACGGCGACGTCGGGCCGGCTCATGGCGAGCCGGCGCACCACCTCGCGCACGGCCTCCGCCTCGCTGCGGTCGGTCTTGAGGAATTTCAGGCGGGCGGGCGTCGCGTAGAACAGGTCGCGTACCTCGACGGTGGTGCCGGCGCTGAGCGCCGCCGGCATGATCTCGGACTTCGTGCCGGCATCGACCGTGAGCGTCCAGGCATGCGGCTCGCTCGCGTGCCGCGTGGTGATGGTCAGCCGCGCCACCGAGCCGATCGAAGGCAGGGCCTCGCCGCGGAAACCGAGCGTGTGGATCGCGAGCAGGTCGTCGCCGTCGAGCTTGGAGGTGGCGTGGCGCTCGACCGCCAGGTCGAGGTCGGCGCGCGTCATGCCGGCGCCGTCGTCGGTGACTCGGATGAGCCGGCGGCCGCCGCCGTCGGTCAGCACCTCGATGCGGGTAGCGCCTGCGTCCAGCGCGTTCTCGACCAGTTCCTTGACCACGCTCGCCGGCCGCTCGACCACCTCGCCGGCGGCGATGCGGTTGACGATCGATTCGGACAACTGGCGGACGGGCATGAGCGGCCTGATTCGGGGTTCGGGCCTAAGCTATAGGCCGGACATGGCCGCCGCGAGGCGGCGCGGCCGCCTGCCCCCGTTATTCTCGAACCGTCGTCCCCGCCAAAGCCGGGACCCATACACCGCAGTCCATCGAGAGGCTGCGGCGTAAGGGTCCCGGCCTCCTCGCTTCGCTCAGTCGTCCGCGACGACAAGCCTCAATCCCAGCCGCCCCTGCCGCGCATGGCCTTGATCTGGCCGCGGTGCTTCTTACCCTCGACCCGGCGCTTCTTCTCGCCCTTCGGCACCTTGGTCTTGCGCCGCACCGTGGGGCGCACCGCCGCCTCGCGGATCAGCCCGGCCAGGCGCTCGCGCGCCTCGGCGCGGTTGCGCGACTGGTCGCGGTGCTCCTGCGCGACGATGACGATGACGCCCTCCTTGGTCAGCCGGTGGCCGGCGAGCTTCATCAGGCGGATGGCGACGTCGTTCGGCAGCGACGGCGAACGCCGCACGTCGAAGCGGAGCTGCACTGCCGAGGAGACCTTGTTGACGTTCTGCCCGCCCGGCCCGGAGGCACGCACGAAGGACTCCTCCAGCTCGGAGTCGTCGATGATGATGGTGTCGGTGACCTTCAGCACAGCTTGTCATGGCCGGGCTTGTCCCGGCCATCCCGCTTAGGAAGGCAATGCGTCCCTTATCGGGATCGCCGGGTCAAGCCCGGCGATGACAAAGGAGCGTCAAGCGCCCATCAAATACTTCTTCGCCAGCACCTTGCCTTCTTCCACCGCCGGCTGGTCGAAGGCGTCGATGCCCATGAGGTCGGCGGCGACGATGGTCTCCAGCATGAAGTGCATCATCAGCTCGCCGAGCGCGGCCTCGTCGAGCTTGTCGAGGCTGAACGTGCGCACCGGGCAGCCGTTCTTTGCCAGCGTCTCGGCGGTGGCGCGGCCTTCCGCCGCCGCCAGGTCGCCGATGGTCTTGCCGGCGAAGCCCGGCTCACCGGCGAGCCTGGCCAGCTCGGCGTCCATGCGCGGGCCCTGCCCGGCGCATGCAACCAGCACGACGTTGAACAGCTTGTCGCGCGGACCGGCGATGAACAATTGCACCTGGCTGTGCTGATCGACCGGGCCGAGCGCGGCGAGCGGCGTGGTGCCCTTGCCGTCCTTGCCGAGGCTTTCGGCCCAGAGCTGCGCGTACCAGCGCGTGAAGCGCTCGAGCCGGTCGGCATAGGCCATCAGCACGCCGATCGATTTGCCCTTGCACTCGGCGAGCGACACGGCGAGCGCGGCGCCGAGCGCGGCCGGCACCTCGGCCGGTTTCTTCTTCGCCAGAACCGGCGCGAGCGCGCGGCCCGCGCCCGCGCGGATGGCGGCGATGTCGAGCCCGAGCACGGCCGCCGGCAGGAGGCCGACATTGGTCAGCGCCGAATAGCGCCCACCCACGCCCGTGTCGTGGTCGAGCAGCTTCACCTGGTGTTTGGTCAAGAGATCGCGCAGGCCGTTGCGCTTGCCGGCTTTTGCCGGCTCGCTGATGCCGAGGAAGGCATCGCGCGGGTCGAGCCCGGCGTTCTTCAGCGCCGACAGCGCGGCGATGGTCTGCATCAGCGTCTCGGCGGTGCCGCCCGACTTTGAAATCGCCACGAAGCGGGTGGTGGCGAGCGGGAGCCTCGCCAGCATCGACTCGAAGGACAGCGCGTCGAGATTGTCGATGAAGTGCAGCCGCGGCGGCTCGCGCAAGGCGCCGACGCCCGGCACGGCATAGCCGGCGAGCTGCGTCAGTGTCTGGCCGCCGAGCGAGGAGCCGCCGGTGCCGAGCATGACGATATCGCTCGCGCCGCGCACGAGGCCTGCCGCGGCCTCGCGGATGGCGGCGAGATCCCCCATTTCCTCGGGCAGCCGCAGCAGCGGCAGCGTGCCCTCGCTGTAGTGCCGGCGCAGGCGGTCGAGCGCGCCTTCGGTGCGCGCCAGCGCGGCGGCGAGGTCTGCGTCGGCGATCCCGTGCGCGCCGACGTTCTTTTCCAGCGCGCTGTCGATGGATTGGTTGATGGACATGCGGGCCTTCGCTCGGCGTCATGCCCGGCCTTGTGCCGGGCAGCCACGCCTTTCCTTATTCAAAACGTGGATGGCCGGGACAAGCCCGGCCATGACGGAATCACCAGCCGCACCAACGTTTGGCTTACTCCGCGGTTCCGCTCGACTCCAGACCCTTCGGCCGGCCGGCGACCGTCACCAGCAGGCCGCCGCCGTAGAGCCGCCTGGCGACGCGCTTGGCGTCCTCGATGGTCACGGCGTCGATCATGGCGCCGCGGCGCTCGATGTAGTCGATGCCGAGGTTGTCGAGCTGGATCTGCGTGAGCTGCGCGGCGATCTTGCCGGAGGTGTCGAGCGAGAGCGCATAGGAGCCCTTGAGGAAGGACTTGGCCGCCGCCAGTTCCTCCGCAGTCGGGCCCTCCTCGGCCATGCGCCTGGTCTCGCTTTCGATGATCGCCACCGCGTCCGCCGTGCGGTCGGCGCGCGTCGCGGTGCCGCCGAGTACGACGGCGGCGTTTTTGAACCAGACCAGGCTGTCGGAGACGCCGTAGGCGAGCCCGCGCTTCTCGCGCACCTCGCGATAGAGCCGCGAGGAGAAGCTGCCGCCGCCGAGCACGTGGTTGACGATATAAGCGGCCATGAAGTCCGGGTCGTTGCGCTCGATGCCGTTGCCGCCGAAGGTCACCACCGCCTGCGGCACGTCCACGTCGATCACGATGCGGCGGCCGAGGCCGCGCGGCGTCGTGGCCGCTACCGGCTTGAGATCGTTTTTGGCGGGCAGCGCGCCGAACGCGCGGTCGATGAGCGCGCCGGCGGTCCTGGCGTCGACGTCGCCGACGATCGAGATGGTCAGCTCGTTGCGGGCGAAGACGCGGCGCACGTAGTCGCGCAGATCGTCGGCGCCGATGCGCGGCACGCTTTCCAGCGTGCCCTTGGTTTCGCGGCCGTAGGGATGGTTGGGGAACGCGGTCTCCCACCAGCGGCGGCTGGCCAGGTTGTTGGGATTGGTCGTGTCGCGCCGCAGCGCGGCCAGTCCCTGCCCGCGCACGCGCTCCAGCGCGTCAGCGTCGAAGCGCGGCCGGGTGAGCGCCAGCCGCAACAGGTCGAAGGCTTCCTCGCGGTGCTCGGTGAGCGCGCGCAACGAGCCGTAGAAGTAGTCGCGGCCGACCCGGAAGCTCATCTCAATGGCGCGCTTCTCCAGCCGTTCGTGGAACGCCCGGCTGTCGAGATCGCCGGCGCCCTCGTCGAGCATATTGGAGGCGAGATTGGCGATGCCGGCCTTGTCGGCGGCATCCTGGCTGGAGCCGCCGTGAAAGGCGTAGTTGAGGGAGACCAGCGGCGTCGACTGCTCGCGCACCAGCCAGGCCTCGATGCCGGACGGGCTGACGATCTTCTCTATCTTCATCGCCGCCGCCATGGGGGCGCTCGCGCAGACGACGAGCGCGGCGAGCGCAAGCGGAGCAAGGAGCCGGTTCACGATGCCGCTCATGAGCGCTTCTCCACGGACGGCGCCTGCTTGACCAGATAGCCGGTGACCGAGCGCTGTTTCTGCAGCCAGGTCTTCGCGGCCTCCTGCACCTGCGCCGCGGTGACGGCGCGGATGCGGTCGGGCCAGCTCTGCACATCGGCGACGGTGGCGCCGGTGCTCAGCGCGCTGCCGTACCAGCGCGCCATCGTGGCCTGGTTGTCCTGGGCGTAGATGGCGTCGGCGATCAGCTTGGTCTTGCTGCGTTCGAGCTCCTCGCCGGTGACGCCTTTGGCGATCACGTCGGCGATCACGGCATCGACCGCGGCCTCCGCCTGCTCGAGCGTCACGCCCGGGCGCGGCGAGGCGTAGACGCCGAACTTGGACAGATCGATCGCGCCGCTGTCGTACCAGGCGCCGGCCGAGACAGCGACCTGGTCTTCGACCACGAGCGCGCGGTAGAGCCGGCTGTTGTTGCCGGTGCCGAGCACATGCGACAGCACCTCCAGCGCCTCCGATTGTCCCGGTTTGCCGCTGTGGAACGACGGCACCAGGTAGTCGCGCTGCATCGACGGCATCTCGACGCGCGGATCGGCGAGCGTGAGCGTGCGTGCCGCTGCCGCAGGCGGCTCCTGCGGACGCCGGCGCGGCGGCAGATCGGTGTTCGGCGCGAGCCGGCCGTAGGTCTGCTCGACGAGCTTGCGCGTTTCCTCCGGATCGACGTCGCCGGCGATCACCACCACCGCGTTGTTCGGCGCGTAGAAGCGCCGGTAGAAGGCGAGCGCGTCGTCGCGCGAAAGATGCTCCATCTCGTGGCGCCAGCCGATCACCGGCTTGCCGTAGGGATGATTAAGATAGAGCGCGGCCGACATCTGCTCGCCCAGCCGCGCGCGCGGGTTGTTCTCGGTGCGCTGATTGCGCTCTTCCAGGATGACGTCGCGCTCGGGCAGCACGATGGCGTCGGTGAGCTGGAGGCCGGTCATGCGGTCGGCCTCGAATTCCATCACGGTCTTCAGCCGCTCGCTCGGCACGCGCTGGAAGTAGCCGGTGTAGTCGTTCGAGGTGAAGGCGTTCTCCTGCCCGCCGATACGCGCGACCACCTGCGAGAAGCGGCCGGCCGGATTGACCGCGGTGCCCTTGAACATCAGGTGCTCGAGGAAGTGGGCGAGGCCCGACTTGCCAGGCGTCTCATCGGCGGCGCCGACCTTGTACCAGATCATGTGCGTGACAACGGGGGCGCGGCGGTCGGGGATGACCACCAGTTCGAGGCCGTTCGCCAGCTTGTAGTTGGAGACCTTGGCGCCGGATGCCAGCGCTGACACGGGGGCAGTCAACGCGGCGGCGAGGAGCGCGGCGATCAGCGGCTTGCGCAACGTGAATGGCTCCAGGGCTTGGCTTGCGGCGGCTCAGGCGGCCGCCGGACCGTCGGTGAACGATGGGGGACGCACGGCAACGGCGAACGCGGCGCCCGCCGTCAATTCGGATTCGTCGACGTGCCGTGTTCCAGCAGGTAGTTGGACGGCTTCGGCGTCGGATTGGTCGTGCTCTTGGCCAAGCCGTAGGGCTGGTCGGGCGACGGCGTCTGGTATCCCGGCGGCGGGTCGGTGAGCGACCCGCGCGGCGGCTCGCCGGTGAAGCGGACCACCTCGTCTTCGCTGCCGAACATCTTGCTGAACAGGCCGCCTTTGTAGCCGAGCGCGGACGGCAGCACCTGGCTGTCGAACCCGTTGGCCGGCGTGCGGTAGCCGTCGTCGCGGCTCGCCGTGCGCGGGGCAACGCCGCCGGGGGCGCCCGGGGTCATCTGGTTGGGCCGCAGCGGGTTCTGTTCGATCTCGATTTCCTTGCTGGTGTTGCGGCTGCGGGCCTGACGCGTCGCTTCCTTGCGGCGGGCGACGTCGGGGTCCTTCGGCCAGGCCGGATTCTTCTCGACGGCGGCCGCGGTGTTTTCCGGCTGCGGCAGGTCGAGGCGCGGCGGGATCACCAGCGGCGCACGCTCCTGGTAGTCGATGCCGGAGCCGGCGCCATCCCGGCGCAGGCCGATACCTTCCAGGATGCTGCGGAGGATCCTGCTATCGAGCGGCAGGTCTTCGTCGTCGGCGGCCAGCGCCGGGGCGGGCGCGGCCGCGATGGCGGCGCCAAGCACCACGCCGAAAACGGTGGCGGCAAGCAGGGTGGTCGTCAGGCGTGTCGGGCGCATCGATCTCATCCGATCCTGGCCTAGGGCGTTGAATTCTCGGAGGAATTCAACGGTGCAGTATCAAGTATCGCGGCGGATCAGGGCGCTTTTGCGGCGCGCTCACCTCGAAAGGAGTCATACAACAGGCCCACGACCCCGGCAACGATGGCTACATCGGCTAGGTTAAAAACATACCAGTCGAACCGCCAGGTTGCAGTCCGGATGTGAAAATAGACGAAATCGACCACCCAGCCGTGCAGCAAGCGGTCGATGGCGTTGCCGCCCGCGCCGCCGATGATGAGGCCGAGCGAGAGGGCGGTCAGTTTGTCGCGGGCGCTGGCGAGCCAGGCCCAGAGCAGCGCCACGGCGGCCGCCTTGACGCCGAGCAGCACCCATTGGCCGAGCGCGCTGTCGGTGGCGAACAGGCCGTAGCTGATGCCGGTGTTGCGGGTCAGCACGAAGTCGAAGAACGGCCCGAGCGGGATCGGGTTGCCGGCGAGGTCGTGCACGAAGACGAGGTAGAGCTTGCTCGCCTGGTCGATCAGGCAGGCGATCGCCGCCACCGCCAGGCCGAAGCCGGTGAACGGGCCGCGCAGGTAGGATTTCAGCGGAGCCAACGTAAGCCTCCCTACCCCGCCTTGCGCGCGGTCTCCAATTCGCGCAGCGCCTGCGCGTCGCGTGGTGAGACGTCCGGATAGGCCGGGTCGGCGCCGATGGTGGTGAGGATCTTCCACGAGCGCGCGCATTTGGTGCCTTCGGCGAGGTTCGGCACCACCGCCACGCCGGACACCTCCGGCAGGCGGAAGGCGCCCGCCGGACCCTCGTCATTGGCCAGCGTGAACGCCGAGGTGATGCACACCTCCGCCATGTCGACGTCGACCACCGCCTCGTAGAGCTCGGCGTTCGACACGTGCACGATCGGATGCGCCTCGAGCGAGGAGCCGATGCGCTTCTGCGCGCGCTCGATCTCCAGCGCGCCGGTGACGACGCCGCGCACGATGCGCACCTTGCGCCATTTCTCGGCGAGCTTGTCGTCGCGCCAGGCGGCGGGCACCTCGTGGAAGGTTTCCAGATGCACGGACTTTGCGCCAGCGCCGTAGCGCGACAGCCAGGCCTCCTCGGCGGTGAAGCAGAGCATGGGCGCGAGCCAGGTCACCGTGCAGCGGAACAGATGATCGATGACGGTGAGGCTCGCCTTTCGCTTCACGGAGGAGAGCGGGTCGCAATAGAGCGCGTCCTTGCGGATGTCGAAATAGAAGGCAGAGAGGTCCGCCGTCATGAAGGCCGACAGCGCGGCGAAGATGCGCTTGTAGTCGAAGTCGGCGTAAGCCTTGCGCACCAGCACGTCGAGCTCGGCCAGGCGATGCAGCATCAGCCGCTCGAGCTCCGGCATTTTGTCGGGCGCGACGCGGTCTTCTTCCTTGAAGTGCGCGAGCGAGCCGAGCATCCAGCGCACGGTGTTGCGCAGCTTGCGGTAGGTGTCGGCGGTGGTCTTGAGGATCTCCGGGCCGATGCGCAGGTCGTCGGCATAGTCCGAGGCGCAGACCCACATGCGCAGGATGTCGGCGCCCGACTGCTTGATCACGTCCTGCGGCGCCACGACGTTGCCGAGCGACTTCGACATCTTGCGGCCGTTCTCGTCGAGCACGAAGCCGTGCGTCAGCACCACGTCGAAGGGCGCGCGCCCGCGGGTGCCGCAGCTCTCAAGAAGCGAGGAGTGAAACCAGCCGCGGTGCTGGTCGGAACCCTCCAGATACATCACCGTGTCGCGGCCGCCGTCCATCTTCCGCTTGATGCCGGCGAGCGAGGGGAAATGCTCGGGGTCCTCCAGCACGAAGGCATGCGTCGAGCCGCTATCGAACCAGACGTCGCAGATGTCGTCGACCTTCT
Organism: Pseudolabrys sp.; assembly: GCA_046292265.1. GTDB lineage: Bacteria > Pseudomonadota > Alphaproteobacteria > Rhizobiales > Xanthobacteraceae > Pseudolabrys. The sequence goes on along the minus strand of JBKBRE010000009.1, from coordinate 149,714 downwards.
TCCACGGCTCGTTGGCGCGCTTGCCCAGGAAGCGCTCGCGGGCGCCCTCCTTGTACCAGGCGTCGGCGCCCTCCTTCTCGAAGGCTTCGACGATGCGCAGCTCGACTTGCGGGTCCTGCAGGATATCGACCGAGCCGTCCGGCTTCTCGGTGATGAACACCGCGATCGGCACGCCCCAGGCGCGCTGGCGCGAGATCACCCAGTCCGGGCGGCTCTCGATCATACCGGTGATGCGGTTCTCGCCCTGCGGCGGCACCCAGCGCGTCGCCTTGATCGCCTTGAGCGAGCGGTCGCGCAGCGTGTCACCGGGCCTGTCGATCGCCTTGTCCATGGCGATGAACCACTGCGGCGTGTTGCGGAAGATGACCGGCTTCTTCGAGCGCCACGAATGCGGATACTGGTGCTTGAGGCGGCCGCGCGCGATCAGCATGCCCGCCTCGATCAGCGCCTTGATCACGGCCTCGTTGGCGTCGCCCTTCTCGCCCTTGTCGTTGATGACGCGCTTGCCGGTGAAGCCCGGCGCGGCGGCGGTCAAGGCGCCGTTCTCGTCGACGGTGTAGGGGATGGCGGTAGAGATCCCACGAGTCGCGAGTTCGCGTTGGTATTCCATCCAAACGTCGAAGTCTTCGCGACCGTGGCCCGGCGCAGTGTGAACAAAGCCCGTGCCCGTGTCATCGGTAACGTGATCTCCGATGAGCAACGGAACAATGAACGTATATCCAAGGTCTCGGAGCGGATGGGTGCACTGCCCGCAGGCGATGGGATTCACCTCGCGAATGCGGTTGAAGGCGCTCACCTTTGCTTGCTTTAAAACGTCTTCAGCAAGCTTGTCAGCGAGAATGTATTTCTCGCCTTTTTTTGCCCAATTCCCATCAGGAGCATCAACTATTTCGTACAGGCCATAGTCGATCTTCGCAGAGAACGAGATTGCGCGATTGCCCGGAAGCGTCCACGGCGTGGTCGTCCAGATGACTACGAACGTGCCACGCAAATCCTCTTGCTGGGGATCAAGCACCGGAAACTTCACCCACACCGTATCTGAGGTGTAATCCTCGTACTCGACCTCGGCTTCCGCCAGCGCGGTCTTCTCCACCACGCTCCACATCACCGGCTTCGAGCCGCGATACAGCGTATCGTTGGCGGCGAACTTCATCAGCTCGCGCGCGATCTGCGCCTCGGCCGGGAAGCTCATGGTCGTGTAAGGATGCGCCCAGTCGCCCTCGACGCCGAGCCGCTTGAACTCCTCGCGCTGCACCTCGAGCCAGTGCTCGGCATAGGCGCGGCATTCCTGGCGGAATTTGACCATCGCCTCGGGCGTGGAGAAGTTCGGCTTGCCCTTGTTCTTGGAGCGGTAGTTCTCTTCCTCGATCTTCCATTCGATCGGCAGACCGTGGCAGTCCCAGCCCGGCACGTAGTTGCTGTCGAAGCCGAGCATCTGCTGACTGCGCGTCACCACGTCCTTGAGGATCTTGTTGAGCGCGTGGCCGATGTGGATGTTGCCGTTGGCGTAAGGCGGGCCGTCGTGCAGGACGAACTTCTCGCGCCCTTTGGCGGCCTCGCGCAGCTGCCGGTAGAGGTCGGTCTCCTGCCAGCGCTTGAGGAGCTCCGGCTCCTTCTGCGGCAGGCCGGCGCGCATCGGAAAATCCGTCTGCGGCAGGAACAGGGTCTCGGAATAATCGCGTTCGGGCTTCGACATGCCGGGGCTTGTAGCAGGCGCTTTCCGGCCCGGACAAGGCCGCTTGTCCGCTGGCGCTTCGCGCCTCGCTCACCCCTCACCCGCCCTCGCTCGGCTTCGCCTCCGCTCGGGCACCCTCTCCCGCAAGGGGAGAGGGAAAGAGCGAATGCGGCCCGGCAGGACCCTACACCTCCCCCAGCTTGGGGAAGGCCTTGCCGGCGCGGCGGAGCGCGTCCTTGGCCTGCGCGGCGTCGGTCGTCATGTGCTTCTTGAGCGCGTCGATGCTCTCGAACTTCTGCTCGGGACGGATCCAGCCGATGAAGGCGACGTCGATCGCCTGCCCGTAGAGGTCGCCGTCGAAGTCGAACAGGAAGACCTCGAGCAGCGGCGCGCCGTCGTCGAACATCGGGCGGCGGCCGAAGCTGGCGACGCCGTCGTAGCGCATGTCGCCGGCGGCCACCCGCACGGCGTAGATGCCGTGCTTGAGGCCGCAGGACGGATCGAGCCGCAAGTTGGCGGTGGGGAAGCCGAGCTCGCGCCCGCGCTTCTCGCCGTGGATCACCTCGCCGGACACGAACCAGGGCGCGCCCAAAAGCTCGGTCGCCTCCACCACGCGGCCCTTGGACAGCGCCGCGCGCACCGACCCGGAGGACACCGGCCGGCCCTCGTCCTCCAGCGGCGGCACCACGTCCACCGCGAAGCCGAGCTTCGCCCCCTGCTCCGTCAGGTATTCCGGCGAGCCGACGCGGTTTTGCCCGAAGTGAAAGTCGAAGCCGATGGTCGCACCGCCGATGCCGAGCTTCTCGACCAGGATGCGCTCGATGAAATCCTGCGCCGAAGTGCGCGCGAGCGCGGCGTCGAAGCGCATCACCACCGCGCCGTCGAGCCCGGTGGCTGCGAGCAGCCGCAGCTTGTCGCGTTCGCTCGAGAGCAGGAACAGCGGCTCCTGCGGCCGGAAGAACCGGCGCGGGTGCGGCGCGAAGGTCAGGGCGGCCGTCTTGCGGCCGAGCTTGCGCGCCCGCTTGCGCGCGGCGGCGATCACCGCGCGATGGCCGCGATGGACGCCGTCGAAATTGCCGATCGCCACCACGGCACCGCGCAAAGGGCCGCCGTCGAGGTCGTGCGCGCCGCCGCCGGCGACATGGAAGCGTTTGGGGTCGGTCGGGTTCATCGGGCGGTTGCGGTCGTGGCACCAAAGGTCAAAGCGGGGCTCGGCATTCTGGTAAGTGAAGCCTTTCGAAGGCGTTTACGGTTAGCGCGGGGTTAACAAACTTTCAAATTAACCGGTTATTCAAGGGCCCGCTGCTAGTTTCCGCCGACCTCGGGAGCGCCCAGAAGGGGCGATGCGCCATGGCTGCCGACCTATCGATGCCGGTTCTGGTCGTCGACGACTACAACACGATGGTCCGGATCATCCGCAACCTGCTCAAGCAGCTCGGATTCCAGCACGTGGACGACGCCAGCGACGGTTCCGCCGCGCTCGCCAAGATGCGCGAGCGCAAATACGGACTGGTGATCTCCGACTGGAACATGGAGCCGATGACCGGCTACGACCTGTTGCAGGAGGTGCGCGCCGATCCCGCCCTGGCGGAAACGCCCTTCATCATGGTGACGGCGGAATCCAAGACCGAGAACGTGATCGCCGCCAAGAAGGCCGGCGTGTCGAACTACATCGTCAAGCCGTTCAACGCGCAGACGCTGAAGAACAAGATCGACGCGGTATTCCCGGACCTGACCGCGCCCGCGGCATAAGCCTTCACCACACCAGTTCGCGCATCACCGCCTTGGGCATTTCGCCGGCGGCGGCGAACACGTGCTTGAGCGCGCCGGTGTCGGGCTTGTCGCGTCCGCCCAGCTCGTCGGCGTGGATGCCGGAGGTCACGAACAGGAAGTCCACACCCGCCGTGCGCGCGCCCTTCAGGTCGGTGCGCACCGAATCGCCGATCGCCAGCACGCGCGCGGGCGCGATCTTCCGGCCCGCGGCGGCCTCCGCCTTGGCGAGCGCCATGTCGTAGATCGGCCGGTAGGGCTTGCCGGCGTAGAGCACCTCGCCGCCCATGGTGGCGTAGAGATCGGCAATCGCGCCGGCGCAATAGACCAGCCGGTTGCCGCGCTCGACCACCACGTCCGGGTTGCCGCAGACCATGAACAGGCCGCGCTTGAGCATGACCTCCAGCCGCGCGCGATAGTCGTCGGGCGTCTCGACCTCGTCGTCGTCGAGGCCCGAGCAGATCACGTAGTCCGCGCTTTCCAGCGGGGCGAAGGTCACGTTGAGGCCGGTGAAGATCGAGCGATCGCGCTCAGGTCCCATGTGAAACAGGGTCTTGCCGCGCCGCTCCTCGATCACCCCGCGGGTGACGTCGCCGGAGGACACGATGGCATCGTAGACCTCGCGCGGCACGTGCAGCTTCTCGAGCTGGCGCGCCACCACCTCGCTCGGGCGCGGCGCGTTGGTGACCAGCACCACGGTGGCGCCGCGCGCGCGCATGCGCATCAGCGCGTCGCAGGCGTGCGGAAAGGCGGTGACGCCGTTGTGCACGACGCCCCAGATGTCGGACAGCACGACGTCGTAGTCGGCGGCGAGCGCGGAGAGGTGCGGGATCAGCGGCGGCAAGGCAGGGCTCATATGATCTTGTCATTCCGGGGCGCGAGCATCGCGAGCGAACCCGGAATCCAGCACGGGGTCCGGCGCTTGCGTCTGGATTCCGGGTTCGCGCCTTCGGCGCGCACCCCGGAATGACCTGATATGGCACTAGTTCTCGAAACTTGGAAGTCAGCCCGTGGCGGCCAGCTGGCCCGCCTCGCCCTTGCCGGCCTCGCCCTGCAGGGCCTCCGCGCGCACCGGCCGCGGCGGCGAGAACAGGAAGCCCTGGCCGAAGCGGACGTCGTAGTCGAGCAGGTCGACCACCATGCTCTCGCTCTCGATCCGCTCGGCGATGAGGTCGATACCGGAGCGGGCCAGCAGGTCGGCGAGGTCCTCGGGGTGGATGTCGCTCTGCGCGCCGGTCGCCTTGTTGAGCAGGAGCTTGGCCGGCACCTTCATGAAGCGGAACGAGCGGTCGGCCAGTTCCTTCGCCTCCATGCGCAGGTCGGCGACGTGGTCGACCGAGAAGCGGAAGCCGAGGCCGGCCAGCGCCGCCAGGCTCTCGTGCTCGATCGGCCCGAAATTGCGGTAGGCGGACTGGGTGAACTCGAACATCAGCGCGCCGTTGAGCGCGCGGTTGGCTTCCATGAAGTCGAGCAGCTGGCGGAAATAAACGGCGTCGGTCAGCGTCGCCCCGCTGATGTTGCAGAACAGGCCGACGTCGCGGCTCTTCAGTTGCAGGCGGCGTACCACCTGCACGCAGCGGAACACCAGCAGGTTGTCGATCTTCGGCATCAGGCCGGCGGTCTCGGCCACGTCGATGAAGTCGGCGGCCGGGAGGATGTCGCCCTGCTCGGTGCGCAGCCGCGACACCGCCTCGTAGTAGCGCACCTTGCGCTGCGGCAGCGTGACGATCGGCTGCAGGTAGAGATCGATGCGGCTGTCGTCGATCGCCTTGGCGATCATATCGACGATCGACTCGCGCGAAAGGCCGCCGACCACGCGGGCGGTCACGGTGTCGCTCTCGCTCAGCGCCAGCGGCGTCTCGCCGGCGAAAGCGCCCGCGGCGACCAGCGGCAGGGCCCGCACCGGCATCGCGCCGTGCTCCTGCAATATCTCCTCGTGCGCGGCCACGCTTTGCGCGACCTGCCGCACCAGCGTGCTCAATTCGCCGAGCTCGGCGGCAAGCGGGTCCACCGCGCCGCGCGCGCGGTCCACCGTGCTGCTGACGCTGCCTTCGAGGGTGTTGAGCCGGCGCGAGATCTCCGCCACCTGGCGGGCGAGGTCGGCGGTGCCGCGCGACAAATCGGCGATCTGGTCGCCGAGGTCGCCGCGGTCGCGCAGGCGGTTGCTGATCGTGTTGTAGAGCGCCATGCCCATGAGCGCGGCCAGCGCCACGATGGCGGCGGTGGCCCCGTCGAGTTTGAAGCCGAGATAGAGCACCGCGCCGAGCGAGGCGGCGATGAGCACCATGCAGACCGCGATGAAGATGGCGCTGAGCCGACGCATCCGTTGATCCCCGGGGGGCGGGCGACCGTGCAAAGCCGCCCTGATTCGCCCCGCCGCGCCCCAATGTTCCCGAGCGCGCGGGTCCGCGCAACACCGAAGTCCTGCTATGGTAACAAGGCTTTGCCGATTTTGCGCAGGAACCTGGGTCCGTTGGAACCGTCCCCTCCCTCCTCTCCGATCGCCCGGATTGCCGCCGCGCCTGGCCGGGCGCTCGCCGCCATCCTCGCTCTTCATGCGCTGGTCTGGACCGTCCTGCCGGCGCTGCTCTATCCCAACCTGCCGCTCGACCTGATCGAGGCGCTCACCTACGGGCGCGAATGGCAGCTCGGCTACGACAAGTTGCCGCCACTGCCGTGGTGGATGGTGGAGATCGTTTACCGGACGATCGGCCAGGACTTCGCCTATTACCTCTTGGCGCAGGCGGCGGTGGTGGCCGCACTGGCCGTGGTCTACCTGATGGCGCGGCCTTTGGCCGGCGCGGCTGGCGCGCTGGTGGCGGTGCTGATCGTCGACGGCCTGCACTACCTCAATTACACCGCCGCCAAGTTCAATCACGACGTCATCCAATTGCCGTTCTGGGCGCTCGCCGGCTTCGCCTTCCACCGCGCGCTGCGCGGCCGGAACAACGCCGACTGGCTGCTGCTCGGCATCGCCGTCGGCCTGTCGCTGTGGGCGAAATACTTCGTGATCGTGCTGGTGGCGCCGCTCGCGCTCTTTCTCCTCGTCGAGCGCGAGGCGCGACAGGCGCTCAAGACGCCCGGGCCTTATCTCGCCGCCGCCGTCGCGCTCGTGGTGATGGCGCCGCACCTGGTCTGGCTGGTCAAGAACGACTTCCTGCCCTTCGCCTATGCCGAGCACCGCGCCGTGCTGCCGCGCGGCTGGTACGACCACCTGTGGCGTCCCGTGCAGTTCGCGCTCAGCCAGCTGTTCTTCCTGCTCCCTTCGCTGCTGATCGCCGCGCCTCTGTTCATCCCGCGCCGGCGACCGGACGAGCCGCCGGTCGCGCGGCCGGCCGACGCCTTCGACATGCGCATCGTCACCTGGCTCGCCTTCGGGCCAATCGTGACCGTGCTGGCGATGTCGGGCGTGTCCGGCCGCGGCACGGTGGCGATGTGGGGCTATCCACTCTGGCTGTTCCTCGGCCTGTGGCTGGTGCTGAGCGCGCGCCGCGCGCTCGATAACCCGCGGCTCACGCGCATCCTGACGACCTGGGCCGTGGTGTTCCTGTGCCTCGCCGGCGCCTTCGCCGCCAATTACGGCGTGCTGCCGCGCTACGACCACCGCTACCGCGCGGTGTTCTTCCCCGGCGCCGATCTGGCGCGCGAGATTACCCAGCGCTACCGCGCCGTCACCGGCCAGCGCATCGTCTATGTGATCGGCGGCATGTGGGACGGCGGCAATGTTGCGCATTACTCGCCCGACCATCCGCGCGTGCTGATCGATGGCAAGCCCGAGCGCGCGCCTTGGATCGACCTCGAGGATATGCGCGCGCGCGGCGCTGTGATCGTGTGGACCGCGGGCGAGCTCGACGCCGTGCCGATCGGCTATCGCAACATCGCCGTCGATGCACAGGTGCAGCCGCCCTTCCAGCTCAAGTACCGCTTCGGCGGCGACAGCCTGAACGTCGGCTGGGCGATCCTGCTGCCGCGGCGGTCGTATGCCGAGATTCGGCCTACGCCACCGCCCTGATCACCTTGGCGAGCTTGTCGAAGATCTCGTCGATCTGGCCTTCGCTCACGATCAACGGCGGCGACAGTGCGAGCGTGTCGCCGACCGCGCGGAACATGAATTCGTGGTCGAAGAAGCCGCTCTCCAGCGCCTGCATGCCGCGCTTGCCGACGGCGTCCGGCCGGCTGGCGAGATCGACGCCGAGGCACAGGCCGACGGGGCGGATGTCGAGCACGTTCGGCAGCCCCTTCAGGGCGAGCGAAGCGTCGATCCATTTCTTCTCGAGCTTGCGTGCGCGCTCGAACAGGCCCTCCTCGCGGTAGAGGTCGAGCGTGGCGAGGCCGGCCGCGCAGGCGAGCGGATGCGCCGAATAGGTGTAGCCGTGGAACAGCTCGATCACGTGCTCGGGGCCCTTCATGAAGGCGTCGTAGATGCCCTTGCGCACCAGCACGCCGCCCATCGGCACGGTGCCCGAGGTAATGCCCTTGGCGAAGGTGATCATGTCCGGCACCACGCCGTAGCGCTCGGCGGCAAAGGCGTAGCCGAGGCGGCCGTAGCCGGTGATGACCTCGTCGAAGATCAGCAGGATGCCGTGCTTGTCGCAGATCGCCCGCAGGCGCTCGAGATAGCCCTTGGGCGGGGCGATCACGCCGGTCGAGGCCGCCACCGGCTCCACGATCACCGCGGCGATGGTGGAGGCGTCGTGCAGCGCGACCAGCCGATCAAGCTCGTCGGCCAGATGTGCGCCCCATTCCGGCTCGCCGCGCGAGAAAGCCTGTTCGGCGCGGTTGTAGGTCGTGGTCAGGTGATCGACGCCGGCGAAGAGCGCGCCGAACTGCTTGCGGTTGTTGACGATGCCGCCAACGGCGATGCCGCCGAAGCCGACGCCGTGATAGCCGCGCTCGCGGCCGATCAGCCGCACGCGGCCGGCATGGCCGCGCACGCCGTGATAGGCGAGCGCGATCTTGAGCGCGGTGTCCACCGCCTCCGAGCCCGAATTGCAGAAGAACACGTGGTCGAGGTCGCCCGGCGCCAGCGCGGCGATGCGGGAGGCGAGCTCGAAGGCCTTGGGATGGCTGAACTGGAAGGCCGGCGCGTAGTCGAGCTCGGCCGCCGATTGCTGGATGGCGCGGACGATCGGCTCGCGGTTGTGCCCGGCATTGGTGCACCAGAGGCCGGCCGAGCCGTCGAGCAGGCGGCGGCCGTCGGTGGCGATGTAGTGCATGTCCTTGGCGCCGGCGACCAGCCGTGGCCGCGCCTTGAAGGCGCGGTTGGCCGTGAAGGGCATCCAATAGGGTTCGAGATCGTTGGGGACGGCGGTCGATTGGGCCATGGGACGTCTCTACGGCTGCGTTGGACGCCTTTGGCTTAGCCCCTTTTGCGGATAATGACAAAGCAGCAAACGACTGCTACCACCCCGCCGTTCCCCGCCCGCGGCCGCCTCGATGAACGATCAGAAATCCAAGAAACCGCAGAAGCTCAAAGCCCGTCTGCCGCACGGCCTCGCCGACCGTGGCCCGGCCGAGATCGCGGCCACGCGCGAGATGGTGGAAACGATCCGCGGCGTGTTCGAGCGCTTCGGCTTCGAGCCGGTCGAGACGCCGGCCATCGAATACACCGACGCCCTCGGCAAGTTCCTGCCCGACCAGGACCGGCCCAACGAAGGCGTGTTCTCGTTCCAGGACGACGACGAGCAGTGGCTGTCGCTGCGCTACGACCTCACGGCGCCGCTCGCGCGTTACGTCGCGCAGAACTACCAGCACCTCGCTTTGCCCTACCGCAGCTATCGCTTCGGCTGGGTCTTCCGCAACGAGAAGCCTGGGCCGGGACGCTTCCGCCAGTTCATGCAGTTCGACGCCGATACGGTCGGCTCAGCCACCATGGCAGCCGACGCCGAGATGTGCATGCTCGCCGCCGACACGATGGAGGCGTTGGGCATTCCGCGCGGCTCCTATGTGGTGAAAGTCTCCAACCGCAAGCTGCTCGACGGCATCCTCGAAGCGATCGAGCTCGGCGGCGCCGACAATGCCGGCCGCCGCCTCACCGTGCTGCGCGCCATCGACAAGCTCGACCGGCTCGGCGTCGACGCCGTCCGGCAGTTGCTCGGCCCGGGGCGGAAGGACGAGAGCGGCGATTTCACCAAGGGCGCGGGCCTCGACGAGAAGGCCTGCGACACCGTGCTCGGCTTCCTGCGCGTGAGCGCCTACAACGTCGGCGCGATGCTCGACCAGGTGGAAGCGCTCGTGTCCGGCTCCAACACCGGCGTCGACGGCGTCGCGGAATTGCGCGGCATCGCCGACCTGATCGGCGCCGCCGGCTACGACGACGGCCGCGTCCGCATCGATCCTTCCGTCGTGCGCGGGCTCGAGTACTACACCGGTCCGGTCTACGAGGTGGAGCTGACCTTCGAGATCAACGACGAGAAGGGCCGACCCGTTCGCTTCGGCTCGGTCGGCGGCGGCGGGCGCTACGACGGGCTCGTCTCGCGCTTCCGCGGCGAGCCGGTGCCGGCGACCGGCTTCTCCATCGGCGTGTCGCGCCTGCAGGCGGCACTCACCGCGCTCGGCAAGATCTCGTCGAAGGCGGCCGCCGGGCCGGTTGTCGTCACCGTGTTCGGCGGCGACATCGCCGACTATCAGCGGCTCGTCACCAGCCTGCGCAACGCCGGCATCCGCGCCGAGCTCTATCTCGGGAACCCGAAGCACAGCCTCGGCCAGCAGATGAAATACGCCGACCGGCGCGGCGCGCCTTGCGCGATCATCCAGGGCTCGAACGAAAAGGCCGCCGGCGAAGTGCTGATCAAGGATCTCGTCGTCGGGGCCGAGATAGCCGGCATGTCGAAGGAACGCGACGAGTACCTCAAGAAGCAGGCCGAGGCGCAGTTCTCGGTGCCCGAGGCGCAGCTCGTCGAAGCCGTGCGCAAGCTGCTCGACAAACACCGGGGCTGAGGGCGCGGCTAGCGTGGCGCCGCGTCGCGCGCCCGCTGCAGATCGAACACGTTCATCGTCGCGCCGTTCGACATCACGACGTCGCCCGGCCGCTGGCCGGCGGCGCAGGCGCCGCGCCAGGTCGCGGCGATGGTCATGACGGTTTCGGCGCCCGGCGCCACGCCCGGCAATGGCGGCCCGCCCTCGCGCTTCGAGGTCACGCGCACCGCATAGGCGCTGTCGAAGGAGCCGGTCATCACCGAATGGGAGGTGACCGTCTGCTCGCCGAATTTGCAGACCGAGTCGATGACGATCGCGCCGCCGTCGCGCTTTACCTCGAGCTTCGAGCAGGCCTCCCGGTTGGACCCGGCGAAGTTCATGTTCATGAGCTTGTCGCTCTCGGCATCCACGCATTGCCGCATCGTCTGCCCCGGCAGCCGGCCGCCGTCGAATTCCATGCGCAGCTCCCACAGGCCGGGCTTGCGCGGCGGCAAGTCCTGCGCGGCGGCCGGCGCCGCGACCGTCAGGCCGACGATGAAGACGATGACGAGACGACGCATGGCGGAATTCCCGAACCGGCCGCGCATGCGAGGTTAGCACGGCGGGGTCGGCCCGCCATCGCCTCGGGACCGGCGGTATCGAAAGAGGTCAGACGGCGACCAGATCCCCGCTCTCCGCCGCCGCGCCCGCGTGCACGGAGAGCGGATGGCCGAGCACCTGCTCGACGGCGTCGAAGCTGTCGAGCAAAGAGAGATTGTCGACCACCTTGTCGTTCTGGAAGCGCATGAAGTTCGCGACCCGGTAGCTGATCACCCGGCCGTCGTCGCTGCGCTTCGCCGTCAGCCGGTTGAGCATCGCCAGTTGGTCGCCGTCGACCAGCAGGGACTGTGGCACGAAACTGAACACGCGGATCACCGAGGGCACCAGGCTGCCGATCAGGTCGACGACCGCCGGCCTGCCGTACCATGTGCCGCAGAACGGCAGCAGATCGACCGGCCCGCTGATCGTCCAGCGCACGTCGTCGTGCAGGAAGGGGGCGACTGCTCCGGCGTCGCGGGCGGCGTAGGCCTTGCAGAAGCGGTCGACGACCGCGCGAGGCACCGAATAAGCCGTCATGCAGGATTCCCTTGCCCTAGAGTGGCACCAGGCTGGCGTCGGTTTCAGTGTCCATCGGCGCGGTCAGCGGATGACCGAGCACCTGCTCGGCCGCGTCGTAGCTGTCGATGATCGAGATGCACTCGGCGATCATGCCGCCGCGGAAGTGCAGGAAGTGCGCGAGGCGATAGCTGATGACGCGGCCGTCCTCGCTGAGCCGCGCCGCCAGGCGGTTGAGCGTCGCGACCCGGTCGCCATCGACCAGCACCGACTCGGAAACGAAGCTGAAGACGCGGAAGACCCCCGGCACCAGGCGCTCGATGAGGTCGAGCACCGACGCCTTGCCCCGGCGCGTGCCGCAAAAGCGCAGCAGGTCCACCGGCCCGCTGATGGTCCATTGCACGTCGTCGGCGAGGAATTCCTCCACCCTCCTGGCGTCTCCGGCCGCATAGGCGGTGTAGAAAGCATCGACGACGGCGCGCGGTACTGGGTCGGTCATCCTTTGCTGCCCCATCCTGGCACTACTCAAGCGCGGCTAGGTTGAAATTCTCTTACCCCACGGCAGGTTTGCCGCCCGCAGGTTGCGCTGCCGCATACCTGGGCCAGGCCGAAAAGTACAATTTCATTAACGATGTCAGGGATTTGCCGGCCCGCGACGTTAAGAGCGGCGGGCGATCGTCGTCGAATCTCAAGAATTGACGTGCTAAAGGGCGGCGGAGAACCGGCGGGACGACCGGTGATTGGGACGGCGATGGACGCAACCAACCAGGCGAAAGCCCCTGATTCGCGGGCGGAGGCCCTCGTGGCCTCCTATGAGCGCGCGGGCTACGCGCGCCTTGCGCCGGCCATCCTGCAGCCGGCCGAGCCGTTCCTCGACCTCTCCGGCGAGGACATCCGCCGCCGCATGTATCTGACGACCGCCCCGGGCGGCGGCGAATTCTGCCTGCGGCCGGACCTCACCATCCCCGTTTCGCGCGACTACCTCGCCTCCCCGGCCAGCGGCCAGCCGGCGGGCTATTGCTATCTCGGCCCTGTGTTCCGCCACCGCAGCGACGCGCCGGCCGAATTCCAGCAGGCGGGCATCGAGAGCTTCGGCAGACCCGATAAAGCGGCCGCCGACGCGGAAATGCTCGCGCTGGGGCTGGAGGCGACGGCGCATTACGGGCTTGCCACACCGTCGATCCAGATAGGCGACGTCGCGCCGTTCGCCGCCCTGATCGCCGCGCTCGAATTGCCGGCGGCGTGGAAACGGCGGCTGGTGAAGGACTTCAACCGCAAGGCCAACCTGGCGCAGGACCTCGATCGTCTGGTGCTGGGCGGCGCGAGCGCGCGCCCCGAGTACCAGGGCGTGCTGGCGGCGCTCGCCGGCTCCGACCCGAAGGGCGCGCACGCGCTGGTCACCGACCTGCTCTCCATTGCCGGCATCACCGCCGTCGGCGGCCGCTCGGTCGCGGAGATCGCCGACCGCTTCCTCGAGCAGTCGGCGCTCGGCGCCAGCGCCAAGCTGCCGCGCGACGTGCGCGGGCTGATCGAGCGCTTCCTCGCCATCGCCGGCGACCCGGACGAGGCCGCTGCCGAATTGCGCGCGCTCGCCGCCGAGGCCGGCATGAGCGAGGCGCTCGGGCCCGCGCTCGATCATTTCGAGAGCCGCACCGGCTTCCTCGCCGCGCGCGGCATCGACGTGAAGAGCGTGCGCTTCTCGACCGCGTTCGGGCGCGGCTTCGACTATTACACCGGCTTCGTGTTCGAACTGACCGATCCTGCGCGCACCGGCGATCCGCTGGTCGCGGGCGGCCGCTACGACGGGCTGCTTACGCGGCTCGGCGCCGCCGAGCCGATCCCGGCGGTCGGCTTCGCGGTGTGGATCGAGCGGCTCGCCGCCTATGGAGGCGCGGCATGAGCGCACCGCTCGTCATCGCCGTGCCCGCCAAGGGCCGGCTGCAGGAGAACAGCGAAGCCTTCTTCGCGCGCGCGGGCCTGAACCTCATCAAGCCGCGCGGCGCGCGCGACTACCGCGGCGCGGTGGCCGGGCTCGACGGCGTCGAGATCGCCTATCTCTCGGCCTCCGAGATTACCGCACAGCTCGCCGCCGGCAGCGTGCACATGGGCGTCACCGGCGAGGATCTCGTGCGCGAGATGATGCCCGACGCGGACGCGCGCGTCGTGCTGATCGAGGGGCTCGGCTTCGGCTTTGCCAATGTCGTGGTCGCGGTGCCGCAGGCCTGGATCGACGTGCGCACCATGGCCGACATCGACGACGTCGCCACCGCCTTCCGCCACCACCACGGCCGCAAGATGCGGGTGGCGACCAAGTACATCAACCTGACGCGCGAGTTCTTCGCCGCGCACGGCGTGATCGACTACCGCATCGTGGAAAGCTCCGGTGCGACCGAAGGCGCGCCGGCGGCCGGCACCGCGGAGATGATCGTCGACATCACCACCACCGGCACGACGCTCGCCGCCAACGCGCTCAAGATCGTGGACGACGGCGTGATCCTGCGCTCGCAGGCCAATCTCGTCGCCGCCCGCACGGCGGAGTGGACACCCGAGCAGCGCGAGCTGGCGCGCGTCATCCTCGACCGCATCGCCGCGCAGGCACGCGCCAAGGCGTTCCGCGAGGTGCGCGCGCGCTTTGCCGCCTGCGACGCCGCGCTGGTGGAAGAAGCCAAGACGAGATTCGGCGTCGAGACGCCGTTCGGCGGGCCGACCTCGTCAGGAATGCTCACGCTGCACTGCCCGCCCGGCCAGGTCTACGCGCTGACGAGCTTCATGCGCGAGCGCGGGGCGGAAGCCGTGTCGGTCGCCGAGCTCGGCTATGTGTTCTCGAAGGACAACCCGCTCTACGCCAGGCTGGAAGCCGGCCTCTAGGCCGCGGCGGCGCGCGGGCTCCGCAGCATCAGCGTGAGCGCGAAGGCGACCACCGACACGGCGAGCATCGCCGCAAACGCGGTCGCGTAAGTTCCGGTGGCGTCAAAGATGGCGGCGCCGAGCCAGGCGCCGATGCCGCCGAACACATGATGCACCATGGTCACGAGCCCGGTCAGCGCGCCGAGATGGCGCGTGCCGAAGGCCTGCGACACGAAGATCACCGTCAGCGGCGCCGTCACCAGGAAGGTGAGCCCGAACACCAGCGCGAAGATCGTGACCGAGAGCGTCGACTGGTCCACCATCACCAGGCCGAACACGGCGACGCGCGCGGCGAAGCAGAGCGCCGTCGGCCAGACCGGGCCGGTGCGGTCGCTCATGAAGCCGCCGGCGACGACGCCGATAAGCCCGGTGAGGCCCATCAGCGCCAGCAGGTTGCCGGCGACCAGAAAGTCGACACCGCGATCCTGCGCGAAGGCAACGACATGCGTCGAGACGAAGAAATCGTCGAAGCCGCAGATCGCGTAGACCGCGAGCAGCAGCCAGAACCGGCCCGTGCGCGCGGCCTCCCTGATGCCGAGTCCGGCGTCCGGCCGCGCCGCCTTCTGCTGCCCCGCCGTCATGCCCGGGATGAGCAGGATCAGGAGCGGCACCAGCGCGAGATGGGCGATGCCGAGCCACAGGTAGACCGAGCGCCAGTTCAGGCTCACCATGACCGCGGCGAGCGTGGCGATCATCACGAGCTGCCCCGCGCTCATGCCCGACATCACCGCCGCGTTGGCGATGCCGGTGCGCCGCGGATAGGCGCGCGTCACCATCACGCCGACCGGGATCATCGAGGCCGCACCGTTGCCGACCGCGTAGATCACACCGTAGAGCACCAGCGCGTGCCACGGCGCGGCCATCAGGGTCATCGCCCCGATGCCGAAGCCGCTGACCAGGATGCCGCCGACCAGCACCGCCTTCGGGCCGCTGCGGTCGACGATGAAGCCGGCGGCGAACATCGCGGCCGCCGAGACGAACTGGAACAGCGCGACTGCGAGCCCCAGCTCGCTGCGCCCCCAGGAGAGATCGTCGACGATCGCCTTCAGCGTGAGGCCGACGGCGAAGCGCGACCCGCCCGCCACGAACAGCGCGAGGAAAGCGGCGAGGAGGATGAGGCCGGGCCGCATCGCAGCGCGCGCCAGCCCGGCCGTCCCGTTTTGGTCGCGCTGCATGATGCCCCGGCCGGCGGATGAGCGGCGTCAGCCGGCATCGCCGCGCGGGCTGCGCGGGCGAAACACGATGAAGTGGGACAGCGAGAAGTTGACGGCGAAGCTGACCGCGATGGAGATGAGCTTGGCCGCGACCAGCGGCAGCACATAGGAGAGCGCGAACAAGGTGGCCGTGCTCGCCACCATGCCGGCGACGCCGGAGGCGACGAAGGTCGCGTAGTCGCGCCAGCGCAGAACCCGGCCCGACTCCGGCCCAAAGGTGGTGAAGGAGTTCATCACATAGGAGAAGGTCACCGCCACGATCCAGGCCAGCACGTTGGCCGGCACCAGCGGCCACTTGAAAAGCGTGACCGCGCTCCAAAATATGCTGAAATCGATGGCGGTATTGACGACCCCCACGAACGCAAAGCTGATCGCCTTGAGGGCGATCGCGCGCTCGTGCCAGGCGATGGTCAGACGGTCGAGGACGGTCTTGAAGGGGGCCGGAATCATCGCCCCTTCATAGTCACTTTGCCGGCGCATGCCTACCCGCTGAATCCGCTCGAGCCTCATGCGGCGCCGGGCGGACGCGACAGGCCGGCCTCGGTGCGGTATAGAAGCGGGCCGAAAAAGGACGAGCCAGGGTTTTACGGAAATGGCGACAAAATCGACCCGATCGGGCTCCCGGACGGCGCGCGCGCAGGCCGCGGCCGGGCTGTCGATCGTGGTTCCCGTGTTCAACGAGGCCAAGGGCCTGCCCGGCTTGCACGAACGCATCGCCGAGATGGCCCGCCATCTCAAGTCCAGGCGCGGGCTCGCCGTCGAGGTCGTCTATGTGGACGACGGCAGCCGCGACGACACCAATGCCGTGGCCAAAACGCTGCCGGCGCTCGGGCTCGACGTGCAGGTGGTGTCGCTGTCGCGCAATTTCGGCAAGGAGGCCGCGCTGCTCGCCGGCCTCGAGCACGCCCGGCGCGAGGCCGTCATGTTCATGGACGGCGACGGCCAGCATCCGCCCAGCTTGATCGACACGCTGGTGTCGCGCTGGCTCGATGACGGCTACGACGTGGTCTACACGGCCAAGGCGCATCGCGAGAACGAGCCCTACCTGCGCCGCCTCGGCGTGCGCTGGTTCTACGATCTGATCAACTGGGGCCAGCGCCAGCAGATTCCGGAAGACGCCGGCGACTTCCGCCTGCTCTCGCCGCGCGCCGCCGCCGCGCTCAAGCAGATGCCGGAGCGCAACCGCTTCTTCAAAGGCATGTCGAGCTGGATCGGCTTCCGCCAGGTGCGCGTCGACTACGAGCCGGCGGTGCGCGCGCACGGCAAGACGACCTGGAACGCCTGGTCGCTGATCGGCCTGTCGATCGAGGGCCTCACCTCGTTCACGGTGGCGCCGCTGCGGCTGGCGAGCCTGCTCGGCGCGCTGCTCGCGGCAAGCGCGATCGTGTTCGGCATCTGGATCATGCTGGACACCCTGCTCTTCGGCAAGGACGTGCCGGGCTATCCCTCGATCGTCGTCAGCGTCATGGTGATCGGCGGCGTGCAGCTCCTGATGATCGGCATCCTCGGCGAATACATCGGCAAGCTGCTCAACGAGATCAAGGGACGGCCGGTCTACTTCGTCGCCGAGCAGAGCCTCAAGACCGCGGACGAAACGCCGAAGACGCGGCAGGCCGCCGCGCGCGCGGCCGAGTGAACGGCGGCTCTGCCCGTGCGCACGCAACGCCGGATCTGGCTCTGTGCCGACGATTACGGCATGGCGCCCGGCGTCAATGACGCGATCCGCCGGCTGATCCTGCGCGGGCGGCTCAACGCCACATCGGTGATGACGGCGGCGCCGCACCTCGGCGCCGACGAGGTGGACGCGCTGGCGATGCTCAATTCCGGCGAGAAGCGCGCCGCGCTCGGCCTGCATGTGACGCTGACCGGGCCGTTCCGTCCGCTCAGCGACGGCTTTGCGCCGCTGCGCGACGGCGCCTTTCCCCCGCTCAACGAGATGATGCGGCTGGCGGTCACGCGGCGGCTTGAAAGCGAGCCGATCGTCATCGAGATCGCCACGCAGCTCGAGGCTTTCCTCGCCGCCTTCGGCCGGCTTCCCGACTTCGTGGACGGGCACCAGCACGTGCATCTGCTGCCGGTCGTGCGCGACGCCTTCCTGCGCGTCGTGGCGGAGATCGCGCCCGGCGCCTGGGTGCGCCAGTGCGGCCGGACGGGCGCGCGGCGGCGGCTGCGCGACCGCAAGGCGCTGGTGCTTGACGTGCTCAGCCTCGGCTTCCGCGCGCAGGCCGGGCGGCGCGGGCTCGCCACCAATCCGGCCTTCGCCGGCGCCTACGGCTTCACGCCGAAGGCCCGCTTCGCCCGCATTTTCCCGCGCTTCCTCAACGGCCTGCCGGACGGCGGGCTGATCATGTGCCATCCGGGCTTCGTCGACGACGCGCTCAAGAGCCTCGATTCACTGACCGACCTGCGCGAGCACGAATTCGCCTTCTTCAATTCGGATGCTTTCCCCGCGGTGCTGGCGGAGCACGGCGTCACCTTGGCGCAGCCCTCTGGCGAAGGCGGTTCGCCCGCCTAGATACTGTTGCACATTGGGAGGATGCGATGACGCCGCAGGAACGCCAGTTGGTAGACGACCTGTTCGACCGCCTCTCGCGCCTGGAGGCGGCGCCGCGCGACGCGGCAGCCGAGCGCGTCATCGCCGACGGCCTCGAGCGCGCGCCCAACGCCGTCTATGCGCTGGTGCAGACCGTGCTGGTGCAGGACGAGGCGCTCAAGCGCGCCGACGCGCGCATCCGCGAATTGTCGGGCGAAGGACCAGAGCAGCCGAACCAGGGCTTCCTCGACAGCATGCGCGAGGCCTTCACCGGCCGCGTGCGCACCTCTGTGCCGAGCGTGCGCGGCGATGAGCCGGACGTACGCTGGAACAGAGGCGGCGCGCTCGGCGGTGCGCCCGCGCAGGCCCAGACGCCGACGATGCAAGGACAAGGCGTTGGTGGCGGCGGCTCGTTCCTCGGCACCGCGGCGGCGACCGCGGCCGGCGTGATCGGCGGCGCGCTGCTGATGAACTCGATAGCCTCGCTGCTCGGTCACCGCGGCGGCAGCGCCCTTGCCGACACGCAGCAGGGCGGCGGCATAAGCTCGCCCTGGGACAGCGGAGCCGCCGGCAGCGATCTCGCGCGCGAGGCGGGCGCCAACGACATCGGCGGCACGCGCCACGGCGCGATCGACGACCCGCAGGCGGCCGGCCTGTTCGGCGGCGACGCCGACGCCTATGACGACGTCGCCGACAGCGGCGATTTCGATGGCGGCGACTTCGGCGGCGATGTGGCGTGAGACGAGGCGGTTTTTGCCGATCATGGTCCCGTCATCCTGAGGCGCTCGCGCGCAGCGCGAGCCTCGAAGGATGAACGGCCGAGAAATCGCCGCAAATCAGAATATCGCGCCCGCCGCCATCCTTCGAGGCTCGCTTCGCTCACACCTCAGGATGACGGCTCATTGGAGCCGCATCCGGGGCAAAACTCAGAGCACCACCACCTTGGTGCCGAGCTTCACGCGCGTGTAGAGATCCATGACATCCGTGTTGCGCATGCGGATGCAGCCCGACGACACGTTCTGCCCGATGGTCCAGGGCTCGTTGGAGCCGTGGATGCGGTAGAGCGTCGAGCCGAGATAGAGCGCGCGCGCGCCGAGCGGGTTGTTCGGGCCGCCCGGCATGAAGTGCGGCAGGTAGGGCTGCCGCTCCAACATCTCCTTCGGCGGCACCCAGTCCGGCCATTCCTTCTTGGCCGACACCGTATGCACGCCCGACCAGGTGAAGCCCGGCCGACCGACGCCGATGCCGTAGCGCAGCGCGCGGCCGTTCTCCTGCACGAGATAGAGGAAGTGGTTCGGCGTATCGATGACGATGGTGCCGGGCGCCTCGGGGCCGCGATAGTCCACCTCCTGGCGCATGAAGCGCGGGTCGAGCCGGTAGTCCGGCCTGCCCTGCTCCAGCATCGGATCGACCATCGGCCCGGTGTTGGCGTAGAGCGGCTGCTGCGCGGGATCGCCATAGAGCGGCGGCGGCGCGACGTAATGCGGCTGGGCGTATTCCGGCGGCGCGTAGCGCGATTGCGGCGCGCGGTCGCCGAACAGGAATTCGATGAAGCCGCCGCCGAGATTGGCCTGCACCTGCGGCGGCTGCGCCACCACCACCATCTGCGGCGTCGACGGCATCTGCTGCGCCGACGCAACGCCGGCCAACATCAGCACCGTGAGAGAGACTGCGGACGCGCGAACCATGCGCTGACTACACGGCCGAAACCGCCACCGAATGGTAAAGCGCGGGTGCACGCCGCGCCGCAGCGTTTATTTTGAGTAAAGCGCGACACGTCATGGTAAACGCCGCGTTTCGCCATGTCGCAACCCAGCGTTAACAGCCGTTGAGATAAAACCTCGGCGATTACGAGGGGGCGGCACGCGTGCAGCGCAAGGTCTTTCGCATCGAGCAGATGATCCCGGCGACGCGCCGCGTCGCGCCGGCGCATATGCCCGCCGGCGCGCCGCCGGGCGACGCCGCCTTGCGGCGCGACCTCTTTGCCGTGCAGGAGGTGATCGCGCGCCACAAGCGCGAGCTCGCCGCCTTCGTCGAGGACGGCAAGGACCGCCGCCTCGCGCGCGCGGCGGGCGAACTCGGCGCCGCTATCGAGGGCATGCGGCACGCCACGCAGGGCATCCTCGACTCGGCCGAGCGTATCGACGACGGCGCGAAGTCGCTGGCGGCCGCGTTGAAGGGCGACTACGAGCGCGGGCTCGCGCAGGAAATCCAGGAGCACGTCACGCGGCTCTACGAGGCGTGCAATTTCCAGGACCTCGCCGGCCAGCGGATCGGCAAGGTGATGGAGATGCTCGGCACGCTCGAACGGCGCGTCGACGCCATGCTCGCGCGCTGCAACGGCGAAGAGGGAAATCCCTTTACGTCGGCCAAGCCGGCATCCGAGCTGATCAACGGCCCCAGGCTCGAGGGCGACGCCGGCCACGCCAGCCAGCGCGACGTCGACCTGATGTTCAACCCGGCCATCTAGCGTCAGACCGGGCGGCGGATCACCAGAAAGCAGACCAGCGCGACGGCGCAGAAGCCGCCGGCGAGCGCGAGCGCGGCGGCGTCGGATGCGCGCTCCACCACGAAGGCCATCACCAGCGGCGCGGCCGCCTGCACCAGCAGGAACGGGCCGGCGATGCGCCCCATCAGCCGGCCATAGCCGGAGGCGCCGAACAGCGCGAGCGGCACCGCGCCGCGCGCGATGGTGACGAGCCCGTTGGCGCCGCCGAACATCAGCGCGAACGCTGCGGCCACCGGCGCCGACACGCCGAGCAGAGCCAGCAGCACGAAGGCGCACAAGAGCGAGCCGAGCGCGAAGCGCGCGATCCACAAGGGATGCAGATCGCGGCCGAAGGTAAACTCGATGAGCCGCGCGCCGACCTGCGCGGGCCCGAACAGCGCGCCGATCGTCACCACGGTTGCGGCATCGATGCCGCTGCGGGCGAAGATCGCCAGGAGATGCGCCGACAGGCCGGACGGCACGAAGGCGTAGAGCGCAAAGGCCGAAGCGACCAGCACGAAAGGCAGGCCGTGCGGCGGCAGCACCTTCGCGGGCTTCTGCGCCTCGCTCACGGCGGGAGGCTCCGCCTCCGCGCGATGGCGCGGCAGCGCCAGCGCATGCAGCGGAGCCGAGACCAGCGCGAGCAGCGCCGCGTAGAACAAATAAGTGCCGCGCCAGCCGACCGCTTCGAGCAGGATATGCGTGGCAGGCCAGCTCGCCGTCGAGGCGAAGCCGCCGGCGAGCGTGAGCGCGGTGATCGGCCGCCGCGCGGCGGCGCCGAAAATGCGGCCGAGCGTGGCGAAGGCGGAGTCGTAGAGGTTCGCCGCCATGGCGACGCCCAGCACCATCCACACCGCGTAATAGGCGAGCGGGTGCGACGCGTGCACGATCAGCACGAGGCCGAGCGCGCCGATCAGCGAACCGAGCGTCATGATCACGTGCCCGCCGAAGCGGTCGATCGAGCGGCCGACATAAGGCGCGACCAGGCCCGCGGTGAGCAGGCCGACCGAGAAGCCGCCCATGGTGAAGGCGATCGACCAGCCGCGCTCGGCCGCGATCAGCGGCACGATCAGCACCGGCGTGTAGAAGATCGTGCCCCAGGACAGGATCTGGGTGACGCCGAGCACGGGCACGGCACGCCAGCGGCCGGTCAGGAAGTCGCGCGCAGCGGGCATGAGAGAGCGGCCTCGGGCGGAATCGCCCTCTTCTCTAGCACGCCGGCCGCGGCGCACTCATGCGCGCCGCGCCGGGCTGTCGGTCAGCGCGCCGGCTGCGCCGGTCTGGGCGCTGCCGCGGGCTTCGGCTTGGCGGCGGGCTTGGCGGCCGGCTTGCGGGCGGGCGGCCGCTTGGCGCCTTCGGGCGCGCAGCGGACGTAGACCATGGTGCCGTAGCGGCCCTGCACCTCGGGGTCCATCCAGCGCAGGATCAGCACGCGGCCGTCGAACTGGACCACCTCGCGGTCCTGGATGCTGCCGGGCGGCTCGCCGTCGGGGCCGACATAGGTCTTGCCGCCGGGCGCGCCCTTCAGGCGCAGCTCCGTCGGCGTCGGCTGATCCGCCAGATGCATCATCACCCCGCCGGCCGTGCCCAGGCTGATGACGTAGGGCTGTCGGCACTGGTTGGCGGCGGCGGCCTCGGTGCGCGGCCGGTCCTCGTCCTTGTGGTAGGCGGCGAGCCCCCAGCGCCCGACGATGTCCTGCGGCGGGAAGGCCGGTGGCAGCGTCGGCGTCACCGGCGGCGGCGGTGGCTCCGGTGCCGGCGTCGGCGCCGTCGCACACCCGGCAAGCCACAGACCGAGACCGGCGACGGCCAGCCATGACGAGAGACGCGGAGGTAGGATCATCGGGGCTCCTGCAAAACGGAAGGGGACTTTGGGCGGCAATGCAGGCCAGCGCAAGCGCGCAGTGCAACGCCCGGCCAGCGCCTTCGGCCCCAAGATCCGCGCGGGCGCCACCGTTTTTGCGGCCGTTCCGGTTGTGGTCTGCTTGACACCCCTTTCCGGAGGCAATATGTCCCGGGCAGCCTATCTGGCACTCCCCGTTAACGAGTGCTAACGGCCTAATTTATCGAGACTTTCCGGTACACGAGACGCGCGCTGAGCGCCCACGAGGAAGCCATGGCCAAGACCAAGTTCCGTCCCCTGCACGACCGCGTGGTCGTGCGCCGCATCAACGCCGAAGAGAAGACCAAGGGCGGCATCATCATCCCCGACACCGCCCAGGAGAAGCCGCAGGAAGGCCAGGTGGTCGCTGTCGGTCCCGGCGGCCGCGACGAGAACGGCAAGCTGACCCCGATCGACGTGAAGGCGGGCGACCGCGTGCTGTTCGGCAAGTGGTCCGGCACCGAAGTGAAGATCGACGGCGAGGAACTCCTGATCATGAAGGAGTCCGACATCATGGGCGTGATCGCCTGAGCACGACTTAGACCCGTCATCCTGAGGCGCCCGCGCGGCACGCGCGGGCCTCGAAGGATGAACGGCCAAGGCGTTTCAAGACACTGCCCGTCATCCTTCGAGGCTCGCTTCGCTCGCACCTCAGGATGACGGATCGATGCAAACCCAATTGGAGTAACCTCAAATGGCTGCCAAGGAAGTCAAATTCTCCGGCGACGCGCGCGACCGCATGCTGCGCGGCGTCGATATCCTCGCCAACGCGGTGAAGGTGACGCTCGGCCCGAAGGGCCGCAACGTCGTGCTCGACAAGTCGTTCGGCGCCCCGCGCATCACCAAGGACGGCGTGACCGTCGCCAAGGACATCGAGCTCGAAGACAAGTTCGAGAACATGGGCGCACAGATGGTGCGCGAGGTGGCGTCGAAGACCAACGACATCGCCGGCGACGGCACCACCACCGCCACCGTGCTGGCCCAGGCGATCGTGCGCGAAGGCGCCAAGTCGGTCGCCGCCGGCATGAACCCGATGGACCTGAAGCGCGGCATCGACATCGCGACCGCCGCCGTCATCAAGGACATCGAGAAGCGCGCCAAGAAAGTCTCCTCGTCGGCGGAAGTCGCGCAGGTCGGCACCGTGTCGTCGAACGGCGACGCCTACATCGGCAAGATGATCGCCCAGGCGATGCAGAAGGTCGGCAACGAGGGCGTGATCACGGTCGAGGAAGCCAAGGCGATGGAGACCGAGGTCGAGATCGTCGAGGGCATGCAGTTCGACCGCGGCTACATCTCCCCCTACTTCGTGACCAACGCCGAGAAGATGCTGGCCGAGCTCGAGGACGCCTACATCCTCCTGCACGAGAAGAAGCTCTCCGGCCTGCAGTCGATGCTGCCGGTGCTCGAAGCCGTGGTGCAGTCGGGCAAGCCGCTCGTCATCATCGCGGAAGACGTCGAGGGCGAAGCGATCGCCACGCTGGTCGTGAACAAGCTGCGCGGCGGCCTCAAGGTCGCGGCCGTCAAGGCGCCGGGCTTCGGTGACCGCCGCAAGGCCATGCTCGAGGACATCGCGATCCTCACCGGCGGCCAACTCATCTCCGACGACCTCGGCATGAAGCTCGAGAACGTGACCCTGCAGATGCTGGGCCGCGCCAAGAAGGTGATCATCGAGAAGGAGAAGACCACCATCGTCAACGGCGCCGGCAAGAAGGCCGACATCGAAGCGCGCGTGCAGCAGATCAAGCAGCAGATCGACGAGACCACGTCGGACTACGACAAGGAGAAGCTGCAGGAGCGTCTGGCCAAGCTCGCGGGCGGCGTCGCGGTGATCCGCGTCGGCGGCGCGACCGAGGTCGAGGTCAAGGAGAAGAAGGACCGCGTCGAGGACGCGCTCAACGCCACCCGCGCCGCGGTCGAGGAAGGCATCGTCCCGGGCGGCGGCGTCTGCCTGCTGCGCGCCAAGAAGGCGGTCGGCAAGCTGACCAACGACAACGCCGACGTTCAGGCCGGCATCAACATCGTGCTCAAGGCGCTGGAATCCCCGATCCGCCAGATCGCGGAGAACGCCGGCGTCGAAGGCTCGATCGTGGTCGGCAAGATCCTCGACGAGAAGTCGGAGACCTTCGGCTTCGATGCGCAGAACGAGGCCTATGTCGACATGGTCGACAAGGGCATCATCGACCCGGCCAAGGTCGTGCGCACCGCGCTGCAAGACGCTTCGTCGGTCGCAGGGCTCCTGATCACCACCGAGGCGATGGTCGCCGAAGTGCCGAAGGAAGCCTCGGCCGGTCCGGCAATGCCGCCGGGCGGCGGCATGGGCGGCATGGGCTTTTAAAGCCCTACGTCAATTCCAACACGACACGAAAAGGCCGCCGCGAGGCGGCCTTTTTGCTTGGGACGAGCGCGAACCGGGAACCCGGTCGCGCGTTGAAAGCGCCTGGCCGCTCGGACGCTGGCCGCGCCGGCTCAGTGGCTCGACGGGCGGAATCGCATCGGCGTCGGCCCGTTGAGCACGACCGCCCCGCCCTGCCAGCGCCAGCTTTCCACCTGCGCCAGCGCCGCCATCAGGCCGACGTCCGCCTGCACGCGCTCCGGCGAGCACTGACCGGCCACCATCATGGCAGGCGGCGCTTCCGGCATGGGGCCCGGCTCGATGCGCAGCGCGCCGGCGGCGACCGTCACGCGCGCGCGCACGGTCTGACACCACAGGTCGATGGTGGCGGCGCCGTCGGGCATGACGGTGAGGATCGGCACGCGCTTCACCGGCCGCATCGGCGCCACGTCGAGGATGAGTTCCTGGTCGAACGGAAAGGCGTCGTTCGACTGCGCCGCCGCGGGCGCGGCGAGCAGCAGGGTAGCTGCGACAAGGCAGCGCAGGACGGAAAGACGGCCCGCGGCCGATCGAAAAACGGTCATCGCCTTCTCCGGATCGGTGCCGCGGCCGCGACGCCACGGCCCCGAAATGCAGGCTGCGGCCGGTGCGGTCAAGCGATTTTGAGACGTGTCCCCGGGGGAAGCCGCTATCGTTCGAATGACACACGGGAACACGCGACATGGATCAACGCATCATCGACCTCTACGACGACTTCACGCACGGCGGCATGAGCCGCCGCAGGTTCCTCGACCGCCTCGGCGAGATCGCCGGTTCGACCGCCGCCGCGCTGGCGCTGCTGCCGCTCTTGCAGAACGACTACGCGCGCGCCGCCATCGTGGCGCCTGACGATGCACGGCTGGCGACCGAGCGCGTGGCCTACGATTCGCCCAAGGGCAGGATCAACGGCTACCTGGCGCGCCCGAAGACCAAGGGCAAAAGGCCGGTGGTGCTGGTGATCCACGAGAACCGCGGGCTCAACCCGCACCTCGAGGACGTCGCGCGCAGGCTCGCCACCGAAGGCTTCCTGGCTTACGCCGTCGATCTCCTCTCGCTGGTCGGCGGAACGCCGCCGGATGAAGACGCGGCACGCGCGCTGCACACGACGATGAACCAGGATGACGCGGTCGTCGCGCTTGTCGCCGGCGTCTCGTTCCTGAAGCGCCATCCGGAATCGACCGGCAAGGTCGGCGCGGTCGGCTTCTGTTTCGGCGGCCTGATGATCAACCGCCTGGCGGCGGCGAGCGCCGAGCTCGATGCCGGCGTCGCCTATTACGGCCGCCAGATTCCGGCCGATCAGGTGCCCGCCATCAAGGCCGCGCTGCTGCTGCACTACGCGGAGCACGACCCCGGCGTGAACGCGGGAATCGCCGCCTACGATGCGGCGCTGAAGGCGAACAACAAGAAGTTCACGACCTACACCTACCCGGGCGCGCAGCACGCCTTCAACAACGACACCAGCGCGGCGCGTTACAACAAGGCCGCCGCGGACTTGGCGTGGAGCCGCACGGTGTCATTCTTCAAGGAAATTCTGGGGGCGCCGCCACGAGCGTGACCGCAGTCGCGCCGCAGAATGTCGATGGGGCCGCCCGGATGCGGCGGCCTGTGCGCTTGACCGCCTCACGATGCTCAGCGGCCGGGACCGCTTACGCCGTAGCGCAGCGTCTTTATCCAATCGTAGACCAGCAGGAGCATGACGCCGACAATGATGATGATCAACGGCAGTGCCTTGACCCACCAGACCATGATTCCCAGGAAGACCATCACCATGGCCATGCCGATTATTCCCGCAACCAGATCTCTCATCATGACCGGTTCCCTTTCCGTGTGCCCCGTCGACGGCCCTTGCCTTGAAGATGCGCGACAAGCCAGCGCGCGGTGCGCAGCAGCCGTGCATCGTTGTCACGCCGGCCGACAAGCTGCACCCCGAGCGGCATCCCTGCTTCGGACTGCATGAGCGGCAGCGTCACCGCCGGCGTCCCGAGATAGGTCCAGAGCGTGCAGAAGACCGGGTTGCCGGTGCTCTCGATTCCGCGGGGCGCCTCGCCCGGCGCCGCGGGCGTAATGATCGCATCGTATTCGTCGAAAATCGACCCGATTGCTTCGTTGAGCGGGGCAATCCCGCCGACCGCCGCCAGATAATCGACGGCGGAAAAGGTGCGGCCGCGCTCGATAAGCTTGCGCAAGGGCTCGCTGAGCTGGTTGCCGCCTTGTTTGTAATCACGGTGGAGATTGTAAGCCATCTCGACTTCCATGATCGTGCGGTGCAGATCGATGGCCGTCGCGTAGCCGGCGCCAAGCTCGACCTCGGAAACCATATCGCCGAGGGCGGCAACGAGTTCCTCAAATGCCTCGCGCGTGGCAGGCTCGGCCTGGTCCCAAACCGGCGAACGCACGAACGCGAAACGCGGCGGCAAAGGCGGCTCGCTCGCCGCCGTCGCCGCGAAGGAAGGGCGCGCGACCGGCCGGGTGTCGGGGTCTTCGGCGTCGAAACCCGCAAGCGTCTCGGCGAGCAGCGCGACATCCTCCACCGTGCGTGCGAACACGCCCACATGGTCGAGGGTGCGCGACAGCAGCAGCGCACCGCTGCGCGGGATCAGCCCGTGGGTGGGCTTAAAGCCCACGACGCCGCAATAGGCAGCCGGGCGAATGACCGAGCCGTTGGTTTGGCTGCCGATCGCACCGGGCACCATGTGCGCAGCAACCGCCGCCGCCGAACCGCTCGACGAACCGCCGGGCGTGCGTTCGCGGTCGTGCGGATTGCGCGTTTTGCCAGGATGGAAATAGGCGTACTCGGTGGTCACGGTCTTGCCCATGATCACCGCGCCGGCCGCGCGCAGGCGCGCCACCGCGGCCGCGTCGTGGCGCGGCGTGCGGCCCTTCCAGATCGGCGACCCCAATTCGGTGCCGTAATCCGAGGTGTCGAATATGTCCTTGATGCCGATCGGTACGCCATGCAGCGGCCCGATCGCCTTGCCCGCCGCGCGGTGCTGGTCGCGCTCCTGCGCCTGCTTCAGCACGTAGTCGCGATCAAGAAGCGCCCAAGCCTGCACGGCCGGCTCGAGCTCGTCGATCCGGGCAAGGCAGTCTTGCGCAAGCTCGACCGACGATATCCGGCCTTCACGGATATGCTCCGCCGCCTCGGTGAGCGAATAGGCGCACGAACTCATTCATTCCACTCCGACATCTGCGTTCACCGGTGGCTTAATCTTAATTGTACAGCAAATTCGGCAGCCAAAGCACGAGCCCCGGGAAGACATAGATGAGAACCATGGAGAGGAAGACCATGAAAACGAACGGCAGCGCACCTTTGAAGATGTCGGTCAGCATCACGTGCGGCGGCGCAATGCCCTTCAAATAGTATGCGGCCATGGCCATCGGCGGCGTATTGAAGGAGGTCTGGATATTCAGCGCCACCAGCACGCCGAAGAAGATCGGATCGACGCCGAACTTCGTGAGGAGAGGCAGGAAGATCGGCACGAAGATGATGACGATCTCCGACCATTCCAACGGCCAGCCCAGGAGGAAGATGATGAGCTGGGTCAGCAGCAGGAATTGCACGGTCGACATGTCGAGGCTGAGGATGAAGTGCTCAACCACCGAATGTCCGCCGAGATAGGAGAACACCGACGAGAACGTCCACGAGCCGATGAACAGGTAGCAAACCATCGCCGTGGTTCGCGCCGTCAGATACACCGCTTCCTTCACGCGCTCGAACGTGAGCGCGCCATAGACAGCGGCCAGAACGAGCGCGCCGAGCGAGCCGACGGCCGCCGCTTCGGACGGCGTAGCCAGACCGAACAGGATCGCGCCCAGCACCGACAGGATGAGAACGGCGAGCGGCACAAAGGACGTCAGCAAGGAGGTATAGATAGTCAAAGCGGGGACGTCCCGCTGTTCCTTCGGAAGCGGCGGCGCAATCTTCGGATTTATGAGGGCCCGGACGATCACATACAAAATGTAGAGACCGGCCAGAAGAAAGCCCGGCACCATCGCCGCGGCATAAAGCTTGACCACCGAAACGCCGGCGGTGGCGGCATAGACGATGAACAGGATGCTCGGCGGAATCAGGATACCGAGGCACCCGCCGGCGCAAATAACGCCGGCTGCGAAGCTCTTGTCGTAGCCGGCCTTGAGCATGGCCGGAAAGGCGAGCAGCCCCATCAGCGTCACCACGGCGCCGACGATGCCGGTCGCGGTCGCGAACAGGGCGCAGGTGATGAGCGCCGCCACGGCCAGCGCGCCGGGCACATTGCGCATCGCCAGTTGAAGCGCGCCGAACAACCTGTCCAGGATGTTCGAGCGTTCGACCACGTAGCCCATGAACAAAAACAGCGGGACCGCGATCAACACGTCGTTCGACGTGACCTCGAAGGTCTTCTGCACCAGCAGCGTGAAGACACGGTTGGCGAAAAAATCCTGGCTCGGATCGTAGTAGGCATAGAAGCCGAAGCCCACGCCCATCGCCACCAGCGTGAAGGCAATGGGAAACCCGAGCATGATGATGAAGATGAACAGTCCCAGCATCAACATGCCGATTTGCGGATCGGTCATGTTCAGGCTCCCTTCCCGCCAAGTTGCGCTTCTTGCTCTGCCTGAGCGTGTTGCTTCTGGTATTCCTGCTCATGCAGGATGGCGCTTTCCAGTTCCTCGACGTCATGCAGGCGTTGCGGCCACGCGCCATCGCGAATGCAGACGACGCAGCGCACGACCTCGGCGAAGCCTTGCAGCAGCAACAGGACGCCGGTCAGCGGAATGAGCGCCTTGAGCGGAAACACCGGCACGCCCGCCGGGCTGAAGATGCTCACCTCGCGGAATTGAATCGACATCTTCGCGAACTGCCAGCCCGCGTAGATCCAGGCCAGCACCGCCGGCAAGAAGAAGATGATGTACAGCGTGAGATCGATCCCGGCCTGCACGCGTTGCGGCCAGAGACGGTAGATCACGTCGCCGCGCACATGGCCGTTGCGCGACAGCGTATAGGCGCCCGCCATCAGGAACAGGCCGCCGTAGGTGATGTAGCTGAAATCGAACGCCCAGGTCGTCGGCGCGTTCAGCAGGTAGCGCATGAACACTTCGTAACAAGTGCCGAAGGTCAGCACCAAGATCAGCCAGCCGAAACTCTTGCCGACCCACGTGCTGAGTGAGTCGATGAAATGCAGAAAGCCGGTCATGTCGGATGTGTCCGCGATCTTCTCAGCGACAACGGTCGCAAACTCGCCCCTCTTAACCGAGTCGGGCGGCGCGATGTTGCGCCGCCCTTCCCGATATCACGGGCTGAACGAGCCCATGGATTACGATCAGGCCTTTTTCAGAACGCCCGGGAAGTGATGGTTGAAGGCGCCCGTATAGTCGGTCGCGTTCAACTGGGTGTAGTACACAACCCGCCTGACCCACGCCTTCTGCGAATCCATGACCTTCTTCATGAAGGGGTCTTGGCCGAGCGTGGCGATGAGGCCGTCCCAGGCCTTGATCTCCGCGTCGAACACATCCTGCGGCGTGCGCAACACGTTGACCTTGTCCTTGGTGATGAGCTCCTGGAGATCCTTCGAGTACTGATCGAACGCTTTCCACTCGTTGGCGGAAGACGCAGCCTCGGCGGCATACTGGATGATCGCCTGATGCTCCTTCGGCAACGCGTTGAACTTCGTCCGGTTGATCATGATCTCGAAGTACTCGGTCGCCTGATGGTGGCTGCCCATCATGTAGTTCTTGGCCACGTCCTGAGCACCGAAGCGCTTGTCCGAGGTCGGGTTGTTGAACTCGAAGGCATCGATCACGCCGCGCTGCATGGCGGGCACGATTTCGCCGCCGGGGAGTTGCGCGACCGAAAGACCCATCGCCTGCATCAGATCGGCCGCGAGGCCGACGGTGCGATACTTCAGGCCCTTCATGTCGGCCATGCTGTTGACCGGCTTCTTGAACCAGCCGAGCGGCTGGGTCGGCATCGGCATGGCGAAGAAGCTCTTGACGTTGAGCTTCATGATCTGCGTCTGCAATTCCTCGAAGAGCTCTTTGCCGCCACCGTTGTGGATCCAGCCGAGGCCTTCGTTGGCGTTGAAGCCGAACACCGGACCGGTGCCGAACAGCGAGGCCGCCTTGTGCTTGCCGTACCAATACACGGTCACGGTATGCGCCATGTCGATCTGGCCGCCATGCACGCCGTCCAGCACCTGGAAGGCGTGAACCACGGCGCCGGCGTTCAGCAGGTCGATCTTCAGACGGCCACCGGCCATGCTGTTGACGCGGTCGGTATACTGCTGGGCCATCTCGGTGAAGATATCGCTGGCAGGCCAGGACGTCTGCATCTTGAGCGTGACGGTCTGCGCGCGCGATACCTGCGGCATTGCAATCGTCGCAGCGCCTGCGACGGCGGCGCCGCCGAGGAACTTACGGCGGGTTGCCGAGGTCGATTCTTTTTTCGTCATACGTCTATCCCTCCCTTGGATCGTTCGCACTGTTGAACAATTATTTCCGGGTTGTATTCCCGAAAGCGGTTTTTAGCCCGGTTCAGACCGTTCTTGAGCCACAATCGTACGGGGTGCGGCGACCGGACGCAACATTGGGTAGCCGGTGGGAGACCCTCGTCATGCGTATTTTCTACATAAACCACGCAAAAATTATCTGTCCGGTGGGCCGGAGCCGGCCTTTATTCGCTATTGACAGCCGTTAGCGCCGTCCCCCTCCCCCTGCAGGAGATCGCCCGTGCAAGGCATCCTCTCGACGCTCGCCACCGTGTGGCGGATCGCCAGCCCCTATTTCCGGTCCGAGGACCGGTGGGCAGGCCGGCTGCTGCTCGGCGCCATCATCGCGATCGAGCTTGGCATCGTGGGTATCACGGTGCTGCTCAATCAGTGGAACGCGCGCTTCTATAATGCCCTGCAGGATCGGAACTGGGCCTCCTTCACCTACGAGCTCGGCTACTTCTGCGTCCTCGCCGCGATCTTCATCATCGCCGCCGTCTATCAGCTTTATCTCAATCAATGGCTGCAGATCCGCTGGCGCCGCTGGATGACGCAGAGCTATCTCGACCGCTGGCTCGCCGGCTCGAACCACTATCGCATGCAACTGCTCGGCGACGCCGCCGACAACCCGGACCAACGCATCGCGGAAGACGTCAAGCAGTTCATCGACGGCGGCGCCAACGGCGTCGGCATCCTGCCGATCGGCCTCGGCCTGCTCAATTCGGTGGTGACGCTCGCCTCCTTCAGCGTGATCCTGTGGAGCCTGTCGGCGGCCGCCCCGCTCACGCTGTTCGGCGCCACCTACGACATTCCGGGCTACCTGTTCTGGGCGGCGCTGCTTTACGCCATCGCCGGCACCGCCCTCACCCACCTGATCGGGCGTCCGCTGATCGCGCTCAACTTCCAGCAGCAGCGTTACGAAGCGGACTTCCGCTTCAACCTCGTGCGCGTGCGCGAGAACGCCGAGCAGATCGCGCTGCTCGAAGGCGAGACCGCCGAGCGCGACCAGTTGCTCGACCGGTTCGGGCGGCTGGCCGCCAACTGGATGGCGATCATGACGCGGACGAAGAAGCTCACCTTCCTCACCGCCGGCTACGGCCAGGTCGCTTCGGTGTTCCCCATCGTCGTGATCAGCCCGGCCTACTTCGCCGGCGCGGTGCAGCTCGGCGGCCTGACGCAGACCGCGTCGGCCTTCGGCAGCGTGCAGTCGGCCCTCTCGTTCTTCGTCGACACCTATCGCCGCATCGCCGAATGGCGGGCGGTGATCGAGCGGCTCGACGGCTTCGACCGTTCGGCCGCGGCCGCGCAGGCGGCCGCCGTCACCCCGCCGGTGATCGCGGTCGCGCCCGGCACCGCCAACGCGGTCGAATTCGAGGCGCTGAGCGTGCGGCTGCCGACCGGCGCGCCGCTGGTCGATGCCGAAGGCGTCACCATCGGACCGGGCGAGCACGTGCTGGTGAGCGGGCCGTCGGGGTCCGGAAAATCCACGCTGTTCCGCGCGCTCGCCGGCGTCTGGCCCTTCGGCGAAGGCAAGGTCGCGGTGCCGGCCGGCGCCAAGGTGATGATCCTGCCGCAGCGGCCGTATTTCCCGATCGCGCCGCTGGCGAGCGCGGTCGCCTATCCGGCCGAGCCGGGCAGTTTCGACGCCGCCAAGGTGGCCGAGCTCATCGCCGCGGTCGGCCTGCCCGCGCTCGCCGAACGCATCGAGGAGGAGGCGCACTGGAACCGGATGCTGTCGCTCGGCGAACAGCAGCGGCTGGGGCTCGCGCGCGCGCTGCTGCACGCGCCGGACTACCTGTTCCTCGACGAGGCCACCGCCTCGCTCGACGAGCCCTCGGAAGCCGCGCTCTACCGGCTGCTGGCGGAGCGGCTGCCGCGGGCGACCATCGTCTCGATCGGCCACCGCGGGACGCTCGCCGCCTTCCACAAGCGCCGCCTCGCCTTCGCGCGCGAGGGCGACCGCTACGCGCTGCGCGAGGCGGAGCTTTCGCCCGCCGGCTAGCGCCTCACCACCAGCGCGTCGGCCAGTCGTAGCGGCGCACCGCGAGATGCCAGAGGAAGGCGAAGCCCGCCAGCGCGAAGGCGCCGGCGGCGACCGGCATCACGAGGAAGCTCCACGGCATGGCGTTCACCACGATCAGCAGCGGGTCGATGCCGGCCGGCGGGTGAAACGTGCCGGTGACATGCATCGCGACCATGGCGAGGCCGACCGCGAGCGCCGCCGCCCAGGGCTCCGGCCCGGCCAGTTGCAGCACGATCAGCCCGACCAGCGCGGACACCAGGTGGCCGCCGATCAGCGCGCGCGGCTGCGCGGCTTCGGCTTCCGGCGAGCCCAGCACCAGCACGATCGACGTGCCGAAGGGAATCGCCATCACCGGCATGGCGCTGCGTGCGGCGAAGGCCTCCATGGCGCCGATGGCCACCGCACCGCCGGCGGCGCCGGCCAGCACCGCAAGCGCGGTGCGCGCATTCAGTCGATCAAGCATGGGCACGACGATCTTCGGTGCCCGGCAAAGAAGAAAGCGGCGGCCATTTGCGGCCGCCGCTCGAAGAGACAGGCTCGCCTAGGCTTACTTCAGGCTTTCGAGGGTGAGGTCCGCCGACAGCTTGGCGATGAAGGTCGCACCGCACCAGTTCGATTCGCCGAGGCCGGCCGCGTTGACGGTCGCCTTGGGATCGCCGGTGATGGTGTTGCAGTCCGCCTTCGACAGGTTGGTGTCGGAGTAGCGCAGATCGAGCGTGAACACCTTCCAGGTGAAGCCGATGCCGAGGTTCCAGGTGGTGTAGTCGGGCAGATTGAGCGGCGCGACGTAGACGCGGCCGTCGACGTCGACATCGCCGAGCATCTGGCGGCCGAGTTCGCCGGAGGCGTAGGCGCCGATGCCTGCCGGCAGCCAGGTCGCCGGCGCGGTCAGCTTACCGGTACCGGCATAGTAGGTGCCCTTGGCGCCGGTGTTGAGATAGCTCGGCGTGTACTGGATATAGGCGCCGACCGAGATGTAGTCGTTCACCGCCCACGCGGCCTTGCCGTAGACTTCGTAGAAGCTGGCGTTGTCGATGGCCTGGAGGACGCCGAAGTTGTCGCTGGTGTAGCTCGTGTTGCCGCCCGGGTAGTAGTAGTACCAGATGCCGACGTCGAAGGAGAGCGGGCCGAAGGTCGGACGAACGCCGCCGTAGAAATCGATTTCGGCCGCGGCGCCGTTCGGGAACTTGATGCTCTCGCCGGCGATGCCGCCGTAGATCTGCAGGTTCGGCGTGATGTTGAAGCGCGGCTCGAAATAGGCCGCGACCGACGGCTTGTGCGCCGACTGCGCAATACCGCGCCACATGTAATCGTTCATGATGGCGCCGCCGAAGGCGATGTCCCACGGGCTGGGAGCAACGACCGGCGCGGCCTTCACCGCCTTCACCGGCATGTCCGCTGCGAGTGCGGGCGCGGCCGTAACCGCAAGCGCCGCAACAACCGACAAAACTACTTTCTTCATCTGAGCCTGCCCCTTTCGGTTCGATCGACTTCCAGCCGATACTGAATCGCCCATTCCCCTTGCGTACTGAAACGTTACCCCGGCTGCGATCGACCCGTACGCAACAGGACGTGCATTGGTGTGAAAGTTACACTTCGAGCAACGGGAACCGGCAAGATCAAAACGGCGGCAATTGCTGCCTTTTTAGGCGAATCAGGCGCCTTTCGACAGAAAACGATACCGCTGTTGCAAAGCCGACACAATTTTTCGTTCGCAAGCAGCGGTATCTCGGAGGGCGATACCACCCAATCGGAGGACGATACCACCTAGCAAAAGGGCGCCGGCTGGACCGGCGCCCTGTCGTGATCCGAAAGCCTTGGGCGCGGGAAGCCGTCAGGCGGCCGCCTTCTTGCGGTTGGCGGCAAGCCGCTCGTCGACCAGCGCCACCTGCGCGTCGATCGCCGGATGGCTCAGGCCCTTCTGCTTGGCGATGAGCTGCACCAGCTTGTCGGCGCGTTCGATATTGGGGGCACCGTTCTGCAGCGCGCGCGCGGCGGAGGCCGGACGCGACAGCGACTGCGCCGCGGCGGCGTACTTCTCGAACGGCACCAGGTCGTTCGGCGAGGCGCCGAGCTTCACGCACAGATCGAACACGAAGTTGTAGACCGAGCGCGCTTCCTCGATGTTGGAGTGCACGGCTTCCTGCGCGGTGCGCATGCCGTCCTTGGTGATGCAGCGGTAGTTGCCGGCGAGCAGCATCGACCACTTGGCGAGCGGCACCCAGATCGAATCGTAGGCCTTCAGCTTCACCGGCAGCTCGATCTTGCCTTCCGGCGCGTCGAAGCGCGCGGCGTCGACGTCCTTCTCGAGATTGCGGATGATCTGCGTGTCCTTGTCGTCCTCGAAGCGCGCGCACTTGAAGTTGGTCGGCAGCGTGACGAGCAGCTCGTTCGCCTTGCCGTCCGGCGGGCGGATGGCCTGCGGGTCGGGGCTGTTGAGGGTGATCTTCTTCGGATCGACCGAATCCCAGACGCGCGGATCGGTATAGGCGGCTTCCAGCGCCGTGTAGTCGAGACCGGGGATGCGCTTGATGTAGGGCAGCGGCGGCATGTTCATGATCGACATGCAGGGCACGCGCGACTTGCCGACCGCGTCCAGCAACTGGCGCACGCCGTCAGCGCGGTATTGCGGTTCCTGCATGCAGAGGCCGACGAGATCGTATTTCGACGGGTCGACGCCGGTGGCCGGGCCGGCGGTCACCTTGCCCGGCAGCTTGCGCGATTCGAGCAGCACGGGGTCCTTGCGGCCGCGCACCGGCAGCGTGACCTTGAAGCCCTCGGCGTTGATCAGATCCGCTTCCGCCGGCAGGCAGACGAGGTGGATCGAGTGGCCGCCGAACAGGAGCTTGGAGGCGAGCAGCGAGCCGTAGGACGCGCCCATGAGAAGAATGTTGTAAGCCGGCATGATCACTCCTTGTCGTTCTTGACGTGCCGATATTGCGGAAGTTCCGGCCTCTGGCCTGGATCGTCTGTATCATGCAATTCGCGCCGCGATAGTGCAATCGGGGGTGCCCGCGGTCCGTTGCGCTGCGACATGCTGTGCAGGCCTGGCTTTTGTCGCCATCTCAAAATCGACGACATGCGCTCGCGATCGAGAGGCTGCGGGTTACTCGATTCCGGGCCTTACTCGCGGCGCTCGTTCGCCCGGGACGACAGCCCGACAAAGCTCCGCCGCCCGTATTGTTTGGTCGGCCCCGGGCTGGCCGCAGTCCTGACGTCAGCCGCTGCCCCTTTGAGAAAAGCGCGAGGGCGCGCGGGACGCTTTTGGGTCCCAGAGGACCCGCGGGCCTCGACGCCTCGCGACATCGAGGCGTGTCGAAGTCCGTGTACCCGCCGCGCCATCCGGATTCGGATGGTGGCGAGCTGCCGCAAGTCCGCCCAACCCATGGCGTCCCGCGCGCGGTGTTTGAAGGCTTGCTCCGCAACGCCCCCGGTGGACTGACCGTTTCAGGCTCCTCGCCTCGCAGCGAAGCGCCTATCCACCGCTCCGGGCCCAAACGGCGTCTCGACACTTCCGACCGTGCCGATCGCCGCCGCCGGTGGGGCCCCGTGGCGCACGGGTGGCGCGCCCGGACGTTGCGGCTTGGACCGCCGGGTCGTGGGACCGCATCTCCGGTCCGGCGTCATTCCCCGGCCACCGCTCCCCGCCCCGCGTCTGGAGACGCTGATCAGACACCCCTCGCTTCGGGGCGGGATGCCAGCAATATGCCCCTATCTAGGATAATAGTCAATAGAAATAGGAAAATATTTTTATAACGCCCCGTCCGGCCTCGCCGCCAAAGAAAAACGGCCGCCGTTGGAACGGCGGCCGTCGAGAGCAGCAACCAAAACGTCGCGGGCTTACTGGCCTTCCGGCATGCCGCCGACCGGCGGAGCCATCGGAGCCGGTGCGGGCGCGGGCGCCGGCTTCGGCGCCGGCTTCCTCGCCTTCTTCGCCTTCTTGGCCTTCTTCGGCGCCGCCTTCTTCATCCCCTTCTTCTTGCGCGCAGGAGCGGCACGCTTCACCGCCTTCTTGGACTTCTTCGCCTTCGCCTTCTTCCGCTTCTTTGCCATGATCGACCTCCCGATCGGTTCAAGCGCTCTTCCCCACAGATGAGACGGCGGCCGGAGCCGCGTCCCTAGTCCCCTGGCCCGCCGCGGCCGCCGCAGGCAGCGATGCCTGCAGAGCCCGCAGGGGCTCCGGCACCGGCCCGCCGTCCGCCCAGTCGATAAGCTCGACCGTATGGACGACCGGGATCGCCGTGCCGGCAGCGATCTGGGTGATGCAGCCGATATTGCCGGCCGCGATCACATCCGGCTGGAGCCGTTCGATGTTGGCGACCTTGCGCTCCCGCAACCGCTCCGCCAGCGAGGGCTGGAGAATGTTGTACGTGCCCGCCGAGCCGCAACACAGATGACCCTCCGGCACATCTTTGACGAGGAACCCGAACTTGAAAAGTAATTCTTTCGGCGCACGCACCACCTTTTGGCCGTGCTGCAGCGAACAGGCGGCGTGGTAGGCGACCGTAAGAGACGGCGCCGACCTGCCCCCCGGCAGTTCGAGCAGCGTCAGGTATTCGGTCACGTCCATGGCCAGCGCCGCGACGCGGGCCGCCTTGCGGGCATAGGCCTCGTCGGTGCGCAGCATGAAGCCGTAGTCCCGCACGGTGGTCCCGCAACCGGACACGGTGATCAGGATGGCGTCGAGCCCGCCGCCCTCGATCTCGCGCGTCCAGGCGTCGATGTTGTTGCGGGCGCGCGCCAGGGCCTCGTCCTCGCGGCCCATGTGATGGGCGAGCGAGCCGCAGCAGGCCTCGCCCTGCGCCACCACCACCTCGATGCCGTGCCGGTTGAGCAGGCGGATGGCGGCCTCGTTGGTCGAAGGCGCCAGCACCGGATTGATGCAGCCGGCCAGCAGCGCCACCCGGCCCAGGCGGGGACCCTGCGCCGGATAGACCACGCCGGTGGTATCGGCCGGCGGCGCCGGCATGCGGCTCGGGGTCAGGCTGAGCATGGCCGCCAGCCGCTTCAGGCCGACCGCGCGCAGCACCGGCGCGAAGGGCTTGCCCAGCATCCCCGCCACCGCGGCGAAGCGGAACAGGGAGGGATTGGGCAGCACGCGGACGAGCAGGTCGCGCATGAAGCGGTCGGCCAGCGGGCGCTTGTAGGTCTTCTCGATGTACTCGCGGGCGTGGTCGACCAGATGCATGTAGTGCACGCCGGAGGGACAGGTAGTCATGCAGGACAGGCACGACAGGCAGCGGTCGATGTGCCGGACCACCTCGCGCGTGGCCGGGTGCTCCTGCTCGAGCATCTCCTTGATCAGGTAGATGCGCCCGCGCGGGGAATCGAGCTCGTCGCCGAGCAGCACATAGGTCGGACAGGTGGCGGTGCAGAAGCCGCAATGCACGCAGGCGCGCAGGATCTTCTCCGAGGCGGCGACCTGCGGATTGGCGAGCTGGGCGAGGGTGAAGGAGGTTTGCATAAAATTCGGGCCGTTGTTCTAGTCGTCATGGCCGGGCTTGTCCCGGCCATCCACGTCTTGCTTGCATCCGCGCTGCAAAGGCGTGGATGCCCGGCACAAGGCCGGGCATGACGGCAGAGTTATTGGCCCTGCCGTCACCATCACACCCCCGCCCACATGCGGCCGGGGTTGAGCACGCCCTTCGGATCGAAGCTGTCCTTCACGCGCTTGGTGAGCGCGGCGAGCGCGGGTTCCTCGCGCTGGAACACGTCCACACTGGCGCGCAGCGCGGCCGGCGCGCGGATGAGCGTGGCGTGGCCGCCGAGCGCGGC
Organism: Pseudolabrys sp.; assembly: GCA_046292265.1. Taxonomy (GTDB): domain Bacteria; phylum Pseudomonadota; class Alphaproteobacteria; order Rhizobiales; family Xanthobacteraceae; genus Pseudolabrys. The sequence continues at coordinate 110,599 of JBKBRE010000009.1, read as the reverse complement.
GGCGGCGGAACGGATCGAGCCGGCGTCGGGCTCGTCCTCGAACGGCATCGCCACCCAGACGAGGCCGCCGGCCCAGTCGTAGAACATCTGCGCCGCCGGGGTGATCATGTCGACCAGCCGATGGCCCTGCGCCGGCGGCAGCGAGACGCGCCAGAGCGGGCGCATGCGCGCGGGCTCAGCGGCGAAGGGCTTCACGTCGCGCACGCTGCGCCAGAGCGCGCGCGAGGCCGCCTCCTCGAGCAGCAGCACCAGGCCGAACGGCTGCATCAGCGCGGCCAAGGTCTCGCGGCGGGCGGCAACCGAGGGCGCGACGCCTTCGAGCCGCAGCACGGTTGAGGCCGCCGGCTTGGGCAGGCCGTCGAAATACGAGGCGACGTGGTCAGGCAGATGCGCGGCGGCCGACACGTCGTAGGGCGAGCCCATGGCGGCGGCCATGGCGGCGCAGGCCTGCGCGTCGTCGAGACCTTCGATGAGGACGCTGGCCTCGGTCTCCGCCTTCGGCAGCACTTTGACCGTGACGTCGGTCATGGCGGCGAGCGTGCCCCAGGAGCCGGCGACGAGCTTGCACATGTCGTAGCCGGTGACGTTCTTCACCACGCGGCCGCCGGACTTGATGGTCTCGGCCCGGCCGGTGACGCAGGCGACGCCCAGGAAGTGGTCGCGCGCGGCGCCGGCCCTGATGCGGCGCGGGCCGGACAGGTTGGCGGCGATGACGCCGCCGAGCGTGCCGCCGCCCGCCTCGCCGCCGAGCAGCGGGCCGTAGTCGGCCGGCTCGAAGGCGAGTTCCTGGTTGTTCTGCGCGAGCAAGGCGACGATTTCGGCGAGCGGCGTGCCGGCGCGCGCGGAGAGCACGAGTTCGGCCGGCTCGTAGAGCGTGACGCCGGTGAGGCCGGAGAGGTCGAGCGTGAGGTCGGTCTGGCTCGGGCGGCCGATCAAGCGCTTGGTGCCCTGCCCGGTCACGTCAAGCGCCTTGCCGTGATCGACCGCCCAGGCGACGGCGTCGGCGACGTCCTTGCCGTCGCGGGGTTTCAACGTGTCGGTCATTTCTAGAACCGCGGAATGTCCGGGAACGGCAGTTGGCCGCTCGAGATGTGCATGCGGCCGAGCTCGGCGCAGCGGTACAGCACCGGGAACACCTTGCCGGGATTGAGCAGGCCCTTGCCGTCGAAGGCGCATTTGACGCGCTGCTGGGCGGCAAGGTCGGTCTCCGAGAACATCGCCGGCATCAGGTCGCGCTTCTCGACGCCGACGCCGTGCTCGCCGGTCAGGACGCCGCCGACCTCGACGCAGAGCTTGAGGATTTCGCTGCCGAAGGCCTCCGCGCGGTCGAGTTCGCCCGGCACGTTGGCATCGTAGAGGATGAGCGGATGCAGGTTGCCGTCGCCGGCGTGGAACACGTTGGCGACGCGCAGGCCGTACTTTTCCGACATCTCCTTCATGCGCGCGAGCACGTGCGGGAGCTGCGCGCGCGGGATGGTGCCGTCCATGCAGTAGTAGTCGGGCGAGATGCGGCCGACCGCCGGGAAGGCCGCCTTGCGGCCGGCCCAGAACAGAAGCCGCTCCTCTTCCGAGGCGGAGGTCTTGCACGAGACCGCACGGCATTCGTTGGCGATGCCGACCACGCGCTCGATCAGGTGATCGACTTCCCGGCCCGGCCCGTCGAGCTCGACGATCAGCAGCGCTTCGACGTCGAGCGGATAGCCGGCATGCACGAACTCCTCGGCCGCGTGGATCGCCGGGCGGTCCATCATCTCCATGCCGCCGGGGATAATGCCGGAGGCGATGATCCTCGACACGCATTCGCCGGCGTCCTCCGACGAGGGGAAGCCGACCAGCACCGCGCGCGCGGTCTCCGGCTTGCGCAGGATGCGCACGGTCACCTCGGTGACCACGCCGAGCAGGCCTTCCGAGCCGGTGACGAGGCCGAGCAGGTCGAGACCTGCGGCGTCGAGCTGCTTGCCACCGAGGCGGACGACCTCGCCGGTCATCAGCACGATCTCGCAGCCGAGCACGTTATTGGTGGTCATGCCGTATTTCAGGCAGTGCACGCCGCCGGAATTCTCCGCGATGTTGCCGCCGATGGTGCAGGCGATCTGCGAGGACGGATCGGGCGCGTAATAGAATCCGGCATGCGCCACGGCGTTGGAAACGGCGAGGTTGGTCACCCCCGGCTCGACCACGGCCACCCGGTTCTCGAAGTCGATCTCGCGGATGCGGTTGAACTTGGCCATGCCGAGCAGCACGCCGTCGGCCAGCGGCAGCGCGCCGCCGGACAGCGAGGTGCCCGCCCCGCGCGGCACCACCTTGATGCCCTCGTCGTGGCAATAGCGCAGCACGGCGGCGACCTGCTTGGTCGTCTCGGGCAGGACCACCACCATGGGAAGCTGGCGATAGGCGGTGAGGCCGTCGGTCTCGAACGGCTTCATTTCGCGCGGGGAGGCGATCACCCCCTCGCCTGGGACAATCGACCGCAGGGCGGCGACGATCGCTTCCCGCCGCGCAAGAACCGCGCCGTCCGGCTCCGGCATCCTTACCGACATCGCTATTCGCTCCCGGCCATTGCCTTGCGCGACGATACCAGCCATTTGACGGTTGACACAGAACGCGCGGGCAAGCATTCAATTTTTCGAATATCTGGCCGGAACGGCCGGGGGCGTAATAACCGATCCAAAGGGAGAAGACGATGAAGGTGACTATCGTGCTGGCGGCCGCCGCGGTCGCGTTGCTGGCGGGCCAGGCGCAGGCGCAGGACGTCGCCGCCGGCGAGCAGTCGTTCAAGAAGTGCCTGCCCTGCCATGCGGTCGGCGAAGGCGCCAAGAACAAGGTGGGCCCCGTGCTCAACGGCCTGGAAGGCCGCAAATCCGGCACCATCGAGGGCTACAATTATTCGGAGGCCAACAAGAAGTCCGGCATCACCTGGAACCACGACGCGTTCAAGGACTACATCAAGGATCCGCGGGCCAAGGTCCCCGGCACCAAGATGATCTTCGCCGGCATCAAGAACGAAAAGGAAGCCGAAAGCCTCTGGCTCTACCTCGCCCAGTTCGGGGCGGACGGCAAAAAGAAGTAGGCTGCCGAACCGGCGCGCAGGCGGCGGCAAGCGGCAGGGCGCGCGGCAGGCTTTGACCTCCGTCAATACCGCAGCATGGCGAGACTGTGTATCTTGCGTATGCGAGCCGCCTGGCTCGGTCAGGAGATTTACAGTCATGATCAAGGATATCGTCGTCAATCTCGGCCTCGGCGAGCACGATCCGGCCGGCAACTACGCGGTTTCGGTGGCGGAGGCTTTCGAGGCCCATGTCCTCGGCCTTGCCTTCGCCTACGAACCGGTCATTCCCGGCACGGTGATGGGGGGCATCCCGCCCGAGTTCATCGAATCCCAGCGCGCCGAATCCGAGGAGAAGGCGCGCGCGGCGGTTCTCCGCTTCGAGCAGAACGCCAAGCGCGCCGGCATCTCGTACGAGACGCGCACCCTGACCGCCAGCATCTCCGGCGCCGCCGAGCAGCTCGGCCGCATGGCCCGCCGCTTTGACCTCGCCGTGATCGGCCAGGCCGAGCGCGAACAGGGCATGCCCGAGGAAGTGATCGGCGAGGGCGTGCTTTTCGAATCCGGGCGTCCGGTGATCTTCGTGCCGTTCATCCAGAAGGCCGGCATGAAGCTCGACCGCGTGATGTTGTGCTGGGACGGCAGCCGCGCCGCCACCCGCGCCATCGCCGACGCCATGCCGCTGCTGACGAAGGCCAAGCAGGTCGAGATCGTGATCGTCGCGACCGGCCGGCCGAAGAGCGACGAAGTGCCGGGCGCCGATCTCGGCCAGCACCTCGCCCGCCACGGGCTCAAGGTGGACGTCAAGCGCATCACCTCCCCCGAAATCGACGTGCAGTCGACCGTGCTGTCCTACGCGGCGGATTCCTCCGCCGACCTGATCGTGATGGGCGGCTACGGCCATTCGCGCCTGCGCGAATTCGTGCTCGGCGGCGTCACCCGCGGCATCCTCGAGTCGATGACCGTGCCGGTGCTGATGTCGCACTGATCGCGCTTGGCGGGGACGGAGGCATTTCTCGCCGTCGTCCCCGCGAAAGCGGGGACCCATACGCCGCAGCCCATCGATAGGCTGCGGCGTATGGGTCCCGGGCCTCGCTCACGCTCGCCCGGGACGACAGAGCAATGCTCTCGCGCCACGTCACGACGCTCGCCGGCGAGAAGGTGTTCATCCGGCCGCTGACGCCGGAGGACGGCAAGCTCTATCCGGATTTCCTGAGCGAGGTGACGGCGGAGGATCTGCGGCTGCGCTTCTTCGCGCCCATGAAGCAGGTCGATCCCGGCCTGATCGACAAGCTCATCCATTACGACCCGACGAGCGCGATGGCCTTCGTCGCCATCGAGGAGGCGACCGGCAAGCTGCTCGGCGTGGTACGCCTGCACGACGAGCCGGACGGCAAGACCGCCGAGTTCGCCATCCTGCTGCGCTCGCGGTTGAAGGGCCACGGCCTCGGCTGGCTGATGATGAAGCACATGATCGCCAACGCGAAGGACAAGGGCCTCAAGACCGTGCGCGGCCAGGTGCTGGCCGAGAACACCACCATGCTGCAGATGTGCCGGGAGCTCGGCTTCCACAGCGCCGACGATCCGGCCGAAGTGGGCGTGAAGGTGTTGGACCTTCCGCTCGACGAGGTGCCGGCGGAAGCGATGCACTGACCCCCTCACACCCCCCCCTGGAGGGGGTGAACTTTTGCGTGTACCGCCCACCCCCCCCCTATTGCCCTTCGGCCAATCGACCCTCCCCCTCCAGGGAGGGTAGGGAAGGATCAAGGCAGCGCGACCTGCGCGACCAGGCCGCGGGCGCGGGCGTCGACGATGCCGAGCGCGCGCAGCGCCAGGATCGTCGCGGTCTGCACTGCCTCGCGCGCCGCGCTCGCCTCGTCGTGGCGAGGCGCCAAGGGCCCCAGCAGCCCTTCCAGCAGCGCGCCGACGATGGCCGGGGCGGACACGGCGGCGTCCTGCTCGGGCAGCAGCTTGCGCGTCACCGCGGCGTTGATGCGGGTCGCGAGTTCGGCCGCGAGCGCGCGGCGGAATTCGAGCCGCAGCCGTTCGACGTCCGGGTCCACCGGCTCCGCCATCACCGCGAAGGTGAGCCGGCGCTCGGCCAGCGCGCGCGCGGCGAAAGTGGCAATGCCGGCGGCGAGCGCCGACAAGGGCCCGGGCGCGGCGTCGGCGGCCGCGCGCATGGCGGAAAGCTCGGCGCCGGCGACCGAGCGCGCCAGCGTGGCGACGAGGTCGTCCTTGGAGGGGAAGTAGCGATAGACGGTGCCGGCCGCGATATGCGCGCGCGCCGCGACCGCCGCGATCTGCACCGCGCCCATGCCGCCCTCGCGGGCGAGCGCCGCCGCGGCGTCGAGGATGGCCTGCTCGCGCTCGGCGAGCCGGCGGACCACGTTTTCCGTGCGTCGATAGGGCATAGATGGAGTGAATGGTGATTCAGGGCGGCAAGGCAAGTTGCTTTGATTGTCGTCCCGGGCGAGCGCCAGCGAGGCCCGGGAATCATACGCCGCAGCCGCTCCAGCCTCATGCTGAGGAGGCACGGGACGCGCCGTCTCGAAGGATGAGGCGGAAGGGCTTCGCCTTTGCTCAACCCCGGTGCGTGCCGCCCGCGCCCTTGCCGCCGGCGAGTGCCTTGTCGCGGATGGCGGTGAGCGATTGGCCGGGCGCGATCGCCTCCGGATCGATCTTCAGCGAGATGATCGCCGGCTTGCCGGACTTCCTGGCCGCTTCGAAGGCGGCGGGGAAATCGGCGATCCTTTCGACGCGCACGCCGAAGCCGCCGAACACCTGCGCGTAGCCGGCGAAGTCGGGATTCTTCAGGTCGGTCGCCACCACGCGCGCCGGATACTCGCGCTCCTGATGCATACGGATGGTGCCGTAGAGGCCGTTGTCGGAGATGATGACGACGATCGGCAGGCCGTACTGCACGGCGGTGGCGAAGTCCTGCCCCGTCATCAGGAAGTCGCCATCGCCAGCGATGCAGACGACCAGGCGGTCGGGGTGAAGCGTCTGCATGCCGAGCGCGGCGGGGAAGCCGTAGCCCATCGAGCCGGAGGTCGGGCCAATCAGCGTGCCGTATTTGCGGACGCGCTGGAAGCGGTGGATGAAGGCGGCGAAGTTGCCGGCGCCGTTGGTGATGATGGCGCCGTCGGGAAGATTGTCGCGCAGCCAGACGATCACCTCGCCGAGATTGACGTCGCCGGGCTGCGGCGTCGCCTTCTCGGTCCAGGCCATGAAGTCGGCATGCGCGGTGTCCGCCTCGCCCTTCCAGGCGATGGATGCGGGCGGTTGCAGGCCTTCGAGCGACGCGCAGAACGCCGTCGGCGAGGCGTTGATCGCAAGAGCGGGGTGATAGACGCGGCCGAGCTCTTCGGTGCCGGGATGCACGTGCACCAGCTTCATCTGCGGCTCGGGGATGTCGAACAGCGTGTAGCTCTGCGACGGCATCTCGCTCATGCGCGTGCCGATCATCAGCACCAGGTCGGCGCCCTTCACGCGCGCGAGCAGTTTCGGGTTCGGGCCGATGCCGAAGTCGCCGGCGTAGCAGGGGTGCAGCGCATCGAACAGATGGCCGCGGCGGAAGGTGGTGGCGACCGGCAGCGCGAAGCGCTCGGCAAAGCGCATCAGCGCGGCGACGGATTGCTCCGACCAGCGGCTGCCGCCGACCAGCACGACCGGCTTCTTCGCCGCCCACAGCATCTTTTGCAGCCGGCTCATGTCGGTGAGGCCGGGCCAGGTTTCGATCGGCTCGAAGGCGCGCGCGTCGGGCACGGCGACGCGGTCGGTCAGCATGTCCTCCGGCAGCGCGATCACCACCGGGCCGGGGCGGCCGTTGCAGGCGGTGTGGAAGGCGCGCGAGACGATCTCCGGAATGCGCGCGGCGTCGTCAATCTCGGTCGCCCACTTGGCCATGGTGCCGAAGACGGCGCGGTAATCGAGCTCCTGGAAGGCCTCGCGGTCGCGCATCTCGCGGCCGATCTGTCCGACGAAGACGATGAGCGGCGTGGAGTCCTGTTTGGCGATGTGGATGCCGGCGGAGGCGTTGGTGGCGCCGGGGCCGCGGGTGACGAAGCAGATGCCGGGCCGGCCGGTGACCTTGCCGATCGCCTCGGCGGCCATGGCGGCGGCGCTCTCGTGGCGGCAGACGGTGAGCTTGATGGCGCTGTCGTGGAAGGCGTCGAGCGCGGCGAGATAGCTCTCGCCCGGCACGCAGAAGACGTGTCCGACGCCATGAACCGCGAGCTGGTCCACCAGGATCTGGCCGCCGGTGCGCGTGCCGTCATTCGAACGCATGAAAGAAACTCCAGAGCAGTGCAAGGACTCGCGCCCCGGATGCGGCGCAGCACGAGCGATAGCGAAGCGATGCGCCGCCGATCCGGGGCCCCGGTTCAATCTAACGCAAGCGGGGTCCCGGGTCTGCAACGCACCGCTGGGCGCTGCGTTGCGCCCGGGACACGGAAGCTCACTTATGAATCTTCGGCTTGGCCGGCTGCGGCGCCCAGGGAACCTGGGTCATCAGACAGTTCTGCTGCGACAACAGGTAGCCGCCCTTGACGTTCTCGGCGAGGTAGACGGCCCAATCCGGATCCTTGGCCATGGCGGCGCGCTTCTGCTCGCGGTCGGCAGCGCTCTCGTAGACCCAGACGTGGGTGAAGGTGTTGAGTTCACCGCTCTCGGCGACCGCATACATCAGCGGCTCGCCCATATAGCGGAGCTGAACCGGATAGCCGTACTTCTTGTAGATCTCGAGCTGGGCCGGAACACAGCCCGGCTTGCACTTGTAGGTGCGGACGTCCAACAGCACGCGTGCCTCCCTCGAATTGTCCGCCGTCACGCGGCGGGAGGCGCACTTTTCCCGGCGCGGGCGCGGCCGGTCAATAGACTTCGGCGGCGCGCGCGGGCGAGCGGCATCCCCACTCATCCCACGCGCGCGGGAATCCGGGCCATGCTTTCAGAATCGGAAATTTCGGCCTTGGGTCCCCGCTTTCGCGGGGACGAACGGGTCGACGGCTAACCGGTGGCCGGCTCGACCGAGGCCACCTGGAAGGTGTGCATGTCGCCGTCGTCGTCGCGGATGGAGACGTATTCGCCCACCCGGAAGGCGTGGGCGCCGAAGCGGTAGCCGCTCTCGTCGTCGTCGGGACGGTCCGGGTTGTAGTCGAACACCCAGCGGCCGTGCTCCGGCCCGCCCGGCCGGTGCGTCACGAGGCCGACCTGGTCGTCCTCGCCCTGCCAGAAGCGGCGCACGCGGCAATGCTCGCGGTGCTTCTTCCACAGTTCGAGGTCGATATGGCCCTTGTCGTCGAGCGGAGCGACGAACTCGTAGCCATGATAGATCGAGCCCTGCGGGAAGTCCTTCGAGCGCGCAAGCTTGAGCCTGATCCGTTTCAGCGAATGGGGCAGCGTCGTCACGGGGTGGGTCTCCAAAGGTCGGTCGTTATATAACGCAGTATGACCATTTCCGCTCCCGGGCCAATTGATCTGGATCAGGTGGTGACAACACGGCCCTGCCCCGCCGGGCGGGGAGACCGGGACGAACCCGGCAACGGCAGAACGAGTCCGGCATGACCGATGATGACCAGAGCGCGGTGATGGCCTTCCTCGCCGATCCGGCGACGCATGGCGGGCAGCCCGTCCGGCGGATCGACACGCATGCGGCGGCCGTGTTTCTGGCCGGGCCGCGCGCGCTGAAGATCAAGCGTGCGGTGCGCTTCCCTTTTCTCGACTTCTCCACGCTCGCCAGGCGCAAGGCCGCCTGCGAGGCCGAGCTTGCGGTCAACCGCCCCTATGCGCCGGCGGTCTACCGGCGCGTGGTGGCGATCAGCCGCGAGGCCGACGGCCGGCTCAGCCTGGGCGGAGCCGGCGAGCCGGTCGAATGGGCGGTCGAGATGAACCGCTTCGACGAGAACGCGACCCTCGACCGCGTGCCGGAGAAGATCGACACAGGGCTCGCCGACGCGCTCGGCCGCGCGGTGGCGCAGGCGCATGCGCGCGCGCCGGTGGCGCAAGGCTTCGGCTTCGCCGATGTGCTGAGCGAGATCGCGGCGCAGAACGAGGCGGAGCTTGTCGCCGAGCCGGCGCTGTTTGCGCCTGACGCGGTGCGCGACCTGGCGGAGAAAACGAGAGATGCGCTGGCGCGGCTGCGGCCGCTTCTTACGGCGCGCGAGCGCGCGGAGCTTGTGCGCCGCTGCCACGGCGACCTGCATCTCGGCAACATTGTGCTGATCGATGGCAAGCCGACTTTGTTCGACGCCATCGAGTTCGACGAGCGCATCGCGACCGGCGACGTGTTCTACGACCTCGCCTTCCTGCTGATGGACCTGATCGAGCGCGGCCTGGCGCCCGCCGCGACCGTCGTGCTCAACCGCTATCTGGCCGAGACGCGGCGCGACAGCGACCTCGACGCGCTCGCCGCGCTGCCGCTGTTCATGTCGGTGCGCGCGGCGATCCGCGCCAAGGTGACGGCGGCGCGCCGCCGGTACGCCGCCGATCCCGCGGAAGCCGCGCAGAGCGCGCGCGACTACCTGGCATGGGCCGCGCGGCTCATCGCGCCGCCGGCGCCGCGGCTGATCGCAGTCGGCGGCCTCTCGGGCACCGGCAAGTCGCTGCTCGCGCGCGCGCTGGCGCCGCAGGTCGCGCCGCTCCCCGGCGCGGTCTGGCTGCGCAGCGATGTCGAGCGCAAGGCGCTGTTCGGCGTCGCCGAGGGCGAGCGGCTGCCGCCGGAGGCTTACGTGCGCGACGTCACCGCGCGGGTCTATGCCACGCTGATCGAGAAGGCGCGCCGCGTGCTGGCGGCGGGGCATTCGGCGATCGTGGACGCCGTATTCGCCGAGCCGGCCGAGCGCGCAGCCGTGGCCACCGCGGCCGCCGGCGCGGGCGCGGCCTTCGACGGCCTGTTCCTCACCGCCGACCTCGCCACCCGCATCGCGCGCGTGGGCGACCGCGTGCACGACGCCTCCGACGCCGACGCCGCGGTCGCACGCAAGCAGGAGGAGTACGACCTCGGCGCGCTCGACTGGCGCCAAGTGGACGCCTCCGGCACGCCGGCGGAGACGCTGCACAGGGCGCTTGCGGCCTTGCGGCTGTGAGCCATGCGGCGGGCGCGCAGAAAGCGGCCCGCCTCCCCCCTTACGCCGCATGCCAAAGCAAGGCATAGCTTGTCGCCCCGCCCCGCCGGTTCCCACCGATGACGCCCCTCGCCCGCCGGAACTCTTTCGCGATCCGGCTCTGCGCCGGGCTCGCCGGCTATTGCAGCTTCATCAACCTCTATTCGCCGCAGGCGATCCTGCCGCTTTTGTCCGAGGAATTCGGCGCCACCGCCGCCGGCATCGCCACCGTCATGACGGCGAGCACGCTGGCGGTCGCGCTGATCGCGCCGTTTTCCGGCACGGCCGCCGACGTGCTCGGCCGCAAGCGCGTGATCGTCGCCGCCATGGTGGTGCTGGCGGCGCCGACCGTGATGGCGGCGCTGGCGCCGACGCTGCCGCAACTGGTGTTCTGGCGCTTCGTGCAGGGCATGACGCTGCCGCCGATCTTCGCCGTCGCCATCGCCTATATCGGCGAGGAACTCCCGGCCCATGAGGCGACCGCGGTCGCCGGCGTCTACACCTCGGGCGCCAGCCTCGGCGGCTTCAGCGGCCGTTTCGTCACCGGCATCCTCGCCGACCTGATCGGCTGGCGGAACGCCTTTCTCGTGCTGGCGGCGGTAGCGGTCGTCTGCGCGCTGGCCGTGGCGGCGCTGCTGCCGAAGGAGCGCAAGTTCGTGCGCTCGGCGGGGTTCCTCGCGTCGGCCAAGCAGATGTTCGGCCACTTCCGCAATCCACAGCTCATCGCCACCTACGCGGTCGGCTTCGGCGTGCTGTTCAACTTCATCGCCACCTTCACCTACATCAGCTTCCGTCTCGCCGGACCGCCCTACAATCTGTCGGCGACCATGCTGGGCGCGATCTTCGTGGTCTATCTGGTCGGCTCGGCGCTGACGCCGCTGATCGGCAAGGCGGTATCGCGCTTCGGGCGCCGGCAATTCATGATCGGCACCCTGGCGGCATGGGGCGCGGGCATGCTGCTGACGCTGTTCGAGCCGCTGTGGCTGATCGTGCTCGGGCTCACCTTGGCCGCCGCCTGCGGACTGCTGTGCCAGGCGATATCGACCGGCTACGTCGCCATCACCGCCAAGGCGGGACGCTCCTCGGCGGTGGGCCTCTACGTGACCAGCTTCTATCTCGGCGGCAGCTTCGGCGCGGCGCTCGGCGGCGTCGCCTGGACGCTCGGCGGCTGGCCCGCCTGCGCGGCCATGACGCTGGCGATGCTGGCGATCATCGCCGCGATCGTGTTCTTCGCCTGGACGCGTACCGGCAGCGCGCCGCCGCCGGCCGCGGTCGAACCGGCGTAGAAGCTCTTTTAGCGGCGCATGATCTTTTCCGAAAACCGGTTCCCACTTTTCGGGATCATGCGCTAGCAGCGCGATTCCGCCCAGGCCGGCTTGCGCACCGCCAGCAGCGGTCCGAACAGCAGCAGGAAGGTGATGAAGCCGGCGATCCACAGGAAGCCGGAGATCTGGATGAGCATCATCGAACCGGTGAAGGCGCCCGCGATGCGCAGCAGCGCCGACGCCAGGATGCAGCCGTAGACACACTGCGTGCCGCCGCGCGCGACCAGCGGCTGGCCGGTGTGGCCGAGCGTGGCGCGCGTCATCACCGCCACCGTCATCAGGCCGATGCCGCCCGCGGTCCAGGCATGGATGCCGGCGCTCGCCGGAACGGCGGCGCTGAACGCGGACGCGCCGATGAGCAGGAAACCGAGCGGCACGAAGGCGTAGCCGACATGCAGCACCAGCACCAACCGGTCGGCGAGCGTGCGGTCGCCGGCCCAGCGCGCAAGCCGCACGGCGTGCAACACGCCGGCGATCAGCATGAGCGCGCCGGTGATCGCATGCGCGGGCGCCGCGATCCAGGCGATGAGCGCCATCGCGGCGGCGGCGAGCGCGGCGACGTCGAAGCGCGCGAACGGCACCGGCAGGCGGCCGGGATTGTTGCGGGCGAGCCAGTTGTTGGTGAAGCTCGGCACGATGCGGCCGCCGATCACCGCGATCAGCAGGATGACGGCGGCGATCGCGATGCGCACGCCGTAGTCGGCGCTGCCCTTGAGCAGCACCTCGGCGTGGAAGACGACGTTGCCGGCGGCGAGCAGCCCGAGCAGCAGCAGCACGCGCAGGTTCCGCCAGTTCTTGCCGGCGACGATCTCGCGCGCGGCAACGGCGGCGAGCGTGAGCAGGAAGCTGATGTCGATCGCGGCGGCGGCCAGCCCGCCGATCGTACCAGAGGCGATCATGGCCACGCGGCCGGCGAACCAGAGCAGCGCCAGGGTGCCGAGCGGCCAGCCGGAGACCGGCAGGCGGCCGGTCCAGTTGGGGATGGCAGTGAGCAGGAAGCCGGCGACGCTGGCTGCGACATAGCCGTAGAGCATCTCGTGGATGTGCCAGTCGAGCGGCGAGAACACGCTGCGCAGTTCCACCTCGCCCCTGTAAAGTTCGAGCCAGAACAGGATGCCGAGCACGGCCCAGGCGCCGGCGGCGAGGAAGAACGGGCGGAAGCCGTAGGACAACAGAGCCGGACCGGCATAAACGCGGCGGCGTTCGAGGGCGGCGGTCATCGGCATGGGCAACTCCGGCTAATGTTTTATAAATATCGTCCGCTACCCCGCCGTTCTCTTGATTTAGGTCAGGTTCCGAACTGCGGCATAGCGCCTATGCGGCGCTCGCGTGCCAGCGCGGCCTATAGCCGGCGGCGAGCACGCGCAGAATCGACGGCGGCGTGAGCACACCCACGTCGATACCGCGCGTACGGCGGCGCGGCGCGCCATAGCCGGCGGGCGTCCAGGACAGCAATGCATTACCGCGCACGGCCAGGGCCTCATCGCCCTGCGCGATCATGGCGCCGTCGGGCAGATCGTCGATGGCGCGCCGATGCACGCGCTTCTCGCGGCCAGCGAGCCGCTCGGCGTGGAGGATGCGGTCCATCGCGGCGGCGGCGGCGCGTTTTTTCTTGCCCGCGAACAACGCGGCGAACCGCTCCGCGTCCTTGCGGCGACATTCGAAGCACGGGCGATGGCCGGCGGCGAAGGCGGTCACCTCGTCGAGAAAGAACAGCTCGGTGTAACTGTCACCCCAGACCTTGCGGTGGCGATCGTTGAAGTCGAGGACGCAGCAGATCCACTGCTTCGAGGCCCAGCGGCGCGCGCCGAGCTTGCGCGCGTCATCGTGCAGCCGCCCGCCGCGATTGCCCATCAGCGTGCCGCGCGCGGACGACGCGAACAATTCGCCGAAGGGTGAGACGCGGGAGGAGAGAGGCATGACAATCTTGCCCGATGCGATCGCTAAGGATTGCGCGCTTCGCGGCCGTGGAAAACGCGCAAGATCACGAGCCGCTCGCCATCGACACGATATTGAAACACGTAAGCCGCATTCAGCACGCGCAAGACGACTTGGCGATATTCCTCACGTCCGGCGATTGGGTGACCGAGAAGCGGATTTTCGCGCAGCACGTCCGCTTTTTCGAGCAGATCGCGGGCCACAATCCTGGCCATGGTCGGGTATCGGTCGTGCAGGAAACGGGCAAAACGATCGAGGTCGGCAACCGCAGCGGCCGACCATTCGACCTTCATCGACTATGCCAAGGCCGGAATTCGGAGGTACCCCAGGTACGCAGCCAGCTTTCGACATCGGCGTGCGGCACGGTCGCCTCGCCCCGCTCGATCGCAGCCCAGCGCCGGTCGAGCTCTGCAAGGGCCTCATCGTCGGTCGCCAGCGGCACAAGCTCGGCCACAAGCTGCGAAACGCTCACGCCACGCTCAGCCGCACGCTCTTTCAATGCGGCGGCGGTGGCGCGGTCGAGCTCAACCGATTCAGTCTTCGGGCTCATATGCGTAGGTTAGGCTTTTCCGGCCAACGCGGCAACGCTGGCGATATCTACAATCCCCCTGCCCGCACCGCTGCGGCGACCGCGACGCCGACGACCACGGCGGCGAAGTCGTTGCGCACGACGAGCATCGTCGCGCCGGCGGCGCACACCGCGAGCAGCGCGCTCGGGCCGCCCTTCAGCGCCAGCGGCACCACGGTGGCGGCGATCACCGCGCCGGGCAGCGCGTCGAGCATGCGGCGCAGGCGCGCCCCGATGGGCACGCGGCCGATCAGCCAGAAGCCGCCCGCGCGCATCAGGTAGGCGACCGCGCCCATGGCGACGACCACCGTGATGAAGCCGATGGGATCGCTCTCACTCATCGGCGATCAGGCCTCCCGCCACCGCGCCGGCGACCGCGCCGGTGAACACGAACCACACGCCGCCGACCGTCATGTCGGTGATAAGCGCGACGATAGCGGCGACCACCCAGCCGATGGCGCGGCGGCGGCCGCGCCAGAGCGGCACCAGCATGGCGGTGAAGAAGGCCGGCATCACCAGGTCGAGCCCGTACTTCGCCGGCTCGGCGAGCGAGGTGCCAAGCCAGTAGCCGGGTAGCGGCGCCAGCACCCAGGCGAGCCAGACGATGACGCCGCTGCCGAGCAGGAAGGCGGGATCGGCGCCGCCCTCCGCGCGATAGCGCAGCGTGCGAATCCAGTTCGGCTCGGTGAGCAGATAGAGCGTCGGGTAGATGCGCGCGGCCGGCTCGGACCCGAGCCAGGGGCGCAAGGATGCGCCGATCAAGAGGAAGCGCAGGCAGACCATCGCGGTGATCAGCGAGACGGCGGCGATGGCGGAGAGCGTCAGTTGCTCGGGCCAGCTCTCGAGCACGATCATCTGCGCCATGCCGGCGTAGACGGTGGCGTTCATCACCACGGTTTCGGTGAGCGTGAAGCCCTTGCGCGCCGCGACCGTGCCGAAGGCCATGCCGAAGGCGGTAAGGCCAGGCAACAGCGGGATCATGCCGATGGCGCCGGCGCGGAAGGCCGCGAAGGTCCAGCGCGGGGCCGGCGGGTGGGAGGTGTCGGTGCTCATGGGAATATCGCCGGGCGAGGCTTTAGCGCGTCGTCGCGCACGGCGAAACCCTCAAAAGCGGAACGCCCGCCATGCGGCGGGCGTGCAGTTGCCTTTGTCATGGCCGGGCTTGTCCCGGCCATCCACGTCCTTCGTCAACTGCGCTGCCGTCAAGACGTGGATGCCCGGCACGAGGCCGGGCATGACGCAGAATGCTTGGAAGCGATCAGCCCTGCGGCTGCGGGGCGACGTCGCCGGTCGGCGGCGGCGCCGAGCGCGGCTTGCCGGCGGGCGGCACCGCCGAGGAGCGCGGGCCGGTCGGCTCGACCACCGACTCGCGCACCGGGCGCTTGCCGGCGAGCAGGTCCTTGATCTCATCGCCGGTCAGCGTCTCGAACTCGATCAGGCCCTTGGCCAGCGTCTCGAGATCGGCGCGCTTCTCGGTGAGGATGCGGGTCGCCTCGGCGAGGCCCTCCTCGACCAGCTTGCGCACCTCGGCGTCGATCTTGCGGCTCGTCTCTTCCGAGACGTTCTGCTGGCGCGCGACCTGGTAGCCGAGGAACACCTCGTCCTGGTTGTCGCCATAGGCCACGGGCCCGAGCGCTTCCGACAGACCCCAGCGCGTGACCATCATGCGGGCGAGCTTGGTCGCCTGCTCGATGTCGGAGGCCGCGCCGGAAGTGACCTTCTCGCGGCCGAACACCATGTCCTCGGCGACGCGGCCGGCCATGATGATGGCGAGACGCGAGGTCATCTGCTCGAGCGACATCGACAGCTTGTCGCGCTCGGGCAGCTGCATGACCATGCCGAGCGCACGGCCGCGCGGAATGATGGTGGCCTTGTGCACCGGGTCGGTCGCCTTGACGTTGAGCGCGACCAGCGCGTGGCCGCCCTCGTGGTAGGCGGTGAGCAGCTTTTCCTCGTCGGTCATGACGAGCGACTTGCGCTCGGCGCCCATCATCACCTTGTCCTTGGCGTCCTCGAACTCGGCCTGGGTGACCATGCGCTTGTTGCGGCGCGCGGCCATCAGGGCGGCTTCGTTGACCAGGTTGGCGAGGTCGGCGCCGGAGAAGCCGGGCGTCCCGCGCGCGATGGTCTTGAGGTTCACGTCGGGCGCCAACGGCACCTTGCGCACGTGCACCTTGAGGATCGACTCGCGGCCGACGACGTCCGGGTTCGGCACCACCACCTGGCGGTCGAAGCGGCCGGGACGCAAGAGCGCGGGATCGAGCACGTCGGGACGGTTGGTGGCGGCGATCAGGATGATGCCTTCGTTGGCCTCGAAGCCGTCCATCTCGACCAGCAACTGGTTGAGCGTCTGCTCGCGCTCGTCATTGCCGCCGCCCAGACCGGCGCCGCGATGGCGGCCGACCGCATCAATTTCGTCGATGAAGATGATGCAGGGCGCGTTCTTCTTGGCCTGCTCGAACATGTCGCGCACGCGCGAGGCGCCGACGCCGACGAACATCTCGACGAAGTCGGAGCCGGAGATGGTGAAGAACGGCACGTTGGCTTCGCCGGCGACCGCGCGGGCGATCAGCGTCTTGCCGGTGCCCGGCGGGCCGACGAGGAGCACGCCGCGCGGGATCTTGCCGCCGAGGCGCTGGAATTTTCCGGGATCGCGCAGGAATTCGACGATCTCCTGCAGGTCCTGCTTGGCCTCCTCGACGCCGGCGACGTCCTCGAAGGTGATGCGGCCGTGCGCTTCGGCGAGAAGCTTGGCGCGCGACTTGCCGAAGCCCATCGCCTTGCCGGCGCCGCCCTGCATCTGGCGCGACAGGAAGATCCACACGCCGATGAGCGCGATGAAGGGCAGCCACGAGACGAGCAGCGAGACGAACCACGGGACGTTGTCCTGCGGCGGCCGCGCGGTGATCGTGACGCCCTTGGAATAGAGCTTCTGAACGAGGGTCGGGTCGCTCGGCGCATAGGTCTGGAAGCTGGCGCCGTTGGCGAAGGTGCCGTGAATCTCCGGGCCCTGGATGACGACGTCGCGCACGCGGCCCTGGTCCACCTCGGACAGGAGCTGCGAGAACGAGATGTCCTGCGAGGTCGTCCGCTGACCCGGATTCTGGAAGAGCGTGAACAGCGCCAGCAGCAGGAGGACGATGATCACCCAGAGGGCGAAGTTGCGGAGATTGGCGTTCATCAGGCGTCCTTACCCGCCGCGCGCTCGGGGCTGCGGCTCTTGTTTTTTGTGGCGAATATTCGTGGCGACTTCACGTCATCCCAATGTAGGCAGCACCGTGGCCCATGGAAAGGGCCGGATTTTACTTATTCTAGCGCGGTTTGCCGCGCCGGGCGGCCCTCGCTGCGCCCGTGGTTAAGGCCCTGCTGCGCCGTGGCGGGGCGGGCTCGACGGTGAGGCCCTGGGGGGTCCAGGTCACGATCGCCCCGGCCAAACTGCGCCGAAAACGGGCACTGCCCGCGTTCCGGGCGGTATCGAGGGCCTCTTGCAGCGATTCCAGCTTGGCGAGCTCGACCGGCCCCTCGGTGCCGACCGCGGCGATGGCCCGCCGCAGCAGGCGGAGCGCGATCTCGTCGGGCACGCTGTCCCAGCCGGGCTCGAAAACGAGGCTTCCGCGCCGCTTCCGCACCAGAAACTGGGCGGCGGCGTCGGTCATGGCCTCGAGCGCGCCGTCGGCCCGCCGCAGCCGGCGCGCGAGCTGGGCGAGCCGCGCGGCGGTAAGCCCTTCCGCCGCCAAAGCCGGCATGAGCCCGCGCAGCCGCGCCCGGGTGAAGCGCGGGTCGCGGTTGGAGGGATCGTCGGCATGAGGGATTCCGGCCGCCGCCAGGGTGGCTAGGAGCCGCGCCTTGGGGACGTCGAGCAGCGGGCGGAAGAGGCCGAGCCGCGCCGCCCCCGGCACCGGCGCGATCCGGTTCATGCCGCCGAGCCCGCTCACGCCGCTGCCGCGGCTCATGCGGATCAGCACGGTCTCGGCCTGGTCGTCGCGCGTATGCGCGGTGAGGACGTGCGGCGCGTGCGCTTTGAGCGCCGCGGCGGCGAGCAACCGGTAGCGCGCCGCGCGCGCGGCCTGCTGCAGGCCGGTCTTGGGCTTGCGGCCGGTCCAACGCAGCGTGCGGTGCGCGAGCTTGAGCTTGCGCGCGAGCTTGCCGACCGCGGCCGCTTCCTTCTTCGCTTCCGGCCGCAGGCCGTGATCGATGGTGACGGCGACGAGCTTCGGCCCGCGTCTGAGCGCGGCACGCCAGCGCGCGGCGAGCACCATCAGCGCGGTCGAATCCGGCCCGCCGGAGACGGCGAGCACCAGCGCCGGCGCCCCCTTCAGATCGGAAAAGAGCGCGGCCGCTTCCTCAGCGGAAACCGGCTCGGCTTGTGCAGACGGCATGCGCGTCGCCCGGGTGACCGGCGCGGGAGCGGCCGGCGTCACATCCTAGCAGCGAAGGCTAGCAGTGAACGCGCCTTTGTTCGGCCGCCACGCTGCGCTTCACGCCGGCGGAGGCCTTCGGGTACTTGCGCTCGACCTCGGCGAGCGTGGCGCAGGCCGCTTCCTTCTTGTTGAGCGCGGCGAGCGACTGGCCGAGGCGCAATAGCGCGTCCGGCGCCTTGCCCGAGCGCTCGTGCTTGGTCGAGACGGCGAGGAAGGATTCGGCCGCGTCGCGATAGCGCTGCTGCTGGAACAGGCTCTCGCCCAGCCAGTATTGCGCTTCCGGCACGCTGCGCTCGTTGGGAAACTTGCGCAGGTAGTCCTTGAAGGCCTGCTCGGCCAGCGCATAGTCCTTGCGCAGCACGTAGCCGTAGGCGAGGTCGTATTCGTCCTGCGGCTTGGCCGAGGGCGGCAGCGTCGCGAGCTGCGTGTTAGGCGCGGCAACGTTGCGCGGAGCGGCCGCAGGCGACTGAGGCTGCGGCTCCGCGGCGGCATTGCCGGACAGCGTGGAGAGATCGAGCGGCGCGCCGGGTTCACGCCCGCCGGGCGCGCCGATCGGCGGCTCGTTGACGATGGGACCGGCAGCGGCGGTCTGCCCGAGCGCGCGCGGAGCGCCCGGCGCATTCGGCTGCTGCGACGGATCGAACACGTCGCCGCGACGCCCAGGAGCCGCGGCGGCGGGCGGCGGCGAAGCGGCGGGTGCGCCCGGCGCTGCCGGCGCTGCGCCCTTCGAGCCGAGCTGCTGCAGCCGGTACTCGGTGTCGTCCTGCATGCGCTTGAGCTGCATCTGCAATTGCTGGTTCTGGTACTGCAGCTGCTCGATGGTGCCGGTGAGCTGGCGCAGCGCGTTCTCCATGCGGTCGAGCCGCACGCTGGGGTCGCCCGGATCGGACTGCGCCACGCGGCCCTGCGGCGGCGGCAACGCGGGTTCGGCGCCGCGCGGCTGCGAAGACTCGCCGCGGTTGAACAGGTTGTCGAGGAAATTGCCGCCCCGGTCCTGCGCCGGCGCGGCGGCGGAGGTGAGCAGGAGCGCGGCGAGCGCAGCGAAAAGCGTAATGCGGGCGCGTGTCATCGTCGACTTCGGGTACAGGGAAAAGGAACCGCGATTCGTCATGGGTATCGGCAGCGGCTGACTACCATACCGCGCCGATCAGGACCAGAATGTGGCCGCCCTACTCGGCCGGAACGGCCTGCCGGCGGGCCTTGCGCGCGGCCAGCCATTCCTCGAACCGCTGCAGCACCACGAAGAACGACGGCACGAACAGCACCGCCAGGCAGGTCGAGGCGATCATGCCGGTGAATACGGTGATGCCGATCGAGGCGCGCGCATTGGCGCCGGCGCCAGAGGCGAGCACCAGCGGCACGACGCCGAGGATGAAGGCGAACGAGGTCATCAGGATCGGCCGGAAGCGGGCGCGCGCGGCCTCCACCGCCGCCTCGGCGATGCCCTTGCCGGCCTCGCGCAATTCGCGCGCGAACTCGACGATCAGGATCGCGTTCTTCGCCGACAGCGCGATCAAGAGCACGATGCCGATCTGGGTGTAGAGGTTGTTGTCGATGCGCAGCGCGAGCAGCGTGCCGACCGGCCCGATGAGCGAGATCGGCACGGCGAAGATGACGGCGATCGGCCGGTACCAGCTCTCGTACTGACCGGCGAGCACCAGATAGACGAGCAGCAGCGCCATGGCGAAGACGAGGTACATCTGCCCGCCGACCAGCTTCTCCTGGTACGACATCGCCGACCATTCGTAGCCGACTCGCGCCGGGAAGGTGTTCTTCGCCATATCCTCCATCAGCGTCATCGCCTCGCCGGTCGAGCGGCCGCGCGCCGGCATGCCGATGATGGTGGCGGAGGGGTAGAGATTGTAGAGGCTGATCAGCGACGGGCCGGCGACCGGCGTGACGTTCACCAGGGTGCCGAGCGGGATCATGCTGCCGGCGGTGTTGCGCACGGACAGCCGCCCGATCTCGTCGATGCGCAGGCGGAAGTCGGCGTCGGCCTGCACGAAGACCTGGAAGGTGCGGCCGAACTTGGTGATCTGGTTGACATAAGACGAGCCGAGGTAGCCGGCGAGCGCGTTGAACACCTGATCGACGCTGACCTGCAGCGTCTGCGCCTTCACGCGGTCGACCTCGATCGTGTACTGCGGCACGGTCGCGCGGAACGACGACAGCACCAGCGCGATGGCCGATTGCGAGCTCGCATTGGCGACCGTCGAGTCCACGACGCTGGCGAGCTTGGTGAAGTCGAGGCTGTTGTCCTGCAACTCGACCTGCATGGTGAAGCCGGCGGCGAAGCCGATGCCCTGGATCGGCGGCGGCGGCAGCACGCGGACGGTCGCCTCCTGGATCGGCGCCATCGCGGCGTTGAGGCTGTTCAGCATGGGCAGCAGGCCCTGCTCCTTGCCGCGCACGCCCCAGTCCTTGAGGATGATGTAGGAGACGCCCGAATTGGCGAGCGAGGAATTGTTGTCGAGCGCGGACACGCCGGCGATGGTGATGACCTGATCGACGCCGGGCGTCTTGCGCGCGGCCTCGGACACCTTGTCGAGCACTGCTTGCGTGCGCGGCAGCGAGGCGCCGTCGGGCAGCTGCACCGTCGCCAGCATGTAGCCCTGGTCCTCGATCGGGATGAAGCCGGTCGGGATGCGCGAGAAGCCCCAGAGCGTGAGCCCGGTGGCGATCAGCGCGACCGCGACCATCGCGCCGGCATAGTTGACGAGGTAGCTCATCATGCGCGCATAGGCGCGCTCGACGCGGTCGTAGCCCTTGTTGAAGCCGCGGTAGAAGAAGTTGCGCTTCTCCGGCGGCACGGAGGGGCGCAGCCAGAGCGCGCATTGCGTCGGCTTGAGCGTGACGGCGTTGATGGCCGAGATGAGCGCGGTGGCCGCGATCACCAGCGCGAACTGCGCATACATCTGCCCGGTCAGGCCGGGCAGGAAGGCCGCCGGCAGGAATACCGCCAGCAGCACCAGCGTGATGCCGACGATCGGCCCGAGCAGCACGTTCATGGCCGCGATCGACGCGTCGTGCCCGTTCATGCCGTGGTCGATGTTGTGGGCGGCGCCTTCCACGACGATGATGGCGTCGTCCACCACGATGCCGATGGCCAGCACGATGGCGAACAGCGTGGCGAAGTTGACGGTGAAGCCGAGCGCGGCCATGGCGGCGAAGGCGCCGATGATGGTGACCGGCACGGTGGTGGCCGGCACCAGCATCGCGCGCCAGTCCTGCAGGAAGATCAGAATGACGATCAGCACCAGGATCGCCGCCTCGAACAGCGTGTGATAGACCTCGGTGATCGAGGCATTGACGAAGATCGTCGTGTCGAACGGGACGCTGTAGGTCAGCCCCTGCGGGAAGGCTCTCGACAGCTCCGTCATGCGCTTCTTCACCTCGCTCGCCACGTTGAGCGCGTTGGCGCCGGGCGACTGGAAGATGGCGAGGCCGGCGGCCTGCCTGCCGTCGAGCTTGAACATCTGGCCGTAGGTCTGCGCGCCGAGCTCGACCGAGCCGATGTCGCGGATGCGGGTGATCTGGCCGGCCGAGCCGGTCTTCACGATCACGTCCTTGAACTGCTCGGGATCGTCGAGCCGGCCGGCGACGTTGAGCGTGTACTGGAAGCTGACGCTGTCCGGGCCCGGCGGCATGCCGATCTGGCCGGCGGTGACCTGGGTATTCTGCTGCTGCAGGGCGTTGACCACGTCCTGCACGATCAGCCCCCTCGCCTTCATCTTCTCGGGGTCGAGCCAGACGCGCATGGCGTACTGGCCGGCGCCGAACACGCTGACATTGCCGACGCCGGGCAGACGCGAAATCTCGTCCTTCAGGCTGATGGTGGCGTAATTGGCGAGATAGAGGCTGTCGTAGCGGTTGTCGGGCGAGGTCAGCGTGACGATCTGCAGGATCGAGGTGGACTTCTTCTGGACGTTGACGCCTTGCGCCTGCACCGACTGCGGCAGCTGCGAGAGCGCCGCGGACACGCGGTTCTGCACCAGGATCTGCGCGAAGTTGAGGTCGGTGCCGATCTTGAAGGTGACGGTGAGCGTGTAGGCGCCGTCGGCGGTGGCGTAGGACTGCATGTAGATCATGCCTTCCACGCCGTTGACCTGCTGCTCGATCGGCAGCGCGACGGTGTCGATGACGGTGCGCGCGCTGGCGCCGGGATAGCGCGTGGTCACCTGCACGGTCGGCGGCACCACGTCGGGATATTGCGCGACCGGCAGCGAGAACACCGACACCGCGCCGATCACGACCATCAGGATCGCGATGACGTTGGCGAGGACCGGGCGCTCGATGAAGAATTTGGAGATCATGGCGCGTCAGTTCTTGGCAGCGGGCGCGGCGGCTTCCGCCGGATCGACCTTCTGCCCGGGGATCGCCCGCAACAGGCCGGCGACGATGACGCGGTCGTCGGGACCGACGCCCTTCTCGATCACGCGCATCGTGCCTTCGAGCGGACCGATCTCGACGTTGCGTTGCTCGACCACGTTGTCCTTGCCGGCGATGAGCAGATAGCGGCCGCTCTGATCGCTGCCGAGCGCCACGTCGGGCACCAGCAGCGCGTCGTCCTGGCGGCCGGTCGGGATGCGCACGCGCACGAACAGGCCGGGCAGCAGCGCGCGGTCCGGATTCTCGAGGAGGGCGCGGCCGGCCAGCGTGCCGGTGGAGGGATCGACGGTCGGCGCGGCGTAGTCGAGCGTGCCCTTGTGCGGATAGCCTTCCTCGGTCTGCAGGCCGACCTCGACCGGCACCTTGCGCAGCTCCTCCGGCGTCATGCCGCGCTGCCTGATCTGCTCGCGGATGCGCAGAATCTCGCGCTCGTTGACGGAGAAGTTCACGTAGATCGGGTCGAGCTGGACGATGGTGGCGAGCACCGTCGGCTGCGAATTGGCGCCGACATATTCGCCGACGGACACGGTGCGGGCGGTGACGATGCCGTCGAAGGGCGCGACGACGCTGGTGTAGCCGTAATTGATCTTGGCGAGCTCGGTGTTGACCTCGGCCTGCTGCAGATTGGCGCGGGCGGTGTCGCGGTTGGCGGTGGAGGTGTCGAGCGCGGCCTTGGAGGCGGTGCCGCGCCCGGCGAGATCGGCCTGGCGCTCGTAGTCGGCCTGCGTCTGCTTGACGGTGGCGTTCGCGCTCTCCTGCGCGGCGACCGCCTGGTCGAGTTTGAGCTTGTAGGAATGCGGCTCGATGGTGAAGAGCAAAGCGCCCTTCTTCACCAGATCGCCGTCCCGATAGTTGATGGTCTCGAGGAAGCCGGGGACGCGCGCGACCAGATTGGCGGTGTTCACCGCGGCGGTGTTGCCGGTGGCCTGCAGATAGAGCGTGACGGATTTCTTGACGGGCGTGGCGACCGTGACCTTGGGCGGCGGCGGCGCGACGTAGGTGTTCTTCTGCTCGCAGCCGGCAAGCGCGGCAGCGGCGACGCCCACCACCAGCGCCACCCGCACGGTCCGGCCGACCGTCTTTCGTTCGCGCATCGAATTCCCCCAACCTGTCGTGCGGCGCGGCCCTGCATGCCGTATGACAGACGCCGTACCGGGGGAAGCATCCGCCATTTCAGCGGTTTTGCAAGATACAATAAAATGACAAAAGGCCGGGCGGCGATGTGCCGGCCCGGCCTTTCGGTCAGACAAATTGGACGGCGTCAGGAGCTGGCGTTGAGCACCGTGACGGAGCGGCGGTTCTGCGACCAGCAGGAGATGTCGTTGCACACCGCCACGGGACGCTCCTTGCCGAAGGAGATGGTGCGCATGCGGCTCGCCGCGATGCCGCGCGAGATCAGATAGTCCCGCACCGCCTGGGCGCGGCGGGCGCCGAGCGCGATGTTGTATTCGCGCGTGCCGCGCTCGTCGGCGTGGCCCTCGACGGTGAACTGGGTGTACTGCGCGTAGGTGGTCAGCCACTGCGCCTGCTTGTCGAGCGTCGCGCGCGACTGCGTCGTCAGCTCGGACGAATCGGTCTCGAAGAACACGCGGTCGCCGACATTGACAACGAAGTCCTGCTGGCTGCCGGGCGCGGCCGCGCCTGCGCCGGTGGCCTGCGCGTTGTCGGCCTGCTGGCTGGCGCAGGCGGAAACCGCGAGCGCCGCGGCGAGCAGGATCGCGACGCGGGCGCCGCGAAGCATTTGCCTGAAATCGATCATTCCGGTGACTCCATTCTCATGCTCTGGCCGGACGCTTGCAGGGCGCACTCATACGCAAGCCGGTAGCGACAATTCGGGACCATGGGGTTCTCGGGGCCCGATCTAGCAGCCCCTTCGTTAAGCGAACGTTCCATCAACCTTGATGGAACCTTGCACAGGCCCGTTCAAACTTGAGGGACCGTGTAAACCGATTCCGATGGTTAAGAAACCGTGAAGAATGTGGCGGGTTTTGGGTTTGCTCACGATCTACGACAGCAGCGGCGACCAGGCGGGATCCGAGGCGAAGCTCGGCGTCGGCACCTTCTGCTCGTTCCGGCCGGTGATGTCGATGGTGTAGAGGTTCGGGCCGCCGCTCTGGTCGCGGAAGAACATCAGCACGCGGCCGTTCGGGGCGAAGGTCGGGCCCTCGTTGTGGAAGCCCTGGGTGAGCACGCGCTCGCCCGAGCCGTCCGGCTTGAGGATGCCGATGGAGAACTGCCCGCGCGCCTGCCCGGTGAAGGCGATGTAGTCGCCGCGCGGCGACCAGACCGGCGTCGAGTGATGGCCTTCGCCGAACGAGATGCGCTGCGCCGGACCGCCGGTCGCCGCCATCACGTAGACCTGCTGGCTGCCGCCGCGGTCGCTCTCGAAGCAGATGCGGCTGCCGTCGGGGGAATAGCAGGGCGAGGTATCGATCGCCGGCGTGTCGGTCAGCCGCGTGGTCTGCTTGGAGCGCAGGTCCATCACGAACAGATTGGCGTTGCCGCCCTGCTGCAGGCTCATGATCACGCGCTGGCCGTCGGGCGAGAAGCGCGGCGCAAAGGTCATGCCGGGGAAGTTGCCGACGATCTCGCGCTGGCCGGTCTCGATGTTGAGGAGATAGACGCGCGGATCGCCCTGCCCGTAGGACATGTAGGTGATTTCCTGCGTCGATGGATTGAAGCGCGGCGTCAGCACGAGGTCGTCGCCGCGCGTGATGTAGCGCACGCCGGCGCCGTCCTGGTCCATGATGGCGAGGCGCTTGATGCGGCGTTCCTTCGGACCGGTTTCGTCGACGAAGACGACGCGGCTGTCGAAGTAGCCTTTCTCGCCGGTGAGGCGCTCGTAGATCGCGTCCGAGATGATGTGCGCGATGCGCCGCCAGTTGTCGGGCGTGGTGAAGTACTGCTTGCCGTCGAGCTGCTGGCCGGCGAACACGTCCCACAGGCGGAATTCGGCCTTGAGGCGGCCGTCCGTCTGCTTGGTCATGCGGCCGGTGACCAGGGCCTGCGCGTTGATCACGCGCCAGTCGGCAAAGCGCGGCACCGTGTCGGTGTTGGTAATCTTCTCGACGAAGGCCTGCGGATTGATCGGCGCGAACAGGCCGGAGCGCATCAGGTTGTTGGTGATGACGCCGGTGACGTTGCGCGAGGTCTCGACCTCGGTCGGCGTGCCGGCGACGAAGTCGGGCAGCGCGATCGGCATCGGCTGCACGTTGCCCTGGGTGATGTCGAGGCGCAGCACGGCCTCGGCCGCGCGCGGGCTGAGCGCGGCGAGCGCGCCGGCGCCGGCCCCGGCGAGGAGGCGGCGGCGATCGACCAGCAGCGGGCGATGGGCGTTCGGAAATCGGGCGGGGTTCATGTGCTTGGACGAATGCCTTGTGATCAGCCGCGGAACATGTCGCGCGGGTCGAATGTAACCTCGATGTCCTTCCAGGTCTCGTAGTGCTCGGGCTTGAGCATGTCGAAAGGCTGGCCGCGGAAGACGGCGCGTATCGCGCTGTCGCGGGCGGTGGTGAAGAGCACGCCGTGGCCGCTGGTGAGCACGGCCGGCGGCGCGGAGAGCTTGCCGTCGCGGCTGAGCTTGATGCGGATGCGGATGACGTAGTCTTCCGGGTTGGTGATGCCGACCGGCGGATTCCACAGCGCCATCAGCCGCGCGCGCAAGGCGTCGAGTTCGGACTGCGAGAGCTGGGCGGCGTTGCCCATCGCGGCGCCGAGCGAGGGCGCCGAACTCAGCGTATCGCCGACGGCGGCCTGCCGGCGCGGCTCGCGCTGGTCGAGCAGCGCGGCGATCTTGTCGGCGTCGAACTTCGGCTGCTGCTTCTGCGGCGGCTTCTTCGGCGGCAGGGGCGCGGGCTGCGCCTGCGCCTGCTGCTTGAGCTTGTCGGCGATCGGATCGGCCTTGTCCTTGGCGGGAACCTCGGGCGGCTTTTCGGCCGCCTTGCTCTCCTTCGCCTCAGCCGGCTTCTGCTCGGGCACCGGCGGCGGCGCGGGCTTCTCCTGCGTCGCCTTGATCTCCGGTTTCTCGGCGACCTTCGGCTTGACGTCCTCGACCGGCTTTACCTCTTCCGCCTTCTTCTCGACCAGCGGCTTGGGCTCTTCCTTCTTGGGCGCGTCCTTCACGCCCTTGGTCAGCTCGGAGAATTCCTTCTCGCTGATCATGTCGACCGGCAAGGATTCGGCCGGCGTCACGTCGAAGTTCTTGCCGGAGAAAGACACGACGGCGAAGGCCAGCACCGCCAGGTGCAGCCCGGTCGAGATCGCCGATGCGGTCTTCATCTCCATCGCTCTAGCGCGCCTTGTCCTGCTCGAATTCGGTCACCAAGGCTACCCGATGGAAGCCGGCCGAGGACAGCCGGCCCATCACGCGCATCATGGTCCCGTAGTCCACCTTCTTGTCGCCGCGCACGTAGACGCGGGCCTCGTTACCGCCGCGCGCCTGCGCCACCGCCTGCAGCCTGGCGATCAATTCCTCGACGTCCACCTCGGAATTCTGCAGGTAGACCTGGCCCTTCTCGGTGACCGAGATGGTGAGCGGCTCCTTGTCCTGGTCGAGGCTCTTGGCCTGGCTCTGCGGCAGGTCGATCGGCACGCCGACCGTGAGCAGCGGCGCCGACACCATGAAGATGATGAGCAGCACCAGCATCACGTCCACCATGGGGGTGACGTTGATCTCCGCCATCACGTTGCGGCGACGGTGCTTCCTCTTGCCGATGACCGGCGTGCCGGCATTGGCGGCCATGTTTCACACCCGCTCGTCGATCTGGCGCGACAGGATCGCGGCGAATTCGTCGGCGAAGCCTTCGAGCCGCTGCGCCTGCTTGTTCACCTCGGAAGCGAACTTGTTATAGAAAATGGTCGCCGGTATGGCGGCCACGAGGCCGATTGCGGTCGCAAAAAGCGCCTCCGCGATGCCGGGCGCGACTACCGCCAGCGAGGTGTTCTTCGAGGCGGCGATCGACTGGAACGAGGTCATAATGCCCCAGACCGTGCCGAACAGGCCGACGAAGGGGCCGGCCGAGCCGACGGTGGCGAGCACCAGCAGGCGGCGCTCCAGCCGCTCGATCTCGCGCGCGATGGAGACCTCCATCACCTTCTCGATGCGCATCTGCAGGCCGGCGAAGGAGCGCGGGCTCGCCTCGAACGAGCGCTTCCATTCGCGCATGGCGGCGACGAACAGCGCCGCCATCGAGTGGTTCGGCTTGGACGAGAGCGAACGGTAGAGCTCCTCCAGCGACTGGCCCGACCAGAAGGCCTGCTCGAAACTGTTCATGGCGCGGCGGCTGCGCGCGTAGAGCACGGTCTTGTCGATGGCGATGGCCCAGACCCAGACCGAGCAGACGAGCAGCCCGATCATGACGGTCTTCACGACCCAGTGTGCGTGCCAGAACAGCGTGAACAGCGAGAGGTCGGACGAGGTAAGCGGCAAGGCCGACTGTGCCACATCGGCAGGATTCATGGGCACGTCCTTTCCGCTACCCGGCTCCGAGATCAATGACGGTGCGGCGCGGAGACTGCGCGCGCACCGGACGATGCCACTCACGCGCGACGCCGAAATCCGAATGTTTCGCGAAAACCCGTGTCCGCCAACCGGCGACCGCACGAAATCCCCGCGAAACTTGGCCAAACTAGGGCGCTTGAGCGGGATTTAGCCCCGCTAACAGGCGCTGATTGTGGTTAAGGACTCGTTAACCGGCGGCTGTCAATGCGGTCCCCTCCCCCACCGTTCGGGTGAAAAAGAAAAGGCCGCCCGGGGGCGCGGGCGGCCTTCGCTTGTGCCTGGCGTCGCGATCAGCCTTGCGGGGGTGTGTCCGCCGGCGGCCGGTCGCGGCGCTCGGCCATGAACTGGTCGAACTCGGACTTGTCCTTGGCCATGCGCAGGCGCTCGAGGAAGTCCTTGAACTCGCGCTGCTCCTCTTCGAGCCGGCGCAGCGTCTCGCTGCGATATTCGTCGAAGGCGCGGTTGCCGCTCGACGGCGCATAGGCGAAGGGGCTGCCGCCGCTCATCCGGGCGCGCATCCAATCCATCTTGCGCTGCATGCGCTCCATCTTGTGCTGCCAGCGGTCAGCGCTGCCGTGATATCCGCATCCCATTCTTCCGCTCCATATTGTGAAGGCGAGGATGGCCAGGCCGAGCGGCCAGAAGACCATGAAGCCGAGGACAATCAGGGCGATCCAGGCGGGCTTGCCGTATTCGTCGAGCTTGGCGGTGATTGGCATGGTTCGGCCCTCGTGAATGTAAATAACATTTACATTGATAGGGCCGGGACGCGCGGATGTCAAGACCCTTAACATCGACATAGGAAGGCCGGGCGCGGGAAATAAGGAGTTCCGGCGAAATTATTTGCCGCCGGAGGCGGCAAATTCGGAATGTCGTCACCGAGCTTGTCCCGGTGACCCCGATTGCAGAAGCACAGTGTCCGCCTTAGCGAGATGGCCGGGACAAGCTCGGCCATGAAAGAAAAATTGTAGGGCCGCTACCGGCGGTCAGTGCCCAGGCCGAGCCCGCGGAAATAGACCAGCACGGCGGCTTCCAGCAGTTCCTCCGGCGGCATCGGCAGCGAGCGGCGCGCGGCGTCGCCGCGGCCGAACAGCGAGGCGATGCCGTGCGTCATCGACCAGATGTGCAGCGCCACCATCAGCGCCGGCGGGCGGCCCTGCGCCGGCATCAGCGCCACCAGCTTCTCGGCGGCGTTGCGCAGCACGCCGAAGGCGCGATCGCCCGCCTCGCGCAGCTGCGGGTCGGTGTCGGGCGAAACGCCCGCCTCGAACATGGCCGAGTAGTAGGCCGGCTCGCGCCGCGCGAAAGCGAGATAGGCCTTGCCGAGCCGGTCGAAGGCGGTCGTCACGTCGGGGCGGCCGTCGTCCCAGGCCTTGCTGAGCGCAGCGGTGAATTCGTCGAAGCCGCGGCGCGCGACGTCGGCGATGAGCGCGTCGCGGTCGCGGAAATGGCGATAGGGAGCGGCGGGCGACACGCCGGCCCAGCGCGCGGCGTCGGCGAACGTGAAACCCGCCGGACCTTTCTCGGCGATCAGCGCGAGCGCGGCGCGCACCAGGGCTTCCTTCAGATTGCCGTGGTGATAGCCGCGCGGCCCCTGCTCGCCGCCTTTTCCCCATTTCATGCGCGCATCACCCTCATGTGAAGGCGCTTTACATGAGTCCGGGCGTCGCGTCGATGGCGCTCAGGCGCGCTTGGCTAACGGCAGACGGTCGAACAGCGTCGGCCCGCCCGGCTGCGCGCCCTCAATGGTGAGCAGCCTGAGCTTGGTGTCGACGCCGCCCGGAGCGGAGAAGCCGCCGGTCTTGCCGCTCGCCGCCAGCACGCGGTGGCAGGGCATGATGACCGGCACCGGATTTTCGCCGAGCGCCTGGCCGACCGCGCGCGCGAGCAGCTTGTCGCCGAGCCGCTCGGCGATCTCGCCGTAGGTCATGGTCTGCCCGGGCGGGATCGCGCGCGCGACGGCGTAGACGCGCTTGTTGAAGTCGGGCGTGCCCTCGTCGTCGATGACGATATCGGTGAGGTCGCGCGGTGCGCCGGCGAGCAGCGCGACGACGCCGTCGATCGCATGGCGGATTGCCGCCGGCGGCGCGGCCTCCTGCGCTGTCGGAAAGCGCCGCAGCAGGCGCGCGCGCGTCGAAGCGGGATCGCCTTCCGGCAACTGGAACGCCCGCACGCCGCGCGCGGTCCAGGCGATAGCGCAGACGCCGAGGGCCGTGTCGAACAGAGCGAAGTTCATGCGGGGGAATCTACGCCGCCCGATCAGGCGCCGCCACCCGCTTCCTGGTCCGCCTTCATGGCGATGCGCAGCGGCTTCGGGATCGGCTTGGCGCGGCCGCCGGAAACGAAGGCCACCTGCACATGCGCCTCGACGATGAGGTCATGCCCGCGCATCACCTTCTGATGCAGCATGATGGAGGCGCCCTTCACTTCCTCCGGCGCGGTGACGACGTCGAGGACGTCGTCCATGTGCGCGGGCTTGCGGAACGCGATGTCCATGTGGCGCACGACGAAGGCGAAGCCGGGCGCTTCCGCCGCGGCCTGCTCGAACAGCGCGCGGTGGTCGGCGCCGATCAGCCGCAGGTAATTGGTGCGCCCGCGCTCCATGAAGCGCAGATAGCTCGCGTGATAGACGATGCCGGAGAAATCCGTGTCCTCGTAATAGACGCGGATCGGTTGGTGGTGCTTGCCGTCGCGGATTTCGCCGTCGAGGGAGGTCATAGGGGGCACTGCCTCTCCACCGTCATGCCCGGCCTTGTGCCGGGTATCCACGTCTTACAGAGCTTCGGCATAAA
The DNA here is from genome assembly GCA_046292265.1 of Pseudolabrys sp. Taxonomy (GTDB): domain Bacteria; phylum Pseudomonadota; class Alphaproteobacteria; order Rhizobiales; family Xanthobacteraceae; genus Pseudolabrys. The sequence goes on along the minus strand of JBKBRE010000009.1, from coordinate 79,517 downwards.
AGACGTGGATGGCCGGGACAAGCCCAGCCATGACGAAAGCCTAATCGTCTTCATCTTGTCCGAACAACCCGAACTGGCTCGCGTCGCGCTGCGGCTCGGCGAGGCCGAGGTGCTTGAAGGCGGCGGAGGTAAGGAGGCGGCCGCGCGGGGTGCGCTGGATGAAGCCTTTCTGGATCAGGAACGGCTCGATGATGTCCTCGATGGCGTCGCGCGGCTCCGACAGCGCCGCGGCGATGGTGTCGACGCCGACCGGGCCGCCGCCGTAGTTGAGCGCGATTGTGCTGAGATAGCGGCGGTCCATGGCGTCGAGGCCGGCGCCGTCCACTTCCAGCGCGGAGAGCGCGCGGTCGGCGGTCTTGCGGTCGACCGAGGCGGCGCCCTCGACGTGGGCGAAGTCGCGCACGCGGCGCAGCAGGCGGCCGGCGATGCGCGGCGTGCCGCGCGCGCGCCGCGCGATCTCGTTGGCGCCGTCGGCGGACATCGGTAGGCCGAGCACGCGGGCGCCGCGGTTGACGATCTGCTCCAGCTCCTTCTCGGTATAGAAGTTGAGCCGCACCGGAATGCCGAAGCGGTCGCGCAAGGGATTGGTCAGCAGCCCCGCGCGCGTGGTGGCGCCGACCAGCGTGAAAGGCGAAAGATCGATCTTCACCGAGCGCGCCGCCGGGCCCTCGCCGATGATGAGGTCGAGCTGAAAATCCTCCATCGCCGGATAGAGGATTTCCTCCACCGCCGGGTTGAGCCGGTGGATCTCGTCGATGAACAGCACATCGCGCGGCTCGAGATTGGTGAGCAGCGCGGCGAGGTCGCCGGCCTTGGCGATCACCGGGCCGGAGGTGGCGCGGAAGTTCACGCCCAGCTCGCGCGCGACGATCTGCGCCAGCGTCGTCTTGCCCAAGCCCGGCGGGCCGACGAACAGCACGTGGTCGAGCGCCTCGCCGCGCGACCGCGCGGCGTCGATGAAGATTTTCAGATTGGCGCGCGCTTTCTCCTGGCCAATGAACTCGGCGAGTTTCTGCGGGCGCAGGGAGGCGTCGACGTCGTCATCGCGCTTGTCGGCGGCCACCAGGCGGCGGGGGGTGTTCATCGTGCCAGTTCCTTCAGCCCCTGCCGGATCAGCGCCGCCGTATCGGCGCCCTCACCCGCGTTGCGCACGGCGGCGGCAATCGCCGCGGCGGCCTGCGGCTGACCGTAGCCGAGATTGACCAGCGCCGACACTGCGTCGGCCACCGGCTTGGGCGCGCGCTTCTCGTCGAGCGCACCGGCGAGATGCGCCACCGCCGGGTCGACGCTGGTGAAGGCCGGCACCTTGTCCTTAAGCTCGGTGACGATGCGCTCGGCCACTTTCGGCCCGACGCCCGGCGTGCGCGCCACCGTCGCCTTGTCGCGCATGGCGACCGCTTCGGCGAGCTCGGACACCTTCAGCGTGCCCAGCACGGAGAGCGCGACCCTGGCGCCGACGCCCTGCACGGTCTGCAACAGGCGGAACCATTCGCGCTCCATGTCGGTGGCGAAGCCGAACAGCTTGATCTGGTCCTCGCGCACATAGGTTTCGATCGACAGCGTGGCCGCCTCGCCCGCCGCCGGCAGCGCTTGGAGCGTGCGCGCCGAGCAGTGCACCTGATAGCCGACGCCGCTCACGTCGAGGATGACGTAGTCCTCACCGTAAGAGTCGATGACGCCTTTGAGCTTGCCGATCATGATGGGGTGCCGTCCGGCTTCTTGTAAAACTCGGCAATCGCGGGATCGAGCGTGACCGGCTTCTTCGCAGGCTTCGCCGGCTTTTCTTCGTCGTTCTCGCCGGGTCCGACGCGGATCATGCGGCGCGCGAGCAGCGCGGCGAGGCCGAAGACGGCGCCGATCACCATCAGAATGAGCGAGAACGAACTCGGGCCCGGCATCAGGTAGGCTTCCGTCACGTCCGCCGGATTGTAGGCGACCGTCGTCTTGACGCCGATCGGATAGGCGTCCGCCATCTTCTTCGCCCCGGCCGAGTTCTGCATGTTGAAGGCATAAGGCTCGATGCCGCCGCCGAGATAGATTTTGCCGCCGACGCGGTAGAGATAATGCACGTCGAACGTCGTCCACTTGTCCGGCCGCTGCACGTCGCGCGTCTCGCGCTCGTGCTGCGTCAGCTTGGCGTCGACGATCTGCGCCTCCGTGCGCGGCCACTTCGTCGTCTGCTGGCCGTTCCAGGCGCCCCAGGCGCCGAAGCCGAAGGCAATGATGCCGAGCACGGCGAGGAACAGGGCCATCCGGTAGTCGGGCTTGCCTTGCGGCTTCTTCTTGCGCGCCATGCTTCACCCCATCGCGCGGCGCAGCACCGCGCTCTGGCGATGGTGCGCATGGCAGACCGCGATGGCGAGCGCGTCGGCGGCGTCCTCGCTTTGCGGGTCGGCCTTCGGCAGCAACACGCCGATCATCATGCGGATCTGCGCCTTCTCCCCGTGGCCGGCGCCGACGATGGTCTTCTTCACCAGGTTCGGCGCGTATTCGGCGACGGAGAGGCCCGCGCGCGCCGGCACCAGCATGGCGATGCCGCGCGCCTGGCCGAGCTTCAGCGTCGCCTGCGCATTGGCGTTGACGAAGGTCTGCTCGACGGCCGCTTCCTGCGGCGCGTAACGCTCGATCACCGCGATCAATCCGTCGTGGATGAGGACGAGACGCTCGCCGAGCGGCGCCTTCTCGCTGGTCTCCAGCGAACCGCAGGCGACGTGGATCAGCCGGTTGCCGTCGGCCTCGATCAGGCCCCAGCCGGTGCGGCGGAGCCCCGGATCGATGCCGAGGATGCGAATCGGTTGGCGGCCCATGGCTTTGTGATACCGCCGCCGCGCGCCCGCGCCTAGGCACCGCTTCGGCATCATGAAAATCCCGGAGTTTTCAGAAGAATTTGCGCATGGCCGCCATGTCGCACACAGGCGAACAAGCATAGTCAAATACCGCATCGCTGCACTAGCATCGGCATTGCCATGCCGGGTTCGACTTCCTCTCAGCGCCGCAAGCGCAGGGCCGTCATCATTGGCGGCTCCATGTCCGGACTGTTTTCAGCCGCGTTCCTGCGCCAAATCGGCTGGGACGTGGACGTCTACGAACGCTCGCCGGTCGAGCTGGTCGGCCGCGGCGCCGGCATCACCACCCATCCCGAGCTGATCGAGGCGCTGGTGGCGAGCGGCGCCGGCACCGCCGACCTCGGCATCGAGGTGCCCAAGCGCATCGCCATCGATCACAACGGGCGCGTCACCGGCGAGCGGCCCTTGCGGCAGATACTCACCTCGTGGGACCGGCTGCAGCGCCTGCTGCGCACGACCATCGACGAGAAGCACTACCATCTCGGCCACGCCTTCCAGCGCGTGGACCAGGACGAGCGCGGCGTGCGCGTCACCTTCGCCGACGGCAAGGTCGAGCACGCCGACCTGCTGGTCGGCGGCGACGGCATCCGCTCCAGCGTGCGCGGGCAGATGGCGCCCGAGCTGCAGCCGATCTACGCCGGCTACTACATCTGGCGCGGTGCGCCGAACGAGGCCGACCTGTCACCGAAGACGCTGAAGGAGATCTTCCCTTATTTCGTATTCTACCTGCCGCCGCAGCAGGAGGTGATCACCTACCCGATCTCCGGCTTCAACAACGAGCTCACGCCCGGCAAGCGGCGCTACAACTTCATCTGGTACCGCGTCGCCGACGCGCAAAAGATGAAGGAGATGAACGTCGACGAGCGCGGCGTGCAGCACGAGTTCTCGGTGCCGCCGCCGCTCATCCGCAAGGACCTGATCGCGCAGATGTACGCGGATGCGCGCGACATCATGCCCGAGGTCATGCTCGACTGCGTGATGACCATGAAGCAGCCCTTCATCACGCCGATCTACGATTTCACCGCCGACCGCATCGTGTTCGGCCGCGTCGCCATGGTCGGCGACGCCGCCGCCAACGCGCGCCCGCACATGGGCTTCGGCGTGGCGAAAGCCGGCGGCGACGCCATGGCGCTCGCGCGCCACCTGCGCGACAACGAAGACATCGACACCGCGCTCAAGGCCTACAACGCCGAGCGCCAGCCGATCGGCAACACCATCGTCAACCACTCGCGCAAGCTCGGCACCCACATGGGCGTCAACCTCAGGACCGAGGAGGACCGCCGCATGCACGCGCTGCTGCAGAGCGACGAGGCGATGATGGACTGGATCGCGGTGCCGAATTTCCTCGACGCCTACAAATGAGCGACCCGTCGAAGCGCGACGGTGCGCGCAACCTACGGCTAAAAGGGCGGTCTCGACATCGTTGAATTCGTCGGCTAACCCCGCGCAACGCACCTCGCACGGAATTCCATGACACCTGGTCTCGGCTTCGCGCTCGGCGCCATGCTGCTGTTCGGCGTCGGCGACCTCATCTACAAGCGCGCCGCGGCGGCCGGGATCGACTCGCGTCATTTCGCGATGCTGCAGGCCTGGGTGTTCTGCCCGGCGGTGACGCTCTACGCGCTCGCCACCGGCACGCTGGAGCTGCACGCGTCGGCGCTGTGGGGATCGCTGGCCGGGCTGTTCCTGCTCGTCGCGGTCGACAACTTCCTGGCCAGCCTGAAGTCCGGCGCGGTGAGCACCAACGCGCCGATCTTCCGGCTGAACTTCACGCTCACCGCCGCGCTCGCGGTGGTCTTTCTCGGCGAGCCGCTCGGCGCCGCCAAGATCGCCGCCCTCGCCTGCGCGCTCGCCGCCGTATGGCTGCTGCTGGCCGAGCCCGGCGCAGCGGGCGGCCGGCCCGACATGCGCTCGCTCATGCAGGTGCTGAGCGCCACCGTCGCGATGGCGCTGGTCAATTTCGTGCACAAGATCGGCGTTTCCCAGGGCGCGCTGCCGGCGACGCTGGTGTCGACGCAAGCCTGGACCTTCTGCTCGCTGGCGACGCTGATCGCGCTCGTCCGCGACCGTGGCTACGACGTGCCGGCGCGCGCGTGGCGCTACGCGCCGCCGGCGGCGGTCGCGCTGGTGATCGCCTTCGTGCTGCTGGTCTACGGGCTGGCGCGCGGGCCGGCCAGCGTGCTGGCGCCGGTGGCGCAGATGGGCTTCGTGTTCACCGCGTTCGCCGGCGTCGTGTTGTTTCGCGAGACGCTCACCGGCCGCAAGAAGCTCGGGCTTGCGGTGGCGCTCGCGGCGCTGGCGCTGTTCGCGGTGAGTTGAGCCCACGCGGTCATGGGACCGGCAGCACGTCAATACGGCTCGGAAAATCCACAATCGGACGAGCCGACGATCGCTCCGTTCACGACCGGTGAGTGGTTGCCGGCATATCTGGCGGGATCGCGTTCGGCCTGCTCGATCTCGTATTGCAGCCGGAGTACCGGGGTGTTGCAGCTGGCCGGATACCCGTCACGCGCGAGATTAATCTCAACGTGGTAGCAAATCGAAATAACCGCCTTCACCGCGCACCCCAATAGTAGGGCGGCACGAGGCACGCCTTCAAGTCAGTGCACGCCATAAGCATGCATTATCGACTTATAAGACTTTTCTTGTGGCCGGCAAGTTCAATTGAGAGCGCCATCGGCGCCCTATGCGCTCATCTTCTGCACGAGCGCGTCGGAAACCTCGAAGTTGGCGTAGACGTTCTGCACGTCGTCCGACTCGTCGAGCGCCTCCATCAGCTTGAGGATCTTCTCGCCGGCCTCGTCGTCGACCGCCACCGTGTTCTGCGGCTTCCACACCATGCCGGACTTGCGCGGCTCGCCGAACTTGGCTTCCAGCGCCTTGGCGACCTCGTGCAGCGTGTCGGTTTTGGTGACGATCTGATGGCCGTTCTCGTCGGAGACGACATCCTCGGCGCCGGCGTCGATCGCCGCCTCCAGCATCTCGTCAGCCGTGGCCTTGGCGGCGTCGTATTCGACCACGCCGACGTGGTCGAACATGAAGGACACCGCGCCGGTGGTGGCCAGATTGCCGCCCGCCTTGGTGAAGATGGCGCGCACCTCGCCAGCGGTGCGATTGTTGTTGTCGGTCAGCGCTTCCACGATCACCGCCACCCCGCCGGGCGCATAGCCCTCGTAGCGGATCTCGTCGTAGTTCTCCTGCTCCGAGCCCGACGCCTTCTTGACGGCGCGCTCGATGTTGTCCTTCGGCATGTTCTCGGCGCGGGCGGCGAGGATGGCGGCGCGCAGGCGCGGGTTGAAGGCCGGGTCCGGCAGGCCGAGCTTGGCCGCCACGGTGATTTCGCGGGCGAGCTTGGAGAACAGCTTGGACCTGACTTTGTCCTGCTTCCCCTTGCGGTGCATGATGTTCTTGAATTGGGAATGACCGGCCATGACCGAGACCCGCGCTCTCAATGGGTTGAAGGATAAGCTTGCGCCGGCGGCTATATAGGCCGGCCCGACGAGAAAATAAACATTGTAGTCCCGTCACCCTGAGGAGCGAGCGCCAGCGCGCCTCGAAGGGCGACGGCCGATGCCTTTCACCGGTCATCCTTCGAGGGCCGCTTCGCGGCCACCTCAGGATGACGGGTGTGCCTAGACCCCGGCCACCGCCACATTGGCGAGCAGGGCTTCGATCCGCTCGCGCAGAACCCCGACATTGGCGTGGACGCGGGCCTTGTAGCGGGCGACCGCGTCGCGATCGACCATGAAGAACTCCCGCTCCGGATAGCTGCGGCCGAAGATGTCGACCAGCATCGAGCGGAATTTGCCGGAGACGATGCCCGGCATCCGGCTCGACCCCTGCTCGGCGAAGGCCGCGTATTCGGCCGAGGTCAGCGCGCAGAGCAAGGGATGCAGCCGGGCGGAATAGACCTGCCGGTGACGCTGGATGAGCTGGATGGTGCGGTCGAGCGGGATCTCGGCGCCGATGCCGGCACCGATTTGCAAGGGCTCGTCCAGCGTCGGCTGGGTGAGCGGGAACTGCTCGATCAGCCAGTCGCCGAGGTGCACGGCATTCGAGCGGCCGCGTCCGTAGAGATGGATGTCGTCCGCGTAGGGCGCGTACCAGGTGTCGAGCCGGTCGATGACGCGCTCGATCGCCGGGCGCGGGATCAATTCGCGATAGGCGGTGCCGAAGATGCCGATGGCGGAGCGGGCGCGCGCGAGGACGCGGAGGATGTCGTCGCCGATCAGCGGCTGGAACATCGCATTGCCGACGCCGACCACGACCAGGTCGTAGTCGCCGCGCGCCTCGTGAAGCGTCTTGAACGTCATGTGGTGCACGCGCGCCGCGCCCGGCAGCAGCGTGTTGATCATGTGGACGCCGAGGCGGTCGCCGAAACTGGCGCCGTCGCTCTCCGAGATGACCGCGACGTCGCAGCCGGAAACCGGCGCGACGCGGCTGGTCGGCGTCAGCCGCATCAGCATCTCCTCATCGGAGACCGGCGCGGTGCATTCGATGCGAAAGCCGTAGCGGTCGAACAGCGTGACCAGCTCGGCATAGCCCAGGTGGTTGGCGTAGCCGCGCGCGCTACGCGCTTCGCCGCCGACGAGGTTGGTCGGGCAATAGCTCAGGATCACGTCCTGCCGGCAGAAGCGCAGGTGCGTGAAAAGATTTTCGAGGTCGGCGACGCCCTCGACGACACCGAGCATGACGACGATGTCGCTCTCGCTCGCCGCTTTGGTGGGGAATTCCTGCCCGGTGAGATTGTGGATCAGCGAACCCTTGCCGTGCGTAAGGCTGTCCGCCTGGTAGCTGGAGCCGAACGGCATCCGGTCGCGCAGCGCCTCGCCGCCGCCGGCGCCGAGATCGAGCACGCGCGCGCCCGCCGGAATGAACTGCGCGGCGAGCTGCGCGCGGTGCTCGGCGGCCGAGACGGCGCCTGCGTCGCGCGCCTCGTCGGGCAGCGCCTTGAGCGCGAGATTTACGTTGACGTGAAGCGCCATGCGGCCCTGCCAGGTTTGATGGCCGGACCCAGCACGAACCGGCGTTTCGACACGCGCACCGAAGCGCGGCGCGCGGCCTTAACAGAACGGCAATCGTGGTTAACAGGTGGTTAACGCCGGCCGCGTCAGGACCAGAAGGCGGGCCGCGCCTCCTCCAGCGCACCGCCGAGGCGCACGGCGCCGACCTTGACCGCCAACCCGCTCGCGTCGTCAGTCTCGACCGCGATGGCGCACAAGGTGGCGGCGCCGTTGGCCGGCTCGAACTTGGCGCTCGGTATCTTGCGCAGGAAGCGGTTGAGCGGCTCGTCCTTCGCCATGCCGATGACCGACTCGAAATCGCCGGTCATGCCGACGTCGGTGACGAAGGCCGTGCGGTTCGGCAGCAGGCGGTGGTCGGCGGTCGGCACGTGCGTATGGGTGCCGACCACGAGGCTGGCGCGGCCGTCGCAGAAATAGCCCATGGCCTGCTTCTCGCTGCTCGCCTCGCAGTGCATGTCCACGATCACCGCGTCGGCGCCCGAGCGCAGCGGACAGGCGGAAAGCTCGCGCTCGACCGCGGCGAAGGGATCGTCGAGCGGGTCCATGAAGATGCGGCCCATGGCGTTGACAATGAGCGCGCGCTTGCCGTTCTTGGTATCGATCAGCGCCGCGCCGCGGCCGGGCGTGCCCTTGGGGAAGTTGACCGGGCGGATGAGGCGCGGCGCGCGCTCGATGAACACCAGCGCCTCGCGCTGGTCCCAGGCGTGGTTGCCGAGCGTGATGGCGTCGGCGCCGGCGTCGATCAGGTCGTTGTAGATCGCCTCGGTGATGCCGAAGCCGCCGGCGGCGTTCTCGCCGTTGATGACGACGAGGTCGAGCTTCCAGTCCCTGATCAGGTCCGGCAGCCGGTCGAGCACGATGGCGCGCCCCGCGCGGCCGACAATGTCGCCGATGAAAAGAATGCGCATCAGTCAGTTTTTCCCTGGCGCATGATCTTGTCCGAAAACCGGTTCCCACTTTTGGGGATCATGCGCTACCCGCGGAAGTCGATCACCTCGCGCTCCGTTAGCACGAGATCGAGCCGCGCGTCGCGTTCCGTGGCCGGAACCCGGGCGATTTCCTGCGCGGCGAAGGCGATGCCGACGGCGACGACCTTCTTCTTCGCGCGCAGCCCGTTGATGGTCATGTCGTAATAGCCGGCGCCGTAGCCGATGCGATGGCCGGCGCGATCGAAGCAGGCGAGCGGCACGAGCAGCACGTCGGGCGCGACTTTCGGCGCCTCGGGCTTCGGCTCGCGGATGCCCCATTGCCCGCGCGCGAAGTCATCCCCGAACGCATAAGCGCGCATGATCAGCGGACGCCCGCGGCCGGCAATGGCCGGCAGCGCGAGTTGCGCGCCCTGCTCGGCGAGCTTGCGCATCAGCGGCAGCGGATTGATCTCGCTCTTCAGCGGCATGAAGCCGGAGACGATGACGCCCGGCGCGATGGCGAGCGGAAAGGCACGGTTTGCGATGACTTCCGCCGCCGCGGCGCGCTCGGCCGGCGGCATGGCATCGCGCGCGGCGAGCACGGCGGTGCGGAGTTCTTCTTTCGAGGGGGCAGCGGCTGTCTGAATCAATCCGACATCCTGAGGTGCGAGCCGCGCAAGCGGCGACCCTCGAAGGATGAACGGCCGATCACCCTTCGAGGCTCGCGACCTCCGGTCGCTCGCACCTCAGGGTGACGGCGAGAGGTCGGGTGGAAATCGAGTGCGGAGCCACAGTGGCCGTGGGAGGCTGATCCCGGGAACCTACAGAAGTAGGTGGGCGCCATATGACCGAACCCACGGGCCCGGCCAGGGACAGCTCCCTTAGGGATCGTAAGGCCCCGGGGAATGTGTCTCCTCACGCACCCCGCAGCCCCGCCTGCGCAATGTAGGCGTTGCGGAGGCGAAGCGCCACTGGCGTCCGCAATTGGGCCCTCTCCCCTTGTGGGAGAGGGCATTCGTAGTGTCACCGCGAAAAAGAACGGGTGAGGGGGACAGCCCCCTCACCCGTCAAAATGCGTTGAGAAGCTCTCAATGCCTTCTCCCACAAGGGGAGAGGGCGAAGCGATTGGCGCAGCATCCGCGTCGATCGCTGGCGCAACTCAATCCTTCAACCCCGTCCCCGTGTTCACCACCATCATCGTGGCGGTGATCATCGCCACCTGCTTCGACGCCCCCGCGGTCTCCGCGAAGACCTCGCCGAGGGTGATGACCAGCGTCCGGCCGTTGCGCACGACGCGGCCGACCGCGCGCAGGCAATCGCCCTTCGCCGGCGCCATCAGGTTGATCTTGAACTCGGTGGTCAGCACCGCCGCGTCGGCCGGCATCATCGACAGCGCGGCATAACCGCAGGCCGAATCGGCGATGGTGGCGACCGCGCCGGCGTGCACGAAACCGTGCTGCTGGAGGATGCGGTCCGAGAACGGCAGCACGATCTCGACCTCGCCGGGCCGCACGGCGAGCACCTCGGCGCCGAGGGTCGTCATGATGCTCTGCCTGGCGAAGCTGTCGCGGACGCGCGCTTCGAACGCGGGCTTCTCCATCGCTCACCCGATCGCCACGCCGTCGCCGGGCGTGACCGTGGCGTTGAGCTTGCGGGTGATGCCCTCGATGCGCTCGGCGGCCGAGTTGAAGGCGTTCACCACCGCGGCGGAGGCGGCCTTGGCGCGGTCGGAGGCCACCACGCGCGCGTCCTGCAGCGCGCCGACCTCCTCCTCCAGCCGGCGGATCTTGTGGGCGGCCTCGGTCAATTCGTCCGCTACCATCAGCGCCGCCATCACGGTCAGCCGCGTATCGCCGATCTCGCCGAACTTGGCGCGCAGGTCGATGATGCGCTGGTCGATGCTCTTGGCCAGCGCCTGCAGGTGCTCCTCCTGCCCGTCCTCGCAGGCGAGGCGGAACTGGCGGCCGGCGATGGTGGCGTTGACCGTGGCCATCGGTGCGCTCCCGCTACTCGTGCGCGTCCAGCACAGCCCGGACGCCGGCGATCGCCGCGTCGAGCCGCTCGGCGACCTCGCGGTTGGTGGCCTCCAGCGTGCGCGCGCGGGCGGTTTCGCCGTCGAGGGCGGCGGCGAGTTTGGAGCGGTCGAGCCCGAGCGCCTGCACCTGCGCAGCAAGGGCCTCGGCGGAGCCGTCGGCCTCGCGCCGCCGCTCAACCGCGGCGTCGAGCGCATCGAGGGCGAGCGCCAGCCGCCTGACCGCCGTGTCGATTGCGCTTTGCTCCATGGCCGCCCCGGTCGCTCGCCGAAAAACCCTTGCAGGGGCAAATGTTTAAGACAGGAAGCTTACGTGCCGCGCGACCGTGGCGTCAACGCCGCGGCAACGATATGCCCCGCTGTTTTGTGCGCCCTGTGCATGGCGGTCTTGCGCCCCGCGCGTCACATTGACTCAAGGGCGTCACATGCTAAGGACCCCCCGACAAACAGGCATTTTTCATGAGTGCATCAGCATCGTCGGCCGTCGCGCCCGTGGAACGTCAAGGGCAAACGGCGCCCGCCGCCCATGCCACGATGGCCAACGCCATTCGCGCCCTGGCCATGGACGCCGTCGAGCAGGCCAAGTCCGGCCACCCCGGCATGCCGATGGGCACCGCCGACATTGCGACGGTCCTGTTCACGAAGTTTCTGAAATTCGACCCGGCCGATCCGAAATGGCCTGACCGCGACCGCTTCGTGCTGTCGGCCGGCCACGGCTCGATGCTGCTCTACGCCCTGCTCTACCTGACCGGCTACGCCTCGGTGACGCTCGACGAGATCAAGCGCTTCCGCCAGCTCGGCTCGAAGACGCCGGGCCACCCCGAGAACTTCGTCACCGAAGGCGTCGAGACCACCACCGGCCCGCTCGGCCAGGGGCTGGCCACCGCGGTCGGCATGGCGATCGCCGAGCGGCACATGGCGGCCGTGTTCGGCGACGCGGTGGTCGACCACAAGACCTACGTGATCGCCTCCGACGGCGACCTGATGGAAGGCATCAGCCACGAGGCCATCGCGCTCGCCGGGCACCTCAAGCTCAACAAGCTGATCGTTCTGTTCGACGACAACGGCATTACCATCGACGGGCCGCTGTCGCTCTCCGACAACGTGGACCAGGTGAAGCGCTTCGAGGCCTGCGGCTGGAACGCCTGGCGCATCGACGGCCACGACCCGCAAGCGATTGCGTCAGCAATCGCAAAAGCACAAGAATCCGACCGCCCCGTGATGATCGCCTGCAAGACGACCATCGGCTACGGCGCGCCGACCAAGGCCGGCAAGTCGTCCTCGCACGGCTCGCCGCTCGGCGGCGACGAGATCAAGGGCGCGCGCGAGGCCTTCGCCTGGGCGCATGCGCCGTTCGAAGTGCCCGCCGACACCTTGTCGGCCTGGCGGACCGCCGGCGCGCGCTCGAAGGGCGCGCATGCCGACTGGAGCAAGCGGCTCGCCGCGCTCGATACGGCCAAGCGCGCCGAATTCGAGCGCCGCATGCGCGGCGAGATCTCCGCCGAGGCGCTGAAGGGCGCCGTCCGCGCGGTGAAGGAAAGCCTCGCCGCCGCGCCGAAGGACATTGCCACCCGCACGGCCTGCGAGTTCGCGCTGGAGAGCCTGATCCCGGCGATCCCGGAGATGATCGGCGGCTCCGCCGACCTGACCGGCTCGAACAACACGCGCACCAAGTCGATGAAGCCGCTCACGGCCGCCGATTTCTCCGGCCGCTTCATCCACTACGGCATCCGCGAGCACGGCATGGCCGCCGCCATGAACGGCATGGCGCTGCACGGCGGTATCATCCCCTATTCCGGCACGTTCCTCGTGTTCTCCGACTACGCGCGCCCGGCGATCCGCCTCGCCGCGCTGATGGGCGAGCGCGTCATCCACGTGCTCACCCACGACTCCATCGGCCTCGGCGAGGACGGCCCGACCCATCAGCCGGTCGAGCACCTGGCCGCGCTGCGCGCCATTCCCGACCTGCTCGTCTTCCGCCCCTGCGACGCGGTGGAGACGGTGGAGTGCTGGCAGCTCGCGCTGGAAAACAAGGATCGGCCGAGCGCGCTCGCACTCACCCGCCAGAACCTGCCGCAGCTGCGCAACCGCGTGGACGAGGACAACATCTGCGCGCGCGGCGCCTACGAGATCGCCGGTCCCGACGGGGCTTCGCAGGTGTCGATCTTCGCCACCGGCTCGGAAGTATCGATCGCGGTGGACGCGGCCAAGCTGCTCGCCGCCCAGGGCGTCGCCGCGCGCGTCGTCTCGGTGCCCTGCTTCGAGCTGTTCTTCGAGCAGCCTGAGGACGTCCGGAAAGCCATCATCGGCGACGCGCCGGTGAAGATCGGCGTCGAAGCCGCCGTGCGCCTGGGCTGGGACGCCATCATCGGCGCCGACGGCATCTTCGTCGGCATGTCGAGCTTCGGCTCGAGCGCGCCCTACAAGGAACTCTACAAGAAATTCGGCATTACCGCGGAGGCGATCGCCGACGCGGCGATGAAGAAGCTGGGAAAGAAGTGATCACAGTATGGTGTCATCGCCCGCGCAAGCGGGCGATCCAGCAAACGGCGACTACATAAGTCGGCAGCGACTGGATGCCCCGCTTCCCCGAGGCATGACAGCGAAGACAAGAGCCGGAGCAAGCACATGACAGTACGCGTCGCCATCAACGGTTTCGGCCGCATCGGCCGCAACGTCCTGCGCGCCATCGCCGAGTCGGGCCGCAAGGACATCGAAGTGGTCGCCATCAACGACCTCGGGCCGGTCGAGACCAACGCCCACCTGCTGCGCTACGACAGTGTGCACGGCCGCTTCCCCGGCGAGGTCACCGTCAAGGGCGACACCATCTCGGTCGGCAACGGCGCCATCAAGGTCACCGCCGAGCGCGATCCCTCCAAGCTGCCGTGGAAGGACCTCGGCGTCGACATCGCGATGGAGTGCACGGGCATCTTCACCGCCAAGGACAAGGCCTCCGCGCACCTGACCGCCGGCGCCAAGCGCGTGCTGGTCTCCGCGCCGGCCGACGGCGCCGACCTCACCGTCGTCTATGGCGTCAACCACGACAAGCTGACCAAGGATCACATGGTCGTCTCGAACGCCTCCTGCACGACCAACTGCCTCGCGCCGGTCGCCAAGGTGCTCAACGATGCGATCGGCATCGAAAAGGGCTTCATGACCACGATCCACGCCTATACCGGCGACCAGCCGACGCTCGACACCATGCACAAGGACCTCTACCGCGCGCGCGCGGCGGCCCTGTCCATGATCCCGACCTCGACCGGCGCGGCCAAGGCGGTCGGCCTCGTGCTGCCGGAGCTCTCCGGCAAGCTCGACGGCGTCGCCATCCGCGTGCCGACGCCGAACGTGTCGGTGGTCGATTTCAAGTTCGTCGCCAGGAAGGCGACGTCGAAAGACGAAGTGAACGGCGCGATCAAGCGCGCCGCCGAGCAGCAGCTCAAGGGCATTCTCGGCTTCACCAACGCGCCGAACGTCTCGATCGACTTCAACCACGACTCGCACTCCTCGGTCTTCCACATGGACCAGACCAAGGTGATGGAGGGCACGCTGGTGCGCGTGATGTCCTGGTACGACAACGAGTGGGGCTTCTCCAACCGCATGTCGGACACGGCCGTGGCGATGGGCAAGCTGATCTGAACACGTATCCCGGATGCGGTGCAGCGCGAGGCGCAGCGTAGCGGTGCACCGCTGATCCGGGTCCCCGGTTGATCGAATAACAAGCTGGGTCCAGGTCTGCAGCGCATCACATCGCCAGTCGGTTATATCCGACTTGCGAAATCCAAACAGGGTATCCCGAAGTCGGGTATACCCGACTTCGGGTGTGCTGCGCTGCGCCTGGGACAAGAGACCTCCCGATGGCAAACTTCCGTACCCTCGACCACGTCGACGTGAAGGGCAAACGCGTGCTGGTGCGCGTGGACCTCAACGTGCCGGTGGAAAACGGCGTCGTGTCCGACGCCACCCGCATCGAGCGCGTCGCCCCGGCGCTGACCGAGCTCGCCGACAAGGGCGCCAAGGTCATCCTGCTCTCGCATTTCGGCCGGCCGAAGGGGCGCGATCCGAAGAACTCGCTGAAGCCCGTCGCCGCAGAAGTCGCGCGCGTGCTGAAGCGGCCGGTGAAGTTCGCCGACGACTGCATCGGGCCGACGGCGGAAGCCGCGGTCGCCGCGATGAAGCAGGGCGACATCGTCTGCCTGGAGAACACCCGCTTCCATCCGGGCGAAGAAAAGAACGATCCCGAATTCGTCGCGTCGCTCGCCAGGCTCGGCGACATCTGGGTCAACGACGCCTTCTCCGCCGCGCACCGCGCGCACGCCTCGACGGAAGGCCTCGGTCATAAATTGCCGGCCTATGCGGGCCGCGCCATGCAGGCCGAGCTCGACGCGCTGGGCAAGGCGCTGGAGCATCCCGAGCGCCCGGTGGTGGCGGTCGTCGGCGGCGCCAAGATCTCGACCAAGCTCGACCTGCTCGGCAACCTGCTGCAGAAGGTGGATCACCTCATCATCGGCGGCGCCATGGCGAACACCTTCCTGCTGGCGCAGGGCAAGCCGGTTGGAAAGAGCCTGGCCGAGCGCGATCTCACGAAAACCGCGCAGGAAATCATGGAAAAGGCGAAGGCCGCCAAGCGCGACATCGTGCTGCCGGTCGATGCCGTGGTGGCGCAGGAGTTCAAGGCCAACGCGCCGTCGCGCGCCGTCTCGGTGGATGCGGTCGGCGACGCCGACATGATCCTCGATATCGGCCCGAGGTCGGTCGAGCAGGTCGTGTCGGTGCTGGCGCGCGCGAAGACGCTGGTATGGAACGGCCCGTTCGGCGCCTTCGAGATGGAGCCGTTCGACAACGGCACGGTCGAGGTGGCGGAGGCGGCGGCGGAACTGAGCGAGGCCGGCAAGCTTGTCACGGTGGCGGGCGGCGGCGACACGGTCGCCGCGCTCAACGTCGCCGGCGTGGCCGACCGCTTCACTTACGTATCGACGGCCGGAGGCGCCTTCCTGGAATGGCTCGAAGGCAAGACCTTGCCGGGGGTCGAGGTGTTGAGGGTAAAGTAGCCTCGGTCATTCCGGGGCGCGAGCGAAGCTCGCGAACCCGGAATTCAGGGCCAGGAGCAAGTTTCCGGATTCCGGGTTCGCGCTTTCAGCGCGCCCCGGAATGATGATTGAGAGGAGAGGGCGATGAACCTGGACGATCTGAACAAAGTGGCGCGCGCGATGGTCGCACCCGGCAAAGGCATCCTGGCGGCGGACGAATCCTCCGGCACGATCAAGAAGCGCTTCGACGCCATCGGCGTCGAATCGACCGAGGATAATCGCCGCGACTACCGCGAGCTGATGTTCCGCACCGCCGAGGCGATGAAGAACCACATCTCCGGCGTCATCCTCTACGACGAGACCATCTGGCAGAAGGCGAAGGACGGCACGCCGCTGGTCAAGGTCATCGAGCAGATGGGCTCGATCCCCGGCATCAAGGTGGACGAAGGCACCAAGCCGCTGCCGTTCTGCCCGGGCGAACTGATCACCGTCGGCCTCGACAAGCTCGCCGACCGCCTGCCGAAGTACTACGAGCAGGGCGCGCGCTTCGCCAAATGGCGCGCGGTGATCGACATCGGCGCCGGCATCCCGAGCTACGCCTGCATATCGACCAACGCGCATGCGCTGGCCCGCTACGCCGCGCTCTGCCAGGTCAACCAGATCGTGCCGATCGTCGAGCCGGAAGTACTGATGGACGGCGACCACGACATCGACCGCTGCTACGAGGTCACCGAGTTCGTGCTCAAGGAGACGTTCCAGCAGCTCTATTACCAGCGCGTGAAGCTGGAAGGCATGGTGCTCAAGCCGAACATGGCGATCGCCGGCAAGAAGAGCGCGAAGAAAGCTTCCGTGCAGGAAGTCGCCGAGAAGACCGTGAAGATGCTGAAGGCCTGCGTGCCGGGCGCGGTGCCGGGCATCGCCTTCCTCTCCGGCGGCCAGTCGGACGAGGAAGCCACCGCGCACCTCGACGCGATGAACAAGATCGGCAATCTGCCCTGGGCGCTCACCTTCTCCTACGGGCGCGCGCTGCAGGCCGCGCCGCAGAAGGCGTGGAGCGGCAAGAGCGAAAACGTCGCCGCCGCCCAGCGCGCCTTTTCACATCGCGCAAAGATGAACGGCCTGGCCGCGCTCGGTCAGTGGAAGGCCGACCTGGAGAAGAAGGCGGCGTAATCAAGCCTGCGTGTACGGCGTGACCTGCGCCACCAAGTTCGCTAAAGAAACGACGCGATGGCCGGGCCCGCCCCGGCCATCGGCTTGTTGAGACGCCCGCGCACGGCGCCACGAATAGCAAGGGATATCCCGTGATCGATCTTTACACCTGGACCACACCGAACGGCCGCAAGGTCTCCATCGCCCTGGAAGAGCTCGGCCTGCCCTATACGGCGCATGCGATCGACATCGGCAAGGACGAGCAGTTCGCGCCGGACTTCCTGAAGATCGCGCCGAACAACCGCATCCCGGCGATCGTCGACCGCGACAACGGCCTGTCGCTGATGGAGTCGGGCGCGATCCTGATCTATCTCGCCGACAAGACCGGCAAGCTGATGCCGAAGTCGGGCGAAGGCCGCTACAAGGTCATCGAGTGGCTGATGTGGCAGATGGGCGGCCCGGGCCCGATGCTGGGCCAGGTGCACCACTTCGTGAAGTACAATCCCGGCAAGGCGCCCTACGCCGAGGAGCGCTACCTCAAGGAAGCGCACCGGCTCTACAAGGTGCTCAACACGCGGCTCGAAGGCCGCCAATTCGTCGCCGACGAATACTCCATCGCCGACATCGCGATCTGGCCGTGGATCTCGCGCTTCGAGTGGCAGACCATCGACCTCAAGCAATACCCGAACGTGAAGCGCTGGTACGAGACCATCGCGGCGCGCCCGGCCGTGCAGCGCGGCTACAAGGTGCCGAAGGACATGGGGCCGATCCCGATGCCGTGAGGCAATCTGCGAGCCTTTCAGCCGAAGCGCCGCGCCCGCAAGGACGCGGCGCTTTGCATTTGGATTGGAATTACGCTGCGCTCGCCGGGCGGACCCGGCGCGCGATCTCGGCGCCCTTGTCGCGCTCGATCACGGCAATATCGTACTGGCTTTGCAGGTCGAGCCAGAATTTCGCACCGTTGCCGAAATAGCGCCCGAGCCGAACCGCCGTATCGGCGGTGATAGAACGCCGGCCGTTGAGAATGTCGGTGATGCGGCCCGATGGCACGCCGATGTCGAGCGACAAGCGGTTGGCGCTCAGCTTGCGAGCCGACAATTCGCGCTTCAACAGACGGCCGGGGTGCGCAACGGGGGGCATGGTCTATCCTTTGTGGTAGTCGACGATCTCAACCTCGAAAGCGTCGCCTTTGCGAAACTCGAAACAGATCCGCCAACGGTCATTGACGGTCATCGCCCACTGGGCTTTGCGATCGCCCTTCAGCTTGTGCAGTCCGACGCTTCGCAAGGGGCTCAGATCGGCTAGCGATTTGGCGGCATTCAGCGCCAGTAGAAGGTCGATAGCCGCCTCGGCATCCAAACCGCGAAACTGATTCGGCCGCTCACCTTCCCAGACCTTGCGGGTCGCGGCGTTACGCCATGAGCGGATCATGGCATATACATACTACGCAAGACGGTGAACTGCAAGGCTTGTCCCCCGATCTTGGATACGATGTGCCTGCGTCATACTCTCACCTGTGATTCGCGCTCTGTTGTGTTCCTCGTTGCGTCCGCCACCGGTTCCCGAGACCCGCAACGCCCCATGCCCTCGCCCCTGTCCAGCCCGCAAGGCCAGCGCGCCGCCGTCATCGAGATGCTGCGGCGCGCGGCCGGCCATCATCAGCGCGGCGAGCTAGGCCAGGCGGAGGTCCTCTACCGCGAGGTGCTGGCGCGCGAGCCGGCCAATTTCGACGCGCTCCACCTCTACGGCGTGCTGCTGTACCAGCGCGGCAACCCGGTCGAGGCGCTGAAGTCGATCGCGCAGGCGCTCAAGGTGAACGCGCGCGCGCCCGCCGCCTATTCCAACCACGGCATCGTGCTCGGCGTGCTCTCACGGCACGAGGAAGCGCTTGAAAGCCACGAGCGCGCCATCGCGCTCAAGCCGGACTACGCCGAGGCGCACAACAACCGCGGCAACGCCCTGCGCGCGCTCAAGCGTCACGCGGAGGCGCTCGAAAGCTACGCGCAGGCGCTGGCGCTCCGGCCGGACTACGCCGAAGCGCACAACAACCGCGGCAACGCGCTGGCTTCGCTGGGGCGCATGGACGAGGCGCTCGACGCCTATCAGCGCGCGCTCGCGGCTCGCCCCGGCTACGCCGACGCGCTGGTCAACCGCGGCAAGTGCCTGCTCGCCCTCAAGCGCGCCGACGAGGCGCTGCAAAGTCTCGAGGAGGCGCTCCGGCACCAGCCGCGCCACCCCGTCGCGCTCCGGCACGCCGGCGACCTCTACGGCGAGCGCAACCGTCTACTGGAAGCGCTCGCCGCCTACGACAAGGCGCTGGCGGTCGCGCCGGCGGAGGCCGAGACGCACGCCGCCCGCGGCTTCGTGCTGCGCCAGCTCAATCGCCACGACGAGGCGCTCGCCTGCTACGACCGCGCGCTCGCCCTCAAGGGCGACTATGTCGAGGCGGTGATCGCGCGCGGCAACGTGTTCTACGAGCAGCGGCGCTACGTCGAGGCGCTCGCGGCGTACGAGCACGCCTGCCACATGCGGCCGGATTTCGCACAGGCGCACGGCAATCGCGGCAATACGCTGCGCGCGCTCGGCCGCCACCAGAAGGCGCTCGCCTCTTTCGAACGCGCACTCGCGCTCGATCCGCACTCGGCCGAAACCTTCAACAACCGCGGCAACACCTATCTCGAGCTCAACCGGGTGGCCGACGCGCTCGCCGACTATGAGCGCGCGCTTTCATTCAAGCCGGATTTCGCTTTCGCGCACGTCAACCGCGCCGCCGCGCTGCATTACCTCGGCCGCCTCGAGGAGGCGCGGGCCGGTTTCGAACGCGCGCTTACGCTCGCGCCCCAACTGCCCGACGCGCACTGGAACAAGGCGCTGCTCGATCTCGAATGCGGCGACTTCGCACGCGGCCTGCCCGGTTACGAATGGCGCTGGCGGCGCGACAGCGAGCTCAAGCCGCGCGACTTCAGGGAGCCACAGTGGCAGGGCGAGGACATTGCCGGCAAAACGATCCTGCTGCACGCCGAACAGGGCTTCGGCGACACCATCCAGATGGCGCGCTACCTGCCGATGGTGCTCGCCAAGAGCGCGCGCGTCGTGCTGGAAGTGCCCGACAGCCTGCGCCCGCTTCTGGGCGACTACGCCGCCGACATCGGCATGATCCCGCGCGGCGCGGATCTGCCGCCCTTCGACGTGCATTGCCCGCTGATGAGCCTGCCGCTCGCCTTCGGCACCCGCCTCGAGACCATCCCGGCGCAGGTCCCCTACCTGCGCGTGCCCGCCGACCGCCACGACCGATGGCGCGCGCGGCTGCCGCGCGACGGCAAGCTGCGGGTCGGGCTGGTCTGGTCGGGCAAGCCGTCGCACAAGAACGACCACAACCGCAGCATTCCGCTCGCGCGGCTCGCGCCGGCGCTCGGCGTCGCGGGGCTCAGATTCGTCAGCCTGCAACAGGAATACCGCGACAGCGACCTGCCTGCCCTGTCGGCGCTGCCGATCGAGCGGCTCGACGAGGCGCTGCTTGATTTCGGCGAAACCGCGGCGGCGGTCGAGCGGCTCGACCTCGTGATCTCGGTGGACTCGGCGGTGGCGCACCTGACCGGCGCGCTCGGCAAGCCGCTCTGGCTGCTCGTCTCGCACATCCAGGACTGGCGCTGGCTGCGCGACCGCGAGGACAGCCCGTGGTATCCGTCGGCCCGGCTGTTCCGCCAGCCGGCGATCGGCGACTGGGACAGCGTCGTGGCCCGGCTGAGGGACGAACTGACCCGCTTCGCGGGCGCGGCATCCTGAGCGGCAGCCCGGTCAATTTTCCGCCCGATTGGGCTACCATGCGGGGACCATGGCTGCACGACCCAAACATGCCGAGCCGCGCCCCTCGCCGCGCCTCTATCTGGTGACGCCGCGCCTCGCCGACGTCACCGGCTTCGCCGCGCCGCTCGAGGCCGCGCTCGCGGCCGGCGACGTCGCCGCGGTGCTGCTGCGACTCGAGGACGCCGACGAGCGCACGCTGATCAACCGCGTGAAGGCGCTGAGCCCTCCGGTGCAGGACAAGGACGCCGCGCTCATCATCGACGGCCATCCCGGTCTGGTCGCGCGCGGCGGCGCCGATGGCGCGCATCTCACCGGTATCGAGGTTTTCTCCGCCGCGCTCGCGACGCTCAAGCCCGAGCGCATCGCCGGCTGCGGCGGCCTGGACACCCGCCACGACGCCATGCTCGCCGCCGAGCAGGGCGCCGACTACGTCATGTTCGGCGAGCCGGACGCGCAAGGGCGCCGGCCGGCCTTCGCCGCCATCGAGGAGCGTGTTTCCTGGTGGGCTGAGGTATTCGAGGCGCCCTGCGTCGCCTATGCCGGCGCGCTCGACGAGATCGGGCCGCTGGTCAAGGCCGGCGCCGATTTCATCGCGCTCGGCGACTTCCTCTGGCGCGACCCGCAAGCGACCGTCGCCGAGGCCATGCGCCGCCTGAAACTGCCGGAGACCGCGGCATGACGGGGCGCGCCTACGCCACCCTCGGCCTTCTCGCCGCGCTCGCGCTCGCCGCGCCGGCACAGGCGCAGCAGGCCAGGCCATCGGCGCCCCCGGCCAATGCGGAAGCCGGCGCCGACGCCGCGTTCGGCGCCTATCAGCGCGGGCACTACATGACCGCCTTCAGCGAGGCGACCAAGCGCGCGCAACAGAACGACCCGGCCGCGATGACGCTGCTCGGCGAGCTCTACGCGCAGGGCCTCGGCGTTCCGCGCGACGACAGCAAGGCGGCGCAGTGGTACAAGCTGGCCGCCGGCAAAGGCGACCGCAACGCCCTCTTCGCGCTCGCGATGTTCGCGCTCGAAGGCCGCGCCGGCACCCGCAACACCGAGGAAGCCGCGCGCCTGCTCGCCGAAGCGGCGCAGCGCGGCCATCCGCTCGCGGCTTACGATCTCGGCCTGCTCCACCTGCAAGGCCAGTACGTCCCGCAGGACTTCAAGCGCGCCGCCGAATTGTTCGCCGCCGCCGCCGAGGCCGGTAACCCGGAATCCCAGTACGCCCTCGCCACCATGTACAAGGAAGGCCGCGGCGTGCCGAAGGATCTCAACAAGGCCATGGCGCTGATGGGAGCGGCCTCGGTCGCCGGCAATGTCGACGCCATGGTCGAGTTCGCCATCGGCCAGTTCAACGGCCAGGGCACGGCCAAGGACGAAGCGGCCGCCGCCCAGCTTCTCCTGAAGGCCGCGCAGCGCGGCAGCCCGATCGCGCAGAACCGGCTCGCCCGCGTGCTGATGGCGGGCCGCGGCATGCCGGCCAACCCGGCCGAGGCGATCAAGTGGCACATCGTCGCCAAGGCCGGCGGCGCCGGCGACCCGGAGCTCGACGTCTTCGCCGGCAAGCAGACCCCGGAGGTGCGCCGGGAGGCCGAAGAGGCCGCCAGGAAGTGGCTGTCCACGCGGGCCGCGCTGCGCTCTTGACGGCGCGTATCCCTCCCCTGAAAGGGGAGGGTCCGGCGCGCAGCGCCGGGGGTGGGGTCTGTTTCACAAATATGCTAAGCGCCCCCACCCGGCCGCGCTGACGCGCGTCCACCCTCCCCCTGCGGGGGAGGGAAAGAAAGAAAAGCCATGGCCTATTCCGCCCTCCTCAATGTGATGGTTGCCGCCGCGCGCAAGGCCGCGCGCGCGCTCAAGCGCGACTTCGGCGAAGTCGAGAAGCTCCAGGTCTCGCTCAAGGGACCGGCCAACTTCGTCACCGCCGCCGACCGCCGGGCCGAGGAGACGCTCTACGCCGAACTGAGCAAGGCGCGGCCGGGCTACGGCTTCCTCGGCGAGGAAGCCGGCCACCGCGAGGGCGCCGACAAGACCCACACCTGGATCGTCGATCCGCTCGACGGCACCACCAATTTCCTGCACGGCATACCGCAGTTCGCCATTTCGATCGCGCTCGAGCGCGACGGCGCGATCGTGGCCGGCCTCGTCTACAACCCGGCGACGGAGGAGATGTTTCTCGCCGAGAAGGGCAAGGGCGCCTTTCTCAACGACCAGCGCATCCGCGTCGCCGCGCGCAAGCGGATGCAGGACTCGGTCATCGCCTGCGGCCTGCCCCATCACGGCCGCGGCGACATTGCGCTCGCGCACAAGGAGACCGTGGCCGTGCAGCACGAGGCGGCAGGCCTGCGCCGCTTCGGCGCCGCTGCCCTCGACCTCGCCTGGGTCGCGGCCGGCCGTCTCGACGGCTATTGGGAGCGCGACTTGCAGCCCTGGGACATCGCGGCGGGCGCGATCCTCGTGCGCGAGGCCGGCGGCTACATCTCCGATTGCGACGGTAAGGACGACATATTGGCCAAGGGCCAGGCCGTCGCCGCCAACGAGACCATCCACAAGGAGCTGCTCCGGCTGATCAAGGCGGCCGGCAAGGCCTGAGGCCGTCATCCTGAGGTGCTCGACCGAAGGTCGAGCGCCGGCCCGTCACCCTTCGAGGCCGTCGCTGCGCGACGGTCGCCTCACGGTGACGAAGAAAAGGCGCTTTTGCGCTCTTAACAGTTCCGCGAGGCGAGCTTTTTCCTTGTCACGGGACTGTGCCATAGTGCCGGACAGACCCCGGGCCGGTGTTAACCATTCAATCGCATGGCAAAAGAAATCGATCCGCTCAAATTGTCCTCGCCGCGCATCTTCCTGTTCCGGATGCTGGTGTTCATCATCCTGGGCGGGCTCATCGCCTTCACCCTGTACAAGCAGATCCAGGTCGCCTTCATGGCCAATCCGGGCCTGAACGCGCTGATCCTCGGCGTGCTGGCCGTCGGCATCATCCTGTCCTTCCGCCAGGTGATCCGGCTCTACCCGGAGATTTCCTGGGTCAACAATTTCCGCCTCGCCGATCCGGGCCTGGCGGTCGAGCGGCCGCCGGTGCTGCTGGCGCCGATGGCGGCGATCCTGGGCAGCCGCGTCGGCCGCACCGCCATCTCCTCGCAGCTGATGCGCGGCATTCTCGATTCGATCGCCACCCGCCTCGACGAAGCGCGCGACCTCTCCCGCTACATGACCGGGCTACTGGTCTTCCTCGGCCTGCTCGGCACCTTCTGGGGCCTGATCGAGACGGTGAGCTCGGTCGGCGGCGTCATCCAGGGGCTCAAGAGCGGCGGCGATGCCGGCTCGATGTTCGACTCGCTGCGCGAGGGCCTCGCCGCCCCGCTCGGCGGCATGGGCATTTCGTTCTCGTCCTCGCTATTCGGCCTCGCCGGCTCGCTGGTACTCGGCTTCCTCGATCTGCAATCGAGCCAGGCGCAGAACCGCTTCTACACCGAGTTGGAGGATTGGCTCTCGACGACGGTCTATGACCACGCCGTCGAACCGGGCGCGGCGGTTGCCGGCGTGTCCGGCGAGGTGCGCTCCGCCATCGAGCGGCTGCGCGAGGCGGTGGACCAGGCGGGCTCGGGCAAGGCCGCGTCGGCCGCGATGGCGAACCTCGCCGAAGCAATCCAGGGCCTCGTGCACCACATGCGCAGCGAGCAGCAGATGATCCGCGACTGGGTGGACGCGCAGGCCGAGCAGCAGCGCGAGATCAAGAAGCTGCTGGAGATCATGGTGCGCGAAAGCGCGCGCCGGTGACCTCAATCCGTCATCCTGAGGTGCGAGCGAAGCGAGCCTCGAAAGATGACGGGGAAAGGTAGAGTACGCTAATGGCCCTCGCGCGAACCCGCCGCAGCGAAAGCGGCATGAACTACTGGCCGGGCTTCGTCGATGCGCTGTCGACGCTGATCCTGAGCATCATCTTCATCCTGACCGTCTTCGTGGTGGTGCAGTTCTTCCTGCAGCAGGAAGTCGCCGGCAAGGACACCGCACTCAACCGCCTCAACGCGCAGATCGCGCAGCTCACCGAGCTGCTGTCGATGGAGAAATCCGGCAAGGCCGACATCGAGGAACAGCTCGCGCAGCTGCGCGCCACGCTCTCGGCCGCCGAAAGCGAACGTGACCGGCTGCGGGGCGCGGCGGATGCCGCCGGCGCCGCCGGCGCGGCCGCGCAAGGCCG
Organism: Pseudolabrys sp.; assembly: GCA_046292265.1. Taxonomy (GTDB): domain Bacteria; phylum Pseudomonadota; class Alphaproteobacteria; order Rhizobiales; family Xanthobacteraceae; genus Pseudolabrys. The sequence goes on along the minus strand of JBKBRE010000009.1, from coordinate 54,541 downwards.
CGTGAGCGAGCTCACCGGCGAACTCGAGGGCGAGAGGCGCATCACCGCGCGCGCGCTGGCGCAGGTCGAGGTGCTCAACCAGCAGATCGCCGCGCTGCGCCGCCAGCTCGCCGCGCTCGAACAGGCGCTCGACGTCTCCGAGAAGAAGGACAAGGAGCAGCAGAGCCGCATCGCCGACCTCGGCCAGCGGCTCAACGTCGCGCTGGCCGAGCGGGTGAAGGAATTGTCGCGCTACCGCTCCGACTTCTTCGGCAAGCTGCGCGAAATCCTCGGCAACCGGCCGGACGTGCGCGTCGTCGGCGACCGCTTCGTGCTGCAGTCCGAACTGTTCTTCGACACCGGCAAAGCCGATCTCCTGCCCGCCGCGCAGGCCGAGCTCGACAAGGTCGCCACCGCGCTGGTCGAGCTGGAGAAGCAGATCCCGTCGGACATCGCTTGGGTGCTGCGGGTCGACGGCCACACCGACGTGCGCCCGGTGACCGGGGGCCAGTTCCGCTCGAACTGGGGCCTGTCGGCGGCGCGCGCGATCTCGGTGGTGCAGTATCTGGTCGGCAAGGGCGTGTCGCCGCAGCGCCTGGTCGCGGCCGGCTTCGGCGAGTACCAGCCGATCGAGACCGGCACCACCGACGAAGCCTACCGCCGCAACCGCCGCATCGAGTTCAAGCTGACGGAGCGCTAGGCCTCAAGGCCTGGACTAGCGAGAGCACGTATGGCCGTCTACGTCGACGAGGCGATCTGGGACTGGCAGGGGCGCAAGTGGTGCCATCTGCTGGCCGACGACATCGACGAGTTGCACCGCTTCGCCATCAGGCTCGGCCTGCACCGCACGTCGTACCAGGGCCCGCCGAAGACGCCCTCGCCGCACTACGACCTGACATCGTTCGAGCGCCGCCGCGCCATCGCCTACGGCGCAACGCCGTGCGACCGCACGACGATCGTCATGGTGGCGCGGCAACTGCGGCGGCAGGTTGGCATCAAGGCCTGACGTGACCAATAAGACCGCCCTGCGCCCCTACACGCCCGCCGACGAGGACGCGGCGATCGAGTTGTGGCGGCGCACCTGGGCGCAGCACTATCCGCACATCGACTTCAATGCGCGCGTCGCCTGGTGGCGCGAGCGCTGGCGCAAGGAGCTGGTGCCGGCGGCGGCCATCGTGCTGGCCGAGGTGGACGGCGCCCTCGCCGGCTTCGTCACCGTCGATCCGAAGACGATGTATCTCGACCAGATCGTGGTCGCGCCCGAGCACTGGGGCTCGGACGTTGCGCGCGCGCTGCTCGACGAGGCCAAGCGGCTGTCGCCGCGCGGGCTCGATCTGCTGGTCAACAAGGACAACGCGCGCGCCATCCGCTTCTACGAAAAGCACGGCTTCGTCTACGCCGGCGAGGACAAGAACCCGGTGTCGGGCAAGCCGGTGAACAGGATGGCGTGGCGGCCGTAGCTTATCCCTCCCCTGAAAGGGGAAGGTGGCGAGCCAACGGGCCCGCGCGAAGCGCGGCCCGATGACAGGCTCCGCGAGCCGGGTGGGGTCAGCTTTTAGTTGCAGGATTCCCCCACCCGACCGCGCGCTGACGCGCGCGGCCACCCTCCCCCGCACGCGGGGGAGGGATAAGAAATCACCCTTGCTCGAACTGCAATTTCGCCAGGCGCGCGTAGAGCCCGCCGCTCGCCGAGAGCGAGGCGTGGGTGCCCTCCTCCACGATGCGGCCCTTGTCCAGGACCAGGATGCGGTCGCAGGACTGCACGGTGGCGAGCCGGTGCGCGATCACGATCGAGGTGCGTTGCTCCATAAGCCGCTTGAGCGCCTGCTGCACCAGCGTTTCGCTTTCGGCGTCGAGCGAGGAGGTCGCCTCGTCGAGCAGCAAGAGCGGCGCCTCGCGCAGGATCGCGCGCGCGATGGCGAGGCGCTGGCGCTGGCCGCCCGAGAGCGTGATGCCGCGCTCGCCGACCGGCGTGTCGTAGCCCTGCGGCAGGCGCGCGATGAACTCGGCCGCGCTCGCAGCCTCCGCCGCGCGCTCGATCTCGGCGTCGCTCGCCTCCGGCCGGCCGAAGCGGATGTTCTCGCGCACGCTCGCCGCGAACACCACCGGGTCCTGCGGCACCAGCGCGATGTTGGCGCGCAGATCGCCCGGATCGGCTTGCCTGAGATCGACGCCGTCGAAGCTCACGATCCCCGACACCGGATCGTAGAAGCGCAAAATGAGATGGAAGATCGTGCTCTTGCCGGCGCCCGAGGGGCCGACCACGGCGAGCTTCTCGCCCGGCCTCACGCTGAACGACAGCCCGTCAAGCACGCCGGCCAGAGGCCGCGCCGGATAGGTGAAGCGCACGTCGCGAAATTCGACCGCGCCGCGCGCGGGCTTCGGCAACGGCGACGGCTTTTCCGGCGCGGCGATTTTCGACTTCACGCCAAGGATCTCGAACAGCCGCTCGGCCGCGCCCGAGGCCTGCGCGATCTCGCCCCACACCTGGGAGAGCTCGCCGAGCCCGCCGGCGGCGAACACCGCATAGAGCACGAACTGGCCGAGCGTGCCCGGCGTGATGCGGCCGGCCAGCACGTCCTGCGCGCCGACCCAGAGCACCACCACGACGCTGGCGAAGACCAGGAAGATGGTGACCGCGGTGAGCACCGCGCGCGCCTGCGTCGCCCCGCGCGCCGCCTCGTAGGCGTGCTCGACCGCGGCGCGGAAACGGCGCGTGGCCAGCAGCTCATTGGTGAAGGCCTGCAGGATGCGCACCGCGCCGATCAGCTCGGCGGCGTAGCCGGAGGCTTCCGCGAGCGTATCCTGCGCCGCGCGCGAGCGCCTGCGCACCGCGCGGCCGAAGCCGACCAGCGGCAGCACGATCACGGGGATCGCCGCCAGCACGAACAGCGACAGCCTGGGGCTCGTCACCACCATCATGGCGGCGCCGCCGAGGAACAGCATCAGGTTGCGCAACGCGATCGAGACCGAGGCGCCGACCGCCGACTTGATCTGCGTGGTGTCGGCGGTGAGCCGCGACAGCATCTCGCCGGTCCTGGCACTGTCGAAGAAGTCGGCGGACAGGCGGGTGATGTGCGCGAACACGTCCGCGCGCAGGTCGGCGACGATGCGCTCGCCGAGCGTGGTGACCAGGTAGTAGCGCAGCGCGCTCGAGGCGGCGAGCACCGCCACCACCGCCACCATCACCGCGAAATAGCTGTCGATGAGCTGCGCCGCCTTCTCGGAGAAGCCGAAGTCGATCATGCGCCGCAGGGCGATCGGCACCGCCAGAGTGGTGAGCGCGGCCACGGTCAGCGCCGCCAGCGCGGCCACGGCGCGGCCCCGGTAGCGGCCGATGTAGGGGGCGAGCCGGGCAAGCGGCTTCAGGCTGGCGCGGCCCTTGGCTGGGGCTGCCGCGCCGGAAACCTCGAGACCCCGACCTTCGCTGGCGAATTTCATGAGACGCCTTATACCCCCGGTTTTATGGCGTCAGCCCGCCAAGCGCCGACCCGACCGGTCCTGAACGCGGTCAAAATCTAAGCCGAACAATGCCTTGCGGCGATGACGGCGGTCAATCGCGCGACTTGCCGTAGCGGCTCCCGTCCTGTATAGACCCGGCGAATTCAGCCCATTTGGCGCGGGAACCGCGCGGGCTCCCCGGAACAATCGACCAAAGAAGCAGAACCATGAAAGCCGATATCCATCCCGACTATCACACGATCAAGATCGTGATGACCGACGGGTCCGAATTCACCACCCGCTCCACCTGGGGCAAGGAAGGCGATGTCATGAACCTCGACATCGACCCGAAGTCACACCCGGCCTGGACCGGCGGCCAGCAGCAGATCCTGGACCGCGGCGGCCGCGTCTCGCGCTTCCAGAAGAAGTTCTCGGGCATCTTGAAGGACAAGAAGTAAGCCGTTCGCGCCAGCCGCGAATGCAAAACCCCCGCCTCGCGCGGGGGTTTTTGTTTGGGCAAGGCGTGCCCCGGACGCGGCGCAGCACGGAGTGGTGCGCCGCTGATCCCGGGCCGTATGAAATTCGGACGTTGTTACGGTCCCGGTTCTGCAGCGCACCGCTATCGCGCTGCGCTGCGCCCGGAACAAGAGGCGAGCTACATGCTCTCGGCGCCGAAGGCCGCCTTGAGCAGGCCGAGCTGGCGCTCGACCGGATTGCCGGGCGCCGTCTGGTCCGGGCTGACGCGATTGTGGATGGTGACGTCGAGCCGGCGCACCTTGCCCTGCAGGGCGAGCGAGCGCTCGATCAGCGAGCGCAGCTTCTCCGGCAGGAGCTCGACGTTGTTGGGATCGTGCGTGTCGGCGGTGGCGAGCTTGACCTTGGTCTTTTCCTTGTTCGCCTGCGCGAGCGACATCTCGCCTTCCTTCACCGCGCGGTGCAGCAGCAACCACGAGGCCAACTGCATCAGCCGCGTCGTCAGCCGCATGCTCTCCGTCGCATAGGCGAGCGCGGCCGCGCGTTCGAGCTGCTTGGATTCCTGCCGGCCGGGGCCGTCGAGATAGCTCGCGGTCTCTTCCACCAGCGCCATGCCGTCGCGGAAGATGTCGGCAAAGGCCTGCGAGCTGGCCAGCCGCTCGCCGAACGACACCGGCTGCTGGGACTGAGTGAACAGCGACTTCTCCGACATGACGCAACGCCTCACACTGATGCGCGGCGGCGATTGCATCCGAAACCCCGGTCCCATGTCCGGATGCCAGCCACGCAGGGTAAATACGCACCCCTTTACGATTGGGTAAGGATGGCGCGGCGGAGGCCATTCTGTCCAGACGGCGAGCGCGCCTACGTCGGCGTATGGTTGTCAGGCAAGCTTAAGGGGCAAACGGGAAACGTTTTGTGACGGCTGCGTCAAAACGGGACAGCGCCGCGAAAAGTGCGCGGATTCGAAGCGATTCCCAAAAAAAGAGCCGCCGTTGCCGGCGGCTCGAAGGTGATAACAGGGAGGCGTCAAACAGAGTGGACAGGAGCCACTCAATGTCCATGAAGATGGACATCCACAGTAATGAACGAGAAAGCTTAACGACGCGTAAAGCGGCGCGACGCAACCCGAATTAATTTGTTCAGGGTTCCGCGCGTTACCGTCAGCGCTTGAAAAACTGGTCGGCCGCGGCGCGCTTCGCCCGCTTCTGCGCCATGTCGGATTCGAGCCGCGCGATCTCCTCGTTGAGCAAGGCCACGCGCGCGGCAAGCTCGTCCACGGACAGCAGCGTGAGGTCCTGGCCGATCTCGTGGCTGACCTTTTTCTTCGGCCTGTCGTCTTCCTCGAATGCAGCCATCGCGGGCCTCCCGGTGCGGGAAATCTAGCCTCGGCCATGCGGGTTGTCACACCGGCCACCGCCGCCTAAACAAGGTCACCCGCGACGGAACGAGGATCCCCGATGGCCGCCCTTCCCAGCCAGATGACCGCGATCGGCATCAAGACCCCGGGCGGACCGGAGGTGCTGGTGCCGGAACAGCGCCCGGTTCCGGCGCCGGGCGCGGACGAGATCCTGATCAAGGTCGCGGCCGCCGGCGTGAACCGGCCCGACGTCATGCAGCGCAAGGGCCTCTACCCGCCTCCGCCGGGCGCCTCCGACATTCCGGGCCTCGAGATCGCCGGCGAGATCGTCGCGCTCGGCGCCGGCATCAAGCGCTGGAAGACCGGCGACCGCGTGATGGCGCTCGTCTCCGGCGGCGGCTATGCCGAATACTGCGTCGCGCATGCCGCGCACACGCTGCCGGTGAGCACGCTGCCGATGGTGGATGCGGCGGCGGTCCCCGAAACATTGTTCACCGTCTGGCACAACGTGTTCGAGCGCGGCGGCCTGAAGGCCGGCGAAACGCTGCTGGTGCACGGCGGCTCCTCGGGCATCGGCACCATCGCGATCCAGCTCGCCAAGCAGTTCGGCGCGCAGGTGATCGTCACCGCGGGCTCGGACGAGAAGTGCGCGGCGTGCCGCAAGCTCGGCGCCGACGTCGCCGTTAACTATAAGACCGAGGACTTCGTCGCCGCGACCAAGGCGGCCACCGGCGGCAACGGCGCCAATGTTATCCTCGACATGGTCGGCGGCGACTACGTCGGCCGCAACTACGAGGCCGCCTGCGTGGAGGGACGCATCGTGCAGATCGCCTTCCAGGGCGGACCGAAAGCCGAAGTGAATTTCATGCGCCTGATGCTGAAGCGGCTGCACCACACCGGCTCGACGCTGCGTTCGCGCTCGACCGAGGACAAGGGCGCCATCGCCCGCGCGGTGGAGGACCACGTGCTGCCGCTCATCGCCGCGGGCAAGGTGAGGCCGGTGATCTACAAGACCTTTCCGCTGGCGCAAGCGGCCGCCGCCCACGCGCTGATGGAATCCAGCGCCCATATCGGCAAGATCGTGCTGACCCTTTGACGTAACTAGGAATATTGCCTCGCCTCAAGCGTCGGCGTGGCCTCATCGGTAGTGTAAGGCCGCGAAAACGGCGTAATGTCGGACAAAGGGTAAGCGGGGCTTGTTTCAAGTATTGCACCGGCAGGGTCTGACGAGTTGGCGGACGGGCGCTGCCGCGGCCGGGGAATCTGGTTTGACTGTGATCCGTTGCGTGATGGCTGCGGCCGGACTGCTGATGCTGGCGGCTTCGCTGCCGGCCGGGCCTGTCTACGCCCTGGAAGCCGTCAGCGTGCGGCTCGACGCCCCGGCCATCGACCTCACTGCCGCCACCGAGCGCCAGCGAACGGAAGGGGACCGCATCCAGGTCTCCACCGCGCCCGGCCCCGACGGCATCGTGCGCCGCATCGAAGTGCGCGCGCGCGAGCAGAACACCAACTGGGCGGTGTTCGCGCTCACCAACAACAGCGACGAACAGATCGACCGCCTGATCGTCGTGCCGCACTACCGCATGGTCGGCTCCGGCCTGATCTGGCCCGACCTCGGGCTGTCGCGCGTCGCCGGCATCACGCCCTCGACCGGCGACCGCCCGGTGCGGCAGGTCAACACCACCGCCGACGTCTTCCGCGTCACGCTCGACCCCGGCACCGTCATCACCTTCGTCGCGGAACTGCGCACCGACAAGCTGCCGCAGATCTACCTGTGGGAGCCTGACGCCTACAAGGACAAGGTCAACTCGTTCACGCTCTACCACGGCATCGTCATCGGCATCGCCGGCCTGCTCGCGCTGTTCCTCACCATCCTGTTCGTGGTGAAGGGCTCGGTGATGTTTCCCGCCGCCGCCGCGCTCGGCTGGGCGGTGCTGATCTACATCGGCATCGACTTCGGCTTCTGGGGCAAGGTGTTCGACATGTCGGCCGGCGCCGAGCGCGTGTGGCGCGCCTGCGGCGAGGCGATCCTGGCCGCCACTTTGCTGGTCTTCCTGTTCGCCTATCTCAACCTGTCGCGCTGGCACGTGCGCTACGCGCACATCACCCTGGCGTGGCTCGCCGCGCTGGCGGCGCTGATCGCGGTCGCCGTGTTCGATCCCGCCGTCGCCTCCGGCATCGCGCGTCTGTCGCTATTCGGCGTCGCGGTGTTCGGCCTGGCGCTGGTGGTCTATCTGTCGACGCACGGCTTCGACCGGGCGGTGCTGCTGATTCCGACCTGGCTCCTGCTCGTGGTGTGGACGGTGTCCGCCGGTATTGCGGTTTCCGGCGCCGTCACCAACGACATCATCGGCCCGGCGCTGCTCGGCGGCCTGGTGCTGATCGTGATGCTGATCGGCTTCACGGTGATGCAGCACGCCTTCGCCGGCGGCATCACGCACGGCATCGTGTCCGACGTGGAGCGGCGCGCACTGGCGCTGACCGGCGCCGGCGACATGATCTGGGACTGGGATGTCTCCGCCGACAAGGTCTACACCAGCCCGGAGACCGAGCACGTGCTTGGCCTCAAGCGCGGCGCGCTGGAAGGCCCGGCCGCCGTCTGGCTCGACGTGCTGCATCCGCTCGACCGCGATCGCTTCCGCGCCTCGCTCGACAGCGCGGTGGAGCAGCGGCGCGGCCGCCTGACCCAGGATTTCCGCCTGCGCGCGGCGGATGGCCATTACGTGTGGCTTTCGCTCAAGGCGCGGCCGGTGGTCGGCTCCGACGGCGAAGTGGTGCGGCTCGTCGGCACCCTCACCGACGTCACCGACTTCAAGAATTCCGAAGAGCGCCTGCTGTTCGACGCGGTGCACGACAACCTGACCGGTCTGCCGAACCGCGAACTGTTCATCGACCGCATGGAGGCGGCCTTCGGTTTCGCCAAGTCCGATCCGAACATGCGGCCGTCGGTGGCGGTGATCGATATCGACCGCTTCAAGCAGGTGAACGACTCGGTCGGCATCGCGGTCGGCGACTCGATCCTGCTCACCATCGCGCGCCGGCTCTCGCGCCTGCTCAAGCCGCAGGACACGCTGGCGCGGCTTTCGGGCGACCAGTTCGCGCTGATCCTGATGTCGGAACGCGAGCCCGCGCGCATCGTCGCATTCGCCGAGACCATGCGCCGCACGCTGCGCGCGCCGATCGCCTTCAACGACCGCGAGATATTCCTCACCGCCTCGATCGGGCTGGCGCTGGCCGAGAACCAGGCGCCGCGGCCGGAGGAGGTGCTGAAGGACGCCGAATTGGCGATGTACCACGCCAAGCGCATCGGCGGCGACCGCATCGAAATCTTCAAGCCGGGCATGCGCACGCGCAAGACCGACCGCCTCACCATGGAATCGGAATTGCGCCGCGCCATCGAGCGCGAGGAGATCAAGGTCCTGTACCAGCCGATCGTGCGGCTGGAGGATCGCGCCATCGCCGGCTTCGAGGCGCTCGCGCGCTGGGACCATCCCAAGCTCGGCCGGCTGTCGCCGTCGGAGTTCATCTCGATCGCCGAGGAGATCGGGCTGATCGTCGACCTCGGCCTGTTCGTGCTCGACCGCACCGCCAAGCAGCTCGCGCAGTGGCAGGCGATGAGCCGCTCGCGCGAGCCGCTGTTCGCCAGCGTCAACGTGTCCTCGCGGCAGCTCCTGCGCCACGACCTGATCCAGGATTTGCGCGGCGTGCTCGGCCGCACGGCGCTCGCGCGCGGCACGCTCAAGTTGGAGATCACCGAGTCGCTGGTGATGGAGAATCCCGAGCACGCGGCGCAGATGCTCTCGCGCATCAAGGAGCTCGGCGCCGGCCTGTCGCTCGACGACTTCGGCACCGGCCACTCCTCGCTCGCCTACCTGCAGCGCTTCCCGTTCGACACCATCAAGATCGACCAGTCGTTCGTGCGCACCACGTCGCGCGGCACGCGGCCGGTGATCCTGCGCTCGATCATCGCCATGGCGCACGACCTCGGCATGGAGGTCGTGGCGGAAGGCGCCGAGACCGACAGCGACGCGGTCGAGCTCTATCAGCTCGGCTGCGAGTACGCGCAGGGCTTCGCCTTCGGCGAGCCGATGACCGGCGACGACGCCCGTGTCCTCCTGGGCGAGCAGCCGCAACCCCGCCGGCCGGCGCTGAAGGTGATTGCATCTGAATGATCGGCCGGACCGCGCGCCGCCTGTTTCAGGCGTGCCCGGCCTCGCTCGACAGCATGCCGAGATCGATGCCGAGCTTGCGCAGCGCGCGCTCGTACTTGTGCTCGACGTCGCTGCCGAAGATGAGCTCGCGGTCGGCGGCGCAATGCAGCCAGCCGTTCTGCTGGATCTCCTCCTCGAGCTGACCGGGCGCCCAGCCGGCATAGCCGAGCGCGAGAACGGCGCTGGCCGGCCCGGCGCCCCGCGCGATCGCCTTGAGAATGTCGAGCGTCGCGGTGAGGCAGACGCCTTCGTCGATCGGCAGCGTCGAATTCTCGATGAAGAAATCGGACGAGTGCAGCACAAAGCCGCGGCCGGTCTCCACCGGCCCGCCCTTGAGCACCTTCACGTCCTCGGCCCGCTCCGGCAGCTGGATGCGTTCGCTCGCCGGGATCACCTCGAGCTGGACCAGGAGGTCGGGGAATTTGATGTTCTGCGCCGGCTGGTTGACGACAATGCCCATCGCGCCTTCGGTCGAGTGCGCGCAAATGTAGATCAACGACCGGGCAAAACGCTCGTCGCTCATCGCCGGCATGGCGATGAGCATCTGTCCGTCGAGATAGCCGCGCGAGGTTTCGCCGACTTTGTGCGAAATCTTCATGAGAAAAGGTTACCCGATCGGTCCACCGTTGCAAACAAACCTGGCCGGCAAAAGTTCGCCGGCTACCGTCGCATTCAAGCCTGTAATTGTGGCGAAATCGCCGCCCGTTGGTACCCGCCCGCCGCCTGCGCTCACGATGAATTCAGTGGCCCGCGCGCCGGTTACCCACTAGAAGGCGGCGCATGTCAGACTTTCGCATGATCCTCGCCGCCGCCTGCTGCGCCACCGTGCTGGCCGTACCGGCCGCGCATGCCGCCGACGCGTCGGACTGGAGCGAAGACACCCGCTCCGCCGTACGGCTGATCGCCGGCACCAACAATTACGGGCAGGTGCTGCGCGCCGGCCTCGAGATCAAGCTGACGCCGGGATGGAAGACCTATTGGCGCTATCCGGGCGACTCCGGGGTGCCGCCGAAGTTCGACTTCGCCGGCTCGGAGAATGTGGCGACCGCGCGCGTCTTCTACCCGGCGCCGGCCCTGCACAGCGACGACACCGGCCAGACCCTGGTCTACGAGAAGGGCGTGGTGTTTCCACTGCGCGTGGTGCCGAAGGAGCCGGGCAAGCCGGTGCGGCTGCGGGTCAAGATCGACTACGCGGTGTGCGAGAAGCTGTGCGTGCCGGCGGAAGGGCGCGCCGATTTGCCGCTCGGACCGGGCGCGAGCGGCGAAGACGCGAAGCTGAAGGCCGCGGAAGCGCGGGTGCCCTCGCCGGCCACGGCTGCCGAAGCCGGCCTCGTCCTGCGGCGGATCGCCGGCGGGACAAAGCCGCAGGTGACGGTGGACGTCGCCGCGCCGGGCGACGCCCCGGTGCAAGTGTTCGTCGAAGGACCGACCGCCGATTGGGCGCTGCCGATCCCGAAGCCCGTGCAAGGCGCGCCGGCCGGCCACCGGCAGTTCACCTTCGAGCTCGACGGCCTGCCGCCGGGGATCGATCCCAAGAGCCGCTTCGACCTGCGCGTCACCGTGCTCAAGGGCACGCGCGCGCAGGAGGTCGTCGCCCATCTCGACTAACGCCGGTTATGGGCGTAATTACCGTGTTCGAGACCAAGCCTTCCGCCCAATAAGACGAGGAAACCCATGCCCATTAAGGTCGGCGATCGACTGCCCGAAGCCAAGTTTCGCGTGATGACCAGCGAAGGTCCCGCCTGGAAGACCACCGACGAAGTGTTCAAGGGCCGCAAGGTGGCTCTGTTCGCGGTGCCGGGCGCCTTCACGCCGACATGCACCAACCTGCACATGCCGAGCTTCGTGAACAACATCGACGCGCTGAAGGCGAAAGGCGTGAACGCCGTCGCCGTCACCGCCGTCAACGACGCCTTCGTGATGAAGGAATGGCTCAAGGCGACCGGTGCGGAAGGCAAAGTCGAAAGCCTCGCCGACGGCACCGCCGACTTCGCCAAGGCGATCGGCATGGAGTTCGACGGCTCGGCCGGCGGCCTCGGCATCCGCTCGAAGCGTTATTCCATGCTGGTCGACGACGGCGTGGTGAAGCAGCTCAATGTCGAGGACGCGCCCGGCAAGTGCGAACTGACCAGCGGCCAGGCGCTGCTCGGGCAGATATAAGCCTCTGACCGTCATCCTGAGGTGCGAGCGAAGCGAGCCTCGAAGGATGACGGGTACACAGTCAGAGACCCTTCGAGGCTCGGCGCATTCGCGCCGAGCACCTCAGGGTGACGGGAGACGCTGAAGCAAGGCGTTCGGTTTCTACTTGCTCATCGCGCCTTTGGCGCCGGCGCGCGCGGCGATGACGCCTTCGCGCGCCAGTTCGTCGGCGCGCTCGTTCATGGCGTGGCCGGCGTGGCCCTTCACCCAGTGCCAGTGCACGGTGTGATGAGCCAGCGCCTCGTCCAGCCGCTTCCACAGGTCGACGTTCTTGACCGGCTTCTTGTCGGCGGTGCGCCAACCGTTGCGCTTCCAGCTGCTGATCCAGGTCGTGATGCCGTTGCGCAGGTACTGGCTGTCGGTGTGCAGATCGACGATGCAAGGGCGCTTGAGCGCCTCGAGCGCGCCGATCGCCGCCATCAGCTCCATGCGGTTGTTGGTCGTATGCTCCTCGCCGCCCATCAGCTCCTTGCGATGCTCGCCGAAGGACAGGATCGCGCCCCAGCCGCCCGGACCGGGATTTCCCGAGCAGGCCCCGTCCGTGTAGATCGTGACGCGCTGGCCGTGCCCGGCGGCGATGGGATGACCGGTCATGCGCCGAAGCCGTAATCGGCCGCACTCTTCACCGACTGGTGGAAGCGCAGCTTGCGGTGATATTCGAGCGGATCCTTCGGCCGCACCAGCGCGCCTTCCGGCACCGCCAGCCAGTCGACCAGCCGCGTCAGCAGGAAGCGCATGGCCGCGCCGCGCGCCAGCACCGGCAGCGCCTCGCGCTCGGCCGCATCGAGCGCGCGCACCCCGGCATAGCCCTTCAGCAGCGCGCGGCCCTTGGTGACGTTGTAGGAGTGGTCCGGCTCGAAGCACCAGGCGTTCAGGCAGATCGCGACGTCGTAGGCGAGCGTGTCGGTGCAGGCGAAATAGAAGTCGATCAGCCCGGAGAGGTGATCGCCCAGGAAGAAGACATTGTCCGGGAACAGATCGGCATGGATGACGCCGACCGGCAGCGCGCGCGGCCAGATGCGCTCCAGCACGTCGAGCTCGGCGACGATCTCGGCGCACAGGCCGGGCCGCACGCTGTCGCCGCGCGCCTTCGCCTGCTCGTAGAGCGGGCGCCAGTGCGAAATCGACAGCGCGTTCGGTCGCCGCATCGGAAAGTCCGCACCGGCGAGATGCAGCCGCGCCAGCGCCTCGCCGACCGCGGCGCAATGCGCGGCGCTCGGGCGGCGGTGCCACATGCCCTCGAGAAAGGTGACGACCGCCGCCGGGCGGCCGGCGACGCGGCCGAGCATGCCGCCGCTTCTGTTCTTCACCGGCTGCGGGCAGGTGATGCCGCGCGCGGCCAGGTGCTCCATCAGGCCGAGGAAGAACGGCAGGTCGTTCTCGGCGACGCGCTTCTCGTAGAGCGTGAGGATGAACGTGCCGGCGCTGGTGTGCACCAGGAAGTTCGAGTTCTCGACGCCCTCGGCGATGCCCTTGTAGGAGAGCAGTTCGCCGATGTCGTAGCCCGAGAGAAAGCGGGTCAGGTCTTCCGCTGTGACGTCGGTGTAGACGGCCATGAACGCGTCACTCCGCCGCCTCGTTCCCGCGCAAGGCGCGGGGCAGCGGGAAGAACACCCCCTCTTCGGCGGCGGACACGGTCTCCACGCTCACGGTGTAGCGTTCGGCGAAGGCGTCGATGATCTCCTCGACCAGCACCTCCGGCGCGGACGCGCCCGCGGTGATGCCGAGCGACGCGATATTGCCGAACATGCCCCAGTCGATGTCGGTGGCGCGCTGCACCAGCGCCGCATGGCGGCAGCCGGCGCGCTCGGCCACTTCCTTGAGCCGCTGCGAATTGGACGAGTTCGGCGCGCCGACCACGATCATGGCGTCGACCACCGGCGCGACGCGCATCACCGCCTCCTGCCGGTTGGTGGTGGCGTAACAGATGTCTTCCTTGTGCGGCCCGACGATTCCGGGGAAGCGTGCCTTAAGCCGCTCGACGATGGCCGCCGTGTCGGACACCGACAGCGTGGTCTGCGTGACGTAAGCGAGCTTGGCGGGATCGCGCGGGCTGAAGCGGTCGGCATCCGCCAAGGTTTCGATCAGCGTCACGCTGCCTTCCGGCAGCTGGCCCATGGTGCCGATCACCTCGGGGTGGCCGGCGTGGCCGATGAGCACGATTTCGCGCCCGCGGCGATGGTGGATCTCGGCCTCGCGGTGCACCTTGGTCACCAGCGGACAGGTCGCGTCGAGCGCGAACAGATTGCGCCGCGCGGCCTCGTCGGGCACCGAGCGCGGCACCCCGTGCGCGGAGAAGATCACCGGCGCGGCGGTATCGGGAACCTCGTCGAGCTCCTCGACGAAGACCGCCCCCTTGGCGCGCAGGCTCTCGACCACGTAGCGGTTATGGACGATCTCGTGGCGGACGTAGACCGGCGGCCCGTAGAGGGCGAGCGCCCGCTCCACCGATTCGATGGCGCGCACGACCCCGGCGCAGAACCCGCGCGGCGAGCACAGGAGCACCTTGAGAGCGGGTTTTTCCGGGCCTGAGGCCATCATTGTCCTCGAAAAGGGCCTGTTTCCAAGCGCCCTTGCCATCCGACATGGGGTGCGGCGCCCCGCCCTGTCAAGCCGGAACGGTTGCGTGGCTGCGGCCCACCCCCTATATTCCGGCCACTTCCGATCATCACCGATGATCCAACTGCTTCGCCCGTCGGGCGGGCGAAGCTTAAAGGAGATATTTGCCATGGCGACCGCAGCACCGCTCATGCCCAAGGCGACCGCCGTCTGGCTGCTGGACAACACCGCGTTGTCGTTCGACCAGATCGCCGAGTTCTGCAAGCTGCACCCGCTCGAGGTGAAGGCGATCGCGGACGGCGACGCCGCGCAGGGGATCAAGGGCCTCGACCCGGTCGCGACCGGCCAGCTCACGCGCGAGCAGATCGCCGAGGCCGAGGGCAACCACGACCTGCGCCTCAGGCTCGCCGAGCCGAAAGTGGCGGTGCACGTGCCGGAGCGCGGCCGCAAGGGCCCGCGCTACACGCCGGTGTCGCGCCGGCAGGACCGGCCGAATGCCATCCTCTGGCTGGTGCGCAACCACCCCGAGCTGAAGGACGCCGCCATCATGCGGCTGGTCGGCACCACCAAGTCCACCATCGCCTCGATCCGCGACCGCACCCACTGGAATTCGGCCGCGCTGTCGCCGCTCGATCCGGTGACGCTCGGCCTCTGCTCGCAGATCGACCTCGACCTCGAGGTGCAGCGCGCCAACAAGGAGAAGCCGGCGCCCGCCGAAACCGGCGCGACGCTCTTGCCGGCGGCCGAAACCACGGCGAAGAAGGAGGCCGAAGAGGCCGCCGTCGCCATGGCCGAAGCCGAGAAGAAGCCGGGCGAGCTCGACGTCTCCGCCGTCTTCGCCAAGCTCAAGCAGCTCGGCGGCAAGGGTAAGGAAGAGGACGAGGAGTAAGCGTCCGCTTCGATCAGAGATGCGAAACGGCCGGGCATAGCCCGGCCGTTTTTGTTTTTGGGCACTGCCTACCCGCCGTCATGCCCGGGCTTGACGCTGTGCCTGTGGCGCGGCCTGAGCCGGTTCGCTAATACCCCCTGGTCCCCTCGATCGCCGCGACGTAGCGCGCGACGGAGTTCTCCAGCACCTGCTTTGCATTCGGGGTGATGACGCGGTCGAAGTAGTGGCCGTAGATCGTCTCGAAGGCGAAAGGCTTCAGCGCATGGCCGATGCCTTCGACCTCGCGCTTCGACAGCGGGATGAAGTTCGGGTAGCTGCGCATGAACGACACCCATTTGCGGTCGGTGGTGACCGACAGGATGTCGCCGGCGCAGACGATGCCCTTGCCGGCCGCGCCTTGCGCCCAGTGCATCACCGTGCCGCCGGGAAAATGCCCGCCGCAGCGTACCAGCGTGACGCCGTCCCACAGCGTGAGCGTCTCGCCGTCCCAGTGCTTGAGCGCCGGGCCGGGCTGCATCACCCACTCCTTGTCGGCGGCGTGCAGGTAGACCGGGCAGCCGAAAGCTTTCGCCCACGCGTTCATCGACGTGTAAAAATGCGGGTGCGAGATGGCGATGGCCTTCAGCCCGCCGAGGCCCTTGATCAGCGTGACGGTGGCGTCGTCGAGCGTCGCCACGCAATCCCACAGGATGTTGCCGCCGGCCGTGCGCACCAGGATCGCGCGCTGGCCGATGGCGAAACCGGCGCCGAGGCCGATGACGCCCGGCTCGTATTCGTGGAAGCTGTTGCGGTGGCTCTTCGCGAGCTTGTCCAGCGTAGTCCAGCCTTGCCCGCCGGGCGGCACGTATTGCCGCTCCTCCTCGCAGATCGTGCAGTGCGCGGGCGGGCCCGCGCTTTCGGGATAATGCGTGCCGCAGGCTGTGCAGATGAAGAGGGGCATGGGGCGACCTTGGGCGGGTGTTGTTGTTGGGGCGTTTCTCAGTGCGTGAGCCTAGACGGATTTTGAAAACGGGTCTGCAGGACATCCTGCCCCGCCACCCATTAAAAGAGCCAACCTGTTGAACTCAAGCCTAGGTTGTCCCATGATACTCACAGGATAGAGGCGGCTTTTAAAGACGGACCATATGTCGATGCAGCCAGAACGAATTCATAAAACGCGGGATGTTTATGGAATTTCGCGCGAACTCCCGGAAAATTATGTCCCGAGAAAATCTGTCGACGGGAAATTCATTGACAGTCTCAGCAGAGAAAAACATTTGATCGTTCACGGCGGTTCAAAGCAGGGAAAAACCAGTCTTCGGAAATACAATTTAAAAGACGACGATTATTTCGTAGTTGCTTGCCAGAATAGATGGGACGTTGCCGAATTGAACGCGGCAATTCTAAAAAAAGTTGGGTATCAAGTCACCCAGTCAGACGAGAAAACAGCGTCCGGAAAACACAAGATTTCCATCAAGATCGAAGGAAAAGGAAAAATCCCTTTCATCTCGGAAGCGGGGGCAATTGGAGAGTATGAAAAAGAATCAACCTCGGAAACAAAGAGTCAAACAAGGCCATTGGACCTCGATCCCTCAGATACTAATGATATTATAGCCGCCCTCGAAAGCTTGGGAATAAAACAATACATAATTCTCGAAGATTTCCATTACCTTCCGGTCGAAACCCAACGTGATTTTTCATTTGCACTAAAGGCTTTCCATGAACAGAGCAAATTCACTTTTGTAATTATAGGTGTCTGGAAGGAGGAGAACCGCCTTACGAGGTTCAACGGGGATTTAACAAACCGAGTAATTCCCATTGATGCCGATAACTGGCAACCGAAAGAATTAATCGAAGTAATTGAAGCCGGAGAGCCACTACTCAATATCAAATTCGATGACCAGTTTAAGGCGGAACTCGCCAACGGCTGCTTTAACAGTGTGTATATCGTACAAGAAGCTTGCTACCGAGTTTGCGAAGACGCAGGCGTTTTTGAAACTCAAGCTGAGCTGAAGACTATTCAGCCTCAATCCCGTGCTGAGATTTACATAAAGAAGGTTGTTCAAGAGCAATCGGGAAGATACCGCGCATTCGTAAGTAAATTTGCAGCCGGTTTCTCACCAACAAAACTGGAAATGTATAAGTGGATAATTTTTTCCGTTCTAAGAGCAGAGGTGTCTGTTTTGGAGAAGGGCTTGCGCCTCAGCCAGATCGTTCGCGCCATAAAAAGCAGCCATCCGGAAGGATCAAGCTTGCAAACGGCAAATGTCACAAATGCTCTTACGAATGTATCCTCCCTGCAGTCGCAGATGGATATTCGTCCCATCGTTTTAGACTACGATGAGAACGAACGCCGCCTAGACGTGGTCGATAAGGGCCTTTTAGTTTGGTTGTCGGTTGTTGATAAAGAT
This sequence comes from Pseudolabrys sp., assembly GCA_046292265.1. GTDB lineage: Bacteria > Pseudomonadota > Alphaproteobacteria > Rhizobiales > Xanthobacteraceae > Pseudolabrys. Next base: position 37,039 of record JBKBRE010000009.1, on the reverse strand, counting down.
GAATTACTGAGCGAACTAGATTTACCGACGCGCTGAATTATACCGGACGGCCGACCTGGCCCAGGGCTCCCCATCGCCGCCTTATGGATGGTGCCGCGCAGAATATCACGCCTTCTTCAAAAACTCCGTCCGCAGCACCAACCCCTTGACCTTGTCCGTCCGCCCTTCGATCTCGTCCGGGTCGCCGGTGAGACGGATGTTCTTGATCACCGTGCCGCGCTTGAGCACGGTGGAGGAGCCTTTCACCTTCAGGTCCTTGATGAGCGTCACCGAGTCGCCGTCGTTGAGGATGTTGCCGTTCGAGTCTTTGACTTTGATGTCCATGAATTGCGTGGTCCTTGGTTGAGTGCTGGTGTAGCAAGGCGTGGATGGCCGGAACAAAACCAGGCATGACGCCGATTGTGTGGGGGCTCTATTCTGCCGCTTCCGGCACGTAATGCAGCACGAGAAGCTCGTCGCGCGGGCAAGGCACGATCGCGTAGGCGCGGCCGTCATCGTCGCTGAACTCGACCAGCGCCGTCTTCTCGTCGAGCGCCTCGACCACGGTACCCACTTGGCCACGCGCAAGCCCCGCCGCCGGCAGGTCCGCCAGCAGCGCCACCACGTCGAGCACGGATGCCCGTGCGGCTTGTTCCTTCGTGGTCATTCACAGCACCCAACAGGTTACAAATCGCACCGCCTGTTCACCGGTTCGCACAATCCAGACCGTTCTTACCACAGCCCGCTTGTTTTGTCGTGTGACCGGGATATCCACCCGCCACCGCGTACCCAAACTGTCTCCGCCAACCTCGACCGCCTCTCCCTGCTGCACACCGTCGAGCAACTGCTCCCGTAGCCAGGATGAATCGCTTTGATTTATGCCGAGCGCCTCGCGAAAGACCCGCGCCTTATGCCGTCCGCGTACGGCTGAGGCAGTAATCCTCGATCTTACGAATATCGAGGATCGCCTGGCCGACATGCGGAATGGACGCCATGAGCGACTAGGTCTTCCCCACCCCGTGGCTCTTCAGCGCGCCGCCGATCTCGTCGAGGATGACGGGATCGTCGATGGTCGCCGGCATGGTCCAGGGCTCGCCGTCGGCGATCTTCTTGATGGTGCCGCGCAGAATTTTTCCCGAGCGCGTCTTCGGCAGGCGCGCGACGGTGATCGCCAGCTTGAACGAGGCGACCGGGCCGACTTTCTCGCGCACCAGCGCGACGATCTCCTTCTCGATCTCCTCCGGCGGGCGGTTGACGCCGGCCTTGAGCACGATAAAGCCGCAGGGCACCTCGCCCTTGAGATCGTCCTTGATGCCGAGCACCGCGCATTCGGCCACGTCCGGATGGCCGGCCAGCACCTCCTCCATGCCGCCGGTCGAGAGCCGGTGGCCGGCGACGTTGATAATGTCGTCGGTGCGGCTCATCACGAAGACATAGCCGTCCTCGTTCTTGTAGCCGGCGTCCGCCGTCTTGTAGTAGCCGGGGAATTCGTTGAGGTAGGCCTCCTTGAAGCGCTCGTCCTGGTGCCAGAGCGTCGGGAAGCAGCCCGGCGGCAGCGGCAGCCTGACCACGATCGAGCCGATCTTGTTGGCCGGCACCGGCTTGCACGCCTCGTCGACCACATCGATGGCGTAGCCCGGCATCGGCACGCCGGCCGAACCGTAGCGCACCGGCAGCGCACCGAGGCCGACCGGATTGCCGGCGATGCACCAGCCGGTCTCGGTCTGCCACCAGTGGTCGATCACCGGCACGTTCAGGAGGTCCTCCGCCCACTGGATGGTCGGCGGGTCGGCGCGCTCGCCGGCGAGGAACAGCGTGCGGAATTTGGACAGGTCGTACTGCTTGAGCAGCTTGCCGTCCGGGTCCTCCTTCTTGATGGCACGGAAGGCGGTCGGCGCGGTGAACAGCGCGACCGCGCCGTGCTGCGATATCACGCGCCAGAAGGCGCCGGCGTCGGGCGTGCCGACCGGCTTGCCTTCGTAGAGGATGGTGGTGCAGCCGTGCAGCAGCGGCCCATAGACGATGTAGGAGTGGCCGACCACCCAGCCGACGTCGGAGCCCGACCACCACACCTCGCCCGGCTTCACGCCGTAGAGGTTCGACATCGACCATTTGAGCGCGACCATGTGGCCGCCATTGTCGCGCACCACGCCCTTGGGAATGCCGGTGGTGCCGGACGTGTAGAGGATGTAGAGCGGGTCGGTGGCGGCGACCGGCACGCATTCCGAGGTCTTGGCGTATTCGACCGCCTGCTCCCACACCTTGCGCCAGTCGTGGTCGCGGCCTTGCTTGAGCGTCGCCTCGCATTGCGGGCGCTGCAGGATCAGGCAGGTTTCGGGCTTGTGCTTGGCGAGCTCGATCGCCTCGTCGAGCAGCGGCTTGTAGGGGATGACGCGCGCGCCCTCGATGCCGCAGCTCGCTGACAGGATCGCCTTGGGCCTGGCGTCGTCGATGCGGGTGGCGAGTTCCTTGGCGGCGAAGCCGCCGAACACCACGGAATGGATCGCGCCGATGCGCGCGCAGGCGAGCATGGCGAACACCGCTTCCGGCACCATCGGCATGTAGATGATGACGCGGTCGCCCTTCGTCACGCCGAAATCGCGCAGCATGGCGCCGAGCAGCTGCACTTCCGACAGCATGCGCCCGTAGGTGAAGGTCTTGACCGTGTTGGTGACCGGCGAATCGTAGATCAGCGCGAGCTGGTCGTTGCGGCCGCCCGCCACGTGGCGGTCGAGCGCGTTGTAGCAGGTGTTGCAGGTGGCGCCGGCGAACCAGCGGCCGTAGATGCCGGCGTCCTTGTCGAAGACCTTCTTCGGCTTCTCGAACCAGTCGATCTCGGCGGCCGCCTCGTCCCAGAAGACCTCCGGGCTGCGCTGCCAGTGCGCGTAGACGTCGTGATAGCGGCTGGTGCGGGCATCCATTTTTTCCGTTTCCTTCCCCTCACCGTCATCATGAGGCGCTCGGCCGCAGGCCGAGCCTCGAAGGATGACGGGATGTCGGCCCCGATTGTCGTACGGCCGGCATGCGCAAACAAGGCTGGCGCACGCGCCCCGGCTGGGCTTTGATCCGGCGCAATTTTTCCGGCCTGTCATGACCGTCATCACCGACCCCCTGTTCTACGCGCTGGCAATTCCCGCCGTGATCGTGCTGGGGTTGTCGAAGGGCGGCTTCGCCGGCGTGGGGCAGATGGCCACCCCGCTGCTCGCCCTGATCATGCCGCCCTTGGAGGCGGCGGCGATCATGCTGCCGATCATGATCGTGCAGGACGCCAACGCGGTCTGGGTGTACCGCAAGGACTGGAACGGGCGGCTGCTGGCCTACGTGCTGCCGGGGGCCCTGCTCGGCGTCGCGCTAGCCGGCTGGCTCGCCGCCTATATCTCCGATGCCGCCGTACGCATCTTCATCGGCGCCTTCACCATCTTCTACCTGCTCTATAGCTGGATCGCCCCACGCTTCCTGGTGCCGCGCGAGCGCAAGCCAGGCATCGCCGGCGGGCTGTTCTGGGGCTCGCTGTCGGGCTTCACCTCGACCATCTGCCAGGCGGGCGGGCCGCCCTACCAGGTCTACGTAATGCCCATGATGTTGCCCAAGATGGTGTTCGTGTCCACCACGGCCATCTTCTTCGCCAGCCTGAACGTGATGAAGGTCGCTCCCTATCTTCTGCTCGGGCAGTTCTCGACCGCGGGCCTGGGTACCTCGCTCGCGCTGTTGCCGCTGGCGCTGGCGATGAACCAGGTCGGCTTCTGGCTGGTCCGGATCACGCCGCAGGACTTGTTCTACCGGATCGTCTCGGTGCTGCTGCTGCTGATATCGCTCGAACTGGCGCGCGAGGGCCTGTCCGAACTGCTCTGGCCGTAACGCCGCTTGACGGCGCCGGCGGCGCTTCGACAATGCGCCCATGCTGAGTCTCAAGCCAGTCCGGCCTGATCCCATCCCGTGCAAGATTTGCGGCGAAGCAGCGCCCCTATACGGGTCGGTCGATTTCAACCGATGCTGCGAGATTCCCGGTGCCGTCACGCTGCCGCCGACGAACCAGGCCGTGTTCTACCGGCGCTGCGGCGGCTGCGGCTTCCTGTTCACCGACGCCTTCGACGACTGGAGCGAGGCCGACTACAAGGCGCACATCTATAACGACGGCTATCTGGCGGTCGATCCTGAATATGTGGAGGCGCGCCCGCGCAACAACGCAGCGACGGTGGCGGCTCTGTTCGGCCGCGGCAGCAGCAAGCCGCGGGTGCTGGACTATGGCGGCGGCAACGACGTGCTGTGTTCGGTCTTGCGCGCGGCGGGCTTTCCAACAGCTATCACCTACGATCCCTTCGTGCCGGAGCATGCGACGCCTCCGGCGGGCCGCTACGACCTCGTCACCTGTTTCGAGACGCTCGAGCACATGCCCGATCCGGTCGCGGGCATCGAGGCGATGCTCGCCTATCTCGATGAGCCGGGGCTCGTTCTCTTCTCGACCCTGCTGCAGCCCGCCGACTTCCATGCCGCCGGGCTCAAATGGTGGTATGTCGGCCCGCGTAACGGGCACATCTCGCTGTTCAGCCGCGACGCGCTGGCCAAGGCCTTCGGCCGCCACGGCTGCCGGACCGGCTCGTTCAACGACAACCTGCACATCGCCTTCCGCACGCTGCCGGACTACGCCAGGCACCTGCTCAAATGACGGCGCCGCGCCTTGCCACCCCGCGGCATGACAAGGGCGCATTTGCCCGCTAGCTTTTCCCCCGAAGAGGGGAAATCAGTGCAATGGCCAAGTCGCCTTACGACATCGATCTCGACCGCAACCCGGCCAACCACCAGCCGCTGACGCCACTCGGCTTTCTCGAACGCGCCGCGGCCGTATTTCCCCAGCATACCGCCGTCATCCACGGGCCCCTGCGCCGCAGCTATGCCGAGCTCTACGCCCGAACGCGGCGACTCGCTTCCGCCCTCGCCAGACATGGCATCAAGCGCGGCGATACGGTGTCGGCCTTCCTCGCCAACACGCCGGCCATGCTCGAATGCCATTACGGCGTGCCGATGTGCCAAGGGGTGCTCAACACGCTCAATACCCGGCTCGACGCGGCGGTCATCGCCTTCTCGCTCGACCACGCCGAGGCGAAGGTCGTCATCACCGACCGCGAATATTCCAAAGTGATGAAGGAGGCGCTCGCGCTCGCCAGGGTGAAGCCACTGGTCATCGACTACGACGATCCCGAATATACTGGACCGGGCGAACGGCTCGGCACCATCGAATACGAGGACTTCGTCGCGCAGGGCGATCCGGATTTCGCCTGGCGGATGCCGGACGACGAATGGGACGCCGTCACGCTCAACTACACCAGCGGCACCACCGGCGACCCGAAGGGCGTCGTCTATCACCACCGCGGCGCGCATCTGCTCGCCGTCGGCAATGTGGTCACCTGCGCCATGGGCAAGCATCCGGTGTACTTGTGGACGCTGCCGATGTTCCACTGCAACGGCTGGTGTTTCCCGTGGTCGATCTCGGTGGTGGCCGGCACGCATGTCTGCCTGCGCGCCGTGCGCGCTGCGGCGATGTATGACGCGATTGCCTCGCACAAGGTGACGCACCTGTGCGGCGCGCCGATCGTGATGGCGACGCTGCTCAACGCGCCGCCGCAGGAGAAGAAGCCCCTGCCCCACGTGGTCGAGTTTTTCACCGCCGCCGCGCCGCCGCCGGAGGCCGTGCTCGCCGCCATGAAGGAGGCCGGCTTCAACGTCACGCATCTCTACGGCCTGACCGAATGCTATGGCCCGGCGGTCGTCAACGACTGGCACACCGAATGGGACGCGCTGCCGGCCGCCGAGCAGGCGGCCAAGAAGTCGCGCCAGGGCGTGCGTTACGGCGCGCTCGAGGCGCTCGACGTGCTCGATCCGGAGACCCTGCAGCCGGTCGCGCGCGATGGCGAGACGCTCGGCGAAGTGATGATGCGCGGCAACGTGGTGATGAAAGGCTACCTGAAGAACCCGTCATCGACGCAGAAGGCCTTCGCCGGCGGCTGGTTCCACACCGGCGATCTCGGCGTCATGCATCAAGACGGCTACATCCAGCTCAAGGACCGCTCCAAGGACATCATCATCTCGGGCGGCGAGAACATCTCCTCGATCGAGGTGGAGGACGCGCTCTACAAGCACCCCGCCGTCGGCGCCGCCGCGGTGGTGGCCAAGCCTGACGACAAATGGGGCGAAACGCCCTGCGCCTTCGTCGAACTGAAGCCCGGCGCGCAGGCAAGCGCCGACGAGTTGGTGCAGTGGTGCAAGAAGCACCTCGCCGGCTACAAATGCCCGCGCTACGTGGTGTTCGCGGAGATTCCGAAGACGAGCACGGGGAAGATTCAGAAGTTCAAGCTGCGCGAGATGGCGAAAGCCGTGTAATACACGCCGCGTGTCGCCCCATCGATCCTCGAAACCGGCCATGACCGATTCCAATCCCGTCATCGATCAATACTCGATCTATCCCTATCCGGAGCCCGCCGAGGATCTTCCGGCCTGGCTGCAAACCTATCACTACAACCCCTATATGCCGGACCCGAACGCCGCCCAGTTCTGGCCGGAAGGCCGGCCGCGCGCCAAGTTGAACATCCTCGTCGCCGGCTGCGGCACGATGCAAGGCGCGGCGTTCGCCTACCTCAACCCGAAATGCAACGTGACGGGCGTGGATTTTTCGCCCGCCAGCATCGCGCACGAGGAGAAGCTGCGCGCACGCTACAAGCTCGGCAATCTCAGCCTGCATGTCATGGACTTGTGCGACGTCGGCAAGCTGGAACAGAAGTTCGATTACATCGTCTGCAGCGGCGTCCTGCATCACATGCCCGACCCCGCCGCGGGCGCGAAGGCATTGGCATCCGTGCTCGAGCCGGCGCACGGCGTCATGACCATGATGCTCTACGGCCGGTTTGGCCGCAGCGGCATCTATGCCCTGCAGGATGCGTTCCGGCGGCTGCGCATCCCGCATTCACCCGAGGGCGTCGCGCAGGTCCGCGACATCATCCGCCGGCTGCCGCGGCACCATCCCGGCCGCTGGTACTTCGAAAACTCTCCGGAAATGCATCTGGACGCAGCGATCGTCGATACATTCTTGCACCGGCAGGATGTCGCCTACAGCGTGGCGGAGGTGCTGGACTTCGTTGAAGCAAACGGTCTGCGGTTTCAGGGTTGGATCGACCCTGCAAAGTATGCCGGCGGCTTGGACGTGGCGCCCGCCGACATCCCCGATCGCGATCGCTGGTCCATTGCGGAAAACTTCTGCGCCGACCTGACGACGCACGTGTTCGTTACCTGTCGCCCGGAACGCGACCCGCGAAGCCGGATCGGCTTCGATGACGATCAGTGGCTTGGCTGTTTCCCGCGGCGGCATCCCGCGCTGCGGCAGTCGGAATGGCAAGACGGGAAATTCGTTCGCGACAGTTACGATCTCAATCTACAGCCGGGAGAAATCCAGTTGGCGGCCGAGGCGAACGGCAAACAACCGGCCGCCGCCATTCTCAAGCACAAGGTTTTCGCACAAATGCCTGAGCCGGAACGCCAGGCTTTTGCCCGTGACTTCTACGGGCGCATGCTACGGCTCGGCCACATTTTCCTGTCGCGCGTTCCGGTGGGATAGCGAGCGCGTGGGGTGTGCGAAGCCGCTCTACCAGCGTCCGTCGCGGTAGTACGGGTTGAACATGTTGTTCGGATTGAACTGCTCGTGGAACGAGGGCCGCGTGCCGAATTGCAGCGTTGTTCCGCCCTGCCGGATCGTGGTCTGCCCGCTGTTGTAATTGAAGCGCGAGCCGGCTTCGTCCTTGGGAACCTTCGGGATGTCGAGGTCCTTGAAGCCGCGGCTGCCGGCGGCGGAGCCGTCGCCGTCCTGGAAGGTGAAGGCCTGCGCTGGCACGGCGGCGGCGAGCGCCAGCCCGACGGCGGCGGCGGCGGCGTACAGGGCGGAGCGGCGGAGCGAGAGGAGTCGCGTCATGGCTTCCCTCGTAAGATGGGGCACGGCGGAAAGCAAGCCACAACACTGTGGCGGCATGGCGGCGCGCAAAGTCGCCGCCGCGCCAAGGCCTTGCGGCCCGCGGGCGCGCGCTATTGCGCCTTCAGCCCCATTCCTTTCACCAGCACGTTCCACTTCTTTTCTTCCTTGTCGATATCGGCGACATAGTCCGCCGGCGTGCCGGGCAGCGCCTCTGCGCCTTCGGTGGCGAGGCGCTTCTTCACCTCGTCGGACGCCAGTGCGTCATTGAGAGCCTTGTTGAGCTTGTCGATGATCGGCTTCGGCGTGCCGGCCGGCGCCACCAAACCGTAGCGCAATGCGACCTCGAAGCCCGGAAGGGTTTCGGCGACCGCCGGCAGTTCCGGCAGCAGCGTCGAGCGTTTCGGGCTGGTGACGGCGAGACCGCGCAATTTGCCGCCCTGCACGTTGCCTATTGCGGCCGGGATCGGCGCGAAGCCCATCGGAATGTGGCCGCCGATGAGGTCGTTCATCACCGGACCCGAACCCTTGTAGGGAACGTGGGTGAGCTTGATGCCGGCCGCGCTGGCGAACAGCTCGGCCGCAAGATGGTTGGCCGTGCCGGCGCCGGGCGATCCATATGTGAGCGGATTGGGCGACTTCCTGGCGTAGTCGATGAACTCGGAGACCGTCTTGGCCGGCACCGAAGGATGCACCAGCAGGACGCTCGGCGCCGTGCCGATCATGCCGATCGGCGAGAAGTCCTTGCGCGGGTCGTAGCCGATGTTGTCGTAGAGGCTCGGCGCGATATAGAGCGTGCCGCTGTAGCCGAGCAGAATGGTGTAGCCGTCGGGCGCGGCCTTGGCCACGGCGCGCGTGCCGAGCGTGCCGCCGGCACCGCCGCGGTTGTCGACCACGACCTGCTGGCCGAGCAGCTTCGCCATCGGATCGGCGATGTTGCGCGCCATCACCGTGGTGCTGCCGCCCGGCGGGAACGGCACGATCAAGGTAATCGGCCGGTTCGGATAGTCCTGCGCGGATGCGGTCGACAGGGCGCTCGCAAGCGCAAGGCCGGCAATCGCGGCCATTCGCACAACGGTCAGCATGGCGTTCTTCCCCACGTTCGCGTCGGGTGGACGCGGCTATTCGACCTTGAGATTAAGCTTTTTGACGAGGCCGCCCCACATCTTTTCTTCCTTGGCGAGCACAGCCGCGTATTCAGCTGACGTCGAGGCATGCGGATCGCCGCCCGCAAGATTGATCTGTTGCTTGACATCGTCGAGCGCAACCAGCTTGTGGAGTTCCGCGCTCAGCCTGTCGACGATCTCCTTTGGCGTGCCGGCGGGTGCGAGCAAGCCGTAAGTCAGCACTGCTTCGAAGCCGGGCATTCCGGTTTCGTCGGCCGTCGGCATATCGGGCAGCAGCGAGAAGCGTCTTTTGCTGGTGACAGCGATGCCGCTCAGCTTGCCGGCCTTGATGTTACCGAGGGCGGGCGGCAGCACGCCGAAAACGACCGGAACATGGTTTCCGAGCAGGTCGTTCATCAGCGGGCCCGTGCCCTTGTAAGGGACGATGGTGAAATCGAGGCCCGTCTGCGCTTTGAACAGCTGCGCTGTGAGATAACCGCCGGTGCCGACCGCCGATGTCCCGACGTTCAGCGCGCTCCCCTTCTCCCTGGCAATCTTGATGAAGTCGGCAACCGTCTTGGCCGGAAAAGACGGATGCGCGATCAATGCGACCGGCAGCACGCCGACCGTACCAATCGGCACGAACTGCTTCTCCGGATCGATCTTCATGTTGACGTAGAGGGACGGGTTGATAGCCATCGTCCCGGTGTGGCCGAGCAGCAGCGTATAGCCGTCGGGAGTGGCGCGGGCGGCAACATTGGTGCCAAGCGTGCCGCCGGCGCCGCCCTTGTTTTCGACGACGAACTGTTGCTTCAATTGGTCGGTGAGCTTTTGCGCCACCACGCGCGCCAGTGCGTCGACGCCGCCGCCGGGCGGGAACGGCACGACAATCGTGACCGGGCGGGTCGGATAGTCGAGCGCCCGCGCGCCGCCGATGCCGGCCGCCCAGAGACCGACAGCGACCATGGACCAGAGCGCAGTGCGGCGCGTCGTCCCGGCATTTTTTTGTGTCATTGTCGTTTCCTCCTGCTCGTTGAGCATATCAGCACGGGTCACAGTGCCTAGTAGGCCGGCCCGTTCTCCGGGACCCGGTGCTGGCCGACGGCGCCTCAGGCTAGGAGAAGGTTCCGCATTTGCGAAATCGATAGTATAAATATTCGTCATCCATCAAATGAATAGCGAAAAGCCATGTCGCTCGCCGCCGTCGATCTCAACCTGCTCAAGACCCTCGATGCCCTGCTGGCCGAGCGCAGCGTGACGCGGGCGGGCAAGCGGCTCGGCCGCTCCCAGCCCGCGGTGAGCAACGCGCTCAACCGGTTGCGCGTGCTGCTCGGCGACGACCTCCTGGTGCGCGGCGGCAATGGCATGGTGCTCACGCCGCGCGCGGAGGCATTGCGCCAGCCCCTGCGCGAGGCGATTTCGTTGGTGGACGACTGTCTCTTTCCCGGCGCCGCGTTCGAGCCCGCGCGCGCGAGCGGCGTCTGCCGCATCAGCATGCCCGACCGGCTGACGCTCGCTGTCGTGCCGCCGCTGCTCGAACGGCTGCGGCGGCTGGCACCGGCGCTCAGCGTGCAGGTGGTGACCGCCGACCGCCGGCAGGCGCTCGACCTGCTCGACCAGGACCGCGTCGAGCTCGCGCTCGGTGCCTTCGACGACATGCCGCGCCACCTGCACGCCGAGTTCCTGCTCGACGAGCATCTCTATTGCGTCTTTCGCCGCGACCATCCCATCCGCAAGCGCAAGTTCGACATCGCGGCCGTGCTGTCCTATCCGCACCTGGTGGTGAGCGCGACCGGCGGACGCCGCGCGATCTTCGACGACCTGCTGGGGCGCTACAATCTCGAACGCCAGGCGCTGGTGGCGGTGTCGAACTTCACCGCGGTGCCGCAGCTGCTCATGCGCAGCGACATGATCGGGGTGTTCAGCAAGCTCGCCTCGGACGTATTCGAGAAGTCCTACGACCTTGTGATGCGGCGTGTGCCGATCGAGATCGGCAAGATCCCCACCAACATGGTCTGGCACGGGCGCAGTGCGCGCGACCGTCGGCACGTCTTTCTGCGCCAGCAGATCAAGGCCGTCTATGCGGGGTTCTGAGTGCGAAAACGCAAAACCGCCGCCTCGCGGCTCGCGAGCCGGCGGTCCGTCCTGGAATAACCGTCGTCGAAATCGATCGGGTCAGTGCACGCTGGCGCCGTTGCGGCGCAAGCGCTCGATTTCTTCTTTGACCAGCAATTTACGGCGTTTGAGTTCTACGATTTTCAGGTCATCGACCGCGGGATGGGCCAGGCAATCGGTGATTTCACTTTCGAGGGCTTGGTGGCGCTTTTGCAATTCCGCGAGATGCGATTGCATCGACATACCGTATGTCTCCTCAATCTGTGCTCCCGAATAAAATAAACATAGCACAATCGGGACCCGAGAGCGACGGCTAACTGCCGCAGCGGCAAAATGGGCGGTGGAACTCAAGGCTCTGGCCAAGCGGCGGTTTTCCCGCACGCTTGAACGGCATTGTGGAAAACGCGACAATCGCGCCGCTTTTTGGGCCATAATGGCGTAGCGGCCCGAGCATACCAGCGGTGGCAATGAACGACGAGGAAGAACGCACGTTGCGGGAGCAGCTCGCGCGCCTGCAACAGGAACACCGCGACCTCGATGCCGCGATCGAGGCTCTCGCCAAGTCACCCGGTTCCGACCTTATCCAGGTACAGCGCCTGAAGAAGCGCAAACTGGTGCTGCGTGACAAGATTCGCCTGATCGAGGACCAGCTCACGCCGGACATCATCGCGTGAGGTCTTTGGCCCCCGCGCGAACGGGGGCCGCATAGAGCTGGGCAGCCCCTGCCACCGGCCGCGCCTCCCCGATTCGCATCCCTGCACCGATACCGCTTCCGCCTTGCCAGCAGGGGCTCCCCACCTATAATCCGCCGCTTCCTTCCGCGGGGGTTCGGCGGAAACGGGGGCAAGAATGGCGGCAAAACCTGTAGCGATCATCATGGGCAGCCAGTCGGACTGGGCCACGATGAAGCACGCCGCCGAGACGCTCGACGCCCTCAAGATCGGTCATGAGACGCTGATCGTCTCGGCGCACCGCACCCCGAAGCGGCTCTACGACTTCGCCCATGGCGCCCGCGGCAAGGGCTTCAAGGTGGTCATCGCCGGCGCCGGCGGCGCCGCCCACCTGCCCGGCATGACCGCGTCGATGACGCCCCTGCCGGTGCTGGGCGTGCCGATCGACACCCACGCGCTCGAGGGCAAGGATTCGCTGCTCTCCATCCTGCAGATGCCGGGCGGCATCCCGGTCGGCACGCTGGCGATCGGCAAGGCCGGCGCGATCAACGCCGCGCTACTGGCGGCCGCGATCCTGGGCCTGTCCGACGGCAAGGTCGCCAAGCGGCTCGACCAGTGGCGCGCGCGCCAGACCAAGGCCGTCGCCAAGCGCCCGAAGGATTGAGACGCTTGCTCAAGCCCGGCGCGACCATCGGCATTCTCGGCGGCGGACAGCTCGCCCGCATGCTGGCGCTCGCGGCGGCGCCGCTCGGGCTGCGCTGCCACGTCTATTCGCCCGAGAAGGACTCCTGCGCCTTCGAGGTAGTGCACGCTTATACCTGCGGCGCCTACGAGGACGAGGACGCGCTCGCCGGCTTCGCCGACGCGGTGGACGTCATCACCTACGAGTTCGAGAACGTGCCGGCCAAGACGGCGACCTATCTGTCGAAACGAAAGCCGGTGCTGCCCGACCCGCAAGTGCTCGAACTCACGCAGGACCGGCTGATCGAGAAGAACTTCATCAAGGACCTCAGGATCGCCACCGCGCCTTACGCGGCCGTGCACAGTGCGACGCAGCTTGCCGAAGCGATCGAGAAAACCGGCATTCCCGCCGTGCTGAAGACGCGCACGCTCGGCTACGATGGCAAGGGCCAGGTGAAGATCGCGAAAGAGGCGGACGCCAACGGGGCGTGGCGTTCGTTACGCAACGTGCCGTGCATCCTGGAAGGCTTCGTCAAGTTCGAGCGCGAGGTCTCGGTGATCGCGGCGCGCGGCGCGGACGGGCGCGTCGAGTGCTTCGAGGTCACCGAGAACGTCCACCGCGACCACATCCTGCACATCTCGACCGTGCCGGCGAAAGTCTCGCCTGCCCTTGCGGCGGAGGCGAAAGCGGTTGCGAGCAAGATCGCCAAGGCGTTCGGCTATGTCGGCGTGATGGGCGTCGAGATGTTCGTCGTGCGCGCGCACGGCAAGCAGCACGTGCTGGTCAACGAGATCGCGCCGCGCGTGCACAATTCCGGCCACTGGACGATCGACGGCGCGACCGTCTCGCAGTTCGAGCAGCACATGCGCGCGGTCGCAGGCTGGCCGCTCGCCAAGCCGCTGCGGCTCGGCCGCAAGGTGCAGATGACCAACCTGATCGGTGACGAGATCCTGGACACGGCGCCGTGGCTCAAGCAGCCGGGCACTGCGCTGCACGTCTATGGCAAGGGCAAGCCGAGCCCGCGCCGCAAGATGGGCCACGTCACGCGGGTGTGGCCGAAATAGCCGCGCCGCGGACGCCGCATTCTGATATCCGCCCGGGGAGACCGAAATGGCCTTCGCCAACACGGTTGCATCGATGGTCGCGGTCGGTGACACGCAACTGCAGTGCTATGAGGCCGGCAGCGGCGAACCTGTCCTCCTGGTCTCGGGCTGGCCGCAATCGGCGCTCGTCTGGGAAAAGGTGATCCCGCTGCTCGCCGCCGACTATCGCGTGATCGCGGTCGAGCCGCCGGCACTCGGCCTCTCGCATCCGACGGCGCGCTACGACATGCAGAGCGTCACGGCGCTGTTTCATGCGCTGGGGCGGAAGCTCGGCCTGCCGCGCTTCCATTTCGTCGGCCACGATATCGGCTGCTGGATCGGCTACGCCTACGCGGCGCAGCACGCCGACACGCTGCGCGGCGCAACCCTGATCGAGGCCGCCGTGCCCGGCATCGCGCCGGGCGGCACCTACGCCTTCACGGCCGAGCAGGCAAAGAAGACCTGGCACTTCTTTTTCAACTGCCTGCCGGAACTGCCGGAAGAGCTGACCGCCGGACGCGAAGACGTCTACCTCAAATGGATTTTCCGGCACCGCGCAGCGCGGCCCGGCGCCATTCCTGCCGCGTCGGTCGCCGAATACGTGCGCCTTTACGCGCGGCCCGGCGCCTTCGTCGAGGCGCTCAATTACTATCGCGCCATCTTCGAATCCGGCGCGCAGAACCGGGCGCTGGCGGCAAACAAGATCCGCGTGCCGGTGCTCGGTGTCGCCGGCGCGCTGTGGCTGGGCGAGGCGATGCGCGGGGCGCTTTCCCCGCTGGCGGAGAACTTCGAGATGCTCTCGATCCCCGACTGCGCGCACTTCCCGCCCGAGGAAAAGCCGGCGGAGCTGGCGGCCGCGCTGCGAGCCCACTTCGCGCGCTGCCCCTGACGGGCGGCTATTTCTTCCGCCGCTTCGCCACCACGGCCTCGTAAGCCGCCTGCAACTGCGCGAACACCGACGGGCCCTTGCTCTTGCGCTTCACGCCGAGGTGCATCGCGCGCAGCTCGTCCATGAACGCGGCCCACAGTTTCGGGCCACCCTCGTCCAGCAGCCGCGCACGGATGCCGAGTTCCTCCGTCACCGGCAGATGCCGGTAGCCCCAGGCGGCCATCTGCGCCAGCACCGGCAGCAGCTCGATCCCCTTATCCGTCAGGCTGTAGATGCCCTTCTGCTTATGGCTGGGATCGTCCGCGCGGGTCAGGATGCCCTGTTCGACCAGGTTCTTCAGGCGGTCGGCGAGGATGTTCGACGAGATCCCCTCCTCCGACCGGTTCAGCAATTCGCGGAAGTGCCGCCGGTTGCCAAAGATGACGTCTCGGATGACCAGCAGGCTCCATCTGTCGCCGACAACCTCGAGCGTGAGGTTGATCGGGCAGCCGGAGCGATGCGCCTCGTTCATGCTGTCGCAACCCTCGAAAAACCGCTTGCGATTCCCCAAGACCGATTCAATAATACAACCGGTTGTAAATTACAATTAGTACGGACGTGGGCCATGCCGAAATTGCGCGTCGAAAGCTTCTCGATTTCGCTCGACGGCTACGGCGCGGGGCCGGACCAGAGCCTCGAGAACCCGCTGGGCATCGGCGGGGAGGCGCTGCACGAATGGGCCTTCGCCACCCGCACCTTCCAGAAGGTCCACGGCACCGACGGCGGCGCTACCGGCATCGACGACGATTTCGCGGCCCGCGGCTTCGAGAACGTCGGCGCCTGGATCCTGGGCCGCAACATGTTCGCGCCGAGCCGCGGCCCGTGGCCGGCGAACGACCCTTGGAAGGGCTGGTGGGGTGACAACCCGCCCTATCAATGCCCGGTGTTCGTGCTTACCCACTATCCGCGCGCTCCGATCGTCATGCAGGGCGGCACCATGTTCCACTTCGTGACCGACGGCATCGATGCGGCTCTGAAACGCGCGATGGCGGCGGCCGACGGCCGCGATGTCCGGGTCGGCGGCGGCGCCGCCACCATCCGGCAGTATCTGCAGGTCGGGCTGATCGACGAGATGCACTTGGCGGTGTCGCCCGTGCTGCTCGGAAGCGGCGAAAACCTCTTCGCCGGCCTCGACCTGCGCAAGCTCGGCTACCGGCCCAGCGAACACGTGCCGACGGAGAAAGCCATGCACATCGTGCTGACGCGCCGTTCGAACTAACCCTAAGTACGGAGTTCTCCATGTCGCTCACGCTCCACCTGCACCCGCTCTCGTCGTTCTGCCACAAGGTGCTGATCGCGCTTTACGAGAACGGCACACCGTTCACGCCGCACAACGTTGACCTGGGAGAGGAGAAGTCGCGCACCGCGTTCAAGGCGCTCTGGCCGATCGGCAAGTTCCCGGTGCTGCGCGACGGCGATCGCGTCATCCCGGAATCGACGGTCATCGTCGACTATCTCAACCAGCATTATCCCGGCCCGGTGAAGCTGATCCCCGATGCGCCCGACGCCGCGCGCGAGGTGCGCGCCCTCGACCGCTTCTACGATCTGTATGTGCACATGCAGATGCAGAAGGTCGTCGGCGACCGCCTTCGCCCGGCCGATCAGCGAGACCCCTACGGGGTCGCCCAGGCGCGGGCCACCATCGACACGGCGCTCGGCCTGCGCGAGCAGGACCTGGCCTCGCGCCGCTGGGCGGCCGGCAAGGAGTTCACCCTCGCCGACTGCGCCGCCGCGCCGACGCTGTTCTATGTCGACATGGTCGTCAGGCCGCTCGCCGAGCGCTTTCCGAACCTGACCGCCTATCTCGGGCGGGTGAAGGAACGGCCCTCCTACGCGCGGGCGCTCGAGGAGGCCAAACCCTACCTGCATATGGTGCCGCGCTGACCGAGCCTGCTCGCCTCGCCGGGCTCGTCCGCAAGGCCTTGTTCCGGTTGTGATTCTACGGACGACCACCGCCGGGAGAACGGGCCGGCCCCGGCCCCAAATCTCCCGGCCGGGCGCCACTGGAAGCCAGCACCGGCCGCGCTATATTGCGGAATAGGCCCGTCCGGAGCCGGTTTTGCCGGCTCCGCATGGACTCCCGAACGCAATTCTGGTACAGCCGCCCGACTCAAAAGGCCCGCAATCCGCGGGCTTTTGACCTTGAACCCGTCCGAGCCACAACGAAGGAGCAAAAGTGCAGGTACTCGTTCGCGACAACAACGTCGACCAAGCCCTGAAGGCGCTGAAGAAGAAGATGCAGCGCGAGGGCATTTTCCGCGAGATGAAGCTTCGCGGCCATTACGAAAAACCGTCGGAAAAGAAGGCGCGGGAGAAGGCGGAAGCGATCCGCCGGGCCCGCAAGCTTGCGCGCAAGAAGATGCAGCGCGAGGGCCTGCTGCCGATGAAGCCGCGGGTGGCCCCCGGTGCGGGCGGTCCCGGTGGCGCCGGTGGGCGCGGTGCGGGCCGCGGCGGTCCGCCGCGTTTCTAAGACATTCTTCGTTACGGCGGGTTTCGAGTTCGAATGGCGCGGGCAGATTTGCCCGCGCTATGCTTTTTGAGCGGCACTACGCGGAGGTGAAGGTGAAGCGCGTGCCGACCGCCGAGTGGATGACCTTGTCGCCGAGCGCGGCGCGGGCGAGATCGTAGAATCGGTCGCCCGTGCAGTGTGCGGTGATGAGATAGGTCGGGTCGATGTCCCTGAACTCGGCGATGGTCTGGTTGATGTAGTCGTCGCCGAGCGGCGGCACGATGTGGAAGCCGCCGATCACCGCCAGGACCTTGTCGATGCCGGAGGCCTTCTGCGCCTGGCGTACCGCATTGATGACGCCGCGGTGGCTGCACGAGGTGAGCACCACCAGGCCCCTGCCCTTCACGTTGTAGATCGTCGCGATCTCGTGGTCGAAATCGTCCGGGATGTACTGCCCGGTGTTCTTCTCGGCCGGCATCTTCTCGGGGAAGCAGCCGAAGCCGTCGAAGATGCCGACGATCTCGGTGGTCGGCAGCAACGGCTTCTCGAACGATACCTGGCCGATGCGTCCGGTGGTGAAGGCGTGGTCGGCGACCAGCGCGGGCTCCTCCGCCATCATCAGCGACAGGTCGGCGTCGAGGATGGCCTTACGGTCGAGCGCGCCGAACTGCCCGCCCGGATTGCGCCGGATGCAGAAGGTGTCCTCGCCGCCGACGTAGAAGGGCAGTTTCTTCCTGAGCGCTCCGCCGTGCGTCTGGAGGAAGCCGACCATGCCGCCGAAATGATCGTAGTGCCCGTGGCTGAGCACCATCGCGTCGAACAATGCGGGATCGATGCCCAGGATCGCCAGGTTGTTGTTGAGCACCTCCGGCGTGTAGCCGAAATCGACCAGCACGTGGCGCGTCTCGTCGCCGCGTTTCGACTCGGCATGCATGGCGAGGCCCCATTCGCCGTTGAGCATGTGGCGGGGCGGCCGGTCCGGGCTGGTGTTGCCGCTCTTGCGCTCGATCGTCATCCCCTCGCGCTGCTCGCTGGGCACGAACTGGATGACGATGTTGTCGGTGACGATGCGCACGGCGACGCGGTCCACCTCCGGCACCGCGCCGCCCATGATGCGGGCGGGCTGCGCCTTGGCATTGGCGGCGAGCGTCGCCATCACCGCGGTGACGAAGCCGAAGCCGCCGGAGCAGAGCGCGCCGGCGCCGCTCAGGAAAGGCGCGGCCGACTCGGGCGCGCAGGGACCGAACAGCATTTCAGACCTTTCCGGAGTTCACGCGGGATTCCGCATTTACTTTTTCACGGCGCCCGCATAAGCGGCGCTGGGCAGGTTCTCGAGCGGCCAGGCGTCGCAATCCTCGAACTGCGCGACGCCGACCGCATGGCGCGCCATGCCGGATTCCAGCATCGCCATCGAGACGATTTCGGCGACGCCGACGTCGCTGACGCCGTGCCGGCGCAGCTCCTGGAAGTCCGCTTCGGTCGTGCCTTCGGCGAAGGCGACCTTGCGGGCGAAGCGCAGCACCGCCTTGGTCATGTCATCGACCTTGGTGGAGTTCTCGAAGTTGAGAATTTCGACCACGTCCGCTTCGGTCCAGCCGAAGTGCTCGATCAGATGGGTCTGGTGGTTGTTGATGCAGCGGACGCAATTGACCTCCGCGGAACACACCAGCGAGATGCTGTTGAGCAGTGGCTTCGGCAGCGCGCTCTTGCCCGCGGCGGTTTGCAGCCGCTTGGCCAGCCCCCACCAATGGCGCAGGAGATCGACGTCCAGGGCAAAAAATCCCCAGTTCGGCGTCAGGAAGTTCTCGCCTTTGACCCGGCGGATGTCCTCGAAAATTTCCGCGATCTCGCCGGTCGCGTCGGCCGGTTTGACCAGCGTCACTTTTTTCGCGGCATCGACCGTCGTCGCCGCCTCCTTGGTCTTGTCCAGCACGGCAATTCCTCCTCGCTTGTTCTGTTTATTCTGTCGCCCGCCGCCACGGAGATGACGATCGATCTTTTTGTCGCATCCGCCCCGCTTGAGCGATGCAGTCAAATCTTACAAGCCGGCGGCCGGTTGTCCACTCGTCGCGGCCGCCAGCGGAGATAGAAACGGCTACCGGATTCGCGCCAGGAAATCATGCACGGCGGCGATGGCGCCGTGGCCGTCGAGATCGACGTGGTTGGCGGCCGGAAAGCGCACCATTTGCTTGGGCTCGTTGGCAAGCGCGAACAGCCGCTCGCCGTAGGCGATCGGCACGATGTTGTCGCGCCCGCCGTGCAGGAACAGCAGCGGCGCGCGCACGCGGCCGATGCGCGCGTCCGAGCGGAACGGGTCCTTGATCAGCCAGCGCACCGGCGCGAAGGGATAGGCCGCCGCGCCGATGTCGGCGGCGCTGGTGAACGGCGCATCGAGAATGAGGCCGGCCACCTTGCGCTCGATCGCAAGCGCGATGGCGACCGCGGTGCCGAGCGACTCGCCCCACAGCACGATGCGCTCGGGCTGGTAGCGCGCGGCGGCGAAGTCGTAGGCGGCCTGGGCGTCGAGGATGAGGCCGCTCTCGCTCGGCCGGCCGGTCGAGCCGCCATAGCCGCGATAGGACAACGCAAGCAGGCCGGTGCCGTCGGCGGTAAGCCGCGAGAACCGGTGTGCGCGCAAGTTCAGGGCGCCGCCATTGCCGTGGAAATAGAGCACCACGGGGCGCTCGCCGCGCGGCGGCACGTGCCAGGCGACCAGCGTCTCGCCGTCGGCCGTGCGCAGCACCACCTCCTCCGCCTGCGGCAGGCCGGCCGCGGCCGGCGGCGTGCGCGACGGATCGGGAAAGTACATCAGCGCGCGCTGGAACACGTACATCAGCGCGAGCAGGCCGCCGTAGCCGGCGACGGCGATAACCAGGAGCCATTTCAGCGTGGTCATGGTTGCGGCACGGCCTCCAGCCTATCGGCTAGCACATCGCGCGCGCCTTCGGCACGGCCACGATAACCATCTGAAAATAAAGCGTTTCTACCGGTGCCGCTGCGGCCCGAGGGGCCGCCGCGCGGCCATCACACCGTCTCTGCGTAGGTCCTCGCCAGCACGGCCTTCTCGAACTTACCGGCTGGCATCGGCTTGGCGAACATCGGCCCTTGCACCAGGTCGAAGCCGAGCTCGCGCACGGCCAGAAAGTCCGCGTGGCTTTCGACGCCGTCCGCCACCGAGCGTGCGCCGCAATCCTTGGCCATGCCGACGATGGCCGCGCAGACCGCCTGCTTGATGCGGTCGCCGGCGCAGCCGCGCACGAACTTCCGGTCCGCCTTCAGTTCCACCGCCGGCAGGTCGGCGTGGCCCGCCAGCGCCGCCCCTTCGCTGCCGATCGCGGCGATGGCAATGCCGACGTTGCGGAAGGCGAGCTGCGTCGCCGCCCGCCGCACGCCGGCAAAGTCCGCGACCACGTCGGCGCATTCGACCTCGATCAGCAGGCCCGCCTGCGCGGCGCCCGCCGGCAGCTTGCGGAAAACGGAATCGATGAAGCCGGCGTCCTCGAGCGCCGCCATCGGCATGCGGATCGAGATGTCGATCGCACGCCCCGCGCCCGCAAAGCGCAGCCGATCGCCGGCCATGCGCATGATCGCGAACTGCGACAGCGCGTGGAAATACGGGTCGTTGACCGCCGGCACGAAATAGGCCGGCGATACCACGCCCCAGGTCGGATGCCGCACGCGGATGAGCGCCTCGGCGCCGCACGGGATGAGCCGGCGCGGGTCGATCTTGGGCTGGTACCACAGCTCCAGCCAGCCGTTCATCAGCGCCTCGTCCACGTCCACCGGCAGCGGCGGCGACGCCGCGACCGGCAGAAACGCACGCAGGTTGTCGCGAATGTCGCCGTCGCGGAACGGCGTACCCAAAGGCGGCAGCATGGCCAGACCCATCCTTTCGCCGTGCTCGTGATCGCGGATGAGCGCGGGCGAGCTGCGTCCGCCGAACAGCATGACCTTGCCCTCGAAATTGCCGATCGCGCGCAGCAGCATCGGCACGTCGCCGTCCTTGCCGAGCGGACCGACCACGATCAGGTCCGGGAAGAACTCGGTGATCATGGACCTGATCTCCGCGCCTGAGCATTCGCAAGTGATGAAGCCGATCTGCTCCAGCATCTCCGCGAGAAACATGCGCACGTGCGGCTTGTTGTCGACGACGCAGACGCGCGGCGGAACCTGCCGGTGCCCGAACGGAACCAAGCGCGCCATGTGCGCGAGTTCGTGCTGTTCCAACATGTTATCTCCCCCGACAAATGACGTTGCAGACGACATGACAATGCGCAGCCTGCCTTTCGTCCATGCCGGAAAAAGGGCTATCCGCAAGGCACTTGCGGGATGGTTAGCGCGGGCTTGGACGCTTCACTCGATTTTGAAATGCGGTTCCCCGATGCCGCACGCGAGCGGTGCCATTCTCCCAGCGTGGTGCTATAGTGATTGTACGTCCGTGGTGCATGGCCTGCCCTGACCACGCGAACACCACGCGCGATCGAGCATCACCGGCGCTACGGCCACTTGAGCAACCGTTCGGGAGGACCATCATGGCGCATTCCCATGTTTTGCTCGGCGCGGGCAAGACCGCCGCGCTGCCCGAGATCCGCCGCATCACGCTTGCCGATCTGCGCGAGGCCCTCGCCAGAGGCGTCGACGACTTTTATGCGATGCCAACCCATGCCGTGTTCCTGTGCGTTGTCTATCCGCTGATCGGCCTGCTGCTGGCGCGGCTCGCCTTCGGCTATTCGGTGCTGCCGCTCATCTATCCGCTGGCGAGCGGCTTCGCTCTCGTCGGCCCGGTCGCGGCGCTGGCGCTCTACGAAATGAGCCGCCGCCGCGAGGCGGGCCTCGAGATCACCGCCACGAACGCCTTCGACGTGTTGCGATCCTCGTCGATCGGCGCCATCGTCGCGCTGGCGCTGCTCTTGTTCGCGATCTTCGGCCTCTGGGTGATGATCGCCAACGCGATCTACATCGCTGCATTCGGCTATGCCCATCCGCCGTCGATAACGGGGTTCATCCGCGACGTGCTGACCACGCCCGCCGGCTGGACGCTGATCCTGGTCGGCAACGGCGTCGGCTTCCTGTTCGCCGTGCTGGTACTGGCGATCTCGGTGGTGTCGTTCCCGCTTCTGCTCGACCGCGACGTGGGCGCCGCCGGCGCGCTCTGGACATCGTTGCGCGTGGTGGCGGCGAACCCGCTGACCATGGCGGCCTGGGGCCTGATCGTGGCGGCGCTGCTGGCGCTCGGCTCGATCCCCATGTTCCTCGGCCTGCCGGTGGTGCTGCCGATCCTCGGCCACGCCACCTGGCACCTCTACCGCAGGACGGTGGTGGCGGAGGCAAGCCCGCCGCCGACCTTGCGGCCACGGCCGACGCAGCGGCGGTCGGCAGCCGACTTCCCGGCAGCGCTGTTTCCGTGGAAGTGACTGAGCGGCCGGTCGGCCGGCTAGAACGCCGCGCAGACCGGCTGCGTCACCACACCGACCGAACGCTGCCCGAAGCGCGCCTTGTACGCAGCCGCCGCGGCGGCGACGCGAGTGCGCGCCTCGGCGTCGTCCGCGGTCACGATGACGACGATCTTGCTCCGCTCGCGCACGATGCCGCCACCCTCGCGCCACTGACCCTGGCCGTCGATGACGGTGAGCCCGTCGGGAAAGCGGGGCGTCAGCTCGCGGTTGACGAAGGCCTGCCACTGGCGTTCGCCGACACCGGCGCGTCCGCCGATGTTGCGGCCGAAATAGAGCTCGTTGCGCAGCATCGGCTTGAGCGGCGCGGCGCAGGTCAGCGGCTCCGCCCGCGCGGGAAAGTCCCACGCGAGGCTCAGCAGAGCGAAAGAAAGGAACAGGCCGCTCCTGACCCGCACCGCGCCTACATCGATTTGACGATGCTCTCGGTCATCTTCTTGGCGTCGCCGAGCAGCATCATCGTGTTGTCGCGATAAAACAGCGGGTTGTCGATGCCGGCATAGCCGGAGGCGAGCGAGCGCTTGATGAACATCACCGTGCCCGCCTTCCACACCTGCAGCACCGGCATGCCGTAAATCGGCGAAGACGGGTCTTCCTCCGCCGCCGGGTTGGTCACGTCGTTGGCGCCGATGACGAAGGCGACGTCGGCCTGCGCGAACTCGGAATTGATGTCCTCGAGCTCGAACACCTCGTCATAGGGCACGTTGGCTTCCGCCAGCAGCACGTTCATGTGGCCGGGCATGCGGCCGGCGACCGGATGGATGGCGTACTTCACCTCGACGCCTTCCTTCTTGAGGTGGTCGGCCATTTCACGCAGGGCATGCTGCGCCTGCGCCACCGCCATGCCGTAGCCCGGCACGATGATGACCTTGCCGGCGTTCTTCATTATGTAGGCGGCGTCCTCGGCCGAGCCGAGCTTGACCGGCCGCTGCTCGCCGCCGCCCGCCGGACCCGCGGTCTCGCCGCCGAAGCCGCCGAGGATGACGGAGATGAACGACCGGTTCATGCCCTTGCACATGATGTAGGACAGGATCGCGCCCGAGGAGCCGACCAGCGCGCCGGTGATGATCAGCGCCGAATTGCCGAGCGTGAAGCCGATACCGGCGGCCGCCCAGCCCGAATAGGAGTTGAGCATCGAGATCACCACCGGCATGTCGGCGCCGCCGATCGGGATAATCATCAGCACGCCGAGCAGCAGCGCGATGCCGGTGACCAGCCAGAAGTCGAGCTGGCTCTGCGAGACGACCAGGCCGTAGATGAAGAAGATCAGCGCGAGGCCGAGCGCGATGTTGATGACGTGGCGGCCGGGCAGCGTGATCGGCTTGCCGCTCATGCGGCCGGAGAGCTTGAGGAAGGCGATGACCGAGCCGGTGAAGGTGAGCGCGCCGATGGCGACGCCGAGCGCCATCTCGACCAGGCTCGCCTTGTGGATCGCCCCGCGGGTGCCGATGTCGAAGGCGGCCGGCGCGTAATAGGCGCCCGCCGCGACCAGCACCGCCGCCATGCCGACCAGCGAGTGGAAGGCGGCGACCAGTTCCGGCATCGAGGTCATCGGCACGCGCCGCGCGATCACCGCGCCGATGCCGCCGCCGATGGCGATGCCGCCGATCACCAGCACCCAGGCCAGCGTGTCGGCGGGCGGATGACCCGCGAGCGTGGTCAGCACGGCGATGGTCATGCCGACCATGCCGAACATGTTGCCGCGGCGGCTCGAATCGGGGCTCGAAAGACCGCGCAGCGCCAGGATGAAGAGGACGCCGGCGACGAGGTAAAGGAGAGCAGCGAGGTTGGCGCTCATCGCGGGCTCACTTTTTCTTCTTCTGGTACATCGCCAGCATGCGCTGGGTAACCAGGAAGCCGCCGAAGATGTTGATGGAGGCGAAGATCAACGCCACGAAGCCGAGAATGCGCGCCCAGAGCGGGCCCTGGTCGTTGGTGGCGAGCGCGACGCCGACCGCGAGCAGCGCGCCGACCACGATCACCGAGGAGATGGCGTTGGTCACCGACATCAGCGGCGTGTGCAGCGCCGGCGTCACCGACCAGACGACGTAGTAGCCGACGAACACCGCCAAGACGAAGATCGAGAGGCGGAAGACGAAGGGATCGACCGCGGTTGCCAGGTGGTCCATGTCGGCGCTCCTTAGGCGGCCGTCTTCGGCTGGAAGTTCGGATGCACGACGGCGCCGTCGCGCGTGAGCAGCGTGGCCTTGACCAGTTCGTCGTCCCAGTTGACCGCGAGCTTCTTCTCTTTCTTGTCGATCAGCGTCTCGACGAAAGTCAGCAGGTTCTTGGCGTAGAGCGCCGAGGACGAGGCGGCGAGCCGCCCGGGCACGTTGAGATGGCCGACGATCTTGACGCCGTCGACGATGACGACCGAGCCGGCCTGCGCACCCTCGACGTTGCCGCCGCGTTCGACCGCGAGATCGACGATGACCGAGCCCGGCCGCATCGAGGCTACCATCTCCTTGGTGATCAGCCGCGGCGCGGGGCGGCCCGGGATCAGCGCGGTGGTGATGACGATGTCCTGCTTCTTGATGTGCTCGGCGGTGAGCGCGGCCTGCTTGGCCTGGTATTCCTTCGACATTTCCTTGGCGTAGCCGCCTGCCGTCTGCGCGTTCTTGAACTCCTCGTCCTCGACCGCGAGGAACTTGGCGCCAAGGCTTTCCACCTGCTCCTTGGTGGCGGGGCGCACGTCGGTGGCGGAGACAATGGCGCCGAGGCGGCGCGCGGTGGCGATCGCCTGCAAACCGGCGACGCCGACGCCCATGACGAAGACCTTGGCGGCCGGCACCGTGCCGGCCGCGGTCATCATCATCGGCAGCGCGCGGCCGTATTCGCCGGCGCCGTCGATCACGGCACGATAGCCTGCAAGGTTGGCCTGGCTGGACAGCACGTCCATGGACTGGGCGCGGGTGATGCGCGGCATCAGCTCCATGGCGAAGGACGCGATGCCGGCGTCCGCCATCGCTTTCAGCGCCGCATCCTGCCCATAGGGGTCCATGATGGCGATGACCAGCGCGCCGCGCTTGTAGTCGGCGAGCTCGGCCGGCGCCGGGCGGCGCACCTTGAGCACGACGTCGGCGTCCCTGATGACGCCGTCGCCGACGGTGGCCCCGGCGGCCTCGTACTCGCTGTCCGGGATGCCCGAGGCGATGCCGGCGCCGCGCGTGACCGCGACCTCGGCGCCGAGCGCCTTGAACTTCTTGACGGTTTCGGGCGTGGCGGCGACGCGCGGCTC
The DNA here is from genome assembly GCA_046292265.1 of Pseudolabrys sp. Classification (GTDB taxonomy): domain Bacteria; phylum Pseudomonadota; class Alphaproteobacteria; order Rhizobiales; family Xanthobacteraceae; genus Pseudolabrys. Next base: position 11,382 of record JBKBRE010000009.1, on the reverse strand, counting down.
GTGGGCGTCGGTTTCCCGCGCAACGGCTATTCGCATTCGCGTTCCCCCCGCTACCTGAACGCGTCAGGCCAGTGCGTTATAGCCGAAGATCAGGAAACAGAGGGCGAAGGCCACGTAGCTCGAGGTCTTGGTCCCGCTCACCAGACCCGGGATGGCGCCGAAGATGGCGATGAGGAAGATCAGCAGGGCGGCGAACCAGTGGCCGAGGACCCCGCCGACCGCCAGGCCGAGCACGAGGTTGATGACGTGGACGGTGCCAACGAAGGCGAACAGGACGAAGCGCTCGTAGGTGTTCTCGTGCGCCGGGTAGTCGTTACCGGTAGCGGTGGCGTATTCAACGGTGCCGTGATCGGCCATGGGGGAAGGTCTCCGAAATCTCGCAAACTGGGCGGGCCGGGACTGGAGGTAGCGCAATTGTCCGGCCGGGGCAACGGCGGAGGGTCAGTCGCCGGTGGACGGCGGCAGGCCCGCCGCGGCCAGCGCCGAGGCCTGACGGGCGGCCACTTTCGTGACCTCGAAGGCGGCGATGGCCTCGTTGAATAGCCTGTAGAAATTCAGCTCGGCCGCCAGGTGCAGGAAAACGGCGCCGAGGCCGATCGCCGCCCGGTCCATGAACACGAACTCGCGCGGCACGGTCACCGGCCCCTTGGCCTTGAGCGCTTGGTGGACCTGGAAGGCTTGCCTGCGGCCGTAGTCGGAGGGCTTCACCCCGTCGGCGATGGTGCGCACGCGGTCGTCGAGCAGCGGCCCGTAGATGAACCGCGCCCAGATGTTGAGGATCTCGATCAGCTCCTTGTTGAGCCGCTTGAAGCCCCAGACCTCGTAGGCATGCACCACCCTCGCCTCGTCGCCCTCGAGCAGACCGCGGTAGAGGTCGACCACGCCGGCGACGAAGTGTGGCGGGAAGATGCGGATACAGCCGTAGTCGAGCAGGTTGATGCCGGCCGGCCCCTCCCCGTCGGCGAAGACCGTGTAGTTGCCGAGATGCGGGTCGCCGTGGATGACGCCATAGCGGCTGAACGGCAGCCACCAGGCGGTGAACATCGCGGTGGCGATGCGGTTGCGGTCGGCGAGCGGGTCCTGCTTGTGTGACAGCATCTTGCTGCCGTCGAGCCAGTCGAGCGTGAGCAGGCGGCCGGTCGACAGTGCGGGCCACACGTTCGGCACGCGCACGGCCTTCTCGTCGGCGAGCATGTGCTGGTAGAGCGCGACGTGCCTCGCCTCGCGCACGTAGTCGAGCTCCTCGCGCAAGCGTGCGGCGATTTCCACGGCAATCTCCGACGTGTCGATCGTCGGGTCGAAGCGCTTGCGCAGGTTGAGCAACAGCTTGAGCTGCTGCAGGTCGGCTTCGACCGCCGACTGCATGTCCGGATATTGCAGCTTGCAGGCCAGCGCCGAGCCGTCGGGCGCGGTCGCGCGGTGCACCTGGCCGAGCGAGGCGGCGGCGGCTGGATGATGCTCGAAGCTCGAAAATTTTGTCTGCCAGTCGGGGCCGAGCTCGGCGCCCATGCGGCGCTTGACGAAGGCCCAGCCCATCGGCGGCGCCTGCGTCTGCAATTTCATCAGCTCGCTGGCGTATTCCGGCGGCACCGCGTCGGGAATGGTGGCGAGCAGCTGCGCCACCTTCATGATCGGGCCTTTCAGCCCGCCGAGCGCCGCGGCGAGCGCGATGGCGTTGCCCTCGCGCGTGCCGCCGGTGCCGAGGTAGCGCTGGCTGGCCATGCGCGCGGCCACGCCGCCGACCCTGGTGCCGACGCGGGCATAGCGCGCAGCGCGGGCGGTGAAGCGGTTCTTCTCGCGGTCGTCGGAGGCCATGGATGCGATCTAAGACCTGCCGGCGGTGAATAGAAGTACCCGCGCTACTTCGCCGCCTCCAGCGCCTCCAGCTCATCGATCAGCGTGGCGATCACGCTCAGGCCGCCGTCCCAGAACTTCGGGTCGCGCGCGTCGAGGCCGAACGGCGCCAAGAGTTCGGAATGGTGCTTGGTGCCGCCGGCCGAAAGCATTTCCAGATAGCGTTCGGCGAAGCCCGCGGCCGAGTTCTCGTAGACGGCATAGAGCGAGTTCACCAGGCAGTCGCCGAAGGCATAGGCGTAAACGTAGAACGGCGAATGGATGAAATGCGGGATGTAGGTCCAGAAGGTCTCGTAGCCTTGCCTGAGCTCGATCGCCGGCCCGAGACTCTCGCTCTGCACCGACATCCACAATTCGCAGATCTTGTCGGCGGTCAGCTCGCCGTTGCGCCGCTCGGTGTGCACCTTGCGCTCGAAAGAATAGAACGCGATCTGCCGCACCACCGTATTGATCATGTCCTCGACCTTGGCGGCGAGCATGGCCTTGCGCTGCTTCTTGTCGGTGGTGTTGGCCAGCAGCTTCTTGAAGGTCAGCATCTCGCCGAACACGCTCGCCGTCTCGGCCAGCGTCAGCGGCGTCGACGCCATCAGCGGGCCGTTCGGCGCGGCCAGCACCTGGTGCACGCCATGGCCGAGCTCGTGCGCGAGCGTCATCACGTCGCGCGGCTTGCCCTGGTAGTTGAGCATCACATAAGGGTGCGCCGACGGCACGGTCGGGTGCGAGAAGGCGCCGGGCTGCTTGCCCTCGCGCACCGGCGCGTCGATCCAGCGCTTGGTGAAGAAGTTATCGGCCACCTCCGCCATCTTCGGCGAGAAGGCGCCATAGGCGGTGAGCACGGTCGCGCGGGCGTCCTCCCAGGGGATCGTGCGCTGCGCCACCTTGGGCAGCGGCGCGTTGCGGTCCCAGTGCGGCAGCTTCTTCTTGCCGAACCACTTCGCCTTCAGTGTGTAGTAGCGGTGCGACAGCTTCGGATAGGCGGCGCGCACCGATTCGACGAGCGCATCCACCACCTCGCGCTCGACGCGGTTCGACAGATGCCGCGCGTCGGCGATGTCCTTGAAGCCGCGCCAGCGGTCGGAAATCTCCTTGTCCTTGGCCAGCGTGTTGGTGATCAGCGTGAACGGGCGCAGGTTGGCCTTGAAGGTCGCGGCGAGCGCCTCCGCCGCCGCCTTGCGCTTCTTGCCGTCGGCGTCCTGCAGCAGGTTGAGCGTCTGCTCGATGCCCAGGCTCTTGGGCCCGACCTTGAAGCGCAGGCCCGCCACCAACTCGTCGTACTGCCGGTTCCAGGCCGAATAGCCGGTGATCGACTTCTCGTGGAACAGCTCCTCGACGCGGTCCTCGAGCTGGTAGGGCTTCTCCTTGCGCACGTCCTCGATCCACGGCCGGTAATGGCCGAGCGCCGGATCGCCCATCGCCGCCTCGAGCGCCGCGTCGTCCACGCGGTTGAGCTCGAGCGTAAAGAACAACAGATGCAGAGAGGCCGCCGTCAGGCGCTCCTGCACGTCGCCGTAGAACTTGGCGCGCACCGGATCGGTGGTGTTGCCGGCATAGAGCAGCGACGCGTATGAATAGAGCCGGCCGAGCTTGTCCTCGATCGCCTCGTAGCGCTTCAGCGCCCCGGCGAGGGCCTCACCCGCGCGCGCGCCCGTCGCCATCGCCTGCAGCTTGCCTTTGAAATCGCGCTCGAACGCGGCGCAGTCGGCGTCCGCCTGCTCCAGGTCGCGCTTGAGCTCCGCGCTTTCCATTCCCGGATAGAGATCGTCGAGGTTCCACTCGGGCAGCTTGCCGAGCGTGGGCTTGCGGGCGGTCGCCGCGCGCCGGGCGGGAGCATGAAAAGCGTGCAAGGCCATTCGGTCCGTCTATCGTTGGAGTTCGCGAACTCTCAAGATAGGGACAAACGGGCCGCTGGCAACAGGCGAAGGCTGGCGCGGGATTAAACCAGCGCGACCAGCTGCGGCGCGATGTGCGACAGCACCTCCACCGGCTCCGACAGCGCGGGCTCGATGCGCTCCTCGAAGGTCTCCTTGATCGCCAGCCAGACGGCCAGCGCGCGCGCGGCGATCGCGCCCTTGCGGCGGCCCAGGGCGCTGCTGACCTGCTTGCTCAACTGGCCGACCGCATCGTGCTCGCACAGGATGCGGCCTTCGCCGTCCTCCAGCACATAGAGGCGGCCGAGCCGCGACACGCACAGGATGCATTCATGGTCGGGCGCGGGGCCGAGCAGGTAAAGCTGCGGATCGCCGGATTCCGTCTCGCCGATCTCCCAGCCGGACACGGCGCCCTTGTCGAGCGAATCGCCGCAGGCGGCGAGCAGCGTGTTCATTTCGGCGCGCTGCCAGTGTCTCGACGCCTCGCGCGGGACGAACTGCAGGACGTTCATTTTTCCACTCCGAACAGCAGCCGATAAAGCTCGGGCTCGTAGTACGACAGAAGCTTGCGCGTGAACGCCGCCGGCTCCTCGCCGAGCGTCCGGCCCCAGGCTTCGATCAGGTCGGTCGGCACGCGGCCGAAGCCGTTCTCCACCTGCGAGACGAATGTGTAATACTTGAGGCCCAGCTTCTCGGCGAGCTCGACCTGCGACAATCCGGCGCGCGCCCGAAGTTCCTTCAGCCAGGTGCCAGCCTCTTTGCGCGACTGGACGGCCTTCGAAGCCGTCTTGGTGGCGTGCATGCGCTTCCCCGGCAAGGAACCCATATTGCGTTCGCGACGTTTCAGAGTTACTAAACTAGTCATACCGAATTAACCGGCGACACGTGATCATATCACAGTTTCGCCGGACGTGAATGCCGTTTGGCTGTTGCCAAAAACGTCGTCGGAACAACGAGATGGCTGACCGCAGGTCGCTTCGCCGCTCCTGGCCGCCGGGAATCAAGGCGGTGCTGGCGCCGCATGTGCGCCTGGCCGGGCTGGCGCTGCTGGCGGCCGCGCCCCTCTTTGCCATTTCCGCCCTGGTTCCGCGTGCGGTCTTCCTGCCGAGCGTCAGCCTGGCGGCCATCGGCGGCGCCGCCGTGGCGGCCTTCGCCGCCTGGTGGCTCGGCGTCCGCCGCAACGGCCCCACCGTCACGCTCTGGGACGTCGCCGGCGCCTGCGTGCTGATCGGCTGCGCCGCCGCGATGCTCAGCGAACCCGACGCCATCCTCAAAACGATGGAACGAAACCCGAGCCCATAACCCTTCACGTCCAGACCGGGCCCCTCTGGCAGCCATTGGCTGCGATGTCGGCTGGAAACCGAGAGCAGCGGCCCCGATGTCGTCACTCGCCATTCAAACGCATGCACGCGTTTGCCGCTCCGCATCCGCGGTAGCGGTACGGCCGGAGCGGCCTTCGCGCGCCGCGCTCTCCTGACCAAGAGGAGCTGCGCGCATCCATGTTCGATCTCATCACAACGCAGGCCATGATGGCCTTCCTCCAGGTCGTCATGATCGACCTGGTGCTGGCGGGCGACAACGCCATCGTCATCGGCCTGGCCGCGGCCGGGCTGCCGGCCGAGCAACGCACCAAGGCGATCATGGTCGGCATCGCGGCCGCTACCGTGATGCGCATCGGCTTCGCCGGAGTCACGACCCAGCTGCTGCAGATCGTCGGCCTGCTGCTCGCCGGCGGCATCCTGCTGCTGTGGGTGTGCTGGAAGATGTGGCGCGAACTGCGCCACACGGCGCTGGAGGAGTTGGAAGCGAACGAGGCGCTTTCGGACATCGACATCAACGCCGACGGCACCATCGCCGCGCACGCGCCGCGCAAGACCTTCGGGCAGGCCGCGATGCAGATCCTCATCGCCGACGTCTCGATGTCGCTCGACAACGTGCTGGCGGTGGCCGGCGCCGCCCGCGACCATCCTTACGTGCTGGTCTTCGGCCTGGTGCTGTCGATCGCGCTGATGGGCATCGCGGCGAGCTTCATCGCGCGGGTGCTGCAGAAACACCGCTGGATCGCCTATGTCGGGCTCGCCATCATCCTCTACGTGGCGCTCGAGATGATCTGGCGCGGCGCGCTCGAGGTGAAGCCGGCGGTGGCGGAGATCATCGCCCTGCTCTAGCCCGGCCCGCACCCGTCTTCGCCCCGCTGCTTAATCACCCGTTAAGCTGGCGGGGCGAAACTGCACCAAATCGGTACACCTGTCCGTTTTGGAGTGGTCATGCCCGACTGCGTGCTTGTCGTCGACGACGATCCCGTTCAGCGCCGCCTCCTCGAAGCCATGGTGCAGCGTTTCGGCTACCGCGCCACGACCGCCGATGGCGGCGACGCCGCGGCGGCGCTGTTGACCGGCGAAAAAGCCCGCGACATCGACTGCGTCATCCTCGACCTGGTGATGCCCGACCTCGACGGCCTCGGCGTGCTGGCGCGCATGCGCGCCACCGGCAGCGACATCCCGGTGATCGTGCAGACCGCCCATGGCGGCATCGACAACGTGGTCTCCGCCATGCGCGCGGGCGCGGCCGACTTCGTGGTCAAGCCGGCCAGCCCCGAGCGGCTCCAGGTTTCGCTGCGCAACGCGCTCGCCAACCGGCGGCTTGCCGGCGAGGTGCAGCGGCTCCAGCGCAAGCACGAGGGCACGCTCGGAATCGACGACATCGTCACCCGCTCGCCCGCGATGAAGCCGGTGCTGCGCGCGGTCGAGAAGGCCGCCGCCTCCGCCATCCCGGTGTCGATCGAAGGCGAGTCCGGCGTCGGCAAGGAACTGATCGCCCGCGCCATCCACGGTTCCGGCGCGCGCCGCGCAAGGCCCTTCGTCGCCGTCAACTGCGGCGCCATGCCGGAGAACCTGGTCGAGTCGATCCTGTTCGGGCACGAAAAAGGCGCCTTCACCGGCGCCACCGAGAAGCACACCGGCAAATTCGTCGAAGCCGACGGCGGCACATTGTTCCTCGACGAGATCGGCGAACTGCCGCTCGCCGCGCAAGTGAAGCTGCTGCGCGCCTTGCAGGAAGGCGAGGTCGAGCCGGTCGGCGGCCGCAAGGCGGTCAAGGTGGACGTGCGCATCATTTCGGCCACCAACCGCGATCTCATCGCCGAGGTGAAAGCCGGGCGCTTCCGCGAGGACCTGTTCTACCGCCTGCACGTCTTCCCGGTGACGGTGCCGCCGCTGCGCCAGCGGCCGGACGACATCGCCGCGCTCACCCGCCATTTCCTCACCCGCATCGCGGCGGAAGAGGGCAAGCAGGTGCGCGCGATCTCGGGCGAGGCGCTGGCGCTGCTGTCCCGCTATCGCTGGCCGGGCAACGTGCGCCAGCTCGAGAACGCCGTGTTCCGCGCCGTCGTGCTGGCCGAGGGCGAGGAGATCGGCCTCACCGAGTTCCCGCAGATCGCCGCGCAGGTGGACGCGCAGGGCGACGCCGTGCAGCCTCTGATCGAGCCCGCGCCCGCCATCATCGCGTCCTGGCCGGAAGCCGGCGACAGCCTCGACGTGCGCAACGCGGGGCCGCTGGCGGCCGCTCCCATGCTGCATCTCACCGACGCGCAGGGCGAGGTGCGCCCCCTCGACGACATCGAGCGCGAGATCATCCGCTTCGCCATCCGCCATTACCGCAACCAGATGTCCGAGGTCGCGCGCCGGCTGAAGATCGGCCGCTCGACGCTTTACCGGAAGCTGGAAGGTCTCGGACTCGAGGGCAACGACCCCGAAAAAGAGTTAAGGCAGCACGCGAAGGTGGACTGACGTGGTGAACGGCGCCCGTTTTAACCATGCGCCGCCGCCGCGTTAGCCCTGATTGCAAGTAGTCGCCGGGTGCGACCCATTTTCATTCGGCTGAGTGCGGAGATCGCCGCATAATGCCTACATGAGTGCGGGTATTGGCAATCGCGGCGGTAACGCCGGACGCAGCACCGCAAGGGCGGCGGCTGCGAGTGGTGGAGTGGAGTAATGCGTCACAATCGATTCGACCGTCTGTTGGCCGGTACGGTCTTCTTCGCCGCCGTCGCGTTGCCGACGGTGTCGAGCGCGGCGCCCGACCGCATCGAATCCGTGCGTCCGCTGCCGCCGTCGGTGAACGGCCAGGTGCAGCGCGCCCGCCAGCCGCTTCAAACCCCGCCGAACAGCCTGCCGCCGCGGCGCGAAGCCGCGCCGCCTGCCCCGCCCGCTCCGCCGGCCCTGCCGGCCGCTGTCGAGCGCAGCAACCCGGCGCCGGCCGCGCCGGCGCGGCGCGACGCCGAGCGCGCGCTGGAGAGCCGCGCTTCGGTCGACGCGCCGCTGGCTGCCGGCGATAGCCAGATCGCCGCCCGCCTGCGCGAGGCCGCCACCGGCAAGGGCTTCGAGGCCCGGGTCGACCGCGCCCCCGACCGCAAGGCGATCGAAAGCTTCTACGCCGCGCGCAGCTATGCCCCGATCTGGATCCGCGACGGCCGCCTGTCGAGCCAGGGACAGGCCGTGGCGGCGCGGTTGAAGAACGCCGCCGCCGACGCGCTCGACGCGGCCGACTATCCGGTTCCCGATTTCGCGGCGGCGCGCAGCGCCGATGCCCTGGCCGATGCCGACATCAAGCTCACCGATTCGATGCTGACCTATGCGCGCCACCTTGCCGTCGGGCGCATCGCGCCGACCCGCGTGACCGCGGAGGTCGATTACGGCAGCCGCGCGCCGGAAGCGGCCGAGATTCTCCGCAAGGTCACCGACGCGCGCGACGCCGACGGCGCGCTCGAAAGCTACAACCCGCCGCACCAGGGCTTCCGCGCGCTCAAGGCCAAGCTGGCCGAGCTGCGCGCCAACAGCGCCAACGCTTCCGCCGACGAGAATCGCATTCCGGACGGGCCGGCAATCCGCCCCGGCGCGAAGGACGCGCGCGTGCCGCTCCTGCGCACCAAGCTCAACGTCGCCGCGCCCGGCGACAGCAGACAGGTCGTGCGCGAGCGCGGCCGCGAGGTCGTCAAGCTCGTGAAGGCCGACGAACTCGTCTACGACAAGGCGTTGTTCAACGCGGTCCGCCACGTGCAGGCGCGCGCCGACATCAAGCCGACCGGCGTGATCGACGGCCGCACGCTCGCCGCGCTCAACGGGCCGAAGCCGTCGCAAGTCGCGAGCCGCATCGAGGCCAACATGGAGCGCTGGCGCTGGCTGCCGCACGACCTCGGCCGCGCCTACGTAATGATCAACATCCCCGACTACACGCTCAAGGTCGTGCGCGACAACCAGGTCGTCTGGCGCACCAAGATCGTGGTCGGCAAGCCGCAGACGCCGACGCCGCTGCTCACCGCCGCCATGGACAACGTCGTGGTCAACCCGTCCTGGTACGTGCCGCAGTCGATCATCCAGAACGAGCTTTTGCCGCTCTACGCCAGCGACCCGAACATCTTCGACCGCATGGGGCTCGAGGTGAAGCGCGGTCCCGACGGCCACATCAACGTGGTGCAGCCGCCGGGCATGGCCAACGCGCTCGGCCGCATCAAGTTCAACTTCCCGAACAAGTATCAGGTCTACCTGCACGACACGCCGGAGAAGCGGCTGTTCGCGCATGAAAAGCGCGCCTTCAGCCACGGCTGCATGCGCGTCGAGAACCCGACCAAGTTCGGCGAGGTGATGCTGGCCATGGCCATCCCCGGCCCGACGCCGACGCAGCCGCAGATCGAGCGTCTCGTCGGCCAGGACGAGAAGACCTTCAAGATGGTCAACAAGCCGATGGTCCACCTGACCTACCAGACCGCCTACGTGGACGACGGCGGCAAGCTCGTGCTGCGCGACGACATCTACGGCTTCGACCAGCGCATCAACGCGATCCTGCACACCGACGAGCGCAAGATCGCCGACGTCGCGCCGCCGCAGGATCCCAAGCGCGACCTCGCCACGCTGAAGGCCAACCAGGAGATGCTGCGGCGGGTCGAGCGGCGCGAGGCGCAGAACCCGTTCGTGTTCTTCGAGCGGCTGTTCCGGTAGCCGGTTCCCGTTTCCGCGACAAAGGCCGGGCTTTTGCCCGGCTTTTTGCGTTTTCGGTTCCGCGCGCCCCGTGCCCGCCCCGCCGCCGGCCATTTTCCGCCACGGTCGCTCATTAACAATCGTCCATTCCCCGGGGGGGGGCGATGGGCGTAAGCGCCCGTTAACCAATCCCGACAACACTGGTCCGGTCGTCGTCGCGGCGGCCGCAATCAACGTGGCGACGATAGTGGGACGGCGTAATTCACGGAAATACCCAGTGTCGTTGCGTGCCGCGTTTCGGCTGTCATTGCTGTCGTCTGTCGCCCGCATGGGCGCGCGCGTGAGCCTCGCCGGCCTGCTGCTGGTCGGCGGCAACGACGCGCTGCAGAACGCGTCCGCCGAAGGCGACACCCGCACCCTCTCCTTCTACAACCTGCACACCCGCGAGAGCCTCACCGTCACCTTCAAGCGCAACGGGCGCTACGACGACGACGCGCTGAAGAAGCTCGACTGGTTCATGCGCGACTGGCGCAAGGAGGAGCAGGTGCGCATGAACCCGCACCTGTTCGATCTGTTGTGGGAGACCTATCGCGAGGTCGGCGGCAAGGAGCCGATCGAGATCATCTGCGGCTACCGCTCGCCCGCCACCAATTCGATGCTGCGCGCGCGCTCGAGCGGTGTCGCGCAGACCAGCCTGCACACGCAGGGCCATGCCATCGACTTCCACATCCCCGGCGTGGCGCTGGACAAGGTGCGCGCGGTCGGCCTGCAGTTGCAGCGTGGCGGCGTCGGCTTCTATCCGAGCTCCGGCTCGCCGTTCATCCACATGGACACCGGCACCGTCCGGCACTGGCCGCGCATGACCACCGCGCAGCTCACCAAGGTCTTCCCCGACGGCCGCACCGTGCACGTGCCGTCCGACGGGCCGCCGCTGCCCGGCTATGCGCTGGCGCTGGCCGAGGTGGAGGCGCGCGGCAGCGAGCCGTCCTCGGTCTCGCTTGCCGCCGCGCGCGACGCCGGCATCGACACCGCCGCCGCCGGCAAACCGCAGAAGAGCCTGTTCGCGCGCATCTTCGGCGGCGGGGCCAAGGACCGCGAGGAGGCGGCGGACGAGGAGACGACCGCGGCGCTGCCGAAGCGCTCGCGCGCCGCGACCCAGGTCGCGAGCCTGGCCGCGCCCAAGCCGGTCGCCACGACACCGATCGTGCCGCTGCCGTCCGCGCGGCCGAAGGGGCTGGCGGTCGCCGCCGCCGCGCCTAAGGACAAGCCTGACGACAGGATCGTGACCGCCGCGCTCGCCGCCAGATCGGACCTGAAAACCGACCCGAAGACGCCCGCCTTCGATGCCCGCGGCGTATGGGTGAGCCCCATCGAGCAAAGCGAGCTGCCCGCAGCCCAGGACGCCTCGCCGTTCAAGGTCGCGGCGGCCGAGCCCGCCGCCGACGAAGCCGCGCCGCTCGCCTACGCCGCCGCCGACGGCGTGCCGCCGCCGGCCGCGCGCGCCCGCCCGATGGGCAAGGCCATGCCGCAGGTCGCGCGCGAGACGCCGGCGATGACGGCAGCGCCCGCCCTCGCCGCCATGAAGGCGCCGCCGATGGCCCTCGGCGGCCAGCGCGCCGACACCCCGTGGCGGCGCGCCGCCGTGCTGACCCCGAGCGTCTCCGCCATGACGGTGACGCGCATGG
>JBKBRE010000008.1:0-178514 GCA_046292265.1 Pseudolabrys sp. | reverse complement strand
TTCTCCCCCTGTTTTATCGGGGCTTTTTCGCTTCCCACTCCCGTGCATTACGGGGGTTTGGTGGGCGTGCGCCTTAACGGGGCGAGCCGGGTGAGGGGCTGTGCACGGCCCCTCACCCGGCTTTCTCGCATTCGCTCGAAAGCCGACCTCTCCCCGCATTGCGGGGAGAGGTGAAGAGAAACATTAAACGGCGCGGGATTGGCTCCCGCGCCGTTCTTGTTCCAGCCGTAGCGGCTCAGACGATCACTTCGCCTTCTCGTAAGGATAGATCACCTTGCCGGTGGCGAGGTTCGACGGCGTCAGCACGGTCTGGTGAGACATGTTCCGCCAGGTCTCGAGGCCGGCGCCTTCCTTGATGCCGTGATACTGCACCTGCATCATGCCCGACTTGGTCCACTCGCCGGTCGGGCCGTAGCTCCAGTCGCCCATGATGGTCTTGTGTGTGTTCTTGCGCAGGTAGTCGGCGATCTTGTCGTCGTCGAGGCTGTTAGCGCCCTTCACCGCGTTGCCGAGTACGCTGATATAGGCGTAGCCCCAGCCGCCGAGGTAGAAGCCGAGCGGATCGACCTTCGCCGCCGGAGCCAGCTCCTGGTACTTCTTGAAGAAGGCCGCGGCCGGCGCCATCATTTTTTCAGTCGGCACCCAGGTCTCGTAGTTCACGATGCCATTCAGCTTCGCCCCGAGCTTGTTCTTGAACACGGTGGCCTGCAGGCCGACCATCGCGCCGCCGATCATCTTCGGCTTGTAGTTCGCTTCCGTTACCGCCTGCACCATATTGACCGAGCTGAGCGGATACGAGCACACGATGACAAGGTCGGCGTTCGAGGCCTGCAGCGCGCGCACGATCGGCGAGAGGTCGGGCGTGTTGAAGGGGAAGCTCTTGTCGTAGACGATCTTGAGACCGAAGGTCTTCGCGTTCTCACGCGCGCCCTCGCAGGCGTTTTGCGAGAATTCCGCGTCTTCGAAGGTCAACGCGACCGTCGTGGGCTTCGGATTCTGCTGCATCGCGACTTGGTAGAAGCCTTCGGTGAACGAAGGCTTGGTCTTCGGGCCGGTCGGCAGCACCGAGAAGTATTTCGGATATTTGAACTCGTGGTTCACGTCGAGCGCGAACAGGCTGACGAAGGTCTTCTTCTTCTGCATGATCACCGGCAGGGCGGGCGCCACCATGTTGGTGGCATAGCCGCCGAGCACCAGATCGACTTTGTCGACGTCGAGCAGCTTGGTGTAGATGCCCGGCACCGTCGACGGGTTGGACTGGTCATCGTAGTAGATGAGCTTCACCGGGCGGCCGAGCAGGCCGCCTTTGGCATTGGTCTCTTCTTCCCAGATCTTCATGCCGAGCAACGCCTGCTGCCCGTTCGGTCCGAGCGGGCCGGTCTGCGCCATGCTGAAGCCGATCTTGATCGGCTCCTTGTTCTGGGCGCCGGCAGTAGCGACCAAGACGACGCCGGCGACGGAGGCGACCAGTGTCGCCGCCAGCCAGCCCTTGGCGCGGGATTTCACGCGATTAAGCATATTGTTCCTCCCAATGGGTGTTTCCGCCACACGTCTTTTTTTGTGATTATGTCGGCAATAATGACAGCGGCGGCGGCCATGTCCAGCCGGCCGGGCCGGCGGCGGCCCGCGAAGGCGCACAAATTGGCGCTGACGGCGCAAAAATAAGACGGCGCGGAGGTATATCCGCGCCGTCGCCCTTTCGCCCACCGGGAAGGTGGGCAAGCTCAAGCCGCGGCTACTGCCGGGCCTTCTCGTAAGGATAGATCACGTCTCCCGACTTGTATTCGGCGGGCGTGATGATCGGCAGCGTGTCCGTCGTCCTGAACTGATCGATCCCATTGCCCTTGATGCCGCGGAACTGCGCCTGGAAGACGCGCGCCTTCGCCCATTCGCCGTTCTTGCCGAAGGCGACGTCGCCCACGATGGTCTTGAACGTCGTCTTGCGGAAGTGCTCGGCGAGCTTGGCATCGTCGAGGCTCTTGGTGGCCGCGATCGCCTGCCCGAGCACGTCGAGATAGGCGTAGCCGAAGGGCGCCATGTAGTAGCCCAGCGGATCGACGCCCGCCTTGGCGGCGCGCTCCTGATACTTCTTCATGAACTCGGCGGTGCCGGGGAACATCATCGATTTCGCCGGCAGCCAGAAGTCGTAGTTCATGAAGCCGTTGAGGGCCGGCCCCAGCTTGGTCTTGAACACGGTCGATTGCAGGCCGACCATCGCGCCGCCGATCATCTTCGGCGTGAGCTTGGCTTCGTTCGCCGCCAGCACCATGCCGACCGAGTCGAGCGGATAGGAGCAGATCACGACCAGTTCGGCGTTGGTCGCCTGGATCGCGCGCACGATCGGCGCGAAGTCCGTGGTCGCCGGCGGATAGCTCTTGTCGTAGACGATCTTGAGCTTCGCCTTCTTGGCGTTGTCGCGCGCGCCGTCGCAGGCGTTCTTGGAGAACTCGGCGTCCGCCGCCACCAGCGCCACCGTCTGCGGCTTCGGATTCTGCGCCATCGCGGTGTCGAAGAAGCCCTTGGTGAAGGACGTCGTCGGCTCCGGCCCGGTCGGGATCATCGCGAAGTAACGGTCGTACTTGAAGTCGTGATTGACCCCGAGGCCGTAGAGGCCGAGGAACAGTTTCTTGCGCTGGATCGCGACCGGCATCGCCGGCGCCAGCAGGTTGGTGCCGTAGCCGCCGACGATCAGGTCGACTTTGTCCACGTCGAGCAGCTTGGTGTAGATGCCGGGCACCGCCGACGGGTTGGTCTGGTCGTCGTAGTAGACGAGCTTGACCGGCCGGCCGAGCAGGCCGCCCTTGGCGTTGATTTCTTCCGCCCAAATCTCCATCGCGAGCAGCGCGGACTTGCCGTTCGGACCGAGCGGGCCCGTCTGCGACATGCCGAAGCCGATCTTGATCGGCGGCTTGTCCTGCGCGTCGGCCGGGCCTGCCAAACCGGCCACGGCCGCCAGCGCAAGACCGGCAAGGCCCGCAAGACTCCTCGATTTCAGGTATTGCAGCATCGTCTCTCCTCCCAGTTTATTTGTTGTGATTGCCGCCAGCCTATGCCCAAGAAGGCCCGTGCGGCTAGTGGGCTGTACCGCTTGGTGGGCCAACGGTAACAGGGAGACTTCGGCAATGCCACGCAAGGTTATCGACATCTCGGTGCCGCTGGAAAACGGCGTGGCCGCCGACCCGCCCGGCTACGGACCGACGATCGAATATCTCGATCACCAACAGACCGCCGCCGACGTGCTGAAATTCTTCCCCGGTCTGAAAAAGGAAGACCTCCCCGCCGGCGAGGGCTGGGGCTTCGAATGGGTCAAGCTCTCGACGCACTGCACCACGCATCTCGACGCGCCTTGGCACTTCGCCTCGACCATGGACGGCGGCAAGCGCGCCATCACCATAGACGAGGTGCCGCTCGACTGGTGCTTCCAGCCGGGGGTGAAGCTCGACTTCCGCCACCTCCCGGACGGCTATGTCGCCACCGCCGCCGACGTCGAGGCGGAGCTCAAGCGGATCGGCCACGCGCTTTCACCGCTTGAAATCGTGGTGGTGAACACCGCCGCCGGCGCCGCCTATGGTCAGCCCGATTACGTCGCCAAAGGCTGCGGCATGGGCCGCGAGGCCACGCTCTACCTGACCGAGCGCGGCGTGCGCATCACGGGCACCGACGGCTGGAGCTGGGACGCGCCTTTCGTTTACACCAAGCAGCGCTACGCCGAGACGCACGACCCGAAGATCATCTGGGAAGGCCACCGCGCCGGACGCGAGATCGGCTATTGCCACATCGAGAAACTGCACAATCTCGAGGCCCTTCCCGCCACAGGCTTCATGGTGAGCTGTTTTCCCGTGAAAGTGCGCGGCGGTTCCGCGGGCTGGACGCGGGCCGTGGCGATCATTGACGCTTGATCGCCCACCGCTACGGGCGATAGCATCGCGCCTATAAAAACGCCGCCGGCGAGAACCGGCGAAACAACGATTCAGGGAGGATCACTTGGATAGACGCCATTTCGTCGCCGGCAGCGCCGCCGTAGCCGCCGCGCTTGCCGTTCGCCCGGGTTATGCGCAGGACGCCCATCCCTCGCATGCCATTACCTTCATCAATCCGTTCCCGCCCGGCGGCGCCGCCGACGTGGTCGGCCGCCCGCTCGTCGCCTCGCTCGAGCCGATCATCAAGCAGCCTTGCGTGATCGAAACCAAGGCCGGCGCCGCCGGCCAGGTCGGCGCGCAGGTCGCCGCCAACGCCAAGCCAGACGGCTACACGATGCTCATCCACATCGTATCGATCTCCGGCTTCGCGGAGGTCGACAAGCTGTTCGGCCGCACGCCGAAGTTCACGCGCGCCGACTTCATCCCGATCGCCCGGCTCACCGCCGGACCGATGGTGCTCGTCGTCAACGACCAGACGCCCTACAAGAACATCAAGGAGCTGATCGAGGACGCCAAGAAAAACCCCGACAAGCTGATCTTCTCGTCGTCCGGCCTCTACGGCGCGCTGCATCTGCCGACGGCGCTGTTCATGAAGGCCACCGGCGCGAAGATGAAGCATCTGCCGACCAACGGCGGCGGCCCGGCGCTGACCGCGGTGCTCGGCAACAACGCGCAGGTGCTGGTGTCGTCGATCGCGGCGGCCAGCAACCACGTCAAGAGCGGCAAGCTGCGCGCCTTGTGCTCCTTCGGCGCCAAGCGCTCGTCCGCGATGCCGGACGTGCCCACGCTCAAGGAGCTCGGCTACGACGTCGAGTTCTCACTCTGGGTCGGCGTCTTCGCGCCGAAAGGCACGCCGCCGGCCGTGGTCAAGACCATGAACGACGCCATCGCCAAGGCGGCGGCCACCGATCAGTTCAAGACCGTCATCAAGAACATCGGCGACGAAGTCGCCTATCTCGACAGCGCAGGCTTCGCCAAGTTCTGGGACGAGGACGCCAAGCGCGTCGAAGCGGCCGTGCAATCGATCGGGCGCGTGCAGGGATAACGCCGCGTCGGACGCATCAGGAATACGTCGCGCCTCGCCCATGGGGGTGAGGCGCGGCGAGGTTTATTGGTATAACCTGCCGGAGTTAGAACCGGCTCAACGTCCGGAGGGACATACGATGGATCGCCGCATATTTCTCAAGAGTTCGGCCGCTACCATGGCCGCGCTGGCGGCCGGACCGGCTTTCGCGCAGGGCGCCTACCCGACACACGCCGTCACGATCGTGAACGCCTTCCCGCCGGGCGGCGCCAACGACATCGTCACGCGCCCCTTCGCTGCGGCGCTCGAGGCTGTGCTCAAGCAGCCGGTGGTAGTGGAGACGAAGGCCGGCGCCGGCGGCCAGGTCGGCGCCCAGGTCGCCGCCTCCGCCAAACCGGACGGCTACACCCTGCTGTCGCACAACAACGGCATTTCCGGCTACGAGGAAGTGGACAAGCTGTTCGGCCGCACGCCCAAGACCACGCGCGCCGACTTCATCCCGCTGGCGCGGCTCGCGGCCGATCCCGTGCTGCTGCTGGTCAACGAACAGCAGCCCTACAAGACCGCCAAGGAATTCATCGAGGCGGCCAAGAAGAGCCCTGAGACCATCGTTTATTCCTCCGGCGGCCTCTACGGCGCGACGCACCTGCCGATGGTCATGTTCGAGAAGGCGGCCGGCCTGTCGAAGTTGCGGCATCTACCGACCAATGGCGGCGGCCCGGCGATCACCGCGCTGCTCGGCAATAATGCGCAGGCGAGCACGCAGACGGTCTCGGCGACGCAGCAGCACGTGAAGGCCGGCAAGCTGCGGCCGCTGGCATCCTTTGGCGCCAAGCGCTCGGCCGCGTTGCCGGATGTGCCCACCCTCAAGGAGCTCGGCTTCGACGTCGAATACTACCTGTGGGTCGGCCTGTTCGCGCCCAAGGGCACCCCGGCCAACATCGTCAGCGCCGTCAGCGCCGCCGCCGAGAAGGCGGGTGCTTCGGAGACCTTCACCAAGGCGGTCGCCAATGCCGGCTTCGAGCCGAGCTTCCTCAACGCCGCCGGCTTCGCCAAGTTCTGGGCGGACGACGCCAAGCGCTCCGAGGAAGCGGTGAAGCTGATCGGCCGCGTCGGATGATCCGTGCGCCCCTAGCCCCTCCCCGCGCCACGCGGCGGAGGGGAACGCCATGACGTTGCGCTCCGACCACGTGGCCGGCGGCGCCTTCGTCGTCTTCGGCATCCTGATCATCGCGCTCAGCGGCGACCTCCCGACCGGGCAATTGTCCATGCCCGGCTCGGGTTTCCTGCCCAAGATCGTCGCGGTCCTCACCATCCTGTTCGGGCTGGCGCTAATCTTGCGCGCCAGCGAAAGCCCGCCCTTCGCCAGCATTCCCTGGAGCGACGGCGCGCACGCCGCGCTGGTGACGGCCATCACGGCGGCGGCGATCGCGCTCTACACCTGGCTGGGCTTCGTCATCACCATGCTGGCGATGATGGTCGGCCTGCTCCTCGTGATCGAACGGCGCAGGCCGCTGTACGCGCTCGCCTATAGCGTCGGCGTCGTGGCGGTGATCTACGTGATATTCGTCTACGTGCTAAAGACGCCGCTGCCGGGCAGCCCGTTCACCCCCTAACCGACCGAGCCCGACGCTCTATGGAAGCCACCCTCCTCAGCCTGGTGCACGGATTTTCCGTTGCGTTGCAGCCGGACAATCTCTGGTACGCCTTCATCGGCTGCCTGGTCGGCACGCTGGTCGGCGTGCTGCCGGGCATCGGGCCTTTGTCGGGCATCTCGATCCTCTTGCCGGTGACCTTCGGCCTCAACGCCACGCAAGCCGTGATCATGCTCGCCGGTATCTACTACGGCTCGCAATACGGCGGCTCGACCACGTCGATCCTGATGCGCATTCCGGGCGAGGCAGCCTCGGTGATGACCTGCATCGATGGCAACGCGATGGCGCGCAGGGGCCGCGCGGGCGCCGCGCTCTGCATCGCCGCCGTCGGCTCCTTCGTCGCCGGAACCTTCGGCGTGCTGGTGCTCACCGTGGTGGCGCCGCCGCTCGCCACCATCGCGCTGCGCTTCGGCCCGCCCGAATACACCGCGCTACTGGTGCTCGGCCTCATCTTCCTCGCCTACATGTCGTCGACTTCGCTGGTGCGCACGCTGCTGATGGCCTGCCTCGGGCTGATCTTCGGCATGATCGGCATCGACAACATGACCGGGCATTTCCGTTACAGCTTCGACCTCGCCGAGCTGGGCGACGGCATCGGCATCGTGCCGGTCGCCGTCGGCCTGTTCGGCCTGGGCGAGATCCTGGCCACGCCCAGCAAGAACGTGACCGGCGAGGTGATCGCGCCCAAATTCCGCGAACTGCTGCCGACGCGCAAGGAGTGGCGCGAGGCGTTCTGGCCGATCGGGCGCGGCAGCGTGCTCGGCTTCATCATCGGCATCATCCCCGGCTCCGCGCACATCATCTCGAGCTTCCTGTCCTACGCGCTCGAGAAGCGCATCTCGAAGCATCCGGAACAGTTCGGCAAGGGCGCGGTCGCCGGCGTCGCCGGCCCGGAATCGGCCAACAACGCGGCCTCGACCGGCGCCTTCGTGCCGATGCTCTCGCTCGGCATTCCGACCGGGCCGGTCACCGCGGTGCTGATCGGCGCGCTGATGATCCACGGCGTGCCGGCCGGTCCGCAGCTCGTGAGCGACCACCGCGACCTGTTCTGGGGCTTCGTCGCCTCGATGTACGTGGGCAACCTGATGCTGCTGGCGCTCAACCTGCCGCTGGTCAGCCTCTTCGTCAGCGTCCTGCGGATCCCTTACGCCTATCTCTACCCGCTCATCATCATGTTCTGCATCGTCGGCGTCTACGAGGTGAATCACTCGATCGTCGACGTCTGGATCATGCTGATCATGGGCGTGATCGGCTACGCGCTGCGCAAGTTCAACTTCGATCCGGCGCCGCTGGTGCTCGGACTGGTGATCGCGCCGATTTTCGAGCAGAGCCTGCGTCAGTCGCTGATCATGTCGAACGGCGACTACCTCATCTTCTTCAGCCGGCCGATCTCGCTCGGCCTGCTTGTCATCTGCGGGGTGCTGCTCGCTTTGTCGGTGTTCGCCTTCGTGATGAAGCGCCGCGACTGGCGCGACCGCCTGGCGGAAGCGGAAGCCGGCGAAACGCAGTGAGCCTCCGCCTCACGATAGCAATCTACTTGACGATTCTGGATTGATATTCTGGCGCACGTTCTGCCGGCAGAACGATTGCGTCGCAGCAGGCGCTCACGCTTTGGATGCGCTCGCTCCGCGCGCGTGCATTGTGGCAGGCATAGCGATGCTTGCGACAGCGCTTTGCATCGCCCCCGATGCGCGAAATTTGGTCGCCGCATTATTTCCATTAACCCAACGGTAAAGCAGAAAGGGAAATCTCCCCGCTCTCGATTCAATGCCGGCGCACCGGCGCGGCAGTTCAAAGTCGAAGGACCCGACGGTAATGCGCCTCAATATGCCCGTGACCAACGTTGAGTACGCCCTCGACGAAAACCAGACCATCGTCTCGACCACCGATCAGAAAGGCAGAATCACTTACGCCAATCCCTATTTCATAGAGGTGAGCGGATACACCGAAGAGGAGTTGATTGGCGCGCCCCATAACATCCTGCGCCATCCCGATATGCCGCCGTCGGCCTTCGCCGACTTGTGGGCGAGCATCAAGTCCGGGCTCCCGTGGCGCGGCTTAGTCAAGAACCGCCGCAAGAACGGCGATCACTACTGGGTGCTCGCGCACGTCACCCCGGTGGTCGAGAACGGCCGAACGGTAGGCTACATGTCGGTGCGCACCAAGCCCGATCGCGCGCTCGTCGCGGCGGTCGACAAACTTTACAAGCAGGAGAAGGCAAGCCCCGGCAGCCTGATCCTGCGGCAAGGCCGCGTGTTCAGGTCACGCTGGCATCGGGGCCTGGTCGCGGCCCTGGAAATCCCGATCGGGCTGCGGCTTGGACTGACGTTCGTCCTGCTGCTCGGCGCGATCGCCGCCCTCGGCTGGGCGGCCGCCTCGCCGGAGACGATCATGCGCACCGGCCTCGCCGGCTGGCTGGCGGCGTTCGCGGGCGCGGTCTTCATGGCGGTCGGCGGTTTCTGGCTCTACGTCGCCAAGGCGATGGTGGCGCCGCTGAAGACGGCCGTCGGCTTCGCGCAGCGGATCGCAGGCGGCGATCTGACCGCGACCATCGCTACCGAACGGGCCGACGAGGTCGGCCAGCTCACGCGCGCGCTTTCGCAGTTAAACGTCAACCTGCACAGCCTGGTGGGCGACATCCGCACCAATTTTGCCACCATGCTGGGGGCGGCGCATCAGATCGCCGGCGGCACGAGCGATCTTTCCGGCAGGACCGACTCGCAAGCGGCGGCGCTCGAACAGACCGCTGCGACAATCGAGCAGATCACGTCCGCCGTAAGGCAGAACGCCAACCACTCCACGCAATGCGACGGCATGGCGAACGGTGCTCTGATCTCCGCCGAGAAGGGCGGCACCATCGTTACCAAGGTGGTCGAGACTATCGCCGAGATCAGCAGCTCTTCCCAGAAAATCTCCGACATTATCGGCATCATCAATGGCATCGCGAGCCAGACCAATCTGCTCGCGCTCAACGCCGCTGTCGAAGCGGCGCGCGCGGGCGAGGCCGGCCGCGGTTTTGCGGTGGTCGCCACCGAGGTGCGCAATCTGGCGCAGGACTCGGCCAATGCAGCCTCCGAAATCAAGAAGTTGATCGACGACGCGGCCGAGAAGGTGAAGGCCGGTACCGTGTTGGCGCAGGAAGCCGGCACCGCCATGCAGGACATCCTCGCCTCCATCCGCAGCGTCAGCGGTATCATGAACGACATTTCGCTCGCCTCGAACGAGCAGAGCAGCGGTATCGAGCAGGTGAACACCGCGGTCACGCATCTCGATGAGGTGACGCAGCAGAATGCCGCGCTGGTCGAGCAGACCACCCGGTCGACCCGCAGCCTGGAAGAGCAAGGCGCCAAACTGATGCAGGCGCTCAAGGTGTTCAAGCTCGGCGGCAAGGAAAAGGCTGCGCAGCCGGCCCAGACGCCCGCCCGCGCCCCGGCGGCCAAGGGCCGAAAGGCGGCCTGACGCCGGATCTCAGCTTTTCGGGAACGGCGGCGGCAACGGCGCGGGCGTCGGCACCGACCTGTTCCTGATGACCGGCACGACCACGACAATCGGCGGCGCTGCTCACGGCCGGCGCGGAGTATCGCCTCGCCAACAACGTGTCGATCGGCGCCAAGCTCGACGCCGAGTTCGCCCGGCACAGCCGCAGCTACGCTGGCACCGGCACGCTCAGCTACGCCTGGTGAGCGGGCGACGCCCTACTCCACCCACTCGCCGCATCTCGGCACCTCGGTCTGCGCGCCCCAGGGCATGATCGGCACCGATGAGGTCGAGTTCTTCGGCGAGCCTTCGATGATGCGGTCGCTGTAGACCATGTAGACCAGCACGTTGCGCTTGGCGTCGCAGCCGCGCACGATCTGCATCTTCTTGAAGAACAGCGAGCGGCGCTTGCGGAACACGTCGTCGCCCTGCCCAAACTTCTCCTTGAATCTGATCGGGCCGATCTGCCGGCAGGCGAGCGAGATGTCGGAAACTTCCTCCGCCACGCCGATCCAGCCCTTGAAGCCGCCACGCTCCGGCACCGTGAAGTGGCAGGCGACGCCCTCGACTTCCGGGTCGTCGAGCCCGTAGGTGGCGAGCTTGTCGTTCGGCGACAGCCACTTGAACACGGTGGAGCGCTTGAAGATCAGGTCGGGCTGCTCGGCCGCCGGCGACGGCGCCGCGAGGCCCAGGAAAACTGCAGCGGCAAGCAGGGCAAGCAGCGAGCGCAAGGACACCTCCATCGATGTCCCTGCGAGATAGTGATCGCAGCGGCGCGGCGGAAGTGGCTCACGCCCAGAGCCGCTCCTTCTCCATGCCCTTGTAGATGTCGGCGACATAGTCGCCGTAGCCGTTGAACAGCAGCGTCGGCCGCCGCTCGCCGGTGCCGATGATCTCCTCGGTCGCCTGGCTCCAGCGCGGATGCGGCACTTCCGGATTGACGTTGGCCCAAAAGCCGTATTCGGACGCCTGCAACGCTTCCCACAGGCCCTTCGGCCGCTGCTCGACGAACGAGAAGCGCACGATCGACTTGATCGACTTGAAGCCGTACTTCCACGGAACCGCCAGCCGCAGCGGCGCGCCGTGCTGCTTGGCCATCGGATGGCCGTAGGCGCCGGTGGCGAGGAAGGCGAGTTCGTTGGTCGCCTCCGCCATGCTCAGGCCCTCGACATAGGGCCACGGATACCAGGTCATGCGCTGGCCGGGCGCCATCTTGGCGTCCATGAAGGTTTCCATGCGCACGTATTTGGCGGAGCCGAGCGGCTTGGCGAATTCCACCAGTTTGGCGAAGGGGAAGCCGGTCCAGGCGATCGCCATGCCCCAGGCCTCGACGCAGCGGTGGCGGTAGGTGCGCTCCTCAAGCGTCATCTTGCGCATGAGTTCGTCGATGCCGATCTCGAACGGTTTCTCGACGAGGCCGTCGATCTTCACCATCCATGGCCGCGTGCGCAGCGCCTGCGCCGCGCTCGCGATCGACTTGGAGGTGCCGAATTCGTAGAAGTTGTTGTAGTTGGCGTTGATCTTCTCGTCGGTGATCGGCCGGTCGAGCGTGTACTTCTCGTTGCGCTTGGCCGGATAGAGATCGGCGCTCGGATCCGGCAGCTTGGCGGCGTCATCGACGCGCTGGGCCAAGGCGGCATGCGGCATCAGCGCCAGCGCGCTCGCCCCACCGGCCAAGACGGCGCGACGGTTGAACACCAGATGTTCGGGCGTTGCGAGACGGTCCGGCATTTCCCAGCCGCGGCGGCGAATGACGTTCATGGCCAAATCCTCCCGATTCTGCCGTCGCAGACGTACGGGGCTATCGCCTCACGGGCAAGTCACGGATGCGGGAGCGCTACTCCGCCGCGCGCCGCGCGGCGATGATCTGATCCGCGGTGCGCCCGGTCAGCTCGGCCATGTGGTCGAACTTGAACGAGAATGAGCCGACGCCGGCGGTGGCCGAACGCACCTCGATGATGAGGTCGCCGATCTCCGACTCGGGCATCTGCGCGCGCACGCAGTCCCAGCCGTCCCAGCCCTCGCGCGTGTCGAAGCCGAGAATCTGGCCGCGCCGGCCGGAGAGGATGGCGTTCATCTTGGCGGTCGCCTCGCTCGGACACACGATCTCGACTAGATGGATCGGCTCCAGCAGCACCGGCTGGCATTGCGGCAGGCCTTCCACCATCGCGATGCGGCCGGCGGTACGGAACGCCATGTCGGAGGAGTCGACCGTGTGATAGGAGCCGTCCACCAGCGTCACCGCGAGGTCCACCACCGGGAAGCCGAGCGGCCCGGTCTTGAGCGCGTCGACGACGCCTTCCTCCACCGCCGGGATGTAATTGCGTGGCACGACGCCGCCGGTGATCTTCTCCTCGAACTCGAAACCGGAGCCGCGCGGCAGCGGCCTGATCTCCACCACCACGTCGCCGAACTGGCCGTGCCCGCCCGACTGCTTCTTGTGGCGGCCGCGCACGCTCACCGCCTTGCGGATGGTCTCGCGATAGCCGACCGAGGGCGGCCGCGAGGTGACCGGCACGGCGTAGCGGTCCGACAGCCGCTCGACCGCGACGCGCAGGTGCATCTCGCCCTGCCCCCAGATCACCACTTCGTGGTTCTCCGCGTTGTGCACCACCGTGAGCGAAGGATCCTCCTCGGTGAGCTTGGTGAAGGCGGCCCCTAACTTGACGTCGTCCTTGCGCTCCTTCGCCTGCACCGCAATGGCGAGCACCGGCGGACAGGGAACGATCCGGGCAAGCGGCGCGGGCGCCTGCTTGGCGGAGGACAGCGTGTCGCCGGTCCTGGCGTGGTCGAGCTTGCCGAAGGCGACGGTGTCGCCGGCCGCCGCCTGCCCGCGCTTCTCGAATTGCGCGCCCATGGCCTTGAACACGCCGGATACACGGTCGGCGGCGCCTTCCGCGGTCTGGAACGTGGTGCCGTCGCCGGCCTGGCCGGCGAGCACGCGCGCGAGCGACATCTTGCCGCCATGCGTGGTGTGGAAGGTCTTGAGCACCAGCGCGACCGCGTCGCCGCCGCTCGCCTTCACGCCGAGCCGCTGCGCGGTCTCCTGGATGCCGGGCGCCTCGTGGCGCAGCGCCTTCAGCAGGCGCAGCACGCCGTTCGAGCGCGTGGCGCAACCGAGCAGCACCGGGCAGACGATGCGTTCGCGCAGTTCCTTGGCGAGGTCGTCGAACACCTTGTCGCGCGGCGGCTGGATATCCTCGAGCAGCTGCTCCATCAGCTCGTCGTCATGATCGGCGAGCGTCTCCAGCATGGTGAAGCGCGCTTCCTTCTCGCGGTCGAGGTCCTCGCCCTTGAGATCGACCACTTCGGACGGTGCGTATTCCTTGTAGACGAAGGCCCGCTCCAGCGCGAGATCGACGAATCCGGCGATCAGCTCGCCTTTCCAGATCGGGATCTGGCGCAGCAGCAGCGGCACGCGCGAGGCGGGCTGCAGGAGCTTGATCGTCTCGCGCACGCGCTTGTCGGCCTTGTCGATCTTGTTGAGGAACACGAAGCGCGGGATGTTCCGGTCTTCCAGCTCGCGCAGGATGAGCTGCAGCTGCGGGACCTTCTTTTCGTCGGCCTCGCAGACCACGACCGCGGCGTCGACCGCCGGCAGCACGCCGCGCATGTCCTGGATGAATTCGATGGAGCCGGGGCAGTCGATGAAGGTGTAGCTGTCGCCCATGAACTGGGTGGTGGCGAAGGTCGCCTCGACGCTCATCTTGTGGTGGCGGGCTTCCTTGCTGGCGTCGCCGACCGTGTTGCCCGCGTCCGCCGTGCCTTGCCGCTGGACCGCGCCGGTGCGCGCGAGGATCGCTTCGAGCAGTGTGGTTTTGCCGCTCTGGAACGGGCCGACCAGTGCGATGCACCGGGGGCCCAATGCTTTATTACCGCCGGGACCGCTGCCGTTCTGTCCCATGGCGCACCTCCCTCGTCGGCCGGGGAGCAGGACCTCGTATCCCGGCCCTAGACCGGTATCGTCTCAGGCATTCCGGGGGCTGGCAAGCATTGAATCCGCCGCGCCCCGCCGTTCGGTATCCTGTTGCAAATGAAGGGCGACAAGTCGTCCGCCCTGGTTCCCACGCCGACCGCTGCGATCGGCGCGGTCGATCAGCGCGTCCTGGCCGCCGCCGGCGTGAAGCTCGCGTCGATGATCTTGGCCGCGTCCACGCTGGCCTCGACAAGGCCCAGCGCCTTGAACCATTCCACCTGCCGCGCGACGTCGGCCGCGTCGAGGCGGCCCTGCGGGTCCATGAAATAGGCGCTGGATTCCACCGTCGCCGCGGCGGTGCCGATCGGCTTACCCGGGAAGACGTAGCGCGCGATCAGGGTCGCTACTTCGCGCGAGCGCGAATTCGAGATGCGCTTGCCGTAGCGGTCGTGCCGCATGAACGCCTGATAGTAGTCCGCGACGCCGCGCCGGTAGGCGCGCACGAACTTGTCGACCACCTCGCGCCGCTCGGCGAGCGCCTTGGCTGACACGAACAGCGCGCCGAACTGCTGCTCGTCCACTTCCGATACCCAGCCGACGAGCTTGGCCTGGCTCGCCACCAACAGCTCGCGCGCATAGTGCCCGGGCAGGATGGCGGCATCCACCTTGCCGTTGCCGATCTCTCGCGCGATCGCGTCGTAGGTCTGCAGCGGCTTGATGGTCACGCTCTTGAAGTCGAACTTCTTCACCCGCGCGATCTGACCGACCTGGTAATGGAACGCGCTGCCGATCTGCGTGACGGCGACCGGCAGGTTGGCGAGGTTTTCCAGCTTGCGCACGCCGCGCGCATAGGCATGGTTGGAAACGATGACCTGGTTGCCTTCGTAGTCGGCCTTCTCGCGCACCTGCGCGGCGACCGCCTTCATCAGCCCGCGGCTGGCATAGCTGTAGGCCGCCGGCGTGAAGGCCCCGAGGCCGAAATCGGTGGCGCCGGAAGCGACGGCATCGGCCACGTCCTTCTCGGTCTGGTAGGCCGTCATGTCGACGTCGAGGCCTTCGGCCTTGAAGTAGCCCTCCGCGGCGGCGACGAAGAGCGCGCTGTTGGAAACAGCGCGCATAGTGCCGACGGTCACCCGCTCCTGGGCGGCGGCGGACACGGACACGGCGATGAGGGAAAGCAGCGCGAGGGCGGCACGAATCATGCGCGGCAGATTAGCGAAGACCCGCGCGATTCGCTCTGGGGCGCCTCGGAGAACATCGAAACGCCCCCTCACCCGGCTCGCAGCGACGCTGCTCGCCACCCTCTCCCCGCAAGCGGGGAGAGGGAAGAAGGCTTATTTCAAATTCCCGCAAAACCGCTGGATGCGGTGGCAGGCTTCTTCCAGGTCTTCCGTCTTGGTGGCGTAGGAGATGCGGAACGCCGGGCCGAGGCCGAAGGCCGAGCCGTGCACCACCGCCACGCCCTCCTGCTCCAGCAGCTCGGTGACGAAATCCTCGTCGGTCGCCAGCGTCTTGCCCGAAGGCGTGGTCCTGCCCATCGTGCCGGCGCAGGACGGGTAGACGTAGAACGCGCCTTCCGGCATCGGGCACTTGATGCCGTTGGCCTGGTTGAGCATCGACACCACGAGGTCGCGCCGCTCCTTGAAGATCTTGTTGTGCCGCGGGATGAAGTCCTGCGGCCCGTTGAGCGCCTCCACCGCCGCCCACTGCGAAGCCGCGGCCGGGTTGGTGGTGGACTGCGATTGGATCATCGCCATCGCCTTGATCAGCGGCTCGGCGCCGCCGGCGTAGCCGATGCGCCAACCGGTCATGCAATAGGCCTTGGACGTGCCGTTGATCGTCAGCGTGCGCGGATAGAGCTCGGGCTCGATCTGCGCCGGCGTGAAGAACTCGAAGCCGTCATAGACGAGGTGCTCGTACATGTCGTCGGTCATGACGTGCACGTGCGGGTGGCGGATCAGCACATCGGTGAGCGCCTTCAGCTCGGCGCGCGAATAGGCGGCGCCGGTCGGGTTCGATGGCGAGTTCAAGAGGAACCACTTGGTCTTCGCGGTGATCGCGCGCTCGAGCTGGGCCGGCGTGATCTTGAAGCCGTGGTCCATGCCGCACACCACCTCGACCGGCTTGCCACCGGCGAGCAGTACCATGTCGGGATAGCTCACCCAGTAGGGCGCCGGGATGATGACCTCGTCGCCCGGGTTCAGCGTGGCCATGAAGGCGTTGTAGAGCACCTGCTTGCCGCCGGCCGAGACCGTGATCTGCGACGTCTTGTAGTCGAGCCCGTTCTCGCGCTTGAACTTCGCCGCCACCGCCTGCTTCAGCTCGGCGATGCCGTCGACCTGCGTGTACTTGGAGGCGCGCCCCTCGCGGATCGCGCGGATGGCGGCTTCCTTGATGTTGTCGGGCGTGTCGAAGTCCGGCTCGCCGGCGCCCAGGCCGATGACGTTGCGGCCCGCGGCCTTCAGCGCGCGCGCTTTGTCCGTCACCGCGATGGTCGGCGACGGCTTGATGCGCTTGAGATGGTCCGCGAGGAAGGCCATGGAGAGCTCCGAATCCCTGGATTGAAGGCCGAAATCGCCTGTTTCGTACCGGTGCACTGCGGCAACAGCAAGTCGCAAAGAATGATCGATAGATCAAGCATGTTGATGAGCCGGCATCTTCATCCTGAGGAAGGCGCGGCCGCCGGAAACGGCCTCTTAAGCCTGCCCTGCTAAATCCCGCGTATGACCGGCCTGGTCGACATCCTGCGCTCCGGCGCCTGGGTCACCCGCGAGCGCATGCGGCTGGTCGCGGGGCTCTTGCTCGCCGCCGGCCTGCTCGGCGCCGCCTTCCTGGTCGCCACCTCGGACGGCCGCAACGACCGCTTCGGCCGCCCCCTGGGCACCGACTTCTCCAACGTCTACGCCGCCGGCACCTATGTGCTGGAGGGAGAGCCCGCCGCCCCCTTCGCGCCGGCCCGGCAATACGCGCGGGAGCAGGCGATCTTCGGCCAGGACACCGGGTTCTACGGCTGGCACTACCCGCCCTTCTTCCTCGGCCTCGCCGCCTTACTGGCGACGATGCCCTACCTGCTGGCGCTCGCAGTGTGGCAGGGCGCGACGCTGGGCCTGTATGTGCTGGCGATGCGGGCGATACTTCTTGTCCCTCCCCCGCTTGCGGGGGAGGGTGGCCAGCGAAGCTGGCCGGGTGGGGGCGCGTCGCGAATTACTGATGTCACCTCACCCGACTCCGCCCTTCGGGCGGAGCCACCCTCCCCTTTCAGGGGAGGGATAAAGAACGAATGGCTCCTGCTCGCCCTCGCCTTCCCCGCGGTCTTCATCAACCTGGGCCACGGTCACAACGGTTTCCTCACCGCCGCGCTGTTTGCCACCGGCCTTGTCATGCTCGTAGAACGGCCGTTGCTCGCCGGCGTGCTGCTCGGTCTTCTGGCCTACAAGCCGCAATTCGGCCTGCTGATCCCGCTGGCGCTGGCCATGGGTGGTTATTGGCGCGCCTTCGCCGCCGCCGCCGCGACGGTGGTCGTGCTGGTGCTCGCGGTGACGCTCGCCTTCGGCATCGAGGTGTGGACCGCCTTCCTCGCCTCCTCCCATTTCACCCGCACGGTGGTGCTCGAGCAGGGCGACACCGGCTGGCACAAGATCCAGAGCGTGTTCTCGTGGGTGAGAATGTGGGGCGGCGGCGTGCCGCTCGCCTATGCGGCGCAAGGCGCGGTGACGCTCTGCGCCGCCGCGGCGGTCGCCTGGCTCTGGCGCGGCCGCGTGGCCTTCGCGCTCAAGGCCGCCGCGCTCGCGCTCGCCACGCTGCTGGCGACACCCTACAGCCTCGACTACGACCTCATGCTGCTGGCGCCGGCGATCGCCTTCCTCGCCGCCGACGGTCTTGCCCGCGGCTTCGCGCCCTACGAGAAGACGCTGCTTGTCGCGCTCTGGCTGATGCCGCTTGTCGCGCGCTCGCTGGCGCTGGCCGCGCACATTCCGCTCGCCGCGCCGCTGATGCTGCTCGCGTTCGGGTTTTTGCTGCGTCGCGCCATTCGCGAGCAGGCCGGCGCGCAAACCGGTGGCGTTTTGCGCGCGCAGCCCTAGAATAGCGCGCAAGAGCCGGAAGAAAACGGCCGCATTTCTCTTGCTATTTCTCTCGCAAGGAGTGCGCCATGAAACTGTCCGCCGACCAGCTCAAGGCCTTCGACGAGCAGGGCTACGTCTTCTTTCCCAACTGCTTCTCGGAAGAAGAGATCGCGCTGCTGCGCACCGAAGCCGACGCCATCCTCAAGCTCGACCGCCAGGAAGTCTGGCGCGAGAAGTCCGGCGCGCCGCGCACGGCCTTTGCCGCGCACAAGTTCAACAAGGTCTTCGAGGTGATGTCGCGTCATCCGCGGCTGGTCGAGCCGCTGATGCAGCTGTTCGGCGAGAGCGTCTACGTCCATCAGTTCAAGCTCAACGCCAAGGCCGCATTCGAGGGCGACGTCTGGCAGTGGCACCAGGACTACGGCACCTGGGCACGCGACGACGGCATGCCCGAGCCGCGCGCGATGAACATCGCGATCTTTCTCGACGACGTGCTGCCGATCAACGGCGCGCTGATGTTGATTCCGAAGAGCCACAAGCAAGGCGTCCTGGCCGCCGGCCATGACAAGACCACGACGTCCTACCCGCTGTGGACGCTGGACAAGGAGACGGTGACTCGGCTCGCCGCCGAGGCCGCCGGCCCCGACGGCGTCGGCATCGTCGCGCCGACCGGCAAGGCCGGTTCAGTGCTGATGTTCCACGGCAATCTGGTGCACGCCTCGCCGCCCAACATCACGCCCTACCCGCGCAAGATCGTCTATCTCACGCTCTGCGCCGTCTCCAACCACATCACCAAGTTCACCCGGGCGGAATGGATCGCGCACCGTGACTTCACGCCGATCGTCCCGGGCGCCGACGACTCGTTGCTGGAATACGCGCGCGCGCATCGCGTCGCCGCGGAATAAATTTGCCGTAGCGGGCCGTTCAACAGTTCGTGCGTTCTGCGACTTTGCAGGAATTCGTGATGGCGGCGGGTGGCCGGCTGTTGCTAAGGCCATCTTGACGCCAGACTCGGGGGACACGACGTCACTCTCATGACGTCGCTCTAATGGGGCCGGCCGATCGCGCTGCGATCGCAGGCTGGAATCGGAAACGCGATGTACACGCTCTATTCGATGCAGCGGTCCGGCAACAGCTACAAGGTCCGCCTCGCGCTGGCCCGGCTCGGGATTCCGTACACGCTCGAGGAAGTGGACATCCTGCAAGGCCAGAGCCGCACGCCCGAATTCCTCGCCAAGAATCCGAGCGGCCAGGTGCCGCTGCTCGAAGTCGCGCCCGGCCGCCATCTCGCCGAGTCGAACGCCATCCTGTGGTACGTCGCCGGCGGCACCACGCTCGCGCCCGAGGACCGCATCGCGCGCGCCGAGGCGCTGCAATGGATGTTCTTCGAGCAGCACAGCCTGGAGCCCAATATCGGCGCGGCTTATTTCTGGCTCTGCCTGATCAAGGGCGGCCGCGAGCTGCAGAGCCACGCGCTCGACGACTGGATGGAGAACGGCTACCGCGCGCTCGGCGTGATGGAGATGCACCTCGCCAACTACCGCTATTTCGTGGCCGACCACTTCACCATCGCCGACATCGCGCTCTACGCCTATACGCATGTCGCGGAACAGTGCGACTTCGACCTCGCCCGCTACCCCGCCGTGCGCGACTGGCTCGGCCGCGTCACGGCCGAGCCCGGTTACGTGCCAATGGACTGGCAGCCGCAACTCGCGGCGGCGCAGTAAGGCCCCCCGTTCACCCTTCGTTAACTACCGCCACGAAAAGGCCGCGGTTCGTGACCGCCTGCGCCGCAATCGGGACGAAACCCTGCCGATTTCGGCAACCATCCTGGCGCTATCGTTCGACGATTCGATCGTTCATTTAAGTCCCCGCGTACGACCATGCGCACGAGCATCGAAGACAACGGTTTCAACCCCCGCACCGGCCGCAAGCTCGGCCGCCAGCGCCGTAACGCCACGTTCGCCGAGTTGGTGGCCACGATCGGCCTCACGCTCTGCACGATCGTCGCCGTCACCGCGGTGTCGGTCGGCATCGCCCGCGCCCGCGCCGTCGGCGACGTGCTCGACAACGAGTCCGGCGTGTTCGCGCTCGCCCTGGTGATCGGCGTCGCGTTCCTGCTGATGGGCGGCTTCACGCTGCTCACGCTGCCGGGCGAGCGCCATCGGCACCGGCACTAAGCCGCACCCCGGAACCGGAAGGCGCATGCTATCGTTGCCCGGCATGCGCCTCGCCCTCACGCTTGCGGCGGCCATCGCCGCCAACGCCGCGCACGCGGCCGATCCCACCTTCGCCACCTCGGCCGGCAAGGTGACGGTGGAGACCGTCGCGCGCGGGTTGGTGCATCCCTGGGCGCTCGCCTTCCTGCCCGACGGCACGATGCTGGTGACCGAGCGGCCGGGCCGCATGCGCCTCGTCGCGCGCGACGGCAAGCTGTCGCCGCCGGTGGCGAACGTGCCGAAGGTCGCCGCCTCCGGCCAGGGCGGCCTGCTCGACGTCATCCTCGACCGCGGCTTCGCGCAGAACCGCACCATCTACTTCTCCTATGCCGAGCCGGTCGACGGCGGCGCGCGCACCGCGGTCGCCCGCGCGCGCCTCGACGCCGGCGAGACGCCGCGGCTTTCCGACGTGAAGGTGATCTACCGCCAGCACGGGCCCGCCTCGCGCGGCCTGCATTTCGGCAGCCGCATCGCGCAAGCCGCGGACGGCAACCTCTTCGTCACCAACGGCGAGCACTTCGGCGGCCGCGACATGGCGCAGACGCTCGACAACGGCCTCGGCAAGGTCGTGCGCATCACGCCGGACGGCGACGCGCCGAAGGACAATCCCTTCGTCGGCAAGCAAGGCGCGCGGCCGGAAATCTGGTCCTACGGACACCGCAATCCGCAAGGGCTCGCGATCAATCCGGCCGACGGCACGCTATGGGAGCAGGAGCACGGCGCCAAGGGCGGCGACGAGATCAACCGCATCGAACCGGGCAGGAACTACGGCTGGCCGCAGGTGAGCCACGGCGTCAACTACGACGGCTCCCCGGTCGGCAGCGGCAAGGCGCAAGCGGACGGCGTCACCGATCCGCTCTGGCACTGGACGCCGTCGATCGCGCCGTCCGGCATGACATTCTATACCGGCGACCTGTTCCCGCAGTGGAAGGGCAGCCTGTTCAACGGCGCGCTGAAATTCCAGCTTTTGTCGCGGCTCGAGATGAAGGACGGCAAGCCGGTGCGCGAGGAACGCCTGCTGCAAGGGCTGAACGAGCGCATCCGCGACGTGCGCCAGGGGCCCGACGGCGCGCTCTACCTCGTGACCGACAACAACGCCGGGCGCGTGCTGCGCGTCGCGCCGGCGAAGTAGTTGGTTGTCATTCCGGGGCGCGAACGAAGGTCGCGAACCCGGAATGACGAAGTTACAGAGGCGTCGCCCCCTCACCACTTGTGAAACACGAAGAACGCGCCGAGCGCGATCAGCGCGAAGCCGAAGCCCTGGCTCCAGGTGATCGGCTCCTTCAAATAGACGTAAGAGAACGCGGCAAAGACGGCGAAGGTGATCACCTCCTGCATCGTCTTGAGCTGGGCGGCGTTGTAGACCGCGTGGCCGTAGCGGTTCGCCGGCACCGCCATGCAGTACTCGATGAAGGCCAGCCCCCAGCTGATGAAGATGACGCTGACCAGCGACACCTCCTTGTAGCGCAGGTGCCAGTACCAGGCGGTGGTCATGAACACGTTGGAGCCGATCAGCAGCACGATCGGCAGGAGATAGGGCGAAAGCGCGGGCATGAACTGTCTCGGTGCGGCGGGTGGGGCGGCGATGGTGCGACGTTGCCGCCTGAGTCGTCCACAATCGTCGGCAGGCTGTCACCCGGTTGTCACAGGCGCGCGCTAGCAAGAACGCCGCTGACGCTACCGTTTGCGTCACTCGAGCCCCTTGTTTAGCGGTCCCGTTGCGTCCCCCGCCGCGGGACCGCTTTTTTTTCCATGTCCGAAGGTCATCGGCCGCCCGCTCCCGGCCGCATTCCCTTGTGATAAAGTCGCGCACGAGCCGCCGCGGCGGTTCCATGTGACCAGGGAGCGACCCCATGCGGATCCTGCGCCTGTTGGCCCTTTGCGCCCTGCTGTTGCCGCTGCCGGCGGCCGCGCAGAACCAGCCCCGCGGCCAGCAACAACAACCACCGCAACAGCAGCAGCCGCAACAGGCGCCGCAGCCCGCGCCGCCGAAGCCCTACAAGCCCGTCGCCGTGAAGGCGCCCGCGCCGGTGAACGAGCCCGGCCTGGAGGGCCTGCGCAAGCAGCTCGCCGCCGCCGCGCAAAAGAAGGACCGCACCGCGCTCGCCAGGCTGACGGTGGGCAAAGGCTTCTTCTGGGAGCGCGAGACCGGCGACGGCGCCGACAAGAAGAAGTCCTCGATCGACAACCTGGCGACCGCGCTCGGGCTGGCCAGCAAGGACGGCGTCGGCTGGGACATGCTCGCGGGCTACGCCGAAGAGCCGACCGCCTCGCCCATGCCGGGCCGCGCCAACACCCTCTGCGCGCCGGCCGACCCGACCTTCGACGACAAGGCCTTCGAAGCGCTGCTCAACGACACGCAGACCGATTTCAGCGAGTGGGGCTATCCGGTGACCGGCGACGTGGAGGTGCGCTCGGCGCCGCAGGCCAACGCGCCCGTGATCGGCAAGCTCGGCTCGGCTTTCGTGCGTGTGTTGCCGGAGGCCGCCTCGGCTTCCCCACCCTCCCTCATGCGCATCGTCATGCCGGACGGCAAGACCGGCTACGTCCCCGTCGACACGCTCGCGCCGATCGGCGGCGACCGCCTCTGCTATGCGAAGGAAGGCAACGCCTGGAAGATCGGCGGCTATATCGGCGGCGGCGACGCGCAGTAGACGTCAGCCATGCCTGGCCAGTCGCCGCTCGATCAGATGATCGAGCGACAGCGCGCCGGGCCCGCGAGTGAGCAGAAGAACCAGCATCGAGGCCCACATCAGGTGCTCGACCCAGGCCTGCGGGTAGACGAAGACCTCGATGACGAAGGTCATGCCGAGCAGCGGCAGCGTGGCCAGCCGGGTCGCCAGACCCACGAACAGAAACAGGGGCACGGTTAGTTCCGTCACCATGCCAAGACCCGCGGCCACGGTCGGGTCGAGCAGCGGCACCTTGTATTCGTCCTCGAACAGCTTCACCGCGAATTCCCAGGACCGGTACTTCAGCAGTCCGGAGTTGAAGAATACCCCGCCGACGGCGACGCGCATCGCGAGCTGGATGAGCGACAGGGGAAAGCCGGCGAGCCAGGCGCGGACCGCAACGAAACGCCGCTGCGCCGCCATCGTCGTCGAAGCCGTCATGAATGCATGTCCTTCTCCGTGCCGCCGAAACCCGTGACCAGTCCGGTTGCGATCAGCTGAAGCAGGCCCTGCCCCGCGTCGAAGGCTGGGTCGGCCTCGAGCGCCTGTTCCGCGGCGGAGGCGATGGCAGCGCCTCGCGCCAGGGCGCGGCGGAAGGTGAACGTGGCGGCGTCCAGGCGCGTCATCGTGAACGCCCCGCGCGCGCCACAGACTTCGAGAAAGACGTCCTCCGGGTCGAACGCGTAGCTTGGCGGCGCCTGGTCGGACAGGAACAGCGCAACCAGTCGGTCCACCGGCCATGCCGCCGCCAGGTAGGACAGGCCCGGCTGCACAGCGAGCGTGCAGCGGCCAAGCTCCCTCGGGTCCACGGCTTGTAGCGCCTGCACTCCGATCGGCCGGTACTCGACCGCGACGGCGGCGCGGCCGAGCCGCCACTCCAGCTCGCCGGTCGAACGCAGCCAGTCAAACCGGCCGGCCTCCGCCAGAAACGCGGGAAATTCCTCGCCGTATTCGGCGATGCAGGGCGCGCGCGGGGGATGCAACCGGACAAACGCCCGCGCCGCCTCCGTCACGAACGGCGAACCGGCCAGCCAGACCAGCGCCGGAAATTTCCCGGCCAGGACGCGCACGAGGCTTGCCTCATAATGCCGCCGGTGAACCGAAAAGCGCGCGAGCGGATCGCGCCCGCCGGTGAGAACCCCATGCAGTTGTGCCGTCCGGCCGTCGACGATGGCGTCGCGCACCCGCGCCTGAATTTCAGCCAACGGCATGGCGGCGCTCCGGTGCGACCGTCGCGGCGGCGATCGCATCGGCGGTGGCGGCTTCTGACAGCAGCGTGGCGATCACGGGCAGGTCGTTGTCCCATTCGATCAGCGTCGGCTTCGACCCGAAGCGACGCAGGGCGTAGGCGTAGAGATCCCAGGCGGACGGATCGATGCGCCCGTCATGCGTGTCGATCAGCAGGCGATCGCCGGCGCCGCCTTCCTCCTCTTCGGCGAGGAAGCCGCCGAGGTGAAGCTCGTCGATCGCCTCGCCCGGCATGCCATCGAGATAGGCGTGGGGGTCGTAACCGAGATTGTGCCCGCTCAGGTAGACGTTGCTGACGTCGCACAGCAGCCGGCAGCCGGTCCGCTCCACAAGCTCGGTCAGGAACTGGACCTCGTTCATCGTCGAAGTGGCAATGCCGACGTAGCTCGACGGATTCTCGATCAGATAGGGCCGGCCGAGGACCTGCTGCACGGCATCGACGTGCTCGCCGACGAGGCGAAGCGTCTCCCGCGTGTACGGCAGCGGCAGCAGGTCGTTGAGGTAGTCGCCCTCGTGCGTCGACCAGGCGAGGTGGCCGGACACCAGGACCGGATCGATGTCGTCGACCAAGTCGCGGACGCGCGCGAGATGATGGCGGTCGAGGCCGCCGGCGCTGCCGACCGACACGCCGACGCTGTGCACCGAGATCGGATAGCTCGCCGCCAGTTCCTCCAGCAGCTCCCGCGCATGCGGATTGGCGAGGAAATTCTCCGGATGGATTTCGAACCAGCCGGCGCCCGGTCGGGTGGCCACGACCTCCGCGAGATGGGGAAGTCTCAGCCCGATCCCCGCGCGCACGGGCGCACGGCGATGATGAGCGGTCATGGCCACCCTCCCTGGCGTAAGGTCAGGACTTCGCGGTCTTGCTGCCGCCGACGATGCGCTCGCAATATCCGGCCGGCACGTAAATCCAGGCGCGCGGATCGGAGCTGACCTTCGACGTGCCGGCGCAGGAGTTGTTGCCGGTCGAGGCGCAGTCGTTCTGGCCGGCCTTGGCGAGGCCGTAGCACTTCTCGGCCGTGAACTTCGGCGTCGGGGCCGGTGCGGCCAGCGCGAGCGTCGGAGCGGCGATAGCGGCGGCAAGCGCCGAAGCGATGACGACCTGTTTGCTCATGATTGATCCTCCGTTCTTCCATGGTTCGGCGATGCCGCGACGGCAATCGCTGCGGAGAGCGCGGTCCGGCTCCCTGGAGATCATTTCGCGGCGAGGAGCGAAAAGGTTACGTCCGAAATCGAAAAAACCGGCCGGGTCCGAGCCACATCATGGCCGTTGCCACGGGCGCGATTCGGCACTGAAATGCGACAGGCCGACCCGGCCCCGAAGGCAGTCCGCATGACCGCACCGCTTGAACCCCGCCGCCTCGCCTGTGCCCGCTGTGGCGCGGCGTTCGACTGCCGTCTGGAAGGCGGCTGCTGGTGCAATGACGAGGCCTTCCGTCTGCCTTTGCCCACCGCGGCGGCCGAGGACTGCCTCTGCCCAACCTGCCTGCGCGCGCTGGCGGCGGAGCAGAGCTCGCGCGCGGCGACGCCGCGCTAGCGATCCTTTCACGGGGAGAAAGGTCGCCACGCAGCCGTGAACGCTGCGCCCGGCGACAGACCGGCCCTGCTTCGTCTATAGAGTCTGGCCCGCAATATCCGCGGTCCCGCCAGACGAGTGCACCCCATGATCGATTTTTACGCGCTGACCTCGCCGAATGTGCAGAAGGTCTTCATCATGCTCGAGGAATGCGAGCTGCCGTACAACATGCATCCGGTCGACGTGTGGAAGGGCGACCAGTTCACGCCGGAATTCACCAGGATCAATCCGCTGCAGAAGGTGCCGGCGATCGTCGACAGCGAGGGCCCGGGCGGCAAGCCCTACACCGTGATCGAGTCGGGCGCGATCCTGCTCTACCTCGCCGACAAGACCGGCAAGTTCGTGCCGAAGGACAAGGCGGCCTATTTCGACATGATGCAGTGGCTGATGGTGCAGATGGCCAATCTCGGCCCGATGTCCGGCCAGCTCGTGCACTTCTCCAAGTTCGCCGGCCCGGGCCAGGACTACGGCCACAGCCGCTACCGCACCGTGGTCAACAAGCTGTTCGACCTCTACGACGAGCGGCTTGCGAGCCGCGCTTACGTCGCCGGCGACGAATACACCATCGCCGACATCGCCGCCTTCCCCTGGCTGCGCAACGTCGCGCTGCTCGCCATCGACCTCGACAAGCGCCCGCACGTGAAGGCCTGGGTCGAGAAGATCGAGGCGCGCGACGCGGTCAAGCGCGCGCTCGCCCGCGTCGCCACCGTCAAGTCGGTGCGCGACACGGCGACCGACGACGCCAAGGACCGCTATTTCGGCCGCGGCAAGTACGCGCGCGCGTGAGGGGGACGAGCATGATCCTCGAGATCGCGCAGATCGACGTGAAGCCCGGCATGGAAGCCGAGTTCGAAGCCAATGTCGGCAAGGCCGCGCCGCTGTTCAAGCGCGCCAAGGGCTGCAAGGGCATGGCGCTGCAGCGCTCGCACGAGAAGCCGCAGCGCTACCGGCTGTTCGTGCAGTGGGAGACGCTGGAGAACCACACAAAAGACTTCCGCGAGTCCGCCGACTTCCAGGAATGGCGCAAGCTGGTCGGCCACTGCTTCGCCGCGCCGCCCGAGGTCGAACACGTCAAGGAAGTGGTGAAGGGGTTCTGATCATGAAGCGCAGCAGCGAACGCATCCTTACCACCCACACCGGCAGCCTGCCGCGCACGCAGAAGGTCGTCGAGCTCCTCCTCGCCGAGGACAGGAACCCCGGCGCGCGCAAAAAGGATCTCGACGCCGCCGTGCGCGAAGCGGTCGCGCACGTGGTGAGCAAGCAGGTGGAATGCGGCCTCGACGTCATCAACGACGGCGAACAGGGCCGCACCGACTACACCGTGCACGTGCTCACGCGGCTCACCGGCTACGAGGGCCCGAGCGCGCCGCCGATGGGCACCGGCGATGAGGAATTCCCCGAGCTCGCCGCGCAACTCAAGCAGTTCGCCTCGCCGTTCCAGCGCCGTCCCGCCTGCAACGGCCCGGTCGGCTGGAAGGATTTCGCGGCGGCGCAGGCCGACATCGACCTCGCCAAGGCGGCAATGCAAGGCGTGAAGGCGGAGGAGTTCTTCTACACCTCGCCCTCGCCCGGCCAGATCGCGCGCTACCTGAAGAACAGCTACTACAAGAGCGACGAGGACTACATCTTCGCGCTCGCCGACGTGATGCAGCGCGAGTACCGCGCCATCGTCGACGCCGGCTTCATCCTGCAGCTCGACTGCCCCGACCTCGCGATGCTGCGGCACATGGTCTATCTGAACCTGCCGATGTCGGAGTACCGCAAGATCATCACGGTCAATGTCGCCGCGCTCAACCACGCGGTGCGCGACATTCCTCCTGAAAGAATGCGCATGCACGTGTGCTGGGGCTCGACCATGGCGCCGCGCCACACCGACGTGCCGCTGAAAGACATCGTCGACATCGTACTGACCGGCCGCCCGCGGGCCGTGTCGTTCCCGGCCGCCAACGGTCGCCACGAGCACGAGTGGAAGATCTGGCGCGACGTGAAGCTGCCCGCTGGCAAGCTCATCATCCCGGGCGTGATCGATTCCACCGTCAACACCGTCGAGCACCCGGAAGTGGTCAGCGACCGCATCCTGAACTTCGCTTCCGTTGTCGGCCGCGAGAACGTCATCGCCGGCGTCGACTGCGGCTTCGGCACCTTTGCCGGCCGCGTGCAGGTCGACACCAAGATCGTCTGGATGAAGCTCGCCGCGCTCGCCGAAGGCGCGGCCATGGCGTCGAAGGAATTGTGGAAGAAGGCGGCGTGAGCCGCCCGGCCTTCGGCCGGCGCTCGCCGCGGCCGCTCCGGATTTACTAGGCCGCCCCGTTATGCAACTATAGGTTTGTACGGGGGGCCTGCAGCCATGGCAAGGGAACCACGCCACCGCCGGGGCGCCGGCAGCCCGCAACCGGGCGAGCGCGACGTCAAAACCACGGACAGCTACGCGACCCAGCTCGGTGGCCTGTTGCCGGCCGAAATCACGGGCGTCTACATCGCCGTGCGCGGCCTGTTCGAAGGGGTAGAGCCGCCGGAGGACCGTTTCGTATTCCTTCTCGCCGGAGTGCTCGGCGTGCTCAGTTACTTTATTCTTCCGCAGCTGGTGAAGATCAATCTGGTATCCCAGCGCCTGCTTTACATTGCGTCGTTCTTTGTCTGGGTCGTCGCCATCGAAATCACGCGCGTGACCGCCCTGTTTGGCGAAGGCCTGAAGCCGGTGATCATCGGCCTCTGCCTGATTTGGACGTTCGCCGTGCCCTATCTGTTCAAGAGTCTGGCCCAGAAATGAGCGCCCGGCTCCCCTATGGCGCGTTCAGCGCGGGCGCGCTTGCCGCAGTTTGGACTTTCCTGCTCGTTGGCGACCGCGCCCACGCCTGCACAAGCTATTGGCTGGCCTATGCGAAGGGCGTTGCCTATCCCAAAACGGCCGCGACCCCCCTGGCTGCCGTGCAGCCGGACCGTTTCGGCGCTCTGGCCGTCAGCATTGATGCCAATCGCTATTTCGTGATGTTGGAGCCCGACTGCTACGACATCTCGTCGCGTCGTTTGCCCAAGAAACTGAGGTTCGTTTTCAACCATCGTATTCCGAAAGGGGACGGCGCACCGACCTATGTCGGCTTCCAGGTCGTTCGCGCCTCGCCCGAGTTGCCGGCGAATTACGTCGGTGTATTCCGCAACCGGTCGAGAACCGGCGAGTCGCATTGGATCTTGCCGCGCACGATCACCAAGCTGAAGGATTTCACCGGAACCATTTCGGACCAAGACGGCGCGATTTCCGCCGGAAGGTACAAGAAGGACCTTGAAGACGCTGAAAGCATTACCGCGCTTCTCGACGCCTTGAATACCGATGATCTGGCGTCGTTCAACGCGAAGTTTGGCGATTGGCATGCGATCGTCGCACCCCATCGCGACGACTCCCCGCCATGGCGCGTGAGCAACAATACGGCCCTCGATCACCGGAACTGGCGGCTTTCGCCTGATGACGTGAAAGCGATGGCGGGGGAGACCAAGGTCATCGTTCGCAATTACATTCTCAAATATACGCCTTCGGCAAAGCCGAAAGTTGCCGTCACGTTCAACGTCAATGTCGCGGGTGTTTCGTGCCTGTATATCAGACCGATAGGACACGCGGACGCGACCCTCGCCATGCGCATTTCGCGGGCGATCACGCTCAAGCTCGAGAGCGGGGCCGATTGCCTCGATCCCAAGGACGCCTTCAAGGCAAGATAGCGCGTGTCTCGCCTTGCGGCCCGCCACCGCCGTCGTCGCGGCCTCGGCGTTTTGGCATGAGGTGCCCGTACAGCCGGCGGGCTTCCGCTGCGGCCGGACTCGTCCCATATTCCGGCGATGGCGAAGTCCCCCCACAGACCGAACAAACCGAAAAAAGACCCGGCAAAGCCTACGCGCGCCAAGGCCGCGCGGCCCGACGACGCGCAAACGCCGGACGATCTCGCGGCGCTGCTCAACCCCGGCATCGCCCGCGGCACCGCAGGCTTAGGTTCCGGCACCAATCTGCAGCCGCCGCCGGAGACCTCATGGGAACGCCGGCAGGACTTCTCGGCCGCGCACCGCGCGCGCAAGTCGGCGCAAGGAAACGAGCAAGCGGCCGAGAAGCCGGAAGGCTTCGAGGAGGCCGCGCAGGCCGACTTCACAGCCTCGCCGATCACCGGGCTCGATCCGCAGTTGGAGAAGGAACTCGGACTCGACACAGGCAATGCGGAATCCCCCTCCCCCTTGTGGGGAGGGGTTAGGGGTGGGGCGGAAGCCGATGCTGAAAAAGACCCCCTCCCCAACCCTCCCCCACAAGGGGGGAGGGAGCGCGCTGCGGCGAGTGGAGAAATTTCAAAATACCGCCTGCCGCGCGCCGACCTGCCGACGGGGCCCGGCGGCCTCGCGTCGATGGGCGTCGAAGCCACCGCCCAGTCGCTCGAACGCCTGCTGCGCGAGGGCCGTCCCGAATTCGCCAGGGCCGGCGAGGTGTGGACGCCGCACCGCCCGCCCCGCCCGGAAAAATCCGAAGGCGGCATCCCGCTGCGCATCAAGTCGGACTTCGAGCCGAAGGGCGACCAGCCGCAGGCGATCAGGGAACTGGTCGAAGGCGTGCGCCGCCACGACCGCACGCAGGTGCTGCTCGGCGTCACCGGCTCGGGCAAGACCTTCACCATGGCCAAGGTGATCGAGCAGACGCAGCGCCCCGCCCTCGTGCTGGCGCCGAACAAGACGCTGGCGGCGCAGCTCTACGGCGAGTTCAAGTCGTTCTTCCCCGACAACGCGGTCGAGTACTTCGTTTCCTATTACGACTACTACCAGCCGGAAGCCTACGTCCCGCGCACCGACACCTATATCGAGAAGGAATCCTCGATCAACGAGCAGATCGACCGCATGCGCCACGCCGCCACGCGCGCGCTGCTCGAGCGCGACGACGTCATCATCGTCGCCTCGGTGTCTTGCATCTACGGCATCGGCTCGGTCGAGACCTACTCGGCCATGACTTTCACGCTCAAGCGCGGCGGCCGCATCGACCAGCGCCAGCTGATCGCCGACCTGGTCGCGCTGCAATACAAGCGCACGCAGCACGATTTTTCACGCGGTACTTTTCGAGTCCGCGGCGACACCATCGACCTCTTTCCGGCGCACTACGAGGACCGCGCCTGGCGCATCCATCTGTTCGGCGACGAGATCGAGAAGATCGAGGAGATGGATCCGCTCACCGGCGCCAAGACCGACGAGCTGGACTTCGTGAAGATCTACGCCAATTCGCACTACGTCACGCCGCGCCCGACGCTGATCCAGGCGATGAACTCGATCAAGGAGGAGCTGCGCCTCCGCCTCGGCCAGCTCAACGCCGCCGGCCGCCTCCTGGAAGCGCAGCGGCTCGAGCAGCGCACGCGCTTCGACCTCGAGATGATGGAAGCGACCGGTAGCTGCGCCGGCATCGAGAACTATTCGCGCTATCTCACCGGCCGCCGCCCGGGCGAGCCGCCGCCGACGCTGTTCGAATACGTGCCCGACAATGCGCTGGTCTTCGCCGACGAGAGCCACGTCACCATCCCGCAGATCGGCGGCATGTTCCGCGGCGACTTCCGCCGCAAGGCGACGCTGGCCGAATACGGCTTCCGCCTGCCCTCCTGCATGGACAACCGGCCGCTGCGCTTCGAGGAATGGGACGCCATGCGGCCGCAGACCGTCGCCGTATCGGCGACGCCCGGCCCGTGGGAACTCAACGAGAGCGGCGGCGTCTTCGTCGAGCAGGTCATCCGCCCCACCGGCCTGATCGACCCGCCGGTCGACATCCGCCCGGCGCGGCTGCAGGTGGACGACCTGGTCGGCGAGGTGCGGCAGGTCGCACAGAAAGGTTACCGCTCGCTGGTCACCGTGCTCACCAAGCGCATGGCCGAGGACCTCACCGAATACCTGCACGAGCAGGGCATTCGTGTCAGGTACATGCATTCGGACATCGATACGCTGGAGCGCATCGAGATCATCCGCGACCTGCGGCTCGGCGCCTTCGACGCGCTGGTCGGCATCAACCTGCTGCGCGAGGGCCTCGACATTCCCGAATGCGCGCTGGTCGCCATTCTCGACGCCGACAAGGAAGGCTTCCTGCGCAGCGAAACCTCGCTGATCCAGACCATCGGCCGCGCCGCGCGCAACGTCGACGGCAAGGTGATCCTTTATGCCGACACGATGACCGGCTCGATGCAGCGCGCCATCGACGAGACCAATCGCCGGCGCGAGAAGCAGGTGGAATACAACACCGCCAACGGCATCACGCCTGAGAGCGTGAAGAAGTCGATCGCCGACATTCTCGACAGCGTGTACGAGCGCGACCACGTGCTGATCTCGACCGGCGCGGGCGCGACCGGCGAATTCGCTGAGGCCGCTACCATCGGCCACAATCTCGAAGCCGTGGTGGCCGATCTGGAGACGCGCATGCGGGAGGCCGCCGCCGACCTCGACTTCGAGCAGGCGGCGCGCCTGCGCGACGAAGTCAAGCGCCTGCGCCAGACCGAGATGGCCGTGCTGGACAATCCCACCGCGCGCGACGTCATGAGCGCGCAGATGAAGGGGATGAAGCGGACGTCTTCTTCACCCCGCGCCGCAGCTTCTTCTCCCTCCC
This sequence comes from Pseudolabrys sp., assembly GCA_046292265.1. Lineage (GTDB taxonomy): Bacteria > Pseudomonadota > Alphaproteobacteria > Rhizobiales > Xanthobacteraceae > Pseudolabrys. The sequence continues at coordinate 146,142 of JBKBRE010000008.1, read as the reverse complement.
CCCTTGTGGGGGAGGGTGGCCGGCCGAAGGCCGGCCGGGTGGGGGGTAGCGGCAGCGACGTGAGCCGCCCGCACAAACCCCACCTCGACGAAATGGGCATCGCCACCTGGCACGAGTTCAAGCCGGCGCGCGATGCGAAGAACGCGCCGAGGAAGCCGTCTCTGGATGAAATGGGCCCGGGCGTGGAGAGCGTGCCGGCGAAGAAGGAGGGCTTGCCCGACGAAGCGCGCAGCGCGAAGGCGGGCCCGCGTTCGACCATGGGCCGGCCGGGTCAGCACGGCGGCTTCAGGGCGAATAAGAAGCGGCGCTGAAGGCTTGGCGCCACTGCGCCCATCGGGCGGATAAAATCGAACGCATCGCCGGGACCCATGGTCCCGTCGTCGTCGCGCCCGGCGACTCCGAGGCCATGGGTCCCCCGCGATCAGAGGGCGCGCGAGAGCTTCGCCTGCGCGCTTGGCGAAACTCAGATCGCCTCGCCCTCGCCTTCCATCACGGCGAACTGGATCGTGCCGTCCACCTTCTGCCAGCCGGCGCCGTTGAAGCCGGCCACCACGTTGATGCGCACCAGCTGCACCAGCTTGTCGGCCACCGCGCGGCTCGTCAGCGTCGCGTCGCGCACGAAGGCGATCGCCGCCACGCCACAGGCGCGCGGATTGCCGGCGTCCTTGTTCACCGCTTCCATCGCCTTTTGCGGGGCGCTGCCGCTCTCGCGCAGGCTGATGAATTGCGCCGCCTGCTCGGCCGTGTCGCAGATCATGCCGACGCCGACCGCCGGCCCGCCGTTCGCCGGTTGCGCCTGTGCGGCGCCGATGAAAAATCCCGCCACACCGGCGGCCAGAATAAAGCGCAGTGACGTGCGCATCGTTGCCTCCGAAAGTTTCCGCATCGGTTCGTGCAGCGGCAACGCCCCGCGCTACCGGAGGGTTCGCCGCCGCGCACGGCATTGTGATGGCGCCGCGCCACAAAAACGCCGCGCTGCGGCGGCCGGCATTTTGCGCACAGCTTGTGCGCGGTCCCCGCTTCCCGGCGCGGCCGCTTCGCGATAGAGACCTGTCGTGTTCGCGCCGCCGTTTCCGGACGATCAGGATGTACGGACGATGACCCTCGCTTCGCCTTGGCGTATCCGCCTGCCCTTCGCGACCCTGGCGCTGGCGTTTGCGCTCGCCGGCTGCGAGACGACGGGACAGGGGCCGGCACCGGTCGCGGAAGGCCCGCCGCAGCCGCCGATGACGCATTCGCGCGCCGCCCAGGAATGCTGGATGAAGACCGAGAAGGGCTCCGCCTCGGTGAGCCTCGACCACCGCGCCGACATCGTCACCAAGTGCATCGAGGACAAGATGAAGGCCGCCGGCGCGCCGGCCCCCGCGCCCAGGAGCTGACCCGCCTCACAGAGACTTGCTCGGCGCCCGCCGCGCCCCCCACTTGCCGGAAACCCTGCGCCGTATCACCATCCCGGCCGTTTCCGACTCGTGATGTTCGACTGGCAAGGAGGTCGTCATGGCTAAGGGTCAGATGCGACAGGCCAAGGAAAAGAAGAAACCGAAGGCCGACAAGGACAAGCCGAAGCAGCTGTCAGCCTACAAGCTCGCGCAGACGCAGGGCACGTCCGCATCGGCGATGGGCACGAAGAAGAGCTGACCGGCCAAGGTCAGCGGGGGCGGGCGGCCGGCGGCAACGCTTCCACGTCGCGGGCCATCTCCAGACAGGTGAGCACCTCGACGTAGCTCGGCTTGCCGCCGATCATGGTGAGCTGCACGCATCGCGCGCGGTCGGCCGTCCGGTATTTGCTCCAGTCCTGCTCCAGCTTGCTGCGCGCATCGCGCTCGTCGCGGCGGCACGATTCCGCATCGCGGCCGGGCGCCGGGCTGGCGTCGCCGGCCGCGCGGCAGGACGGTTCGATGTCGAAGGTCGGGACGATGTCCGCCGCCAGCGCCGCGTGCGCGGCGACGAGCAGGATCGGCAACAGAGCGCGCATGGCTCGGATCCTTTCGCGTTCGCTTCGATACGTCGCGGCGCGCAGGGCACTGCGGTCGTAGACTGCACGGCGCGGCGCGCCTTCACATCTTTGCCCCAGTTCCGTGGCATAGATGAAATCGGAACAATGAAGGGGTCAACAATGAAGGGGTCAATGGGTAAGGGGGTCGTTGCATGCGCGTGAGCGCTGCCGTGCTGCTGGTCGCCGGTATCGCGCTGGCTTCGCCCGCGCCGGCGCAGGAAGGGGCCGCATATGCCGTGGCCACGCCGCCCGAGGCGGCGGAGCCCGCGCCCCTTTCGCACGAGGACTCCGCCCTGCTCGGCCAGGCGCTGGTCTTCGATCCTGCCCCGGTTACCGGCGTCGCCCGGCCGCTGCGCGTGCCGCGCATCAAGGAGCCGGAGGGTTTCGGGGTGTCGCGCAACGACACGCCGGGCGGCTCTACCGTGGTGCTGAAGCAGCCGCTGCCGTGGGACGCCAGGATCGGCGCCGATCTCGGTCTCGCCTCCACCCCGTCAGCGGAATACCAGCCGGCCCGTCCGCTTGCCTCGGCCAACGACGGCACCGCGGGCGCGGCCTGGGCCTCGGTCGGCGTGACCGACTACGCCACGCTGGACGCGCGCGTCGATCCCGGCGCCGACCAGGGCCGGCTCGCCGGCACGCTCAAGCATTCGGTGCCGGTCGGCGACCGTTTCTCGGTGACGCTGCAGAACAGCACCTCGGTGACGGAGAGCTTCGGCACGTTGGGCCCGAGCGCGCCGGCCGGGCTGCCGGTCATGGCGCTGCCGCAGGACCCCGGCGTCCCCGGCCCGACCCAGGTCTGGGGCAACGAGCAGACGGTGAAGTTCGACGTGCTGTCCACCGGCACCAGCCTGTCGGCCGGCCTCGCCAGCACCAGCGTCGATCCCGTCACCCACAACCGGCTCAGCGCGCACCAGAAGATCTACGGGCCGCTGCACGTGACCACCGCCGTCACCGACGTCGGCCAGCCCACCACGAACAAAAGCATCAGCGCCGGCTTCCAACTGAAATGGTGAACCGGCGGTTAGCGCCGCCGCCGCGATCCCGCCCCAAGCATGCCCCACCGCCGCCCTACTCCAATGCGGCAATCGATGCCGTGGGGGCGTTCGGCGCAACGGTTGCGCATGTAGGAGTAGACCATATGGTGGCCACCAGATCAGAGCGGCTTCCCGAACTCGAGAAGGATGCTTCCGGTCCGGAGAAGTACGCTCCGCCGGAGCGGCGCGCGCCGGACAAGCTTGGCGACGTCGACCAGGCCGCGGCCAACGCCTTCGAAGGCGAGATCCGCGAGTTCGTCCGGCGCGACGTGGCGTTCCTGCGCCGCCAGCGCGGCGACGCGGAGCAAGCGGCCGAACAGCCGGTCGCCGACAACCTCAACGCGCTGATCCAGCGCGTCTCCGGCGCCTCGATGGAAGAGATCGACCGCGTGATCCGCGAGCTGCAGGGCGTGCGCGACATGCTGCGCCACGAAGGCGAGCGCGTCAGCCGCGAGATCTCCGGCTACGCCAGCCTCAGCCACGCCGCGATGACGGCGATGAAGGTGATCGGCGAGAGCCTCAGCCAATGGAAGACGGCGCCCGGCAAGAACCCTGGCGGCCCGCGCGCGGCGAGTTGAATCCGAACAGAGCCATCGCCGGGTGTCCGGCGATGGCTTTCCTCGAACTTACGAGGTGAACTGGTCCACCACGATGCGCGTGGCCGGTGCGACCAGCAGCACCTTGTTCTTGCCCTTCACGTATTTCACGGCGTCGAGGCCCGGCAGACCCTGCACGCTTTCGGGCAGCGGATGCATGGCGTTGAGCGCCAGCTCCGTCGGCAGCTGGCTCGCGGGCATCAGCGCATCCGCGCCCTGCGCCGCGGCCGTCTTGTCCGCCATCACCGCCTGATAAATCTGGTGACGCTGCTCACGGTCGAGCGGCAAGGGCGTCGCCATGATCGGCGTGCGGTCGAGGATGTCGTTGCGCTTGGAGAACTTGGCCGGGATCGTCTGGCCGACCGCCCCGATCGGGCCGGCCGGTGGCGGCTCGGAGGCATCGGCATTCGTGCCCGAACCCGTGGTCGCGGCGGGCGCGAGGCCGATCTGCGCCGTTTCATTTTCGCCGGTGGACGGTTGCGTCGGGACCGGCGTCAGCTTGGCGGCGAGCGTCTCTTCCGGCGTCGGCACGGGGATGTCGGCAGCGGCGCTCGGCGGCTGGTGCGAGACGCCATCGTTGATCCTTGCGGTATCGTCGATGCTGCGCATGCTCTCCTGAGCGAGCAACGCGGACCCCGTGACGAGTGCGAGGCTTGCGGCCAGAACGGTCGCCATCGCTGATCGTTTCATCATGGCTGGCTCCATTGTGCTTGTGCCGTGACAACGGCGCAGCCGCAGAGGAGTTGCAGAAGAAGGTACCAGGGTGTCGATTAACTACGCCGCACGATACTCGGCCGGAGGAACTTGGCACCACCCTGCGCGGATGCGCGAGGCCTAGAGTCACATCGTCCGAAGAGCGGTTCATTCGTCGCGTGGGCCGCTCCGCCGCAGCCCGCCCCGTCACAGCGAACGAGGGGGCCCCGGTGCGGATATCCTCCCGCTCTGCTGCCCTGCCTTGCCGGTCCCGCCGGCAACGGCAGGGCCCCTTTTGGCCGGTCCCGCCGGTCAGCGCGTGACGGCAGGCAGCGCGACCACGCGCACGCCCTCGTCCAGTTGCAGGTTTCCGTTGAGGTGGTCGCTGATCACGACGGAGCCGATGACCATGACCAGCATGGTGGCGGCGCCCAGCATCAGGCCGATTGCTCCCAGGGCATTCTTGTCGGCCACGGCCGGCTCCGTATCGATCGTTGTTGGACGGTCGCCTAACGCGTCGCGCGCAAGCCCGTTCCATCGCCGACGCGAAAAGGCGCCCGCGCGGGCAAGACTTAAGGCTAGGGCTTAGTTGGCCTTGGCGGCCGCCTTGCGCGGCAGCGGATAGTGCTCGCTCTCATAGAGCTGGCGGATGCCGTTGCCGTCGAACCGCTTTTCCTCGACTTCGAGATAGGCCCCGAGCAGCAGTTCGGGCGGCAGCTCTTCCATGGCGAACCGGATCGCCTCGGCCGCCGTGGGGAAGCGCTTGTACCCGATCGGACGCCGCGCCTTGCGGCTGCGGCTGGGAAACAGCTCCGACGGGGCACGGTAGTTAATCATCGACATAACAAAACTCCTCGGGTCCACTATGGGCCCTGAGGAGCCGAAAATCCAGCACGCGCGGCGCACGCATAAGTGCCCTGCGCACGTGGTGGTAAACGGGCGCGCCGGCCCGGCGCAAAAGCCGAGCCGGCGTGCCATTCAAGGCTCGATCAGTCCACGACTTCGGCGACCACCTGGCTGGTCATCGGGTCGATCAGCACGACGCGGTTGTTCACCATCATATATTTATATTCCCGGATGGCGGGCACCTCGACCGCGACCTCTTCCGGCACCGCATAGAGCTGCGCCGACGCCGGGACGCGCGTGCCGACGCGATACTCGACGGTCGGCTGCGCCGGGCGGACGCGCTCGCGCACGATCGTTCGATAGATGGTCTGCCGCTGCACCGGCGTGAGCTGCAGGGGCTCGGTCGTCGTCACGACGGTCTGCGTCTGCGCCGGCTCGCGCGTGATGATCGTCGTCTGCGCCTGCGCGACGCCCGTTGCGCCGAGCAAAACGACCGCGATCGCAGCATGGCGGAAGTATGTCATGGGTTCCTCCTGACGGATTCTTTCGACCGGTGAGAACGCCGGGGCCGATGTTGCGTTCCGCCTGCGGAACCATCGGCGCTGCGCATTCGCATCACTGCGTGTGCGGAGGCTCGCCCTGCAGCGCCAGCTTCGCCCTGAGCGTGGCGATGCGGCGGCGCGCTTCCTCCTGCGTCAGGTTCGGTCCGAACGCCTCGAAGTCGTAGGCGGCGTGCGCCAGCGTCTTCAGCTCGGCAGCCTGCTCCGCGGTCATGCGCGCGCCCGCTCCGGTGCTGAGCGTGGGGCCGCGCGCGGCGTTGTCCGATTGCGATGCCATGGCCTCACAACGGACACGCCCATCGCCCGGTTCCCGCGCGCAGGAAAAACACGAGTCGTTTGAATCGCTTGGCGCAGACCGTCGCCGGCGTTGCGCGAACGGCGCCTGGCAAGTCCGCGTGCACACGATTCACGGCGCGCAGTCGGCATGTTACCACCGTTGCGCAAGCTGATTCGTCGAGGCCCACGGGATGATTCTCAAATCCGTGTTCGCGTTGTCGCTTGTGTTGAATATTTCACTGAGTACCGAGACGCCCGTCGCGCCTGAGCAGGCGGTGTGGTCGCAGCTCTCCGCGCCGCAGAAGCAGGCCGCGCTCTTGCCGCTGGTGCGGCGCGCGACCGACTGCATCGTGCGCAAGGTGTCGGCGAGCCCGCGCTATCGCACCGACCTGCGGCCGGCGGAGATCAACGACCTGATCGTCGATTCCATCGCCGCCTGCGGCCGGCCGGTGCGCGCGATGATGGACGCCCACGACCGGCTCTACGGCCACGGCTCGGGCGAAGCCTTTCTGCTCGGCCCCTATCTCGACGTGCTGCCGTCGGCCGTGGTCGGCCAGGTCAAGGCGAAATCGCCGCCGCGCTAGACCGCGCGCAGCGCCGGCCGCAGCATCAGCGTGAGCGGCAGGGTCAGCAGCACCGCCGCGCCGACGACCACCAGCGCCGCCGTTACCCCGACGAAATCGCCGAGCAGGCCGTAGACTGCCGGCGACACGGCGCCCGCGCCGATGGTGCCGGTGTAGAAGATGCCGAAGGCGCGCGCGCGCTTCTCCGGCGCGACCAGGTCAGGCACCGAACCGTAGAGCACGGACGAAGTGCCGTTGAGCGCCACGCCGACGAGCGGCAGCAGCACCATGGCGGCTTCCAGCGGCAGCGGCAGCAGCGCGACGATGCCGACGGCGGTCACGCTTTCGGTCAGCCACACGGTGGCCACCGCGCCGATGCGGGCGCCGATGAAGGCGCAGACCAGCTTGCCGGCGGCGCCGCCGGCGAAGACCAGCGTCAGCGCGAGACCGATGGTCGGCAGGCTGGCGCCTTTCGCGGTGAGCACGAAGGGCAGGAAGGTGAGGAAGGCCATGCGCGTAGCGCTGTCGAGCACGCCGACCGACAGGAGCAGCGGAAAGCCGAAGGCCTGAAGCCGCCCGCCGGCGCCGGAGCGCGCCGTATCCTCCGTCTTCTTCGGCGCGGCGGCAGCCTCGCGCAACCGCGGGATCAGTACGAAGATGGCGATGGCGGCGACGACGCCCAGGCTGCCGAGCAGGACCAGCGCCTCCCGCCACGGCAAGACGACGAACAGCAGCGACGCCGCCGCCGGCAGCGTCATCTTGCCGATGTCGCCGGCGAAGTTGTAGGTGCCGAGCGCCTTCAGCGAGCGCGCGCCGGCGAACGCCTGCGCGATCAGCGACGAGGCGAGCGGGTGCTGCACGCTGGCGCCCAGCCCGCCGACGAAGAGCGCGGCCACCAGCGTCACGACGCCGTTGCTGAAGCCGGCGAAACAATAGCCGATGCCGACCAAGGCCGTGCCGAACGCCAGCACCAGCGCCATACCATAGCGCTCGGCCAGGAACCCGGCCGGGATCTGGAAGCTCGCCAGCGCGCCGGAGAAAACCGTCTTCATCAACCCGAGCGCGGCGAAGCCGAGTCCGAACTCGGCCTGCCAGATCGGCAGCATGACGTAGACCAAGTCGGTATAGCCGTCGTGCAGCGCATGCGCGCCGCAGGAAACGCCGAGGGCGCGGCGCTCTTCGCTCTTGCTATGCGCGGCGGGCTCTGCACTCTTGACCGTGACGGTCATGGCTGTGCCGGACGGCGCTCCACGAAAGTCGTGCTGACGAAGGATATCACCAAGTCGCCGTTCTGGTTGGCGCCGGTCGAGAGGATGGTGACCAGGCCGTGGCCGGGGCGGCTGTCGGAGACGCGGCCTTCGACCACCTCGCTGCGATAGGCGATGGTGTCGCCGACATAGACCGGCTTGAGCCATTTGAGCTCGCGGAAGCCGAGCGCCGGACCCATGCCCGCGACCGGCTCGCCGCGCGCGCGCGCGGCTTCGATCTCGCGCCGGCGGTACTCCACCATCAGCCGCATCCAGACCGCCGCCGTCTGCCAGCCGGAAGCGCAGAGCGCGCCGAAATGCGACTGCGCCGCCGCCTCCTCGTCGAGGTGAAAGAGCTGCGGGTCGAAGCGCCGGGCGAAGGTCTTGATGTCCTCGGCGGTGAAGGTGTAGCGGCCGAGCTCGTAGGCGTCGCCGACGCGGATGTCCTCGAAGAACTTCATGCGCCCGCTCCCGGCGTGCGGAGGGTGAGCATGAAGCTCGCGGTCAGGGTCATCAGCACAGTGTCCTTGTCGTCGAGCACTTCGATCAGGTGCTTGACGAAGCCCATCTCGGGCCGGCTCCTAGAGATGCGCTTGTCGAGCACGGTATCGCGGATGCGGATGTTCATGCCCGGGCGCAACGGCTTGAGCCAGCGCACCTCGTCGACACCGGGCGCGCCCATCGAACTCGAATTGAGCACGAAGCCGTCGGCGATCATGCGCATCATCAGGCAGCAGCTGTGCCAGCCGGAGGCGGCGAGGCCGCCGAGCAGGGTCGTGCTCGCCGCCGCCTCGTCGAGATGCATGGGCTGCGGGTCGTACTCGGCCGCAAACGCCACGATCTCCTCGCGCGTCACCAGGCGCGGGCCGTAGATCGCGACCGCGCCCGGCTCGAAGTCTTCCCAGTAGAGTTTGGGCATTCTCACCTGCTTGTCATGGCCGGGCATAGCCGTCCGAAGGACGGCGTCGCTTCGCTCGCCTATGTCCCGGCCATCCACGTCTTGCTCAATTATTGAAGACGCGGATGCCCGGCACAAGGCCGGGCATGGCAGTGTTGCTCAGGTCGCAAACCGGAAATGCATCACGTCGCCGTCCTGGACGACATAGTCCTTGCCTTCCAGCCGCATCTTGCCGGCCTCGCGCGCGCCGACCTCGCCGCCGCAGGCGACGTAGTCGTCATAAGCGATGGTCTCGGCGCGGATGAAGCCCTTCTCGAAGTCGGTGTGGATGACGCCGGCGGCCTGCGGCGCCTTGGTGCCCTGCGTGATGGTCCAGGCGCGCGTTTCCTTCGGGCCGACGGTGAAATAGGTGACGAGATGCAGCAGCGCGTAGCCGGCGCGGATCAGCCGGTCGAGCCCTGTTTCTTTCAGGCCGACCGCCTCCAGGTAGTCGGCGCGCTCTTCCGCCGGCAGCGTGGCGATCTCCGACTCGATCTTGGCGGAGATGACGACCGCGACCGCGCCTTCTTCCTTGGCGCGCGCTTCCACGCGCCGGGAAAACTCGTTGCCGGTCGCGGCGGAAGCCTCTTCGACGTTGCAGGCATAGAGCACCGGCGCCGAGGTGAGCAGCCCGAGCGAGTGGAACAGCTTCTCCTCCTCGGGCTTGCGTTCGACCATGCGCGCGGGCTTGCCCTCGCGCAGCAGGACGAGCGAACGATTGATCAGGTCGAGCGCCTCCTTGGCTTCCTTGTCGTTGCCCTTGGCCTTCTTCTCGAGCGCGTCGACGCGCTTCTCCAGGCTCTCGAGGTCGGCGAGCATCAGCTCGGTCTCGATTGTCTCGATATCGGCGATCGGGTCGATCTTGCCCTCGACGTGCGTGACGTCGCTGTCCTCGAAGCAGCGCACCACGTGCACGATGGCGTCCACTTCACGGATGGTGGCGAGGAACTTGTTGCCGAGGCCCTCGCCCTTCGAGGCGCCCTTCACCAGGCCGGCGATGTCGACGAAGGTGATGCGCGTCGGGATGATCTGCTCGGACTTGGCGAGCGCCGCGAGCTTGTCCATGCGCGGATCGGGCACCGCGATCTCGCCCACGTTCGGCTCGATGGTGCAGAATGGATAGTTGGCCGCCTGCGCGGCCGCCGTCTGCGTGAGCGCGTTGAAGAGCGTCGACTTGCCGACGTTCGGCAGGCCGACGATGCCGCATTTGAAACCCATGTCAGTCCCGTGTCTCTCGTGTCCGTGTCATGCGGAGCCGGAGGGCTCCTCCTCCTCGCCGAAGCCCTTTGCGGCCATGGCGAGGTGCACTTTGTTCTGGAAGCTCGAATCCCTGCCTTCCGCCAGCAGCCCGGCATTGTCGGCGACGATGTCGCACAGCGCCTCCACCCAGGGCCGCTCGCTCTTGGCGAAGTCGCTCAGCACGTGCGTCGGCACCATTTCCTTGATCGCCGGTTTGCCGACGCCGATGCGCACGCGTTTGTAGTCGTTGCCGACATGCGCGGTGATCGAGCGCAGCCCGTTGTGGCCGGCGACGCCGCCGCCGACCTTCACGCGCAGCTTCGCCGGCGGCAGGTCGACCTCGTCGTGGAAGACGACGATGTCGCCCAGCGCGATCTTGTGGAAGCGCGCGGCTTCCTGCACCGCGCGTCCGGACTCGTTCATGTAGGTGCCCGGCAAAAGCAGCATCACGCGCTGGCGCGCGATGACGCCTTCGGCCGCGAGGCCCTGGAACTTGCGCCGGAACGGGCCGATGTCATGGCGGCGGGCAATCGCCTCGACCGCCATGAAACCGATGTTGTGGCGATTGCCGGCGTAGCGCGCACCGGGATTGCCGAGGCCGACGAACAGAAGCATGGCTTCGCCGCCCTCTCCCAGCAGCGCGTGACGCGGCGAGGAGGCGCGTGAAAACGCGCCGCCTTACTTCTTCTCGGCCTTGGCCGCGCCCGCAGCGGGAGCGGCACCAGCGGCCGGGGCAGCACCCGCGGCAGGAGCCGCGGCGCCGGCAGCCGGAGCGGCGGCACCTGCGGCCGGCGCGGCAGCGGCGGCGGCAGCGGCGGCGGCAGCCTCGGCGGCCTGACGCTGCTCTTCGGCGTAGCCGGAGGGCGGCACCACCGTGACCAGCGTGATGTCGCCGTGCGCGATGACCTTCACGTTCGGCGGCAGCTGCACGTCGGACAAGTGCTTGGAATGGTTGATGTCCACGCCCGCGATGTCCACGTCGATCGAGGCCGGAATGGTGTCGGCCGGGCACAGCACCTCGACGGTGTGGGTGACGATGTTCACCGCGCCGCCGCGCTTCACGCCGGGCGACTGATCCTGGTTGAGCACGTGCACCGGAATGTTGACGCGGATCCTGGCGCCTTCGGCGACGCGCAGGAAGTCCACGTGCATCGGCAGGTCCTTGAGCGCGTCAAGCTGGAAGTCGCGCGGGATCACGCGGTGCTTCGTGCCGTCCACGTCGAGGTGGTAGAGCGTGGTGAGGAAGCGCCCCGCATAAATGCGCTTGCGCAGCTCGTCGTGCTCGATGAGCACCATCATCGGGGGCTTGTTGTCACCGTAAACCACACCCGGCACTTTGCCGGAGTAACGCGCTGCCCGGCTGGCCCCCTTGCCAGCTTTCGGGCGCAACGTCGCCTTCATCTCTTGGACGTTCGCCATATCGGTATCCTCGTTAAGTCAATGGAAAAAGGCGGCTTTTCCGGCCGCCCACGAACGCGGCAAGCCTCCAGGGGTGCCGGGGGCCGCGTTTCGGCCGGGGTTATAGCGGGGGCCCCCAAAAAGGGCAAGGAAAGCGCACCCCTCCCCCCGCGAGCCCTTGCGAGCGTTATTCGCCGGGGGCTTCGGGCGCGGCCGGCTTAGCCTTCTTGCCCGCTTTGGCCTCCAGCGCCTCGATGCGCGCCTTCAGGGCCTCGTTCTCCTCGCGGGCGAGGCGGGCCATCTCCTTGACCGCCTCGAACTCCTCGCGCTGGACCACGTCGAGATCGCGCAGGATGCGCTCCGCCTGGGCGCGGAAAACCGTGTCGAACTCGCGCCGCACGCCCTGCGCGACCCCGGCCGCGTCGTTCATCAGCCGCGCCATCTCGTCGAAAATGCGGTTGCTGGTCTGGGTCATGGTCGCCTCCAAGCGCCTTGCGCCATCCACAATGGCGATCCGATCATCCCGCCGCAAGAGGCGGCGTGCTACGACTGATGGCGAAGACCACGCATGCCCGTCGGGACTCATCAATGCCCTTGCTCGTCATTCCCTACCCGCAATTCGATCCGGTGCTGCTGCACATCGGCCCCTTCGCCATCCGCTGGTATGCGCTCGCCTACATTGCCGGCATCCTGCTCGGCTGGGTCTATGCCCGCGCGCTGATCCGCTCCAGGCGGCTGTGGGGCGGCAATACTTCCAAGAATTTGGCGCCGCTCACCGTCACCGACTTCGACGATTTCGTGCTCTGGGTGACGCTCGGCATCATCCTCGGCGGTCGCGCCGGTTACGTGCTGTTTTACAACCTGCCGCATTTCGCCGCGCATCCCCTCGAGATATTCCAGCTCTGGCAGGGCGGCATGTCGTTCCACGGCGGCTTCGCCGGCTGCGTGCTGGCGGTGTTCCTGTTCGCGAAGAAGCGCGGCATCTCCGTGCTCTCGCTCGGCGACATCACCTGCGCGGTCGGGCCGATCGGGCTGTTCCTCGGCCGCCTCGCCAATTTCATCAATGGCGAATTGTGGGGCCGGCCGACCGACGTACCGTGGGCCATGGTCTTCCCCACCGGCGGACCGGTGCCGCGGCATCCTAGTCAGCTCTACGAGGCGACGCTGGAGGGGCTGGTGCTGCTGGCGGTGCTGGCGCTGCTGATCCGCGCCGGGGCGCTCAAGCGGCCGGGCCTGATCATCGGCGCCTTCGCCGTGGGCTATGCGCTGGCGCGCAGCTTCTGCGAGCTCTTCCGCGAGCCGGACGTGCAGCTCGGCTTCTTGTGGGGCGGCACGACCATGGGCATGCTGCTGTCGGTGCCGCTGTTTCTGGCGGGGGTGGGCTTCATCGTCTATGCGATGAAGCGTCCGCCATTGCGGAGCTAACGGGAATGAGCTGGACGTCGCCGCTGGAAGCCGACATCCGCCGGCGCATCATGGCCGCCGGCCCGATGCCGGTTTCCGAATACATGGCGATCTGCCTCGGCGATCCCGAGCACGGCTATTACACCACGCGCGATCCGCTCGGCCTGCGCGGCGATTTCATCACCGCGCCGGAGATCAGCCAGATGTTCGGCGAGCTGGTCGGGCTCTGGATCGCCGCTACCTGGAAGAAAATGGGCGCGCCGGAGGCGATCAACGTCGTCGAGCTCGGCCCCGGCCGCGGCACGCTGCTGAAGGACGCGTTGCGCGCCTGGCAGGTGATGCCGGGTTTCCGCGAAGCCGCCACGCTGCACCTGGTCGAGATCAGCCCCTTCCTGCGCGCCGCGCAGGAGAAGACCCTGCAAGGCCAGGCGGTCAACTGGCACGGCACGCTCGACGAGGTGCCGGACGGCGTCGCCATCATCGTCGCCAACGAGTTCTTCGATGCCCTCCCGATCAACCAGGCGGTGAAGAGCCCGCGCGGCTGGCACGAGCGGCGCATCGAGATCGACTCGATCGGCAAGTTCGCCTTCACCACGGCGTCCGATCCGATCGTCGGCTTCGAAACGTCGCTGCCGCCGGCGGTGCGCGCCGCGCCCAACGGTTCGGTGTTCGAATGGCGCGAGGACAAGCCCGCCATGCAGCTCGGCCGGCGCCTCGCCAGGAATGGCGGCGCCGCGCTGGTGATCGACTACGGCCACATCGAAAGCGACGTCGGCGACACGCTGCAGGCGGTCGGCCGCCACGCCTATGCCGATCCGCTCACCGCGCCGGGCGAGCACGATATCACCGCGCATGTGGACTTCCAGGCGATGGCGCGGGCGGTGGAGGCGATGGGCGCGCAGGCCTACGGCCCGCTCGAGCAGGGCGAGTTCCTGCGCCGTCTCGGCATCGAGACGCGCGCGGCGACGTTGAAGGCCAAGGCGCCGCCGCAGATCGCGAGCGGCGTCGACGCCGCGCTGGCGCGCCTCGTCGGCTACGGCCGCACCGAAATGGGACGGCTGTTCAAGGCGGCGGCCTATGCACACCGCTCGCTCGGAGTGCCGCCGGCCTTCGACTGAGCAAGATCAGGGGCAGCGATAGCGCCGGCCGTCGCGGCCGACGAAGGTTTGGCTGTAGGGATCGTAACTGCGATAACGCCGCATGCAGTATTCGATGCCCTGCCGGCGCTGCGCCTCGCTGGCGATGATGGCGCCGAGCAGCAGACCACCGAGAATGCCAGCCGCCGCCGCCGCACCGGCATCCCCGCGCCCATCCCGGTGCCCTCTGCGGCCGTGATCGCCGCGGCGCCGGTGTTGCACCTGCAAGATCAGCGATTCAGAGGCGGATTGGCTCGAAAGCTCCCGGGATAGCCCGCCGGCCAGGGGGACGGAGGACGCGGGCGCTGCCGGCAATACAAGGAGCGCGCCAATCAAAGCAGTACCAACCGATAATGCCCACCGCATTTTAATCCTCCTGCTTCGTGGCAACCCCGCCGGGTTGAGCTTATCTTTGTTGCAACGTCGCGCGTCGAATACATTGATCTACGTCAGATCATCGGAAGGTTATTGATGCTGCAAGCCCCCTCGCTGGCCAGAATCCCGCACATCCGCCATGGCTTTTTCACCCGCGGCGGCGGCGTGTCGGAAGGCGTCTATGCCTCGCTCAACGGCGGCGTCGGCTCGGCCGATGCGCCCGGCAAGGTCGCGGAAAATCGCGCGCTCATGGCGCAGGCGCTCGGCGTCGCGCCGGAGCATTTACTGTCCGCCTATCAGATCCATTCGCCCGACGTGATCGTCGCCGATGCGCCGTGGCCGTCCGACGCGCGCCCGCGCGTCGACGCGCTCGTCACCGCGCGCCCGGGCCTGGCGATCGCGGTCTCGACCGCCGACTGCGGCCCGCTGCTGTTCGCCGATCCGGAGGCCGGCATCGTCGGCGCGGCGCATGCCGGCTGGCGCGGCGCCCTCACCGGCGTGATCGACGCGACCGTCGACGCGATGGAGAAGCTCGGCGCCGACCGCTCGCGCATCGTCGCCGCGCTCGGCCCCACCATCCGGCAGCCGAACTACGAGGTCGGTCCGGAATTCGTCGAGCGCTTTCTCAAGGAGGAAGAGAACAACGCGCGCTTCTTCGCGCCGTCCGAACGCGAGGGGCACGCCATGTTCGATCTCGCCGGCTACATCGCCGAGCGCATGCGGGGCGCCGGCGTCGAGCGCTTCGAGGATCTCGGCCTGTGCACCTATGCCGAGCCCGAGCGTTTCTACAGCTATCGCCGCACGACCCAGCGCGGCGAGCCGGATTACGGCCGGCATATCAACGCCATCGCGCTGGTCGGATAGACGTTTTCCCCTGCAACGCGCCGCGGCTGGACTTCGCCCCGGCCCTGCCGCTAGGGTCCGATCTGGTCGAGGCTTGACTCCACAACAAAAGGCCCGGCCGCAGGGGCGTCGATGGATTCTGATTTTCGGCACCGCGCCGGTAACGCGGGCTCGTGCTGGCGTGTGTGGCTGCGTCTGCTGCCGGTTGTCGCCTGCGCGATCGCGCTCGCCGGCTGCAACCAGGGCGCTCCGTCGGCCGCCGCGCCGCGCGGCGCGACCGTCGCCTTCGACTCCATCGATGGGCCGCCCAGCGGGCAATTCCAGAAACTGGTGCAGAACCTCAACGAGGAGGCGCAGGCCCGCCGCCTCGCCGTGATCGCGCGTAACCAGACCGCCGCCTATCGCGTGCGCGGCTATCTCGCCGCCAAGGTGGTGCGCGACCGCACGACCATCGCCTGGGTATGGGACGTGTTCGACCGCAACGAGCAGCGTGCGCTGCGCATCAGCGGCGAGGAAACCGCCAAGACCCATCCGCGCGACGCCTGGAACGCGGCCGACGATGCCATGCTGCGGCGGATCGCGCGCGCCAGCATGGAGCAGCTCGCCGCCTTCGTGACCTCACCGGAGGTCGCACCAAGCGCCCCGGCCGAGGCGGCCGCGCCGGCGCAGGTGGCCGCCGCCTATCCGAACGGCTCGCCAGAGCAGGCCGGCATTTTCCGCGTTTTCAACGAACCCGCCGCGCCGGCCGAGAGCGAGGCCGCGCCGCAGCCGGCGGCGGCCGACGCGCAGACCGCCGTGCCGACCCCGCGCCGCCGGCCGGCCCATACGGCGGCCGCGGATACGCTGACGCTGTCGGCCACCAGCCGCCATTAGGCTTGGACCGCGCACCCCAAAGGATTACCGGGAAAAGCCGCGGGAGCAGGTACCGGGGCATATTGCCGCGCTTGAGAGGCCTTGTTATGACCACGCCGCTTTCAGCTGCGGCGTAAACACGGGGGAATTTCGGGATGGCGGGCAAGAACGGAGCGATCAAGCTCGTCGCCGGCAACTCGAACCCTGCGCTCGCGCAGGCGATTGCGGAATACCTCAAGACGCCCCTGACCCAGGCCGTGGTGCGGCGTTTCGCCGACATGGAGATCTTCGTCGAGATCCAGGAGAACGTCCGCGGCGCCGACGTCTTCGTGATCCAGTCCACGTCGTTCCCGGCCAACGACCACCTGATGGAGCTCTTGATCATCATCGACGCGCTGCGCCGCGCCTCCGCGCGCCGCATCACCGCGGTGGTCCCCTATTTCGGTTACGCCCGGCAGGACCGCAAACCGGGCCCGCGCGCGCCGATCTCGGCCAAGCTGGTCGCCAACCTGATCACCCGCGCCGGCGCCGACCGCGTCATGACGCTCGACCTGCACGCCGGGCAGATCCAGGGCTTCTTCGACATCCCAACCGACAACCTCTACGCCTCGCCGCTGATGGTGCGCGACATCAAGGAGCGCGAGCTCGAGAACGTCATGGTGGTGTCGCCCGACGTCGGCGGCGTGGCGCGCGCGCGCGGGCTGGCCAAGCGCATCAATGCGCCGCTCGCCATCGTCGACAAGCGCCGCGAGCGCGCGGGCGAGTCCGAGGTGATGAACGTGATCGGCGAGGTCGCCGGCCACACCTGCGTGCTGGTCGACGACATCGTCGATTCCGGCGGCACGCTGGTGAACGCGGCTGACGCCCTGCTCAAGCACGGCGCTAAGGACGTCTACGCCTACATCAGCCACGGCGTGCTCTCGGGCAGCGCGGTTGACCGCATCGCCAAGTCGCGGCTGAAGGAACTCGTCATCACCGACTCGATCCAGCCGACCAAGGCGGTGCTCGCCGCCGGCAACATCCGCATCGTGCCGATCGCGCCGCTGATCGGCGCCGCCATCGAGCGCACCGCGTCGGAAGAGTCGGTCTCGAGCCTGTTCGACTGAACAGCTGCGCCGTCACCCTGAGGCGCCCGCGCGGCATGCGCGGGCCTCGAAGGGTCTCCGACTCCATGTCAGGTCATCCTTCGAGGCTCGCTTGCGCTCGCACCTCAGGATGACGCCGAGAACAAACCGGAATCGAATTGCGGCATCGGACTCGGCCGCGCCACTTTTCCACCGCCGATTCAGATTCGCAGGGGATAGGCTGTGGAGATTCCGATGCAGCCGGTTGCCTGCGAGTCGCAAATCACGGCTCAGTCTCCTCCGATGATGCTTTGGCGGATGGAATCGAGCGCGTTATAGTCAGTTGGCCTGGTGATTCGCTCTCGGCGTCAAGGCATCCCGTAATCCCTGCGTTTTGATGAGGTCCGGGCCTTCTCGGCTCTCGGCGGAGCTGTGCGCGTGCGGTGGCGTGCGTTTCCCTCGCTCCATTCGGCATTGCGGAGACGACATGTCGCTAACGAGCTACACCGACGATCACCGGCTGAACCCGCTCGATGTCGTCGAGCGGCTGGCGACCGGCAACGACTGGTCCTTCGAGCGCGCCAGCGACGACGAGATCACCATCCTGGTGACCGGTAAGTGGACCGACTACCAGCTCTCCTACACCTGGATGGGCGACATCGAGGCATTGCATCTCGCCTGCGCCTTCGACCTGAAGGTGCCCGAGCGCCGGCGCGCCGAGGTGCAGATGCTGATCTCCATGATCAACGAGCGGCTGTGGGTCGGGCACTACGACCTGTGGGTCAACGAAGGCATCGTCATGTTCCGCCACGCGCTCGTGCTCGCCGGCGTGGAGGCTTCCGACAAGCAGTGCGAAGCGCTGCTCGGCACGGCGCTCGACACCTGCGAGCGCTATTTCACCGCGTTCCAGTTCGTCGTGTGGGCCGGCAAGACCGCGAAAGAGGCCCTCGGCGCGGCGATGTTCGAGACCTCGGGCGAGGCCTGATTGCCGACGTCGCGGTTGCCGCTATGATCGCGGCATGAAAAAGCCCGCCTCACAGAAATCCCTCGCGTCATTCAAAGGCCCTCTCCTGCTGGTCGGCGCCGGCAAGATGGGCCAGGCCATGCTCGACGGCTGGCTCGCGCGCGGCCTCAGCCCGAAGAAGGTGATGGTGATCGAGCCCGCGCCGGTGAAGTCCATCAAGGCGCTCGCGCGCCGCGGCGCGGCGATCAACCCGAAAAAGCCGGCGCCCGCCGGCGCGATCGTCATCGCGGTGAAGCCGCAGACGGCGCCGGAGGCGGTGCCGCCGCTGTCGGCCTACCTCGGCAAGGGGACGCTGGTCCTGTCGATCATGGCCGGACGCACCCTCGGCTTCCTCGAAAGGTCGCTCGGCGACGCGGCGGTCGTCCGCGCCATGCCGAACACGCCGGCGGCCGTCGGCCGCGGCATCACGGTCGCCGCCGCCAACGCCGCGGTGTCGGCCAGGCAGCGCAAGCTCGCCACCGACCTGCTCTCCGCCATCGGCGAGGTCGAGTGGGTCGAGGACGAGGCGCTGCTCGATGCGGTGACCGCCGTGTCCGGGTCCGGCCCCGCTTATGTGTTCCTCCTGGCCGAAGCCATGACCGAAGCCGGCATCGCCGCCGGCCTGCCGCCCGGGCTCGCGGAACGGCTGGCGCGCGAAACGGTTGCCGGCTCGGGCGAATTGCTGCACCGCTCAGCGCTCGACGCCGCGACCCTGCGCAAGAACGTCACCTCGCCGGGCGGCACCACCGCCGCCGCCCTCGAAGTCTTGATGGACCGCGACGGCCTGGCCGCGCTGCTGACCAGGGCCATTGCCGCCGCGACAAGACGCTCGCGCGAGCTGGCCGGCTAGCCCTAGAACGGCCCTCTTTGCGGGCCTAGATTGAGGGCAGCCCAGAACCGACGGGAGGCCGTCATGGCACGCAAGTCCAAGCGCCCCGGCAAGACTCCGTCCCCGCCGCCGCGCGGCGATTCCACCCGCGACAAGGCGATCGACGCGCTGATGGCGCTGCTGACCGAGCATCCGTTCGAAGACATCGGCCTCGCCGAGGTCGCCGGCCGCGCCGGCATCAAGCTGTCGGAGCTGCGCGCCGAATTCGGCTCCACGCTCGCGATCTACGCTGCGCACATCAAGGACATCGACCGCAAGGTGCTCGACGGCGGCGACGGCGACATGACCGAGGAGTCGCCGCGTGACCGCCTGTTCGACGTGCTGATGCGTCGGCTCGACGCGCTCGCGCCCTACAAGGAGGCGGTGCGCTCGGTGATGCGCTCGGCGCGCCGCAACCCCGGTCTCGCGGTCGCGCTCAACGCCATGGCGCTGCGCTCGCAGACCTGGATGCTCGAGGCGGCCGGCATCGGCGCCTCCGGCCCGCGCGGCGCGCTACGCGCGCAAGGCGCGGCGCTGCTGTTCGGCCGCGTGCTGAGCGTGTGGGTGGACGATGAATCGGAAGGGCTCGACCGCACCATGGCCGCGCTCGACCGCGGGCTCGCCAGCGCCGAACGCTGGGACGGCTTCGTCGGCGACCTCTGCGCCATTCCGGCCTGCATCCTGCGCGGCCCGCGCCGCCGGCGGCGCCGGCCTTACGACGAAGGCGCGGCCGAAGCCGACGCGGCGTAGTTCTCGCCCATACGCAGACCCGTCATCCTGAGGCGGCTTCGCACAGCGAAGCCCTCGAAGGATGAACGGCCGGGCCGTCGCCCTTCGAGGCTCGCGACCTACGGGTCGCTCGCTCCTCAGGGTGACGGGTCCCAGTTTGGTGGAAGTGCAGACGCTACACCGGCACCTTCACCGTCGCCCGCAGGCCGCCCAGCGGCGAGTCGCCGAGCGTGATGTCGCCGCCGTGCGAGCGCGCAATGTCGCGCGCGATGGCGAGGCCCAGCCCGGTGTTGCCCTCGTCCTGGTTGCGGGCGTCGTCCAGCCGCAGGAAGGGCTTGAACACCTCTTCGCGCAGGTCGGCCGGGATGCCGGGCCCGTCGTCGTCCACGGTGACCGTCAGGTAGCGATGATCGCGATGGCCGGTGATCGCGATCGCGGACGCAAAGCGCGCCGCGTTCGACACCAGATTGCCGAGGCAGCGCCTGAACGCCGCCGGCCGCACTGTGACGATGGGGGGCCCATGGAAGACCACGGTGGTCTTGTGGCCGTGCCTTTCGGCGTCGAGCCGCAGCTCTTCGAGAAACTCGGCCATGTCGGTCGGCGCCGCGATTTCGCCGAGATCGCCGCGCGCGAAGGCGAGATAGGCCTCCAGCATGCGCGCCATCTCGTCCACGTCCTTCTTCATCGCCTCGACTTCGGGGCTGTCGTCGATCAGCGCGAGCTCGAGCTTGAAGCGCGTGAGCACGGTGCGCAGGTCGTGGCTGACGCCCGCGAGCATCGCCGTGCGCTGCTCCATCATGCGCTCGACGCGCGTCTTCATCTCGATGAAGGCCTGCGCCGCGCGCCGCACCTCGCGGGCGCCGCGCGGGCGGAAGTTCGGTACGTCGCGCCCCTTGCCGAAGCTCTCGGCCGCGTCGGCGAGCCGCAGGATCGGCTTGATCTGGTTGCGCAGGAAGATGATCGCGACGCCGAGCAGCACGGTGGAGGTGCCGACCATCCAGATCAGGAAGATTTCCGAGTTCGACGCATAGGCCGCATTGCGCCGCGCGAACACGCGCATCACCGCGGTGTCGAGCTGGATGCGGATCTCGACCAGCGAGGACTTGCCGACTGTGTCGATCCAGAACGGCCGGCCGATCTTGCGCAGCTCCACCGACAGCGCCTGATCGAGCAGCGAGAAGAACGGCTTCGGCGCCGGCGGCGGCATGTCGCCGATCGGGAGGAAGTCCACCGTCAGGCCGAGGCGGTCCTGCGCGATCTTGCGCAGCGTGGCGTTCTCGGCGTCCTGCGGATAGACCTTGTAGAAATCGGTGAGCGCGGCGATGTCGTGCACCACGTCGGCGGAGAGCCGGCGCGTGACCAGGTTCCAGTGCCGCTCCATGAAGACGAAGGCGACCACCGACTGCAGGATCACCATCGGCGCGATGATGATGAGCAGCGCGCGGGCATAGAGCCCCTTCGGCATCACGCTGTTGAGCCAGCGGCTCAGGCGGCGCCAGCCGTCGGGGATGCGGCCGAGCACGGCGTGCACGCGCCGCACCGGCGGAATCGCATCGTACCATTCCCAGGCCGTGCGCAGGCGCGTAAGCGCGTTGCGCACGCCGTTGCCGATGTCGAGGCTGGTCATGTGTTCGTCACCAGCCGGTAGCCGATGCCACGCACGGTCTGCACGAACAGCGGATTGGCCGGGTTCTGCTCGATCTTGCGGCGCAGGCGGTTGACCTGCACGTCCACCGCGCGCTCGCTCAGCGAGCCGCCATTGCCGGCGAGCGCCATGCGCGAGACGGTCTCGCCCGGCGTCGCGGCAAGCGTGCGCAGCATCTCGCGCTCGCGGTCGGTGAGGCGGATCACTTCCTCGCCCTTGCGCAGCTCGCCGCGCGCGAGGTGGTAGATGAACGGCCCGAAGCGCACCGTCTCGAGCGGCGGCGGCGCCGCCGCCGGCTGCGCGCGCTTGAGGATATTGGCGATGCGTAATGACAGCTCGCGCGGCTCGAACGGTTTCGACAGGTAATCGTCGGCGCCCATCTCGAGGCCCTTGATCCGGCTCTCGGCCGCATCGCGCGCGGTGAGCATCAGGATCGGAACCTGCGAGCTGCCGCGCAAGGCCTTGGCGAAATCGAAGCCGGTCTCGCCCGGCATCATCACGTCGAGCACCAGAAGGTCGAAGCTCAGGCTCTTGAGCTTGGCGCGCGCGTCGAGCGCGGAATCGGCCGTGGTGACGCGGTAGCCTTCGCTGGCCAGGAAGCGCGACAGCAGATCGCGGATGCGGCGGTCGTCGTCGACCACCAGCAGATGCGGTGCATCGTCGGCGAGCTGGACGGGCGCGATCATCGGCGCGCCTAGTCCGGCGCCTTGGCGGCCCGGTCGCCGCGCGCCATCAGGCGGAGCACGCTTTCGCGGTCGTCGGGATCGATCATGGCGGTGAGGAAGCGGCGCGCCGCCTCATGCGCGCCCGGCCCGAGTTCGCCCAGCGCCCGCTGGATGCGCTGCGTCTGCAGCTGCGCCAGCTTGAGCGACAGCGCCTCGCCCTTGGGCGTCGCGTAGAGCAGGCGCTGGCGGCGGTCCTGCGCGCCCTCCTTCTGCAGCACGTAGCCCTGGTCGACCAGTTGCTTGAGTACGCGGCCGAGCGACTGCTTGGTGATGTTGAGGATGTCGAGCAGGTCGGCGACCTTCATGCCGGGATTGCGGTTGACGAAGTGCAGCACCCGGTGATGGGCGCGCCCGAAGCCGAGCTCGGAGAGCACCTCGTCGGGATCGCCGACGAAGTCGCGGTAGGCGAAGAACAGGAGCTCGATGATGTCCCAGGTCGGGTCGCCATGGGCGGCCGCGGCTGGTCCCGCCGGGCGTTCGGAACCCGCCAGGCCAGCAGCGCTTTTCGCAGTCAAATTTATGTCAGCCATGTTGACATATTTTGGTTTTATGTTACAAAAAGTCCGCGAACGACGAAATGTTCGTGCCCGGTGGGGCTTTGGCTTCGTCCCGGGCGAGCGTTACGGGCAGACGGCTCCTCTCATACCGGGTGTTGTCCGGCGACGCAAAGTATTGGAAGTGGCGCCTAAAATGCGCCATCACAGCGGCGAAGCGGGCCGCCAAAGGCTCCGGCGCGCAGGGCCCCGTCCAGGCGGGGCCGGGGTCTCAGGACCGGGGCGTGCGCGACCGCAAGCGGGTTGAGTAAGGAGGAGACGATGGCTGCGCAGTCCTACGACCGGCTCGAAGGGGTCATCTGGTACGACGGCAAGCTGGTGCCGTGGAACGAGGCCAACCTTCATGTGCTCAGCCACGGGCTCCACTACGCGAGCGCCGTGTTCGAGGGCGAGCGCGCCTATGGCGGCCAGATCTTCAAGTCGACCGAGCACTCGGAGCGGCTGAAGCGCTCGGCCAATATCCTCGACTTCGACATCCCCTATTCCGTCGCCGAGATCGACGCCGCCAAGAAGCTGGTGGTCGAGAAGAATGGCCGGAAGGAAGCTTATGTCCGCCCGGTCGCCTGGCGCGGCTCGGAGATGATGGGCGTCTCCGCGCAGCAGAACACCATCCATCTCGCCATCGCGAGCTGGGAGTGGCCGAGCTACTTCGATCCCGAGCAGCGGCTGAAAGGCATCCGCCTCGATCTCGCCGAGTACCGCCGGCCGGATCCGCGCACTGCGCCTTGCCGCGCCAAGGCCGCCGGCCTCTACATGATCTGCACCATCTCCAAGCACCGCGCCGAGCGCAACGGCTATGCCGACGCCATGATGCTGGACTGGGAAGGCCGCGTCGCCGAATGCACCGGCGCCAACATCTTCTTCGTGCACGACGGGCGCATCCACACACCGACCGCCGACTGCTTCCTCGACGGCATCACGCGGCAGACCGTGATCGCTCTCGCGCGCAAGCGCGGCATCGACGTGATCGAACGGCGCATCTTCCCGGACGAGCTCACCACGTTCTCGGAATGCTTCATCACCGGCTCGGCCGCGGAAGTGACCGCCGTGTCTGAGATCGCCCACTGGAACTTCAATCCGGGCGGCATCACCAAGACGCTGATGGAAGACTACACCGCCGAAGTGCAGCCGAAGGCCGCGGCGGCGTGAGCGTGGGCTTGTCGTCACCGGGCTTGTCCCGGTGACCCCGCTTGAGGGGGCACTTTGCCCGCCTAAGCGAGATGGCCGGGACAAGCCCGGCCATGACAAACGAGAGGCAGCGCGCCTCACGTCTAGACAATCGAACTCTCCACCCAGGGCTCCTGCGGGCGCAGCAGCGTCACGCGGCGCACGCCGTTCTTCGCGACGAAGCGGTCGAGCCGCTCGTCCAGCACGCGCCCGCGGCTCTTGGCGGCGTGCCGCAGCATGAGCGTGCCGTTCTCGCCGACGACGATGAAGCCGGTGTGGAAGTAATCGAGCCGCGGCCGCTGCGACAGGAAGCCGATGATGTCGCCGGTGGCGAGCCGCTCCGCCTGCGCGAGCAGCACGCCCGCCGGCACCGCGCGTAGCGCCATTTCGCGCGGACCGAGCTCCGGCATGTAGGACAGCGTCTTGGCGAGCGGCACTGCGCCCGGCACCGCTACTGACCGGCACACGCCGTTGGCCACGTTCGCCTCGCTCCAGTCGGACCAGTAGTGGTTGCGCTCGCGCCAGTCGATCGCGCCGTCGCGGTAGCGGATCTGCCGCAACGCCGCGGCGTAATCCGCCGGCCTGAATACGCGCGCCGCCGCCAGCACCGTCTCGCAGAAGGTCACGCAGTCGAAGCAGTCGTCGCGCGTCACGAGCTGCTCCGCCTCGCGCGGGCCACCGATCAAGGTGTAGCTGCGATAGGGCGTGCCGAGCAGGGCGCGCGAGATGAAGTCGATGCGCCGCGCCACCGTCGGCAGCGCGCTCGCCTCGCCTATCAGCTTGGTGATGCGCGTCTCCTGCGCCGCGGACGGCCGCACGCCGCCCATGCAGGCGGCGGCCCCGGCGATGACGCCGAGCATCTGGCGCCGTGTGGGCGCGGCGCGCATCAGTCGCGCACCACCACGAGGCGATCGGTGCCGGATTCGGCGCCCCACATCTCGCCCGGCCGGCCGAGCATCTGGCGCACCGCGGCGCCGCGCTTGTCGCTGGGGAAAGTCTCGAACTTTTCCGTCACCGGGTCGAAACGATGCAGCGCGTTGGCGACGAAGTCGCTCACCCAGACCTTGTCCTTGTCGTCGACGTAGACGGAATAGCAGCCGCCCTTGCTGCGCGGCAGCGCCCACACCTTCCAGGCCTTGTTGAGCGGATCGTAGCGCGCAACCTCGCCCGAGTTCCAGAAGCTCACCCACAACATGCCCTTGGAGTCGGACCAGATGCGGCGCGGCCCGACGCCCTGCTTCGGCGGCGCGACGACCAGCGCGTCGCCGCTGACGGTGTCGATCTTGGCGATGTGATCGCCGGCGAGCGAGGCATACCAGACCTCGCCGCCTGGCGTCGTCGTGATGCCGTAGGGTCCCCTGCCCTTCGGCGCCTTCCAGGCTTCCACCTTGCCGGTCGCCGGGTCGACGCGGCCGTAGACGCCCGCCTGCCCGGTGAACCAGAGGATGCCTTTGCGGTCGAAGGTCGCGGTGTTGAGGTTGGCGTTGGCGAATTCCGCCGGCAGCGGAAACAGCTTTACCGCTTTCGTTTCCGGATCGACGCGCGCGATCGCGTTCTGGCCGCCTTCGGTGACCCAGGCCGCGCGATCGGGGCCGATGATGACGCCGTGCGGCGCTGCGCCGGGCCCGAGCGGAATCTGCTGCGTCTGTCCGGTCTTGGGATCGAGCAGGCCGAGCGCACCCTGATGCTGGGCGGTGTACCAGACGGGACCGTCCGGCGCCGGCGCGACGTCATGCGGATGCGCGCCGGCGGGCACGCCGTAGTAGGAGACCTGCGCGGCCGCCGCCGTTTCGACGGCAAGCGCAGCGGCCAGCGCCATGGCCACGATCCGAAGCATGTTGCCCTCCAGGCGCCCGGCCTATTCGGCGGCGTCGCGCGCGCGCGCGGACCACCGCTCCGCCGCAGCATCGTCGGCCGCCTTCGATTCGACCCAGCTCGTCGCGCCCGCCGCCTCGACCTGCTTCCAGAACGGCGCGCGCGTCTTCAGAAAATCCATCAGGAATTCGGCCGCCGCGAACGCCGCCTCGCGATGCGACGACGCGGTCACCACCAGCACGATGTCCTCGCCCGGCACTATGCGTCCATGGCGGTGCACAACTGTGACGCCGAGCAGCGGCCAGCGCGCGAGCGCTTCCGCGACGTGACGCTCGATCTCGGCTTCCGCCATGCCAGGGTAATGCTCGAGCGTGAGCGCGGTGATCGGCTCGCCTGCTTCCGCGCCGCGGCAGATGCCGGTGAAGCTCACCACGGCGCCGACGTCGGTGCGCCCGCGCGTCAGCTTCGCCGCTTCCGCGGCGGCGTCGAAGGGCTCGCGCTGGATACGCACGGTGGTCGGGGTGGTCATGAGGGTAATGTAGTGCAGATTTGCGGTTTCGTCATTCCGGGACGGCCCGAAGGGCCGGGCCCGGATTCCATACGCGGCAGCACAGGTGTTATGGATTCCGGGCTCGCGGGCTTAAAGCGCGCGCCCCGAAATAAGGCCTTAACCCCCCGTCATGGGCGGGAAGAAGGCGATCTCCGACGCGGACCCGAGCGCCGCGTCCGGCCGCACATGGCTACGGTCAAGCGCCGCGCGGATCACTTTCGGGTTCTCGAAGGCATGGGCATATTGCTCGCCGCGCCCGGCCAGCCAGGTCACGAGTTCCGCCACCGTATTGATGCCGGCCGGAACCTCGACGTCCTCCTCGGGCACGCCCACGCGTTCGCGCACCCAGGCAAAATAGCGGACTTTCAACTTCATTTTTCTATCATATAGCGTAGGCCGGCGCGCATATAGTCCCAGCCGGTGTAGAGCGTCAGCAGCGCCGACAGCCACATCAGCAGGATGCCGATCTGCGTCACCACCGGCACGATGCGGTCGGCCGCTTCGCCGGCGACCAGAAACCCGATCGCGACCATCTGGCCGACCGTCTTCCATTTGGCCAGCCGCGTGACCGGCACGCTGACACGCAGTTCGGCGAGGTATTCGCGCAGGCCCGAGACCAGGATCTCGCGGCACAGGATCACCACCGCCGCCAGCAGCGTCCAGCCGCGGATGGTCTCTTCCGCCGCCAGCATCAGCAGGCAGGAAGCCACCAGCAGCTTGTCGGCGATGGGGTCGAGCATGCGGCCCAGCGAGGACTGCTGCGCCCAGATGCGCGCGAGATAGCCGTCGAGGAAATCGGTCACGCCGGCGGCGATGAAGATGACGAGCGCCACCCAGCGCAGCCAGAGCGGCCCTCCGCCGATGCTCTGCCAGTAGAGCAGCCCCACCACCACCGGCACGGCGGCGATGCGGGCATAGGTCAAGATATTCGGCAGCGCGAACGGACGCGCCGGGAGCCGCCGGGAGGTGAAGGCATTCATCGGCACCAAGGAACACCCGCGCCGGGGGTCAGGTCAACCGGGGACGCGTGCCCATCCGCGACAATTCGAGGGTTAGCGGGGCCACAGCCGCGCCCGCGCCCGCGCGGACCGCTGCGGTGCGCCCCGCGCGCCCTGGTCGGCGGCCGCTAGTCGATCGGCGGCCGCGGCAGCTTTGCCTCGCCCGGCTCCATGACGAAGGTCTGGTCGAGCGAATACCACTCGCCCTTGACGTCCGATGCCGGCGCCGGGCCGTCGTGCCGCACGTAATCGCCGATCAGCGCGCGGGTGACGCCGAACTGGCAGTCGGTCTCCAGCTTTTCGTCGTCCGGGGAGTAGATTTGCGAGATCAGCGTCTTGAAGCCCTGCTTGAAGATCAGGAAGTGCAGGTGCGCGGGCCGGAAATTGTGCCGCTTGCCGATCCTGAGCAGGTCGCCGACCGGCCCGTCGATCGGGATCGGGTAGCCGGCGGGCTTCACGCTGCGGAACCAGAATTTACCCTCGGCATCGGTGGTGAACTGGCCGCGCAGGTTCATGTCGGCCTGTTTCGGGTCCTGCTGCTCGTAGAAGCCTTCCGGCGAGGAATGCCACACGTCGCAGACCGCGCCCGCAATCGCATTGCCCTTCTGGTCCTTGACCGTGCAATTCACAAAGATCGCCGGCCCCGGCGTCGGCGAACGAATGATCGTGCCGCCGTTCTCAGTCTTCGGGGAATTCATGCGCCAGAACGGCCCGAGCAGGTTGGCGGTGGTCTCGGTCTGGCCGTTGTTGCCGTTGTTGAGCAGGCAGACCAGCGCCGAGAAGCCGAGCGAGCCCGCCATCAGCACCACCTCGTTGTGGGTGGCGTTGGTCATCTGCCCGAGCCGCGCGACGATCTCGGTGCCTTTGCGGAATTCGTCCTCCGTCAGGTGCACCTCGCGCGCGAAGGCGTGCAGATGCTTGACGAGCGAGGCGACGATCTCGCGCAGCCGCGGATCCTCGATGTTCTTGTAGGAGTCCAGGACCTTCGGGGTCACGTCTTCTTGGGTTTTGATGATCATTGCTTCCTTCCCTCCCGGCGCTCCGCCTTCGTCGCAAGTTATCGCGCCCCCTGTTCGTGGAAGAAGTCATATATCTTCTTCGCCGTCTCCGCATTAATTCCAGGCACGTTGGCGAGGTCGGGCAGGCTCGCGCGCTCGATCGCTTTCACAGTGCCGAAATGGCGCAGCAGCGCGCGCTTGCGCGTCGGGCCGACGCCCGGGATCTCCTGCAGCCCGGCCTCGCGAATGTCCTTCTTGCGGCGCGCGCGGTGGGAGCCCACCGCGAAGCGGTGGGCCTCGTCGCGCAACCGCTCGATGAAATAAAGCAGGGGGTCGCGCGGCGGCAGCTTGAACGGCGCCTTGCCGGCCATGAAGAAGGTCTCGCGCCCGGCGTCGCGGTCCGGCCCCTTGGCGATGGCGACCAGCGGCACGTCGGTGATGCCCATCTCGCCGAGCGTGTCGGTCGCCGCCTTGAGCTGGCCCTGCCCGCCGTCGATCAGCACCAGGTCAGGCCAGGGGGAGTCATGAGCCTGTTCGTCGGCCTCGCCCGGCTCGCCGGTCAGGACGGCAGCGAGCGCCTCATCCGCGCTCATGCGCGGGCTTTCGGTGAGCAGCCGCTTGAAGCGGCGCTGCAGCACCTCGCGCATCATGCCGTAGTCGTCGCCAGGCGTGAGGTCGGCCGAGCGGATGTTGAACTTGCGGTACTGGTTCTTGCGGAAGCCTTCCGGGCCGGCGACCACCATGGCGCCGACCGCGTTGGTGCCGGCGATGTGGCTGTTGTCGTAGACCTCGATGCGGCGCGGCGCGCGCGGCAGGCCGAAGGTCTCGGTCACGCTCTGCAAGAGCTTTTGCTGCGACGACGTTTCGGCGAGCTTGCGGCCGAGCGCTTCGCGCGCGTTGGCGAGCGCGTGCGCGACCAGCTCCTTGCGCTCGCCGCGCTGCGGCACGCTCACCTCGACCTTGCGGCCAGCCTTGGTGCAGAGCGCGTCGGCCATCAGCGCCCGCTCCTCGAAGTCGTGCGAGACGAGAACGAGCCGCGGCGGCGGCTTGTCGTCGTAGAACTGCGCCATGAAGGCGCTCAGCACCTCGCCCGGCCCGAGCGCGCGGTCGGCCTTCGGGAAATAGGCGCGGTTGCCCCAGTTCTGGCCGGTGCGGAAGAAGAACACCTCGATGCAGGTGTAGCCGCCGGCCTGATGCACGGCGAAGACGTCGGCCTCTTCCACGTTGCGCGGGTTGATGCCCTGATGCGACTGGATCGCCGACAGCGCGGCCAGGCGGTCGCGGTAGACCGCCGCGCGCTCGAAGTCGAGCGCGTGCGAGGCCTTGTCCATCTCCGCCGCCAGCTCCTTCTGCACCGACTGGCTGCGCCCGGACAGGAATTCATTGGCCTCGCGCACCAATTCGCTGTAGCCGGCGAAATCGATCTCGCGCGTGCAGGGCGCCGCGCAACGCTTGATCTGGTGCAAGAGGCACGGGCGCGTGCGGCTCTCGAAGAACGAGTCCGAGCACGAGCGCAGAAGAAAGGCGCGCTGCAGCGCGTTGATGGTGCGGTTGACCGCGCCGGCGGAGGCGAACGGTCCGTAGTAGTGGCCGGGCCGCGTGCGCGCGCCGCGATGCTTGAGGATCTGCGGCGCCCAGTGGTCGGAGGTGATCAGGATATAGGGGAACGACTTGTCGTCGCGCAGCAGCACGTTGAAGCGCGGGCGCAGGCGCTTGATCAGGTTGGCCTCGAGCAGCAGCGCCTCGGTCTCGGTCTTGGTGGTGACGAATTCCATCGTCACTGTGCCGGCGATCATGCGCGCGATGCGGGCGTCGTAGGCCGTCGGGCGCGTGTAGTTCGTCACCCGCTTCTTGATGTTCTTGGCCTTGCCGACGTAGAGCACGTCGCCCTTGCCGTCGATCATGCGGTAGACGCCGGGCGCCGACGGCGCGTGCTTGACCGCGCGCGCGATCGCGGCGCGGCCGGCGGCGAGCGTGCCGGGCGGCTGCTCGGTGAGGTCGAGCTCGGGCAGCGCCTGCTCGTCGTCCTCCTCGCGCAGGTCGCTTTCCGGGTCGATGTCTTTGGGGGTGCCGTTCATCGCAATCAAAGATAGGAGGCGCGGCCGCCGTTTCCTACTCCGCGATCTCGCTGTCGGCGGTCCGCCAGGCGAAGTGCTGGCCGCCGTCGACCGGCAGGGTGACGCCCGTGACGCTTGTCGCCTGTGCCAGATAGAGCACGGCGGCGGCGATATCCTCCGGCGTGGGCCCGCGCGTCAGCGGCAGGCTCGCCGCCTGCGCGGCAAAATCGGCCTCCGACTGGCGCGGGCTCGGCAGCGTCGGCCCCGGCGCCACCGCGTTCACCCGCAGCTTCGGCGCCAGCGCCTGCGCCAGCGTCGTCGTCGCGGTGTGCAGCGCGCTCTTGCTCAGCGTGTAGGAGAGAAACCGCGGCGTGGGCTTGAGCACGCGCTGGTCGAGCACGTTGACGACCGAGGCGCCCG
Organism: Pseudolabrys sp.; assembly: GCA_046292265.1. Classification (GTDB taxonomy): domain Bacteria; phylum Pseudomonadota; class Alphaproteobacteria; order Rhizobiales; family Xanthobacteraceae; genus Pseudolabrys. The sequence goes on along the minus strand of JBKBRE010000008.1, from coordinate 115,554 downwards.
CCGGCGCCTGGCGGGCGAAGGCCTGCGCCAGGAACAGCGGCGCGGCGAGGTTGACCGACATCGTGCGCTCGAAGCGCGCGCGGTCGAGCGTGCCGATCTCGTCGGGCTCGAACTCGCCCGCATTGTTGACGAGCAGCGTGAGCGGCCCGCAGGCGGCGGCCGCGGCCGGCACCAGCCCCTCGACCGCCTGCACATCGCTAAGATCGCCGAGCACGACCGCGGCGCGCCCGCCGGCGCGCGCGATCTCCGCGGCGAGCGCCTCGGCCTCCGTGCGCGAGCGGTTCGCGTGCAGCGCCACGGCATAGCCCGCTTGCGCAAGCGCCAGCGCGATGGCGCGGCCGATGCGCCGCGCGCCGCCCGTGATCAGCGCCGCGTTGCCTGCACTCTTGTTCATTCCCGCATTTCCGGCTCTCGTGCGCGGGCGAATTCGCGCGCGCCGATCATAGTAAATACAGCCTGAGCGGACATGGTAAATAGCCGTTCGCGGCGCCGCTCCCGCTAAACGGTTCTTTAGGGATAACGACCGCTGATGCTTAGCGATTCATAACCGTTTAACTTAAAAGGCTCGATAAATCCTCCACGAAGAATGACGGTTTCCGCCGCGTGAACGCGAATGAGTCCGCACTGCGGCAGTGCGAGTGGAGGATAAAATGAAGCGTATCTGTCTGGCCCTGATCGGCGCGGCAACAGCCGCCAGCACGGCCTTCGCCGCCGACCTCCCGCGCGGCCCGGCCCCCTATTATTCGAGCCCCGCGCCGGCCGGCGTCTACAACTGGAGCGGCTTCTACGCCGGCGTGAACGTCGGCTACGAGTGGGGCAAGATCAGCAATATGAGCCTCAACCCGAGCGGCCTCGAAGGCGGCCTGCAGGCCGGCTACAATTGGCAGAGCGGCCAGTTCGTGTTCGGCGGCGAAACCGACATCCAGATCTCGGGCGCCGACGACACCTTCGCGCCCTGGAAGTTCTCCAACCCGTGGTTCGGCACGCTGCGCGCGCGCGGCGGCTACGCCATGAACAACATCCTGCTGTTCGCCACGGTTGGCCTCGCCTATGGCGGCGTGAACGGCGAGAACAACGGCCTCAGCGAGGACAAGACCCAGGTCGGCTGGGCGCTCGGCGGCGGCATGGAAGTCGGCGTCAACACCAACTGGTCGGCCAAGGTCGAGTACCTCTACATGGACCTCGGCAGCCGCTCCTACTCGATCACCGGCACCGACAACGGCCTGTCCGCCAGCGTGCTCCGCTTTGGCGTGAACTACCACTTCTAGCAAGCAGCCTTTCAACAGGGCGTCCAAACCCCGGGCCTCGCGCCCGGGGTTTTTCCTTTGCGGGCCGGCCGGCGCGGAGGGAACTTCGACTTAAGTTTAAAGTATTCAAGTTCCCTGATTCAAAGTTCCATCAAGTTTATATCGCGGCAAGAAAGTGTCATTTTCTCGACTTTGCCGAGACGAATACACAAGTAAATCAAATAGCTTGGTGTGTCTTTTCAGCACTAGACGCAAACGAGATTCCGAATACTTTGCGCCGACGGTTTGCGGGGCATGACCCCTTCTGTGGAGGTAAGCGATGAAGCGTTTGATTCTGGCAGGCCTCGGTGCCCTCGCCATGGTGTCGATGATCGGTGCGGCCAACGCGGCCGACATGGGGCGGCGTCAGCAGGTCATGCCGGCGAAGGCGCCCGCTTATGCGCCGTACAACTGGACCGGCTTCTACATCGGTATCAACGGCGGCGGCGGCTGGGGTAATTCCGAGTGGTCGAACACGGCCGGCGCGGCCTCCGCCGACACCTCCGGCGGTCTGGTCGGCGGCACCCTCGGCTTCAACTACCAGATGGGCCAGGCCGTGTTCGGCCTCGAGGGCGATCTCGACTGGAGCAACATCCGCGGCTCGACCACGTCGGGCGTCTGCGTCGGCGGCACCTGCGAAACCCGCAACAACTGGCTCGGCACGGTGCGCGGCCGCATCGGCTACGCCTTCGACCGCTTCCTGCCCTATCTCACCGGCGGTCTCGCCGTCGGCGACATCAAGGCGGAGCCGGTCGGCCTCGGCAGCTCGACCGAGACCAAGGCCGGCTGGACCCTCGGCGGCGGTCTCGAATTCGCCATCGCCGGCCCGTGGACGGCAAAGGTGGAGTACCTCTACGTCGATCTCGGCAAGATGACCTGCGACACCGCCGTCTGCGGTACGCCGGCGACCGACGTCGACTTCCGCGCCAACGTCGTGCGCGCGGGTCTGAACTACCGCTTCTGATCGCTCGCGCGATAAGCGAAACGGCGAAGCCCCGGAGCGCCGCTCCGGGGCTTTGTTTTTGTCAGGCCGTGACCTTCGTCGCGGCGAAGGCCGGCACCTGCGCGGCGAAGGCGTCGTGCCAGGCGTGCAGGCGCGGATAATCCTTGCGCCAGCTTTCGTCGAAGCGCAGGTCGCGATAGCCGAGCACGCAGGCGAGCGCGATCTGCCCGACATGCGGCGTGCCGGAGAGCGCCGGCGGCGCGGCGTCGAGCGCGGCGAGCCCGCGCGCGACCTTGCCGGCCTGGCGGTCGAGCCAGCCTTGCACGCGCTTGTCCTCGGGCCGGTAGCGCTTCTCGTAGACCTGCAGCACGCAGGCGTCGAGGATGCCGTCGCACAGGGCCTGCAGGCGCAACGCGGAGAAGCGCGCGGGCGCCTCGCGCGGGATGATGCGTCCGCCGCCGGCGAGATGGTCGAGATATTCAAGGATCACGCGCGAGTCGTAATAGGCGTCGCCGTCCTCGGTGATCAGCACCGGGATCTTGCCGAGCGGATTCTGCGCGCGGACGCTATCGTTATCGTCGTCGAGGTCGACGCCGCGCACGTCGATCTTGCCGTCGAGGCCGAGCAGGCCTGCGGCGATGCGCACCTTGCGTACGAAGGGCGAGGCGGGCGAGGAACGCAGGATCATCATGGCAAAAAGAATTCCTTCGGCGGAAGCGGGCCGCTGCCGCCCGTGTGAGAGTTTGAATTGGAATTGGACGCGCGCGGCCGCGCGCGCCAGGCCTTCTCGTTAGGCAGTGTGCGCGCCGGCAAGCGAGTACCCGCTTTCCGGCGCCGCGCGTCTCGTTCAGCCGGTGACGACCAGGTTCACCGCCTTGGGGCCTTTGCCCTTCTTGTCAGGCTCGACGTCGAAGCTGATCCGCTGCCCCTCGTTCAGGCTTTTGAGTCCGGCCTGCTCCACCGCCGTGATGTGAACGAACACGTCACGTCCCCCATCGTCGGGTTTGATGAAGCCGTAGCCTCGTTCCCCGTTGAAGAACTTCACGACACCCGTTTGCGCCATCGGGAAAACTCCTCTCCCCGCACTGCTTCGCCGCCGGCCCCACGCACGGCGGCTCGGCCGGACATTCACAAACGGGGAAAGCGTCAGCCCCAAGAGGCCTCGGTCAACTCCGCCGGCCCCCTCAGGAGGCGGAACGTCTCTTGCCGGATGGAACTACACACCATGTGCGGGGCTGTGGAAAGAGCCACGACGTCACCCGGCCGCCGGGGCCGCCTCCCCGGCGAGCCAGTCGAGCCGGAAAGCGCCCTTGCCGTCGCGCCCCAGCAGGCCGGCAAGCGCCGGCAGCAGGACGGAAAGCTCGTTTTCCAGCAGCCAGGGCGGGTTGACCAGGATGAGGCCGGAGCCGTTCAGCCGGCTGGGGTCGCTCAGGGGAGATACCGTGAGCTCGGCGCGTAGAATCTTACCAATACCCAGCCGGCGCAGCCGTTTGGCCAGGGCGTCGGGCTCGGGGCGCCCCTTGATCGGATACCAGAGCGCGAAGATGCCGGTCGCCCATTTGCGATGCGCCACAGCCAGGGCTTCCGAAAGCCGCCGGAAGTCGCTCTCCTGCTCGAACGGCGGATCGACCAGCACTAGCCCGCGCCGCTCCTTCGGCGGCACGTAGGCCGCCAGCGCCGTCCAGCCGTCGATGGCCAGCGCCTTCACCCGCGCGTCGCCGCGCAGGTTGTGGGCAAGCGCGGCCGCCGGCCGGGGCGCCAGTTCGCAGGCGATCAGCCGGTCGTGCGCGCGCAGGAAGGCGCGCGCGAGCGCCGGCGAGCCGGGATAGACGGTCAGCGCGCCCGGCGCGTTGAGCGCCGCGACCGCCTCGCGATAGGGCGCCAGCAGCGCGGCCGCCCGCGCCGGCAGTTCGGCTTCCATCAGCCGGCCAATGCCGTCGCGCCATTCGCCGCCGCGGGTCGCTTCCGGCGAGGTCAGGTCGTAGAGCCCGGCGCCGGCATGCGTGTCAATCACGCGGAACGGCGCCGGCTTGGCGCGCAGATGGACCAGGATGCGGCAGAGCACCGCGTGCTTGAAAACGTCGGCGAAACTGCCGGCATGAAAGGCGTGTTGGTAGTTCACCGAAAAGCTCGTCCGCTCCGTCGCGACGCACCCGCGCCCCAGGCAAGGGGCGCGCGACGCTTATGCCACAGACGCCGTCTTCGGTGGCTCACGTTTTCCCGGCCGCGCCCAGATAGGACGGAGCGATCGCGCGGCGCTTTCAGCCGCCGCGCACGGCCGGCATCACCAGCTTGTCGCGCCGGCAGCTCCGCTTCGAGACCTCGGTGCAATCGCGGAACGAGAAGTCGCGGGTAAGGCAGATGCGGATCTCGGTCAACCGCTTCTTGTCGCATGCGACCGCGAGTTGGGCGCGCGACAGCCCGGGGTTGGCCTTGACGAAAGCGTCCGCCACGTCATCGGGCGTCACCGAAAGCGGCTGCGCGACCTCGAGATAGTCGGCCGGAATCTTCACCACCGCGCGCGCCTTGCGCACGGTTTCGAAATAGGCGTGCGGCGACAGACCCGAGCAGGTGCCATGCCGATCCCATTCATGGAAGATCAGGCGCGGGCTCGGCATCAGGTCGAGATTGGCGCCGACGATCGAACGGTCGAGGCGCGGCGCCGGCACTCTGCAATAAGACGGGAAGCCCTGCTCGTACTGCGGCCACAGGCCGTGCACGACGAAGGAGAAGGGCCGGCCGCCGCATTGGTGGTCGGGCGCGCGGGCAGGCGCGCGTTCCTGCGCGGCCTCGCAATAGGAAGGCGACCAGGACAAGGCGAGCACATAGAAATCGAACTTGCCCGGCTCGCCCTGGCGGCGGTCGGTTTGCGCCAACGCGGCAATGGCGAAGATGAGGAGAAAGCTCAGGGCGATGGCGGCGGTATGAGCGGTCTGCCGGACGCGATAACTGACCATGGACAAGCCCCCGATGAACTGACGCGACGCCGGCGAGGAGAACAAACCGGCAATTGATATAACTCAACAGTTCCGCATTAATTTAGCCGGGCTTTCGGCACAAAACAAGAACAAAATGGGAATATACGGGAACGGAAAGTTTCGACCCCTGGAAATTGTGGCAACGGGAACAAATGAGTAGGTGGCGCATTATGCAAAAACTAGGACGATTTAGTCAGAGGCTACGGGGGTAACCTCATGAAGGGCAAGAGATCCAGCGACAAGAATCTGGCGCGCGGCGAGCGGCTGCAGATCATGCTGTCGCCGCACGAGCTCGTTGCCGTGGACGATTTCCGGTTCAAGCACCGCATGCCCAGCCGCGCCGCGGCCGTGCGCGAGCTGTTCAGGCTCGGGCTCGCCAGCACGGGGCTGACGATCGAGTCGCTGGGCAGGAAGTCCGCGGACTATGGGGTGCTGGACGGACCCGCCGAACGAGGCTGCGCTTAGTCAGCGCCGCCAAGTGAGTGATTTGCTCTTAGACTACGGACTGCTCGCGCAGAGACGCCTATCGCACCATATTCTAGTGAGCGATAGGAGGTCTTATGCGCGATCCGACCAACGGCCCGGCGTTCCGGCGCCTCGCCGATGAATGCACGGACAAGGCCGCCCGAAACGATTGCATCGATGCCGAGCGCGAGCGGCTGCTGACCATGCGCGACGCACTGCTTGCCCTGGCGAAAAATGCCGATTGGTTGACGGGACGGTCACCGCCCAGGTCCGCCGCCTGAACGGCGGCGTGCCGCGGCGCGACGCCTTACGGCCGCGCCATCTTGCAACGCGGGTTGTAGGCCCAATTGCGGTCGAGCCCGACCACGCACCACTCGACGCCCCAGGTTACACCAATCGGGCCGGCATCCTCGGCGATCGCGTAGTACACGGCGTGCTTGCGCCCGTCGCTGACGCGCGCGGTCGCGCTGCAGTAGCGGCGCGGAATCGTACCGAGCGCCCACGGGCTGTAGGCGATCTCGCGCACCCTTTCGAAGTCGAGGATCTGCAGGTTCGACTGCCAGAACCGGCTTTCCTTTTCGGCGAAGCGCGACGCGATCTTGCCGAGCGCGGCTTCGCAAGGCGGCAGATCGCCGTCGTAGTTGGGACCCGACAGGTAGACCAGTTTCTCCAGCCAGCTCGCGGCTTTCGCCTGCGGCGCGGCAATGAGGCTCATGAGGATGGCAAGGGCCGGAAGGCAACGGGAGAGACTGATCATGACCGGGTACTCCGCGACGTAATCGCCTTTAGCACATTTCCGGGCGGCGGCAGCGCAAAGCTGTGAATCAAACCCTTGTGTCGACTCGTGAATCGTCTTGCGGCACTGCATCATCGCGTTCGCGAATCGGGCTCAGGCGTCGCCGGTATTTCGTGCCGGCATTGGCCGGAAAAGCCCGAAGCAGGAGGAGCCAAGACCGTCGGCAGCTTGCGGCTGGTCCGGCGTCGGTTCTTGGGTCCAGTGCGTTCGTAGCATCACAAGTGTTTGTTGTTGTTCGTATCCGACCCGCGTCTTCGTTCGCGCAGTCCTTGTCGTTGCGTATTGTCACGGCGCTGGTTGCCGGCCCGCTGCCGGCAACCGCGCCGCGGCTGTTTTCGGGTGGCCTTTAAGGCGCCGGGCGCCAGTCGCCGAGGACGGCCTGCACCAGTGCCAATGCCGCCACCGCTGCCGTGTCTGCCCGCAGGATGCGCGGGCCGAGCGACAGCCGCGCCACATTCGGCCGCTTGAGCAGCGCCTCGCGCTCCTTCTCGGCAAAGCCGCCTTCCGGCCCGATCAGCACCGCCATCGGCACCGGCGCGCGCGCGGCTTCGGCCGGCAGCAGCGCGCTGGGCGACGGCCGCGCCGCCTCCAGCGCGGCGACCGGGTCCTTCACGTCGGCGGCTTCGTCGCAGAACACCAGCAGGCGCCCGGTGTCGGCCCGCACGACGTGCTGGAAGGTCACCGGCTCGGTCACCTCCGGCAGGGCCAGGATGCCGCACTGCTGCGCCGCCTCGACCGTATTGGCCTGCATGCGCGCGAGATTGATGCGCGTCGCCTGGGTGTGCTGGGTGGTCACCGGCTGGAGCCGCGAGGCGCCCATCTCCACGGCCTTCTGCACCAGGTAGTCGAGCCGGGCATGCTTGAGCGGCGCGAACAGGAAATGCAGGTCGGTCGGCCGCGGCTGGGCGCGCACCTGCTCGCCGACCGCCACGGCGACCGCCCGTTTGCCGGTTCCGGCCAGGGTGCCCCGCCACTCGCCGTCGCGGCCGTTGAACAGCAGGACCTCGTCCCCGCGCTTCAGCCGCAGCACGTTCACCAGGTAATTGGCCTGGTCGCGGTCGAGCGGCACCTCGCCGCCGGCCGCCAGCGGAGCCTCCAGGTACAGCCGCGGGGCGCGGAAATCGTAGTTCGGCATGAAAACGGTCCTCCGGGGCATCCGGCGCTGCTCCGGGCAGGCGCGACGTCCTGACCGGGGCCCTTGCCGCCTTCCCGACGCATTCGACAGGTTGTTATAAGCTAAGCCTAGCCAGTCCGGGGTATAATGCCGCCGGCTTAAAGAGGATTCGCCATGAACCTGCGCCGGGCGCTGTTCATCGCTGCCTGCACGACGGTCGCGATGGGAACCGCGGCGCGGGCGCAACAGCCGATGCCGCCGGGTCAAGCGGGGCAGCAGCCGCCGCCCTGCGTGCAGGAATTCTTCAAGCTGCGTGACGACGCCCAGAAGAAGGCGTCCGCCATCCGCGCGGCCAACGAGCGCAAGGTCCCGCCGAAGGAAGCCTGCGCCTTGTTCAACACCTTCGCCGCCAGCGAGGCGAAGATGATCAAGTACGCCGTCGAGAACCAGGTGTGGTGCGGCATCCCGCCGGAGGTCATCGACAGCATGAAGAAGGGCCAGGCCCAGGGCGCGGGCATCCGCCAGAAGGTCTGCGCGGCCGCGGCCCAGCCGCAACGGCCGGCCGGCCCGAGCCTGAGCGATACCTTGGGCGGCCCGGTGCCCAACTCCAGCAACATCAAGACCGGCCGCGGCACCTTCGACACGCTGACCGGCACGCCGCTCGGCAACCGATGAGTGGCGGCGCCGGACGCGTCGCCGATGCGACCGGAAACTGGGTCGACGGCTTGGCGCCCGCCGTCACCCGCCCCTACCTGCGGCTCGCCCGCCTCGACCGGCCGATCGGCTCCTGGCTGCTCCTGCTGCCGTGCTGGTGGTCGGTCGGCCTCACCGGCATGCATGACGGCCGGCTGCCGAACTTCGTCAATATCGCCCTCTTCTTTATCGGCGCCTTCGCCATGCGCGGCGCCGGCTGCACCTGGAACGACCTCGTCGATCGCGAGCTCGACGCCAAGGTAGAGCGCACGCGCTCGCGACCGATCCCGTCCGGACAGGTCACCGCGAAACAGGCCGCCGCCTTCATGCTGGCGCAGGCGCTGGTCGGCCTCATCGTGCTGCTGCAGTTCAACGGCTTCACGGTGATGATGGGCTTCGCGTCGCTCGGCGTCGTCGCGATCTATCCCTTCATGAAGCGCATCACCTACTGGCCGCAGATCGTGCTCGGCCTGGCCTTCTCCTGGGGCGCGCTGATGGGCTGGCCCGCCGCCTATGCCGAACTCGGCTGGCCGGCGGTCGTGCTCTATCTCGGTTCGATCTCCTGGGTGATCGGCTACGACACCATCTACGCGCACCAGGACCGCGAGGACGATCTGATGATCGGTATCAAGTCCACCGCGCTGCTGTTTCAGGAGAACACGGGGCCGATGTTGGCCGCGTTCTATGCCGGCGCGGTGGTGCTGATCGGCGCGGCCGGGCTGATGGCCGGCGGCGGCATCGTCTTCGCGCTCGGCCTCGGCGCCTTCGCCGCGCACCTTGCCTGGCAGGTCATGCGCCTGAACATCGACGATCCCGCGCACTGCCTGATGCTGTTCAAGTCGAACCGCGACGCCGGGCTGATCCTGTTCGGCGCGATGCTCGCGGACGCGGCGATATAAAGCTAGCTTTCGTAGCGGGTGTTGCCGCGCCTTGTGGTGTCGATCGGCAGTTCCATGAACACCGGCTGATGCGCCCGCTGCGAGCAGGCCTGCCGCGGGCATAGATGGCAGTTGATGCCGATCCGGCTGAACTTAAGATTATCGTCGATATTAAAAGAAGCGGCATAGGCGAGCTTGCTCGCATATTTCAGTTCGCATCCGAGCGCGACGGCGAGGCGGTGATCCTGCGTTTCTAAATTGATCGCGGGACGATCCGCCGTTCGGCTGATCGTGAAGAAGCGATCGCCGTCGGGCAGTTCGACGAATTGCGGCAGGATCGCGCCCGGTGTGCGGAACGCGAGGTGGATGTTCCAGACCGGGCAGGCGCCGCCATATTCGGCGAGATGGAACGACGTCGAATTGAACCGCTTGGTGACGTTGCCGGCCTTGTCGATGCGCAGGAAGAAGAACGGAACGCCTTGCGCGCCCGGCCGCTGCAACGTGGTGAGACGGTGACAGGCCTGTTCGAACGACACCGCGAAGCGCGCCGATAGGCGGCCGATGTCATAGGCCGTGCTCTCGGCGATGCGCAGGAACGATTCATAGGGCATCAGGAATGCCGCTGCGAAGTAGTTGGCGAGCTCGACGTGCGATCGCGTCAATCTAGTGCCCTTGGGAATGCCACTGTTGGCCGTCAGCTCATCCAGCAGATTCTGGAATTCGACCAGACACAGCACGTGCGCGACCTGGAACACGCGATTGCGATGATCAAGCGCCTCGGACAGATAAATGATGCGTTCGTCTGGATCGTAGACCCTCAACGCTTGCGTCATCTCTTCTACCGCCCGCCGCCGCACGCTGATGCCGTGCTTCCTGGCGAGGCGCGCCTTAAGCACGGTATAGATGTCGTCGGCCTCGCACGACTCTTCCGCGCGCAGCTGCTCGGCCGCGATTTCAAGCCGGTGGAAGTAATTCGAATGGTTGCGAAAAAAGTCGTGAATGATGGCCTCGGCCGAGGTCGCCAGCAGGCCTTCCGGCCCGCCGGCCGCGCCCTGCCGCATGATGCGCTCGAGCGTAGTGCGGTGAATCCCGTAAAGGCTCACGAACTGTTCGACCAGCCGAGGCGCGTGGTCGATGGCCGCGCGCAGCTCCTGCAAATCCGGCACGCCGCCTGAGAACATCGGATCGCGAATGACCGTGCGCAACTCGGCCAGAAGGCTCGAGGTCTCGTCGTGCACGATGTCGCGCCAGTCGACCTGATAGGCGTCGGCCAGCGCCATCAGCAGCCGCACCGACAGGCTGCGCTGATTGTTCTCCAGGAGATTGACGTAGCCGGGACTGATGCCCAGCGCCTTCGCCATCTCGGCCTGGGTCAGCTTGCGCTCGCGACGGAGCTGGCGAAGTTGCGGACCGACAAAGGTCTTTGCCACGGATGTCCCCCTTGCATACAAACATACACATATTCGAATTTTGTATGCAGACATTCAACACATAAACAACATTTAGAATGCAGAGCACTGGTTCGGCTGCTACCCAGGCTCAAGAAAACAGCCCGCAAAGGGCGGCGGACAAAAGGAGGGAAAGCATGGCCTACAGGATTCTCATCCTCGGCGCATCCTACGGCTCACTGTTCGGGACCAAATGCCTGATGGCCGGCCACGACGTCACGCTGGTCTGCCGCACGGCGACCGCCAGCCTCATCAATGCGCGCGGCACCGAGGTCCGCATCAAACTGAAAGACGAGACCGCGCATCGCGCGATCGTGTCTACCACCCTGCCCGGCCGCCTCGACGCCCAAACGCCGGACAATGTCGATCCGAAGGGATATGACCTGGTCGTGCTGGCGATGCAGGAGCCGCAATACCTCAACCACACGATCCGCATGCTGCTGACCCGCGTCGCCGCGGCGCGCATCCCGTGCCTTTCGCTGATGAACATGCCGCCGCCGCCATGCCTAAAATTGATCCCGGCGGTCGATGCGGCGGCCGCCGAAGCGGCCTATTCCAAGGCCGGCATCTGGGATCGGTTCGATCCACATTTGATGACGCTTTGCTCGCCCGATCCGCAAGCTGCGCGTCCCGCCGGCGAGCCGGCGAACGTGCTGCATGTCAATCTGCCGACGAATTTCAAGGCTGCCGGCTTCGCCGAGGCCGTTCACAACGCGATGCTGACCGGCCTTGCCGATTCCATCGACGCCGCGCGCTTCGACGGCCACGACGTGCCGGTGAAGCTGCGCGTGCACGACTCACCTTTCGTGCCCTTCGCCAAATGGCCGATGTTGTTGACCGGCAACTACCGCTGCGTCACCCCGGACCAGCCGATCTCGATCCGCCAGGCCGTGCATGCGGATATCGAATTGTCGCGCGACATCTATGCCGCCGTCCAAACCATCGTGCGGCGCATCGGCGCGCAACTTCCGGACTTGGTGCCGTTCGAGAAATATGCGGCCGCCGCCGAGCGGCTGACCGGTCCGTCTTCGGTGGCGCGCACCCTCGTCGCCGGCGCGCCGATGGTCGAACGCGTCGACAAACTCGTTCAATTGATCGGCCGCCAGTTCGGGATAACCCATCCGGCGCTCGACTATACCGTCATGGTGATCAACGCCAAGCTGGCGCGCAACCGCCTCTGCGCCGCTTAAACAACCATCGACCGAGACAGCGACAAGGAACTTAAAAATGCCAGGATTCAAAGGCCTCTTCGTCCCCGGCCCCACCAACATGCCATTCCAGGTTCGCCAGGCGATGGACGTCGCGCTGGAAGACCACCGCGCGCCGGATTACCCGCAATTCGTTCTGCCGCTGCTCGCCGACGTGAAGAAAGTGTTCCAGAGCAAGAACGGCCAAGTCATCATCTTCCCGGGCTCGGGCACCGGCGGCTGGGAATCGGCCATCGCCAACACCCTGTCGCCGGGCGACAGCGTTTTAGCCGCGGTGTTCGGCCAGTTCTCGCACCTTTGGGTCGACCTCTGCCAGCGCTTCGGCCTCGACGTCGACGCCGTGCAGAACGACTGGGGCAAAGGCGTTCCACTCGATCAGTACCGCGCCAGGCTTTCGGCCGACAAGCAGCATGCTATCAAGGCCGTGCTGGTGACGCATAACGAAACCGCGACCGGCGTCACCTCCGATGTCGCCGGCGTGCGCCGCATCCTCGACGACCTCAAGCACCCCGCGATGCTGTTCGTCGATGGCGTCAGCTCAATTGGCTCAATCGATTTCCGTTTCGACGAATGGGGCGTCGACATTGCCGTTGCCGGCTCGCAAAAGGGCTTCATGATGCCGACCGGCCTCGCCATCGTCTGCGTCAGCGAGAAAGCTATCAAGGCCGGCGAAACGGCGACGCTGCCGCGCTGCTTCTACGACTACAAGGACATGCTTAAGAACAACGCGCAGGGCTATTTCCCCTACACGCCGGCGGCGACGCTGCTGCGCGGCTTGCGCGCCTCGGTCGATCTCCTGCTTCTGGAAGGCCTGCCCAACGTGTTCGCTCGCCACCGCCGGCTTGCCGGCGCGGTTCGTGCCGCGGTCGACGCCTGGGGCCTGCGCAATTGCGCGCAAGGGCCCGAATGGTACTCGGACACGGTGACTGCCGTCGTGGTGCCCCACGACTTCAATGCCAACGACGTCATCAGGACGGCCTATAACCGTTACGATCTGTCGCTCGGCGGCGGGCTAAGCAAGATCGCCGGCAGGGTCTTCCGCATCGGACACCTGGGATGGCTGAATGAAATAATGGTGTTGCAAGCGCTCGGCGGCGTGGAACTCGCGATGCACGATGTCGGCATCAAGTTCGAACCAGGCGTAGGCGTCGGTGCCGCGGTGCGCCATCTCTCCAAGGCGGGTGAGGCCATGCGCATCGCGGCCGAGTAAATGGCAGCCGCCTGAGCCGCTTCACGCGGTTGAACGCCCCGCACCGCGGGGCGTTCAACTATCGGCGATGTAAAAGCTTGGAGCCTTTCATGATCCGCATCGTCTTCCTCGACCGCTCCACTATGGGCCCTTCGGTCACGCTCTCGAAGCCGTCGTTTTCGCACGAATGGATCGAGCACGACCGCACGCGGCCGGATCAGGTGGTCGAACGGCTCAAAGGCGCCGACATCGCGGTCTGCAACAAAGTTCCGATCCGGCGCGATTCCATCGAACAACTGCCCGACCTCAAAATGATCTGCATTCCCGCCACCGGCTACGATGCGTTCGACATCGGCGCCTGCAAGGAGCGCGGCATCGTCGTGTCAAATGTGCGCGGCTATGCCGTCAATACGGTGCCCGAGCACGCGTTCGCACTGATCTTCGCGCTGCGCCGCGGTCTGGTCGGGTACCGACAGGACGTCATCGACGGCCGCTGGCAAAAGGAAGCCCAGTTCTGCTTCTTCACGCACCCGATCAACGATCTGGCCGGATCGACGCTCGGCATTTTCGGCGAGGGCGCGCTCGGCCAGGGCGTCGCCAGAATCGGCCGTGCCCTCGGCATGCGCACGCTGTTCGCTGCTCACAAAGGTGTCTCAGGCCTCGGCCCGCTCTACACGCCGTTCGACGAGGTGCTGGAAACCGCCGATGTCATTACGTTGCACTGCCCGCTGATGGCGGCCACGCGCAACATGATCGCCGCACCGGAATTCGCCAGGATGAAGAGAAAGCCGCTGTTGATCAATTGCGCGCGCGGCGGGCTGGTGAACGAAGCCGATCTGGTGGACGCACTCGACAAAGGTCAGGTCGCCGGCGCAGGCTTCGACTGCCTGACCTCCGAGCCACCTTTGCCGGACAATCCGCTCTTGAAAGTGCTCGACCGCCCCAACGTGATCGTCACGCCGCACATTGCGTGGGCCAGCGACGAGGCGATGCAAACGCTGTGGAACCAAGTTGTCCGGCACATTGAAAATTTTCATGCAGGCCGGCCGAGCAACCGGATTGTCTGATGCTATGTTCGGCGCGATGCCAGTCGACGCGGCGGTCTTGCGCGGCTCAGTAATTATTCGACAGACGATCTTCGAGCGAGGCCGGCGTCTTCGCCGCCGATCCGCCGCCGAACCAGCGCGAGAACAATCCGCCGCCGCTCGGCTTCGCCGGCTCGGCCGGCTCCGCGATCGACCCGGTCACCTCGTCGCCGTCCTCGTCGGCGACGAAGCCGTCTTCGCCTGCGAGCGCTTCCTGGATCATCCCGCCGAGCGTGACCGGCTTGCCGGGCTTGGCGATCGAGCCGGTGACGTCGCGGCGGCCGCCTTGCCGGCTGGCATAGACGGCGCGCGCCTTTGCCGCCACCACCTCGCCGGGGATGGCGTTCGGCCGGCACGGCTTGCGGCCGCTCGAGCGCCGCATCAGGTCCACGTGGATGTGGTTGTAATGCGCGGCGTTGTAGCCGGGCGCCAGCACCGTGTTGAAGGTCTGGCAGGCATAGAGCTGCACGTCGTGCAGGAAGCCCTGCTCCTCCGGCGTGCCGCGCCAGCCATCCTTCACCGAGATTTTGCGGCCGTCGGCGAGCGTGAATCCGGCGATGTCGAGCGCATTGCCGAAGGCGTGCTCGGAAATGTGCCGCGTGCCGGATCCAACCATGCCGCGGCAGGCATAGGCGGAGATCTGCTTGATCTCGACCACCGGCGAGCCGAACCAGTGCAGCGCCGCCGGCTGCACGCCGCCGCTCACCCAGCGGTCGAGCGCGGAGACGATCGGACAGGCGAGCGTGGCGGCCGGCGTCAGCACGGCCGCCGGTGGCGCGGCTGTGGACGGCCGCGCGGGACCGAGCCGCGGTAACTCGCGCGGCTGCGTGCGCTGCGGCGGCGGCTGATAGACCGGCGCGTTGTAGGCGTCTTGCGCGCGCTGCGGCGCCCGGCTGGCCGGCAGTTCGGCATCGTCGGGAATGTCGTCGTCATCGGGCTCGGCCGCGCCCGGCGGCGTAATCGACATGGGCGCGCCGGCCGGGCCCGTCGCCTGCACCGGGTCGATGGCGGGCGGCCCGGTCATCCAGCGCATCGGCGGATTGTTCGCCGGCACGGCGCGCACCGGCTGCGCCGCGACCGGCGCACTTTCGATCGGACGTGGCGGCGCGGCGTAGGACGGCGAGGCCGCCGGCCAACGCGGCATCTGCGCGCTCGAAGCGTTCGGAATCGAGCCGGGCGGACGCAAGTCGTCGCCGTAACCGAGCGCCGCGATGTCGCCGAGCGCGGCGACCTTGAGCGGATAGGCCGCGCCGCAGACGCCGGGGCCGTCGATCGGGTCCATCTGTTTGACGGCGGGCGTGATCTTGACCGCGCCGGAGCGCAGGCACGTCTCTTCCGCCTGCTGCCGCCAGGGCGCGCGATCGGCGAATTGCAGGAAGCTGCGGCCGCAGCCGGCGACCACCAGCAACAACGCCAAGCCTGCGAGGGAAAAACGCGCACCGCCCGTCATAACCGGCAAAATGCGAGCGGTACCTTTAACGAGGCATCAACGCTGGCGATGCGGACTTTGTTATGGATAAGGAACCGTTGACGGCCCCTGCCCGGCTTGCCCGCGGACGCCCGTTCGGCTCACATCGCGGCGGGAACGCTGGCAACATCCGGCGGCGGGGTGGGGATCGATATGGAAAGCGCGATCAAGTTCATCTTCCCGGTGATCATCACCGGGATCATCGTGTTCGTCGTCAGCGCGGTGGTGACTTTCGTCAATATCGGCACGCACCCGGATTTCGTCGCGCGCTGGCTGAAGGCCTTCGTCGTCGGCTGGCCGGTGGCGGCGGCAACCGCCCATCTCGCCATCCCGCATGCCCGCCGGATGGCCGCTGCAATCGAGCGGCGCATCGGCGGGACGGTGTGAGCATTACCGCGCGGCCTTGAGGCCGGGCACGTCGCCGATGTGAAGTGCGACGGCGAAGCCGATGCGGCGCAAGCCGGACATGAATTCCCGCTTTGAATCGCGCGCGCTCTTTAAGCCGGTTTTTCCCGACCCGCCTGGATCGATTCAAATTGGCGGCGTTGCGTCACGCATGCAAATTCAGGCGGACGACGCCTATGCGCACGCCGGCACCGTTCGTTTTTGCACTGCTTCGGCGCCAACCGGACTCGTTTCGGACGAAGGAACCGGTAATGCACTGCGACCGCACCGCAAAATCCTCCGTTACCGCCGTGCGATCAAATGCTTGCAGCGCCATGCGAGAGGCGCATAGCCGAGTCGGCGAAATTTCGTTCGCTCCGCTTGCAAACGGTTTCGGCGCAGACCGCCTCCGTGTTATTTTATCGTCGTCTCAGAAAGGGAGGCTGCCGTGGACCTTTCCTTGAGAATGGATGTGCTCGCTGTATGCGCCGTGTTTGTTTTCGTCGGCGCCGTTCTGCTGGGGGCATTCTGACGTCAAGAGGTCGGCGACAACGCCAACCGAGAAGGCCGATCAAATCGGCTTTGCATTGAGACACCGGGGAGCGAAACGCTCTCCGGTGTTTTGCTTTGTGCTTCTCCTGCCCGCTGAAACTAGGCCGCGGCGATGCTCGGCGCGCTGCGCGGATCGTAGTTGAGGACAGGCGCCAGCCAGCGCTCGGCGTCGGCCACGCTCCAGCCCTTGCGCTGGGCGTAGTCCTCGACCTGGTCGCGCTCGATCTTGCCGACGCCGAAATAGGCCGCCTGCGGGTGGCTGAAATAGAGCCCGCTCACCGCCGCGCCCGGCCACATCGCGAAGCTCTCGGTCAGCTTGACGCCGATGCGCTCCGACTCGAGCAGCTTGAACAGCGTGCCCTTCTCGGTGTGGTCGGGCTGCGCCGGATAGCCGGGCGCCGGGCGGATGCCGCGATACTCTTCCGCGATGAGCGCCTCGTTGCTCAGCGTCTCGTGCGGCTCGTAGCCCCAGAACTCCTTGCGCACGCGCTGGTGCAGCCGCTCGGCGAAAGCCTCCGCCAGGCGGTCGGCCAGCGCCTTCACCATGATGGCGGAGTAGTCGTCGTTGGCGCGCTTGAAGCGGTCCGCCACCTCGTCCTCGCCGATGCCGGCGGTGACGGTGAAGCCGCCGATGTAGTCGGCGAGGCCTGAGTCGCGCGGCGCGACGAAGTCGGCGAGCGCGGCGTTGGCGCGGCCCTCGCGCTTGGACAGTTGCTGGCGCAGCGTGTGCAGCATGGCAACCGGGCGCTCGCGCGTCTCGTCGGCGTAGACGACGATGTCGTCGCCCACCGCGTTGGCCGGCCAGAAGCCGACCACCGCGCCGGCCTTGAACCAGCCTTCCTGCACGATCTTGTCGAGCATGGCGCGCGCGTCCGCGTAGAGCGAACGCGCCGCCTCTCCCACCTTGGGGTCGTCGAGAATGGCCGGGAACCTACCGGCCAGCTCCCAGGTCTGGAAGAACGGCGTCCAGTCGATGTACTCGACCAGCTCGGCGATCGGATAGTCGGCAAGCACCCTGGTGCCGATGAAGCTGGGCTTCGGCGGCTTGTAGGCGCCCGACCAGTCGAGCTTGAGCGCATTGGCGCGCGCGGCGACAAGCGACAGCCGCGCCTTGTCCTCCTGCGCGCGCGCATGCGCGGCGGCGATGCGGGCGTATTCTCGGCGCAGCTCGGCGACGTAGCCGTTGCGGTTCTCCGGCGACATCAGCGCCTGCGCGACGCCGACCGCGCGGCTGGCGTCGTTGACGTAGACCGTCTGGCCGCGGCGGTAGTTCGGGTTGATCTTCACCGCGGTGTGCACGCGGCTCGTCGTGGCGCCGCCGATCAGCAGCGGCAAATCGAGCCCCTGCCGCTCCATCTCGGCCGCGACGTGGCACATCTCGTCCAAGGACGGCGTGATCAGCCCCGACAGGCCGATGATGTCGGCGCCCTCCGCCTTGGCGGTCTCGAGGATCTTCGCCGCCGGCACCATGACGCCGAGATCGATGACCTCGTAGTTGTTGCACTGGAGCACGACGCCGACGATGTTCTTGCCGATGTCGTGCACGTCGCCCTTGACGGTCGCCATCACGATCTTGCCGTTGGAGGCGTTGTGCGCGCGGCCGTCCTTCTCCTGCTCCATGTAGGGCATGAGGTAGGCCACCGCCTGCTTCATCACGCGCGCGGACTTCACCACCTGCGGCAGGAACATCTTGCCGGAACCGAACAGGTCGCCGACCACGTTCATGCCGTCCATCAGCGGGCCTTCGATCACCTCGAGCGGACGGGCGGCGGCCTTGCGCGCCTCCTCGACGTCAGCCTCGATGAATTCGGTGATGCCGTGCACCAGCGCGTGGGTGAGCCGCTTGCCGACCGGCTCGGCGCGCCAGGCGAGATCGGCCTCCTTGGCGGCGTGGACGCCGTCGCGGAATTTCGCCGCCAGCGCCAAGAGCCGCTCGGCCGCGTCGGGCCGGCGGTTGAGCACGACGTCCTCGCAGGCTTCGCGCAGTTCCGGATCGAGGTCGTCGTAGACCGCCATCTGCCCGGCGTTGACGATGCCTAAGTCCATGCCGGCATGGATGGCGTGATAGAGGAACACCGAGTGCATGGCCTCGCGCACGCGCTCGTTGCCGCGGAAGGAGAACGAGAGGTTCGACACGCCGCCCGACACGTGCGCATGCGGCAGGTTCTTGCGGATCCAGCGCGCCGCCTCGATGAAATCGACGCCGTAGTTGTTGTGCTCCTCCATGCCGGTGGCGATGGCGAAGATATTGGGGTCGACGATGATGTCCTCGGGTGGGAAGCCGACCTTCTCCACCAGGATGTCGTAGGCGCGTTTGGCGATCTCGCACTTGCGCGCCAGCGTGTCGGCCTGGCCCTTCTCGTCGAAGGCCATCACCACCACCGCGGCGCCGTGCCGGCGCACGATCCTGGCGTGCTCGATGAAGGCCTCCTCGCCCTCCTTGAGCGAGATCGAATTCACCACCGGCTTGCCTTGCAGGCACTTGAGGCCGGCCTCGATCACCGAGAACTTGGAAGAGTCGACCATCACCGGCACGCGCGCGATGTCGGGCTCGGCCGCGATCAAATTGAGGAAGGTCACCATCGCCTGTTCGCTGTCGAGCAGGCCCTCGTCCATGTTGACGTCGATCACCTGCGCGCCGTTCTCGACCTGGTCGCGCGCGATTCCCAGCGCCGCGTTGTAGTCGCCGGCGGTGATCAGCTTGCGGAACTTGGCCGAGCCGGTGACGTTGGTGCGCTCGCCGACATTGACGAAGGGGATTTCCGGCGTGAGCGCGAAGGCCTCCAGTCCGGACAGCCGCAGTTGCTTCGGCACATCGGGGAGCGCGCGCGGCGCCTTGCCGGCGACCGCCCTGGCGATGGCGGCGATGTGCTCGGGCGTAGTGCCGCAGCAGCCGCCGACCACGTTCACCAGCCCGCTGTCGGCGAACTCGCCGAGCAGCCCGGCCATGAATTCCGGGCTTTCGTCGTAATAGCCGAACTCGTTCGGCAGGCCGGCGTTCGGATAGGCGCAGACGAACGTATCGGCGAGCCGCCCGATCTCGGCGACATGCGCGCGCATTTCCTTGGCGCCGAGCGCGCAGTTGAGCCCGATGGTGACCGGATTGGCGTGGCGCACCGCGTTCCAGAACGCGCCCGGCGTCTGGCCCGACAGCAGGCGGCCCGACATGTCGGTGATGGTGCCGGAGATCATCACCGGCACGTCGATGCCGCGCTCATCGCAAATCTCGGCGATGGCGTAGATCGCCGCCTTGGCGTTGAGCGTGTCGAAGATGGTCTCGATCAGCAGGAGATCGGCGCCGCCGTCGATCAGCCCGCGCGCCTGCTCGCCATAGGCCGCGCGCAGCTGGTCGAAGGTGATGGCGCGGAAGCCGGGGTTGGACACGTCCGGCGAGATCGAGGCGGTGCGGTTAGTCGGCCCGAGCGCGCCGGCGACAAAACGGCGCTTGCCGTCTTCCTTCTCGGCCTGCAGCGCGGCCTCGCGCGCGAGCGCGGCGCCGGCCTGGTTGAGCTCGTAGGCGATGCCTTCCATGCCGTAGTCGGCCTGGGCGATCGTCGTCGAGGAGAAGGTGTTGGTGGAGACGATATCGGCGCCGGCGCGGAAATAGGCGAGATGGATGTCGCGCACCGCGTCCGGCCGGCTGAGATTCAAGAGGTCGTTGTTGCCGCGTACCTCGCGGTTCCACGCGTCGAAGCGCGCGCCGCGATAGCCCTCCTCGTCGAGCTTGAGCGCCTGGATCATCGTGCCCATGGCGCCGTCGAGCACCAGGATTCGCTCTCTCAGCGCTTCGACGAAAGCGGCACGCACGGTCTTGGACGTCACAACGGCACTCCGGATTTCAAGCGGCGCGGTCCACCGCCGCCGGACGCAGGCCCAGCAGGTGACAGATCGCGTAGACGAGGTCGGCGCGGTTCATGGTGTAGAAATGGAAATTGGTGATGCCGCGGTCGAGCAGGTCGACTGCCTGCTCGGCGGCGACTGCCGCGGCGATCAGCTTGCGCGTCGCGGGATCCTTCTCGAGCCCGTGGAAACGCTCGGCGAGCCAGCCCGGCACCGAGGCGCCGCAGCGCCTGGCGAAGCCGGTCACCGCCTGGAAGTTCTGCACCGGCAGGATGCCGGGCACGATCGGAATATCGATGCCGCGCGCCCGCACGCGGTCGACGTAGCGGAAGTAGAGGTCGTTCTCGAAGAAGAACTGGGTAATCGCGCGCGTCGCGCCGGCGTCCACCTTGCGCTTGAGCATGTCGATGTCGGCGTCGAGCGTCGGCGAATCCGGGTGCTTTTCCGGATAGGCCGACACCGAGATCTCGAAGTCGCTTGCGATGCGCTTGATGCCGGCGGCAAGCGCTGCGGCGTTCTCGTAGCCGTCCGGATGCGGCACATAGCGCTCGCCGACGCCGCCCGGCGGATCGCCGCGCAGGGCCACGATGTGGCGCACGCCGGCCTCCCGGTAGCTGCGCACGACCTCGTCGATGTCCTCGCGCGTGGCGGAAACGCAAGTGAGGTGCGCGGCGGGCATCAGCGCGGTCTCGCTCAGGATGCGCTTGACGGTCGCGTGCGTGCGCTCGCGCGTGGAGCCGCCGGCGCCGTAGGTGATGGAGACGAAGTCGGGCGACATCGGCGCCAGGCGCTCGATCGATTCCCACAGCACCTTCTCCATCGCCTCGTCCTTCGGCGGGAAGAACTCGAACGACACGCCGATGCGGCGGCGGTCGAAACGGCTGAGGCGGACCGAATTGCTCATCACGCCACCTCCCGCCGCAACGGCGCGACCTGCAGCGCGCGCACATCGCGTGCAAGCCAGAGTGACACCGCGATCTTGCCGTCGGAACCGGGCTCGGGCTTGAGCGAGCGGTGCATCACCGGGTCGAGCCCGGCCGCCTGCATCCACTGCTTCACCGTCTCCGGCGCGAAGCCGAGGCGGCGGTGCGCGAACTGCTCGCGCAGGAATTCCTGCTCGTGCGGCGCGAAATCGACCACCAGCAGCCGGCCGCCCGGCTTGAGCACACGCGCCGCCTCGCGGATCGCGCGCCCGCCATCGTCGAGGAAGTGTAGCACCTGGTGCAGCAGCACCACGTCGAAGGAATCGTTGGCGATCGGCAGGTCGTAGATGTCGCCCTGCCGAACGCTGCAATGCTTGAGGCCCGCGCGCTCCAGCCGGTCGCGCGCCAAGAGCAGCATGTCGAGCGAGAGGTCGAGCCCGAGGCCGCGGTCGATGTCGGGACCGAACAGCTCGAGCATGCGGCCGGTGCCGGTGCCGAGGTCGAGCAGCGAGCGGAACGGTTTGTCGGCGAAGGCGGCGCGGATCGCCTCCTCCACCGCGGCGTCGGGAACGTGCAGCTTGCGGATGCGGTCCCAGTCGGCGGCGTGCTTGCGGAAATAGGCCTGGGCCGCGGCGGCGCGCGCGGCCCGCACCGAGGCGAGCCGTTCGCGGTCGCGCGCGATGATCTGGTCGGCCTTGTTCAGCTTGTCGAGCAGCGCGTGCGCGAGCTCGGCCCCGCCGCCGCTCTCGGCCAGGCGAAAGAAGGCCCAGGTGCCCTCGCGGAAGCGCTCGACCAGGCCTGCCTCGACCAGCAGCTTGAGGTGGCGGGAGATGCGCGGCTGCGACTGCCGCAGGATGTCGGTGAGGTCGGAGACGGTCAGCTCGGCCTCGGCCAGCAGCGTCAGCACGCGCAGGCGCGTCTCCTCGCCGGCCGCCTTGAGCGCCGCGTTGAGCGCCTCGAACCCGAGCCTGCCGCTAGCCGTTGCCATGGCTTCCGCCTACCCTCATGGGCAGGCTCCCAATACATAAAGATATCTTTATACCTTGAAATAGCCTTCCGCAAGGCCCGTGACGTCAGGGTTGCGCCGGTGGTTAGCGAAGGCCTGCCGATGCAATAAGCCGCTACCGCACCGAGCCGGACGTTCGCGGCTTGTATCGCTGGCGTTCCTCTATGGAAGCGCTACTTAGTTGCGATAAGGAACTTGCGATGAACAAGGAATTCGGAGTCCGCGGCGGGGAAGTCGCCGTCGAGCTGCCGCCCGCTACCGACGCGGGCGTCTATTTCATCGGCCGCATCCGCACGCCGTGGAAGGCGCGCAAGGACTGCCCGAAGAACGCGCGCGAGTCCGACGCGGTCTGCACGGTCGAGCTCGACGCGCGCTACGCGTCCGGCCTCAAGGACGTGGAGACCTGCAGCCACCTGGTGCTGCTCTACTGGATGGACAAGGCGCCGCGAAACCTGGTGGTCCAGGCGCCGCGGCACCACGGCGCGCAGCACGGCACCTTCGCGTTGCGCTCGCCGGCGCGGCCGAACCCGATCGCGATGAGCGTCGTGCGGCTGGTGAAGATCGAAGGCAATACGCTCTCGGTCGTCGGCCTCGACTGCCTCGACGGCACGCCGCTCATCGACATCAAGCCTTACCTTCCTTCCACCGACAGCGTCCCCGACGCCGTCGTCGGCTGGCGCACGCGCAAGACCTGAGCGCGCCTGCCGCGACGGTAATTTCGCGGGCGCGCCGAACGCACAAAAAGCCTTGTGGTTCCGGGCCATTGCGCGCTTTTGAGCAGCGCGTGAGAGGGAACTATCGAACCCGCTCGTCGATTTTACCGGCCAAGGAGAGGGCACACGGGAATCGATGAGGGCTGCCATGCGTACAATGCTCACCGCTTCGCTCATCACCGCGGCCGCCATGCTGGCCGGCACGGCCCACGCCGAACCGCTGTTCGCCCTCCTGCCCGCGCAGCAGCCGATGCAGCTCGCGCCGGTGGACGAGCCGGCCTTGCTGCCGGAAGCGGACGCGCCCGCCGGCGAGATCGAGCTGGCGCCCGAACTGCGCCGGCAGATCGTCAACTACGCGACCAAGGAAGCGCCCGGCACCATCGTCGTCGATACGCCGCACACCTATCTCTACTACGTGCTCGGCGGCGGCAAGGCGATCCGCTACGGCATCGGCGTCGGCCGCGAAGGCTTCACCTGGTCGGGCGTGAAGAACATCGGCCGCAAGGCGGAGTGGCCGGACTGGTATCCGCCGGCCGAGATGCTCGCGCGCCAGCCCTACTTGCCGCGCATGACCGCGGGCGGCCCCGGCAACCCGCTCGGCGCGCGCGCCCTCTACATCGCCGGCACGCAGTATCGCATCCACGGCACCAACGCGCCGGAGACCATCGGCCGCAACGTGTCGAGCGGCTGCATCCGCATGCTGAACGAAGACGTCATGGACCTCTACGAGCGCGTGAAGGTCGGCGCCAAGGTTGTCGTGCTGCCGCAGACCTATGAGGCCAAGGCGAAGTCGCCCGGGCGGGAGGCCCGCGCCCACGCGCCGGTGCAGCTCACCTCGTCCTACGCGCCGGAGAGCAGCGCCGTGCGCGCCTGGTCGACGATCCGCTAGCCTTTTCCGCCGGCGAAACGATTTGCCCGGCCCTTCCGGCCGGGCAAATCATTTTGATGGCTGCGATCAATTATCTGCGTTGGTCGCCGTGGAAGCGCGGGCTATATCTGCCGCGTTCACGCGGGGAGAAGCAGCATGCGAATTGCGGTGATGGCGGCGGGCGCGGTCGGCGGTTATTTCGGCGCGCGGCTGGCGGCGGCGGGCCATGACGTGTTCTTCATCGCGCGCGGCGCCCATCTCGAGGCCATCCGGGAGAACGGTCTCCGGATCGAGAGCGTGCACGGCGACCTGCATCTGCCGAAGCCGAACGTCACCGACGATCCGCGCAACGTCGGCCCGGTCGACATCGTGCTGTTCGCGGTCAAGCTGTGGGATACCGAACAGGCGGCGGAGCAGGCAAAGCCCCTCGTCGGCCCGGACACCCGCCTGATCACCTTCCAGAACGGCGTCGAGAGCGTCGAGCGCATCGGCCGCGTCATCGGCGCGGACCATACGATCGGCGGCGCGGCCTACATCGCCACGACCATCGCCTCGCCCGGCGTCATCAGGCACACCAGCGGCTTCGCCATCATGCGCTTCGGCCGCGCCGACAAGAAGCCGGACGACAAGCTCTCGGCCTTCGTCGCGGCCGGCAAGGCGGCCAAGCTCGACATCGACCTGTCCGCCGACATCGATCGCGAGCTGTGGCAGAAGTTCATCTTCCTCACTGCCATGGCCGGATCGACCGCCGCCTTGCGCGCGCCGATCGGACCGATCGTCGCCGATCCGGAGCTGCGCGCCTTCTTCCGCGCGCTGATGGAGGAGGCTTATGCGGTCGGCAAGGCGAAGGGCGTCGCGCTCGACCCGGGCTATGTCGAGGAGCGCATGAGTTTCGTCACCGGCAAGGTCGAGCCCGGCATGAAGGCGTCGATGGCGCACGATCTGGAACGCGGCAACCGGCTCGAGCTCGACTGGCTGGCCGGCAAGGTGCGCGCGCTCGGCCGCGAGCTCGGCATCCCGACGCCGGCGAGCGACACCGTCTACACGGTGCTCAAGCTGCACCGCATGGGCAAACCCGCCTGAGGCGGGACGTAACTCATGAAAAATCCCGCCGGCGCAAAGCCGGCGGGATCTTTCATTCAGAGATAAACCAGCCTTACTTCTGCTGGTTGGCGCCCTCGGCCGGCGAAGCGGGGCTCGCGTTCTTTTCCATCTGGTCCTTCATCTTCTGCGCGTCGTCGGCACGCGAGTTCATGTCCGACGAGCCGGTGATACCGGAGCCGGTCGTGCCCTGCATCGTCGGACGCGACGGCGTGCCCTTCAGGTCGCCCGCCGCGCTGCCCGCGCCCGGATCGGTCGGCGCCGGCGTGGTCGGGCTCACGCCCGTGCCGGACTGGTTGGCGGGCGACGGCGCGCTCTGCGCATAGGCGGCGACCGGAGCAGCCGCGATCATGGCGGTCGCGATTAACATCGACGTCAGCTTCATGGTGTGCCTCTTTCTGGTTGGATCAGGACTAGGCCAACGTCGCGCCGCTGCGACCGTTCCGGGTTTCATGCGCGCGGCGACAATATGACTTCACAAGATCGCGCATTGCTACGCGGACGCTATGGCCATGCTTCCGCCGCATGCTTGTCACCCCGCCGCCCAACTGGAATACTGCGCGCGCTCGCAAAAGCGCTTGAGAACACCGACATGCGAGCGGGGGAGAACATCATGCTGCGTCGCCGCACATTCCAATTCGCGCTTGCGGGACTCGCCGTCGCGGCCATGCTCGCAACCGGAACCCGGGCGAAGGCCGACGCCTATCCGTCCAACAAGATCACGCTAGTCGTCGCTTTCGCCGCGGGCGGCGTGGCCGACACCGTCGGCCGGCTCATCGGCCAGGGCCTGAGCGAGCGGTTGAAGCAGAACATCGTGGTGGAGAACCGCGGCGGCGCCAGCGGCAACATCGCCGCCCAGGCCGTCGCCCGCGCCCAGCCCGACGGCTACACTTTGCTGGTCACCACCACGGCGCTCGCCATCAACGAAACGCTGCGCGAGAACAAGGGCTTCGCGGCGGCGGACCTGCGGGCCGTGGCCGTTTCGGCGTCCAGTCCGGAGTCGCTGTTGACCAGCAACGACAACGCGGCGGCAAACCTTGCCGACCTGGTCAAGAACGCCAAGGGCATACCGATCAATTTCGGCTCAGCCGGCGTCGGCAGCGGCTCGCACATCGCCGCCGAATACTTCTTCAGGGAGATCGCCAAGGTCGAGGCGACGCACGTCCCGTTCCAGGGCGGTGCGCCCGCGCTCAACGCCACGCTTGGCAACCAGATCGACGTGCTCGCCACCACGCTCGGCGGCGCGCCAGCCGCGCAGATCAACGCCGGCAAGCTGAAAGGGCTCGGCATCACCGCCGAGAAACGCGCCGGCGTGGTGCCGGGCGTGCCGACCTTCGCCGAGCAGGGCTATCCGGGCTTCTTCGCCGCCTCCTGGGTCGGCGTGTTCGCACCGGCAAAGACCGACCCGGCGATCATCGCCACCCTGAACGCGGCCATCAACGAGACCATCAGGTCGCCGGCGGTACAGCAGAGGCTCACCGCCATCGGCTTCGACCCCATCGCCATCTCGCAGGCCGACGCCGACGCCCTGTTCAAGGGCGAGGTGGAAAAGTGGGGCAAGATGGTCAAGACGCTGAAGCTGTCGGTCAAATAACGACGCGTGCGCGGCCGGCGGCGGTCGGCCGCCGGGCTAGCGGACGACCAGCGGCACCACGTAACCGTAGATGAACAGTAGCGCCAGCAGCGCGAGGAAGACGTTCGCGATTGCCTTGCCGAGCCGATCGGCGCCGTTCTCCTGCCGCATCTCCTGGGCCATCGTGTGCCTCCGCTGAATACCGCTATGTTCGGATCGACGTTACTGAAAGCGCGCGCGGACCGAAAGCCCATCCGGCCCGGCGCGACGCCGCGCCCGGTGGCGCGCGGCGGTTCCACCTCTTAAGCTGCCCTCATCCGGCGAATCGGGGTGAAAGCGGCCATGCCCAGATTGCTCGACACCGTCATCTATTACGTTACCGCGCCGATCCGGCTGTTCGGCCGCTCGCGCCGGTTCCGGCTTGCGCTCGGCGCGCTCGTCCTGCTCGCGGTCTGCTTCAAGGCCGCGCTCTGGGCGCTCGACTATTTCATCCCGCCGGCGACCGACGCGCGCAAGGCGGTCGCCAATCTGCCCGCGCCGCCGCCGCTGCCGCCGGTGACGCGCGCCTCGCAGGTGATCGCGCCGGTCGCCATCTCGCTCGCCGCCATCGCACGCAATCTCGACAGCACAACGCCGCGCGAACTGGCCGGCAAGAGCGACAACCCGGTCAGCAGCCTGCTGTCCAAGGCCGACATCGGCATCACGGTGTCGCGCGGCACCATGACCGTCACCGGCAAGCCGAACGAACTCACCGTCCTCACCCCGATCAGCGCCCATCTCAAGATTACCGGACAGATCGCCGGGCAGATCGGCGGCCAGGTCGGCAACATCGCCGGATCGATCGGCGGCCTGCTCGGCGGCTCGGTCGGCCGCGACGTCGGCCGGCTGGCCACCAAGGTGCTCGATCAGGACGTCACGATGCGCGGGCAGGCGGTCGTGCATGCGCGGCCCGCCATCACCGCCAACTGGCGGCTGGAGCCCAACCTGTCCGGCGCGCTCAGCCTCGGCGACAGCGGCGCGAACATCGCCGGCGTGCGCATCAACCTCGCCAACGAGGCCCGCCCCTTCATCAACCGCTCGATGAACGAGCAGATCGCCGCCTTGCAGGCGCGCGTGCGCAACGATCCCTTCATCGAGCGCGCCGCGCGCGAGCAATGGGCCAAGATGTGCCGGTCGATACCGCTGGGCGGCGCGGGCACCGGCCTGCCCGAGCTCTGGCTGGAGATGAAGCCGGTGCGCGCCACCGCCGCGCAGCCGCAGGTGGACGCGCAGAATGTCACGCTCACCATCGGCGTGCAGGCGGAGACGCGCATCGTGCCGGCAGCGACCAAGCCGGCCTGCCCGTTCCCCGAGCGGCTCGAGCTGGTGCCACCGATGGAGAAGGGCAAGATCGCCGTCGGCGTGCCGATCGACGTGCCGTTCACCGAGCTCAACAAGCTCCTGGAAACGCAACTCAAGGGCCACCGCTATCCGGAGGACAAGGCCGCGCCGGTCGAAGTTGAGGTGCGGCGCGCGAGTCTGGCCGCCGCCGGCGACCGCATCCTGATCGCGCTGCGCGTGAAAGCGATCGAGAAGAAGAGCTGGTTCGGCTTCGGCGCCGAGGCCGACGTCAACGTCTGGGGCAAGCCCGCGCTCGACCCGAACACGCAGGTGCTGCGGCTGACCGACATCGCGCTCGCGGTGGAATCGGAAGCCGGTTACGGCCTGCTCGGCGCCGCCGCGCGCGCCGCCATCCCCTACCTGCAGCAGGCGATCGCCGACAATGCGGTGATCGACCTCAAACCCTTCACCGCCGACGCGCGCCAGAAGATCGCCGCCGCGCTCGCCGACTTCACCAAGGCGGGTAATGGCGTGAAGGTGGACGCCACGGTGGACGCGCTGCGCCTTACCGGCATCGCCTTCGACGCCAAAACGCTGCGCGTCTTCGCGGAAGCCGACGGCACCGCCAAGGTGGCGGTGACGCAGTTGCCGGGGATATAAGCCGTGCCGTTACGCGGCGCGGATCAGTCAGAGAACCGACAGCGCGCGCAGCAAGACAATGACGATCATCGCCGGCGCGATATAGCGAACCGACAGTCGCCACAGGTGCGCCAAGCGTTTTGAGCGGATGCCGACCGCGGCGCGTGCATCCGCCTCTCGCCAGTGCCAGCCGATGAAGATGGCGACCGCCAGTCCGCTCAGCGGCAGCAGCACGTTGGAAGCCGCGAAATCGACGGCATCGAGGATCGGGAGCCCGAACAGCCGGACGCCGGACCAGAGGCCGAACCCGAGCGAGCTCGGCACGCCGAGCAGGAACGCCCCAACTCCCACCAGCGCGGCGGCGCGGATCCGCCCGATGCGGAAGCGCTCGATCACATAGGCCACGCAGATTTCGATCAGCGCCACCATTGAAGTCACCGCCGCGACCACCAAAAGGCCGAAGAACGCGGCCCCGACCACTTGCCCCGCGGTCATGCGCGCAAAGATCGCCGGCAGCACGACGAAGGCCAGACCCGGTCCCTGTTCGGGATCAATGGCGAAGCTGAACACCGCGGGGAAAATCACCACCGCGGCGACGACCGCGAAGAACGTATCGCCGAATGCGATGGTGACCGCCGACGCCGGCAGGCGATGGCCCTCGGGGATGTAGCTGCCGTAGGTCACAAGAATGCCCATCGCCAGGCCGAGCGAGAAGAACGCCTGGCCGAGCGCGGCGAGATAGACCTGCGGATGCGCCAGCGCCGACCAGTCCGGCGCGAACAGGTAGACGATGCCCTTCCACGCCCCCGGCAGCGTCAGGCTGTGCACGGCCAGCACGATCACGATCAGCGCCAGCGCCGGCAGCAGCACCGTGGAGGCGCGCTCGATGCCGCGCTCGACGCCGTAGGCGACGATCGCCACCGCCAGCGCGAGCGCCATCGCATGCCATGCCAGCGGCGCGAACGTGCTCGCCGTGAATTGCTGGAAATGCGCCAGCGCCGAACCCGGCTCCACCGGGCCGAGCCAGGCGAAATCGGCGAAGTATTTCACCGCCCAGCCGGCGATCACGCTGTAATAGGTGAGGATGACGAAGGAGACGACCACGCCCAACAGGCCTACCTGGCGCCAGCCCCGGCCGCGGCCGAGGTGTGCGAAGGCCGAGGCCGCTTCGCGCCGCGCGGCGCGGCCGACCGCCAATTCGCCGAGCAGCATCGGCAGCCCCACCAGCAGCACCGCCCCGAGATAGACGAGCAGGAAGGCGCCGCCGCCGTTCTCCCCCATCACGTAGGGAAATCGCCAGATATTGCCGATGCCGATGGCGGCCCCGAGCGTTGCCAGGATGAAGCCGTAACGGGTCTTCCATTGCGCGCGTGGAACCGCGGCGGCTGAATCCGGCACACTCATGCGTGGGCGCCCTCTCAACGCTCGTTGAGACGATACGCTACACGTCCGGCGCTTGGTTGGTCTTGCGCAAAACGCCGCGTTCCGGAATTTCCCGTTGCGCGCGCCGATGCCGCGGCCGCAAGGGCCGCATTGACACCCCGGCGGCCAAGCCTACATTAGCCCCGTTCCGAGGGGTGCCCATGCGCGGGCTGAGAAACACCCTTTGAACCTGATCCGGGTCATGCCGGCGAAGGGACAGGGACTTTTGCCCCGAAGCCGTTTTCTCCCGGATCTCCGCGACACAGCAGGAGAGCCGCATGAACAAGCCCGTCACCACCGCCGATCTGGTCACGCCGAAGGTCACCACCGACCCCCTGCCCGCCTCGCGCAAGGTCTATTCCGCGCCCGCGGCCGCGCCGGACCTGCGCGTCCCGCATCGTGAGATCGAGCTCTCCGACGCCTCCGGCGAAGCGCCGCTGCCGGTCTACGACACGACCGGCCCCTACACCGACGACAATGTCGCCATCGACGTCGAGAAGGGCCTCAAGCGCGCGCGCATTGAATGGGTCAAGGAGCGCGGCGGCGTCGAGGAATACGAGGGCCGGCCGATCAAGCCGGTCGACAATGGCAGCGTCACCGGCAAGCACCTCGCCCGCAACTTCCCCAACACGCCGAAGCCGTGGCGGGCTGTCGGCAACGCGCCGGTCACGCAATACGAGTTCGCCAAAGCCGGCATCATCACCAAGGAAATGGTCTACGTCGCCGAGCGCGAGAACCTCGGCCGCCAGCGGATGCTCGACCGCGCCAACGCCGCGATCGCCGACGGCGAGAGCTTCGGCGCGGCGATCCCCGCCTTCATCACGCCGGAATTCGTGCGCGACGAGATCGCGCGCGGCCGCGCCATCATCCCGTCCAACATCAACCACGCCGAGCTCGAGCCGATGATCATCGGCCGCAACTTCCTGGTGAAGATCAACGCCAATATCGGCAACTCGGCCGTCACCTCCTCGGTCGAGGAGGAAGTCGAGAAGATGGTGTGGGCGATCCGCTGGGGCGCCGACACGGTGATGGACCTGTCCACCGGCCGCAACATCCACAACACGCGCGAATGGATCCTGCGCAACTCGCCGGTGCCGATCGGCACCGTGCCGATCTACCAGGCGCTGGAGAAGGTCAACGGCGATCCCGTCAAGCTCGACTGGGAGGTCTACAAGGACACGCTGATCGAGCAGTGCGAACAGGGCGTCGACTACTTCACCATTCACGCCGGCGTGCGGCTCGCCTACGTGCCGCTCACCGCGAACCGCGTCACCGGCATCGTCTCGCGCGGCGGCTCGATCATGGCCAAGTGGTGCCTGTCGCGGCACAAGGAGAGCTTCCTCTACGAGCGCTTCGACGAGATCTGCGACATCATGCGCCGCTACGACGTGTCGTTCTCGCTCGGCGACGGCCTGCGCCCCGGCTCGATCGCCGACGCCAATGACCGCGCGCAGTTCGCCGAGCTCGAGACGCTCGGCGAGCTGACGCAGGTCGCCTGGAAGAAGGGCTGCCAGGTGATGATCGAAGGCCCCGGCCACGTGCCGATGCACAAGATCAAGATCAACATGGACAAGCAGCTCAAGGAATGCGGCGAGGCGCCGTTCTACACGCTCGGCCCGCTCACGACCGACATCGCGCCGGGCTACGACCACATCACGAGCGGCATCGGCGCCGCCATGATCGGCTGGTTCGGCTGCGCCATGCTCTGCTACGTGACGCCGAAGGAGCATCTCGGCCTGCCCGACCGCGACGACGTCAAGGAAGGCGTCATCACCTACAAGATCGCCGCGCACGCCGCCGACCTCGCCAAGGGCCACCCGGCCGCGCAGCTGCGCGACGACGCGCTGTCGCGCGCGCGCTTCGACTTCCGCTGGGAGGACCAGTTCAACCTCGGGCTCGATCCCGACACCGCGCGCGAGTACCACGACGAGACGCTGCCGAAGGACGCGCACAAGGTGGCGCACTTCTGCTCGATGTGCGGCCCGAAGTTCTGCTCGATGAAGATCACGCAGGACGTGCGCGATTATGCGGCGTCACTCGGCGGCAACGAGAAGGCGGCGCTGGGACTCGACTCCCCTCCCCCTCGTGGGGAGGGGTCGGGGGTGGGGGCAGCCTCACGCACCGACGTCGACCAGGCGCGCCAGCGCCGTCTTGAGCAAGAAGCGGGCATGAAAGAAATGTCCGACAAATTCAACGCCATGGGCCAGCAGGTCTATGTCGATGCGGACAAAGTGAAGGCGCCGCACACTACGGCGCTGCAGTCGGAAGCCGAGCACGCGGCGAAGAATGCGGGTTTGGTGAAGGAGAGTAATAAGGCGCTCTGATTCATCCGCTCGTCCCCGCAAAAGCGGGGACCCAGCGCTGGATTCCCGCTTGCGCGGGAATGAGCGGAGTGGTGCTGCCGATACCAACCGTCATGGCCGGGCTCGTCGCGGCTATCCACGTCTTCTTTGCATCTTGTAAGGCGGATTAGCCGAAGGCGTGACCCGCCATTTCCTTGCATGAGCGGCGACTACGCTGCGCTAATCCGCCCTACGAGCTACATTAGCTCGTATGTCTGTCCGCCGCAACGCGGAGGCGAAAGAGGGCGGGCAGAGCAAAGGATTTTGCGAAATTACTCAATCATCGTCTCTGTAGCGACTAACCACAGCAACATTCAGGACAGGCTCTCCGTCAAGCTGATAGAATCTTTCGGCCATGGCCTCAAAGTAAATAGCGCTCATCTTCGTGAGTTTTTCAAGCCAACGATTGGTTGCTTGCTGCTCTTCCAAAATGTTGCGTAGAAGCACAATTGACTCGTCCGCGTTCATAGCCCCCTCCTCAAAGCGTGACCCTCGATTTCTTCGCCTCGATACGATGGAATACGTCTTCGGCCGACACTCCGTGCAGCCTGCGCTTCACCAAGCGCAGCCTTATCGAGCGCAGTGCAACCGCGGTAGCGACTAAGATACCCCGAGTTGATGCCCGCAATAGCGACAAATTTTCGCTGCGGCTTTAATAGTTTCAGCGCATTGAGGGCAGATTTTTGTTTGGTTGAATAAGACGCCATCCATATGCTCCTTCAACTTCACAAAGTCTTGATGTTGCCGACCATTGGTGAAATTGACCGTGTTCTCATCTGTGGCAGGATTACTGCTCTCCGGCGCTCCCATAATGCTGAATTGAATGTAGCCGAGCACTATCGCTCCAGGTTCACGAAATTGTACGGCTGAAATGCTTGAAAACGGTATCGTCTTTTCGCCTTTGAACCCCTGGGTGAGAAAGCCTATCAGACCCTTGCGAGTTATAATTAAGCGATCTTCGAGTACCTCGACTTGTCCGTTGTTGCCAGTGAACTTCATCGAACGCCCCTTGCCCGCTGCTTCGTGATCACTTGACAACCCCTCATACGATCTCGAAGTTGCAGAGTTGCAGCACGCTAGGAGGTCAGATTATTTCGCAGATGAGTTGGCATCTTGCCGACAACTACCCGTTTTTTGCTATCGTCCCAGAAATAGTAAATTCTGATTTGATTAGCGTTATCGTAGCCGTTTCCAAATTTTATGTGGTCAAAGAGGATGCACGTTTCGCCCTCATATGAAACGGAATACCCCGGCGTGCGCTTCGCCTCCTCTCGGTCGACAAAGCAGGGGGTGTCTTCCATGCCAATTTCACCGAGTTTTTCTCGGACGAGATCACGGCGATCTAATCCTCCATGTATTTTGAAAGGCACGAGGTAATCCCTGACAACCAAAAGGGCCGATTCAATACGCGACAACATATTTTGATGACCATTCTTTCTACAGTCTTTAAGAGCCGCTTGATGCAAATAGACATTCTCTCCGAGAACTTCGTCGGCCCAATCCTCCAAATCCTCATATGAAGTTAGGGACCTATGAGGCTGAGGCTCGACAACGACAGCTACTGGGCGACTGGCGAGATTATGCTGAAGGGCGGCAGCCTTCGCTTCCAGTCTGATATTTTCAACCTTGAGGCGCTCGACATCGGCATCTGCCGCAAGCCTCTTTGCCTCCTCTTCCTGCGCTAGGCTTTGCCAAGCATCACGCTCTTCCGCCATTTCGAAAGCCGAGAGCTTCAGCATCTCTAACTCATTTCGAACTCGATCAAGTTCGGTATT
This sequence comes from Pseudolabrys sp., assembly GCA_046292265.1. Lineage (GTDB taxonomy): Bacteria > Pseudomonadota > Alphaproteobacteria > Rhizobiales > Xanthobacteraceae > Pseudolabrys. The sequence continues at coordinate 81,545 of JBKBRE010000008.1, read as the reverse complement.
CGAAGGCCGCCGAGCCAGTGCACTCCGAGCTGCAACATCTCGTAGCGTGGAAAAGCGGGGAAAATCGACAGAACCAGAATCCCTTAAGAAGGCGAAAGGCAACACACGAGTCGCTAAAGCTTTGATGAGGCTACCAGCGTCGCCGGTTTGCATCAGCCATAATGGATGCTGGAACGGGTCCTCATTTTCCTCAGTAAGACCTGGCAGATACAGACGCACTGCACCGTTGAACACTGACATGCGCTTGCCAATAGCGCGGGTCAGTTCCCAGGATGCCTCGGAAGCGATGTGAAAAATGTGTGCGGCGCCGCCCACGTCCCGCGCTAGTGTATTTGGCGCAATCCGACATGCTCCGGTTTCTTCCTCGGAAATTGCAATGACGGGCAGGCGTCGGTTTCGATCATAAAGAAGCTCCCCCAAAGAGGAGATATCCGCTTTCTCTAGCTTGATGGCCGTGTCCATAAGCGACCACCCGTCGCCCTCCGCAGACATCTTCTCGAGAACGTGACGAACGACCGTCGGGCGCGAAATATCAAAGTCCGGGCATTCGCCCCGAATGACGCATGTTAACTGAGCTCCGAAGCGGGAGAGTTCTCCCTTTCGTCTCTCGGCGAAAAACTCTGAAACCCAAGTGCGAGGGTATTTTGGGTCCGGCCAGTCTAACCGCGCGGCCCAAATCGCTCCGTCAGAAGCGTCAATCCGAACGGCTTTAGCCGGATTCGCTCCAAGTACGTCGGTTACGTCGAAGTTGTCGCCTTCCCACGCGTTCGCCGGAAGTTTGACTTCCGCGCGTGGCTCCATCCATTTCAGGGAAAGTTCAATGCACTGGTCGAAGGCCGTTTTGTCGGTGAGGCCGAACCAAATTCGCGAGACCGGCCTTATGGCGGCCCGCTGTTTCTCTAGCCGGGCGCGCCACGGCGCCAAGCGCTCAGCAAGAACCGTATTCATAAAAACCCAGTTGCTGGTGTCGGCGCCGTACCGCCAACAATCAGTATAGCCGCTCAACCAACGGGCGGTACTACTTCTGCACTCTACCGACCCCAATATGCGGGGCCGCAAAAAAAATCTTTCGGGATCCTTATTGACTTTATTCTAATAATAGGTATTATTTCTTCAACCCACCCGCCGAGGGGCGTCTTCCGGAAGACGAGCCGAAGATGGGGTGGGAGGCGGCGCCTGCGGGCGGGGCTCGTAACCCCGCGCTCGGGCGGTCTCGGGTCCCGCCCGGGGGCATTACGACCCCCTGCAGGGAGCCTGCTGACGGATCGCCGCTTCTCAAAGGCCGGAAGGCTTCGGAGTGCGATGAGGCCATGAGCCGAATGGCGCCGAGGTTCGAGGAAGGCCGGCGGAGGCGGAGACCGAAAAGCGCGGCCCGGGAGGCGGAAAAATCGCCGCAGCGGAGCGCCGGGAGGCGCGCCTTCGCAAAGCGCTCGCGAAGGCGGCACGCCTCGCAAGGTGTGTCGGGCGGCCGCGCCGGCCGCTCGGAAGGGTGCGCAGCCCTTCGCGTTTCCCGGCGCTCCGCTCCCCTCGACTTTATCGGGGGCGACTCCCCCGAGCCCTGCTCGGGGACACGCGCGACGGCTCACCCCGGGCCGCTCAAGAACAGGGGCGATGACGCGCGCCTTGCCAGGAAGGAAAAAGCCGCGTGCGAAACCTACTGCCCCAGCACCCGCCCCAAACACGCCTTGAAATCCGCGTCGCGCGTGAAACCGCTGCAGGCATTGGTCACCGAGCGCGCCTGGATGTCGCCGAGGAAGCAGGGCTGGAACGCCTTCTGCTTGCAGTTCTCGTAACCGGCGATCACCTGCTGCACGAAGGAGCGCGGGCGCGCCGACGACAAGCCCGTGCGCAGATCGGCGTCCAGCTTGCGCTCGCACACGGCGCAGGCATAGCGCGGCGCGCGCTGCCCGGCCGGGGCCTGCACCTCGTCGGTGGAGGACTGCTCCGGCGCGCGCCGCTGCGTTCCCGCCACCGGCCGTTTCGACGGCAGCAGCTGCGCGCTGGTGCCCGGCTGGCAGGCGCGCACCGTGCACGAGGCCTGGCCCGAGTGCGCGCGGCATTCGCTGAGCGCGCGCGTGCGCGCCTCGCCTTCGGATGCGAAGCCCCACGAATAGCCGCCGCGCCCGTTGGCGGCCTGCGCGTAGCAGCCCCAGTTGCCGGTATCGACCACGCCGCCGTCCGACAGCCGCGGCGGCGGCGCGGTGCGCTGGCGGCCCGGTGCGTTGCCCGCACTGGTGCCGCGCTGGCAGTAGCGGACCGCGCAGGAGGGGCCGCCGCGCGCACGGCATTCGGAAAGCGCGCGCGAGCGCGCTTCGCCTTCGCTGGCAAAACCCCACGAGTTGCCGGACGCGCCGTTGCGCGCCTGCGCGAAGCAGCCCCAGTTCTCCGAATAAGTCGCGCCGCCCGTCCGCGGCCCGCGCGCGCCGACGCAGGCCGTGGTCTGGTAGTTGTAGACGCCGCCCATGCAGCTGCACCAGCTGGCGTAGCCGGCGGTGTTGACACGCGGATCGGGCGGCGAGCCGCAGTTTTGCGCGCGCGCCGGTGCGACGGCGAACAGCGCGAGGACGAGCGCGGCGACAGCAATTCCAGCCCGGCAGAGCATGTGGATACTCAGGGTGGAAATCGGTCGAGCATCCTCCGCCGGCCGGCGGCCGCGATCAAGAGCGCCAGGGTTGCACGCGAGGTAACAGAGGAAGCGCGGCCTCGCCCGCGCACACGTTGGCGCGGCGGCGCCCCGCTTGTTACCCTGCCGCATGACGCGCGTGACCTTGTTTTCCCTCTCGCTGCTACTCGCCCCTGCGGGCGCCGCTTTCGCGGACGCGCCAAAGCTGTCCGACGCCGGCCGCGCCTGGATCGCTACCTGCGTCGAACAGCTCAAGGCCGAACGCGGTACGCGGGACAGCAAGCAGCGCTACTGCGCCTGCATGCACGAAAACTTCGACGACAACCGCGCGGTGACACAGACCGAAATGGAACGCACCTATCCACCCCTGCACCGCGCCTGCCAGGAAGAGGCCGGTCGGCGGCAATAGCCACAGCCGTCCGGATAAGCACGCAAACGAAAACGCGCGCGGACAATCCGCCCGCGCGCGCGTCGAACGCAAGGATGAAGCGCTTAGCGCCCCATCGAGATCGCCAGCCCGTTCAGGTCGGCGGCGACGATGGCGCCGACCTGGCGGCCGGAGATGGTGAGCACCGCGCCGTTCTGGTTGGTCAGCACGATCGCGCCCGCGCCGGGGCCGAGCGCCGCGCCGGCACCGGCCGCGAAGTAGACGCCGGTCACGTCGGACGGGCGGCGGATGTTGCTCACGCGGCCGCGGAAGTCGGTCGCCGAGGCGCCGAAGGTGAAGCCGTAGCTGATGCCGCCGATCGACAACGGATAGCTGCGGCCGCGGAAGTTCAGCACGCCGCTGCCGCCCGAGCCGCCGAAGATGAAGCCCGCCTTCACCACGTTGAAGCGGATCGAGCCGGAGGCGGCATAGGACGGCGTGGACGCCGCCGTCACCGCGGCGGCGCCGGCCAGAAGCGTCACGGCGGCGAGCGCCGCGCGGAAACCGGACGAAATACGCATGGGAATGCTCCTTGGGAAACGGATGTCGCACGGCCGCGCGCGAGGCGCCCGGCCGCGAGCAGGGAGAACGCGCTCATTGTCCACCAACAATCGCCGAAGGCCGCCGCGGTTCCATCGCCGGAACAGGGCGGGCCTCGCCTCACCCGCAGGCCGCGCCGGCGCCTAGCGCTTGAACAGGCCCATGATGGTGGCTTTCGCCAGCGTCTTGAAATTGAGGTTGAAGCCGATCTGCGCCGCCGGCGTGTCCTCCTGCACGCCCAGCATCTCGTTTACCGCGTAGACGGTGAACAGGTAGCGGTGCGGATGGTCGCCCTCCGGCGGGCACGGGCCGCCGTAGCCGGCGAAGCCGTAGTCGGTGCGCGTCTGCAGCGCGCCCTTGGGCAGCGCGCCGCCCTTGCTGCCGGCGCCGAGGGGAAGCTCGGTCACGTCCGGCGGGATGTTCACCACCAGCCAGTGCCAGAAGCCGGAGCCGGTCGGCGCGTCGGGGTCGTAGCAGGTGACGGCGAAGCTCTTTGTGCCGGCCGGTCCGGGCGACCATTTAAGGTGCGGCGACACGTTCTCGCCGCCGCAGCCGAAGCCGTGATCGGCCGAGCCGGCATGCGTCATCTTCAGGTAGTCGCCGTTCTTGAAGCTGTTGCTGGAAACCGTGAACGCCATGACCGCCTCCTGAACCGGATCTTTGCCAATGCGGCCCAAGCCTAGTCGGTCCGCGGCAATGTGCAACGCGCCGATGCGGCCGCCGTTACTTGCCCGCCGCCTTGCGCAGTGCGGCGTTGATTCGCTCCTGCCAGCCCGGCCCCTCCTCCTGGAAGAAGTCGAGCACGTCGCGGTCGAGGCGCAGCGTCACCTGCTCCTTCACGCCCGGCACGGCGGCGGTCTTCGGCGGCAGCTCCGCCGGCTTGGTGGTGGCCGCCTTGAAGGCGCGCTCGGCGGCGGCGCGGGAATCGTGGGTCGGGCGTCGTGTCATGCGAACGCTTGTAGCACGGCTGCCGCGGTCTGCGGAATCGCTAGCGCCCGCCCTCGCCGACGATCCGCCAGGTCCCGTGGCAGGCCGCGCAGTTGCGCATCAGCTCGCCGAGTTGCTTCGGCGCGCCGCCGGCGCCATGTTGCTCGGCATCGGCGGCGATGCGGTCGAAGCCGCGGTGGGTCGCCAGACCGAGCTGCCTGAACTCGGGCGGGAGCTTCGGGGCGAGCGATTTCGGAATGTGGTCTTTCTCGGGGCCGTTCATGCCGATGGCGCGCGCCGCCTTGACGACGCGCGCGCGATCGCCGGCGGCGGAAGCCTCCAGAATTTCCTGCAGACCGCCGAGAAGCCCCCGCATTTCGCGGCGGATGAAGGCGCGCTCGCCCTCCGACAATACGATCGACATGCGATCGTCGGCAAAGGCGGCAACTTCGCGCTCCTTCTGCGCGCCCCCGCCTCGCTCCTGGGCCGAACCGGCAAGAGGCGTCAGCAGCAGGATCAGAGCTGCGGCTATCGTCGAACAGCGGCGGGTCATCGGGCCCATCTCCTCTCATTGATGGCTGCAGCACCGCGAGATGAATCGCGCTGGCGCACGGTAGTCTTCGTCGCGCGCGTGCGGAGTTGACTTGGATCAAGCCTTGCGCCGATTGGAATTTTTCAAAGCTGAGACCGGCTCCATGGCGGGTGCAATTCGGATCGCCGCCTAACGCGCGGTTCATCGCCGCCGGCGCTTGGACCCGCCAGGTAAAAGCAGGCTACTCGCTGCCCTGGCTGCGCGCTAAGCTTGCCGCCCTGTTTCATCTTGCCCGGACGGGCACGGAGGCAACCCATGCGTTGGATCCATCTCGTCGTGATCGTCGTGTTCGCCGGCGCGACGCTCGTGTTCGCGGTACAGAACTTCCAGCCCGTCACCATGAGCTTCCTCGGCTACAGCATCAGCCTGCCGCTGGCGGTGATGGCGATCGCCGTCTATCTGCTCGGCATGGCGACCGGCGGCAGCCTGCTGGCGCTGCTGCGCCGATCGATCGAGGGCGTGCAGTTCACCTGACCGCGCTAGCGGCGCTCGCGGTAGAGGCCCCATACCGCGTAGAGCGCGGTGAGCGTCGCCGCGAGAAACAGGGCGGACAACAGCGGGCCTTCGACCGCCCATTGCAGCAGGCGGGCGAGGTCGTAGACCACATAGGCCGCGAAGGTGAAGGCGAGGCCGTAGACGTGCGGCCGCCCCTGCCGCGCCGCAAGCACGGCCAGCACGGCGACGGCGGCTTCCAGGATAATCGATACGATCAACATGGCTGTCCTCACACCATCTTGCGCCGCGCAGCACCGTCGCGGCAAATCGCGTCGGAAGAGCGTCAGAACTTCCAGTCGAGAATGTTGCCGTCGTCGATCAGGTTCGACACGTCGGCATTCATGTCCTCGACCATCAGCCTCTCGGGCGTGATGCCGGACGGCGCGATCACCGTCGGCGCCAGGTCCTTCGGCGGCGCGGCGATCATGTCGCGGTAGGTATTCATAGCCGTCTCGTCGCCGACGAAGACGCATTTGCAGTAGTCGGGATCGGAATAGATGTAATAGCGCTTACCGTCCTTCACGCGGGCGACGAACTTGCGCGGCGGCGGCAGACGTGCGTGCCTGATCTTCTCGGCCGTGTCGGCGAGCCGCATCTTGAAGCCGGCGTTCTCCAGCTTCATGTCGGTCGCTTCCTGCGAGGCTCCGGCCGGATCGCCGAAAAGTCCGAGCGCCAGGATCGCCAGAAAACGCGACTTCGATAGCCTTGTCGGCATAATGTCATCCTTGTTTGCGGCAAACTCCCATTCCGGCCGGACTGGCGCAAGCCCGGAACCATCTACCGCAACCATCGCAGCTATCATACGTTAAACTCGCTGTCTCAAATGCGGCGGAGGGCGCGTCATGACGCAGGTGACCTACGAGATCGTCGAGCACGACGGAGGCTGGGCCTACAAGTCCGCCGGCGTCTTCTCCGAAACCTATCCGACGCATGCGGCCGCGCTCGCCGCCGCGCGCGCCGCGGCGGCCGAGCAGAAGGTGCCGGGCTCGACCGAGGTGATCCAGTACGAGGACGAGCAGGGCCGCTGGCACACCGAGACCGCGCGCGGCACCGACCGGCCGGACACGTCGGTGAAGGACAAGGACTAGCCCGCCGCACGCGAGGCGCTATCATTGCCCGGCCGCCACACACGCGCGGCACCGGGAAACGCCATGCTCACGCTCTACTACGCACCGCATACCTGCTCGCTCGCCACCCACATCGCACTGATCGACGCCGGCGCCGCCTACTCGACCGTCCGCATCAGCTTCGGCGAGGAAGAACAGCGCAAGCCGGACTACCTCGCCGTCAACCCGAAGGCGCGCGTGCCCTCGCTGGTCACCGAGCGCGGCGTGCTCACCGAGACGCCCGCGTTGCTCGCCTATGTCGCGCAGCGATTCCCTGAAGCGAAGCTCGCGCCGCTCGACGATCCCTTCGCCTTCGCGCGCGTGCAGGAGTTCAACAGTTACCTGTGCTCCACCGTCCACGTCGCGCACGCCCACCGCATGCGCGGCTACCGCTGGGTGGACGCCGACGACTCCGCCGCCATCGCCGCCATGCAGCGCAAGGTGCCGGCCTCGGTCACGCAATGCTTCGAGCTCATCGACCGCCACATGCTGCAGGGGCCCTACGTCATGGGCGAGACCTACACGGTCTGCGATCCTTATCTCTTTACGCTTTCGCAATGGCTGGAGGGAGACGGCGTGGACCTCGACCGCATCCCGAATGTGCGCGCGCACCGCGAGCGCATCGCCACGCGCGCCAACGTCCGGCGCGCGATCGCGGAAGAGATGGCGGCGCAGGCGGCCTGACGCAATTCAAGTCAAATGCGCGGAGCCGGGTTGGGCGCGCCGGGCGGAGCGGCTACAATGCGCAGGTGTTCGGGGAGCCTGTCATGCGCCGCGCCGTTCTCATCGCCTGCCTGCTCTTTGCCGCCACGCCGGCCGGCGCGCAGCTGTTCGGCCGCGCGCCCGAGCCGACCGTCGAGGACGTCGATCCGGGCGTCGAGCAGAGCGACGAGGGTCTCGGCGATGAATGGCGCCGGCGTCCGGTGTTCTACCGCACCGACCAGGCGCCCGGCACGATCGTGGTCAACACCGCCGACCGCTATCTCTATTTGATCATGGGCAACAACAGCGCCATGCGCTACGGCGTCGGCGTCGGCCGCGACGGCTTCCAGTGGGGTGGCACGCACAAGATCAGCCGCAAGGCGGAATGGCCCGACTGGGTGCCGCCGCCGGAGATGATCCAACGCCAGCCTTATCTGCCGCGCTGGATGGCGGGGGGCCCGGGCAACCCGCTCGGCGCGCGCGCGCTCTACATCGGCGCGACGGTGTACCGCATCCACGGCACCAACGCGCCGCAGACCATCGGACACGCGGTGTCGTCCGGCTGCTTCCGCCTGGTCAACGACGACATCACCGATCTGTACGAGCGCGTGCCGCTCGGCACCAAGGTCGTCGTGCAGCACCAGTGAGGACGGCCGCTCCGAACGGGCTGCCGCTTGCCCGCGGCTCAGTTCGGTTGTAGATTATTCAACCTACTCTATCCGCGCGAATCCGCATAGGCTTGGCTTTGGAGGCCGGCGGTGAAACCTTGCAAATACTGCGGTGAAGCGATCCTAGACGCTGCCCGCAAGTGCCGATATTGCCAATCGTTTCAGGACTCTGCCGACGCGCCCAGGACGTCAAATGAGCCGGCCTCTCTCTTTATAAGCTTCGTAGGCCTCATTGCTACCATCGGCGCGATCGCCGGCGCTTTCTTCGGCTACATGGGCTTCCAGGCCATCGGCAATTTCAACGACAGGGTTCAAAAGTTCAACGAACAATCAGCAGCCCTATTTCAAAATGTCGAGCAGAAGATCAAGACATTTGAAACCAAGGTTGCCGCCCTAAACTCAACGGTAAATACCTTAGAAGAACAGGCCACTAACGTCCGCAGCGATTTGAACAGCGTTGCGGTCAGCCGGCATTTCGAGCGATTCGTCCAGACACTCGATCAGATTCAATTGGACTATGCCTATAATTTCCCCGCGCAAATTTTAGAATTGACGACGATTGCAAACGCGTCAAATGCGCTCCGTCCGCTGTCTTCCGCATCGGTCAGGCATGTTTCAGACATGCAGGTTTTGGCGCAAGCGGCTGGTGAATATAGAGACGCGCTGAAGGACAACGACAAGGACAGGTTCATCTCGGTTATTGTGCTGGTGGATGCCGCTTCAGACGACAGCCTTTTTAAGAACCGAATTCTGGCCGGCACTTACGGACGTTTGGCCAACATAGCCAGGAACGCCGGCAACGCGGGTGAGGCGGCTACATATGATGCCCGACATAAGCACCACGCCCTTGCCGCCTATCGCGCCGCCGAACGTTCGCACCGGCCGGCTACTATCGCTAAAGTCAACTATGCGAACACGCTGGTACAGAGCGGCGACAAGAATGAAATGACCAAAGGCTATGAGCTACTTCTTGAAGCCCGCAAGGACGCGCCGCAGGTGGCAGGCATCTGGTATAATATTGCAGTTTACTTCACCAAGATCGGACGATTTGACGAAGCTCTGACGCATTTGGAGCAGGCGAAAAATTTCGGCGACTTCGCCACTTGCGCGGATTTGAAAGCGTGGACGACTGACTCTGATTTCAGAACGTTACGCGAAACACACGAGCAGAACCTGAAAGACCGCATTGAAAAACTAACTCGGGTCGCTAGTGGTCCGTGCTAATCACCGCCGAGGTGACGGCGTCGCACGGCGCTCATTCCCGAGAATGCGAAAATTCGCAGGAGCACATGTGACCCGCTTGGTTACGGCGAATAAGGGCGAGTTACTATCTCACTCCCACAGGCCGTAGGCGGTCCATTTGGTCTCGGGGATTTCCTCGCCGACGGTGTAGCGGAAGCTGATCACCTTCAGGTTCTCGATGTCGGCGCTGCAGCGATACGTGAGCGCGTACCATTTGCCGCGGCTGCGGAAGGCGGCGCCCTTGGCCTCGATCGTGTGTGCGTTGACGGCGTGCGGCTCGCCCATCGCGCCGGCCACCGCGCGGTCGGGGCGGAACTGGCGCTGGTCTTTGCGGATCTGCGTCATCGCGGTGTAGTCGCAGAGCTGCTCGAGCCGCTCGGTCGGCGCCAGCATCATCAACCCGCGCTGGAACCGCGCATCGGTGGCGGCGGCGGCATGAGTGACGAAGACAACAGCCGTTCCGATCGCCAGCGCGACCACCCGCATGCAGACCTCATGTCGAATCGAAGTATCCCCCGGACGCCTTTTAGTCCGCGCGAGAGGTATGGGGCAACCCGAGCGCGACCTTTTGTCCAAAGTAAATCCGGCGCGGCGCGCCGCGGCGGATCAGGCGTATTTGGGATCGCGGTCGAGCAATTCGATCGAAATTCCCTGCGGCCCGCGCAGGAAACAGATCTTGATGCCCGGCCGCGGGACGTGCGGTTCCTTGGTGAAAGTCACGCCCTTGGCCTTCAGCTCGGCCGCGACCGCGTCGATGTTGGACACCTTCAGACCGAAATGGTCGAGCCCTTGGTAAGGCGTCACCGGCGGCGGGTTGACGCCGTCGCCGGGGGCCGCCTTGGCAATGAAGATCATCGCGCCGCCGAGCTTCACGTCGATGCGCGGCTGGCCCTGCTGCATGGAGCGGATCACCTCGGCGCCCAGCATGAGCTCGAACCATTGGGCGGTCGCTTCCGGATCGGGCGAGCGCAAGTGGACGTGATCCCAAGTGTAATTCGCCATGGCGGGTCTCCTGTGCGGGCTGCGGCATAATGGCCATGCGGAGGCGCGCCGCGCAACCGGCGGCCCGTCTTTCGCAATGCCAAAAAGAATTTTTCGTCCGCCCCCTTCCCGCCGCGCGCAGCGGTGGGCATCATCCCCGACCGAAAGTCGCGGCCGCCTAACGAGCCGCGCCGATAACGCATTAGGGGACTCCCATGAGCACAACCAATCGCCGTCGCTTCCTCACGCTTGCTTCCGCCGCACTCGCGGTGCCCGCGCTGCCGCGCTTCGCTTTCGCCGCCTGGCCGCAGGACAAGGTCATCAAGGCCATGGTGCCGTTCACCGCCGGCTCCACCATCGACATCATCGGCCGCATCGTGATGGATCCGGTGTCGCGCCAGCTCGGCCAGTCCATCGTCATCGAGAACCGCGGCGGCGCCGGCGGCAGCATCGGCTCCGCGCAGGTCGCCAAGGCCGACCCGGACGGCTACACGCTGCTGATCAACGCCGCCGCGCATTCCGGCGCGCCGGCCGCCTATCCCAACCTGCCCTATGACGCGGCCAAGGACTTCGCCGGCGTCGCCTGCTTCGGCAGCGTGCCGAACGTGCTGCTGGTCAACCCGAAGTCGGGCATCAAGTCGGTCAAGGAATTCGCCGAGAAGGCGAAGGCGTCCGGCCAGATGACCTACTCGTCCGCCGGCGTCGGCAGCGCCACGCACTGGGCGGCCGAACGTTTCCGCGTCAGCGCCGACTTCAAGGGCACTCATGTTCCGTTCCGCGGCGGACCGGAAGCGCTCACCGAGGTGATGACCGGCCGCGTCGACTTCGTCTTCATGGGCATCTCGTCGGCGATGTCGTTCATCCAGAACGGCCAGTTGGTGCCGCTGGCGGTTTCCTCCGCCAAGCGCTCGCCGTCGCTGCCGAACATCCCGACCACGCTCGAGTCCGGTTTCGCCAACTCCGACTACAACTACTGGACCGGCCTGCTGGTGCCGGCCAAGACGCCGAAGCCGATCATCGATCGCCTGCACGCGGAAGTGACCAAGGCGCTGGCGCTGCCGGACGTGAAGGAGAAGCTTGCCAAGCAGGGTGTCGAGCCGAACCCGCTCACGCCGGCCGAAATGGACGCGATGAACCAGCGCGAGATCGACCTCAACCTGAAGATCGCCAAGGCCGCCGGTCTGAAGTTCAACTAACCGAAGGCGATACCTTCGCCAGGCGAACGGCCGGGTCCCAAGCCCGGCCGTTCTGCTTTGGCCCGACTGCATGCGCCGGCGCCACATAAACGAATTATGACGGCGCGCCGCGCCCTCCACTTTGCCCACAAGCGGAGCGCGGCCACGCATTTTCTTTCGCGGGAATCATCGCCAGTTTGCTACACGGAGAGACGGACGAGCGAAGACGATGGCGCGCAAACCGGTTCAGGCGGCAGGAGGCATCGTGGTGCGCAAGGGCGCGCGCCCGCTGATCGCCATCGTGCAGCGCGCCAAGGACGAGCGCTGGGTGCTGCCGCGCGGCAAGCTCAAGCTCGACGAAACGCCGATGGCCGGGGCGCGGCGCGAAGCGGTCGAGGAGACCGGCCACCGCGTGGACGTACGCGAATTTCTCGGCGCCATCACCTATCGCGCCCAGGGCCGCACCAAGCTGGTGCGCTTCTGGCACATGAAAGCCGCGGCGCGGCCGAGCCGCGACCTGATGAAGGACATCGCCGCGGTCGCCTGGCTGCCGCTTGGCCAGGCGGTGCGGCGGCTGAGCTATCCGCTCGAGCGCCTGTTCCTCGAGGCGGTCGGCCGCGCCCTCGTCCGCCGCAGGCGGCCCGTCGCGACCAAGGCGAAGAAGGCGCGGCGCAGCACGCGCGATCGCAAAAAGCGCCGTTCCGCGCGGCGCTGAGCGCGTTCCGCAGGCGTTCGCGCCGCCGCAATCGCGCCACAAGCCTTGCCGAAATTTAATGCCCTTATGTGGCCGTGCCGGCCTTTTCCAAACGTTGCATTCATCGTCCGTTCACCGCGCCGACAGGAACCTCGCCCGCAACACGGCCGTTGAATTCCATGCCGAAAGCCACCGCAGGGAACCGACCGCCGGCGCGTTGAATGCACACGACCCGAGGACAGCCCGCGGGAACCAGCGCCTCCCGGCGTTTACAGAGATCAGGTGCGCCATGACGAAGATCAGCAAGACTTTCACTGCCGTCGCTGCGGCCGCCGTGCTGGCGGTCGCCGCGGTCGCCGCCCCCCCGCAGGCCGAAGCGCGTGGCCGCGGCGGCGCTGTCGCCGCCGGCATTATCGGCGGCCTCGCCGTCGGCGCCATCATCGGCGGCATCGCTTCGCAGAACCGCGGCTATTACGGCCCCGGCCCGGGCTACTACTACGGGCCGGCGCCGGTGTACTACGGCCCGCGCTGCTACTGGACCCGCGAGCGCGTCTGGGACGGCTACGGCTGGTACAGCCGCCGCGTCCGCGTCTGCAGCTGAGCGGTTCGCAAGCCACATTGACGAAAGCCCGGATCCGGCGCCGCCGGATCCGGGCTTTTGCGTGTGGCCGGGCCGGCGGCGGCAACCGCATTTCCGCCACCTTGCCCCGGCCTCCTTGCGGACCGCCGGGGGGGCTTCATGCAGAGGGCACTGTTGATCATGCTTGCCGTCGGTCTGGCCAGCCCGGCCTCGGCCAGGGTCACGACCTACAAGCCGGCCGCGGGCGAGCAGCGCGCGCCCGGCCTTGGCCGCCCCGCTCCCTCCACCTGCCCGGGCGGCTACTGGGCCCGGCAACGGACCTTCGACCGCTGGGGCAATCCCAAGGGCTGGAGCCACCCCCGGTTCGTCTGCCCTTAAGCTTCGCGTAAGGCTGAAGGCGCATGATCCGGCCAACCTGTTCCGTCAAAGGACCCAAAATGAGACACACCGTCATCGCGCTTGCCCTGGCCGGCCTCGCCGCCGCCGCACTGCCGACGTCCGCCGATGCCCGCTGCCGCGGCTGCGGTGTCGCGGCCGGCGTGGTCGGTGGATTGGCCGCGGGCGCGCTCATCGGCTCGGCACTCGCCGGCCCGTCGGCGGGCCCGATCTATGTCGAGGAACCGCCGCCGCCCCCGCCGACCTACTACTACGAGGAGGACGGCGCCGGCCCGATCTGCCACGTCGAGCGCCGCCGCATCTGGGTCGAAGGCTACGGCTGGCGCCATCGCCGCGTCGAGGTTTGCGAGTAAGGCGCGCGCCATACCAGCAACAAAACGCCCGGCCGCAAGCCGGGCGTTTCGCTTTTCAGGGCCACGCCCCGACGTTACTGGCGCATGTGGCCGAGCACTGCCGCGGTTGGCCAGCAGTCCACCTTCAGCTTGTTACGCTTCTGATAGGCGCCGAGCGCGGCGCGCGTGAGCATGCCGGCCTTGCCGTCGATCTTGTCCTTGTAGAGCCCGAGTGCGGTGAGCCGCTTTTGCATCAGTTCGACATCGGTCGTCTTCATCTGCGTGGTCTTGCTCCACGGCGTGACGAAGGACTTCGCGCCGGCGATGCGGTCGCTCAGGTGGCCGACGAACAGCACGTAGAGGTCGGAGTAGTTGTAGTCCTTGATGACGAAATAATTCTTCGGCGTGAGGAACGACGGACCGTAGGTGCCTTCCGGCTGCAACAGCGAGGCGGGCAGCGCGCGCTCGGCGGCGCTCAATGGGCGGCCGTCGGCGATCGCAAAGCCGCGCTTGAGCCATTCCTCGATCGGCATCTGCGTCTGCGGCGTGCCGAGCGTGCAGTCGGCGCTTGCCGGCGCCTTCACTTCGTAGGCCCAGCGCTCGCCCGTCTGCCAGCCCTTGCCGGCGAGTTGCTTGGCGGCGGAGGCGAGCGCGTCCGGCACGGAGCGGAAGATGTCGACACGGCCGTCGCCGTCGAAGTCGACCGCGTACTTGAAATATTCGGATGGCAGGAACTGGGTGAGGCCCATCGCGCCGCCCCAGGACGCGCGCATATCGGCGCGCGGCACGCCGCTCTCCAGCATCTTCAGCGCGTGCAGGAACTCGTTGCGGAAGAAGTCCTTGCGCTTGCCGGTGTAGCCTTGCGTCGCCAGCACGCGGACGGCGTCGTGCGGCAGCTTGTAGCCGCCATAATCGGTCTCGCGCGCCCAGATCGCCAGCACGATGTCGCCCGGCACGCCGACCTCGCGTTCGATGCGGGACAGCGTCTTGCGGTATTGCGCGGCAAGCTGGCGGCCGCGCGCGGCCAGGCGGTCGAAGGCCGACTCGCGCAGGTACTGCGACGGTGTCTGTACGAACTCGGGCTGCGGCGGTGCCTTCTCGGCCCGGCCCGGAATGACAAGGTCGGGCAGCGAGAGGTCGGGCTCGAGCCCGGCGACCGCCTTATCGAAGGTCGCGCGCGATACGCCGAGCGCCTGCGCCTCGGGCCAGGCACCTTGCAGCCATTGCTCGAAGGCGGGGTCGGCGGCGTGCGCAGGCACCGCGAACATCAACGCCACGATGAAAGTCAGCGCGTATCGCATTCTCGTCGTGCACGGCCTGCTGCCGGGCATCCACATGCTCGAACCGCGCCCAGCCTAAAGGCGTGGATGGCCGGGACAAGCCCGGCCATGACGGCGAAGCTAATGATGCTTCGGTTTCTCGTAAGCCGACTGCGATATCTTCTCCACATAGGCGATGCCGATGGCCGAGAGGATGAAGAGTCCGTGGATGATGGCCTGCCACATCACGCCGGTTTCGGTATAGGGCACATCCGGCTTGCCGAGCTGTCCGGCGTAGATGAACGTGCGCAGCAGGTGGATCGACGAAATGCCGATGATCGCCATCGCCAGCTTGATCTTCAAGACGCTGGCGTTGACGTGGCTGAGCCACTCCGGCTGGTCCGGGTGCTTCTCCAGCTCGAGCCGCGAGACGAAGGTCTCGTAGCCGCCGACGATGACCATGATGAGGAGGTTGGAGATCATGACGACGTCGATGAGGCCGAGGACGACGAGCATGATCTCCTGCTCGGAGAACTTCATCGCGCCGAGCACGAGGTGCCAGAGCTCCTTCAGGAACAGCACCACATAGACGCCCTGGGCGACGATGAGGCCGAGGTAGAGCGGAAGCTGGAGCCAGCGCGAGCCGAAGATGAGTTGCGGTAGCGGGCGCAGGCCCGGGTAATCGGGCGGCACGCTCGGGGTATCGGCGGACATGGACATGGGGCATCCCTTGGAGGCGCGGCACGGCGGGACGCCGGCGGCGGCCGAGGCGACTTATAGGCGATTCTTGGCGGCGCAAGGGTGACGCTTGCAGCGGGAGACTGCGCGGCGTCAGGCGACCGGGAGGTTCGGCGCGCTATCCCGAACGCTTCGGCGGCAGCGGCGGAAAGGCGGGCGGTGGGATGCGCCGCTTGGAGGCCGCCTCATAAGCCGAGGCGACGTGCAACAGCAGGTCCTCCTTGCCCGGCTCGGCGCGGAACACGAGCGAGAACGGCAGGCCGGGCGCCGGTATCGTGGTCGGCTTGTCCGACGGCACGTGCAGATAGCGCGTGCCGTCGTCGCTCAGCGTGTAGACCGGATCGTAGACCGTGGTGACGAAGCCGGCCGGAACCAGCACCTCGGTCAGGCCGGCGTTCGGCCCGCTCAACGATTCCCAGGTGAGGTTGTTGCGGAAGCCCTGCCCGGCCCCGCCGATCTTGCCGGGTGGGAACGGGGTATGGAGCCGGACAAGGACGTCCAGTCGATTCTCTAGTAGCACCATCATGTCGGCGCGACGCAGAAGCTCGCGCAACATCATGCGGTCGGCCGTCGGCTGCCGCTCGCCGAGGGGCCCGCGCAGGTCGGCGACCTCGTCCCAGTTGAGGAAGCTCGCGCGCTGGTCGTCGCCCCAGAACTTCGAGCGCGCATTGAGCGCGGTGAAGTCGGTCAGCGTCTCGGTGAAGCCTTTGGCTTTCCACTCGGCGGCGCGGCGCGACAGGTACTGGTTGATGTGGAAGCGGAAGGCGGTCTGCGCTGCCTGCTGCTGAATGGTGGCGAGATCGAGGTTCCGGGGCGGCGCGATGCGCCCCTCGGACATTTCCAGCATGTAGTCGATCGGCCGCATCGTGCCGGAGCCGAACACCTTGCCGGGCGCGAACTCGGTCGGCGCGATGGCGGCGGCGAATTCCCTGAACAGCGGCTGCCCATCGCCGTCGAGACGGAAAAGAATGTCGGGCATGAACACCGGCACCAGCCGCGCGATCGCCGTGCGGTAGTCGACCGCCATCGGCTCGCAATCGGGGTCGGGCGTCCACAAAGGATCGGCGGATTCGACCAGCCGCGCGCCGAGCCGGCCGGCGAGCACGTCCTTGATCTCCGTCGCGGCGGCCTGGGTAATCGGCTCGTCGGTCTTGTGGCCGGGCCGGACGATCATCGACTCGCGGATGACGCCGATGCGCAGGCCCGCGAGCGCGCCCGGTGCGCCGGACGCTTTCGCGTGCGCCGCATAAGAGGCGAGCACGGAAGAGCGCGGCACCGTGGTGAAGGGATCGCGCGGGTCGTAATAGCCGTCGGCCGGGTCCTTCAGCGCGTCGAGGATCTTCGCGCAATCGCCAATGGTGCGGGCGAGGATGCCCGAGCGGTCGACGTGGATATCGGCGCCGATGGCGCCGCCGTCGAAGCCGAGCAGCGCCTTGTGCGGCAGGATGAGCGCCACCGCGTTGTGGTTGGCGGGGCCGCGGCAGGAGGCGCGCGTTTCCTCGCCCAGGCTCGCCATCACCATGTTGGTGGACACCGACACGCCGGAGCCCGAGCTCGAGCCGAGCGAGGCCGCGCGCGTGGTGTCGTAAGGGTTGGACGGGTTGCCGCCCCAGGTGCTGCGCTGATAGCCGAGCGTGGTCGGCAGCACCTGGTCGGGCCGATGCGTGCCACCCGGGTCCTCGGGACGGCCGTTGTATTCGGTATTGACCGCCTTGGCGAAGACGATGGCGCCCTTCTCGCGCAACTGATGCACCAGCACGTGGTCGCGCGCCGGAAAGTCGATGTCGTAGGCGGCGTCGCCGCCGCCGGTCGAGCGCATGTCCTTGGTGTCGAACGGATCCTTGAACGAGAACACGACGCCGTACATCGGCATCTTCTCGAGATCGGGATTGCGGCCGTATTGCGCGTCGAGCTCCGCCGCGCGCTCGAGCGCGTCCGGCTGGTGCCGGAAATACTCGCAGACCGGCGGCGCGCCTTTCGGCAGCGGCCCCGTGGAGGGATGCAGGTCGTAGTCGCCGCGGCAGGTGACCGAGCGCTCGCCGCGGATGTTGAGCGTCGCCAGCGCGTTGACCTGGCCGGCGTTCGGCTTGCCGACGGTCATGCCGAACTGCTGCTGCACCGACGCGTCGGAAGCGGTCGCCTCCATGCGGCCGAACTCGAGCGGCGGCCCCTTGTACCGGTCGAGATCGGGCAGCACGTCGGCGGCCTTCACGGTCTCGGTCGGAAAGGCGAGCGGCGCGCCGCCGCGCACCGCGCCCGGCGCAGCCGTCACCGGCGCACCGTCTTCGGTCACCAGCAGATTCGACGTGCCGTTGTAGGCGCGTACGCGCGCGAGATAATGCTCGACGATGCCGGTGACCGTGACCTCGCCGGCGCGGATCGCGGCATGCAGTTCGTCGATCGTCGCCTCTTCGAGCACGAAGGGCTTGGCCGGGGTGTAAGGCTTGTTCATGGCGGCTCGTCCTGACGCGGCAAAAGCGGGCCGAATCTATCCGCCGGGACGCGGCTTGTCGCGCGCCAGATGCGCCACGATCGACATGGCCGGCGCCCCGCTTGCGCGGGACACCGGCCATTCGAGTTTCACGAGGTGAACTTCAGCCCGGCGCGATCATGCCCGGATGTTGTTCTCGCGCACGACCTGGCCCCAGAACTTCACCTCCTTGTCGAAAAAGGCGGCGAACTCCTTCGGCCCGCCGAGCACGAGCGTCATCTGCTGCGAGTCGCGAAGCTTCGCGGCCGTGGCCGGCTCGCTCAGGATCTGCCGGATCGCCTTCTCCAGGGCGGCGATCGCCTCGGGCGACGTGCCCTTCGGCGCGAACACGCCCCACCAGGCCAGCGTCTCGAAATCCGGGAAACCCTGCTCGATCGCGGTCGGCGTGTCCTTCAGCGACGGCAGCCGCTGGCGGCCGGTCTGCATGATCGGGCGAATGCGGCCGCCGCCGAGCTGCGGCGTGATCAGTGCGGCTGAGCCCGCGATCAGGTCGACGTGGCCGCCGAGCACGTCGTTCATGGCCGGCCCGCCGCCGCGGTACGGCACGTGCGTGATCTCGACGCCGGACTTCTTGGCCAGCACGGTCATCGCCAGATGGCCGAGCGTGCCGATGCCGACCGAGGCGTAGCGTACCGAGCCGGGCTTTTCCTTGCAGGCTTTCACCACGTCGGCAAAGGTCTTGTACGGCCTTTCGGCGTTGGCGGCGATGACATAGGGTGCGGTGCCGACCAGGAACACCGGCATGAGATCCTTCTCGACGTCGAGCGGCGGCTTTTCGAGCACGGCGGGGATCACAGCATGCGAGTCGAAGGTCACCAGGAAGGACGAGCCATCCGGCGGGCTCTTGGCGACCTGGGCCGCGCCGATCGAGCCGGCCGCGCCCGATTTATTTTCGACGACGACCATCCGGCCGAGCGCCGCCTGCAAGCCAGGCTGCAGCATGCGCGCGAGCGCGTCGGTCGAGCCGCCCGGCGGAAACGGCACGACCAGCGTCGTCGTCGAGCCTTGCGCAAAGGCCGGCGCGGCGGCGAAAGCGGCCGTCGCGGCCAGCATCGTGCGGCGTGTGATCTTGTTCATTGTCTCCTCCCTCTTGTTCGATTGTTTGTTGTGGTCGAACTACGCAGTACCGAAGCCCGAGCCCGGCTTTTTGTATTCCGGCCGGGGCGGGCTGAAGATGTCGAGCACGCGCGCGCCCTCCGGCCCCGCGCGCATCGTGTGCGGCACGTGGCCCGGGGTGCGCCAGAAATCGCCTTTCTTGACCGGGATCGCCTCGTCGCCCTGGTAGCGGATGGCCGAGCCGTCGAGCAGCACGCCCCACTGCTCCTCCGGATGATGATGCATGACGCCTTCGGCATTCGGTGCGATCGTCACCACCGAGACCATCACGTGCTCGCCCGAAAAGATGTGCGTCGTCACGCCGGGCGCGAGCTCGCGGAACAGCCCGTCGCTTGGGTCGGTGAGCGTGTGGAATTCGTCTGCCTGACTCATGGCGTCTCCTTGTTCGGCTTCATTTGCCGTTACGATTTTGCGTAGCTGCCCTGGTAGCGGCCTTCCCGGATCGCCACGATGGTGTCGGCCTCGCGCTTGATCTGCGCGTTGACGGCCTCGAGCAGCTTGGGTGCGACCGCTTGCGAGAAAGACACCACGCCGTCCTCGTCGCCGACCACGATGTCGCCGGGTGAAACGACCGAGCCGCCGATCGCGACCGGCACGTTGATCTCGCCGGGGCCGCTCTTGTAGGGCCCGCGGTGGATGGCGGCGCGCGCGAACACCGGGAAATCGGATTCCGCGATCGCGCCGGCGTCGCGGATCGCGCCGTCGATCACGTAGCCGACGGCGCCGCGATACTTGGCGATGTTGAGCATGATCTCGCCGATGAGCGCGCGGCTCTCGTCGCCGCCGCCATCCACGACGATCACGTCGCCCGGCCCGACCAGCTCGAGCGCCATGTGAATGGCGAGATTGTCGCCCGGCCGCGTGCGCACGGTAAAGGCGGTGCCGAGCAGCTGGCCGCCCTTGTGGAACGGCCTGATGCCGACAGCGCCCGGCAGGCGCGCGAGATTATCGCTGATGATCGACGTCGGCGCGTTCCGGAAGTCCTCGAGCAACGCGGGCGCGGGCTTCGGAACGGCCGTCATCGCGGTCGTGACGGTCATGGCTGGTGGTCCCCTCTTGCCCGCAAGGCTAGCAGCCGGCGGCGCGAGCTACCATCACATTGTGGAAAAGGCTGCCGCGATCTGAAAGGGCGCAGGTTGCGGCGCGAAAAAGTTGCGGCCGAAACCTGCGCCGCCGAGACGCGGCCACGCCGAGCCGGATAAAGTAACGCGCAACGGAGCGATTCATGAAAATCACGATCCGCTACTGCGGCAGTTGAGGCTACGAGCCGAAAGCCCTCCGTGCGAGGGCCCGCCTCCAGCAAATTGCCCAAGCCGACGTCGAGCTGATCCGCTCGTCGGGCGGCGTGTTCGAGATTGCCGTCGACGGCAAACTGAAATTTTCCAAGCAGGCAACCGGGCGGTTTCCGACGGATGCGGAGATCGATGCGGTGGTGAGGGACTGAGCACTGTTTCTTGTCACCGGGCTTGTCCCGGCGATCCCGATCAGGGAGCCAGTGCCTTCCTAAGCGAAACGGCCGGGACTAAGCCCGGCCATGACAAGCAGAACCTACCGCGTGAACTTCTTGTACTTCAGCCGGTGCGGGATGACCGAGTCGGTGCCAAGCCGGCGCATCTTATCCTTCTCGTAATCCTGGAAGTTGCCTTCGAACCACTCGACGTGGCTGTCGCCTTCGAAAGCGAGGATGTGCGTGGCGATGCGGTCGAGGAACCAGCGGTCGTGGCTGATGATCACGGCGCAGCCGGCGAAATCCTCCAGCGCCTCTTCGAGCGCGCGCAGCGTCTCGACGTCGAGGTCGTTGGTCGGCTCGTCGAGCAGGAGCAGGTTGGCGCCCGAGCGCAGCATCTTGGCGAGGTGCACGCGGTTGCGCTCGCCGCCGGAGAGCGTGCCGACCTTCTTCTGCTGATCGGCGCCCTTGAAGTTGAACAGCGACACGTAAGCGCGCGAGTTCACTTCCTTCTTGCCGACCATCATGATGTCGTTGCCCTCGGAGATCTCCTCCCAGACGGTCTTCTTGCCGTCGAGCGTGTCGCGCGACTGGTCGACATAGCCGAGGTGAACTGACTCGCCGACCTTGATGGTGCCGCCGTCGGGCTTTTCCTGGCCGGTGATCATGCGGAATAGCGTGGTCTTGCCGGCGCCGTTCGGGCCGATGACGCCGACGATGCCGCCGGGCGGCAGCCGGAAGGACAGGTCGTCAATCAGAAGCTTGTCGCCAAAGCCCTTGGTGAGATGATCGAAGTCGACGACGTTGTTGCCGAGCCGCTCGACCACGGGGATGGTGATCTGCGCCACGGTGTTGACCTTGGCGTTGGCGATCTTGAGCAGCTCCTCGTAGCGCTCATAGCGCGCCTTCGATTTCGCCTGCCGCGCCTTGGGCGAGGACTGCACCCATTCCTGCTCGCGCTCGAGCGTGCGGCGGCGCGCCTCGTCCTCGCGGCCCTCCTGCTCCATGCGCTTCTGCTTCTGCGCCAGCCACGAGGTGTAGTTGCCCTCGTAGGGAATGCCGCGGCCGTGGTCGAGCTCAAGGATCCAGCCGGTGACGTTGTCGAGAAAGTAGCGGTCGTGGGTGACGATCAGGATCGCCCCCGGGTAATTGCGCAGGTGGCCTTCCAGCCAGTTCACGCTTTCGGCGTCGAGATGGTTGGTCGGCTCGTCGAGCAGCAGCAGGTCCGGCTGGTCGAGCAACAGCTTGCACAGCGCGACGCGGCGGCGCTCGCCGCCGGAGAGCTTGGAAACGTCGGCGTCGTCCGGCGGGCAGTTGAGCGCGTCCATCGCCTGCGTGACCTTGGAATCGAGGTCCCACAGGTTCTGGCTGTCGATGATGTCCTGGAGACGCGCCATCTCGTCGGCGGTCTCGTCGGAGTAGTTCATCGCGATTTCGTTGTAGCGGTCGAGCAGCGCGCGCTTGACCGCAACGCCTTCCTCGACGTTGCCGCGCACCGACTTGTTGGCGTCGAGCTGCGGCTCCTGTTCCAGGTAGCCGACGCGGGCGCCCTCGGCGACCCAGCCCTCGCCGACATAGTCGGTGTCGATACCGGCCATGATGCGTAGCAGGGTCGACTTGCCGGAGCCGTTGACGCCGAGCACGCCGATCTTGGCGTCCGGGTAGAACGACAGGTGGATGTTATCCAGCACCTTCTTGTTGGGCGGATAGGTCTTGGACAGACCCTGCATGTGGTAGATGAATTGGCGACCGTTCACGTAAAAACCCCTGAAATTCGGCCCGAATCCGCCCCCGCGCGTTCGCTCGCGCCGCCGGACGCCTTGTCGGGAGATACGCGGCTGATGTAGCGAGCGGAACCGCAAAGGGCAAGCGCGGGCGCCCGCTCTGCCTTATGGTGAGGAGGGCCGCAGGCCCGTCTTGAACCGTGAGGCAGCCTCATCCTTCGAGACGCCTGCCTGACGGCAGGCTCCTCAACATGAGGCTTTCCGGTAAGGCTCTGGAAACGCTGATCGCAAAGACGCGCCGTCACGAGGCCAGCGCCAACCGCCCCTTAACCGGTGCGGCCGCATGCTCGGACGCGAGGAAGCGGCAGAAGCCGCTGCGGTCGGCATGGCGCGGGCAATCTCCATCTTCCTGGGTTCGGCGGGCGCCGCGGCGCCCCGGCCCTATGCCGTCCTCCGCGCCTTCCTCGCCGACTTCTGGCGCGCGATCAGCGATCCATACCGGCCCGAACTCCACTACATGCGCGGCCCCGGCCCGGCCTGGCGCGCCAAGCACCCCGACGTCAGCACGCCGGGCTGACCCCCTTTCCTTTCGGAACCGCCGCCCTAAAGTGCCGCCGCCCGCGACGCGGCGGGCGGCATCATTCAAGGGCGCGCAAGCATGCTGAAGGCAGCCATTCTCGACGACTACCAGAACGTGGCGATGAGCTTCGCCGACTGGTCCCCCATCGCCAAGGACGTCGAGATCAAGGTCTTCAACAAGCCCTTCGCCAGCCAGGACGAGGCGATCGAGGCGCTGCAGGGCTTCGCCATCGTGGTCGGCATGCGCGAGCGCACGCCCTTTCCGCGCAAGGTGATCGAGGCGCTGCCCGATCTCAGGCTGCTCATCACCACCGGCGCGAAGAACAACGCCTTCGACATCAAGGCGGCGGCCGAGCGCGGCGTCACCGTCTGCGGCACCGGCTCGTTCGGCAACCCGACCACCGGCATCGTCTTCGGCCTGATGCTGGAGCTGACGCGCCGGATCGGCTTCGAGAATGCGCGCATGAAGGCGGGCGAACCCTGGCAGGTGACGATCGGCCAGGACCTGGAAGGCCTCACCCTCGGCATCGTCGGCCTCGGCAAGCTCGGCGCGCGCGTCGCCGCCATCGGCAAGGCTTTCGGCATGAAGGTGATTGCCTGGAGCCAAAACCTGACGCCGGAAAAGGCGAAGGAAGCCGGCGCCGAAGCCGTGTCACGGGAAGACCTGTTCCGGAACGCCGACTTCGTCTCCATCCACTACCAGCTCGGCGAGCGCTCGCGCGGGCTGATCACCGCCGAGGACATCGGCCGCATGAAGAAGAGCGCGTACCTGATCAACACGGCGCGCGCGCCGATCGTCGACCAGGCGGCGCTGTTGAAGGCGCTGCAGGAGAAGAAGATCGCCGGCGCAGGCCTCGACGTGTTCGAGGTCGAGCCGCTGTCGCTCGACCACCCCTACCGCAAGCTCGACAACGTCGTGCTTACGCCGCATCTCGGCTACGTCAGCACGCAGAACTACGCCAGGTATTTCCCCGACATCGTCGAGGACATCCGCGCCTTCCTCGACGGCAAGCCGGTGCGGGTGATCGGCTAGACGGGTTCCCGCGCCGCCGACACCCTGCAACTTTCGCCCAGGTTCCAATGCGAACTATCGGGCTTGCCAGACGTTGTTCCTGACCGGAATACACAACGGAGGAACACTCATGCACAAGCTTCTCGCCTTGACCGCCGCCGGCGCTTTCTTCGCCGCCACCACCGCCGGCATGGCGCAGTCCCTGAACGGCTCGGTTAACAGCAACGCCGGCGCGTCCGCGAACGCACCCGGCATCCAGATGCAGCAGAAGGGCTCGGTCAAGGGCACGACTGGCGCATCCGGCTATGCGCCCGGCCAGAAGATGCAGACCGAGGGCTCGGTGAAGGGCACGACCGGCGCGTCCGGTTACGCCCCCGGCCAGACCAAGGCTACGACCGGCGCCGGCGTCGGCGCCGACGTAAAGGCCAACAAGTCGGGCGTCAAAGGTGGCGTGAACGCCGGCGGCAACGCCAAGATCCGCTAGCAGCACTCACCGTCGCCAAGCAGGGCGAGGCCGCCGCAAGCGGCCTCGCTCTCTTGCTAAGTCATAGCCCGAGCAGCTTCGCCGCATTGTTGTAGGCAATGTCGGCGCGCAAGCCCTCGTCTATTTCCACCGTGTCGATGAACTCGCAGCCCGGCCAGTCGAACGGATAATCGGCCGAGAACATCACGCGGTCGCGGCCGAGCGCATCGACCGAGCAGCGCAGCGGCGGCAGGTCGTACATGCCCGAGGTGGTCACCCAGACGTTGTCGCGCATGTACTGCGACGGCGTCTTCGGCAGGTTCCAGCCGTAGGGCGCCGAGCGGCTGTCGAAGCGCCAGAGCTGGAACGGCAGCGTCTCGCCTAGATGGCCGAGGACGAGCTTCGCCTTCGGGTAGCGGTGGAAGACGCCGCCGCAGATGAGGCGCAGTGCGTGCGAGCCGGTCTCCACGCCCCAGCCCCACATCGGGCGCGCCAGCACGTTGTAGCCTTCGATCGCCGCCAGCGGCGCCACCGGGTCCGCCGGGTGCAGATAGATCGGCGCGCCCAGATCGGCGGCGCGCTCCCAGAACGGATCGCAGGAGCGGTCGTCGAGATACTTGCCGTTGGTGTGGCCGTCGATCATGGCGCCGCAGAACTTGAGCTCGCGCACGCAGCGCTCGAGCTCGTCGGCGGCGGCCTTGGCATCCTGCATCGCGAGATGGGCAAAGCCCGAATATCGGTCGGGCCGCTTCTGGACTTCCTTGGCGAGGAAGTCGTTCGAGGCACGCGCGTTGCGCACGGCCACTACGGGATCCTTCTCGGCCTGCACGCCGGGGCCGGCGATCGCCAGCACCGCGCGCGCGATGCCGACCTTGTCCATGATCGACAGCCGTTGCTCGCCGAAATCCGTCAAGGCCCGATAAAGCTGCTCGGTCTTGGCCGGCGCCACGTCGACCATCGTCGGCCGCCAGTAGGGCTCGGTTGCCGGGTCCAGGAAATGCTCTTCGAGCGCGATCTTCTTGACCATCACGTTTCCCCCGCTTGCCCCCCGGCTTCGCCGGGGTCGAATTTTTCGCTTTTCGCTGTACCGGATATTGGGCTAACGTGTCCCATGATGCAAGGCGGCTGAGATCGCCGGCAACGGGTGGAAACGTCGCATGAGTCGGTACGTCACCAACGACAAGTCACAGGTGCAGGTGATCGCGCGCGCCGCGACGATCCTGCGCGCGCTCGAGGACGAGAACGCGGGGTTGAGCCTCGGCCAGATCGCGCAGCGGGTGAACCTCGCGCGCTCGACCGTACAGCGCATCGTCGCCGCGCTGGCGACCGAAAAGCTGGTCATCGCCGCCACGCCGAACGGGCGCGTGCGGCTGGGGCCCACCATCCTGCGGCTTGCCGCTTCCGTGCGCAGCGACTTCATCGCGCTGGCGCGACCGGTGCTCGAGCGCCTGTCGGCCGAACTGCAGGAGACCGTCGACCTTTCCACCGTGAAGAAGGACCACCTGGTGTTCATCGACCAGGTGATCGGCGCGCAGCGGCTGCGCACGGTGTCGGCGGTCGGCGAAACCTTCCCCCTTTATTGCACCGCCAACGGCAAGGCCTACCTGGCGCAGCTTTCCGACACCGCCGTCGAGGCGCTGATCGGCCGCAGCTATGAGGCGCGCACGGCCCGGACCATCACGCGGCTCGACGCGCTGCTGGGCGAGCTGAGCGCCGTGCGCCGCAGCAGCGTCGCCTTCGACCGCGAGGAGCATACCGCCGGCATCTGCGCCGCCGGCGTCGTGCTGCACGATCCGCTCGGCAACGTGGTGGCCATCTCGGTGCCCGTGCCGACACAACGCTTCGCCAACCGGCAGAACTTGATCGCCGAGCGCCTGCTCGCGGCCAAGCGCGCCCTGGAGATGCAAATGAACGCATCCGCCGCGTGAGGCGGCGGAACGGAAAGCTCAAAGAGAAACGAAAAAGGAGGATGCCGTGGCCAAAAGAATTCGCGGCGTGATGTTCGAAGAAAACCTGAAGAACAGCATGGGGCTGGAATTCGTCAACCTGTCCCACCGCTTCGGCTACCAGTCGCCGAACTGGCCTTACTTCGAGGATGTGAAGATCGAGCGCATCCACTACATGGCGAAGTCGGGCGTGCTGTCGCAGCGCATCACCACCTCGATGCACAACACCACGCATATCGACGCGCCGGCGCACGTCATCCAGGGCACGCCCTTCATCGACGAGGTGCCGCTGCCGCACTTCTTCGGCTCCGGGATCGTGGTGTCGATCCCGAAGAAGAAATGGGAGCCGATCACCTATGACGACCTCGAAAAGGCCGCCGGCAAGGTCGTGCGCCCGCGCGACGTGGTCATCGTCAACACCGGCTGGCACAAGTTCTACGAGGACTCCGAGGACTATTTCTGCCGCGCGCCCGGCTTCGTACCGTCGGCGGCCGACTGGTTCATCGAGAAGAAGGTCAAGGTCGTCGGCCACGACACCCAGGCCAACGACCATCCGCTCGCCACCGCCATCGGCCCGCAGCGCAACGGCCCGCTGCATCCGCATCTCGAAAAGGAATACTACGAGTGGTCGGGCGGCCGCGACTGGAAGGACGATTTCCCGGAATGGGAACCGGTGCACCGCAAGATCTTTCAGGCCGGCATCATGGGCATCGAGAACGTCGGCGGCGACCTCGACAAGGTGACCGGCAAGCGGGTCACCTTCGCCTACTTCCCGTGGAACTGGGATCGCGGCGACGGCTGCATTGTGCGTCTGGTCGCCATCACCGATCCGACGGGCAAATATCGCATCGAGCGCGGCAAGAAGTTCTAGGCCGCCGGGGGGGAAAAGACCATGCACGTCAAGCGCTTTGCCGACGCCAAGACCTACGACGCCCCGAACCACCGCCTTTACACCGGGCTGCGCCTGTTCGGCGCGGAGGCCGGCGGCACCAAGGGCGTGATCGTAGGCGTCTCGCACTTCCTGCCCGGCGGCGGCGCCGGGCCGGACGCTTCGCCGCCGGAGAAGGTCTATTTCGTGCTCGCAGGAGAGCTCACCGTCATCGTCAACGGCAAGGAGACGGTGCTGAAGCAGAACGACAGTTGCGTCATCGAGCCGAACGAGATGCGCGAGATCGTCAACCGCAGCAACGAGGTGTGCAGCATTCTCGTGGCGGTGGTGCCGACGCCGGCGAAGTGAGGCGCCACAACCAGCACAATGTCGTCCCCGCGAAGGCGGGGACCCAGTACTCACCGGGAGTGCCGTGATTACTGGATGCCCGCTTTCGCGGGCATGACAACGGAGAGGGAACCACTATGTCCGAAGCCTTCCTGAAGAACCCGCTCGGCCTGTTCGACATAAAAGGCAAGACCGCCATCGTCACCGGCGCGTCGGGCGCGTTCGGCGCACTGGCAGCCAAGACGCTCGCCGGTGCCGGCGCCAATATCGTGCTGGCGGCCAGCAAGCCGGACGACCTGAAGAAGGTCGCGGCCGAGTGCGAGGCGCTCGGCGCGAAGACGGCATCGGTCGCGCTGCGTCCTTCCTCCGAGCAAAACTGCGACAAGATCGTCGCCGCGGCGGTGGAAAAATTCGGCGGCGTGGACATCCTCGTGGTAGCCGGCGGCCTCAACAAGGTGGCGAAGATCGTCGACCAGAAGCCGGAAGACTTCCTCGACGTGATGGATGCCAACGTCACGCAGTCTTGGCTGATGGCGCGCGCGGCCGGCAAGCAGATGCTCGCCCAAGGCCGCGGCGGCAAGGTGATCCTCACCTCCTCGGCGCGTGGACTGCTCGGTCATCCGGCCGGCTACAGCGCCTATTGCGCGTCGAAGTCGGCGGTGGACGGCATCACCAAGGCGCTCGGCTGCGAATGGGGCGACACCGGCATCACCGTGAACGCGCTGGGGCCGACCGTCTTCCGCTCGCCGCTCACCGCCTGGATGTACGAGGACTCCGAGCGGGCGCAGACTGTGCGCAAGGGCTTTCTCGCGCGCGTGCCGAAAGGCCGCCTGGGCGAGCCGGAAGACCTCGCCGGGCCGCTGCTGTTCCTCGCCTCGAAGGCGTCCGACTTCTACACCGGGCACATCCTCTACGCCGACGGCGGCTACACCGCGGGGTGATGCCTTGTTCGTGAAACGCATCGAACCGTGCGTGTCCCGGGCGCAGCGCAGCACGAAGTGGTGCGCTGCAGACTCGGGACACGGAGTGAGAGTGACGTATGAGTAAGGCAAAGATCGCCGTCGTCGGCGCCGGGCTGATGGGCCACGGTATCGCGCAGGTTTTCGCGCTCGCCGGCCATGACGTGACGATCACCGACGCCTTCGAGAAGACGCTGGCAACAGCGAAGGAGCGCATCCTCACCAATCTCAAGGACCTGGGCGACGATCAGACCGCCGTCGAGCGCGTGACGCCGATCGCCGACCTCGCCGCTGCGGTGCGCGAGGCCGACTACGTCGTCGAAGCGGTCGTCGAGGATCTGCCGCTCAAGCAGAAGCTGTTCGCCGAGATCGAGCGGCACGCACGGCCGGACGCGATCCTCGCCAGCAACACCTCGGTGATCCCGATCACCGACATCATGCAGGGCCTTGAGCGCCGCGAGCGCGCGCTCGGGACGCATTGGTGGAATCCGCCGTTCCTGGTTCCGCTGGTCGAAGTGATCGAGACGCAATGGACCGCACCGGCGGCGATCGACTTCACCATGAGGCTGCACGCGGACGCCGGCAAGAAACCGGCGCACGTGAAGAAGGACGTGCCCGGCTTCATCGGCAACCGGCTGCAGCACGCCCTGTGGCGTGAGGCGGTCTCGCTGGTGGAGAACGGGATTTGCGACGCCGAGACGGTCGATACCGTCATAAAAGCGGCTTTCGGTCGGCGATTGGCGGTTTTGGGCCCCTTGGAAAATGCCGACATGGTCGGCACCGATCTTACACTCGCCATTCACAAGACCGTGCTGCCGGCGATCGACAGCCGGCCGGGGCCCTCGCCCTATCTCGAGAAGCTCGTGGCCGACGGCAAACTAGGTTTCAAGACCGGTGAAGGCTTCCGCAAGTGGAGCCCGCAACAGCAACAGGAACTGCGCGCCAAGGTCGTTCAGCATCTCAAGCGGGCGCGCGCGCAAGACCAGTGAGCTCGCTGGCGCGTGTTATTCCTGCGGCAACTCGGGGCTCGGTCGCCGCGCCAGCTCCCATGCTTCCTCGCGCGGTACGCCGACCATGCCGAGAAGATTGACCACCGACTCGTCGATCTTGTCCGGCGCGATCTTGTTGTCGCAGACCGCCAGGCTGAAGCCCACGATCGCATGCGTCGCCAGCCGCCAGGCGAGCTCCGGATCCTCGGCGCGATAGCGGCCGGCGGCCACGGCATTCTTGATATCACGGATCGCGTAGGGACCGAGCACCTGATACATCGCCGCGGCGATCACTTCCGACCGGCGCAGCAGCCAGCGCCAGCGGTGATCGGTCGTCGCCGCCTTCATCACGTTGCGGATGCCGAAGGCATAGACCTGCGCGGGGTCGGCGAACGTATCGGTGACGGCCTCGATGCGCTCGGCGAGGCGATGCATCACCAGCTCCATCACGGCCATCGCGAGATCGTCCTTCGAGGCGAAGTAATTGTAGACGGTGCCCGTGCCGACATCGGCCAGCTCGGAGATTTCAACCATCGTGGCCGCGTCGATGCCTTTCTGCGCCATCACGCGGTGGCCCGCTTCGATCAGAAGCTGGCGGTTTCGCCGCTTGCGGCGGTCGCTCCGCGTCTCGACACCGTGCGATGTCATCGGTCGCCTCTCTCGGTCAATCAGTGCACCAGCTTTATTCATACATGAACGACAGTCAATAATCGGTGCCAAATTCAGCTGAAACGAAGTCACAACTCATTATAAAAACAAGCTGAAATATCAATGATCGGGACGTCTTCGATTCTGAATCGAAGGCCTCGGAAACAGCCCATTCAGTGCGACAGATTCTAAAATTGACTCTCGTTCATTCACCACCGTATTTTTTTCCCACAAGCGCCGACACGAGCGCTCTTCGCGGGGAAACACCATGGTCACGGCCTTTCCGGCTGAACGCGCCGCCAAGCGTTCGATGCTGCTCGACGCGATCTCGTCCATTGCCGGCACGCTCGAAGCGTCCGGACCCAAGAGCGAAGAGATCGGCACGCTCGCGCCGGAAGCGGTGAAGGCGCTGAGCGACAGCGGCATGTTTCGGCTGAAACTCGCGCACGAGATGGGCGGCGCGGAAGCCGATCCGGTCACCGAGATGCTGGTGCTGGAGAAGCTCGCCTATCACGACCTCACCAGCGGCTGGTGCACCATGGTCGGCGCGACGGCGATCGCCTCGCTCGGCACCTTCCTGAAGCCGTCCAGCCTGGCGAGCGTATTCAAGAACGGCAATATCCCCACCGCATCGATCTCCTTTTTTCCCGCAGGCCGCGCCCGGCGCGAGGCGGGCGGCTATCGCGTGAGCGGACGCTGGCGTTTCAACAGCGGCATCAAGCATGCCGAATGGGTGATCGGCGGTACCGTGGTCGAAGGGACGGAAGCGGAGAACGGCGGCATGCCGATTGTGATGTTCTCCACCTTCCCGGCGAAGGACGTGACGCTGTACGACAACTGGGGCGGCGTCACCGGCCTGAAGGGCACCGGGTCGGTTGATTGCTCGGTCGACAACTACTTCCTGCCCGAGGACATGACCTTCGTCTGGGACCTGTTGCAGCCGAAGCCCGTGCGCGGCGGCCCCTCCTACCTGTTTCCGCCCTTCGCCTATGTCGCGAAGGAGCACGGCAGCGTCGCCATCGGTGGCGCCTGCCGTGCGCTCGACGAGTTGATCAAGATCGCCACCTCCACGCGCGGTACCTTCCGCGCGTCGCGGCTCGACGAGCGCCAGGTCGTCCACCGCTTCATCGCGGAAGCCGACATCAAGCTGCGCGCCGCACGCGCGCTCATGCACGAACGCTACGACGCGCTCTACGACAAGGTGGTGGGCGGCACGCTGCCGGACGGCGCCGACATTGCCGACGTCCGCGCCATCTGCGTGCATGCCACCGACGTCGCCATCGGCGTCGCCACCATGGCGTACCACTTCGCGGGCAACACCGGTCTGCACCACCCCCACGTCATCGGGCGCCTGCTGCGCGATCTCAATACCGCGGGCATCCACCAGGTGATGAGCGACACCGCCTACGAGAACCACGGGCAGTTCAAACTGGGACTACCGACGGCCAATCCACTAGCCTAACATCATGGCAACAGTGGATGGCCCACAAAGCGGGACAGTAGAAAAAGCAAAGCCCACAGCTGAGAACAACATAGACAAGGGAGGTTATCATGACGGATGAGACCGACACGGGCGGCCGACGCCGCGGAATTTCTCGACGTTCGCTCGTCAAGACAGGCCTGACTGTGGTCGCGGCCCCGGCGCTGCTGCGGGTCATTCCGGCGAATGCACAGAGCAAGGCGGTAAAGATCGGCTATGTCAGCCCGCGCACCGGGCCGCTCGCCGGCTTCGGCGAAGCCGACTCGTTCATCATCGAGCAGGTGAAGGGCGTGATCGGCAACGGCCTGCAGATCGCCGGCAAGACCTATCCGGTCCAGATCGTCGCGAAGGATAGCCAGTCGAGCGGCGCGCGCGCCGCCGAGGTGGCGTCCGAGCTGATCCTGAGCGACAAGGTCGATCTCTTGCTCGGCCAGGCGACGCCCGACACCACCAACCCCGTCGCCGACCAGGCGGAGGTGAACGAGGTGCCCTGCATCACCACCAACTGTCCCTGGCAACCCTATTTCTTCGGCCGCAGCGGCGATCCCAAGAAGGGCTTCAACTGGACCTATCATTTCTTCTGGGGCCTCGAGGACGTGATCGGCGCGTTCCTTGCGCTGTGGGACGGTGTGCCGACCAACAAGGTTGTCGGCGGCCTGTTCCCCAACGACGCGGACGGCAACGCCTGGGGCGACGCCAAGCTCGGCCTGCCGCCGGCGCTGTCGCAGGCCGGCTACAAGCTGATCGATCCCGGCCGCTACCAGGTCATGAACAACGATTTCACCTCGCAGATTTCGGCGTTCAAGGCGGCCGGCTGCGAGATCGTCACCGGCAACATGATCCCGCCCGACTTCGCCACCTTCTGGTCGCAGGCGGCGCAACAGGGCTTCAAGCCGAAGATCGTCACCATCGGCAAGGCGTTGCTGTTCCCGTCGGTGATCGAATCGCTTGGCGCGCGCGGCAACGGATTGACCAGCGAAATCTGGTGGACGCCGCATCATCCGTTCAAGTCCGGTCTCACTGGGCAGAGCTGCAAGGAACTGGCAAACGCCTACAGCAAGGCGGCGAACAGGCCATGGACGCAGCCGATCGGCTTCGCGCACGCCCTGTTCGAGGTGGCGATCGATGTGCTCAAGCGGTCGAAGAGCGTCGATCCAAAGGCGATCCTCGCCTCGATCGAAGCGACCAACTACAGCTCGATCGTCGGTTCGCTCAAATGGTCCGGTCAGCCGGTGAAGAACGTCACCAAGACGCCGCTGGTGGGCGGCCAGTGGCAGCGTGTCAACAACAAGATGGAGTTGGTCATCACGGCGAACAAGACCGCGCCGAACATTCCCGCGGGCGGGAAGACCCAACCGCTGGGCTGAGCGCCGCCTCCAAAGAAAAGTTAGAAATGGCCGCCTTGGGGGCGGCCATTTCACTTTGAACGGTTACTTGGATCGGTTACTTGCCGGGGCGCTTCTTCATGTCGTTGGGGCCTGTCACGCCGGGGTTGAAGGACGGCGGGTCGCTCGCCGGAAAGCTCTCGTCGGAACTGACGACGACCTCGTCTTCCTGCTTCTCGATGCGCTCGCGTTCCTTTTCCGATTTTTTCTCCATCGGCTTTTTCAAGGTCGGCGAATGTCCGCGGTTGTCGCTCATTTATGCCTCCATCGGCGGCTCGGGCTACGCACGGCTTCCCGAGACAAACGCGAGAGGCAAAGCTCCGGTTCCATCGCCGGAACCGGGCTCACGCCGCCTTCGCCAGTGCCTTCACGCAGACCTTCAGATCGGCGACGAAGCGGCGGTACTGCGCGCGCTTGTCGGCCTCGTCCTCGATGCGCAGAATGTAGGACGGATGGATGGTCGCCAGCATGCGACCGCCGTCGGCCATCTCCATGATGCGGCCGCGAATCTTGTTGATCGCCAGCGGCCGGCCGGAAACGCTGCGCACCGCGGTCGCGCCGAGCGCCACCACGATCGACGGCTTCACCAGCTTGCGTTCGATCTCCAGCCACCAGTGGCAGCGGTCGATCTCGTAGGCGTTCGGCCGCTTGTGCAGCCGGCGCTTGCCGCGCGGCTCGAACTTGAAGTGCTTCACCGCATTGGTGATGAACACGTCGTCGCGCGCGATCCCGGAGTCGTCGAGCGCCCTAGCGAGCACGCCGCCGGCCGGCCCAACGAAGGGATGGCCCTGCTTGTCTTCCTGGTCGCCGGGCTGCTCGCCCACCAGCATCAGCCGCGCCCGCGCCGGTCCCTCGCCGGGCACCGCCTGCGTCGCGTTCCTGTAAAGCGGACAGCGCGTACAGGCGTCCTCCGCCGCGCGCAGCGCCTTCAGCGAGCGGATGTCGGGCAGCGGTTCGTCCATCGCGGTCTCCCTCGGGCGGGCAACGGCAGCGGGCGAGTCTAGCATTGACGCGCGGCGATGGCTGCTGTTGGGTCGGTGTGAAGCTGGGGATTGAGAGCATGTTGCGGGCGGCGATTTGCGGGCCGGGGCACTGGGGCACGCGGCTCATCGAGTCGGTGCAGGGCAAGAGCGAGAAGATCCGCTTCGTCACGGCGGTGACGCGCGATCCTGCCGGCAAGCGCGCGCTGGCCGACCGCTTCGGTCTGGCGCTGACGGACGACTATGCGGTTGTTCTGGCCGATCCAGCCATCGAAGCCGTCGTACTGGCGACCCCGCATTCGCAGCATGCGGCCGAGATCGCCGCGGCGGCGAAGGCCGGCAAGCACGTGTTCGCGGAAAAGCCTTTCACGTTGACGCGCGCCGATGCGGAAGCGGCGATCGCCGCCTGCCGTTCTGCCGGCATCACGCTTGCGGTCGGCTTCAACCGCCGTCACGCGCCGGCCTATATCGAACTGCTGCGGCGGCTCGCGGCCGGCGCCATCGGCAAGATGCGCCACGTCGAGGGCCAGTTTTCCGGCCCGCCCAGCTACCAGACCGAGCCGGGCAACTGGCGCTCCAACCAGACCGAGAGCCCGGGCGGCGCCATGGCCGCGCGCGGCGTGCACATCGTCGACAGCATGGTGCACATCGCCGGCCTCGTCGAAACCGTGTTCGCCTTCAGCGAGAGGCAGCAGCACGAGATCGACGTGGACGACACGACTGCTTGTGCGTTCCGCTTTGCCGGCGGCGTCACCGGCTTGCTGGGCACGCTGCACGCGACGAGCCACTTCTACCGCATCCACGTGTTCGGCTCGGCGGGCGCGCTGGAAATGCGCGGCGAGACGGAACTGCTGGTGTCCGATCTGGCGGGCAAGGTGGAGCGGCTGAGCCTCGCCCCGGCCGACAAGGAACGCGCCGTGCTGGAAGGCTTCGCCGACGCGGTGGCGGCGGGCGTGAAGTTCGTCATTTCGCCGGAGGAGATCGTCAACACCGTGGCGGTGATGGAGGCGGTCGCGGCCTCGGCGCGCGGCGGCAAGGCGGTGGCGATCGCGTAGCCTTCACCCTGAGGTGCGAGGGCGCAGCCCGAGCCTCGAAGGGCGACGGCGGGGAGTCAGGGGCCGTTCATCCTTCGAGGCCCGCCTTCGGCGGGCACCTCAGGATGACGGGTCATGTTCACAGATCCTGCCTGATCCACTCGCCCTGCACGTCCGCGCACCAGTTGCCGACGTTCCACTGGCCCCAGGCACCCAGGCCGCCGCGTTCGTCCGGCCCGCTGTAGACCGGAACGTGGACGACCGAGAGACCTTCGTGCGCACGCGCCGTTTCGAGCGCGGCCCGCAGCGAAGCAGCATCGTCGCCGCCGTAAAGCGCCTTCACGCCCTTCACCGCGCCGGCGAGCTGAACGTAGTCCACGGCGACGCCGTCATTGGTGCGGAATTCGCGGTTGTACTGCGCAAGCTGCAGGCCGGTGATCGCCGCCATGCGGCGGTTGTCGAAGATGACGATGGCAGCGCGCACCTTGTGCTCGACCGCGTCAACCAGCACCTGCGGGTTCATCATGAAGGAGCCGTCGCCGGTGAAGGCGATGGAATAGCGCGGCTTGTCGGCCAGCGCCGAACCG
This sequence comes from Pseudolabrys sp., assembly GCA_046292265.1. Lineage (GTDB taxonomy): Bacteria > Pseudomonadota > Alphaproteobacteria > Rhizobiales > Xanthobacteraceae > Pseudolabrys. The sequence goes on along the minus strand of JBKBRE010000008.1, from coordinate 46,012 downwards.
AGCAGCGCACTCACCGCGAAGCCCATGTAGGACGCGCCCGACTCGGTGAAGGTGTCGCCCGTGCGGTCGTCCTCGACGATCTGGAAGCCGTTGGCCTGCACGTCGCCAGCATCGAAGAACTTGGCGGCGGCGATCTCCCTGGCGAAATCGGCAACGATCTTGATCGCCGCCGGCTGCGGCAGCACCGGCTTCTGCCAGGCCTCGTCGCGCAGCGGCGGGCAGACATAGCGGGCCTGCTTGTACGCGGCCCATTCCTGCTTCTTGGCGGCGCAGGCCTCGAGCCAGGCACGCTTGTTGGCGCCCGCCTTCGCCGCCTCAAGCTTCGCCGCAAGGCGGTCGGCCACCACGGAAATATCGCCGACCAGCGCTGTGGTCTTGTTGTAATGCAATGCGTCTGCAAGATCGCCGTTTATGTTGATGACGGCCTCGGCCTTCTTGTAGCCGATGCCCGAGCAGTCGGCCTGGCACACCGCGCGCGAGCCGATCACGATCAGCAGGTCGGCCTCGTTCATCGCGAAGTTGCCGCTGATCGAGCCCTTCGAGCCGCCGACATGCATGTTCTGCGCATGCGCGTCCGGTAGCACGCCGGTCGAGCCCGGCGAGAGCACCACGGCTGCACCGGCTGCCCCGGCCAGGCGGCACACGGCTGCGTCGTGGCCGCGCGTGCCGCCGCCGGTCTTGATCGCCACCTTCTTCGCCTGCGCGATCTGCCGCGCCGCTTCGTCGAGCGCGGCATCGTCCGCCGGCGCGAGCTTCGGCAAGTCGGGCCGGGCCGGCAGCGCGGCCAGGTTGACGGTGACGCGCGCCGGCTGCGTGTTGAGCGGCAGCAGCAGGAAGAACGGCCCGGCGCGATAGGGATGGTTCACGCACAGCGCGCCGCGGCGCAGCGCGTCGCGCAGGCCCTCCGGCGTGTGCAGCACGTAGGACTGGCCGAGCACGGCGGTCATGCGGCCGAACAGGCCCTGCTCCTCCTTCGGCACCTGCTGCATGTTGTAGCCTTCGCCGAAGGTCGTCTCGTCGCCGTAGATGTGATAGACGCCGACGCCGTTCGAAGCGGCGGCGAGAGAGCCGGCGAAGGCCTGCATGGCGCCGGGGCCAATGGACGTAACCACGGCGCATAGCTTGCCGTATTGCCAACGCAACGCAGTGGCGGCATGCGCCATCTCGACCTCGTTGCGGCAATTGACCGTGCGGGTGGCGCCCGCTTCCTCGTAGACGCGCAGCACTTCGCCGAGATCGGTCGAGCCGTGGCCGAAGATGGCGAAGTACTTGCGCACGCCCTGCTTCATCAGGCCGAGCACGAGCGCCTCCGACAGCGTGGTGTCGATCAGCTTCGGCAGCGTGCCCCTGGCGAGCGCTGCATCGACGCCGCCGGCTTCGGCGACCGCGCGGGCGCGGGCGCGCATGGCGGCGGCGGGATCGGTCTTGCTGGGGTCGAGCATCACGCCCTCCGTTCATGTTCGCGCAGGAATGCGTCGACAATCGGGTTCCACTCCTGCCAGTGGCGGCGATAGGAGTAGTGGCCGCCCTCCTCGACGATGACGAGCCTGGATCCCTTGATGCCGTTGTGCAGGTCTTCCGACTGGTAGACCGGCACGGTGGCATCGTCGCGCGTGCCGATGATCAGCGACGGATTCCTGATCCTGTGCAGGTCGGCGGTGCGGTCGTGCGTCAGCGTCATGTCGAGGCGCTCGGCCAGCACCTCCACCGGCGCCACCGTCTCGAGCGCGCGCCGCTCCAGCTCCATCACCTTGTCCAGGTTATAGCGGAACTGCATCGCGCCGTTGGTGAACAGCGACGACACCTTGACGTATTCCTCCGGCCCGTAGGACAGCGCGATGCGCTTGCGCGTCATCTGCACGCGCGTGATGTACTCGTCCGCCTTCACCCAGGTGTTGGAGAAGACGCAGCAGTTCAGCAGGTCGGGATAGTCGATGGCCAGGTTCTGCAGCACGCAGCCGCCGGTCGAGGTGCCGGCGACGTGCGCCCTGTCGATACCGAGCTTGTCGAGCAGCGCGACGGCGTCGCGTGCGATCGCCTGCGTCGAATACGCGTCCTTCGGCTTGTCGCTGTCGCCAGCGCCTCGGTGGTCGAAGGCGATGCAGCGGTAGCGTTTGGAGAATTCCGCCATCTGGAATTCCCAGGCGTTGAGCAGGCCGACGAGCCCGGGAATGAACAGGAATGCCGGCCCCTGCCCGCGCTCCTCGTAGTTCAGCGTGATGTGACCGACGTCGATGCGGGCCATCGCGGCTATTCCCCGCTCTTCAATATCTCGTCCACGTCCACCGCGCGGCCTTCGCGCGCGCTCTTCACGCCGGCCTTGATCACCGCCAGGTTGCGCGCGGCCCAGAAGCCGTCGGTTTCCGGCGCGCCGCCCTTGCGCACGACCTCGACGAACTCGTCGAGCTCCTCGCGGATGGCGTCGTTCTTCTCGGTCGCGACCGGCTTCGGCTTGTCCTCGCCGCGCTTGAGATGGCGCAAGCCGTTGAACAGGTCGTAATAGGCGGTCGCTTCCTTGCCGTAGATGTTCATCATGTAGTATTCGGAGGCCGAGGCATAAGACGCCGTCAGGTTCGAGATCGCGCCATTCTCGTGCTCGAGGACCAGGTTGGCGACGTCCGGATTGTCGCCCGGCAGCACGAGCTGGTTCGACATGCCCGACACGCGTTTGACCTTGCCCATCAGCATTTCCAGCACGTCCACATAGTGGATGCCGATCTGCAGCATCACGCCGCCCGGCATGCCGGCGGCCTGGTAGCGCCAGGAGGACAGGTCGATCTTGCCGAGGCGGTCGCGCGAGATGTTGGCTTCCGCCTGCACCAGCCTGCCGAAACGGCCGGCCTCGATCTCGTTCTTGATCCAGCGGAAATGGCTCTCGCGCCGGCGCTGATAGCCGAGCGCAAGCACGATGCCCGCCTCCTTGCCGATGCGCGCGATCTCCATGCCTTCGCCTACCGAGTTGGCGATCGGCTTGTCCAGGAACACGTGCTTGCCGGCCTCGGCCGCCTGCCGCGTCGTTTCCAGGTGCACGCCGTTCGGCGTGGTATTGATGATCGCCTCGATCGAGGGATCCTTCAGGATCGCCTCGTAGCTCTCGGCTTCGGCGCAGCCGTACTTCTTCGCGAAGGCGGCGCGCTTGTCGGCGGAACGGGTGTAGCAGGTCGCGATATCGAAACGGTCGGAGCGCTTGCAGGCGTCCGCCAGCACGTCCGACCACCAGCCGATTCCAAGAACGGCAACACGCAAAGGCTTCATTGTCACGCTTTCTTTTTGTCTACATAAGAGCACCGCCGCGAGGATCGCCCGCGGCGGTGCATTATCGGGCGATAGCTAGTTGGACTTTGTCGCGGCGGCGGCTTCCTTGAGGATCGGCGCCCAGCGCGGGATGTCGGAGGCGATGGTCTTGCGCAGGAATTCCGGCCCGCGCTCCGCCTTCGGCGGCACCGTGGCGCCCAACCTCGCCAATTTCTCGCCGGTGGCCGGGTCGTCCAGCGCCTTGGCGAGCGCGTCGGCGAGCTTCTTGACCACGTCGCTCGGCGTGCCCTTCGGCGCGTAGATCGCGTTCCAGACGTTGAGCTGGTACGCCTTCGCGCCCGCTTCATTGGCGCTCGGAACGTCCGGCATGGCCGCGATGCGCTTGTCGGCGGAGACGACCAGCGCCTTCACCTTCTGGCCAAGCGCGGCCGGGGCGATGTTCACCACCTGCTCGCAGTAATAGTCGATGTGGCCGCCGACGAGATCGTTCATGGCCGGCCCCGTGCCGCGATAGGCCACCTGCGTCGGCTTGAGGCCGAAGATGTTGTTGAACAGGAGGCAGGCCATGTGCGACGAGGCCCCGACGCCGCCATGCGCCTGTTTCACGCCAGCACCGTTCTTCTTCACGTAGTCGACGAATTCCTTGAGGTTGTTGACCGGCAGGTCCTTTTTCACCGCAACCGCGGCCGGCATGTCGGCCGTCATGCCGATGGGCTCGAAGTCCTTGGTCGAGTCGTATTTGAGGTTCGGATAGAAGGTCGGCGCGGCGATCATCGTACCCATGCTGCCGGCGAGCAGGGTGTATCCGTCCGGCTTGGCTTCCGCGACGCGGCCCGCGCCGATCGTGCCGCCGGCGCCGCCGACGTTCTCGATCACCACGTTCTGGCCGAGGTGCTTGGTCATGCCTTCCGCCGCAATGCGCGCGACGGTGTCGCTCGGCCCGCCGGCCGGGAACGGCACGATCATGACGATGTTGCGGCTCGGATAGGTATCAGCCTGCGCAGACATTGCGGCTGCGCACAGCACAGCAGCGGCGAGCGCGACCACCGGTGTCGGTAACTTTTTCATCGTCTCCTCCCTGTTTTTCGCTTCGTTTCGTTTCTTTGCTTAGAGCGTTAGTTCTCTTCCGATCATGCCGCCTTTTGTCAGCGTGTCGAAATGTCCGTCGTCGTGGGTGACGAGCATGGTCACGTTCGGTTCGTCGCGCAATACGCCGTTGAGCCAGCGCAGCTGGCCGATCACCGCCGGCACGTCCTCCTTGACCCAGGGCGCGGCCTTGCCTCTCACCTGGCGGATGTTCTCCATGACCCAGCCGACGTCCACGCTGTCGAGGATTTCGCGGCCATCGGCGAGCGCGATGTAGACCATTTGGTGGTCCGCGCTGTGGCCGTGCGCCTTGATCAGCACCATGCCGGGTGCCACCGGATGATACTGCCGGTAACCCACCACGTTCATCTTGCCGACCTGCTCCGGCGTCATCGCCAGGTGCGGCCGGTGCGGCGTGCGCACCAGGCAGTCCGCGGTCTCGGCGCTGATCACGGTCTTGCGGGCCAGTTGGTCGTAGTTCGCCGCGCGGGTGAGGCCGGCGACGTGGTCGGCATGGAAATGCGTGAGCACGATCATGCGCGCGGCGTCGAGCGCGCGCTGCAGCCTGGCGAATTGCTCGGGAAAATAGGGCTCGCGCTTGTCGGGCGTCGAGAAGGAGTCGTGCGTCTCCTGATCCAGCCCCGCGTCAATCATCACCGTGCCGTCGGGATAGACAACCTGGAAGGCCGTGCGCGGCATGGTGATCGGGCGGTCGTCGCCGCCCTCGATCACGAAGCGGTTGGGCCGGATGGAGGCGGCGACGCGGATGCCGTTGACCGCGACCGGCTTGGCGCCGGGCAGGAGGTTGGCGAGACGGCGGATGACGGCAAGGTCTGCCGCGAACGGCACCTCGCGAACTTCCTCACGCACCGACTCCACGACGCTCATATCTGTCTCGCTACTCGGCCGCCTGCATCGCGGCCTCGCGCCGCTCTTTCTCGCGGATCGCCATCAGCACCTTCTCCGGCGTGGCCGGCAGCGCGGTGATGCGCACGCCGACGGCGTCGTAGATCGCGTTCATGATCGCGGGGATGGTCGGCACCATCGCCGGCTCGCCGATGCCCTTGACGCCGAGCGGGCCGATCGGGTCCGGCTCCTCGACGATGATCGAGTTGATGCGCGGCACATCGAGCGACGTCGGCAGAATGTATTTGGCGAAGCCGTGCGTGGTCGTATGGCCGTTCTTGAGCTGATAGTCCTCCATCAGCCCCTGCCCCAGCGCCTGCACCACGCCGCCCTCGATCTGGCCCTCGACGCCCTGCGGATTAACCGCGCGGCCGACGTCGTGCGCGGCCCAGACGCCGAGCACCTGCACCTCGCCGGTGACGGTGTCCACTTCGACCTCGGCCACCTGCGCACCGAACACATAGGCCTGCCAGGGCCGGCCGGAGCCGTCGCCGCCCTTGCCGTCGGCCAGGCCGGTCGTATCGGTGCCGAAGGTCGCCGAGCCGACCGGCACGACGCCGCGGCTCTTCGCCTTGTGTACCGCTTCGCCCATGGAGATGCGGTGGTTGGTGTTCTCGGCCCAGATCTCGCCGTTGCCGGTCTTGATCGTCTCCGCGGGAACGTCCCAGAGCCCGGCGATGACCTCGACCAGGCGCTTCCTCGCCTCGCGCGAGGCGATCGCGACCGCGTTGCCGATCATGTAGGTCTGTCGCGTAGCGCCGGCATGCGCGGCTTCCGGCGCGCGCGCCGTGTCGTTGTCGCCGATGACGACGTCCTCCGGTTTCACCCCCATCTCGTGCGCGGCGATCTGCGCCAGCACGGTGAGGATGCCCTCGCCGATCTCGGTCACGCCGGTGACGATCTTGGCCGAGCCGCCGTCGTCGATCTCGGCCCAGGCGGCGGCGCGGTCGACCGTCGCCGTTCGGGCGATGCCGTACCAGCAAGCCGCCATGCCACGTCCGCGTTTACGGGCCATCTCTCACTCCGCCGCTTCTTTCTTGCCGGCCGCCTCGAAGCGCGCACCGAGCGCGACCGGCGGCCGGATGTCGGCGCGGTCGAGATCCTTGCGCGTGGCGCCGCGCGGGGACGGCGCGCCCGCCTCCCAGCCCGAGCCCTTCTCCAGCGCGTTGAGCACGCGCGTGAGGCTCACATTGCCGAGCTTCTGCTTGGTGTGCGTGGTGGCGCCGTTCCGCATCGCGTTGATGCGGCGGATCTCGAACGGGTCGAGCCCGAGCCGCTCGGCCGCCATGTCGAGATGGCTCTCGGTGGCGAACTGGGTCTGCAGCGCACCGAAGGAGCGGAAGGCGCCGGACGGCGTGTTGTTGGTGTAGATGCCGTAGGTGTCCACTTGCACGTTCGGAATGACGTAAGGACCGGCGCCGAGGATCGCCGCCTTGCGCATGACGCCTTCGGTCGAGAGGCCGTAGGCGCCGCCGTCGCAGATCATGGTCAGGCGCGAGGCCAGAATGCGACCTTCGCGGGTGAAGCCCATGCGCAACGTGGTGCGCGAGGGATGGCGCTTGGCCGTGGAGACGATCGACTCCTCGCGCGTGAACACCAGCCGCACCGGGTGCTGCGTCTTCATCGCGAGCAAGGCCAGCATGCCCTGGTAGATCATGTCTTCCTTGCCGCCGAAGCCGCCGCCGACCGGGCTCATGATGAAGCGCACCTTGGCGATCGGCTTGGCGATGATGCGCGCCAGCATGTGGCGGTGATGCGTAATGTTCTGGCTGGGCGACACGACCGTCACCACGCCGTCGTGGTCGACATAGGCGAGCCCCGCCTCCGGCTCGAGATAGGCGTGCTCGATGGCCTGCGTCGAATAGTTTTCTTCCAGCACCAGGTCGGCGGCGGCAAAGCCCGCCTCGACGTCGCCCACGCGGATCGGGATGTGCCGGGTGATGTTGTCCGGCGCGTAGTCGTGCAGCACCGGCGCGCCCGGCTGCATCGCCTCGAAGGGATCGAACACCGCCGGCAGCGGCTCGTACACGACCTTGATCGCCGCCAGCGCGCGCCGCGCGATGACCGGGTCCTCCGCCGCGACCGCCGCCACCGCCTCGCCGACATAGCGCACCTTGCCGCGCGCCATGATCGGCTGGTCGTTGACGAACACGCCGAAGCCGTCCTCGCCCGGCACGTCGGCGCAGGTGATGACGCCCTCGACGCCCTCCATCGCTTCGGCGGCGGAGGTGTCGATCGATACGATGCGCGCATGCGGGTGCGGCGAGCGCAGCACCTGCACGTGCAGCATGTCCGGCATGGTCATGTCGCCGGCGTATTTGAGCTTGCCGGAAACCTTGCCCGGCGCGTCGATGCGGCGCACGTTCTTGCCGATGAAATCGCCTTCCGTATGCTCTTCTTCCAGCAGCGCGGAGGCCGGCAAGCGGCCGTTGTGCACGTCGCGCGCCAGCTCGACCGCGTCGAATATCTTCTGGTAGCCGGTGCAGCGGCAGATGTTGCCGCCGAGCCGTTCCTTGATCTCCTCGCGGTCGGCGAAGGGATTGGCGCGCAGCGCCGCCGTCGCCGCCATCACCATGCCGGGGATGCAGTAGCCGCACTGGCTGGCGCCGGCCTTGTGAAAGGCCTTCTGCAACACCGAGAGCTCGCCGGTCTTGGCCAGCGATTCCACCGTGTCGATGCGCGCGCCTTGCGCTTTCGCCACCGGCAGCAGGCACGATTTCATCAGCACGCCGTCGACGAATACCGAGCAGGTGCCGCATTCGCCGGCGCCGCAACCTTCCTTGTTGCCGGTCAGGTTGAGGTCGTCGCGGATGAAGTCGAGCAGCCGCTGGCTCGGCTTGGCTGCGCGCGAGACCTTGCGGCCGTTGATGACGGCGTCGAGACGGAAATCAGGCATAGGCCGCCTCCAGTTCCCGCGGCAGCACGGCCGGGTCAGCGCCTGCGCGCTTGGCTGCCGTCAGAAGCCCCCGCATCACAAAGCCCCGCAGAATGTCACGCCGGTACTCGCGTCGCGTCCGCGACTGCACCAGGTCAAGCGGCATGTCGGCCGCCTGTTCGAGCCTCTCGCCGGAGAGAACCTGCCCGCGCAAAAACTCCTCGACCTCGCGCAGGCGGCACGGCACGGCGCAGACACCGGCAAGTCCCAGCCGTACATCCTCGACCTTGCGACCCGAGCGGTCGAGCCGCATCAGCGTAGTGACGCAGGCCAGCGAAATCACAAGCGAGCGGCGGTGGCCGACCTTCTCGAAGCTGCCGCCATAACCGGGCAACGCGTCGCATTCGACGGCCGTGAGTAACTCGCCCTCGCCGAGTTGGGTGCGGCCGGGACCGGTGACGAAGTCGGCGAGCTTGACGCGGCGGCGCGCGATCCCGCCGCCGTCGGCGCGCGCGAGCTCGACCGTGGCCTCGTGCGCGATCAGCGCCGGCGTGGCGTCGGCCGCCGGCGAAGCGTTGACGATGTTGCCGCCGATCGTGGCCTGCGCGCGGATCTGGTCGTCGGCGAACCAGACGGCGCAGCGCGGCATCGCCGGCAGCGCGCGCGCAAGCGCAGCATCGTCGAGAAAGCTCTGGATCGAGGTGGCGGCGCCCAGCCGCACGCACCTGTCATCGAAGCGGCGCTCGTTGAGCTCGGGAACCTTGGAGACATCGATCAGCACCGGAATGTCCACGTCGCCCGCGCGCCCTTCGCGCGCCCAGGGCAGCGTGTCGGTACAACCGGCGACGATGCGCGAACGCCCGCGATGCTGCGCCATCGCGGCGAAGGCCTCGGCAAGCGAGGTGGGCATCAGGTATTCGTCGCAAATGAGCATGAGCGCCGCCGGTTCCTCCTGTCGTCATCGTCCGCGAAAGCGGACGATCCAGTAACCACCGCCGCGCGCAACTTCGAAGACACGGCGTACTGGGTCCCCCGCTTTCGCGGGGGATGACAGCTTCGGTTACTCCGCAGCTTCCTTCTGCGCGGCGTCGTACTTCGCCTTCACCACCACCTTGATCGCGTCCTCGACGCGATCCTTGGCGTAGCGCAGCGCCTCCGGCAGATTATCCAGCGCGAAGGTATGCGTGTGGATCAGCGTCGCGTCGAAGCGCTTCTGGCGCATGTAGGCCTCGGCGCGGTGCGTGGCGCTCTTGCCCTCGCCGCGGATGCCATAGACGTAGATGTTGTTGCGGACGATGTGCGCGATATCGACCAGCGCCTTGTCGTGCGGGAAGGCCGCCAGACAGACCTTTCCGCCGCGGTTGACCATGTAGAGCGCGTCGTTGACCGCGTTCGGCGCCGCCGAGCATTCGACCACATAGTCGACGCCCTTGCCGCCGTTGAGCTTCTTCACCTCGGCGACTACGTCCGGTGTCTTGCGGATGTTGACCACCGCGTCGGCGCCCAGCTTCTTTCCGATGTCGAGGCGGTTGTCGCGCGTGCCGGTGAGGATCACGGGCTGCGCGCCGAGCGCCTTGGCGACCGCCACCGTCAGCAGGCCGATCGGGCCCGGACCGGTGACCACCACGCTTTCGCCGGCGACGAGGCCGCCGAGCTCGGTCAGCGCGTACATTGCGGTGCCGGCGGTGACGACCAGCGTCCCCTCCTCGTCCGTCATCTCGTCCGGGATCGAGACCAGCGTGTTGATGTTGTTGACCTGGTACTCGCAGAAGCCGCCATCGGTGGTGAAGCCGTTGGCGCGGTGGCCCTTGTCCACATCGCCGTAGTTGAGGCCGTAGTTGTGGCAGGAAGTGTACATGCCCTCGCGGCAGCGCTTGCACTGGCCGCAACCGGCGTGGATCTCGACGCTCACGCGCTCGCCGATTCTGTACTCGTCCACGCCCGGCCCGAGCGCGACCACCGTGCCCATGTATTCATGGCCGGGGGTCCAGTTCTTGTTGAACGGCAGGCCGCCTTCGATCATCGCCGGGGGCCCGTGGTAGATGTTGTCGAGGTCGGTCGCGCAGATCGCGACCGCGTCGATGCGCACCAGCACTTCCGCCTTCTTCGGCACCGGCGTCGGCTTGTTGGTGAACGCGAGCTGGCCGGGATCGCCGAGCACCCAGGCGCGCATGGTGTCCGGGATCGGAAATTCGTTGTGATTGGTCTTCACGCCTGACGGTGCGTACATGAATCCTCCAAAGAAAATCGGTAAGGCCCGTTCGAGCGGCCGCTAGTTGGCGACCGCCTGCGGGACGTTCTGCTGCGCGGCCGGCTCGCCGAATTCGGCCGAGAGCGCGCGCGTCGCGTTGACGATCTCGTCGCGCATCAGCGCGATGTGTTCGTCGCTCGCGCGCATGGTCGGCGTCGAGGCGCTGATGCCGCCGATCACCGTGCCGACATGGTCGCGGATGGCCGCGCCGACGCAGATCACGCCGGGCAGATGCTCTTCGCGGTCCACGGCGTAGCCGTTGCGGCGGACATGCCGCAGCGCCTCGAGCAGCGCCGGGAACTCGGTGATGGTGTTGTCGGTGCAGCGCTTCATGCCGCCCGCCAGGATGCGGCGCATTTCGTCCTCCGGCAGCCAGGCGAGGATCGCCTTGCCCATCGAGGTGGCGTGCGGCGCCTCGAGCTTGCCGGTGCGGCCGGTATCGACACGTACGGCATGGCGCGCCTCGCGCACCGCCAGCGTGACGATCGAGTCGCCCTGCAAGGCAGAGAGGTGGACGGTCTCGCCGGTCGCGCGATTGATCGCCTCGAGATAAGGCTGCGCGCGGCGCGGCAGGTCGACCTGCAGGCAGGCATGACCGAGGTACAGGATTCGGGCCCCGAGCGCGTACAGTCTGCGGCCCGGCACCTTGGCGGCAAAGCCGCGCTGGATCAGCGTCGCCAGCAGATGATGGCAGGTCGAAATGTTGAGACCGGTGCGGTTGGCAAGGTCGGTGAGCGTGGCTTCGCCGCCCGCCTCCGCGATGGTCTCGAGCAGGAACAGCGCCCTATCGACCGATTGGATGCTGTGGCGTTCGCCGTCGGCGCGGGCGCGCGGCGGCCGCGCCTTGGCGCCGGGGCCCGGAAGGATCGTTGCGTCCATTGTCTGTTTTCTCCCTGCGCCTAAGGGAATTCGGTACCGCGCAAGAGTCAAGCTTCTTTCAGCATGCGGCACAGTAATTTCGTATTATGAAATAACATAAATAATACGGCCTATTCTTGCCAGAAGAGGCCTCGTTTCAATGGCTTGGAGAGCGCGGGCCGACAGCGGGGCCGAAACCGTCCGGGTGCGGAATAATGCCGCGCGGTCCGGCTTAGGCGCCGCCGGTCGAGGCCGAGGCGCCGCGGAATTCCGGCACCGCGTCGCGCAGGAGATTGTAGATGGCGCCCCGTTCGTTGTGGGCCAGACCCTGCTCGAGCGCCATGAGCCAGCCGCGGATCGCCTCAAGCGGGGGCTGGGCGGGGCGGGCGGCGACGATGCCGGCGATGCCGATGTCGCACATCTCCTCCTCGCGCGCGAACAGGATCTCGTGCAGCCGTTCGCCGGGGCGAATGCCGGTGAACACGATCTTGATGTCGCGCCCGGGCTCCAGCCCGCTCAGGCGGATGATGCGTTCGGCAAGATCGACGATCTTCACCGGCTGACCCATGTTGAGCACGTAGATCGAAACGTCGTCCGTCGCCGGGCTGAGCGCATGGCTCGCCGCGGTGACGACGAGGTCGCAGGCCTCACGGATGGTCATGAAGTAACGCACCATGTCCGGATGCGTGACGGTGACCGGGCCGCCCACCTCGATCTGCGCCTTGAACTTCGGCACCACCGAGCCGTTGGAGGCGAGCACGTTGCCGAAGCGCACGGAGATCAGCCGCGTACCGCGACCTCCGTTGCCGCCGCGCGCGAGCTCGTCGTTGAGGCCCTCGCAATACATCTCGGCGAGCCGCTTGGTGGCGCCCAGCACCGACACCGGCTCGATCGCCTTGTCGGTCGAGATCATCACCATGGCCTCGGCGCTGGCGGCGACCGCCGCGTCCGCCACGTTGACCGAGCCGAACACGTTGGTCTTGATGCCCTCGTCCCAGTCCTGCTCGAGCAGCGGCACGTGCTTGAGCGCGGCGGCGTGGAAGACGATGTCCGGCGCGAACTCCGAGACCAGCGCCATGATGCGCGCGCGGTCGCGGATGTCGGCGATGCGCCCGACGATCTCGGCCGCCATCTGCTTGCCACGCAGCGCCTCCAGCACCGCGTGCAGGGCTGGCTCCGAATTCTCGATCACCATCAGCCGCGCGGCGCCGAAGGTGACGATGCGGTCGCAGATCTCCGAGCCGATCGAGCCGCCGCCGCCGGTGACGACGATCGCCTTGCCGGCGACGAAGCTCTCCAGCCGGCGGTAGTCGATCTTGACGCTCGGCCGCAGCAGCAGGTCCTCGACCGCGACCGGCGCGAGTTGTACGGCCGGGCCGGCGCTGTCGAGCGAGGGCATCTGGCTCATGGTCAGGCCGAGCCGGCGCGCGCGGATGAGCAGCGACTCCGGCCGCGCCTCCGGCGACAGCGCCGACGGCGTCAGCACCAGCCGCGTGACGCGGTCGCCCCGGCTGGCGAGGTCGCCCACGATGGTTTCGAGATCCTCGATATCGCCCAGCACCGGAATGCCGCGGATGGTCTGGCCGCGGTCGCTCGGCGACGACGACAGGATGCCGACCGGCCAGAGCTTCTTCACCGCGCCGCTTTCGACCGCGCGCAGCAGGACTTCGGCGTCGGCGGCACGGCCGAGCACAAGGCTCGGCGTCGAGTCCGCAACCTTCACGCGCTGGAGCATCTGCGCGTAGTGGAAATAGCGGTAGGCCACGCGCGAGCCGCCCAGCAGCGCCATCTGCAGGAACCAGTACAGCAGGATGGTGATCTTGCCGAAGAAGAACGTGCCGAAGAAATTGGGTCCGAGCAGGATGTAGTCGAGGACGAGCAGCGACACCGCGAGCACGGTCGAGGCCCGGAAGATGTTGAACAGGTCCGGGACCGAGGTGAAGCGCCACTTGTTGAGATGCAGGCCGGCGACGTAATAGACCACCGCGGCATACAGCATGAAGAACGGCAGGAACATGCCGAGGCCGACCACGCGGTCGGCCAGCCCCGAGCCTTCGAAACGCATGAGGAAGGTGAGAAGAATCGCCGCCGCCGTCGCGACCACGTCGTGCAGCACGATCAGCATCTGACGCGGCGAGAGCCGTTGCAACCTGATCATTGCGCGACCTTCCAGGCCGAACGCTGCTTCACGCTGCGGGCCGGCAGACGCAGGAACGTGGTGGCGAAGGCGTACATGTACCAGCGCAGATAGGCGGGGACCCAGTTGAGCACCTGGAAGCGGCTGGCGCCCTGCGTGCGCTCGAACCATTTCGCCGGAACGTCCGCGACAGGCCAGCCGAGCCGATGGCACTTTACCAGAAGTTCGAGGCTGAAGCAGAAGCCGCTGTCCGACTCGACCTGGATGGTGTCGATCACCCGGCGCGAGAACAGCCGGAAGCCGTTGGTGGCGTCGCGCGTCGGCAGCCGCGCGATGTAATAGAGCGTGAAGGCGGCCGTGCGCACCAACGCCGCCTTGAGCCAGCGGCAGCCTTCCATGCAGCCGCCCGGCACGAAGCGGCTGGCGCAGACGATGTCGTTGCCCTGCTCGGCCTTTGCCACCATGGCGTCGATGATGCCGGCGTTGAAGTCGTCGTCGGCGGGAAAGACCAGCACGAAAGGCGCCCGGGTGGCGGCGAAGCCGCTCATTACCGCGCCGTGCGCGCCGCGCGCCTTGTTCTGCACGAATTCGATGGTGAGGCCCGCGACCTCGTCCCGATGCGCCTCGATCGTCGACAGCGTGTCGTCGTCCGGACGGTCATAGCAGATGAGGATGCGCGCCGGCGTCTTCACCTGCCGGCGCAGCGCGGCGAGCGTCGCCAGGATGATGTTCCCCTCGTTGTAGACGGGAATGACGATGTCCACCCGCGGCGTCATGCTCAGCGCACAACGTTCCCGTGCTTCAGGAAGCCCCAGACGTCGACCACCGGCTTGTCCTTGAAGTCGGTCTTGCCGTAGATCGAATGCGGCGTGCACAGGATCATGATGTCGCTCTTGGCGATCACGTCGTCGAGCGGCAGCAGCGACGGATCGGTCGTCACGAAGGGGTCGGTGGTCAGCACCTCGCGCGCACAGGTCTTGAGCGCGCGCTTGACCTTGTAGCTTAGCGACGCGCGGGTGTCGTCGATCTCGGCCTTGAACGCCATGCCGAGCAGGCCGACCGTCATGTTGCCGAGGTCGTAGTGCCGGCGCAGGTCGTCGACGAGCTGCAGCACCAAGCCTTCATTCACCTGCATGGCCGCATGGCCGAGGCCGAACTGGTTCCGCGCATAGGCGGCGAGCTGCATGGTGTCCTTGAACAGGCACGGTCCGGCCGAGAAGCCCGGCCCCGGCAGGCTCTTGAGCCGCGGGTAGTTCGTCTTCATCGCCTTCATGATCGCCTGATAGTCGGCGCCGGCCTGCTTCGCCAGCATGTAGAACTGGTTGGTCGCGGCGAACTCGATGTAGCGATAGGCGTTGCTGAACAGCTTGGCGAACTCGGCTTCCAGCGGCTTGCAGGTGACGAGCTCGGGCGTGATCTTGCGGAAGAGTTCGGAAGCCTCCTGCTCCGCCTCCGGCGTCGTGCCGCTGACGATCTGCGGCATCGAGCCCAGCTCCTTGATGCCGTAACCCTGCACGACGCGCTCGGGGCAGAAGGCGATCGGGTTCTTGCGGCCGAGCCGCCTGAGGTAGTCGGCGACCCAGTCGGTGGTCCCCGGATACACGGTGGAGCGCAGCACGAGGAGCTGGTCGTCCGACATATGGGGCAAGAGGTCGTCGATGCAGCGCTGCATGTCGCCGTGCACCGGATTGAGGAATTCGTCGACCGGCGTTCCGATGGTGACGACGACCGGCCCGCGCTTGCTGACGCCGGCGGGCGAGGACGAGAAGGCCAGGCGCTGGTTGGCGAGCGCGCGCTGCAGGAGCGGCTCGGCGTCGTATTCGATGAACGGCAGCTTGCCCATGCGCAGCGTCGCGAGGGTCTTCTCGTTGAGGTCGTTGATGTTGACGGCCAGCCCCGCCTCGGCGAAGGCGAGCACCAGCGGAATCCCGACGTGACCCGCGCCGCCGACGACGGTGAGGTCGCAGTGTTCGGGCCCGCGCAACGCGGCCGAAATCGAATTGGTCGCAGGGTAGTTCACGTCACACCTTTGGCAGATTGCCGGCCAATTCTAAAGCAAATTCGCGGCGCTGCAGCAGCCCGCGCCGGCGGAGGTTAAAAACCCCGCTTTCCAATGGCTTAGCTAGCGACTCCCGCGCGCCGGGCAAATCGAAAAAGCCCCGGCCGGAGCCATATCCTCCGGTCGTGTTCGCGCCGGGCGTACCGCACCGTCACGAACAATATCGCCTGGCCGCCGGTCTTTTACTTCTGCGGCGGCCAAGCGCGTGACGCCTCTTGCGCCGCCGGGCGGCGGCATGCGAAGGCCATGCTTCAATCTGTTGCCGCTTGCGCAAGAAGAGGCCTTAGCGTCGATGCGACGCCCGCTGCTGCTGCTCATCAAGGCGGCCGTTTCGATCCTCCTGCTTTATCTCTCGCTGCGCTCGGCCGATCTCGCGGCCGTCGGCGAGAGACTGAGCCGGCTCGAGGCCGGCTGGATCGCGCTCGCGCTCGTCCTGCTCGCCGCGCAGGTCGCGGTGCTCGCGGTGCGCTGGCGCGCCATCGCCGCCGTCTGCGGCGCTGCGCTCGGCCTCGGCGCCGCGCTGCGCTTCAGCTTCATCGCGATGTTCTTCAACCAGGTGCTGCCGTCCACCGTCGGCGGCGACGCCGCCCGCGTCTACCTGCTCGCGCGCCATGGCGCCGGCTGGGCGAGCGCGACTTATTCGGTGCTGATCGACCGCGCCGCCGGGATGGTGGCGCTGGCGGTCATCGTCGCCGCCTGCCTGCCCTGGACGCTGGCGCTGATCGGCGATCCCCTCGCCCGCGCCGTGCTGGTGCTGATCGGCGCGGGCGTCATCGGCGGCGCGCTGGCGTTCCTGGCGATCGGCTTTGCGCCGCGCGCCTGGTTCGACCGCTTCATGCCGGCGCGCCACCTGGCCGAGACCTCGCGCATGGCGTGGCGGCTGTGCCGCGATGGCGGCGCGGCGCCGCTGGTGGCCGCCTGCTCGCTCGCCATCCACCTGCTCACTGTCACCGCCGCCTGGTGCTGCATCAAGGCCGTCGCCGCCCCGGTCGGCTTCGCTCCCATCTTGTTCCTGATGCCGCCGGTGCTGCTGGTCGCCACCGTGCCGATCTCCATCGCCGGCTGGGGCGTGCGCGAGAGCAGCATGGTGGTGGCCTTCGCCTATGCCGGGCTGGCGCCGAGCGACGGCTTGAGCCTGTCGATCCTGTTCGGCGCGGCCACCTTCGTCGTGGGCATCGCCGGCGGCGCCGTATGGATCGCCAGCGGCCTGAAGGTCGGCGAGCCGGAGAAGCCCGGCTAGCCCGCCGCCACCGGCAGGAAGCGGCAACCGCTGTCGTCGAGAACCGCGCAGGTCAGGCGGCCGGTCGCGAAGGCGCCGGTGTCGAGATTGATGCGGTTGGCAAGGACTTCGGGCACAGGCACCGGCGTGTGCCCGTGCACGACGATCTTGCCGAAGTCCTCCTCGCTGCGCAGGAACTCACCCCTGATCCACATCAGATCGTGATCGTCCTGCGCGTCGAGCGGCACGCCCGGGCGCACCCCGGCGTGGCAGAAGAAATAGCGGCCGCTGGCGAAAGAGGTGCGCAGGGAACGGAGGAAGTGCCGGTGCTTCTCCGGCAGCGCCGCGCGCAGGCGGGCGGCCGCGTCGTCGTCGGCGCGGCCGATCATCAGCAGGCGCGGCGTCACGCCGTAGGACCGCAGCGTCTCGTCACCCCCTTGCGAGCGCCAGGACGGCCCGAGCGTAGGGTTCTCGAGGAAGTCCGCGAGCATCTGCTCGTGGTTTCCCTTCAGCGCGACATAAGGCGTGGGAAAAGGATTGTCGGCGAGCCGCTCGACCACGCCGCGCGAGGCGGGACCGCGATCGATGTAATCGCCGAGCGTTACCGTGAGCGCATTGCTCCCATGCAGTCGCACGTCGCGCTCGACCGCGGCGACGGCAAGATCGAGCAAATCCAGCCGGCCGTGAATGTCGCCGATCGCATAGAGACGGCTAAATTCGTTGGGAATTGCCGCATCCTCCAGTATGAGAAATGAGCAAGCCGCCGCCGCCGGCGCGCCGGAGGCCGCTCGCCCTCCTCGTCCCACCTGTCGGCTCAAGAACCAAGATAGCGCAATGCCGGCCACTTCGCCCCCTCGCCCGAGCGTGCCCACCGGCGCCGAGGTCTTCGTCGCCCTGCTGCTGCTCTGGCTCGCCGGCAACGGCCTGCGCCTGACCATTCTGGCGGTTCCGCCGGTCATTCCGCAGATCCACGACGACCTGGCGATGAACGCCACGCAGATCGGCATCCTCACCGGCCTGCCCTCGATGCTGTTTGCCTTCGCGGCGGTGCCCGGCTCGCTGCTGATCGCGCGCCTCGGCGTGCGCACGGCGATGACCGTGGGGCTCGCGCTCACCGCACTCGGCGGCGCCTTGCGCGGCGCGCTGCCGGACGTCGGCTGGCTCTACGCCATGACCATCGTCACCGGCGCCGGCGTGGCGGTGATGCAGGTGACCATGCCGCCAGCGGTGCGCGCCTGGGTGCCGGGCCGCATCGCCTTCGCCACCGCGCTCTATACCAACGGCCTGATCGTCGGCGAGATTCTTCCCGTCGCGCTGATGCTGCCGCTGGTGCTGCCGCTCGTCGGCGGAAGCTGGCAATGGGCCTTCGTGGTGTGGAGCGTGCCGGTCGCGGTCATCGCCGTGCTGGTGCTCGCCTTCGCGCCACGGGCGCAGACCGCGAACGGCGCGGCGGCTCCCAACCGGCGCTGGTGGCCGGACTGGAAGAACGGCCTGATCTGGCGGCTCGGGTTCATGCTGGGCACCATCAACGCCACCTATTTCTCGACCAACGCCTTCCTGCCCGACTACCTGCGCAGCATCGGCGAGGGCGAGTGGATCAGCGCCGCGCTCACCGGACTGAACGTCGGCCAGGTCCCCGCCTCCCTGCTGCTGCTCGCGGTCGCGCACCGGCTCGAGCGCAAGGCCTGGCCCTATGTGGCGTGCGGGCTTTTGTGCGTGCTCACGAGCGCGGGCATCGTGTTCGGCTCCGGCCCGTGGATCGTGGCGGCGGCCACCGTGCAGGGCTTCGCCGCCGCCGCCATCCTCATCCTGGTGCTGGCGCTGCCGCCGCTCCTGAGCCCGCCCGACGACGTCCACCGCGTGACGGCGGCCATGTTCACCATCAGCTACAGCTGCGCGGTGATCGTGCCGATCATCAGCGGCATAGCCTGGGACCTGAGCGGCCGGGCCGCTGCGGCCTTCCTGCCGATCGCTCTCTGCGGCCTCGTGCTGGCGATCCTGGCGCCGGCGATCAATCACGTGCCGCGCGCAGGCGGCTGACGCGTCACAGTCCTCGGGGGACGTTCTGCTGCGTGGAGATATAGTTCGAGATTCCGCGCACGCCGGGAATCTCCTCGACCGCAACCCGGATCGCGTCCTTCTCGACCGCGGAATCGACGACACCCCACAGCTCGACGTTTCCGTCGTGCACGGTGACGTTGACGTCGGTCGGCCACCAGGGCTGCGCGCGCAAGCTGGACAGCACGTCGGCCTGCAGCGCGGCGTCGTCGATCTTCTTCTCCGCCGTCTTGAAGCCCTGCGCCACCAGCGCCTGCACCAGGTTCGCGCGGCTGACGATGCCGACGAGCTTGCCGTCCTGCACCACCGGCACCCGCTTGATGCGGTGTTTGTCGAGCAGCGCGGCGACCTCGCTCAGCGGCGTGCCGGGCGCGACGGAGACGACCGGGTGCGACATGAGATCGGAGGCCTTGCGGGCATGCGACTTGATGAAATCTTGCGCCAGCGTCTCCCGCGCCGTCAGCAGCGCAAGCCACCAGGAGCGGTGCCGTTCGGTGCCCGCTTCGACACGGTGGATGAGATCGCCCTCGCTGACGATCCCCAGCATCTTGCCAGTTCCGTCCACCACCGGCACGGCGCTGATCTTGTTGGCGAGCAAGGTTTCGGCGACCATCTCTACCGACGCATCGGCGTCGACTGTGATGACTTTCGTCGCCATGACGTCTGCGGCTTTCATGATGCTGCTCCACGACCGTTTTAATAAGGCTGCGGCATCAGGCAGCGCGGCGCCTTGACCTGCGTCAAGGGCAGGCGACTTAACGGACGCTGGCAATCCGCGTGAGGGAGGCCGATCATGACGCGCGACAAGGGAGACGAACCATGCGGCCGATACCCGTCGGAGCCAAAGGCACCTATTCGCTGCGCGTGACGCCCGCGCACCTCGCCAACCAGTTCAAGGACGCCGTGCTGCCGCAGGTCTTCGCCACGCCGATGATGATCACCATCATGGAGAACGCCGCGCTCAACGCCGTGCGCGACTATCTCGAGCCCGGCGAGAGCGTGGTCGGCACCGTGGTGAACGTCCGTCATCTGGCGGCGACGCCGGTCGGGCATCGCGTGGTCGCCGAAGCGGAGGTCACCGAAGTGGACGGCCGCCGCATCGCCTTCAAAGTGAGCGCGCGCGACGAAATCGAGGAGATCGGCGCCGGCACGCACGAACGCATGGTGGTGGACCTCGCCCGGCTGGATCAGCGGCTTGCGGCAAAAAAGCCCGCCTAGGCCCAGCCCGGAGCCCTTGTCAGACCATTTTTCCCGCGATATGTATCAGTAGACACGATCAAAACATCTATACTGATGTTTAAAACATGATCACCGGCTCTCAGATGCGGGCGGCGCGCGCGCTGCTCGGGATCGACCAGCGCGCGTTGGCGCAGCGCTGCGGGCTGTCTCTGCCTACCATCCAGCGCATGGAATCGAGCACGGGCGTCGTGCGCGGCAATGTCGACTCGCTGATGAAACTGGTCGATGCTCTCGCCGTGGCGGGCATCGAACTGATCGGCGAAGGCGCCCCGTCGAGCGGCGGCGGTCGCGGCGTGAGGCTAAAGGGGGCGCCGGCATGAGGCTCCGGCGGAGGCGCTGATGGTCGTCACCGCGCTCTATGGAGTGCTGGCGCTGGCGGCGCTCGCGCCAGCGGCCGTTGCGCTTGGCCGATCGGCGCGCGCGACGTCCATCGTCTATGGCGCGAGCCTGATCGTCACGCTGGCGCTCTGCGTCGTCGCACTGTTGTCGCTGCTCGGCCACCCCGGCGAGACGACGGCGGTGACATTGCCGCTCGGGCTGCCCTGGCTAGGGGCGCATTTCCGCATCGACGCGCTGTCGGCCTTCTTCCTGATCGTGGTCAATCTCGGCGCCGCCGCGGCGAGCCTGTTCGCGCTGGGCTACGGCAGGCACGAGGAATTCCCCGGCCGGGTGCTTCCGTTCTATCCGGCCTATCTCGCCGGCATGAACCTGGTGCTGCTCGCCGGCGACGCCTTCTCCTTCCTGGTGTCGTGGGAGTTCATGTCGCTCACTTCCTGGGCGCTGGTGATCGCGCACCATCACGTGCGCGAGAACCTGCGCGCGGGCTATGTCTATCTGCTGATGGCGAGCTTCGGCACGCTCGCCCTGCTGCTCGCCTTCGGCCTGCTCGCCGGCCCGCAGGGCAACTACGACTTCGAGACGATCCGCGCCGCGCATCCCACCGCGGGCGTCGCCGCCGTGGTGCTGATCATGGCGCTGGTCGGCGCCGGCTCGAAGGCGGGCCTGGTGCCGCTGCACGCCTGGCTGCCGCTCGCGCATCCGGCCGCGCCGAGCCACGTCTCCGCGCTGATGAGCGGCGTGATGACCAAGGTCGCGGTCTACGGCTTCGTGCGCATCGCCTTCGACCTGATCGGCCCGCCCGCGTGGTGGTGGAGCCTAGTGGTGCTGGCCGCCGGCGGCGTGACCGCGGTGATGGGCGTGCTCTACGCGCTGATGCAGCGCGACCTCAAGCGGGTGCTGGCCTACTCGACCATCGAGAACATCGGCATCGTCTTCGCCGCGCTGGGCCTGGCGCTGGCCTTCAAGGCCTATGCCATGCACTTCGCGGCCGCGCTGGCGCTCACCGCCGCGCTGCTGCACGTGTTCAACCACGCGCTGTTCAAGAACCTGCTGTTCTGCGGCGCGGGCGCGGTGCTGGCGGCGACCGGCGAGCGCGACCTGGAGAAGCTCGGCGGGCTGATCCACCGCATGCCGCAGACCGCCTTCGTCTTCCTCGTCGGCTGCACGGCGATCTCGGCGCTGCCGCCGCTCAACGGCTTCGTGTCGGAATGGCTGACCTTCCAGGCCATCCTGCTCAGCCCGCAGATCCCGTCCTGGGGCCTGAAGCTGATGGTGCCGGCGGTCGGCGCGCTGCTCGCGCTGTCGGCGGCGCTGGCCGGCGCCTGCTTCGTGCGCGCCTTCGGCATCGGCTTCCTCGGCCGCGCCCGCTCGCAGGCCGCGCTCGACGCGCAGGAAACCGACACCCATTCGCTCGCCGCCATGTATGCGCTCGCCGCGCTCTGCGTCATCGCCGGCATCGTGCCGGGCCTGTTCATCGACGCGCTGGCGCCGGTCGCCGAGATGCTCACGCAAGGCCGCATGCCGGTGCAGACCGGCGTGGAATGGCTGTCGATCGTGCCGATCGCCGAAAGCCGCAGCTCCTATAACGGGCTCCTGGTGTTCGTCTTCGTCGCCGCCTCCGGCATGATCGCGGCCTTCGCCATCCACCGCCTCGCTTCCGACCGCATCCGCCGCAGCGCGGCCTGGGGCTGCGGCTACGGCGAGCCGACGCCGCTCAACCAGTACTCGGCCTCGAGCCTGGCGCAGCCGATCCGCCGCGTGTTCGGCACGCTGGTGTTCCGCGCGCGCGAGCAAGGTGAGATGCCGCCACCCGGCTCGACCGAGCCCGCACGCCTCACCGTGACGGTGCGCGATCCGGTCTGGGACACGCTCTACGCGCCGCTCGCCAGCTTCATCGAATACGCGTCCGAACGGCTGAACGTGCTGCAATTCCTCACCATCCGCCGCTATCTCACATTGGTATTCGCGGCGCTGGTGCTGCTCTTGCTGGTGCTCGCGATATGGCCCTGATCCGCGATCTCGCCCTGCAGGGCGCCCAGATGCTCCTAGTGCTGCTGCTCGCGCCGCTGCTCACCGGCTTCGTGCGCAAGGTGAAGGCGCGGCTGCTGCGCCGACAGGGCCCGCCGCTCATGCAGCCTTACCGCGACCTCGCGCGGCTCCTGCGCAAGGACGTGGTGCTGGCCGACAACGCCTCCTGGCTGTTCCGCGTCATCCCCTATCTGGTGTTCGCGGCGACCTGGGTGGCGGCTGCGCTGGTGCCGACCTTCCGCAGCGGGCTGATGTTCTCCTGGACCGCCGATCTGATCGCCATCATCGCACTGCTCGGCAGCGCGCGCTTCTTCCTGGCGCTCGCCGGCCTCGACGTCGGCACCTCGTTCGGCGGCATCGGCTCGAGCCGCGAGACCATGATCGCCTCGCTCGCCGAGCCGGCCATGCTGATGATCATGTTCACGCTCGCGCTGATCGCCGGCTCGACGCAGCTCTCCACCATGTCGGCCTTCATGAACTCGCCCGAGGTGGGGCTTCGCGTCTCGCTCGGCCTCGGGCTGATCGCGCTCGTCATCGTGGCGATCGCGGAGAACGCGCGCATTCCGGTCGACAATCCGGCGACGCACCTCGAGCTGACCATGGTGCATGAAGCCATGGTGCTTGAATATTCCGGCCGGCACCTGGCGCTGATCGAGCTGTCGGCGATGCTCAAACTCCTGCTCTACGTGTCGCTGATCGCCTGCCTGTTCGCGCCCTGGGGCATCGCCGCCGCCGTCGTCGCGCCCGCGGCGCTTGCCATCGGCGCGCTGACCTATGTCGTTAAGCTCGCCGGCGGCGGCCTGTTACTGGCGGTGTTCGAGACCGCGATCGCCAAGATGCGCGTGTTCCGGGTGCCGGAGTTCCTCGGCGCCGCGCTCATGCTGGCGCTGCTCGCGACGCTTCTGCGCTTCGTGTCGGGGACCTTCTGATGCACGGGATCACCTTCGACATCGCGCACATGCTGGCCGGCTCGCTGGTGCTGGTGAGCTTCCTGCAGCTCTACCAGGACCGGCTGTCGGCGCTGATCAACATTTTCGCCGTGCATGCGCTGGTGCTGACCGCCTCGGTGACCTGGCAGGGCTTCGTGCAGCACGCGCCGCACCTCTACATCACCGCGCTGATCGCGCTGGTGTTCAAGGCGATCATCATTCCGGTCGCGCTGCGCCGCATCGTGGTCAAGCTCGGCATCCACCGCGAAATCGACAACGTGGTCGGCGTCGGCCTCGCCATGCTGGCCGGCATGGGGCTGGTGGCGCTGTCGATGGTCGTCATGCTGCGCGTCACCGCCGAAGCCGACCCGTTGGCGCGCGAGGACCTCGCCTTCGCGCTGTCGGTGGTGCTGCTCGGGCTCTTGATGATGGTGACCCGCCGCAACGCCGTCTCGCAGGTGATCGGCTTCATGTCGCTGGAAAACGGCCTGGTGCTGGCGGCGACCGGCGCCAAGGGCATGCCGCTGGTGGTGGAGATTTCGGTGGCCTTCTCCGTCTTGATCGCGTTCATCGTCATCGGCATCTTCCTCTTCCGTATCCGCGAACGCTTCGACACGGTGGACGTCCAGGCCCTCGACCGCTTTCGGGGTGAGCGCCGATGACCCTCACCGCCTTCGACGCGCTCGACGCCATCCTACTCATCCCGCTCGCGGCGGCGGCGCTGCTCGCCGCGCTGCCCGGCTACCGGCTGACTGCCGGCCTCAACGTCGTGGCGACGCTGCTCACCTTCCTCACCTCGGTGTCGCTGTTCATGTTCGAGCCGCGCTCGGGCGAGTACCTGCTGGTGGACGACCTCAACAAGGTCTTCATCGTGCTGACGACCTTCGTCGCCTTCACCACCTCGGTGTTCAGCGCGAGTTACATCGGCCACGAGATCGAGATCGGCCGGCTGACCGCGCGCTCGGTGCGCTTCTATCACGCGATGTACCAGGTGCTGATGTTCGCCATGAACCTCGCGCTTTCCGCCAACAACATCGGCCTGATGTGGGTGGCCGTGGAAATCGCGACGCTCACCACCGTGCTGATGGTCGGCATCTACCGCACGCACGAGGCACTGGAAGCGGCGTGGAAGTACTTCATCCTCGGCAGCGTCGGCATCGCGCTGGCGCTGTTCGGCACCATCCTGGTCTACATGGCCGCCCTTCCGGTGATCGGCGAAGGCCTGGAAGCGATGGTGTGGACCGTGCTGGTCCGCCACGCCGCCGCGTTCGATCCGGCGCTGCTCAACGTCGCCTTCGTCTTCCTGCTGCTCGGCTACGGCACCAAGGTCGGCCTCGCCCCGCTGCACGCCTGGCTGCCGGACGCGCACGCGGAAGGCCCGACGCCGATCTCGGCGGTGCTGTCCGGCCTCTTGCTCAACGTCGCGCTCTACGCGCTGCTGCGCTTCAAGATGCTGCTCGCGCTCAATCCGGCCGCGCTCGCGCCCGGACCGCTGATGGTGACGATGGGGCTGATCTCGGCCGTGTTCGCGGCCTTCATGCTGTACCGCCGGCGCGACATCAAGCGCATGTTCGCCTATTCCTCGATCGAGCACATGGGCATCATCGTCTTCGCCTTCGGCATGGGCGGCCCGCTCGCCAACTTCGCCGGCCTGCTGCACATGACGATGCACTCGCTGACCAAGTCGGCGATCTTCTTCGCGGTCGGTCACATCGCGCAGGTCAAGGGCACGCAGAAGATCGCCGACCTGGGCGGCCTCACCGTCACGCATCCGGTGCTCGGCTGGGGTCTGGTGCTGGGCGTGGTGGCGATCGCCGGCCTGCCGCCGCTCGGCATCTTCATGAGCGAGTTCCTGGTGGTGAGCTCGACCTTCGCGCGTGAGCCGTGGCTCGCGACCGCCCTCGTGTTCGCCATCCTGATCGCGGTCGGCGGCCTGTTCCTGCGCCTCAACGCGGTCGCCTTCGGCGAGCCGCGCGGCCCGACCGGACCCGCGCACGCCTCCTATGTGCCGATGTTCGCGCATCTGGCCATCGTGTTCGGCGCCGGCATCTATCTGCCGCCCGGGCTGGTCGCCGGCTTCGAGAACGTCGCCAGACTGCTGGGATGATGTGATGGCGCTCATCGACCGCATCCCGCACACCGAGCAGGCCGCCGCGCACCGGCCGTGGCCGCGCGTCACCGTGACGGACGCGGGCTGGGCGGCCGCGATCGATCTGCTGGTCAAGGGCGAGTGCACGCTGTTCGGCCTGTGGGGCGACACGCAAGCGGTGCACATGGCGTTGATCGGCCGCGACAACGAGATCGCGGTGCTGACCTACGCCTGCAAGGACGGCCGCTTCCCGAGCGTCGGCGCGCAGCATCCTCCCGCCATCCGCCTCGAGCGCGCGATCGGCAGCCTGTTCGGCCTGCAGGCCGCAGGCTCGCCCGACACGCGGCCGTGGCTCGATCTCGGCTTCTGGAATGTGGCGCAGCCGCTCGGGCCCGCCGCTGCGCGGGAATCCGGAGCGACCGGCAAATATGAGTTCCTCCCCGTCGAGGGCGAAGCGCTGCACGAGGTGCCGGTCGGCCCGGTGCATGCCGGCATCATCGAGCCCGGCCACTTCCGCTTCACCGCCAATGGCGAGTTCGTGGTGCGGCTGGAGCAGCGCCTGGGCTATGTGCACAAGGGCATCGAGAGCCTGATGCGCGGCGCGAGCCTCGACAAGGCGGCCGGCCTTGCCGCGCGCACCTCCGGCGACAGCACCGTCGCCTATTCCTACGCCTTTGCACAGGCGGTGGAAGCCGCGCTGCAGCAGCCCGCGCCGCCGCGCGCGACCTACTTGCGCGCGCTGATGGCCGAACTCGAGCGGCTGGCCAACCACTTCGGCGACGTCGGCGCCATCTGCAACGACGCATCCTTCGCGCTGATGCACGCGCAATGCGGCATCCTGCGCGAGCGCGTGCTGCGCGCGGCCGACGTCTGCTTCGGCCATCGTCTGATGATGGACGCCATCGTGCCGGGCGGCGTGGCGCGCGACATCGGCCCCGAAGGGCCGCCGACCCTGCACGCGCTCGTCGCCGAAGTGCGCAAGGTCTGGCCGCAGCTGATCGAGCTCTACGACAACACCGCGTCCTTGCAGGACCGCACGGTCACCACCGGCATCGTCAAGCCGGAATACGCCAAGCAATTCGGCGCCGGCGGCCATGTCGGCCGCGCCTCGGGCCGCGGTTTCGACGCGCGGCGCGCGCTCGCCTACGCGCCCTACGACGGCCTGAGCTTCGAGGTGCCGGTGTTCGAGGCCGGCGACGTCAACGCGCGGGTGTGGGTGCGCATCCGCGAGGTGGAGCAGAGCCTTTCGCTGATCGAGCAGATCCTTACCGCCCTGCCGGACGGCGCCGTGGCGCGCCCGCTGGCGCCCGGCGCGGGCGAAGGGCTCGGCGTGGCGGAGGCGTTCCGCGGCGACGTGCTGGCCTGGGTCAGGCTCGGTGCCGACGGGCGTATCGAGCGCTGCCACCTGCGCGACGCCTCCTGGTTCCAGTGGCCGCTGTTGGAGACGGCAATCGAGAACAACATCATCGCCGACTTCCCGCTCTGCAATAAGTCGTTCAACTGCTCGTATTCGGGGCACGATCTATGATGCGCCGGACCCTGCTCGAAAGTCTCACCCACGGCCCGCTCACCGAAGCGCCGCCGGCGGCCGACGAAGCGGCGCTGAAGGAGCTCGGCGAAAGCGTCGAGCGCGCCGCGCGCGCGCGGCTCGGCCGCTCGCTGTCGATCCGCGAGGTGGACGCCGGCTCCTGCAACGGCTGCGAATTGGAAATCCACGCGCTGTCGAACGCCTTCTACGACCTCGAGCGCTTCGGCCTGCGCTTCGTCGCCTCGCCGCGACATGCCGACGTGCTGCTGGTCACCGGTCCGCTGACCAAGAACATGCGCGAGGCGCTCGAGCGCACCTACGCTGCCACGCCCGATCCGAAATGGGTGGTCGCGGTCGGCGCCTGCGCCGCCGGCCAGGGCGTGTTCGCCGGCAGCTACGCGGTGGACAACGGCGTCAAGGATGCCGTGCCGGTCGATCTGCACATTCCCGGCTGCCCGCCGACGCCGCGCCAACTGCTCGCCGGCCTGCTCGCGCTGTTACAGAAGGCCGGCTGACCGCTCTTAGTGCGCCGGCGCGGCGAAGTCCTGGATCACGTTGCTGCGCACCACCTTCACCTTCCGGATGCCTTCCGGCGTGTTGCGGCTGCGGCCGACGAAGCGCGGCACGCCGTCGGTGACCAACGCGCTCACCGCCGCGATGTCGCCGTTCGCCAGTGCCGACAAAGCGTCGTCCTTGGAGCCGCCGGAGCACGCGTCGATGACGGCGATGTCGGCGTCCCGGCCCGGCGCGATGATGCCGGAATTGAGCCGGTAGACGCGCGCATTGTTGCCGGTCGCCGCCGCGATCGCCCATTCCACCGGCAGGTCGGCGAGGCTCGCCAGATGCGTGATGGTGTACATCATGCCGAGCGGCATGATGCCGGAGCCGGTCGGCGTGTCGGTCGCGATCAGGAAGCGGTCGAACTGATCGGCTTCGCGCACCAGCTTGCTGAGCCAGAGGATCGTGCGCAGGTTGCCGGCGGTGCAGACCTGCAGCGCGACCTTCGATTCGTTGACCAGCCGCGGGAAGCCCTCGTCCGGCATGGCGATCGGCCCGCCGTTGACGTGGAACGACACGTCGGGGTCGAGCGCCAGGATATGCTCGGCCCAAATGCCCGACGAGCCGGGGATCGACGAGCCGCCGGTGTGCACGGTGGTCACCATGCCCCGGTCGCGCGCCCACTTGATCATCGGCTTGTAGTCATACGGCGTCTTGAAGGCGCCGAAGCCGGCCTTGGCGAGCCAGATGCCCTTGGCCTTCAACTCGTCGAAGTCGCGCTCGACGAGACCGGGCTCGAGGATGACCGAGCCGGCATGCACGCGCATGCCGCCCGGCCGCCAGTTCTGGAAGCTCTTGAGCGCCGCCACCGCGAGCGCCTTGACACCTTCCGGGTCCTTTGGCCGGCCGGGGACGTGGACCTCGGAGGCGGTGATCGCCGTCGTCACGCCGCCATGCGTGTAGCTTTCGAGGAAGCCGACCGTCTTCTGCCGCGGCGTGTAGTCGCCGAAGGTGATGTGCACGTGCGAGTCGATCAAGCCCGGCATGGCGGCCGCGCCGGCGGCGTCTATCACCACGTCGCAGGAGTCGGTGAGTTTGGCGTCGGCGGTGCCGACGTGGACGATCTTGCCCGCCTCGCAGACGATGGTGTCGCCGTTGGCGAACGGCTTGCGCCAGTCGCCGGTGACGATCGTCTTCAGGTTGACGATGGCTGTCTTCATGACAATTCCCCGGGAGATGATCAGGCGCGCGCGGCGAGCTTCTTCTGCGCTTCGTCGAAGGTCATGCCGCCGACGCGCGCGTTGAGCCTTCCGCGGTTGGCAAGGCAGAAGATGATGGCGATCTCGTCCGGCAGCGGCGCGTCCGGCAGTGTGAGCGTCATGCCGTCATAGTGCGAGCGCACGTAGACGTCGGCGACCGCGTTCATCGGGATGTCGATCAGCGTGCCCGGGCCTCCCACCTTGGTCATCGAGGAGATCCAGGCTTCGCAGCCGCCGATCACGTCGCGGAACGGGTTGGCGAAGGTGGTCGTCAGCAGCGCGTTGGCGTGCTCCTGCTCGCCGGCAATGCCCACGATGCCGCCTTTGCCGTAGCTCTGCACCTTGAAGGGCGCCATGGCGGCGACGACCTGTTTCGCCATCTCGGCGCCGAGGGCGGCGCTCGCCTTGATCATCGGCGAGAGGTCCTCGACGTAGCGGCCGGCGCAAGGGTTCTCGAGAACGGCAACGCCCGCCACCTTGCGCAACGGCACGTCGGCCGTGCGGCCAGCCTCGATCCGGCGTTCTTCGACGATGGTAAAAGTCCGGCGAACCTTGAGCTCCACGATCGTTTTCTCCCCGGCCGGTGACGCTGACGTCTTCCGGCCGTCAGGATAGCCGCGCTTGCCCGGTCCGCAAAAGCGCGGACGGCGCAGGGGTCGGCGCCGTTTCGCGCATTGGTCGCGGGTCCGCCCCCCGCCCGGTCAGGCCGTGACGCTGTCCGCGTCGCGCAGCACGACGTAGATCGCCGGGATGACCAGCACGGTCAGCAGCGTGGAGGACGCCAGGCCGAACAGCAGCGAGATCGCCAGTCCCTGGAAGATCGGGTCGAGCAGGATCGTCGCCGCGCCGATCATGGCCGCCAGCGCCGTCAGCAGGATGGGCTTGAAACGCACGGCGCCGGCTTCCAGCAACACCTCGCGCAGCGTCTTGCCTCCGCCGCCGCTGTGGCGGATGAAGTCGACGAGCAGGATGGAGTTGCGCACGATGATGCCGGCGAGCGCGATGAAGCCGATCATCGACGTCGCCGTGAACGGCGCGCCGAACAGCCAGTGCCCGAGCACGATGCCGATCAGCGTCAACGGGATCGGCGTCAGGATCACCAGCGGCAGCTTGAAGCTGCCGAACTGCGCCACCACCAGGATATAGATGCCGAGAATGGCGACCATGAAGGCCGCGCCCATGTCGCGGAAGGTCACGTAGGTGATCTCCCACTCGCCGTCCCACAGCAGCGCCGGCTTGCTCTCGTCCTCGGGCTGGCCGTGGAAGCGGATCGTCGGCTTCTCCAGCTTGCCCCAGTCGTGCGCGTCGACGAGCTTGTTGACGTCGAGAATGCCGTAGATCGGCGCCTCGTAGGCGCCGGCCAGCTCCGCCATCACCATGTCGGCGAAGCGTCCATCGCGGCGGAAGATCGTCGGCGAGCCCATCTCCTTGGTCACCCGCACCACGTCGCCGAGCTCGACCACCGTCTTGTTGCCCGGGACGGTATTCGCCGGAACCGGCGTCGAGGCCAGCAGTTCGCTCCAGGACAGGCTGCTTTTCGGCAGACGCACCACGATACCGATCGGATCGCGGCCCTCGCCCCGGTGCGAATAGCCGACCGTGGTGCCGCCGAACAAGGCAGCGATGGTGTCGTAGACGTCGCGCTGCTCGACGCCGAAGAATTCCAAGCGGTCCTGGTCGATCGAGATACGCAGGCGCGGCTGCGGCTCGCCGATGGAGTCGTCGATGTCGACGACATAGGGAACCGAGGCGAAGATCTTGCGCAGTTCGGCGACCGTCGCGCGACGGGTCTGTGAGTCCGGGCCATAGACCTCCGCCAGCAAGGTGGCCAGCACCGGCGGCCCCGGCGGCACTTCGACGACGCGCGCGACCGTGCCCGGCGGCAAGGTGAGCTTCTTCAGCCGCGCCCGCAGATCGAGCGCGACGGCGTGGCTGGCGCGGCTGCGTTCGCCGCGCGGAGCGAGATTGAGGTGCAGTTCGCCCAGTTCGGGCTGTTCGCGCACGTAGTAATGACGCACGAGCCCGTTGAAGTTGAACGGCGCCGGCGTGCCCGCATAAGTCTCGACCGAGCGGACCTCCGGCACCTGCCGCGCGATATCGGCGATGGCGAAGAGCACCCGTTCGGTATCCTCGAGCGGCGCGCCTTCCGGCAGGTCGATGACGACGGACATCTCCGACTTGTTGTCGAACGGCAAGAGCTTGACCGTGACGTGCTTGGTCGCGAACAGCACACACACCGCCAGCGTGGCGACGCCGACGCCGATCAGGAACTTCCAGGCCGAGCGGCGCGAGCGCACGATCGGCGTCGCAAAGCGGCGATAGAGCCGGCCGAGCGCGCCCTCGCCGTGCGCTTCCCCATGGTGCGGCATCGCCCCGGCCTTGGGCTGCAGCCGGATCATCAGCCAGGGCGCGATCACCATGGCGACGAAGAACGAGAACAGCATCGCCGCCGAGGCGTTCGCCGGAATGGGCGCCATGTAGGGCCCCATGAGACCGGACACGAACAGCATCGGCAGCAGCGCGGCGACGACCGTCAGCGTCGCGACGATGGTCGGATTGCCGACCTCGGCGACCGCCTCGATCGCAGCCTGCATACGGTTGCGGCCGTCGCGCATCCCCCAGTGCCGGGCGATATTCTCCACCACCACGATGGCGTCGTCGACCAGGATACCGATGGAGAAGATCAGCGCGAACAGGCTGACGCGGTTGATGGTGTAGCCCATCACCTTGGCGGCGAACATCGTGAGTAGAATGGTGGTCGGGATGACGACCAGCGTGACCAGCGCCTCGCGCCAGCCGATGGCGAAAGCGATCAGCACGACGATGGAAACCGTCGCCAGCCCGAGATGGAACAGGAGCTCGTTAGCCTTCTCGCTGGCGGTTTCGCCGTAGTCGCGCGTCAGCGTCACATTGACGTCCTGCGGCACCAGGCGCCCTTGCACGTTGTGCAGGCGCGTCAGCAGCTCCTCGGCCACCACCACCGCATTGGCGCCGGCGCGCTTGGCGAAGGCGACGCTGACGGCCGGCACGCGGTGCCAGTGGCCGGCCTTGTCCGGCGCCTCCATCCAGACCCGATGCTCCTTCGGGCTGGGGCCGAGAATGACCGAGGCCACGTCGCGCACATAGACGGGACGGCCGTCGCGCGTGGTCACCAGCAGAAGACCGATGTCGGGAATGCCCGCCAGCGTCTGGCCGGCGCCGACGATGCGCATGGCGCCGTTGTCGCGCACCGAGCCGGCCTGGAAGGAGCGGTTGGCGTCGCGCACCTTGGCGACGAGCTGCTGCAAGGTGACGCCGTAGAGCGCGAGCTTTTCCGGATCGGGCTCGACGCGTATCTCCTGGGCGTTGCCGCCGGCGATATAGCTCAGGCCGACATTGTCGGTCTTCACCAACTCGTACTGGAGCTGCTGCGCGAGCTGATGGAGATCCTTGTCCGTGTAGCGAAGCGCCGCTTCGGGCTTGGGCGACAGCGTGAGCACCACGACGGCGACGTCGTTGATGCCGCGGCCGACGATGAGCGGATCGGGGATGCCGACCGGAATGCGGTCGATGTTCGCCCTGATCTTCTCGTGCACGCGCAGGATGGCCTCGTCGGACTTGGTGCCGACCAGGAAACGCGCCGTGACCATGACCCGGTCGTCGACCGTCTGGCTGTAGACGTGCTCGACGCCGTCGATGCCCTTGACGATCGATTCCAGCGGCTTGGTCACCAGCTCCACCGCGTCCGGCGCCTTGAGACCGTCGGCGTTGACGCGGATGTCGACCATGGGGACGCTGATCTGCGGCTCTTCCTCGCGCGGAATGGTGATGAGCGCGACTAGGCCGACCGCGAGCGCCGCCAGCAGAAAGAGCGGCGTCAGCGGCGAGCGGATGGTGGCCTGGGTGAGCCGGCCGGAAAGTCCGAGATTCACGGCCGCACCAATACGTCGCCGGGCTTGAGCCCCGAGAGGATCTCGAGTGCATCGGGCATGTCGGGTCGCGGCTGCGCGCGTCCGCGCTGAACCGGAACCTCGATCGCATCCTTGTCGCCCGCACGCACGCGCGCGTAGTCGATGCCGAAGCGCGTGACGATGAACGAGGACGGCACCGTGAGGCTGTCGCGCTCGCCGCTCGATACCCAGACCCTTATCCGCTCGCCGACAAAATAGTCGCCGAGGCCGTCGACCCGGGCGTCGGCGACAACACGTCCATCTTCGATCTGCGGATAGACAAGAGCGACCTTGCCGAACCGGGCGCCGTTGGCTCCCAGTTCTTCGCGGTCGATGCGAACCACATCGCCGGCCTTGAGGAAGCGGGCGTGCCGCTCGGGCACGCGCAGGCGCAACACGAAGTTCTGCTCGGCGATGCTGGCGACGGGCTCGCCGGGGAGAATGACCGAGCCGGTCGTCACCGGGACCTTGAGCACGCGGCCGGCCGCCGGCGCGAGCACCTTGCCCTCGCTGAGCTGCTGCTCGATGACGGAACGCTCCGCGACGCGGGCCCGGTGCGCGTTGGACGCGACGTTGAAGGCCGTGCGCGCCTCGTCGAGGCGGGTCTTCGGTATGGTCGCGCGCGCGAAGAGATCCTCGGCGCGCGCCAGATCGGATTGGGCCTGCGCGAGTTGCGCTTCCAGCCCCAGGATCTGCGCGTCCAAGGACTTCAACTGGAGAACAAGCTTCTCATCCCCGACCGTGGCCACCACCTGGTCGCGGTCGACGCGGTCGCCCTCCTTCACGGAGAGCTGCGCGACCGTCCCGCCGATGCGGGCGCGCGCGGGAACGACGTTCGCGCTCTCCACCGTGGCGAAAACCGCCTTCTCGTCGGCGACATTACGCGGCGCGACAGTAAACGTATCCGCGGCAGCCGCCGGCCGGACCGAGAGCGCAATCAGCGCCACCAGAATAATTCTACCATGCATGGTTCGATGTCCTCGGCTTACGCCCGCTTGTAATCCCTCCGTAGGCCATCCGGCCGAAGCCGTATTGACCTACCGCAACCGCTCAACGATTTCTGGATCGCTGCTTCGGCTGCCGTTGAGCCGAAGCCCCGCAATAGATGCGATAAAGCGTTTGCACCGTCTCGCGCGCCGGCAGATTGCTGATCGAATACCAGATGGTCTGGCCTTCGCGGCGGGCTTCCACCAGCCCGTCCTTCCGCAGCAGGGCCAGGTGCTGGGATATCGTCGAATCCCGCACGCCGAGCATCGCCGCCAGCTCGCCGACCGAGCGCTCCTGTTGGATGAGCTGGCAGGCGATCATGAGCCGATGGCGGTGGGCGAGCGCCTTCAAGAGTGCGCTCGCCTCATCGGCGGCCGCCACCATCTTGTCCGCTTGCACTTTCATCGGACCTCCTTTATATTCGTATTTGCGAATATACGTATATTCGTAGATATCGTCAAGCTGGGCGGGCTCCTGTCATGGCTTTTCGGCCCTCGCCCCCGGGACATCCACGGACGAGATGTTCCGCACCGATCCGTCGTCCGGATGAGGAGTGTTTCCCATGAACGTCGACCGCGCCGTGCTCACATTGGCAGGCAGCATGATTCTCGTGAGCCTTGTCCTCGCGTATTTCGTCAGCCCCTATTGGCTGCTGCTCACCGCCTTTGTGGGACTGAACCTGTTCCAGGCGTCTTTCACCGGTTTCTGTCCGGCCGCCACCGTGTTCCGCAAGCTGGGCCTCAAGACCGGGCGTGCGTTCAACTGCGGGAACGTCGCGCAGCAGTAACGCGCGGCCAAATCGCCGGCCGCGCCCGGCTGTTGTCGGTTGCAAGAAGCTGGTGCGCCCGCCTGGACCTCGAACCAGGAACCGGGCCGTTACGAGCGGCCGGGCGCACCGCCACCGGCATTTGTTGCGCTGGCGCGAATGCGCCAGTATGTCGCGGAAAATGCGCTCTGCGGTTGATATTCGTTAAGCACGATCCCGCATCATGCGCCGGTTCACATTTGGGCGGTTTCCCACATGTCACTGGCGACATTTGCGGCCCTCGACGCAACGCCCAGGACGGCCGGCGGCCCGAGCCTGACGCTGGTCGAAGGTGCCGATGCGATATGGCAGGTGGAAGCCGCATGGCGTGAGCTCTGCGGGAATGGCGGAGCTTCGTCCGCCTTCCAGTCCTTCGACGTCGCGGTGGCCTGCGCGGCTGCGCACGCCGCGCGCGGCGAGGTACCGCGCATCGTGCTCGCGCGCCGTTCCGGCCGCGCGACTGTCATCGTGCCGCTGGTCGTCACCGAACTGCTGAAATGCCGGGTGCTGCGCTTCCTCGGCGATCCGCTCATTCAATACGGCGACGTCATCGCCGCGCCCGACGCGGACGGAGACGACATCGTGGCGGCATGGGCGCTCGCCGCCAGCCCCGAAGCGGGCGCGCTCGCCTTTCTGCGCCGCGTGCGCGACGACGCGCGATTATCGCCTCACCTGGGCTGGCAGGCCGCCGAGATCGCCACCGAGGAATCCGCCGTGGTGGATCTGCGCCGCGACCAGGTGCTGCCGAAGAACTTCGTGCGCGAGTTGCGCCGGACCTCGCGCCGGCTGAACGAGCAGGGCAAGGTCGATATCCACTTTTATCGCGGACCGAAGACGAAGCCGCTCGCCGCGCAGGCGATTGCGCTCAAGCGGCAGTGGCTCGACGAGCGCGGGCTGGCCAGCGCGGTCATCGGCAATCCGGTCTGGGAGCGCGCGATCGAGGAGATGTCCGTGCGCGGCGCCCTCGCCGGCGCGGCGCTGCTGGTGGACGGACGGCTCGCCGCCGCCGAGCTGGCGCTGGTCGACGGGGCGTGCTGGTACGCGTTCATGGGCGCCTTCGAGAAGAGCTTCGCGCGCATGGGGCCCGGACAGGTGCTGACCGAGCACATCCTTGCCGGCGCGCGCGACCAGGGCCTCGCCTTCTACGACCCGCTGCCGCCGGCGCAATCCTACAAGCGGATCCGCGCGACCGAGACGATACGGGTGCGCGACTTCGCGCTCCCGCTGCGGCCGTCGGGCAACCTGCTCGCCGCCGCCGCGCGGCTGCGGCCGCACCTCAAGGCGGCCTTCAACGGCCTGTCGCCGGCTATCCGAAAGACGGCGCTGTCGATGTTCGGGCGCTGAGCTAGGCCGCCGGGCGCAAGATACCGACGCGATAGTGGTGGGCCCGCCTGGACTCGAACCAGGAACCAGACCGTTATGAGCGGTCGGCTCTAACCATTGAGCTACGGGCCCGGCCGGCACCCTTCTATCAACGCGCGGCGGGCAAGCGCAATCTACGCCCCCTCCTGATCGGCGCCGGCGACGAAATAACCCTAAAGCTTCAGCAGCCGCTTGGCGTTGCCGCTCAGTATCTTGGCCTTGTCCTCGTCGGACAGCGGCACGCCCGCCATCCATTCCACCGCCGGCGTGTTGTCGGCGACGAAGGGCCAGTCGATGGCGAACAGGATGCGGTCGACGCCCATCTCCATCATGCAGCACAAGAGCGCCGGCGTGGAAAAGAAGCCGCTGGTGGTGAGGTAGAAGTTCTTGGAGAAGATGTCGCGGAAGCTCATCGGCTTCTGCCCCGGGCGCTTGAGCGCGGAGTCGATGCGCCAGAGCAGGAAGGGCAGCGTCTCGCCGAAATGGCCGAGCACGATCTTCAGGTTCGGGTGCGCGTCGAACAGGCCGGACAGGACCAGGCGGATCGCCAGCGTCGCCGTCTCCACCGTGAAGCCCCAGGCCGGCCGCACCACCAGCGGGAAGTCCTTCACGTAGTCCTGGTAGTAGATCTCGGTCACCTTGGCGTTGGGCAGCGCCGGGTGCAGGTAGATCGGCACGTCGAGCTTCTCGGCGCGCGCGAAGATCGGCCAGAACTTCTTCTGGTCGAGGAATTCTCCATTCGCCAGGCCGTGGATCATGGCGCCCTTGAAGCCGAGCTTGGTCACGCAGCGCTCGAGCTCATCGGCGGCGGCGTTCGGGTCGGCGGTCGGCAGGGCGCAGAAGGCCGCGAAGCGCTTCGGGTTGGCGGCGCAGATCTTGGCGAGGCGGTCGTTCACCTGGGTGGTGAGCTCGGCCGCGATGTCGACCGGCAGCTTCTGGGTCGCCGGCGCGCCGTGCGAGAGCACCTGCACGTCGATCCCGGCCTCGTCCATCTCCTTCAGACGAAGGCTGCCGAGGTCGTAGAGCTTGGCGTCCATGTCGCCGCCCTTGGCCGCCTCGAGCCCGGTGTAGTGCTTGGTGAGTTCGGGGTCCCAATAGTGCTCCTCGATCGCGATGATCGGGCAATTCGGCTTTTTCATCATGATGAACACCCCCCGCTGGCTTTTTATCGGTCGTTGGTAGCAACCGCGGCGGGCGCTGTCACTGGCCAGTAGGCCTTAGGCGCCGGCCGGCCGCGACGGCGGGCTTTGGAAAAAATGCCGACTCAGTTATGCACAACTAATGCTGCCGATTCTTCGAATCATTCCGGTAGGCGGCGTACTCCTCGCCATTGTTGTTTTGGTCCTGGCGCTCAAGCCGCCGGACGGACCCGGACGAATCTTGCCGCGCGACGCGACGGCTTCCGCACGTGGGCCGCTCATCGACCGCAACGAGCACCCGGAATGGCGGCAATTCCTCATGCAGGCCGCGCTGCGCCGGGCCGACGAACTGACCCGGCTGCGCGAGCTGGAGACGCAGGCGCGCATCGCGCCGGTCGTGCCGGAGACGCCGGAGGAGCCGCCGCTCGACACGACCCCGCCAGCCGTCAAGGACGGACTGCAGGAGCAGGTCGCCGGCGTGCCGGT
Source organism: Pseudolabrys sp. (assembly GCA_046292265.1). Taxonomy (GTDB): domain Bacteria; phylum Pseudomonadota; class Alphaproteobacteria; order Rhizobiales; family Xanthobacteraceae; genus Pseudolabrys. The sequence goes on along the minus strand of JBKBRE010000008.1, from coordinate 8,691 downwards.
GTTGCGCACCGACACCGATCCGGAGCCCGACGAGATCACCGGGTCCACCGGCGCGCTGCCGGCGGCGGCGACGATTCCGATCGACATCGGCGCGACGTCGTCGGCCGAACTGCCGGTGACGGCGCCCGAGGAAGAAGCGCCACCGGTGCTGCGCATGCCCGAGCGCGCGAAACCCGCACACGAGAGCCGCAGCAAGCCGGTGCGCAAGATACGGCGGGTCAAGAAGAAGCCGGCGCCGCAGCAAGAGACGCAGCTGCCGACCATATTTACCCTGCTGGAGGCGCTGTTCGGCGGCAATACCGGCACGGATGCGCAGAAGCCGGCCGCGCCGCCGCAGGTGCGCAGCAGCCTCAACTGACGGCGCGCGGTCGGCGCGCCCGGGCCGCACTTACTGCTTGCTGATGCCGAACCGGCGGGTGTGGATTTCCGACGCCAGGCTTCCCGCATTCTCCGCGGTGCGCACGGCGCGCGCCTCATCCGGATCCTTCTTGAAGGCGAAACCGCCGTTGCCGTCGGCGACACCGTCGCCCTTGAACGAATCGACGCCCGCGGCCGCGTTCACCGTCGTGCCCTTGCGCTTGGCGGCATAGTAATAGCCGGAGGCGTAATAGGAGACGGCGCGGTCGTGGTTGCCATTGGCGACGCGATAGGCGCCGGCGAGATACTTCACCGCATAGGTCATATTGGTGTCAGCATCGAGCAGACCGGCGGCGCTGCCGGCGTAGCCGAGCCCGCGCGCGGTGCCGAGGCGGATTTGCATGAGGCCGTAATTGCCCTTGCTCACGGCGCGCGGATTGCCGCCGCTTTCCCGCTTGATGACGCGGCGGACCAGTGCCTCGGGCAGATTGTTGGCGGCGGCGTGCTTGGCGATGAGCGCGTTGAGCGTTCCGTGGGCGTCCGCAGACGCCGTTCGGTCCTGCGCGATCGACGGCGAGGCCATCGTGACAAAAAGCGTGGCGAGGCAAAGGTTGCGGATCATGTCGGCTCCGTTTTCGGGGAAGCCCGCGTTTGATCGGGTAACCGGGGCAACTTTGTGACGAACCCGTGCCGCAACTGGCGGGTTCCATCACGATTTGATTCATTTGAGCCGTCGGGGCAGACGGCCGATGGCGCAGACTGCGCCTTGATGCACGTCAAAGCCGCCGGTTCCGTGTGCGCGCTAGCGTCCCGCCGTCACTAATGCGGGGGTTTTTCTGCCATGCCGACCGACGTCGCGATCACCGTTGCCGCAATCGTTCTGGGGTTCACCATCTTTGCGGGAAGTCTGGCCTGGGCCGACTACTACACGCGCGGCGTACGCCGCGGCGACCAGTAAGACGAGCGTCGATCCGTCAACGCGAAGCGCCCGCGCCGCCTCTCGTGCGGTGACAAAGGCCGGCGCCGCCCGCTAGATTGCCCGCGCAACGAAGCGGTCAAGAATGCGGGGGACGGAAAGATGCCGAAGGCCTATTGGGTGGTGACCTATCGCTCGATCAAGAATCCGGAGGCCTGGCAGGCCTATGCCAAGCTCGCCGGGCCGGCGCTGCAGGCGGCCGGCGGCCGCTTCATCGTGCGCAACAAGCCCGCCAAGGTCTACGAGGCCGGCCTGAACGAGCGCATCGTGATGGTCGAGTTCGACAGCCTGGAGAAGGCGCTCGCCGCGCACGACACGCCGGCCTACGCGGAAGCGCTCAGGGCGCTCGGCAGCGGCAATGTCGAGCGCGACATGCGCATCGTCGAAGGGGAGTGAACCCCTTCCGCCAGTTCACCAGTCGGCGAACGGATACTGTTTGTGGGCGACGCGGGCCTGCGCCTGCGCCTCGGCGAAGACGTCGATGACGAGCAGCAGGGCGGCGACGGCGCGCGCAAGGCCGGTGGCCGGCAGCGCCGGCACGTTGGGGGCGCGCAGCGGAAGCGTGGACATTGTCTTTCCTCTCTCAGTTCGAGGCGGGCCGCGCCACGGCCCGCGCTAGGGTCACAGCCGCGACGAGTCGCCGAGGAAGCGGCGCTCGATGTCGCGTTCGGTCTCGTCGGTGAACTTGCCGCCGCTGCGGACGATGTAGGCGGCGATTTCGCGCTCGGCTTGGCGGAGGCGTGCCTCCTGCATGGCCGCGAACAGGCGGCTGAAGAAGCCAGTCTTCGGCGCGGTCGCCGGCAGATGGCGCGGGGCAAAAACGGTATGTGCGTAAGCCATGGGTCTCTCCTTTAGGGACCTCCTGGCGGCGTTTCCTATTGGACTTCTTTGGTTTCTTCGTCTTGTTGCATTGCAATATACTTCGTTTTGCAGTGCAAGGTAGGCCGTCTGAGGCATGCGTTCCATGCATAACGGCATAGGGACGGTCATACGCCGGTAACCTTCCGGTGGGCGCCCCACCCCGGGGCCCGGCGTTGTGCCGCCGGCCGCGTCGGACTACATCAGCGCCATCCACCCGGGACCCCCGCGATGCGCCGCCTCAACCGCCGTCACCCCCTGCTCGTGCTGCTCGCGATCAACCTCGCGATCGGGGTGAGCGTGGCGGTGCTGCTGCTCGGCGGGCTGATGGCGCTCAACCCGTTCCGCCTGCGCGACCTGATCCTCGCCGACCACGCCGGCGGCGCCGCGCTCGGCCTCCTGCTGTTCGGCTTCGTCATCACCTTCGGCAGCATGGCCATGGGCACCGCCATCATGACGCTCGGGCACAAGCCGGCGCGCAAGGACGGCGGCGGCGGCAAGCGCGCTGCCGAACCCGCGCCGGTGCGCGTGCGCACCTGAACGCGACTTGTGCGCCGGCGCGCGGCCGCTAGGATCGCGCCCCGACAACAAAAAGCCCGCACGGGGGAGCCATCCGACATGCCCAAGGCCTATTGGATCACCGCCTATCGCGAGATCAAGGATCCCGCCAAGGTCGCCGCCTACGCCAAGCTCGCCGGGCCGGCGCTCGCGCCCTACGGCGTGCGCTATCTCTGCCGCGGCACCGCCGACGTCGCCTTCGAGCAGGGGCAGAAGGAGCGCATCGTGGTGTCGGAATTTTCCAGCCTCGAGCAGGCGGTCAAGGCGCACAACAGCCCGGAATATGCCGAGGCGCTGAAGGTGCTGGGCGACGGCGCGGTGCGCGACGTGCGCATCATCCAGGGGCTGGAGTAGTTCGCTGTCATTCCGGGGCGCGGCCGCATGGCCGCGAGCCCGGAATGACGTGAACTACTCCATCAGCTTCTCCGCGAAGTAGACCATGGTCTTGCGGTAGACCTCGGAGCGGTTCCACTCGCGCATCACCTCGAAATTGCGCGTGCCCTCGCCGTAGGGCTGGCCGGCCTGCCAGCCGTTAGTCTTGAGCAGGTTGGCGGTGGAGGCGAGCACGTCCGGCACCGAGTGGCGCAGGTCGACGTGGCCGTTGCCGTCGAAGTCGACGCCGTACTTCACATAGGACGACGGCAGGAACTGCGTCTGCCCGATCTCGCCGGCGAAAGCGCCCTTCAGGTCCGACAGCGGCAGGTCGCCGCGCTGCACGATCTGCAGCGAGGCGATCAACTCGCCCTGGAACAGCTCGGTGCGGCGGCAGTCGTGCGCCAGCGTGGCGATGGTGCGCACCACCGAGCGCTTGCCGAGATCGCCGGTGCCGTTGTCCGACTCCAGCGTCCAGATCGCCATCAGCAATTCCTTCGGCACGCCGAACTGGCGCTCGACGCGCGCCAGAAGCTGCGCGTGGCGTCCCATCAGCGACTTGGCGCGCTTGATGCGGGCGGGAATGACGCGCGTGCGCGCGTATTCCTCGAAGGTCTTGCGGAAGGTGTAGCGCTGGCGCCGGTCGAAGGCCATCACCTCGGCATCGGGCGACAAGCCCGCGAAGGCCTGGTTGATGACGCCCTGCGACACGCCGGCGGCCTGCGCCTCGCGCGCCATCTGCGAGAGGAAGGTGTTGAAATCGCCGCCGCAGCGCGCGGCGGACGCGGGCGCGGCCAGGGCGAGAAGGCAGAGGAGAGAGGTGAGCAGTCGGATCGTCATACCGGTTCCTCGTCGTATTCCCCCGCGCCTCTTTTACCTGTCATGGCCGGGCTTGTCCCGCTTCACCTCTCCCATAGGGAGAGGTCGGATCGCCATCAGCGCAGCGCAATGGCGATCCGGGTGAGGGGTTACAAGGCCGATCGTCGTGAGCCCCTTCACCCGCCCGCCTTTGCCAAGCTTCGGCGGGCGACCTATCCCCAACGGGGAGAGGTGAAGAAAGAAGCCCGCCGCTGCGCGGCGTCCCGGAATGACGAGGAGAGAAGCACCGCTCATTTCCGCGAGCGGTGGAGCGGTTGATCGGAGACGAATCGATCCCGTTCTTAGGGCTCTGCACACAAACTTACGAAGTCAACAATCGCAACCACCTTCAAAAGGCTAAGAAAAACCCCGGCTTTCGCCGGGGTTTTCATTTCGGGTCAGTTGCCGAGGAAGCTCCGCAGCTTGCGCGAGCGCGACGGGTGCTTGAGCTTGCGCAGCGCCTTGGCCTCGATCTGGCGGATGCGTTCGCGCGTCACCGAGAACTGCTGGCCGACTTCCTCCAGCGTGTGGTCGGTGTTCATGCCGATGCCGAAGCGCATGCGCAGCACGCGTTCATGCGCGCGCCGTCAGTCGAACAGCGCCACCGCGCGGGTCCAGCCGCCGGAAGCGCCCTTGATCTTGGCCGGGAAGCAGGCGACGACGAAGCCGTGCGGCGGAAGCTGCTCGAGGTTGCACAGCTTCTCCATGTGGCAGTAAGGGATCTCGGCGCCGGCGCGGTGGCCCTCCCAGATGATCGCGGGGTCGTGCGTCTCCTCCCAGAGCCGGCGCGTGTGCACGAAGGGCGCGTCCCAGCCCCAGGCGTCGATGCCGGTCACGCGCACGCCGCGCGAGGTGAGGTAGAGCGTGGCCTCGCGGCCCATGCCGATGCCGGCCGCCATGTAATCGTCGTGGCCGATGCGCGAGCCGGCCCGCGTGTTGACCAGCACGATGTCGTAGGGCTGGAGCGCGTGGCCGATGCGGGCGAGCTCGGCCTCCACCTCCGCCGCGCTGACGATGTGGCCGTCGGGCAGATGGCGGAAGTCGAGCTTCACGCCGGGGCGGAAGAACCAGTCGAGCGGCACCTCGTCGATGGTGATCATGCGCTCGCCGCGCACCGTCTTCGACTGGAAGTGGTAGGGCGCGTCCATGTGCGTGCCGTTGTGGGTGGCGAGTTCGACCTGCTCGAAGGCCCAGCCTTCGCCGCCGGGCAGGTCGTCCGCGCTCAGGCCGGGAAAACCCTCGAGCAGCATCCAGGCGTTGTCCTTGCCGGAGAGGTACTTGATCTTCGGCCGCATGAAATGCGGATCGAGCACGGTGTCGTTGTCGAGCGCGACCGAGATGTCGAGCATCCGGCTGGGCAGCTTCATGGCAGGCGTCTCCTGGCGGTATCTGGCGTTTCTTGTCGGCCCGCGAGGAAAGCGCGGCGGCGTGCGGGGTGCAAGGCTAAGCTGCCGCGCCGCGCACCGGACACCAGTCCCGTCATCCTGAGGTGCGAGCCGCGTCAGCGGCGAGCCTCGAAGGATGAACGGCCGAGGCCAAGCCGAATACAAACGGCGGCCCTGAGGCCGCCGTGGGGAGAGTCACCGGCCGTCGCCCTTCGAGGCTCGGCCTTCGGCCGAGCACCTCAGGGTGACGGGGAGAGGTCAGTTGTCGAGGAAGCTCCGCAGCTTCCGGCTGCGGCTCGGGTGCTTCAGCTTGCGCAGCGCCTTCGCCTCGATCTGACGGATGCGTTCGCGCGTCACCGAGAACTGCTGGCCGACTTCCTCCAGCGTGTGGTCGGTGTTCATGCCGATGCCGAAGCGCATGCGCAGCACGCGCTCCTCGCGCGGCGTCAGCGAGGCGAGCACGCGCGTCGTGGTCTCGCGCAGGTTCGACTGGATCGCCGCGTCGATCGGCAGGATCGCGTTCTTGTCCTCGATGAAGTCGCCGAGGTGCGAATCCTCCTCGTCGCCGATCGGCGTTTCGAGCGAGAGCGGCTCCTTGGCGATCTTGAGGACCTTGCGCACCTTCTCCAGCGGCATGCCGAGCTTCTCGGCCAGCTCCTCCGGCGTCGGCTCGCGGCCGATCTCGTTGAGCATCTGGCGCGAGGTGCGCACGATCTTGTTGATCGTCTCGATCATGTGCACGGGGATGCGGATGGTGCGCGCCTGGTCGGCGATCGAGCGGGTGATCGCCTGGCGGATCCACCAGGTGGCGTAGGTCGAGAACTTGTAGCCGCGGCGGTACTCGAACTTGTCGACCGCCTTCATCAGGCCGATGTTGCCTTCCTGGATCAGGTCGAGGAACTGCAGGCCGCGGTTGGTGTATTTCTTGGCGATGGAGATGACGAGGCGCAGGTTCGCCTCCACCATTTCCTTCTTGGCCTGGCGCGCCTCGCGCTCGCCCTTCTGCACCATCTGCACGATCTTGCGGAACTCGGCGATCTCGACGCCGGTCTGCGCGGCGAGGTCGTGCACCAGGCCGCGGATCTCCTTGATGCGGTCCTTCTCCCGGGCGACCAGGTTCTTCCAGCCCTTGGCGGAGAGCTTGGAGACGCGGTTGAGCCAGCGCGGGTCGAGCTCGCCGCCGATGTAGTTCTTGAGGAAGTCCTCGCGGGCGACGCCGTAGCTCTCGGCCAGCCGCATCATGCGGCCCTCGTTGGAGACGAGGCGCTTGTTGATGTCGTAGAGCTGCTCGACGAGGCTGTCGATGCGCGCCTGGTTCAGCCGCAGCGACTTCACCTCGCCGATGATCTCTTCCTTCAGCTTCTTGTACTTGCGCTCCTGCGCCGGCGACAGCGAGTCGCTGCGCAGGCGCAGGTCGATGTCCTGCTCCTGCAGGCGGCGCAGGCGCTTGAAACTATCGGCGATGTTGTCGAAGGTCTCCACCACCTTCGGCTTGAGCTCGGCTTCGATGGCGGCGAGCGACAGGGAGTTCTCCATGTCGTCTTCGTCGTAGTCGCCCTCGGCGGCGGCTTCGGCCGGGTCCTTCTCCTCCGTGTCGTCGCCGTCGGCCTTGAACGGCGTGGCGGCGGCGGGCGCCGACGGCGGCGCGGGCGTCTGCACGACCTGCAGATGCGGCGCGCCCGGCACCGGGTTGCCGACCGGATTGCCGGGCAGCGGCTTGCCGTCCGGGCCCATGGCGGGCGGGCCCTGCATGTTCTTGGCGTCGGGGCCGGCGTAGGTGGCCTCCAGGTCGATGATGTCGCGCAGGAAGACCTTTCCTTCGTTCAGCTCGTCGCGCCAGATGATGATGGCCTGGAAGGTGAGCGGGCTCTCGCACAGCCCGGCGATCATCGCCTCGCGGCCGGCCTCGATGCGCTTGGCGATGGCGATCTCGCCCTCGCGCGACAACAGCTCGACCGAGCCCATCTCGCGCAGGTACATGCGCACCGGATCGTCGGTGCGCTCGGACGGTTCCTTCTTCTCGGCGGTGGCCAGCGACTTCGACTTGGTCTCGACCAGCTCGTTGCCGGAATCGTCGTCGTCGTCGTCGGCCTCGTCGGCGGCCTTCTCCTCGCCGTCCTCGGTGTCGGCGTCCTCGTTCTCGACCACGTTGATGCCCATCTCGGACAGCATCGACATGATGTCCTCGATCTGCTCGGGCGAGGTGGACTCGGAGGGGAGCACGGCGTTGAGCGCGTCGAAGGTGACGAAGCCGCGCTTCTTGGCGGCCTTGATCATCTTCTTGACGCCGGCGTCGGTCAGGTCGAGCAGCGGCAGCGGCGAGTCGGTTGCGCCCTCGGCGTCCTTCTCGGGGGCTTCTTCCTTTGCCTGCGCCGCCTTCGCCTTGGTCGCCATCGCTAAACTCTCCTGAACCTGCGCTTTCGACTGCGCCTTCGTCTGCTCTTTGGCTTTCTCTCTAGCCTGCTCTTTGGCTTTCTTGGCCATGGTCTCGCCGCCGCCTTTTACGCCGATTCCCGTGGCGTGTGGTCGTTCAATGAATGGTCAAAAAGGGCCCGCGCCGGTCAGGCGAGGCCCCGAATCAGGCCGCCAGTGTGCTCGGAACCCGCTTAAGCTCCGATTAAACATAAGGAAAACCGCGGGACGCAGCCGCTTCACCCCGCCAGCCTCGTGTCGAAGAACCTGCTCATAAGCTACGCGCGCCCCGGCCGGAAGAGGCCCCGAAGCCTTCGATAAGCGCTTCGGTCCCGTCCATCTGGGAGAGGCGGGCCTTGACGTCGCGCAACCGCAAGTAATTGGCTTCGCTGGCGTCATGGCCGAGCGCCTGCTCGGCGTCCTTGAGCTCCTTAAGTAGTGAATGCCACTGGCGATGCAAGGCGACAAGCTGGCCCCAGGTGACCAGAACGTCGTCCGGCGCGGCGTCCGGCCGCGCGCCCCAGACCGAGGCGGTGGTGATGGCGGCGGCCACGCGGGCGGCCAGCTCGGAGAGGCCGCGGCCGGCCAGTTCCTCGCCCAGGCCTTCGGCGTCGAGCGCGGCGGCGTGGGCCGCGATGTCGATCAGCGCGCTTTTCAGCCGCTCGGCTTCCGGGTGACGGAACTCCAGCTGCGCCAGCTGCTCCAGGTGGTCGTGCAGCAGCCACGGGTGGTTGAGCGCGGCGGTGAGGATCAGTGCCTCGCGCCGCGGTATCGCGGTGCGATGGCCGCGGTGGAGCGGGCTCGCCGCCAGCTGCTGACTGACCACGACGTAAGGCGTGCCGCGCCCGCCCACGGCCGGCCGCGCCGGCCCGCCCTGCCGCGGCGTCCAGGCGCCGCCGGGCCGCTGCCCCTGCC
>JBKBRE010000007.1:7313-181651 GCA_046292265.1 Pseudolabrys sp. | reverse complement strand
GCGCTCCGTCGCGCGCGAGCGCCAGCGCGAGGCGACCGCCGCGCGCGACCGCCACGAGGCGGCCGAGCGCGAGCACAGCCGCCACCTCGCCCGCATCTCGGCGCTCGCGGAAGCCCGCCTGCGCCTGACCGCCAACCGCAACGAAGCCGTCGCCGGCAAGGCCGAGGCCGAAAGCGGGCTCGCCGCGCTGGCGCCGGCCGCCGATCTGGAGGCCGAGCTGGCGCTGGTGCGCGACGACATCGCGGCCAAGCGCGCAGCGCTCGCCGAGGTGCGCGCCGAGCAGCAGGCGATCGTGCGCGAGGCCGAGCTTGCCGACCGGCGGCTCTCCGCGCTCGCCGCCGACAAGGCCGGCGCGCAGCAGCGCCAGGACGGCGCACGCAGCCAGATCGCCACGCTCGCCCAGCGCATCACCGAAGCGCAGGCCGCGCGCGCGGAACTGGAGAACGCCCCGCAGCTCTTCGCCGAGAAGCGCGCGGCGCTGATCAGCGAAGTGCAGATCGCGGAAGCCGACCGGCGCGCCTGCGCCGACCGCCTGCAGGAGGCCGAGAACGCGCTCGCCGCCGCTGATCGCGACGCCCGCGCAGCGTTAGAGGCCGCCAGCCACGCGCGCGAGGAACTCGCCCGCGCCGAGGAACGCTTCGAGGGCGCCAAGCGCCGCCTCGCCGACATCGCGCGCGAGATCCACGACATGCTCGAGGTCGAGCCGGCCGCCGTCGCCGGGCTTGCGGAAATTGATCCGAATGCCGCCCTGCCCGACCTGGCCGAGACCGAGGCCACGCTCGAACGCCTGCGCCGCGAGCGCGAGCGGCTCGGCGCGGTCAACCTGCGCGCCGACGAGGAATTGCAGGAGGTCGAGGCGCAGCACAGCAAGCTCACCACAGAGCGCGACGATCTGGTGCAGGCGATCGGCAAGCTCCGCCAGGGCATCCAGAGCCTCAACCGCGAGGCGCGCGAGCGGCTGCTGGCCTCGTTCGAACAGGTGAACAAGCACTTCCAGCACCTGTTCACGCAGCTGTTCGGCGGCGGCACCGCCGAATTGCAGCTGATCGAGAGCGAGGACCCGCTGGAAGCGGGCCTGGAAATCCTCGCCAAGCCGCCGGGCAAGAAGCCGGCGACGCTGTCGCTTTTGTCGGGCGGCGAGCAGGCGCTGACGGCCATGGCGCTGATTTTCGCGGTGTTCCTCACCAATCCGGCGCCGATCTGCGTGCTCGACGAAGTCGACGCGCCGCTCGACGACCACAACGTCGAGCGCTTCTGCGACCTGCTCGACGAGATGACGTCCTCGACCGACACGCGCTTCGTGATCATCACGCACAACCCGATCACCATGGCGCGCATGAACCGGCTCTACGGCGTGACCATGGCCGAGCGCGGCGTGTCGCAGCTGGTGTCGGTAGACCTGGAAGCCGCGGTGCGGTTCCGCGAGGCGAGCTAACCATTTCCACGGTCATGCCCGGGACAAGCCCGGCCATGACGATGGAACCGTCCCGTCTGCATCACAAAATTTTCGAGATGCCCGGAAACCACCGGAACCAATGCGGGGAGCCGGCGTTGTTTGCCCGTGTGTTCAGTCGGGCGGCTCCCCCCTTACCCCCCGAATAGCCGTCTGGCGAAAAGGTCCCGAGTTTCGGCTCGGGACCTTTTTTCTTTTGTATCAATGGCTTGCCGGCTGAGCGCCGCCGTCCACACGATGGAACCCGCCGCCGTTGGCGGCGCGCCATCCATCTGGGCTAGGCTAGTTCCGTCATTTCCTTTCCGGAGCCACCCCCATGTCCACTACCGCCTGGGTCGTCCTTGGCATCGCCGTCGTGCTCGTGATCTGGGTGATCAGCATCTACAACGGGCTGGTCGCCATGCGGCAGCGGGTGAACCAGTCGTTCGCCGACGTCGACGTCCAGCTCAAGCAGCGGCACGACCTCATTCCGAATCTGGTCGAAACCGTAAAGGGTTACGCCACGCACGAGCGCGGCACGCTGGAGGCGGTGGTGAAGGCGCGCAACGCCGCCATGGCCGCGCCCGGCGTCGAGCAGAAGGTGGCGGCGGAGAACATGCTGACCGGCGCGCTGCGGCAATTGTTCGCGCTGGCGGAGTCCTACCCGGACCTCAAGGCCAACCAGAACTTCCAGCAGCTGCAGGCCGAGTTGTCCGACCTCGAGAACAAGCTCGCGGCCGCGCGGCGCTTCTTCAACAACGCGGTGCAGGAATACAACACCGGCATCCAGCAGTTCCCGGCCGCGCTGTTCGCCGGCATGTTCGGCTTCCACGCGCAGCAGTTCTTCGACCTCGGCGAAAGCCGCGCCCAGCTCGAGCAGGCGCCGAGCGTGAAATTCTAGGTGCCCCGGGCGCAGCGCAACGCGAAGTGGTTGCGCTGCAGACCCGGGACCGCCAAGGCCCGTTCCGTAACGGTCCCGGATCTGGGGCGCACCGCTAACGCGCTGCGCCGCGTTCGGGACAAGTGCAAGCACCATGGCCGCCTACGGTCTCTACACACACATCCAGGCCAACCGGCGCCGCTCGGTCATTCTGCTGATCGGGCTGTTCTTCCTGGTCTACGTGATGGTCTATGCCGGCGCGCTGGCGGCCGAGGCGCTGATCGAGCCGGAGGCGCCGCTCGACTACCTCCTGCGCGCGGCGGTCTACGACTTCGTCAAGGCGGCGCCCTTCGCCACCATCGGCACCATCCTGTGGGTCCTGATCGCCTACAAGTTCCACCAGTCGATGATCGACGCGGTGACCGGCGGCCACAGCGTCACCCGGCAGGAGGAGCCGCGGCTCTATAACCTGCTCGAGAACCTGTGCATCTCGCGCGGCATCACCATGCCGAAGCTGAAGATCGCCGAGGATTCGGCGCTCAACGCCTTCGCCACCGGACTGAACGAGAAGCAGTATTCGATCACGGTGACGCGCGGGCTGATCGGCGCGCTCGACGACCGGGAGATGGAAGCGGTGCTCGGCCACGAGCTCACCCACATCCGCAACGGCGACGTGCGCATGATGGTGATCGCGCTGGTGATCGCCGGCGTGATCTCGTTCTTCGGCGAGATGATCTTCCGCCTGTTCTTCCGCGGCGCCTATTACGGCGGCTTCCGCCGCTCGCGCGGCGGCGGCGAGAAGAAGGGCGGCGCGGGGCTCGCCATCCTCATCGCCATCGTGCTGATCGTGGTGGCGTGGATCCTCTCGATCGTCATCCGCTTCGCGCTGTCGCGCCGGCGCGAGTTTCTCGCCGACGCCGGCGCGGTCGAATTGACCAAGAACCCGGACGCGATGATCGGCGCCCTGCGCAAGATCGAGAACCGCGGCGAACTCGCCGCCGCCAATTCGGCGGTGATGGAGATGTGCGTGGACAACCCGCGCTCGGGCTTCGCCGACCTGTTCGCCACGCACCCTTCCATCGACTCGCGCGTGGACGCGCTGGTCAAGTTCGCCGGCGGGCACGACATGGGGCCGCTGGCGGTGGCCGGGCCGGCCGACCAGGCGGCGATCGAGAACGCCGCCGGCGGGCCGTGGGCCGATCCGCCGCAGCAGAGCAAGCCGAAAGGCGGGCCGTGGGGGTAGTGGCAAGGCTGTCGTCCCCGCGAAAGCGGGGACCCAGTACGCCGCAGCGCCCTCGTCTACACACCAGCGTCGGTAATTACTGGATCGCCCGCTTTCGCGGGTGATGACAGCGGAGGTTGTGGCGCGATTTAATGCCCCTCGAAGGCGATCAACGTGCGCACCGGCACGCCGAGCTTGCGCAGGCGCTCCGCGCCGCCGAGCTCGGGCAGGTCGATGACGAAGCAGGCGGCGAGCACCTCGGCGCCCAGTTGGCGCAAGAGCTTCACCGCCGCCTCCGCGGTGCCGCCGGTGGCGATCAGGTCGTCCACCAGCACCACGCGCTCGCCCTGCACCAGCGCATCGGCGTGCATCTCGATGATGTCCTCGCCGTATTCCAGCGCATAGGCGACGCTCACCGTCTTGTGCGGCAGCTTGCCCTTCTTGCGGATCGGCACGAAGCCGGCGGACACCTGGTGCGCCACCGCGCCGCCGAGGATGAAGCCGCGCGCCTCGATGCCGGCGACCTTGTCGATCTTCATGCCGGCCCAAGGCTGCACCAGCTCGTCGACCGCGCGGCGGAAGGCGCGCGCGTTGCCAAGCAGCGTGGTGATGTCACGGAACACGATGCCGGGCTTGGGATAGTCCGGAATCGAGCGGATGGAAGCGCGCAAGTCGGATTCGAGGCTCGCAGTGTTCATAAGGCTGATCTCTTCACATCGCGCCTGTCATGCCCGCGTAAGCAGGCATCCAGTACGCTGCAGCTCCGGGGGAAACATAAAGGCCTGAGATTACTGGATCATCCGCTTTCGCGGATGATGACACAAGAGTACGCGGCTGCGCCACGCTACTTGCTCCCGCCCAACACCCTGCCCGCCACGGCGTCGAGCTTCTCGAGCAGTTCGGGGTCGCGCGCCTCGGGCGCGGTGATCAACGCGGTGTCGAGCGCGCGGTCGGAGCCGATCGGACACGGCTCGTGCTCGCGCGGGAAATCCTTCGCCAGCCGCGCCACCAGCCGCTTGGCGCGGCCGGCATTGTCCATCAGCACGGCGATGATCTGCTGCACGGTGACGGCGTCGTGCTCGGGATGCCAGCAGTCGAAGTCGGTGACCATGGCGACGGTGGCGTAACAGATCTCCGCCTCACGGGCGAGCTTGGCTTCCGGCAGATTGGTCATGCCGATCACCGAATAGCCGAGCGTCTTGTAGGTCATGCTCTCGGCGTAAGTTGAGAACTGCGGACCCTCGATGCAGACGTATGTGCCGCCGCGCACAACCGGGATGCCCTCCTCGCCCGCGGCCATGTCGATGCGAAGCTTCAGCTTGGGCGACACCGGATGCGCCATCGACACGTGCGCGACGCAGCCCTTGCCGAAGAACGAGGTCTGCCGCAGGTGCGTGCGGTCGACGAACTGGTCGACCAGCACGAAGGTGCCGGGCGGCAGCTCCTCCCTGAACGAGCCGCAGGCCGAGAGCGAGACGAGGTCGGTGACCCCGGCGCGCTTCAAGACGTCGATATTGGCCCGGTAGTTGATGTCGGTCGGCGACAGGCGGTGACCCTTGTCGTGGCGCGACAGGAACACCACCGGCAGGCCGTCGATCTCGCCGATGCGCAAGGGCCCGGACGGCTCGCCCCAGGGCGAGTGGATGCGCTCCTCGCGCACGTTCTGGAGCCCGGGCAGGTCGTAGATGCCCGAGCCGCCGATGATGCCGAGGACGGATTTGGTCATTGAGGCCCCAACCCTGTTTCACCTGCACCGCCGAACTAAAACGCGGCGAGCCCGTTATTGAACCACAAGGAGTTGCGTCATGGCGAGTTCACGGACACGGGTCCCCGAACATACCAACGAGGAAATCAACCGGCGCATCCGCCGGCGCACGGCCATGAGCGTGCACTACTACAGCCGGCACCGCGACGAAATCCCGCGCCGCCTGCGGCAGCTCGACCGCGAGTGGGACATCGAACGGGCGATCGAAGCCAACGCCGCGACCCTCGGCTTCCTCGGCGTCGCGCTCGGCGCGACCCGCGACCGCCGCTGGCTGGCTTTGCCCATGCTGGTGACGGGCTTCCTGTTCCAGCATGCGGTGCAGGGCTGGTGCCCGCCGGTGCCGGTGCTGCGCAGGCTCGGCTTCCGCACCTCGTTCGAGATCGAGGCCGAGCGGCAGGCGCTGAAGGCGCTGCGCGGCGATTACGGGCAGCCCCAGAAGTCCGCCCGCGGCGCGCTGCAGGCCGCGCGGGCCTGAAAGCGCGACGCCCGCCGATCCGCACAGGATCGACGGGCGTCTGTTCACAATCCCGCGACGATCAGATCGTCGTCTTCGACGGATCCTGGCCGGCGGCGATTTCGCGCGGCTTCTCCGACTCGTGCCACACCTTCTTCTTGGTGAAGTACATGAGGCCGGCGAGCACGATCAAGAAGATCATGACCTGGAAGCCCAGGCGCTTGCGCGCGACCATGTGCGGCTCGGCCACCCACATCATGAAGGCGGTGACGTCCTTCGAATACTGGTCGACCGTCTGCGGCGAGCCGTCGTCGTAGGTCACCTGGCCGTCCTGCAACGGTTGCGGCATGGCGATGACGTGGCCGGGGAAGTACTTGTTGTAGTGGCCGCCCGCGGGCACGGGGAAGTCCTTCGGCGCCTCCTCGTAGCCCACCAGCAGAGCGTGGATGTAGTCCGGGCCCTGCTCCTGGTACTGCGTGAACATGTCGACCACGAACCAGGGAAATCCGCGCTCATAGGTGCGCGCCTTGGCGAGCGTGGAGAAATCGGGCGGCGCCACGCCGTTGGCCGCGGCGGCGGCCTTCTCGTTCGGGAACGGCGACGGGAAATAGTCGGCCGCGCGGCCCTCGCGCTCGATCGTCTCGCCCTTGTCGTCGAGGTCCTTGATCTTGTACTCGGCCGCCACCGCCGCCGCCTGCGCCGGCGAATAGCCCGGGCCGCCCGGATCGGCGAGGTTGCGGAAGGCGACCATGCTCATGCCGTGGCAGGACGCGCAGACGTCCTTGTAGACCTTGAAGCCGCGCTGGAGCTGCGCCTCGTCGTATTTGCCGAACGGCCCGGAGAAGGACCACTTCAGGCGCGGCGGCGGCGGCGCGCCTTCGGCGGCGAGCGCAGGCGCGGCCGCGGCGGCGATGCTGCCGGCCAGCGCAAGAGCGAGGAAAGTGCGTTGAATGGTCATGACGTTCCCCCGCTCACGCTTTCGCCTTCGCGTCCAGAACCGAGTCCGAAATCGAATTCGGCAGCGGTTTGGTCTTCTCGAAGATGCCGAGAAGCGGCAGGACGACGATGAAGAAGGCGAAGTAATAGACGGTAAAGATGCGGGCCAGGATGACGTAGACGCCTTCCGCCGGCTTGGCGCCGAGCCAGCCGAGCCCGATGCACACCACCACCCACAGCCAGAAGAACTGCTTGAACAGCGGGCGGTAGCGGCCCGAGCGCACCCGCGAGGTGTCGAGCCAGGGCAGGAAGGCCAGGATCAGGATCGAGGCGAACAGCGCCACCACGCCGAGCAGCTTGTCGGGAATGGCGCGCAGGATCGCGTAGAACGGCAGGTAGTACCATTCGGGCACGATGTGCGCCGGCGTCACCGACGGGTTGGCCGGGATGTAGTTGTCGGCATGGCCCATGAAGTTCGGCATGTAGAACACGAACCAGGCGAGCAGGATCATGAACACGACCAAGAAGAAGCCGTCCTTCACCGTCGCATAAGGCGTGAACGGCACCGTGTCCTTGTCCGACTTGGGCTCGATGCCGGTCGGATTGTTCTGGCCGACGACGTGCAGCGCCCAGACGTGCAGGATGACGACGCCCGCGATCGCGAAGGGCAACAGGTAGTGCAGCGAGAAGAAGCGGTTGAGCGTCGGGTTGCCGACGGCGTAGCCGCCCCACAGCCAGGTGACTATCGGGTCGCCGATGCCGGGAATGGCGGAGAACAGGTTGGTGATGACGGTGGCGGCCCAGAAGCTCATCTGGCCCCAGACCAGCACGTAGCCCATGAAGCCGGTGGCCATCATCAGGAGGTAGATGATGACGCCGAGGATCCACAGCACCTCGCGCGGCTCCTTGTAGGACCCGTAGTAGATGCCGCGGAACATGTGGATGTAGACGGCGAGGAAGAACATCGACGCGCCGTTGGCGTGCACGTAGCGCAACAGCCAGCCGTAATTGACGTCGCGCATGATCGACTCGACCGACTTGAAGGCCATGTCGACATGCGGGGTGAAGTGCATCGCCAGCACAATGCCGGTGATGATCTGCACGCCGAGCATGAAGGAGAGGATGCCGCCGAACGTCCACAGGTAGTTGAGATTGCGCGGCGTCGGGTAGGCGACGAAGGAGGAGTGAATGAGGCCGCCGATCGGCAACCGCTTCTCGAACCATTGCAGAGCCTTGCTCTGCGGCTGGTAGGTCGAGTGTCCGCTCATGTTCGAACCTTCAAGAAAACAAAGGACCGCGGGATCAACCGATCCGGATCCTGGTGTCGGAGACGAATTGATAGGGCGGCAGCGGCAGATTCTTCGGTGCCGGGCCTTTGCGGATGCGGCCGGACGTATCGTAGGCCGAGCCGTGGCAGGGGCAGAAGAAGCCATCGTACTCGCCCTGCTTGGCGAGCGGGATACAGCCGAGGTGGGTGCAGATGCCGATCACGACCAGCCAGGGCTCGTGCCCGGGCTTGGTGCGCTGGGCGTCCGTTTCCGGATCCGGAAGGCTGGCGACGTTGACCTTCTGCGCCTCCTCGATCTCCTTCTTCGAGCGGTGGGAGATGAAGATCGGCTTGGAACGCCAGAAGACCTTGATGATCTGGCCTTCGGCGATCGGGCTGAGGTCCACCTCGATGGGGGCGCCGGCGGCGACCGTCGAGGCGTCGGGGTTCATCTGGGCGATCAGCGGCACCAGGGCCGCCGCCGCGCCCACCGCGCCGACGGCGCCGGTGGCGATGTAAAGGAAATCGCGGCGCGTGTGCTCCGCCGAAGACACGGTCGTCACGTCTAGAGCCCTCTCCTCCGGCTGGCTATTTCATCCGCCCGCGGCTTGATGCCCGGAACGCGAGGCGTCCGAAGGGCGGCGGGGCGGACCGGTTCGCGGCGATCCTGTTTTAAGGCAGGACGGCGCTACTTTGGTGGCGTTCTATTGGCACCCTTGCGGTAAGAGCGCAAGCCCGCTATCCGCGCGGCGGCCCGCAACTCGCAGAAATCATTCCCCCGGCGCGGTTTAGGCGAAGACCGCGCCCCATTTCGGCAGCAGACCCATGCGGATCGCGCTCTACGAACCGGATATTCCCCAGAATACCGGCACGATTCTGCGGCTCTGCGCCTGCCTCGGCATCGAGGCCCACATCGTGGAGCCGGCCGGCTTCCCGGTCACCGACCGCGCCTTCCGGCGCGCCGGCATGGACTACCTCGACCGGGTCAGAATCGTCCGCCATGCCTCGTTCGCGGCCTTCGAGGCCTGGCGGCGGGAGCACGCCCTGCGGCTGACCCTGCTCACCACGGCGGCCGAGCGCTCCTATCTCGACCACCGCTACGGCGCAGACGACGTGCTCCTGCTCGGGCGCGAGAGCGCCGGCGTGCCGGAGGCGGTGCACCAAGCCGCCGACGTGCGGCTGCGCATCCCGATCCGGGCGGGCCTGCGCTCGCTCAACATCGCCATGGCCGCGGCCATGGTGGCGGGCGAGGCCTTGAGGCAGACGGGCGGGTTTGCCGAGTGAGGGACCCGGCCAATGATGTAAGCTCGCACGAGGAGGCAGCCCCATGCCCAAGCACCAGAATCGCCCGACCCGCGCAGGCATCGCCCTTCCGAGTTCCGGGCCCTATGAGGACATCGTTCTGGAATTGCCGGCCCACACTTTCGACCGCATCCAGGCCGTGGCTGCGAAGTGCGACGTTACATGTGAGAACCTGATCAAAGTGTGGTTGTACGAGAAGTTGAAAGACGAATGACCTATCGGCCTACGGCGCTCATCCTCATGTCCGCTCTCCTTCTGCCCGCCGCCCCCGCGCAGGCGGCGCGGCCGCTGCTGGCCGAGTTCCTGGCACGCGCGCCGGCCGCCGCCGGCGCGCCGGCAATGCCGGCTTCCACGCTCGAGGCCTGCCTGACCCGCGCGCGCGCGCTCGACAGCGACGGCGGAGCGCTCGATGCGCAGGTGGCGGCGCTCGACCGGCTGGCGGCCGAGGATCTTTTCCTGAAGAACCAGATCCGCGCCGAGATCGGCGCGGTCGAGGGCTACGACGAGGCCGGCCTGAAGGCTTTCCAGAACCGCGTCATCCGCCAGAGCGAGACGACCAAGAGGCTCGAGGCCACGCTCGCGCTTTATCGGCAGCAGCAGAAGGCCTACGACACGGCGGTCGCGACGTTCGAGCGCGACTGCGCGCAACCCTTCACGGCCGGCGATGCCGCCGCCGCCAAGGCCAGGCTCGGAATCAAGTGAACCCGTTGAGCTCCTTCGACAGCCTCGAAAAGCGCAAGGCGCGCGCCCGCGCCTGGTTCGAAGCCTTGCGTGACGACATCTGCGTCGCGTTCGAGGGGCTGGAAAAAGCCCTGCCCGCCGGCGCGCCCCTGTCCGACCGCGCCCCCGGCCGCTTCGTCCGCACGCCGTGGCAACGCACCGACCATACCGGCGCGCCCGGCGGCGGCGGCATGATGGGAATGATGCACGGTCGGGTATTCGAAAAGGTCGGCGTGCATTGCTCGACCGTGTTCGGCGAATTCGCGCCGGAATTCCGCAAGGAGATCCCGGGCGCGGCCGACGACCCGCGCTTCTGGGCGTCGGGCATCTCCCTGATCGCGCATATGCACAATCCGCACGTGCCGGCGGTGCACATGAACACGCGCTTCGTGGTCACCTCGAAGGCCTGGTTCGGCGGCGGCGCCGACCTGACGCCGGTGCTCGACCGGCGGCGCACCCAGAAAGACCCGGACACCCTGGCGTTCCATGCGGCGATGCAGGCGCCGTGCGAGGCGCACATAAATGTCGCCGACTACGGCAAGTTCAAGAAGTGGTGCGACGACTACTTCTTCCTCAAGCACCGCAACGAGATGCGCGGCATCGGCGGCATCTTCTACGATTATCTGGAAAGCGACTGGGAAGAGACCTTCGCCTTCACGCAGGACGTCGGGCGCGCCTTCCTCAAGATCTATCCCGAGCTGGTGCGGCGGAATTTCGCGAAGCCGTGGAGCGAGGCCGAGCGCGAGGAGCAGCTCGTGCGGCGCGGCCGCTACGTCGAGTTCAACCTGCTTTACGACCGCGGCACCATCTTCGGCCTGCGCACCGGCGGCAATGTCGAGTCGATCCTGTCCTCGATGCCGCCGGTGGTGAAGTGGCCGTGAGCGTCATTCCGGGGCGCGAGCGAACCCGGAATCCAGAAACGAATACCGTGCTCGCATCTGGATTCCGGATCGGCGCTGCGCGCCGTCCGGAATGACAACCACCACAGCGCGCCCAACTCGTCATGGCCGGGCTTGTCCCGGCCATCCCGATCAGGCGGACGCGGTGCCATCCCAAGCGGGATGCGCGGGTCAAGCCCGCGCATGACAGATGAAAGTCCCGTGCTTTACTTCGCCGCCGTCAGATCCGCCGGCGAGATCAGCACCGAGAACTGCTCGCACCAGATCACCACGCTGGGATATTTCGCAAGATCGACGCCGGCGGGGATCGGGTAGCGCTGGCTGCCCTTGAAGGCGCGCAGGCGTCCGAGATCGACGAACATCGCATCCTTCACCGCCGCCTCATTGCGGATGTTTGCCGCCGGCACCAGGTAGACGTGATATTTCGGCCCGGGTCCCACCTCGAAGTCGGGCTCGAGGAACACCGTGCGCTCGTACACGCTCACCTTGCCGCGGCCCCAGTGAATCGGGTCGGACGGATTGGCGTGAATGAAGACGCCGGTGGCGACGAGCGGCGAGCGATCCGCCTCGGTGAGCTGCTCGAACGCCGGCGGCGGCGGAAACACGTAGGGAAAGAAGAAGAAGCCGAGCGCGACGCCGAAGCCGGTGCCGAGAACGCCGCCGAGCAGAAAGATCGCCAGCCCGCGCCAGAAACCTCGCATGGTGCCACCCTGCTCCGCCACAGCGTCAGTCGGCCGTCGGCAACCGGCGCATGGTGAACTCGATTTCGCCGCCGGGCAATTCGCGCCAGCTTTCGATCTCGGTCATGTAAGCCGCCTTCGGATAGCGCGCGAAGAACTCGCGCGCCTTGGCGCGCGCCGCCTCACGCGGCAGAGCGAAGGTCTCGCGCCGGAACGAATCGCGCGCAAGCTTGCGGCGGTCGCGCGCTTGCGCGAGCCGGCGGGCCAGATCTCGCGGGCGGTCGGGGCGACTCATCGGATCGCTCTTCCCTGACATCGGCACAGGCGCGGACAAAAGCCGGTTCCCGGTGCCGGAAAATAATACCACGCAGAAATTGCACTCGTATTGAAATACCGCATTTAGTTGCACGCCTGCAACGCTGCCAAAAATTGCACCTAAAAACGCGTCTATACGGGTATTCCCCGATTGAGGGGCTGCGCATTTTCTATCTAGTTTTATTCCACTAAGGAAATCTGGAGTTTGGGGAGAGCCCTGCTCCATCCGCAAATCCGAACGGCGGCGTCCCGTACGCGTCCGTTGTGTCGAGGAGGAGAAAATGCGTCGTTTCGTCGTTGCGTTGCTGGGCGCAACAATTCTCAGCGTCACCGCGGTGCAAGCCGCCGACATGGCCGTCAAGGCGCCTGTCCGCGCTCCCGCCGTCCTTCCGTACAACTGGACCGGCTTCTACATCGGCGGCGACATCGGCGCCGGCTGGGGCCGCCACAACCGGACGATCCCGTCGTCCGGTTTCACCAACAGCTACAATTCGAGCGGCATCATCGGCGGCGTGCACGGCGGCTATAATTGGCAGATGCAGGCCATCGTGGTCGGTCTCGAAGCCGACATCAATGCGACCGGCATCAAGGGCGACGACGGCGGCACCGGCGGCACGCTCGACTCCACCAAGCTGAAATGGCTCGGCTCGGTGCGCGGCCGCATCGGCTATGCCTTCGACCGCTTCCTGGTGTTCGGCACCGGCGGCTGGGCCTTCGGCGGCCTCGAGCACTTCAACAACGCCGGCGCCGGCGAGACCTTCACCAAGAACCGCAGCGGCTGGACCCTTGGCGGCGGCGTCGAATACGGCCTGACCCCGAACTGGACCGTGCGCGCCGACTACCGCTACGTCGACCTCGGCACCTATTCGAACGGCGCACCGACCAACGGAGTGGCGCCGTACGAGGTGTCGAACAAGTTCAACATCGTCACGGTCGGCTTCAGCTACAAGTTCTGAGACGCCGACGCGCACCACGCGCAAAGCCCCGGCCCCACGCCGGGGCTTTTTATTTCCCGGCCGCCCTATCGGCGATGGCCGCCAGCGCCGCTGCGTCGGACGGGAAGTCGGCGGCGATCCAGGCTGCTTCCGCGGCGGCGATCGCGGCGCCGAGCGCCGGACCCTTTTCGATGCCGCGGGCGATGAAGTCGGCCGCCTTCAGGGGGAAGACCGGCGCGGTCCAGCGCGCCGGCAAGGTGGCCAGCGCGCGCCAGCCCTCGTCGGACGCGGCGCCGTCGGCCCGCGCCCAGGCGAGCAGCACGCAATCGGTGAAGCGTTCCGGCTTGAGGGCGTAGAGCATCGCGCGCGCCGCGCGCTCGCCCATCGCCGGCGCGATGCGACGCGCATAGGCGCCCATGGCGGACAGCCGCGCGTGCTCGGCATTGGTCAGCCGCAATTTCTCCCATAGCCGTTCGGCGTCCTCGGCGATCGCGACGCCGAGCGCGGCGAGACGCTGCGTCGCGTCCGGCGCGACCCCGGCCGCCGCTTCCACCGCCGTCATCCGCTCGAACACGGCGAGATAGGGCACGCCGGCGATGACGCGCGTGAGCAGGCCGGCATCGGCCATCACCTGAAGCGTCGGCGCCGCGCGCGGCGCGACGAGCAGCTTGATCAGCTCCATGCGCACCCGCTCGCGCGAGAGCTGGTCGAGCCCGGCGCGGCCCTCGATGCAGGCGGCGAGCCCGGCGGCGTCGGGCGCGTTGTGGCCGTAGGCGGCGTGGAAGCGGAAGAAGCGCAGGATGCGCAGGTAATCCTCGGCGATGCGCTGGTGCGCATCGCCGATGAAGCGCACGCGGCGCTGGCCGAGATCGGCCAGCCCGCCGACATAGTCGTAGACGGCGCCGTCGCGCGCCGCCGAGAAGGCGTTGATGGTGAAGTCGCGCCGATGCGCGTCGCCCGCCCAGTCGCGGCCGAATTCGACCTTGGCGTGGCGGCCGTAGGTTTCCACGTCCTGGCGCAGCGTGGTGACCTCGAAGGGGTGCTTGTCGATCACGACGGTGACGGTGCCGTGCGCGATGCCGGTCGGCACCGCCTTGAAGCCGGCGGCGTGCACGCGGCGCACGACTTCGTCCGGCAACGCCGTGGTGGCGACGTCCACCTCGTGCACGGCAAGGCCGAGCAAAGCGTTGCGCACCGCGCCGCCGACGACGCGCGCTTCCTCGCCGTCGCGGTCGAGCACGTCGAGCAGGCGCGGCAGCGCGCCGGAAAACAGCCAGGGCGCGTCGGCGAGCCTGCGGTCGGTGCGGCCGGCGTCCGCCATCACCTGGTCGTCCCCGGCACGAACTTGCCGCTCTCGTCGATATGCGCCGGCACGTAGCGCGAGCCCGGCGGCGCGCCGGAGAAATGCGCGAAGTAGACGAAGCTGCCGACCACCAGCAGCAGCGCGGCGATGGTGAGCCAGGCGAGCCGCGACAGCGGCCAGGATTCCGCGTCCATCACGCCCGCTTTCGTCGCCCACAGGAACACGGCGTAGAGCACGAAGGGCGTGGCGAACAGCAGGAGTTCGGTGAGGACGGGGCGGATCATCGATAAATCCTGTCGTGCAGATTGCGCAGGATACCAGCCGTAACACCCCAAATGTAGCGCTCGTCGAAAGTGATTGCGTAATAGTGTCGCGTCATGCCCTGCCATTCGCGGGCGTGGCGCTCGATATTGTTCTGGTCCATCAGGAAGGCGAGCGGCACCTCGAAGGCGGCGTCCACCTCGCTCTCATTGAGCGTGAGCAGGAAGCCCGGCGTCACGCGCGCGATCAGCGGCACGATGCGGTAGCCGAGCGTCGTCATGTAGAGGTCGAGATAGCCGAGCGGCTCGACCTGGGCGCGGTCGAGCCCGATCTCCTCCTCGGCCTCGCGCAGCGCGGAGTCGCAAGGGCTCGCGTCGCTCTTGTCGATCTTGCCGCCGGGGAAGGAGATCTGCCCGGGATGGTCGGGCAGGTGCGCGGCGCGCTGGGTGAGCAGGATCGTCGGCTCCGGATGGTCCACCACCGGCACCAGCACCGCCGCCGGGCGGATCGGCCGCACCGCGGCGATCTTTTCCATCACCGGATCGGCGTCGTGGTCGCCGCGCTTGGGTATGACGTCGGGGTCGGTCAGGCCTTCCGGCACATCGAGGGTCAGCCGCTCGCGCACGCGCGAAAAGAACTGCGCGGCGGTCAAAGGCATCGTCACGGCCTCCTGCATCACACGAATTCCTTCACCGCGCTCGCCTCCGCCATAGCGAAGAATTCTCCATGCGAAACGACGCCGAACATCGCCTTGCCGCCGACCTCGCGCTCCTCGCCGAGCTCGACCAGATCGTAGAACAGGGCGCGCGTCACCTTGGCCCAGAGATCGCGACGCACATGCAGGTAGGGCGTGAGACCGCCGGTCCCGGCGTCCTCATCGAAGCGCAAAGCGTGGCCGGGGCCGGCCTCGACCGCGTCGTCGACATTGGTGCGGAAGCGCAGCACCTGGCGAGGATCGCGATCAACCGTGAGCTCGACGGCGAGGAACGGCACTTCTTCGACGATTAACCCGACCTTCTCGACCGGCGTCACCAGGAAGTACTTGTCGCCCTCGCGCTTGAGCACCGAGGCGAAAAGCTTGACCAGAGCCGGCCGGCCGATGGGGGTCTTCTGATAGAACCATGTACCATCCGCGGCGATTTTCATGTCGATATCGCCGCAAAACGGCGGATTCCATTGCTCGACCGGCGGCGGCCCGCGCTTTGCGCGGGGCAGCGATGCCGCGATCCCCTCCAGCCCGCCCTGCCCTGTCTTTGCCATTGTTTCCCTTGAGCTTTGTGGGCGCATCAGCCTGTTCGCATCTTCGTGATGAGGCGGCCAGGCGCGGCAAGATAGCGTAAGCTTGCCCGCAGAATGAGGCAGATTCGGCCGTCCATCCGCATCTAAATCGCCTCTTATGTGTTTGTTGCATAGGCCGGCGCGGGCCGAGGCACTAGGCTGGAAATGGGGGCCCTCTGGCGCCTTGGCCCCCGACCGCGAACCGCGGAAAGGCGCGCTGAAAGGACCAAGCGTCATGGCGTCGGCAGGCGGTGAAAACCTCGACAAGCTGGAAGACATGATCGTCCGCATGGCGGAATCGACCGCCGCCCATGTGCGGTCGGCCAAGGAAGCGATCGGCACCGTCATCTTCGGCCAGGACGTGGTGGTCGAACGGGCGCTGGTCACCGTGCTCTCCGGCGGCCATGCGCTGCTGGTCGGCGTGCCCGGCCTCGCCAAGACCAAGCTCGTGGACACCATGGGCGTCGCGCTCGGGCTCGACGCCCGCCGCGTGCAGTTCACCCCCGACCTGATGCCGTCCGACATCCTCGGCACCGAGGTGCTGGAGGAAGGCCAGGGCGGGCGCCGCTCGTTCCGCTTCATCGCCGGTCCGGTGTTCGCCCAGCTCTTGATGGCCGACGAGATCAACCGCGCCTCCCCGCGCACGCAGTCCGCGCTTCTGCAGGCGATGCAGGAGCAGCACGTGACGGTGGCCGGCGCGCGCCACGATCTGCCCAAGCCGTTCCACGTGCTGGCGACGCAGAACCCGCTCGAGCAGGAAGGCACCTATCCGCTGCCCGAAGCGCAGCTCGACCGCTTCCTGATGGAGATCGACGTCGACTATCCCGACCTCGAGGCCGAGCGGAAGATCCTGTTCGACACCACCGGCGCCGAGGAAGCGCGCGCCAAGCCCGCGATGACGTCCGAGGAACTGATCGCGGCGCAGCGGCTGGTGCGCCGGCTCCCGGTCGGCGAGAGCGTGATGGAAGCGATCCTGAAATTGGTGCGCTCGGCGCGTCCCGGCGCGGAAGGCGGCGAGCTCGGCAAACTGATCGCCTGGGGGCCCGGCCCGCGCGCCAGCCAGGCGCTGATGATGGCCGTGCGCGCCCGCGCGCTGCTCGACGGCCGCTTCGCGCCGTCGGTGGACGACGTGCTCGAACTGGCCGAGCCCGTGCTCAAGCACCGCATGGCGCTGACCTTCGCCGCGCGCGCGGAAGGATCGACCATCCCCGACGTGATCCGCCGGCTGAAGGCGCGCATCGGATAGCCACGATGGCCGAGCCCAAGGCAGGCGACTCAGAAACCGGCGCAGTCAGGCAAGCAGCGCTCGGCGCGCGCGGGCTTGCGGCCGCGATGCCGCGGCTGGTGCTGGAGGCGCGCCGCGTGGCGGCGACCGTCATCCACGGCTTGCACGGCCGCCGCCGCGCCGGCCCGGGTGAAAACTTCTGGCAGTATCGCCGCTTCGTTTCCGGCGAGCCGGCGCATCAGGTCGACTGGCGGCGCTCGGCGCGCGACGACCATCTCTACGTGCGCGAGCGCGAATGGGAGGCCTCGCACACGATCTGGATCTGGCCCGACCGCTCGCCGTCGATGGCCTTCGTTTCGCATCTCGCCAAGGACAGCAAGCTCGAGCGCGCGCTGGTGGTCGCCTTCGCGCTGGCCGAAGTGCTGGTGCAAGGCGGCGAGCGCGTCGGCATCCCCGGCCTGCTGCGGCCGACCGCGAGCCGCAACGTGATCGAAAAGATGGCGGAAGCGATCCTGCACGACACCGGCGAGCGGCCAAGCCTGCCGCCGGCCTTCGCGCCCTCGCCTCTTTCCGAGGTCGTGATGCTGTCCGACCTGTGGAGCCCGATCGGCGAGGTGCGCCAGTCGATCGCGCAGCTTGCCGGCAGCGGCGCACACGGCCATCTGGTGCAGATCGTCGATCCGGCGGAGGAAAGCTTCCCCTATTCCGGCCGCGTCGAATTCATCGAGCCGGAAGGCGCCGGCTCCGTCACCGCCGGCCGCGCCGAGACCTGGCGCAACGACTACCAGGGCCTCATCACCGGCCACCGCGCGGCGATCCGCGAGGAGACCGAGCAGCGCGAGTGGAGCTTCGCCATCCACCGCACCGATCGCCCGGCAAGCGAACTGCTGCTGATGCTGCATTCGCGCATGGGCGCCAACGGCCAGGCCACGCCGATCGCCAGCCGGCACGCGCCGGCGCAAGCCGGGAGACCGGCATGATCGGCTCCCTGCCGCTCGCCTTCGCCCAGCCGCTGGTGCTGCTCGGCCTGTTGAGCCTGCCGGTGCTGTGGTGGCTGCTGCGGCTGGTGCCGCCGCGCCCGCGCCGCATCAACTTCCCGCCGACGCGCCTTCTGTTTGAGATCGCGCCCAAGGAGGAGACGCCGTCGCGCACGCCCTGGTGGCTCACGCTGCTGCGCCTGCTGCTCGCCGCGCTCATCATCATCGCCGCCGCCGGACCGTTGTGGAATCCGCCGCTCGCTTCCAGCGACCGCCGCGCGCCGCTGCTGATCCTCATGGACGACGGCTGGGCCGCGGCCGCGGCCTGGGACGCGCGGCTGCGCGCCGCCGACGAACTGATCGCGCGCGCGGAAGCGGACGGGCGCGGCGTCGCGCTGCTGCCGTTGTCGGAAACGGCGCGCGACATCTCGCTGCAGGTCGCGGGCGCCGCGCGCGTGCAGGTGAGCCAGTTGAAGCCGAAGCCGCATGCGGTGGACCGCAGCGAGGCGCTGCCGGTGATCGAGCGCTTCCTCAGGAGCGCATCCAGCGTCGAAGTGGTGTGGCTGTCGGACGGCGTCGATCTCGGCAAGGGCGAATCCTTCGTGAACGGCCTGAAGACCGCCATCGGTTCACATGCGCTGACCATCGTGTCGGGCGGCATCGCCGTCCCGCACGCGCTCGCCGCCGCCGACAACGCCGCCGGCGCCTTGACCGTGAAAGTGCTGCGCGCGCAGACCGGCACGCCGGAGAACGGCGTGGTCAACGCCATCGACCTCAAGGGCCTGCCGCTCGGCGAGGCGCCGTTCGCCTTCAAGAGCGGCGACCGCGAGACCGAGGCCTCGATCAACCTGCCGGTGGAGATCCGCAACGACGTGGCGCGGCTGGAGATCGTCGGCGAGCGCTCGGCCGGCGCGGTGCAGCTTCTCGACAAGCGCTGGCGCCGCCGCACCGTCGGCATCATCTCCGGCTCGGCCGCCGACCGCTCGCAGCCGCTGTTAGGGGCGACCTACTACCTGTCGCGCGCGCTCAATCCCTTCGCCGACGTGCGCCTCGCCGAGGGCGTGGCGCCGGCCGAAGCGGTCAACCGCTATCTCGGGCAGAACCTGCCGATGCTGATCCTCGCCGACGTCGGCAACGTCGCCGAGGCGGTCGAGCCGCTCACGAAGTGGGTGGAGAGTGGCGGCGTGCTGGTGCGCTTCGCCGGCCCGCATCTGGCGCGCACGGAAGACGACCTCGTGCCGGTGAAGCTGCGCCGCGGCGGACGCATTCTCGGCGGCAGCCTGAGCTGGGAAAAGCCGCAGCCGCTCGCCGCCTTCTCGCGCGAGAGCCCGTTCGTCACCATGCCAGTACCGACCGACGTGACCGTCACGCGCCAGGTGCTGGCGGAGCCGGACGCGACGCTGAGCGACCGCACCTGGGCGACGCTCGCCGACGGTACGCCGCTGGTCACCGCGCAGCGCCGCGGCAAGGGCTTGATCGTGCTGTTCCACGTGACCGCCGACCCGCGCTGGTCGAACCTGCCGCTGTCCGGCGCCTTCGTGGACATGCTGCGCCGGCTCGTTTCACTCGCCGGCTCCTTCACCGCCACCGACAACGCCGCCGGCACGGCGACCAGCGCCAGCGCGCGCAACGTGCCGGTGGTGCCGCCGACCCGCGTGCTCGACGGCTTCGGCGCCTTCACCACGCCTCCGCCCACCGCGCGACCGATCCCGACCAATTACACCGCGCGCGCCGGCGCCGATCATCCGCCGGGCTTCTACGGCCCGCCGGAAGGGCTGGTCGCCGTCAACACGCTGGCGCCCTCCGACCGCCCGCTGCCGCTCGACGTGTCGGGGCTGAACGCGCGGCTCGACGTCTACCGCCAGGGCGAACCGGTCGACCTGCGCGGACCGATCTTCCTCGCCGCGCTGGCGCTGCTGCTGATCGACGCCCTGGTGGTGATCGGGCTCTCGGGCGGGCTCGGACTGCGCCGCCAGCGGCGCGCGGTGGCTTCGCTTGCGATCGCGGGCGCGCTCGCCGGCTTCGGCTGGCACGAGGCGCAGGCGCAGCAGCCGCCGGCGCCGACCCAGCGCCAGGTGGCGCCCTTGTCGGGGCAGCAGGAAGACTTCGCGCTCAAGACTGCGCTGCAGACGCGCCTCGCCTACATCGTCACCGGCGATGCGGCGGTGGACGAGGTGAGCAAGGCCGGCCTGCAGGGACTGACGCTGTTCCTCGCGCAGCGCACCGCGCTCGAGGCGGGCGAGCCGATCGGGATCGACCCCGCGCGCGACGAACTCGCTTTCTTCCCGATCATTTACTGGCCGATCGCGCCCGGCGCGGCCAAGCCGTCGCAGGCCGCGCTGGAGAAGATCGACACCTACATGAAGCGCGGCGGCACCGTGCTGTTCGACACGCGCGACGCGGTCGACGCGCCGCCCGGGCCCGGCGGAGAGATGCGCGGGCCCGGCATGGTCGCGCTGCGCGCGATCCTGTCCTCGCTCGACATCCCCGAGCTCGAGCCGGTGCCGCGCGACCACGTGCTGACCAAGACGTTCTTCCTTCTGAGCGGCTTCCCCGGCCGTTTCACCAACGGCCAGCTCTGGGTCGAGGCGCAGCCGGTCGACCCGGACGAGGAGGAGAGCAACCGTCCGGCGCGCGCCGGCGACGGCGTGACGTCTATCATCATCACCTCGAACGACCTCGCCGGCGCCTGGGCGATGCGGCCCGACGGCCAGGCCATGCTGCCGCTGGTGCCGGGCGAGCCGCGCCAGCGCGAATTCGCGTTCCGCTCGGGCGTCAACATCGTGATGTACGCGCTCACCGGCAACTACAAGGCCGACCAGGTGCACATCCCGGCGCTGCTCGAGCGGCTGGGGCAGTAGCAATGGCAACGATGCGGCACACAATTGTGGTCGTCCCCGCGAAGGCGGGGACCCATACGCCGCAGCCTCTCGAGAGACTGCGGAGTATGGGTCCCGGGCCTCGCTGCGCTCGCCCGGGACGACAGAGGCAATAAGTCATGAACCTCGGCGTCTCATTCGCTCCGCTGGTGCCCGACTACGTGGTCTGGGCCGCGTTCGGCGCCGCCGTGCTGATCGCGGTGCTGCTGCTCATCGCGCGCAGCCGCGGCGCGCCGGTCCGCGCCGTCGCGCTCGGGCTGATGGTGCTGGCGCTCGCCAACCCCTCGCTGACGCGCGAAGACCGCGACCCGATCCCCTCGGTCGCCGCCGTCATCGTGGACAAGAGCCCGAGCCAGGAATTCGGCGACCGCACGCGGCAGACCGAGGAGGTGCGCGCCGCGCTCGCCGACCGCCTCGGCCGCATTGCGGGCCTGGAGGTGCGCTTCGCGGAGGCCGGTCAGGCCGACGGCGAGAACGACGGCACCCGCCTCTTCTCGGCGCTGTCCTCGACGCTCGCCGACGTGCCGCCCGACCGCGTGGCCGGCGCGATCCTGATCACCGACGGCCGCGTGCACGACGTGCCGGCGGAGGCCGCCGCGCTCGGCTTCGCCGCGCCGCTGCACGCGCTGATCACCGGCAGCAAAGACGAGATCGACCGCCGCGTGGTGCTGACGCAGACGCCGCGCTTCGGCATCGTCGGCCAGTCGCAGACCATCGGCTTCCGCGTCGAGGACCACGGCGCGCGCGCGGGCACGGCCGAGGTCACCATCCGCCACGACGGCGAGGTGCTGGAGCGGCGCACGATCCCGGTGGGCAGCACCGCGCGCGTCAACGTGCGCATCCCCCACGCGGGCCAGAACATCGTCGAGATCGAGGCGGCGGCGATCGACGGCGAGCTCACCACCATCAACAACCGCGCCGTCGTCTCGATCGACGGCGTGCGCGACAAGCTGCGCGTGCTGCTGGTCTCCGGCGAGCCGCATGCTGGCGAGCGCACCTGGCGCAATCTGCTGAAGTCCGACGCCTCGGTCGACCTCGTCCACTTCACCATTCTGCGTCCGCCGGAGAAGCAGGACGGCACGCCGATCAACGAATTGTCGCTGATCGCCTTCCCGACGCGCGAGCTGTTCCAGCAGAAGATCTCGGAATTCCAGCTCATCATCTTCGACCGCTACGCCCGCCAGGGCGTGCTGCCGATGATCTATTTCGAAAACATCGCGCGCTACGTGCGCGCCGGCGGCGCGGTGCTGATCGCGGCCGGTCCCGATTACGCGAGTCCGACTTCGATCTGGCGCACGCCGCTCGACGTCATCCTGCCGGCCGAGCCGTCCGGCGACGTGACCGAGCAGCCGTTCTTCGCGCAGCTCACCGAAGCGGGCCGCCGCCATCCGGTGACGCGCGCGCTGGAAGGCTCGGAAACGATGCCGCCGCACTGGAGCCGCTGGTTCCGCCTGGTCAACACCAAGCGCACCACCGGCACCAACGTGATGCAGGGGCCGGACGGCAAGCCGCTGCTCGTGCTCGGCCGCGAGGACAAGGGGCGCGTCGCGCTTCTTCTGTCCGACCACATCTGGCTGTGGGCGCGCGGCTACGAAGGCGGCGGGCCGCATCTCGACCTGTTGCGGCGGCTGTCGCACTGGCTGATGAAGCAGCCGGACCTGGAAGAGGAAGCGCTGCGGCTCCTCGTGCGCGGCCGCGACATCACCGTGCAGCGGCAGACCATGGCCGACACCGTGAGCGAGGTCACGCTCACCTCACCGACCGGCAAGACGCGCACGCTGACGCTGCGCTCGGAGGAGCCGGGCGTGTGGCGCTCGACCGTGTCCGCCGACGAACTCGGCCTGTGGCGCGCGGCCGACGGCAAGCTCACCGCGCTCGCCAATGTCGGGCCGGCCAATCCGCGCGAATTCCAGGAGGTCACCTCGACCACCGAAGGCCTCGCCAGGCTCGCCTCCGCGACCGGCGGCGAGGCGCGCCGGCTGATGGACGACGGCAAGTTGCTGGTGCCGCGCGTGGTGCCGGTGCGCACCAGCGCGACGCTCAAGGGCGAGGACTGGATCGGGCTGAAGATGCGCGACGCCAGCGTCGTGCGCGGCATCGGCGTGCTGCCGGTGTTCGCCGGGCTGGTCGGGCTCTTGCTGCTGATCGGCGCGCTCGCGGCGACCTGGGCGCGCGAAGGAAGGTAGTCGTGCCCCGGACGCGGCCTACGTTGTTTCCCAATCCGGGCGGATCATGCCGGCCAGGCCCTCGGCCGCGCCGGGCGTAAGCTCCGCCACCAGCAGGCGCGCGGGATCGACCGGGCCCGGCATCTTCACCTTGCCCTTCGGAATCTTCTTGAAGCCGAGCTTGCCGTAGAACGGCTCGTCGCCGACCAGCACCACCAGCTTGTGGCCTTTGGCCCTGGCCACCTCCAGCGCCCGCGCGATCAGCGCACCGCCGATGCCGCGCGAGCGAAACGGCGGCTCCACCGTCAGCGGGCCGAGCAGCAGCGCCGGCGTGTCGCCGATGCAGATCGGCGTCAGCCGCACCGAACCGACCAGCAGCGTGCCGATGCGCGCGGTGAACGACAGGTCGAGCGCGTGGCCGCGGCCCTCGCGGATGCGGTAGGCGCTGCGCGCATAGCGGCCGGGGCCGAAGGTACGCTCGTGCAGCCGATCGATGGCGAGCGCGTCGTCCGCCTTCTCCGGCAATATGGTCAGCGCCAGTTCGCTCATGCGTCTCGATCGGCCTCGGCGGTCCGCCCGTTCAACCTGCGTCCGATTAGCACCTTTTGTCGATTCTGGTCCAATGCCCGTGGCAGCCGGCCCGGGATCGGCTTAAATGGAGCGGGTCATATCGAGGGAATCCCATGGGACTGCTCGTCGACGGCGTCTGGCAGGAGGACGGCCTGCGCACCAAGGACGGCCATTTCATCCGCCCGCCGACCCGCTTCCGCAACTGGGTGACGCCGGACGGCAGCCCCGGCCCCTCCGGCGAGGGCGGTTTCGCCGCCGAGCCCGGCCGCTATCACCTCTACGTGTCGCTCGCCTGCCCCTGGGCGCACCGCACCGTCATCTTCCGCAAGCTGAAGGGCCTGGAGAACGTCGTCTCGATGTCGGTCACCTCGCCGGTGATCTCGCGCGAGGGCTGGGTGTTCGACGAGAACGACGGCTCGACCGGCGACGCTATCAACGGCGCGCGCAAGCTGAGCGAGATCTACGTGCGCGCCGACGCGCGCTACACCGGCCGCGTCAGCGTGCCGGTGCTGTGGGACAAGCAGCGCAAGACGATCGTGAACAACGAGTCGCCCGAGATCATCCGCATGCTTAACTCGTCCTTCGACGCTTATACCAACGTGCATACCGACTACTATCCTGAGCACCTGCGCGCCGAGATCGACCGCATCAACGAGCTCGTCTATCCGAACATCAACAACGGCGTCTATCGCGCCGGCTTCGCCACCTCGCAAGGTGCCTACAAACTCGCCTTCCGCAACGTGTTCGACGCGCTGGAAGAGGTCGAGCAGATTCTGTCGCGCCGGCGCTATCTCGTCGGCAGCGTCATCACGGAAGCCGACTGGCGGCTGTTCTGCACGCTGATCCGCTTCGACGCCGTCTACTATGCGCACTTCAAGTGCAACTGGCGGCACATCTACGAGTATCCGAACCTGTCGAACTACCTGCGCGATCTCTACCAGCAGCCGGGCGTCGCCGAGACGGTCAATCTCGCGCACATCAAGCGCAACTACTACGTCGGCCAGCGGCAGGTGAACCCCACCGGCATCGTGCCGGTGGGTCCGCAGCTCGACTTCGCCGCGCCGCACGACCGCGCGCGGCTGGGCTAGCCGAGGATGTCCTTCTTCTTCTGGAGATATTCGTCGCGGTTGATCTCACCGCGCGCGTAGCGCTCCTCGAGCACATCGAGCCCGGACGAGCGCCGCGCCGGCGACTGGCCGCCCGCCATCGAACGCACCAGCCAGACCACGCCGACGACGATCGCGATCAGTATGACGGCCCAGACGATCAAGTGTACGGGTCCATAGCCGTAGCCCCATCCGCCCATCATGCCCGGCCCGTAAGGCTGCGCCTGCGCCGAAACGACCCAGGCGGGAGCCGCGGCGGCGGCGAGGACCGCAATGGTCTTGTAGCGAGAGATGTTCATAGCCCTGCTCCTTGGATCGCCCCCAAAGAACGGCAATTTTTCAGTACTTGCATCGGCGCCACATTGATCCGCGTCAACGGCCGACAGCCGCGCCTCGCCGGCCTCGACCGGAATCCCGATGAGCGGACTGCTTATTGTTGCGGATTCCGGGTTCGCAGGCGATCGCGTGCCCCCGGGAATGACCGAGAAACGATCACCACGTCTCGCTCGCCGCCGCGCCGTCGAACACTTCGGCGATGCGCGCTCGGGTCGCGCGCGTGGCGTCCGCCGGCAGCGCGTCCGGCGCAAAGAAGCCGTGCGCGACGATCTCACGGTTGGGCACGGGCTTTCCCTGGCGGAACTCGCGCACGATGAAAAGCGCGACATGGTCGCGCCGCGACGCCCGCCGATTGAAATAGACACCATGCAGCGCCGGCTGGCCGGTGAGGTGGATGTCGCCCTCCTCCGCCAGTTCGCGCGCGAGCGCACTCACGATCGTCTCGCCGGTCTCCACGCCGCCGCCGGGCAGGTGCCAGCCCGCCACGTAGGAGTGCTTCACCAGGAAGACGCGGCCGGCCTCGTCGATCACCATGCCGCGCGCGCCCAGCGTCGCGCCGCGCGCGAAGCGCCAGTAGAAATGCATGCCGCGCCGGATCGCCGGCTCGAGCGCGCGGCGCATCCGGTCCAGGTATCGCTCTCTCGCGCCAGTCGTTCCGATTTCGCGCATTATAAGCCCGTAAGCGCTGCTCTATAGGGAATCGCCGGGAAAGCTGTCAAAAGTACCGTTTACTGTTTAGAATTATTCCAATATAGGCGGTGCAAGCCGAAGGGACTGGAATGAAACGATTTTCCGATCTGACCGAGCAGGAGGTGCTGGCGCTCGCCATCACCAACGAGGAGGAGGACAGCCGCATCTACCGCGGCTTCGCCGAGGGCCTGCGCGAGCAATTCCCCGCCTCGGCCAAGGTGTTCGACGAGATGGCCGAGGAAGAGGTCGTCCACCGCACCCGCCTCTACGACCTCTACCGGCAGAAGTTCGGCGAGTACCTGCCGCTGATCCGCCGGCAGGACGTGAAAGGCTTCATCCAGCATTCGTCGAAGCCGCTGTGGCTGATGCGCCCGCTTGGCCTCGAGGACGTGCGCAAGTTCGCCGAGAACATGGAGTTCGAGGCCGAGCGCTTCTACCGCAAGGCGGCCGAAACCTCGCGCGACGCCTCGGTACGGCAATTGCTGATCGAGCTCGCCGAGGCGGAAGCCGGGCACGAAAGCCTGGCGCACAAGCTTTCGCAGACCATCCTCACCAAGGACGCGCGCGCGGAGGAAGACGAAACCGCGCGGCGCATGTTCCTTCTGCAATACGTGCAACCGGGCCTGGTCGGACTGATGGACGGCTCGGTCTCCACGCTGGCGCCGCTGTTCGCGGCCGCCTTCGCCACCCACAGCACCTGGGAGACTTTCCTGGTCGGCATGGCGGCTTCCGTCGGCGCCGGCATCTCCATGGGCTTCGCCGAAGCGCTGTCGGACGACGGCTCGCTCACCGGCCGCGGCACGCCGTGGCTGCGCGGCACCGTCTCCGGGGTGATGACCACCATCGGGGGGCTCGGCCACACCTTGCCCTACCTCATCCCGGATTTCTGGATCGCCACCATTGCGGCCATCATCGTGGTGGCCATCGAACTCGCGGTCATTTCCTGGATCCGCTTCCGCTACATGGATACGCCGTTCCTGCAGGCAGCGTTCCAGGTGGTGGTCGGCGGCACGCTGGTCTTCATCGCCGGCATATTGATCGGAAATTCGTAGCGGGTTACTTCCGCACCCGATGTTCACCCTCGCCCACCTCTCCGATCCGCATCTGGCGCCGCTGCCGCGGCCGAACTGGCGCGAGTTGATCGGCAAGCGCATCACCGGCTACGTCAACTGGAAGCGCAAGCGACGCTTCGTGCACGACCCGGAAGTGCTCGCCCGCATCGTCGCCGACATGCAAGCGCAGGCGCCCGACCACATCGCGGTCACCGGCGACATCGCCAATATCGGCCTGCCGGAGGAGTTTCCGCCCGGCCGTGCCTGGCTGGAAAGCCTGGGAACCCCCGCCGACGTCACCTTCGTGCCGGGCAACCACGACATCTACGTGCGCGAGTGCGCCGGCTATGTCGAACGGCTGTTCGGGCCGCACATGTGCGACGACGAAGGGCTAGCCGGATTTCCCTTCCTGCGCCGGCGCGGACCGGTCGCGCTGATCGCGCTGTCGAGCGCGGTGGCGACCGCGCCGTTTCTCGCCACCGGCTGGCTCGGCGCCAAGCAGCTTTCGGAGCTGGCCGCATTGCTGAACGAGCTCAAGCGCGAAAATCTCTTCCGCCTGATCCTCATCCATCATCCGCCGAAGACGGCGGCGCCGCGCTACAAGCAATTGCTCGACACCTCGGTGCTGAAGCATGTGATCTCGGTGCACGGCGCCGACCTGCTGATCCACGGCCACGACCACCACCACATGCTGAACTGGCTGGAAGGCCCGAACGACACGCGCGTGCCGGCGATCGGCGTGCCGTCCGCCTCGGCGCGGCCGGGCGCCGGCAACGACCCCGCTGGCTACAACCTCTACCGCATCGACGGAAGGCGCGGCGCCTGGCGCTGCGAGGTGATCTCGCGCGACATCACCGCGGATGGCGATGTGGTGGAGACCCGGCGCGAGATGGTGGTGGGGTAACAGTCATGTCGTCCCCGCGAAGGCGGGGACGACGCCGAGGACGCTACGGCGTCGGGCTGTTGAGCAGCGCGAGCGCGAACAGCGCGGCGACGCCGACGATCAATCCGTAGACGAAGGCGCGGACCGCCTGCCAGCGGCGGCGGCGGCGCGTCGAGCGCAGCACGCCCTGCGCGACCGGGCGGCCGGCATCGTCGGCGAGCGCCCGCTCGCGCTCCACCAGCCGGCGCGCCACGTAGCGCGTGACCGCGTGCACGATCGCCGGCACCTCGTAGCTTTCCGCCAGCACGGCGCGGCCGTAGCGCGTGTCCTGCACGAAACGGTATTGCCGCTTGTCGCCGCCCATCTCGACATGGGCGATCACATCCACCCACAGGCGCGGCACGTCGCCGCGCGAGAGCCCGCGGTCGAACAGCTCGACGTCGTCGGGAATGTCCTTGAACACCGGATCGAGCGCCTCGTTGAGCAGCTCGAGCCGCGCGAGCTCGGCATCGCGCAGGTCGACCACCACGGCCGAGCGCTCGGCCGCCTCGATGCGCGCCTCGCGCACGGCGTCCTTGAGCGGGGTGGAGGCTTCCGCCTCGGCTTTGCCTAGTCCGGCCATGGGTTAATTTTTAGCAGGCCGGGCGGCCGGCGAAAAGCCGAAAGTTGAGGCTTTTCAATGCGCTTATTGGTTAACGGACGGCTTTCAGGCCGTATTTCTCGCCCCAGCCGAGCCCGGCCTCGGTGCGGCCGCGCGGGCGGTACTCGCAGCCGATCCAGCCCTTGTAGCCGAGGCGGTCCACCGCGGCGAAGACGTAAGGGTAGTTGATCTCGCCGTCGTCCGGCTCGTGGCGCACCGGCACCGCCGCGCATTGCAGGTGGCCGATCACCGGCAGGTACTTCTCCATCCGGGTGACGATGTCGCCGCCGACGATCTGCACATGATAGAAATCGAACTGCATCTTCACATTGGGCTTGCCGAGCGCGGCGATGATGTCGGCGGCGTGCTCGACGTGGTTGAGGAAATAGTTCGGCCGGTCGCGCGGATTGATTGGCTCGATCAGCAGCGTGATGTTCCTGTCCGCCGCGCGGTCGGCGGCGCGCGCGAGATTGGCGACGAAGGTCCGCTCGGCCTCGGCGCGCTGCCCGGCCGGCACCTTGCCGGAGAGACAATGGATCGCGGTGCCGCCGATGGCGGTGATGTAGTCAAGCGCCTGCGCAAACAGCGCCTCGAATTCCTTCTCCCGCCCCGGCACGGCGGCGAAGCCGAAGGTGGTCTGGTCGCCCGGCGGCGTGTTGACGCCGAGGATGGTCAGCTTGTTGCGGTCGATCGCTTCCTTCACCTGCGCCGCCGGCACGTCATAGGGGAATTGCAGTTCGATCGCCTTGAAGCCGCTCGCGGCGGCGGCGGCGATGCGCTCCAGCAAGGGCCGGTCGGTGTAGAGATAGCCGAGATTGGCGGCGAAGCGCGGCATGCCTGGTCCTCAAGGTGTGACGGTTTCAGCCGCTGCTTTATCGGGTGACTTGGCCGCGAGGCAAGGCCGGGGACGCCGCACTAGAGATCGGCGAAATCCCTGATCGCCGCGATGAAGGCCTCGGGCTGCTCGAGCGGCGGGCAGTGGCCGCAGCCGGGCAGTTCGACATAGCGCGCGCCCGCGACCTTGCCGGCGATCTCCTTGTTGAGCGCGGGCGGCGTCGCCTGGTCGAATTCGCCGCACACAACCAGCGTGGGGACCTTCAGGTGGTGCAGCAGCGGCACCAGGTCGGTTTCCTGCAAGACCGTACATGCGGCGTGGAAGGCCTTCGGGTCGATCGCCAGCAGCACTTTCTTGCGCTCCCCGATCTTCTCAGGGTGAGCGGCGAGATAGGCGGGCGAGTAGACGCGCCGGGCGGCGATCTCGGCCACGCTGCCGAGCCCGCCCTCCGCCACCTTGCCCGCCATCGTGGCAAAGGCCTGCCGGCCCTCGGGCGGAAAACAGGCCGCGGCGTCGCTGAGCACCAGCTTGGCGACGCGCTCGGGATGCGCGAGCGCGAAGGCGAGCGCTACCGTGCCGCCGAAGCCGTTGCCGATGAGCACGGCGTCGTTGCCGATGCCGAACTCCTGGAAGCCGTCCTCGATTGTCGCCACGTAGGCGTCCATCAGCGCGAGCATCGGCGGCTGCGAGCCGTGGAAGCCGGGCAGGTTGAACAGGGTCACGCGGTGGTGCGCGGCAAGCGCCGGCAGCACGGGATCGAAGGCGTGCCGGTCGGCCAGCAGCGAATGCAGCACCACGATGTCGCCGCCCTGCCCGGTCCGCACCGCCTTCAGCGCCCCGTGCCCGGCCGTCAGTTCCTCCATCACCATCGAAGCCTCCCTTGCCCTCTATTCCCGGGCGGTCGTGAAATTTTCCAGTGGGCATCCGCCCCATCGGCCGCGACATTCTATAACGCACAGCCTCGCCTTGCTTTCCATCCTGTGCGAAAACTATCGGCAGAAACGCCGCGCCGGAAAGGCGCTGCGACAAAGCAGAACATCAGGGAGGACAAACCATGTCCGTGACGCGACGAATTGCCATCCGTACGGGGTTGACCGCCGCCGCCCTCGCACTGGCGATGGGCGCCGGCCAGGCGCAGACCTACGGCATCGCCACCATGCAGCCGGGCACGCTCAGCCATACCAGCGCCTCGGCGATCGCCAAGGTGCTCAAGGAAAAGGGCGGTATGAACGTGCTGGTGCAGCCGACCGGCGGCGAATCGACGCTCATCCCGCTGGTTTCCCGCGGCGAATCCGATCTCGGCATCGCCAACATCTTCGAGGTGGAGCTGGCCAAGGCCGGCGCCCCGAACATGCGGCTGATCGGCTCGCTGCACCCGCTGCGCGGCGCCTTCTGGGTGCGCAAGGACACGCCGATGAAGACCATCGCCGACCTCAAGGGCAAGAAGGTCGTGCTCGGCTTCTCCGCCATGCGCACCATCGACCCGATGATCAAGGCGATCCTGGCGAGCGGCGGCCTGACCGAGAAGGACGTGACCCCGGTGCTGGTGCCGAACGTGGTGCGCGGGGCCGACGACTTCGCTTCCGGCGCCTCCGACATGTTCTTCTTCGCCTTCGGCGCCCCCAAGGTCCGCGAGGTCGATGCCACCGTCGGCGGCATCCGCGCGCTGGAAATCCCGGTCAGCGGCATGCCGGCCGCCAAGAAGATCCTGCCGGAAGGCTATCTCTCGCCGGCCGCGCCGAACCCGTTCTTCGTCGGCGTCGAGAAGCCGATGGGCGTCTACACCTGGGACAACATGATCTTCACCAGCGCCAAGGTGAAGGACGAGGTCGTCTACAAGATGATCGAGACGCTGGAGAAGAACAAAGCCGACCTGGTGGCCGTGCAGCCGGCGCTGCGCGATTTCAGCGCGGCGAATTTGTATAAGAAGTACGACATTCCCTACCATCCGGGCGCCTTGAAGTACTTCAAGGACCACAACATCCAGGCCAAGGACGCCCTGTGAGCGAGACGCGTGCGACGACCGAGCCGGCGGAGACACCCTCCGCCGGCTCGCGCGTCATCAAACTGTGGGTCGACATCTTCCAGGCTCTGCTGCTGATCTGCGTGGTCGGCTGGGTGATCGACCTGCCGCGCCGCGTGTTCGGCCTGTCGCTCTATTCCGAGCAATTGCTGGCCGTGTGCCTCGGCCTCAGCCTGGCGATTTCGTTCATCAGCGCAAAGTTTCCCCTGCGCTGGATCGGTCCCGTGGGCGCGGCGCTGTCGATCGGCATCTGCGGCTACATAACGCTGCGCTACGAGGCGCTGAGCACGGAGCTTGCGAACGCGCCGGTCGAGGGCATCATCGGCAGCGCCGTCCTCATTCTCCTGGTGCTGGAAGCAACGCGGCGCTCGGCCGGCGGCGTCCTGGTCGCCATCATCCTCATCATCTCAGCCTACGTGTTCGTCGGCCCGCACATGCCGGGCGACTTCGCCACGCGCGAGGTGTCGCCGGAGCGGCTGCTGGTCTATCTCGGCCTCGATACCAACGGCATGATCGGCACGATCCTGGCCGTGGCGGTGCTGATCGTGGTGCCGTTCACGCTGATGGGCCAGGTGCTCGGCCGCACCGGCGGCGCGGCCTATTTCGCCGATCTGGCGATGTCGTCGATGGGCCGCTTCCGCGGCGGCGCGGCCAAGATCGCGGTGTTCGGCTCGGGCCTGTTCGGGATGATCTCGGGCGCCGCCGTGAGCAACGTCGTCGCGGTCGGCATTGTCACGATTCCGCTGATGTCGCGCTCCGGCTTCTCGCGCACGCGCGCGGCCGCGATCGAGGCGGTCGGCTCCACCGGTGGCCAGTTGATGCCGCCGGTGATGGGCGCCGCCGCCTTCATCATGGCCGAGTTCCTGCAGGTGTCCTACGGCACCGTGGTGATCGCCGCCATCATCCCGGCCGTGCTCTATTACGCCGCGCTGTTCATCCACGTGGACCTGGAGGCCGCCAAGCACCGCATCGGCGCCGCCCAGGTCGAGAACGTGCCGCGCTTCCGCGAGGTGCTCAAATCGGGCTGGCACTTCCCTATCCCGATCGCCTTCCTGGTCGCGACGCTGATCTGGCCCGAAGTCTTCAAGATTCCGATCGAGCGCGCGGCTGTCTATTCCACCGGCATCCTGATCGTGCTCAGCCTCATCTTCGGCTATCGCGGAGAACGCATCAGCCCGCGCGAGATGCTGCGCGCGGTGCTCGACACCGGGCGCGCCGCGCTCGACATCATCCTCATCGGTGCCGCCGCCGGCATGGTGGTCGGCGCGCTCAACATCTCGGGCATTTCGTTCGGCCTGACGCTGCAGCTGATCGCGATCAGCGGCGAGAACCTGTTCGTGCTGCTCCTGCTCACGGCGATCATCAGCATCATCCTCGGCATGGGCATGCCGACGGTGAGCGTCTATGTGCTGACCGCGTCGCTGCTCGCGCCGTCGATCGTCAAGCTCGGGGTGTCGCCGATGGCCGCGCACATGTTCGTCATGTATTTCGGCATGCTGTCGATGATCACGCCGCCGGTCGCGATCGCAGCCTATGCGGCGGCCAACATCGCACGGGTGCCGGGCTGGACCGCGGGCTGGACCGCGGTGGTGGTCGGGTGGAGCACGTTCTTCATCCCGTTCCTGTTCGTCATCGAGCCGAGCTTGCTGATGAACGGCTCCTGGCTCTCGATCGTCTGGAACCTGGCGCGCAACATCCTCGGCATTTTCATCGGCACCGCCGGCATCGTCGGCTTCTGTTTCTCGCCGCTTGCCGTGCCGATGCGCATCGCCTTCGGGGCGGCGGCGCTCGCGATCCTCCTACCGCCGCAAACCTTCGCCGGCGCCGAGTTTGTCGACTGGGTCGGGCTCGCCGCCGCCGTGGGCTTGCTGACGCTGAACTGGTGGCAGGGCCGCACGCAAAAGCAAACGGCCCCGCAAACCGCGGGGCGGTGAGAACGTATTTCTTCAGTCCAAGGCGGCGGCGGTCACTTGCAGCCGCCGCTTATTGGCATCCACATCTCTGCCTCCGCCGAGAGCATAAATTATCGTTTATAATCAGTGTCTTGTAGATCATTCCGCGCCCGCAAAGCGACGTCGCCGGCCTCGGCGCGGCAACTTGACCGTTAGACCGAATGGTCTAGACTGAATGGTCTAGACTGAATGGTCTAGACAGACGAGCCAACGGAGGAAAGGCCATGCGCGTTGCCAAGGACGAGGTCGACAAGAAACTGGAGCTTCCCGGCGCGGTCATTCGTCAGCGTACCGAGTTCGGAGACATCACGGGATACGGCAAAATTAGCGGCGAATACTTCACCCTCGCCGCCGGCACTGACACAACGCAGCTCTTCCAAGGTTTGCACGGCAATGCCTGCCAGTGTCCGCATTGGGGCTTCGTGCTACGAGGGCGGATCACCACAACCGACGCCTCCGGAAACAAGGAAACCGTCGCCGCGAACGACCTGTTCTATTGGCCGCCCGGACACAACGTGAAGGTCGATGCCGATGCGGAAATCGTCATGTTCAGCCCGCAACACGAACACACCCGTGTGATCAACCACATGATCGACAAGGTGAACGGCTACGCCTGATCTAGAATGAATTTCCGACTCGTTCGCGGCGTCCGGGCCGGGTTTTGGTCCGGGCGCCGCGATCGCGCATTCTCGCTGATGCTGGGCCTGCTAATTTGATACATTCAACCAAACAGCGCCTGATCGATGCCGGCCTGCGCATGCTATTGGAGCAGGGCTACAACAGCCTTGGCATTCAAGCATTGCTGGATGCGACCCACACGCCGAAGGGCTCCTTCTACCATCACTTCAGAGACAAGGAGGACTTCGCTCTTCAGGTGATCGATGCCTACATGACCGAGGTCCACGCTGGCCTTGATGCGTGCCTGCTCGATCAGATGCTGCCCCCGCTCGCGCGCATCCGGCGCTTTTTCGAAATGACGGAGGAAAAATATCGGCAGGAGGGCTATCTCGGCTGCCTCATGGGCGGGCTCGGACAGGAATTGTCCGGGGTGAGCGAGGTCTTCCGCCGCAAGATAGACTGGTGCCTGTCTTCCATCGCCGAGCGGATGGCGACGTGCCTGAACGAAGCGCAGCAGAAAGGCGACGTTTCGGCCGTGTGCGATGTGCAAGCGATGGCCAACCTTTTGGTGAACTGCTGGGAAGGCGCGGCCTTGCGTAGCCGCCTGCGGCGCGATCCCGCGTCGCTCTCGGCGATGCTCGATTTCTACATCAATTCCATCTCGATCGCGGCCCGCCCTCAAAGCACGTCGGCTGCTTAGCGTAAGACCAGCGACAAATCCGACACATGCGTTGCCCGGCACCGAGATGCTGGACGGGTTCAGCCTTGCCCTGGTGGTCGCGGCGCCATCGGCGGCAAAGTGCCGGACCGAAAAAAAACGGCCCCGCAAACAGCGGGGCCGTGAACCTCTCCGGCGTCATGCCGGCCTTGTGCCGGGCATCCACGCCTTGCTGACGGTCGGTTAGGGAAGACATGGATGGCCGGGACAAGCCCGGCCATGACGAAGATCGTCAGTTCCCTTCCCGCCAGATGCCGAGCGCCTGCTGCGCCGGCTTGTCGGAAATCGAGAACAGCACCGCGTCCTCGCCGGCCTTGACCTCATGCCGGTACTGCTTCCATGGCGGCACCACGAAGACGTCGTTGACGCCCCACTCGAACGGCTTGCCGTCGATGACGGTCGTGCCCTTGCCATCCGCCACCGCGAACACGGTGCCGTCGGTCGAGCGGTAGGGCTCGCCCTTGAAGCCCGCCGGCAGGAGCGC
The DNA here is from genome assembly GCA_046292265.1 of Pseudolabrys sp. GTDB lineage: Bacteria > Pseudomonadota > Alphaproteobacteria > Rhizobiales > Xanthobacteraceae > Pseudolabrys. The sequence continues at coordinate 146,849 of JBKBRE010000007.1, read as the reverse complement.
GAGGTTGGCGCCCATGGTCGGCAATACCGGCCCGCCGTTGATCGGGTTGGCGTAGTGCACGCGCGCGCCGTGGCGCTTGTCGACGTCGCCGGTCTTCTTCAGGCGGTCGAGGATCGGCTTCATCTTGGCGTAGGGATAGTTGATCACCGGCGTGCGGTTCGCCGTCGCCGGCATGCCGTCCGGCAGCACGCCCATGGCGTAGCGCTCGAACGAGTCGCCGTTCTCGTGGTTCACGTTCTGCATCTTCTCGTCGAAGTGATGCGCGAACGACGCCTGGAAGTGATTGACGGTCGGCATGTCGAGCACGTCGAGCCACATCACCGGCTCCTTGCCGGGATTGCCGTGGTCGTGCGGCGCCCAGTTGGCGGTGATGATGAAATCGCCGTGCTCCATCTGCGACTTCTCGCCCTCGACCGCGGTGTAAGCGCCCTTCCCCTTGAGCACGAAGCGGATGGCGGAGGCGACGTGCTGGTGCGCCTCGGCGATCTCGCCCGGCATGATGAGCTGGATGCCGGCGAACAGCGAATTGGTGATCTTGGACTTGCCCGGGTCGCCGGGGTTCTCCAGCACCAGCACGCGGCGCTCGGCCTCCTCGGCGGTGATGACGTCGCCGGCCTCGAGCATCAGCTTCTCGACCTCGGGGAACTTCCACAAGGCCGGCACCATCTGGGTCTTGGGCTCGGGCGTGACCAGGCCCTTGAGCACCTCCCAGAGCGGCGCGAGGTGATACTTGGAGATCTTGTCGTAATAGGCCTGCCGCGCGTTCTTGATGTTGTGCTTGGGATCGGCATGAGCCGTGGCGACCGCCATGAGAGTGCCTCCGTGAGAACCGATAGTTGGATTTGCAACCACTATACCGGATTTCGGACGCGCCGGGAATGCCGAAATCCGCAGGGCTTCCCCTCTCAGCTAGTCGTTCGCGGCGCCGCCGTCCAGCGCGGCCAGCCGGTTGCGCAGCGCGCCGCGGTCGACCTTGCCGGTGCGGCCGGTCGGCAGTTCCGCGCCGAAGTGATAGACGTCCGGCCGCTTGAAGCGTTCGAGGCGTTCGGCGACCCAATGCCGCAGCGCGTCCTCGGCCAGCGGCTCGGCGCCGCGCGGGACCACCAGGACGTGAATGCGCTCGCCGACGATGGCGTCCGGCACACCGACCGTCAGCGCCGCCGCGACCGCCGGGTGCTGTGCGATCAGGCCGTCGAGCTCGAGCGGCGAGATCTTGGCGCCGCCCTTCACGATCAGGTCCTTGGCGCGGCCGGCCAGTTCGACCGAGCCGTCCGGGCGCACGAAGGCGAGGTCACCGGTGCGAAAATAGCCGTCGGCGAAGGCGGCCACCGTGAGATCGGGACGGTCGAGATAGCCGTTCATGGCGAAGGGCGTCGCGATCTGCAATTCGCCGACCTCGCCCGGCGGCAGCACGTGGCCCTCGGCATCGGCGATGCGGAAGCGCTCACTCCTGGAGATGCGGCCGATGCCGCCGGCGAAGTCTTTGCCGGGCGTGGTCGGCAGGAAGAAGTCGGAGCTCGCGGTTTCGGTCAGACCGAAAATGTCCATGATCTCGGCGTGCGGAAACAGTTCACGTAGCCGCTGGCCGAGCGCCGGGCTGAACGGCTCGCCGCCGGTGTGGATGCGCTTGAGGTTGCCGCGCGCGAGTTGCGGCGCGAGCGCGGCGCGATCCGCGGCCACCAGCCGGCGCAGCATCGTCGGCACGAAGGCGGCGTCGGTGATGCCGTGGACGGCGATGTCCTCGGCGACCGTCGCGGGATCGGCGCGCAGCCGCATGAAGGTCGTCCCGCCCTTGAGCAGCGTCAGCAGCGTGACCCAGATGCCGAACACGAAAGTGATCTGCAGCACCGGCAGCGACCGCGTCGCCGGCGAGAACCCGAGCACGCCGTCGATCTCCATCAGTTTGCGCGCGAACTGGTCGTGGCCGAGCACCACGCCCTTGGGGTCGCCGGTCGAGCCCGAGGTGAAGATGATGATGGCCGCATCCTTCAACAGCGGTCGCGCCGGCGGCGTCCGATGATCGCCGGTGGGCGCGGCCTCGCCGGCGCGCGGCACGCTGAGCCGGGCCGCGGTCGCCGCGCGCGTCGCCTCGATCGCCGCGGCCGGCGCATGGCGCGCGACCGGCACCACGACGCCGCCGGCCAGCCAGACACCGATGAACGCGGCGATGTCCTGCGGCGCGTTGGCGACCGGCACCAGCACCGGCTCGTCCGGCATGAGGCCAATCCCTCGCAGCGCCGCAGCGGTCTGCCGCGCGGCGTCGGCCAGGGCGCCAAAGGTGAGCATGGTTTCCGGATCGGCCAGCGCGGACGCCTGCGGCGCGCGGGCGCAGGCCTCGACCAGCAGCGCGTCCAGCCGCAGGCTCATGGCTTCTCGAAGCGCGCGTCGCGCCAGGCGATGGCGGCGCGCAGGCCCTCCTTGCGCGCGATCTCCATGAAGCGCTGCTTGTCGATGCTACCCGCGCCTTCGATACCGAGATCGATGTCGAGCGCCTCTTTCAGCGCCTGCCCCATCCCCATGATCTCGAAAGTTCGGTTGATCGCGCGCTTGGTCTCCTGCACGAGATTGGGATCGATGACGGCGATATGGCGCGCCATCGCCATCGCGGTGTCCTCCACGTCGGCTGCCGGCACGACGCGGTTGACGAGACCCATGTCGAGCGCCTCGCGCGCGCCGATGCGATCGGCGCCGGTGAGGATGATCTCCTTGGCGCGCTTGGGCCCGACCAGCCAGGGGAGGATCATCACCACGATGCCGGCGCCGAATTTCAGCTCCGGTTCGCCGAACACGGCGTCCTCGGCGGCGATGGTGATGTCGCAGGCGAGCGCCAGTTCGCACCCGCCGGCGAGGCAATAACCGTTGACGGCGGCGATGGTCGGCTTGCGCAGCGACCAGAAGCGCGTCACCGCGTTGAAGTCCCGGTCGAGGATGGTGCGCCACTGCTCGTGGCCGGAGGGGCGCGCCTCCATCTGTTCCTTGAGGTCGAAACCGGAGGAGAAGTTGCCGCCCGCGCCTTTCACCACCAGCACGCCGACGGCGGGATCGGCCTCGACCTTGTCGAGCGCGTCCTGCAGCTCCTCCAGCATCTGCTTGTTGATGGCGTTGAGCCGCGCCGGCCGGTTCAGCGTCAGGACGGCAACCGGGTGGCCAAGCTCGAGCGCGATGGTCTGGTAGTCGGGCATTGCCCTATTTCAATTGTTCACGGAGCCGCCGTCCACCACCAAAGACTGCCCGGTGACGAAATTGCTCTCGTCCGAGGCGAGGAACACCAGCGCGCCGGTGAGGTCCTCCGGATAGGAATCGCGCTTGAAGGCGCGCGAGGCGCGCACGCGCTCCCGCTCCTCCTCGACATGGGCGGTGTTGGCGAGTCCCGTGTCGGACAGGACGTAGCCGGGCGACAGCGAGTTGACCGCGATGCCGAAGGGCCCCAGCTCGCGCGACAGCGAGCGCGTGAAGGCGATGATCGCGCCCTTGGAGCTGACATAAGGCAGCATGCGCGGGATGCCCTTGTAGGGGGCGCCGGAGGCGATGTTGATGATCTTGCCGCTCTTGCGCGCCTTCATGTGCGGCGCCACGTGCTTCACCATCAGCCAGGGGCCGCGCACGTTGATCGCCATCACGCGGTCCCAGGTTTCGATGTCCCATTCGTCGTAGTTGCGCGGGGTGAGCGTCGCGTAGAGCGCGGCGTTGTTGACCAGTACGTCGATCTGCCCGAAGCGCTCGACGGTCTGCGCCACCACCTTCTTGACCGCGCTTTCGTCGCTCACGTCGAAGGTGACGCTGGCCGCCGCATCGGCGCCGTGCTGCTTGGTGATCTCGGCCACGACCTCCTTGCCGTCGGCGATGTCGGCGATCATGACCCGCGCCCCCTCGGCCGCCAGCGCCAGCGAATAGTGCCGGCCGATGCCCCTGGCCCCGCCGGTGACGAGGGCGGTTTTTCCCGTAAGACGCGGCATGGCCTAATTCCTCCTGTCGTGGCCGAGCTTGTCCCGACCGTCTTGCTTCGGTAGGCACATTGCTCGCCTAATCGAGATCGCCGGGTCAAGCCCGGCGATGACAGGTGAGAGATAGAGATGCCCGACACCGTCGCCGACAGACTGCACATTCGCGAGCTGGTTGGAAATTGGGTGCTGTGGCGCGACGCCCGCCAGTGGGACCGCTTCCGCACCCTCTGGCACCGCGAAGGCGAGATGTGGGCAACCTGGTTTCAGGGCGGCTACGAGGACTTCATCAAGGTCAGTCAGGAAGGCTTCAACCGCGGCGTGCGCATCTGGCATGCGCTCGGCGGCACCACCGTCGATATCGCGGACGCGCGCGCCATCGCGCAGACCAAGATGACCATCACGCAGCGCGCCGAGGTCGAAGGCGTGCTCTGCGATGTGACCTGCGCCGGCCGCTTCTACGACTTCATGGAGAAGCGCGAGGGCCGCTGGGGCCTCGTGCTGCGCCGCCTGGTCTACGAATGGGACCGCATCGACCCGGTCGAACCCGGTCGCGCGCCAACGCTCGATCCCGCGCTGCTCGCACGCTTTCCGGAGGGCTACCGCCACCTCGCCTATCTGCAGGCCAGGATCGGCTACGACGTGAAGCCCGATCTGCCCGGGGTCGAGGGCCCCGCGCTCGACGCGCTCTATACCAAGGGCGCGGCCTGGTTGAAGGGTGGGACACTGTAGAAAGCTCCGGTCATCCCGGGGCTTGGCGCACGCGGCCGGACGTGCGAATTTGTTGGACACAAAACAATCGTCGGGGGACGGCATGTCGTGGGCTGACAAGTTCAATCTGCTGAACGAATTCAACCTGCTGCGCATCATCTGCGCCGTCTTCCTGATCCCGCACATCATCGCCAAGTTCACCGTGCCGGCGGCGCTCAAGTTCTACGTCGACGTCGGCTTTCGCCCGCCCGCGTTCTGGATGTATCTCGCCGGCGCGATCGAGGCGGTGCTGTTCGTCGCGCTGTTCTTCGACCTCTACGTCTGGTTCTTCGGCGTCATCGGCTTCATCCACCTGATGGTGGCCGCCGCCGCGACCTACAAGCTGACCCGCAACTGGATCTGGGTCATCGGCGGTATCGAGTTCTGCGTGTTCTGGGCGATCTGCTGTCTTGTGCTGGCGATGCACGCGTGGCACACGGCCGCGCCGGGCACGATCAATTTCCTCGGCGTGATCCTGAACTGAAAAGGAAGACCAAGAAATGACGAGCGCTCTGTTCTCCCCGATCACGCTGCGCGGCATGACGCTGCCCAACCGCGTCGTGGTGTCGCCGATGTGCCAGTACAACTCGACCGACGGCTGCGCCAACGACTGGCACCTGATGCATCTCGGCCAGTTCTCGCTCGGCGCGGCGGCGCTGGTGATGACCGAGATGACCAATGTCAACGCGGTCGGCCGCATCACGCACAAATGCGCGGGGCTTTACACCGACGAGCAGGAAAAGGCGCTCAAGCGCGTCATCGATTTCTGCAAGCAATACGGCATCGCCAAGCAGGGCCTCCAGGTCGGCCATGCGGGCCGAAAAGGCTCGACGCAGCCGCCGGCGCTCGGCGCCAAGCCGCTGAAGGCGGAAGAAGGCGCCTGGGAGACGGTCGGGCCCTCGGCCATCCCCTTCGGCGAAGGCTGGCACGTGCCGCGCGCGCTGACGCAAGGCGAGATGAAGGACCTGATCAAGGACTACGTCGCCACCGTGCAGCGCGCCGAGCGCGTCGGCTACGACCTCGTCGAGATGCACGCCGGCCACGGCTACCTGATCCACGAATTCCTGTCGCCGCTGTCGAACCAGCGCAGCGACGAATACGGCGGCTCCTTGCAGAAGCGCATGCGCTTCCCGCTCGAGGTGTTCGAAGCCATGCGCAAGGCCTGGCCGGCCGACAAACCGATGGGCATCCGCATCTCGTGCGTCGACTGGGTCGAAGGCGGCACCACCATCGAGGACACGGTGGCCTTCGCCAACGAGCTCAAGGCGCTCGGCGTGGACTACATCGACGCCTCCTCGGGCCAGCTCGACGCGCGCCAGCAGATCCCCTTCGCGCCGGCCTACAACGCGCCCTTCGCGGAACGCATCCGCAAGGAAACCGGCTTGCCGACCATGTCGGTCGGGCTCATCACCGGCTACCGGCAGGCGGAGGAGATCGTCGCGTCCGGCAAGGCCGACTTCATCGTCATCGGCCGCGGCGCCATGTGGGACCCGCGCTGGATGTGGCACGCGGCGGAAGAGCTCGGTGCCGAAGCGCCGTATCCGCCGCGCACCATGCCGTGCCATCCCAAGATGCGGCCTTGGGTCTTCCCGAACAGGGCGCAATCCTAATCTTCACCTCTCCCCGCTTGCGGGGAGAGGTCGATCTGCCGAAGCGGTAGCGAAGGCAGATCGGGTGAGGGGCACTATCCGAAATTCTGAGCGATCCGATACGCCCCCTCACCCGGCTCGGGCCTTCGGCCCTCGCCACCCCCTCCCCGCAAGCGGGGAGAGGGAAAAGCGGCTACCCCTTCATCTTCTTCACGAACTTCGCAAACGCGGCGAGCTGCTGCTTGACGATGTCCTTGACGGCATCGTCGGTGAGGTTGCCGTTCTCGTCGAACTTCTTGGCGGCGAAGTTCACGAACACTTCCGGCCGGCCGAACAGCACGGCGTCGATTGATTGCAGCGCCATGCGCAGGTGATACTGCATGCGCGCGCCGCCGACCTGGCCGGTCGAGGCCGACTGCATGGCCACCGGCTTGTCCTTGAACGGCACGTCCTTCAGCTTCGACACCCAGTCGATGGCGTTCTTCAAGCCGCCCGGAATCGACCAGTTGTATTCCGGCGACACGATGATGACGCCGTCGGCGGCGCGGATGGCGTCGGCCCAGGCATTCACCTCGGCCGGCACGCCGGCGGTCTGCACGTCGTAGTCGTAGATGGGGAAGCCGACGAACGGCGGCGCCGCCGTGAGTTTCATCTCCGGCGGCGCGAGGGCCGGCAATGCGCGCGTCAGTGCGGCGTTATAGGACCCCTTGCGGAGCGACCCGCAGATGACGAGCACATTGATCTGATCGGCCATGACTTCCTCTTGTTTGCTTCCGGCGACAACGTCCGGGCTTTAGTTCGGTTCGATGCCGGCCTTGTCGCGGACCTGTTTCCATTTCGCAACTTCGTCGGCCAGATGCTTGCCGAACTCGGCCGGCGGCATCAGATGGGCGACGGCGCCGGCTTTCGCCAGTTGCTCCTTGATCTCGGGCCGGCCGACCACCTCGCGGATCGCCGCCGCCGTCCTGTCGACAATCGCCTGCGGCGTGCCGGCCGGATAGACCCAGCCGTACCAACCGACGACCGCGTAGCCGGGCACACCCGATTCCGCGACCGTCGGCACGTTCGGGATCGACGGCCAGCGGTTCGGCGACGCAACCGCCAGGAGCTTCAATTCGCCGGCCTGGACCTGGCCCTGCACCGCATGCGCAAGCTCGACGCCGTAGTCCACCTCGCCGGCGCGCAGCGCAGTGATCAACGCCGGCGTGCCGCGATAGGGAATGTGCTTCACTTCGATGCCGGTCGACTGGCGCAGCAGCTCGCCGGCGAAATGCTGGGTCGAGCCGACACCGACGCTGGCGAAGTTGAGTTTGCCGGGCGAGGCCTTGGCGAGCGCGACCAGACCCTTGATGTCGTTGGCCGGGAAATCCTTGCGCGCGACCACCACGAAGGCGCTGTCGGCCACCATGGCGACGGCCGCGAAGTCCTTCACCGAGTCGTAGCGCAGCGACTTCAGCATCACCGCGGAAATGGTGTGGCCGGTGCTGATCATGGAGGCCGTGTAGCCGTCCTTGTCGGCGCGCGCGACCTCACCGGAGGCTAGCGAACCGCCAGCGCCCGGCTTGTTCTCGACAACCACCGACTGTTTCAGGATTTCCGATACCGGTGGCGCGATGATGCGGGTCACGATGTCGGTGCCGCCGCCGGCGCCGAAACCGACCAGCACGCGGATCGGCTTGTCGGCGGGCCATTCGGCCTGCGCGGTAACGGGCAGCAACGCGGCGACGAGCGCCGCGATCAACATACGCTTCATGACTGTCCTCCCCTCGGGTTCAAGGCGCTTTGCGCGCTTCTTGTGCCGTCTAGGGAACCGGGAGGAACCGCCTGTTGTCAAGCGAGGGGGCCTGCCCGCACGCCTTGGCGCGTGGGCGAAATGCCGCCGCAGCAGTTACTTCTCGTCCTCGATCGGGTTGCGCAGGGTCCCGATACCCCCGACCTCGACCTCGACGGTATCGCCCGCCTTCATCCAGACCGGCTCCGGCTTGCGCGCATGGCCGACGCCCGACGGCGTACCGGTGAACAGGATGTCGCCCGGCTCCAGCGTGATGCCCTCGGTCAGATAGACCAGCGACTCCGCCACCGGGAACATCAAGAGGTCGGTGTTGGACGACTGCATCACCTTGCCGTTGAGCCGGGTCTCGATCTTGAGCCCCTTGCCGCCGCGCGGCAGCTCGTCGGCGGATACCATCCAGGGACCGACCGAGCCGGTGCGGTCGAAGTTCTTGCCCATGCCCCACTGGGTGGTGTGGCGCTGATACTCGCGCACCGAGCCCTCGTTGCCGACGGTGTAGCCGGCGACGCAGTCGCAGGCGTTCTCCAGCGTAAGATGCTTGGCGCGCTTGCCGATGACCACGACCATCTCGCCCTCGTAGTCGAGCTGGATCGACTTCTTCGGCCGGATGAGCGGCGTCAAATGCGGCGTCAGCGAACTCAACATGCGGAAGAAGATCGACTGGTACTTCGGGATGTTGTCCTTCTGCGGCCCTTCTTTCACATGGTCGAGATAATTGAGGCCGAGGCAGATGATCTTGCCGGGCCGGGCAACCGGCAGCGCGAAGGTGAGGCCGGCGAGCGGGCGCCGCGCCGAGGCCGGCGCCTTCCTGGCGATGTCGGCGAGCGGCTTCAGCTCGCCGTCGTTGGCGCGCAGCCATTCGCCGAGATCGTCCGGCACGCTCGCGTCCACCGCCGTGAGGTCGACGACGCTGTCGCCCTCGACCACGCCCAGCCGCACCCCGTTGTTCGTTTGAAAGCCGACGATCTTCATAAAGCCCTGCCCTGCTGGTCCGCCCGGACGACCTCCGGGCGGCGAGAGGCTTAGAGCAATTTCGCCGCGGCGGGAAGCAGGGTGTTAAAGGTTCGGCAGCGTGAAAGCCTGCACCGAGAAATATTTGCGCGGATCGGTCCAGGCGCCCGCCGGCTGCCAGCCGACGCCGCGCGCCAGCGCCGACAGCTTCTCGACGCTGTACTTGTAGCTGTTCTCGGTGTGGATGGTCTCGCCGGCGCGGAAGTCGATTGTCTCGCCCAGCACCTTGACCTTCTGCCGCTTCAGGCTGGCGAGGTGCATTTCGATGCGGTGACGCTCGCGGTTGTAGAAGGCGTGGTGCTCGAAGCCGTCGAGCCGGAAATCGCCGCCGAGCTCGCGGTTGATGCGCGCGAGCAGGTTGAGGTTGAAGGCGGCGGTCACGCCGGCGGCGTCGTTGTAGGCCGCGTTGAGCACCGCGGCCGGCTTGATCAGGTCGACGCCGACGATCAGCGTCGATCCCGCGCCGAGCATGCGCCCGGCATGGCGCAGGAATGCCGCCGCCTCGTGCGGCTCGAAATTGCCGATGGTCGAGCCGGGAAAGAAGCCCACGCGCGCGGGCGCGGTTTTGGCTTCGACCGGCAGCGGGAACGGATGGCAGAAGTCCGCCGCCACGGGCTTCACCTTCAACGCCGGGAAGTCCGTGCGCAAGGCGGCCGCCTCGCGCGCCAGCATGCCGCCGCTGATGTCGACCGGCACGTAGGCGGCGACCTGCGGCGTCGCCTCGAGCAGCAGGCGCACCTTGCGGCTGGAGCCGCTGCCGAACTCGACCAGCGCCGCGCCCGCCGGGATGAGCTTGCCGATCTCAGCGCCTTGCGTGCGCAGGATCTCCATCTCGCAGCGCGTCGGGTAGTATTCCGGCTGCTCGGTGATGCGCTCGAACAGGTCGGAGCCGGCTTCGTCGTAGAAATACTTGGCGGGAATCCGTTTCGGCGTGGAGGTCAGGCCGTTGAGCACGTCCTGTGCGAAGGCCGAGGTCTCTTCGTTGACGGGTTGACGACGGGGAGAACGCGCGAGTGCAATCATCACCACCTCGACAATTGAAATTCACACGAATTCGGCGAGCCGCAGGCCGCTGAACTGCCAGCGCGCCGGTGGGTAGAAGAAATTGCGGTAGCTGGCGCGCGCGTGTCCCTCCGGCGTCGCCAGCGACGAGCCGCGCAGCACCATCTGGTTGACCATGAACTTGCCGTTGTATTCGCCGAGCGCGCCTTCCGCGGCGCGGTAGCCGGGGTAAGGCAGATAGGCGCTGCGGGTCCATTGCCAGGCGATGCCGAAAGCGTCGGCGAGGAGGCCGGCGCGCGCCGCCACTTCCCATTCGGCCTCGCTCGGCAGGTCCTTGCCGGCAAAGCGCGCGAAGGCGTCGGCCTCGTAGTAGCTGACGTGCAACACCGGTGCCGCCGGGTCGACTGCTTTGCGGCCGGCGAGCGTCATCACGCTCCAGCCGCCGTCCTCCTTGCGCCAGTAGCCGGGCGCCTGCCAGCCTTCGGCCTGCGCCACCGCCCAGCCGTCGGACAGCCACAGCGCGGGCGTCGCGTAGCCGCCCGCTTCGATGAAGGCGAGCCACTCGTCGTTGGTGACAAGATGGCGCGCGATGCGCATGCGCGGGATCAGTTCGTCGTGGCGCGGCAGTTCGTTGTCGAAGCAATAACCTTCGCCGTCATGGCCGACCGCGTGGATGCCCTGCGGCGCCTCGATGAAGCCGCGCGGCCCCTGCGCCGCGCGCGGCGGGACCCAGGCTTCGTCGTAGGCGGGATCGGTCGGGTTCTGCGCGAAGGCATGCAGGATGTCGGTGATCAGGAGTTCCTGATGCTGCTGCTCGTGGTGCAGACCGATCTCCAGGATCGTGAACACCTCAGCCGCCTTCGCCTCCGGCACGCTTTCGATCAGCCGCTCGACCGCGGCATCGACATGGGCGCGATAGGCGGTCACGTCGGCGTGGTTCGGCCGCGTGATCAGGCCGCGCTGCGGGCGCGCATGGCGCGGACCGGCGGCGACGTAATAGGAATTGAACAGGAAGGGGAAGCGCTCGTCGAAGGTCCTGTACGACGGATCGTGCGGGACCAGCAGGAACTGTTCGAAGAACCAGGTGACGTGCGCGCGGTGCCACTTGGCCGGGCTGGCGTCGGCCATCGACTGGACGATCTGGTCTTCCGCCGACAGAGGCGCGGCACGGGTCTCTGTCTCGGCGCGCACGGCCTGAAAGGCCGCGCGCCAGCGCGCCCGGGCCTCGTCCAACGACGGCTGCGGCGGCGCGGCAGCGCGCTGCCGAACCGCCGGACTCTCGGCGCGCGGCATCAATTGCCTCCGTGACCTGGTTCGAATGGCGCCCGATCCATGCACGCATGAATACGAACGACGGGTGCAATTGTTCCACCCTCGTCCGGCGATGACAACCACTTTTGCCCCCCTTATTTGCGGCGCTCAGGCGGAGAACGAAATCAGCTTCACGGTGGGCTCGACCGCCGCGGGCGCGCCCAGCAACCGCGCGGGCGGCACCACCTGCCCGCTGCCGAAATACGCGACGTAGACGACGGAGGCGCCCCAGTTGAACTCGAGCGAATAGGTGTTGCCGCCGCGTGTGGCGTAGTAGCCGGGCGGCGGCTTCGCCTCGGGCGGCGGGCCGGTGTCGCCCGACGACGAGTTCACCGCGACCACATAGGCATTGTTGCCGGTCGCATCGGCCGGCCCGCCGATGATGCCGAACACGGCAAGCTGCGAGCTGCTGAAGGTGAAGGTCAGCTGCATCCAGTTGGGATTGGCGATCCCCTGCAGCGCGCCACCCTTCGGCACGCTGATCGGTTGGCCGATCGGCAGGTTCTGCGGCGGCGCGCCGATGCCGGGACCGTAGGCGGCGATCCAGATCGGCGTGTTCTCGTTGACGCTGATATTGGTGACGTTGAGGTTGTTGCCCTGCCAGTTGCGCACCAGCACCTGCGGCTGCTGCAGCAGCGCCGGCGCGGCGAGGAACTGCGGCGGCGCGCCGCCGCTGGTGACCGCGATCTTGCCCTGGTTGTTCTGCTTTGACTGGTTCTCGAAGGCGAGGATCATCGAGCCGTTCGGCGTCTGCGTCATCGTCGCGCCTTCGTTCACCGCGAGGACGCGGCCCTCGCCGTTCCAGCTCGCGGTCGTTTCGGGACGGCCCAGAATGGCAAAGCGTGGATCGGGCGCCACGGGATGCGTCTACAGAGATTGCAGCAGCAGGGTCACCGGCAGTGACGTCTGCGAGGACAGGTTCGCCACATAGACCGCAACGGAGCCAGAGTAGAAAACGAAGTCGTATGAATTGGCCGTCGTCGTCGCGTAGAAACCGTCCGGCGGCGGCGGCAACGGCGGGGGCCCGGTTTCGGCGGAGGCATTGAGCGCGACCACGTAGGCGTTGTTGCCGCCGGTTCCGGCCGGGCCGGCCACAATCGCCAGCACCTGATAATTGGCGGTATTGGAAGTCAGGCGCAGCCGCATCCAGTTCGGCGGCGGCGAGCCTTGCGCGGCCTGCCCGGTCGCAAGCTGCACCGGCACGCCGGTGGCGAGCGGGCTCGGCTGCGCGCCGGGAATGCCGGGACCGAAGGCTTCGACGAAGATCGGCGTGTTGGCGGCGGCGCTGGTGTTGTTGATATTGAGGTTGTTGCTGGCCCAGTTGTTCACCAGGATGCCGAGCGCGGCGACGAGCGCCGGCACCGGCACGTTCTGCGGGCTGCCGCCGCCCGAGGTGAACGTCAACTGGCCGGCATTGTTGAACCGCGAGCGGTTGAGGAAAGCGACCACCAGCGACCCGTTCGGCGTCTGACTCATGGCGACGCTCTGGTACTGGTCGATGACGACCGGCGAACCGTTCCAGTTGGCCGTGAGCATGCGGCGAATCCCGTTTGCGTATGCGTGCCCATCCCGCCCGGCGACTTGCGCCGCCGGGCGTGGGCAGACGCTAGAGCGATCTCAGCGTCACGTTGACCGGCGCGGCGGTCGACGGCGACATGTTCGCCACGTAGATCACCGACGAGCCCCAGTTGAACTCCAGCGAGTAGTTGTTGCCGCCGGCGGTCGCGTAGTAGCCCTGCGGCGCCGGGCTGCCGCCCGGACCGGTGTTGCCGGAAGGCGAATTCAGCGCGATCACGTAGGCGTTGTTGCCGGACGCGTCGGCCGGGCCGCCGATCACCGCAACGATGGTCAGGTTGGCGGTGTTCGAGGTCATGACGAGCTGCATGTAGTTCGGATTGGTCGTCCCCTGCGCGACCGCCGTCGGCTTGAGCGGGACCGCCGATCCGATCGGCAGCGCCACCGGCTTCTGTCCGGGCAGGCCGGGCCCGAAGGCCTCGAGCCAGATCGGCGTCGCCGCCGCCGGACTGATGTTGGTGATGTTCAGGTTGTTGGCGCCCCAGTTGTGCACATAGATGGTCGGCTGCACGAGCAGCGCCGGCACCGGCAGGAAGGACGGCGCCGAGCCGCCCGAGGTAAGCGCCAGCGTGCCGGCATTGTTCATCGTGGCGACGTTCTGATAGGCGAGCACCATCGAGCCGTTGGTGGTCTGCGGCATCGAGACGCCGTCCGGCGGACTGATGGTGACGGGCGAGCCGTCCCAGCTCGACGTCGTCTTCACCGCGCCGAGAATCGCGAATTCGTGTTTGGGTGACATGGGTTCCTCTCCTTGCTGTCCGTGATTTCAGGAAATGCGTCGGTCGTTCTTCGTCTCGTCGATGGCCCTTCCCTCCGCCTCCTTTCTGATGCGCAGGCGACGCGCTATGTCGGGTCGATATCGGTGAGCTTGAGTCGCAGGTCGCCGAAGCGCAGCACCGGCGTGTCCACGCCGCTCAGCGCGGCGTAGAGCGTGATGTCGAACACCAGCATCGCGCCGGCCGGCGTCGCATCCGCGCCGAACGCCACGCCGTTGTCGTCCGCCCAGCCGGCGACGGCGTTGGCGAACATCGCGGAGAAGTCGCCGAGCTGCGCCATGTCCTGCCCGTCGATGTCGAACGAGCGGGCGAGCACGATCGGCACCAGCGGCGCGATCGACTTGTCGTCGTAGGCCGCGCCGGCGGCGGACGGCACGGCGAAGCGGAACGAGCAGCCGACCTTGACCCGGCGCGTCGTGCCGCTGGTCACGTCGGACTTGCGGTGCGCCTCGCACAACGCGGCCGACTGCGTCGGATCGGCCAGCAGGTTGGCCATGATCGTGTAGATGCGCTGGCACAGGCTCTTCGGCGACGGCGGGCAGGCCGCGCTCGCGCCCCGGCCCGGCAGGGTCGCGGCGTCGATCGGCATCGCATTGTCGATGTAGGGCGTGACCGGCTGGCTCGGCCGCACCTGCGGCGTCTTGTAGACGAATTCCGGCACGGTCTGCCATGTCGAGCCGTCCGGCGCCTTGAGCGCGATCAGGTTGCGTTCGACCTGCACCGCGGCGAGCGCGTTCTCGGCCGCCAGCACGTTGAGCGCGTCGACCTCGATCAGGTGCGCGACGCCGAGCGCGCCCATCGGCGCGTTCTGCACGGTGACGGCAATGTGGTCGGGGAAGCGCTTGAGCTGCTGGCTCGGATAGGGCGCGAGATTGCCGGCCGGGTCGAGCGCGGTGAGCGAGAGCGTCACGCCGGGGAAACTCGATTCCCCCTGCTCCTGCGGCCACGCGAGCGCGATGGCCTGCGTGCTGCCGCCGTCCTCCCGCTGGTCGGTGATGACGTAATTGTCGGTGATGTTGGCGAGCGCGCGCCACGCGGCGAGGCCGAGCGGCGGGTTCCAGTCGGTGTTCCTGGTGACCTCGACGACGCAGTTGGCGAAGGCGCCGATCGCGGCCGCCCAGGCCGGGTCGGCGAGCTTCTGCAAGGTCGGCGCGATGACATCGGTCACCGCGGAGGCGCGCGCGAGCGCCGTGAACAGATCGTAGGGCCCGTCGTCCGCGGCCAGCGCCTTGCGGTTGGACGACCCGCCCGAGGCCGAGCTCAGGTCGGTGTTGTAGGTGATTGCGCTGTTGATCTGGTCCTGCGCCGCGAGAAACGCCTGGTAGGTGTAGAGATAGCTCCAGTCCGCCTCATCGGCGATCGGATTGCCCGACGGCGTCGGCGCGAAGTTCGCCCAGCTCTGGCTGACCAGTGTCGGCGGCGTCGGGTACTGCCGGTAGACCACCGGAATGGTGGTGAGCGCGCCCGCCGGCCCGATATGCGGCATGCCGGCCGGATAGGGATCGATCAGTTGCAGCCAGAGCGAGGGCCGCGCCTCGCCCGGCGCGCCGGGCGGCGCCAGGAAGTACTGCAGGTTGGTGATGCTGAAGCGCAGGTCGAACGGCACGGTGGCGCGGTCGGCGACGTCGGGATCGCCATAGAGGAAGGTCAGCGGGCTCGGCCCCTGGCTGCTGATCGCGACGTGCGCGGTGGAAAGCCCCGCGTTCTGCCGCGTGCCGGCGAAGGTGCCGCCGCCCGAGCCGCCCGGCACCAGGATGGTGAAGTGCGTGTCGTCGGTGACGGTCACCGTGTAGACGCCGTTCGGCGGCGCGGTGCCGGAGGTGGCGGTGAACACCATCAGCACGCGGTCGCCGGTCGACAGCGCCTGCGCGTTGGCGGTCGTGGCGGTCAGCGTCGTGCCGCTCCAGGCAAAGGCGCCCTCGAGCATCGCCTCGACCTGGCCGAACAGTTCGATATAGCCGTCGGCCGCCGCCGGCACCGGCTGCTTCCAGACGACGTCGTATTGGACGATCGTGTCCACCGAGTAGGCGGTCATCAGCGCGGCGCGCATCTGCTGCTCGAACACGTCGCGCGCGGTCTTGAGCTGGCCGGTGGTACCGGTGAACGGCGACTGCGCGCCGAACAGCCAGTCGACCTCGTAGGTCGAGTACTTCTGCGCCAGCGTCTCGCGCCCGCGCGCGATCGCCGTATAGGCGTCGGGCGCCTGCTCGAAGGCCTGCGCCGCGCTCTCCGGGCCGAGCACGTCGTCCACCGCCTGGAAGAAGGCGCGGTTGAGCTGGTCGAGGTCGACGTCGACAAACAGCCGCGAGGCCGGCAGTTGCTTCAGCGCCGGCGGCATCTTCGGCAGCGGCACCGTCGCGCTGTTGAGCGCATTGTCGAGCGGCTTCGGCGACAGGAAGCGCGGGCCGGCCTGCGCGCCGACGCCGATCGCGATGTCGAGCATCGCGGCGGCCGCAGCCCAGATCGACTGCGCGCCGGCGCGCGCGCCGCCGGTACCGTCATTGGCGAGCTTGAGCCGCTTGAGCGCGCGGCGCGCCTTCGCCGTGCTCGACAGAAGCTGCGGCGGCGAGGACTGCGTGCCGTTCATGCCGACGGCGAGCTTGTAGGCCGGGAACGCGGCGACGAAGTCGGCGGCAAAGGCGTTGATGCCGTTGTCGCTCGTCTGCCGGGCGTTGCCGTTGCTCGGCACGCTGGTGCTGCCGGTGTCGGGCGCCACCGTGGCGGCGACGTTCTGCGCCGGCGGGAACAGGATGGTGCCATAGGCGTCCTTCAGATAGGGCGAGATCAGGTTCGGATCGCGCTGGATGCCGAACAGCACGGCGATCTCGAACAGCGGCGGCGGCGTGCCCGGCCCGCCCACCGCCATTGAGATGGTCACCGGACCCGGGAACGGGCCCGTCCCCGACAGCCAGGCGACGATGCCGGCCACCATGCCGGCGACCTTTCGGGTATCGGCCGCGCTCAACGGGAACTGCACGAGGCTGCGGCCGTCCGCCTGCAGGGCGAGGCTGGTCTCGACGTAGAACGAGACGCCCGGCGCGGTGATCTGGTCGGCGATGGTGCGGAAGTCGGCGAGCGCGGCCTGCCGCTGGTCGGCCGACATGCCGGCAAAGGTGGACTGACTGGGCGTCAGGCGGACGTTGATCGTGTTCGGCTTCGGCTTGTCGGGGCCGCCGAAATCGAAGCTCGGCACCACGCCCATCCACTGGTCGAGCGGGACGATGGGATCGAAGTAGAGGTTCGAAGCGGAGAAGCCGCCCGGCGTCGGCAACTGGTTGCCGAAGGCGTCGTTGGTGAAGAACGCCAGCGAGAAGGGCTGCGCGATGCTGGCGTAGCGGTTCGGGTTCGGATTGCCGACGTTCGCGATGGCCACGTTGTAGAGCGGCGCGAACACGCGGTAGTCGCTGTCGGGGTCGTCGTTGTCCGGCCGCTGCGGCTGCAACGGCGCGGACAGGTTGCTGGCGATGAAGCCGGCGCTGGCGTTCACCTGATAGGCGACCAGCGCGTAGAGCGCATTGAGCTGCGCGGGCGCGGCGCCCATCTCGACGAGCGCGCCGTGCAGGGCGTCGCCGTCGAGCCCGGCCGCGCGCAACTGCGTCAGCGCCTGCTTGCGCGTGATGCCGGCCTCGGCCTCCGCTCCCACCGCCGCGGCGAGCCGCGGCGTCGATCTGAGCAGCGTGGTGCTGCCGGCGCGCGACAGCGAGACACCGAAGGTGCCGGCGGCGACCTTGACGTAGCGCGTCTCCAGGTCGGCGCTGGCGGTCTCGGCGTAGTAGACGAGGCTCGACTGCGTGTTCGAGAGCGCCACCGCGTTGTGGTAGGGCGCGATGGTGAGCGGCGAACCCGGCTGGTTGCTGCCGCTGCCCGGCGCGTAGCTCACCAGCAGCGTGACCTGGCCGACGCCCTTGACGAACAGCTCGCCCGGCAGCGACCGGCCGCCCGTGTCGGTGAAGCGCAGATAGTAGCCGGCGGCATTGGTGACGGTCGCCTGCTGCACGATCTGGATGAAGCTGTAGCCGCCATCGTCGCCGATCGCCGAGGTCGCGGCCACCGCCACGCCCTGCGGCAGCGGCGTGTCTATTGCCATGAAGCCCTGCGGCGGCTGCGACACCGAAGTGGTGTTGGTGCGCAGCACGAAGACCTGGCTCGGATCGACGGTGGCGGAGAACAGGCCCGGCGCATTGGCCGCGCTCTGATACAGGATCTGGATGGACGCGACCGGCCGGTCGCCGGCGCGCAGGTCGGCGAGGATGGCGCCGAGTGTCGCCTCGTCCGACTGGCTCGCGCCCGACAGCGCGAAGACGTCGGCCAGCACGCTGCCCTGCGTCTCGCCCGGCACCTGCTTGACGGTGAGGTTGATCGCGGTGGCGAAGGCGACGTCGGCGGCCGGCAGCGGCGTGCCGTCCGGCAGATAGGCGCCGTCCGCCGCGCGCTGCTTCACCAGCACCGGAATGCCGGACGTCCCCTGCCCCGCCTGCAGGCGCGCGAGCGCGGTCGGGAAGGTGCGCAGGCTGAACGGCGCGCCGGCCGGCGGCTGCCACACGATCGCAATGTCGAAGGCGAAAGCCTGCGGGCCGGTGGAAGTGAGCGGGATCGCCGTCGGCGAGCCCGGCTGCGCCACCGAGGATTCGGTCAGGTTGGTATAGGGCGCGACCTGCGTTGCGGTGAGCGAGAACGAGGCGTTCGCGGTGAGCCAGCCTTGCGTCTTGTCCGGATTGGTCAGCGCGATGCTGTAGGCATTGCCCTTGGCGAAGCCGCCGACCGGGAATTCCTGCCACAGCAGCGCGAACAGCGCGTTGGTGGTCTGCGCCGCCGGGCCGCCCGGCACCGTCATGCCGGCGGTGTAAGGCAGCCGCAGGCCGCCGCGCAGCGCGCTCGACATCTGCCCGGCGAGTTGCTGGTAGAGCGACTGCGCGGTCGGCGACGGCGCGCCGGCGATGGCGCTGAACAGGTCGGTGAGCCTGGCGCTCTCCAGATCCTGGTTCTGCATGGTGACCAGGAGCTGGTGCACGGCACCGCGGATCAGCCCCTTGAAGAAGTCGAGGAAGATCTCCTGCGTCAGCGGCGCGGTGGTCTCCAGCAGCATGCGCGCCGACGGCGGGTTCTGCTGCTGGTTGACGAAGAGCTGGTTGAAGTAAGTGTCGACCTGCTGGAGATAGCTGAGCGGCACCGAATTCTGCGCCTGGAACTGGTAGGAGAAGTCCGCCGGCTGGCCGTTCAGGGTGCGGCCGGTAGTGGCGATGTTGAGGAAGGGTGGCATCGGGAATACGGTCGCGTGCGTGCTCTGCGTCGGCACCGCGACCGTGCCCTTGAAGTTGCCGAGCTGCGCAATAACCGTCGGGTAGTCGATCCAGCCGGTCAGCAGTTCGGGCGCGCTGTCGGTGTCCTTCAGCCCGATGCGGCCGGTGGTCGGATCGCCGTCCTGCCAGACGACCGAGTCGTAGGATGGCAGGTCGAGCGCGTGCATCAGCGCGAAGGTGGCGAGCTGCGTCGCCACCGCCTCGAACGGCTTGAAGTCGGCGTAGGCCGGCTGCGGTTTCGGCGCCTCCTCGTACTGCACGCCGAGCGAGACCACCGCCCACGGCGTGCCGGTGGCCGGCGCTTTGGGGAACAACACCGTCAATTCCGGCAGATAGAGCAGCGGCAGGTCGGCCTTCAGGCCGGGCAGCAGGCCGAGCGCCGGCGGCGTCGCCAGCAGTCGCTGCGAGACGTAGCCGGCGAGCAGCGACACCTTCGCCTCGCTCTGGCCGACCAGCTGCCAGTCGAAGCGGAACGAGGCCTCGAAGCTGAACGAGATGGTGACGGAGAACAGGAAGAGGTTGATCTCCACGCTCACGCTGACGCTGACGCTCGCCTGGATGTAGAGCAGGATCGAGCCGTCGCCGCCGCCCGGCACCTTCGGCTCGTAGGTGAGGACGATGCCGATGCTGGCCTGCAGGCGGACGTTGACGCTCGCCTTGATGATGACGAAGTCCAACGAGCCGTAGAGTTCGCCGATGATGCCGAACTGGCCTTGCAGCGACAGCGCGTCGGGCGAGCGCACGAGGTCGGTGCCGCCGCTGGTGAGATAGCCGGCCGCGCCCTGGATGATGCCGAAGAAGGTCACGCTGACGCCGGCCTTCAGCGGCCCAGCGGTGAAGTCCTTGCCGACCCCGAGCCGGGCAGCGAAGCCGAAGGCCTCGATGGTCTGGTACTCGCCCTTGAAGACGTCGGGATCGGTGGCCGAGCTCAGGTAGGCGATGTAGAAGCCGCCCGAACCGGTGACCGGCACCGGCCCCGCCTGCGCCTCTACCCTGAAGCAGACGCTCCAGTTGTCGCCGTCGGGGAAGCCGAGATCGACCTTCCAGTTGCCGTTGGTATAGACGTCGATGCTCAGGGTCGGCAGCGTTAGCGAGGCGGCGCCAACGTTGAAGGTGCGCAGCGAGGCGGGCAGGCCGATGGTGGTGGCGAACAGACCGATCGTGTCCGTCACCTTGGTGTAGGTGATCTCGAACTCGAAGCCCTTGCCGATGCCGCCGGTGAGCTTGACCTGGAGCGCGTAGAACGGCGTCACGTCGTAGAAGACGAGGCCGATCTCGATGATCTTCAACAACTTGAAGTCGGTGACGATGATCCACTTGCCGTCCGGGTGGTAGATATCGCCGTATTCCTTGTTCTTGAGCTTCTCCCAGAACGTCGTCTGCATGTACTCGAGGAAGTCGCCGAAGCTCTTCGGCGGGTCCGCCGGATCGGGTCCGACGCGCTGGCCGAGGCCGACATAAATCAGTTCGAAGACGCCGCCGTCGTCGCCCTCCCCGTCCTTGCCGTCGTCGTCGGCCGCCACGCGGCCTCTCGCGCGCACCGGCGGCAGCACGGTCCGGCCGTGGGCCAACATCTTGGCATCGCCGCCGCCGCCGTCCTTGCCTTCGCCGCCGCCGCCGTCCTCGCCGAGATTGTAGGCGCCGATCCAGCCGATCTGGTCGGCGCCCTCGGTCGGCGCGAACAGGCCGAAGCTGACCATGCCCTTGGGCGGAATGCGCGTGCCGAACAGCTCGACGAAGCAGTTGTTCATGCCGAGCACGAGCATCTTCGGCGTCGAGTCGGTGGCGTAGACCAGGTTGAACTGCTCGATCGAGATCGTGAGCACGCCCTGGATCTTGATCTCGAGCTTGCCGTCCACCTGCGGAAGCTGCACGCCGACGGCAAGCCCGCCGTTCTCGCCGCTCAACCAGCCCATCAGGATCGAGAACTTGAAGGCCGACAGCGATCCGACCAGGCCGCCCATCGAGCCGAGATCGAGATCGAAGATGAGCGCGTAGTCGAACCTGTTCTGCAGCGTGATGCCGTTGTCCTTCAGGCCGGGGATCGACCCGAGCGAGTAGTAATTGAGGCTCTCGATGGTCTCGTCGGCGTGCTGCGAGTAGAGGAACGACTTCAGCTTGAAGGGGATGAGCCTGGTGAGGCTGCTGTCGCCCTGCCGCTCCTCGGTGCTGCCGAGGTCGAGCCGCAGGTTGCCCGGCGCGAAGGAGAGCAGCAGGTTGGAGGTCGAGGGCTGCTTGCCGGACGCCGGATCGTAGACCGTCAGGTCGAAGCCGACGTCGATGCCGAGATCGGAGAATTCCAGCTTCTCGAAGGAGAAGACGTCGAGCACCTTGAGCTCGGCGAACTCGATGTTGCCCCAGATGCCGAAGTGCGACTTGATGCGCGTGGTGCCGGGCTGCGGCGGATCGAGCGAGGTCTCCTGATCGAAGGAGAACTGCAGCTTGCTGAGCGTGATTTTCTTCAGGTACTTGTTGTTCGGGTTGCCGTCCTTGTCGGTGAAGTCGTAGACGAAATTGCCTTCCGCCACGAAGGAATAGACGCCCTCCCCCGAATTGCTCTCGTCGCCGCTCGTGCCATGGGCCTGATAGGAGCCCATGATGGTGATCGTGTTGTTGTTGTCGCCGTCGCCGTCGGCGGCCTGCTCGCCGTCGCCGTTCTCGCGATTGACGTCGGTCTTGAACAGGTTGTTGATGGTGAGGTTGATCTTGCAGGAGAAGCTGCGCAGCTCCGAGTTGGTGAACAGCGAGCGCAGGTAGTCGACCTCGAAGTCGTAGTCGAAATCGAGCTCGGCGCCCTGCAGCTTCGGCTTCGGATCGGGCGTCTTCTCGTAGTCCACCAGCGCGAACATCGCGCTGCGCTGGAGCGTCGGCGTGCCGGCGCTTGGGTCGGTGTTGTTGATCGCGACGCCGGCGTGGTGGACGCGGAGGCCGGCAATGCCGGGGTCCTTCATGCCGCCGAGCACGGCCTTGATCGCCGGCGGCAGCTTGTCCAGCCGCATCGTGCAGTTGACGGCCAGGATGCCGTTGAAGGCCGGATCGGTGACCGTCTGGTAGAAATTCCAGTAGAGCGAATCCTTATCGGGCTCGGTACCGCCGTGGAACACCGCCTCCTTGGCGTCGGCGATCACTTTCTGGAGATAGGCCTGCGTATCGGCCGGGCTGAAAGTGGTGTTGAACGTGTCGGGCTGCGACCACAGCCGCGTGTCGTCGACGAGATCGGCGATGCTCTCATCGGGATAGAATTTCATGATGAAGATCGGCGGCGTGCCGTCGGGCCCGGGCAGCACGCCGGGTCTCATGTCGAAGGTCCAGTCGCCGATCTCCAGGTTGCAGTCGGCGAAGCTGAACAGCGGTTGCGACGGCGCGAGCGGATCGGGCGTGCTCGGCTTGGTGCTGATGACGGTGAAGATCTGGTTCTGCTGCACCGCCTTGCGGATCGACGGCCCCATGTCCTCGAAGCGCAGCAGGCCCGCCTGGCTGATGGCCATCTCCAGGCCGTTCCACACCGCCGGCGTGCCGGACACTTCGGCGATCATGCCCTGCGGCGTCATCGCCTTCTGCGGCTCGGCGGCGGCCGCCTGCAGCGCAGCCTTCGCCGGCGGCGGCGCGGAGACGTAGAGGTTGGCGCGCTTCGGATTGAGCGCGTTCGATTCCATGTCGAGATACTGGTCGAGCTTGAGATTGGGATCGGTCGCGAAGGGCACGCCGGCATAGGGCGCGAGCGGCGTCGGCGGCGCCTCCTGCGAGGCAAGCCAGCTGTCGATCGGGAAATAGTCGAGGATATGGACGTTCAGGCCGGAGGCCGGCGGCTCGCCGTTGAGCTTTGCTGCATCCGCGCCGGCCTGCTTGTAGAGCGGCGCGCGCTCGGGCTGCGAGACGTAGCCGCCGGCAGTGCTGACGATGCGGCCGTAGGACGTGGTCGCGGTGCCGTCGAGATAGACCGGGTTGGTCTGCGAATCCGCCGCCGGCGGGATGCGCCAGGCCGGCTGGTTGGAAACGAACTCGAGGGCATCGGGCGCCGCGCCGAGCTGAACGGTGAGGAATTCCGTGCCGGTGACGCCGCAGAGCATCTGCGCGCTCGCCGGCAGCGCCGCGGCGTCCGCGCCGTCGAGGGTCAGGCCGAAGCGCCCGGCCGGGGTGAGATAGAAGTAGTTCTGGTCGGTCGGCGATTGCAGCGGACGGCCGGCGAAGACCAGCCGGCTGGCCGCCGTCGGATCGCCGTTGACGGTCTTGAAGGCGAAAGACTTGCCGTTGGCGGTGACGAAATTGCTGCCGACCAGCGCGTCGGTGAACTGGAAGAAGGTGCGCGCCGGATCGAGCGGCGCCAGCATGTCCAGGGTGACGTTGAAGTTGAACGGCCGGTTGGCGCCACCGGGCGCGCGGAACACGGGATATCCGAGCGCGCCGACCTGGCCGCCATCCGACGGCGGGCTGAAATACATCATGCCCGCTTCGAACTGCGCGAGGTCGGCGGCGCCGAGTTGGAACGCGCAACTGGCGGTGCCGACGTAGGGCCCAGTCATCGGCAGCGCGGTGAACGGCGAGGTCGTCGCGAAACCGAGGGTCGGCCCCGCCGGCAGCGTGGCGTTCAGCACGAAGATGTTGGGCACCTGCTGCAGGTTGCCGAGCTGGATGCTGTTGGTGGCGTCGTCGAACAGCACGGTCGGCGCCGAGCCGAACAGGTCGGGTCTGACCTGGAAGGTCACGCTCTGGCGGAACACCAGCGAGAACGGCTGCGACTGCACCGGCGACGCGGTGCCCTGCCCGCTCACGAACACCAGCGTCGGCGGCAGCGTGAGCGGTTCGGGAAACCAGCCGATCTGGCTGCCCTGATGGGCAGTGAAGGCGGCGCGCAGCGTGGCGGCGAAGGCGCTCCAGTCGCGCGTCGCCGACGGCACGAAGAACGCGACATAGCCGAGCGTGCCCGGATCGATCCAGCTCTGCGCGGTGAGCTGAAAGGTCGGGTCCGTCCGGCCGGCGTCCTGGAAGAGGAAGGCCACCCGCGCCGTCGCCCGCGTCTGGCCGGCCTCGAGATAGAGCCCGCTCGGCTGGCGCGTGAACTCGATCATGACCTCCCCCGCGCCCGTGCTCCGAGCGGCGTTCACACGTGGCCGGCGCTTAGGGAGACTGCAACCTTCACGTGTATTTTTGAGTGATGCTACGATATATAACTCTACCTTTGGAAGCGAAATTATTAATTTAAATCTATAGTTGTAATGTTTTAATTCCTATAAGAGCGGCGGCACAAGCGGTGCGGCGGCCCGATCAAGAGTGCGCAGGAATTCAACGAGAGCGGCAGCCGTCGCCTGCCTACGGGCGGCCGCGCGCGGCGGAGTTGGGCGGCGCGCTCGCCGCACCCTCGTCGGTCATCACCAGGCGCCGCTGCAGCGGCAAGAGCTGCCAGCCGAAGCGGTCGGCGATGAGGCCCCACAGGCCCTTGGGCGCGAACAGCATCACCACGATCGCCACCGCGCCCATCATCAGCAGGTAGAGGCTGCCGAGATCGGCCAGCGTCTGCCGCATCAGGAAGAAGATGAGCGTGCCGATGATCGGTCCCTCGATGCGGCCGATGCCGCCGATCACGGTGATGAAGATGACGAAGGCGGTCCAGTCGTTCACGCTGAAGGCGGTGTCGGGCGAGATGCGCAGCTTCATCAGGAAGATCAGGCCGCCCACCATGCCCGTGCCGAAGGCGGTCACGACATAGACGAGGAACTTGAGCCGGCGCACGTCCACGCCGTTGCTTTGCGCCGCCACCTCGTTGTCGCGCACCGCGGTGAGCGCCAGCCCGTGGCGCGAGCGCAGCAGCACGACGATCGCGCCGAGCACGATCACGGCGAGCCCGAGTGCCAGGCCGTATATCGCGATGTCGCGCATCTGCCGGCTCGGCGCCATCGCCACCACGATCGAGGCCGGCAGGCTGATGCCCGAGCCGCCGCCGAGCACCGAGATCTGCGAGGCGATCAGCCGGAACACCTCTGCCATCACCCAGGTGCCGATGGCAAAGTAGGCGCCGCGCAGGCGGAACATCAGCGCCGCCACCGGCACCGACACCAGCGCCGCCACCGGCCCGGCGAGCAGGACCGCGAGGATTGGGTGCACGCCGCCCATCATGGCGAAGGCGAACAGCAGATAGCCGCCGAGACCGACATAGGCCTGCTGCCCGACCGAAACGAGGCCGGCATAGCCGGCGAGCAGGTTCCACAGGCTCGCCAGTGCGATGTAGATCAGTATTTCCGACAGGAGCCGCAGCGTGTCCCGCTCGCCCCACCAGGGCGCGAGCGCGAGCACGACGAGCGTGACCGCGATCAGCATGAGGCCGACGCGGCTGGAGGCGGTGGCGTGCTCGACCTTGTTCATCCCGACACTTTCGGAAACAGGCCCTGCGGCCGCACCGCCAGGATAATGAGAAAGACGATGTGGCCGGCCAGCAGCTGCCAGCCGGGATTGATCTGCGCGCCGATCGCCTGCGAGACGCCGAGGATGATGCCGCCGGCCAGCGTGCCCCACATGCTGCCGAGCCCGCCGATGATGACCGCCTCGAAGCCGAAGATCAGCCGCGCCGGGCCGATCGCCGGATCGAAGTTGGCGCGCACCGCGAGCAACACGCCCGCAACCGCGATCACCGCCAGCGACAGCGCCATCGCCATCGCGAAGACATGGCGGGTGTCGAGACCCATCAGCTGCGCCACCGGCTGGTCGTCGGAGGTGGCGCGGAAGGCACGGCCCAACGCCGTGCGATAGAACAGGATCTGCAGGCCCCAGATCACCGCCACCGCCAGCACGAACTGGATGAAGGGCAGCACGCCGACCCACACGCCGGGGATGGTCTGCACCGTCGCGACCTCGATGGCGCCCGCCTGCAGCTTGCGGCTGTCGGCGGTGAACAGTTCGAGCAGCCCGTTCTGGATCATGATCGACAGGCCGAAGGTCACCAGGAGCGGCGGCAGGATGTCGTCACCGAGCGTGAAGTTGAGCAGGCCGCGCTGCAGCGCATAGCCGATAAGCGCCATTGCCGGCACCACGATCGCCAGCGCGGTGAGCGGGTCGATGCCGAGACCGGTCGTCGTCATCAGCGCGATGTAGGCCGCCAGCACGATCAGGTCGCCATGCGCGATGTTCACGAGCCGCATCACGCCGAAGATCAGCGACAGGCCGGCGGCGAACATAGCGTAGAGCCCGCCGGTCAGCACGCCCTGCACGATGACGTTGATCCACTCGGTCATGCGTCACACCCCGAAATAGGCCGCGGCGATCGCCTCGCGCGTCAGCGCGCGCGCCTCGCCTTGCAGCGCGATGCGGCCTTCCTGCAGGCAGTACACATGCGAGGCGGCCTTGAGCGCCTGCACGATGTCCTGCTCGACGATGACGACCGAAAGCCCCTCGCCGACGATCGCCGGCAGCCGCGCGTAGATGTCGCGTACGATGATCGGCGCCAGCCCGAGGCTCAATTCGTCGCACAGCAGCAGGCGCGGGTTCGACATCAGCGCGCGCGCGATCGCCGCCATCTGCTGCTGGCCGCCGGACAGCGCCGGCGCGGGCGCGTGACGCCGCTCCGCCAGCACCGGGAACAGCTCGTAGATGCGCGCGAGCGTCCACGGCCCCGGCCGCCGCGACTGGCCGCCGATCAGCAGGTTCTCCTCCACCGTGAGCGAGGGAAACAGCCGCCGGCCCTCCGGCACCAGCGCGACGCCGCGCTTGACCACGTCGAAGGCCGGCAGGCCGGCGATGTCGGCGCCGTCGAAGGCGATGGCGCCGCGGCGCGGCGGCATCAGCCCGGCGATGCAGCGCAACAGCGTGCTCTTGCCGGCGCCGTTCGCGCCGATCACCGCCACCACCTCGCCGGCGGCGACGCCAAGCGAAACGCCGAACAGCGCCTGGAAGTCGCCGTAATAGGCGTCGACGGCGTCGACCTTGAGCAGCGGCGCCTCAGGCATCGGCTTCGATCCCCATGTAGATCTCGGCGACCTGCGGGCTCTTGATCACGGTGTGGGGATCGCCCTCGGCGATGATGCGCCCGCCGTGCAGCACCGCCAGGCGGTCGACGATGGCGAGCAGCGCGTGCACCACGTGCTCGATCCAGATGATGGACACCCCGCTTGCGCGTACTTCCTTGATCAGCGCGACCAGCGCGCCGCATTCGTGCTCGGTGAGGCCGCCGGCGACCTCGTCGAGCAGCAGAGCGCGCGGCTCGGTCGCCAGCGCGCGGGCGAGCTCGAGCCGCTTGCGGTCGAGCAAGGTGAGCCCGCCGGCGCGGCGGTTGGCCTTGTCGGCGAGCCCGCAGCGGACGAGCAGCTGCGCGCAGCGGTCGTAGACCGCGGCCTCGCGCTCGCCGGCGCCGAAGGCGGCCGCCACCACCACGTTCTCGAACACGGTCATGCCGGAGAACGGCTGCGGAATCTGGAACGAGCGCGCAAGCCCGAGCCGGCAGCGGCGCTCCGGCGGCAGCCGCGTGATGTCCTGCCCGCCGAACGTGACGCGGCCGCTGTCCGGCGCGACGGTGCCGGTGGCCATGCCAAACAAGGTGGTCTTGCCGGCGCCGTTCGGCCCGATGATGCCGAGCGCCTCGCCTTCATCGAGCGTCAAATCCACGCCATCCGCGACGACGACGGCGCCGAAACGTTTGCAGATTTTCTCGAGCGCGAGGATGGCGGGCATGACGGCCAGGTTTCTCCGGAGCGTCGTCGGGCGGGAATGTCAGTCCGGGCACAAGCGCGCCGAAAACGTGGCGCCCGCGCCGCCGGTCATGCGGCTTCTTCTTGCTCGACCATCGACCCTGTCACGTCTAGTCTGCGGCGCGCAACTGTCTTGCTGTATGGGCCACCGGGAGATCACAAAATGACGCAGCCGCTCGCCGCCGAATTGCCGCCCGAGATGACGTCGCTGCGGTTTCGTCCGCTGTTCGTGTTCCGCATCAACGTGGCGAAGCCTTCCGTCATCGGCCAGACTCCGAGCGTGGACCGCCGCGTCGGCGAGATCACCGGCGGCACGTTCGAAGGCGAGCGCCTGCGCGGGCGCGTGCTCTCCGGCGGCAGCGACTGGCAGACCGTGCGGCGCGACGGCTCCTGGGTGCTCGACGTGCGTTTCGTGATGGAGACCGACGACCAGCATCTGATCGGCATGACCTACAAGGGCATCCGGCACGGGCCGCAGGCCGTGCTCGACCGCATCGCCAAAGGCGAGAGCGTCAGCCCGGCCGACTACTATTTCCGCGTGGCGCCGTTCTTCGAGACGGCCTCGGAGAAGTACGGCTGGCTGAACAATGTGGTGAGCGTCGCCACCGGCCATCGGCTTGCCTCCGGACCGATCTACCAGGTCTTCGAAGTGCTCTAGCCGGCGGCAGCGCCGACCGCGGCCGCGCCGCTCTCGTCCATATCGCTCTCATCCATATAATGAGTGTGCTGCTGGCCATCCGGCATGGCGCCCTCCCCGCGTCGTCGCGCAGCGCTCGCCGCGCTGCTGTGCTGGCGGCTCGCACCGTGAGCCGCGCGCTTTCCTGACGTTCGTCTTCCGCTTGACGCCTGTCTGCTGGCGCTTCTATCGTTCGAATATCGAACACGCGTTCGTTATACGATCATAGTAAAGCGGGGTTGGGTCGAGTCAATTGCCGGCCAACCGGATCAACACCATGCCCACAGACGCCCCGGCGCCGCGCGCGCCGTCCGACGACAAGGAGTTCATGGCGACGCTCGCCAAGGGATTCGCGCTGCTCAGCTGCTTCGGCAAGCAGCGGCCGACGATGACTGTGTCGGAAGCGGCGGCGGCCGCCAGCCTGTCGCGCGCCGCCGCGCGGCGCATCCTGCGCACGCTCGCCGAGCTCGGCTACCTCGCGCAGCACGGCCGCGACTTCTCGCTGTCCCCCAACATCCTTAAACTCGGCTTCGCCTATCTGGCGACACAGAGCTGGATCGATCGCGCGCAGCCGCTGCTGCGCGAACTGAGCGAGCGCCTGCAGGAATCCGCCTCGGCCGCGATGCTGGAGGGCAACGAGATCGTCTACGTCGTGCGCGTGCCGACGCGGCGCATCATGTCGGCGAGCCTTGCCGTCGGCAGCCGGCTGCCGGCGTTCCACACCGCGCTCGGCCGCGTGCTGCTCGGCCAGCTCGACGACGTCGAGGTCTGGCGGCGGCTGCGCTTGAGCCGCATCGAGGCCTACACGCCGTCGACCATCACCGAGCCGCAGGCCTTGCTCGAGCGCGTGCGCGCCGATCACGCGCAGGGCTTCGCCATCGTGGACGAGGAACTCGAGCGCGGCCTGCGCGCAATCGCGGTGCCGGTGCTCGACCGCGAAGGCCAGGCCGTCGGCGCCATCAACGTCAGCACCCATTCGGCGCGCACAACGCGCAACGAGATGCGCGACCGCTTCCTGCCGGCGCTGAAATCGATCGCCGAGCAGATCCGGATGTCCACCGCCTGATCGCGCGCCAGCCGCGCGCTCCCTTGTCTGCCGCCGCGGAGGGCCCTAACGTTTGCGCCAAGTTCGAACATCGCACATGTGTTCGAATATCGAACAATAATGAATGCAGGGCAGGACAACGCGGGAGGGAGCCAATCATGAAAGCGCGCGCCAATCCGGAGGCCTTCGCGGCCGATCCGACGACCACGGGCAATGTCGCGGTCAGCCGGCCGCAGAACGGCACCGAGTATCTGGAATCGCTGGACGACGGCCGCGAGGTCTTCATCTACGGCGAACGCGTCAGGAAGGTCACCGAGCACCCGGCCTTCCGCAACACGTCGCGCATGGTCGCACGGCTCTACGACGCGCTGCACGATCCCAAGCACAAGGACAAGATTCTGGTGCCGACCGAGACCGGCAATGGCGGCATGACGCACGCCTTCTTCAAGGCGCCGAAAACGCCGGCGGAATTGCTCGCGGGCCGCACCGCCATCGCCGAATGGGCGCGGCTGACCTACGGGTGGCTCGGCCGCGCGCCCGACTACAAGGCGGCGTTCCTCGCCACCCTCGGCGCCAATGCCGACTTCTACGATCCGTATCAGGCGAATGCCAAACGCTGGTACAAGTACAGCCAGGAGCGCGTGCCCTTCGTCAATCACGCCATCATCCATCCGCCGGTCGATCGCGACCGGCCGCCGAACGAAGTCGGCGACGTCTGCTGTCACGTCGAGAAGGAAACCGACAAGGGACTGATCGTCTCCGGCGCCAAGGTGGTGGCGACCGGCTCGGTGCTCACCAACTACACCTTCGTCGCGCACCACGGGCTGATCCCGGTGCAGGACAAGAACTTCGCCGTCGTGTTCATGGTGCCGACCAACACGCCGGGGGTGAAATTCATCTGCCGCACCTCGTACGAGATGACGGCGACGGTGATGGGCTCGCCCTTCGACTATCCGCTGTCCAGCCGCGTCGACGAGAACGACGCGGTCTTCATCATGGACAAGGTGCTGGTGCCCTGGGAGAACGTGTTCGTCTACGGCGACATCGAGAAGGCCAACAACTTCTTCCCGCGCACCGGCTTCCTGCCACGCTTCGTCGTGCACGGCTGCACGCGGCTCGCGGTCAAGCTCGACTTCATCGCCGGTCTGTTGCTCAAGGCGACGGAAGCGGCCGGCACCAAGGATTATCGCGGCGTGCAGGCCAATGTCGGCGAGGTGATCGCCTGGCGTAATCTGTTCTGGGCCTTGTCGGACGCCATGGTGCGCGACCCGCGGCCGTGGATCGGCGACTACCTGCTGCCGAACATGGACCCGGGCAACGCCTACGCCATCATCGCCACCATCGCCTATTCAAAGATCAAGTACATCATCGAGCAGACGGTGGCCTCGGGGCTCATCTACCTGAATTCGCATTCGAGCGACTTCAAGAACCCGGAAATCCGGCCCTATATCGACCAGTACATGCGCGGCTCCAACGGCTACAAGGCCGAGGAGCGGGTCAAGCTCATGAAGCTGCTGTGGGACACGCTCGGCACCGAGTTCGGCGGCCGGCACGAGCTTTACGAGATCAACTACGGCGGCTCCACCGAGGAAATCCGGCGCTATTGCCTGTTCGGCGCGCAGGCCTCCGGCAACGCCGACAAGTTCAAGGGCTTCGCCGAGGAGTGCATGGCCGAATACGACCTCGACGGCTGGCGCGTTCCCGACCTCACCGATCCCGGCGAGCTCAGCTACCACGCCACGCGCGGCGCGTAGTCGATATCCTCGGCCTATGACGGCGGCGGGCCGGCCGGCCCGTCGCTCTCTCGGAGTAGCAAAGGCTGGCCCGCGGCAAGGCGCCCGGCCTCAATATACCGGCGCGCCCACCCGCGCCCGCCGTCGTTCCGTAGTGCGATCGCGCCGGCGCGAGGGCACAATCCCCGTTTGACGTAGGTCAATACTACCCGCAACCGGACGCGCCATTTTTAATGCACGCGCGAAGCGTCTCGCGGTCCGTGGCGCATACGCACACAGGTTCGTCAAGCCAAGTCCTCCGCTTCGTGCGCCCCTCTGCTGGACACGCACGGCGGTCCTTGATCGATGGAGGGACTTATGAACACCTTCTGGATCGTCATCCTCAGCGTACTGACCATTTACCTGGCGTATAACCATTACGCGAGACGCATCGACCGCTACGTCATCCAGCCCGATGCCAAGCGCGCTACGCCCGCGCGAATGTACATGGATGGCGTCGACTTCATGCCGACCAGCCGCAACGTGCTGTTCGGCTACCATTTCAAGGCGATCGCTGCGGCCGGTCCCATCGTCGGACCCATCACCGCCGCCAACCTGTGGGGCTGGGCGCCTTCGCTGGCCTGGCTGATCCTGGGCGTCAGCTTCGTCGGCTGGGTGAGCGACTATTCCGCCATCATGGTGGCGGTGCGCAATGACGGCAACAGCCTTTCGGGCATCGCATATCGGCTGATCGCCCCGCGCACGCGCACCATCCTGTTCATCTTCATCTTCTTCTACCTGATGCTGCTCGCCGGCGCCTTCATCGGCATCCTGGCGGCCATCCTGTCGGCGCGGCCGGACGTGCCGTTCGGGATCGTCGTGCTTGGCCTGATGGGCCTGCTCGCCGGCCAGATGATGTACCGATGGAAGATGGGCATCACCGGCGTCACCGTTCTTGTGGTAGCCATTACACTCATGGCGATGGCGGCCGGACCGATGGGACAGCAGCGCGATGCACGTGGGGCGCTGGTGCAAGGCCCCGTGGGCGCGGCCGTGACCTGGGTCAACAACAAGGTGGACGCCGTTACGGGAAATCAGCCGCTGTTCGCGGTGCAGGACCCGACGATGGCCGATCCGCGCATTCCGGCGCCGCGCGCGGACGGCACGCGTCCGACCACTTCCGCCTATGACGCGGCCAGCGGCATGCTCAAGACGCTGCCCAATTACATGTTCTGGATGGTGTTCCTGTTTGCCTTCAGCTACCTGGGGGCCAATCTACCGATCTGGCGATACGCGCAGCCGGTCGCCTATATCGGCTTCTGGATCATGCTGATCACGATCCTGCTCAGCGCGGTGGGCATGATCGTCGCGCCGCTCTTGGGTACGAAGGACGCCGCCGGCAACCTCATCGGGGCGTTCGCTCTGCCCGCTGTCAAAGATCTCGGCTTCGCTATCGAGACCGGCAAGGCGTGGCAGCCGCTGTGGCCCATGCTGTTCGTCACCATCGCCTGCGGCGCGATCTCAGGCTGGCATTCGCTCGTCGGCTCGATCGGCACCGCGCGGCAACTTGAATACGAGACCGACGGCCTGCCGGTCGGCGCCGGCGCGATGTTCGGAGAAAATACGCTGGCGCTGCTCTCGCTCACCGCCGTCTCCATCGCCGGCGCCGGCGGCGGCGGCGGCCGCTTTGCGCAAGGCGTCGGCAAGCTCATCTACGCCGGCACCTTTGGGCTCGTGCCGGAGATCTTCGGTACTGCCCTCGGCTTCGGCACCTTCGTGATCATCGTGCTCACGGTCACCGTGCTGGTCTTCCGCATCATGCGGGTGACACTCACCGAGTGGGTCGGTGACACAATGCCGGCGGTGCGCAACACGCACGTGGCAACCACGATCTCGATGGTTCTCACGGCGGCACTCGTGCTCACCGGCACGTGGGTCTATCTCTGGCAGATGTTCGGCGCCTCCAACCAGTTGATGGCGGCGCTCAGCCTGCTCGTTGTGTCGGTGTGGCTCAAGTCGGAGAACCGCAACCCGAGCTACGCGATGTACCCGATGATCTTCATGTACGTGACCACGCTGGCGGCCACCGCCGTCACCGCGCGGAACCTGTACGTGACGATTGCGGCCAACCCGAAGATGTCGGGACTGCCGGTGTACGGCGCGTGGGCCATGATCGCGGTCTCCGTACTCTTGTTCGTGGCCGCGATCCTCATCGGCTGGGACGGGTACCGGGCCTACATGCGCTATCGTGAGAAGCACGCGGCGCAGGGTGCGCGTCCGGCGGTTGTCCCGCCCGCGGAATAGGCGGGCGGAATGTTGTCAGCCGAGCGCGCGTTCGGCGAGGCCTTGGACGGCTTTGAAGAAGTCGCGCGCCGGCTGCCCTGGATGAGGGAGAAGTACGTGCAATTGGAAGTTGGGCTCGGTGCGGCGCACGGACAGCCGCTTCACGGTCGGTCCGTCGCGCTGCACCAGCTTCAGCAAGGCATCGGCTTGTCCGCCGGCTGTGCCGCTCGCGTAATGCACGACCAGGCCATCGGGGGCCGGCCGGACCGGCCAATCAGCGGGCACGCGTGTGCGAGCCTCGCGGCCGGACCAACTCGCCGGATCCAGGGCTTCCAGCTCGATCGTCGGGGATTGCCGCAACACGCCCCGTATGATGAGCGTGTCGCGACGGCCGCGGGCGCGGCCGAGCGCCCACATCCACGGCAGATCGCGCGCCTCCAGGAAGATGACAAGCGTGACGCTCTTGAACGGCGCTTTGCCGTCGCGGATCACCATCTCGACCGCGGTCGAGCCCAACCAGCGCACAGTCGTGCGCTCGCCGAGGACCGGCAGTCCGCTCTGCATCCAGTGCATCAGCAGGCGGCCCCGACGGACATTCCATATCGTGCCGGCGGCAAACCAAGCGACAAGCGCGACGGCGGCAATAGCGACGAGTTCGGACATGGCGACAGCGATGATAGCACACCAAAGCACGACCGGTGGAAGGCTCTTCGCGAATTCATCTACGGAATGACCAGCTATGAGTTCGTGCAGCAAACGCTGGAAATGCGCGCCTCCATGGACCGCCTGTTCATGGTCGGCGTGTTCGGCGACATGCTCGGCGTGCCGATTTTGCCTTCGTATTACGGGCTAAGGCTGCTGCCCTGGGTCGTTCCGGAGATCGAGGCGTGGAAGCGCGAAATGCTCCGCGAGCGCGAGCTCGGCGACAGTCATGAACATCACCTGCACGGATTGTGAAAAGGACACCGGCATGACCGAGCAAGAGAAAGTCGAGGCCGCAAAGAGCTGGCTCCAGGCGGTGCGCGAAACCATCTACGGCATGGCGGCCCATGACATGAGCCGGGCGGCTCTGCGGACGCGCGCGTCGATGGAGCACCTGTTCATCCTTATTACCATGGGCGATCTCCTGGGCGTGCCGATCCTGCCGCCGTACTACAGTCTGCGGCTCCTGCCCTACGTCGTCCCGCAAATCTCGACCTGGAAGCGGCGCATGTTGCGCGAGAAGGACATGGCGGACGCGATGTTTTAGGGGGCGCACGTGGGACTCAAGGAAGAATTTCTGCAGCACCCGGAACGCCGCTACATCATGTTCGGCGGCGGGGGCGGCGTCGGCAAGACCACTTTCTCGGCGGCGGCGGCCTATTGGCTTGCGAGCCAGGGCAAGAAGGTTCTCGTGTTTTCCGTCGATCCGCAAGCGTCGCTCACCGATATTTTCAAGCGCGACATCTTCGGCAAGGGTCCCGTGAAGATCATGGACAACCTGTGGGCCCAGGAGATCGACGCCGACAGCCACATCCGGAATTACCAGCAGCAGATCCGCCAGAAGATCCTGGACATGTACGGCCTGCCGGCCGTGCCCGAGGAGATCGAGAACTACATCCAGGCCGCAAGCTCCGAGCCGGCGATGGAAGAGAGCGCGATCTTCGACGCCGTCGTCGACGTCGTCATGAAGGGCGACTACGACTACTACATCTACGATCTGGTTCCGCTCGGCCACGCGCTCTACTACCTGTCGATGGCCAAGGTCTACGACGAGTGGATCAACAAGATCACCAAGCTGCGCGAGGAGATGCGCGAATACGAGGAGATGGTGAGCCGGCTCCGGCGGGAGAAGGAATCCGAACAGGATCAGATCCTCCAGGAGCTGCTCTATATCAAGAATCGCATCAACACCTCGGCCGGCATCCTCACCGACAAGACCAAGACCGCCTTCTTCTTCGTGCTGATCCCGGAGGCCGGCGTCATCAACGACACGCAGAAGGCGGCCCAATTGTTCGCGCAGTTCAATGTGCCGATCGCCGGCTATGTGGTGAACCGCGTCATCCCGCACGAGCTCCTCGACCAGAACATTCCGGAATATCTGCGCCGGCGCATCGCCATGCAGGACCAGCACATGGTCAATCTGCGGAAGACCTTCAACGATCACGTCCTGGCGCTCGTGCCGGAGATGGAACGCGACGTCACCGGCCTGCCGATGATCGAGAAGATGGCCGCCACCATGTTCGAATAAGCGGGATCCGCCATGCCAGAGATCACAATGCCGATGGGCCGTTACCTGCGCGAGCATCCCACGCTCAAGTACTTCTTCTTCGGCGGCAAGGGCGGCGTCGGCAAGACGGTTTTCGCGGCCGCCGCGGCGATCGGGCTGGCGCGCGCCGGACACCGCACGCTGCTCGTCTCGACCAATCCGGTGCACAGCCTCAGCAGCCTGTTCGGCCGAGACATGCTCGGCAAGCAGGTCGCCATCGAGGGCGTGCCCAACCTGTTGGCCTACGAAATCGACACCAAGCAAAGCATCGAGCGCAGCAAGGTGGAGATTCGCGACAAGATCCGCTGGTTCCTCAAGTTCGCCGATATCACCACCAAGGCCGACGACTTCGTCGAATCCGCGACGATGAACCCCGCCTTCGAGGAATCGGCGATGTTCGAGAACATGATCGACCTCATGTTCAAGAACGAATACGACGTCTACGTCTTCGACACCGCGCCGACCGCCAATGCGCGGCGGCTGCTCGGCATGTCGAAGGTCTACTCGCTCTGGGTCAACAAGATGCTCAAGAGCCGCGAGGAAGCGCGCACGTTGCGCGAGATGCTCTCCTTCACCAAGAAGAAGGAAGCCGACCCGCTGATGGAATACCTCGTCACCTTCCGCGACCGCATGGAGCACGCCCGCAAGCTGCTGACCGACCCAGCGCTCACCTCCTTCTTCTTCGTCACGCTGCCGGAGGCGCTGCCGATCGCGGTGGTCACCCGCTTCATCCAGTGGTTCAAGGATTTCGGCATCCCGGTCGGCGGCGTGCTGGTCAACATGGTGATCGACCGGAAATCGGTCGGCCCGGACGCCGCCGATTTCGTCAAAAACCGCGTTGCGATGCAGCAGGAGCACATGGAGACGATCTGGAAGGAGTTCGACGACAGCGTGCGCGCCATCGTGCCGTTGTTCGAGGCCGAGGTGCGCGGCGTGCCGATGCTCGAGCGGCTGTGCGACGCCATGTTCGCCGCCGACGGCCGGCCAGCGCAGAAGGTAGGCGCCGTCGCGCCGCAGGCGGTCGGAGCCCGCCCGTGAACCCGCGCAACCCCACGGAATGGGAGCGGATCAGGAAGCGGCCGGAGGACTGCGCCGGCGCGAACCTGCGCAATTACGACGACGCCGTCCGCACCTTCTCCTGGGATGAAGCGCGCGCGCTGCTCGACGGCCTGCCCGGCGGTGGCCTCAACATCGCCTACGAGGCGGTCGATCGCCACATCAAGGCCGGCCGCGGGACCAGGCTCGCGCTGCGCTGGATCGGCCGCGACGACACCATCCGCGACTACACCTACGCCGCGCTCGGCGCCGCGGTGAACCGCTTCGCCAACGTGCTGGCGCAGCGCGGCATCGGCAAGGGCGACCGGGTGTTCTCGCTGCTCGGCCGCGCGCCCGAGCTCTACATCGCCGCGCTCGGCACGCTGAAGAACGGCAGCGTGTTCTCCCCGCTGTTCTCTGCCTTCGGGCCGGAGCCGATCAAGGCGCGCATGAGCATCGGCGACGCGCGCGCGATTGTCACCACCGAGGCTTTCTACCGCCGCAAGATTGAGCCCTGGCGCAAGGAACTGCCCGGCATCAAACACGTCTTCCTCACCGAATGCTCCGCCAGCCTGCCGCCCGACACGGTCGATCTCGCCGCGGCGCTGGCCGAGGCCTCCGACGCCTTCGAGGTCGTGCCGACGATGCCGGAGGACATGGCGCTCCTGCACTTCACCAGCGGCACCACCGGCAAGCCGAAGGGCGCCGTGCACGTGCACCAGGCGGTCGTCGCGCACAACGTCACCGGCAAACTCGCGCTCGACTTCCGTCCCGACGACATCTTCTGGTGCACCGCCGACCCCGGCTGGATCACCGGCACCTCTTATGGGATCATCTCGCCGCTCACCAACGGCATCATGATGATCATCGACCAGGCGGAATTCGACGCGGAACGCTGGTACCGCATCCTGCAGGAGGAGAAGGTCACCATCTGGTACACGGCGCCGACCGCCATCCGCATGCTGATGAAGGCCGGCGCGGAGGTCGCGAAGAAGTACGACCTCTCGAAGCTGCGCCTGCTGGCGAGCGTCGGCGAGCCGCTCAACCCGGAGGCCGTGGTCTGGGGCGTGGAGGCCTTCGGCAAGCCGTTCCACGACAACTGGTGGCAGACCGAGACCGGCGGCATCATGGTCACCAACTTCCTCGCCATGGACATCAAGCCCGGCTCGATGGGCCGCCCGCTGCCGGGCATCGAAGCGGGCATCGTCGAGCACCTGGAAGGCGGCGGCGTGCGCGAGATCGAGAAGCCGATGGCGATGGGCGAGCTCGCGCTCAGGCCCGGCTGGCCCTCGATGATGCGCGCCTATCTCAACGAGGAAGCGCGCTACAAGAAGTGCTTCGTCGACGGCTGGTACCTCACCGGCGACCTCGCGATGCGCGACAGCGACGGCTACTACTGGTTCGTCGGCCGCGCCGACGACGTGATCAAGAGCTCCGGCCACCTGATCGGCCCGTTCGAGGTCGAGAGCGCGTTGATGGAGCATAAGGCGGTGGCCGAGGCCGGCGTGATCGGCATTCCCGAACCGACGGCCGGCGAGATCGTCAAGGCCTATGTCGCGCTCAAGGATGGCTTTGAGCCGAGCGAGGCGCTGCGCAAGGAGCTGCTCGGCCACGCGCGGCAGCGGCTCGGACCGGCGGTGGCGCCGAAGGATATCGCCTTCCGCCAGAACCTGCCGAAGACGCGCAGCGGCAAGATCATGCGCCGCTTGCTCAAGGCGCGCGAGCTCGGCCTGCCCGAGGGCGACATCTCCACATTGGAGAGCGAGGAGCGATGACGATTGCCGCCGACAAACCGCATCTGACGCGCGACCACATGCTGGAGCTCTTGCGGCAGATGCTGCGCATCCGCCGCTTCGAGGAAAAGTGCTTCGAGCTCTACACCCAGGAGAAGATCCGCGGCTTCATGCATCTCTACGACGGCGAGGAAGCGATCGCCGCCGGCGTCATCCCGGTGCTGGAGAAGCGCGACCGCATCGTCGCCACCTACCGCGAGCACGGCCACGCGCTGGTGCGCGGCGTGCCGATGACCACCGTGCTGGCCGAAATGTACGGCAAGCAGGAAGGCTGCAGCCGCGGCCGCGGCGGCTCCATGCATCTGTTCGACGCCGCCTGCAACTTCTACGGCGGCAACGCCATCGTCGGCGGCGGCCTGCCGCTTGCCATCGGGCTCGCGCTCGCCGACCTGATGCAGCGCAACGACATCGTCACCGCCTGCTTCTTCGGCGAAGGCGCCGCGGCGGAAGGCGAGTTTCACGAGAGCCTGAACCTGGCTGCGCTGTGGGGGCTGCCGGTGCTGTTCCTGTGCGAGAACAACCTCTACGCCATGGGCACGGCGCTCGCCCTGTCGGAATCCGAAACCGATATCCAGCGCAAGGCGGCCTGCTACCGTATTCCGTCCGAAGCGGTGGACGGCATGGACGTGGTGGCGGTCGAGGCCGCGGCGCGCCGCGCCATTCACGCCGTGCGCGACACGCGCAAGCCCTACTTCCTGGAATGCCGCACCTACCGGCTGCGCGCGCATTCGATGTTCGACGCGCAGCTTTATCGCGACAAGGCGGAGATCGAAGCCTGGAAGCACAAAGACCCGATCGTCTGCCTGCAGACCTGGCTGGAAACAAACGGGCTGATCCACACCGACGATGTCGCGCGCATGGAGTTCGAGATCGGCGACGAAATCGCGGAGGCGGTCGCCTTTTCCGAAGCCGGCACCTGGGAGCCGGTCGAAAAGCTCACGCGCTTCGTCTATGCCGACGCGGGCAGTTGAGCGATGCAGGCGCAGGCACCGGCTGCAGTCATCGACACCACCTACCGCGAGGCGGTGCGCGAGGCCATCCGCGACGCGATCAAGCGTGACAGCCGCGTCTTCCTGATGGGCGAGGACGTCGGCCGCTACGGCGGCTGCTACGCGGTGAGCAAGGGGCTGCTGGCGGAGTTCGGCCCGGAAAAGATCCGCGACACGCCGCTGTCGGAGTCCGGCTTCACCGGCGCCGGTATCGGCGCCGCCATGGCGGGCCTGCGCCCGATCGTCGAAGTGATGACCGTGAACTTCAGCCTGCTCGCGCTCGACCAGATACTCAACACCGCGGCCACGGTGCGCCACATGTCGGGCAACCAGTTCGGCGTGCCGGTGGTGATTCGCATGGCGACCGGCGCGGGGCGGCAGCTTGCCGCGCAGCATTCGCACAGCCTGGAAGGCTGGTACGCCCACATCCCCGGCATCAAGGTGCTGGCGCCGGCGACGCTCGAGGACGCCCGCGGCATGCTATGGACCGCGCTCGAGGATCCCGACCCGGTGGTGATCTTCGAGAACGTCATGCTCTACAACATGAGCGGCAAGCTCGCCGCCGACGCCGGCGCGGTCGACATCGCCAAGGCGGCCGTGCGCCGCGAAGGCCGCGACATCTCGCTCATCACCTATGGCGGCTCGCTCTGGAAGACGCTGGAAGCGGCGACCGCACTCGCCGCGGACGGCATCGAGGCGGAGGTGATCGACTTGCGCAGCCTGCGCCCGCTCGACGACGCCACCATCATGGCGTCGGTCGCCAAGACGCGCCGCGCGGTGATCGTGGACGAAGGCTGGCGCAGCGGCAGCCTCGCGGCGGAAATCGGCATGCGCATCGTCGAGCAGGCATTCTGGGCGCTCGACGCGCCGCTCGGCCGCGTATGCAGCGAGGAAGTGCCGGTCCCCTATGCGCGCCATCTCGAGATCGCGGCTCTGCCGCACGCGCCGAAGATCGTGGCGGCCGCGAAGGCCGCGCTCGGGCGAACGTGAGGGCGCGCCGTGGTTGACTTTCTGATGCCCTCGCTGGGCGCCGACATGGAAGCGGGCACGCTGGTCGAATGGCTGGTGAAGCCGGGCGATACGGTCAAGCGCGGCGACGTCATCGCCGTGGTGGACACGCAGAAGGGCGCGATCGAGATCGAAACGTTCCAGGTCGGGCAGATCGAGGAAATCCTGGTCAAGCTCGGCGCCAAGGTGCCGGTCGGCACGCCGCTCGCGCGCATCCGCACCGACGGCGAAGCCAAGGCCGCGCCGCCGCCTGCGGCGCCCCCGCCCGCCGCTGCGCCCCCTGCCCCGCCGCCCGTTGCTCCTGCGGTTACGGCTGCACCACCTCCGCCACCGCCTCCCGCCGCGCCAGCGATGCCACCGCCGGCGGCTGCGATTGCGCGCATCTCGCCGGCGGCGCGGCGTCTTGCGGAATCACGCGGGATCGACATTGCGACCATCAAGGGTACGGGTCCCGGCGGGGCCATCAGCTATGCCGATGTCGAACGCCACGTTTCGGAAATGGCCGCGCCTGCTGCCGCCCCCGCTCCTGTCGCCGTGGCGCCCGCTGCGCCGGTTGCCGCTGAAAGGAAGCGCGCGCCCACGCTCAATCTCGACGCCATGCGCGTTGCGATCGCGGCGGCGATGGCGCGCTCGAAGCGCGAGATCCCGCATTACTATCTTGAACACCACGTGGACGTGACCGCCTGCGAGCATTGGCTGGCCGAGAAGAACGCCGCGCTGCCGCCCGACAGCCGCCTGCTCATCGGCGCGCTCGCGCTCAAGGCCGTGGCGCTGGCGTGCCGCCGCTATCCCGCCTTCAACGGTTTCTACCGCGACGGCAAGTACGAGCCGGCGCCGGCGGTGCATGTCGGCGTTGCGATCGCCATCCGCGGCGGCGGACTGACCGCGCCGACGCTGCACGACGCCGACAAGCTGCCGCTCGATGAACTGATGACCGGCATGCGCGACCTGATCCAGCGCACGCGCGCCGGCCGTATCCGCGGCTCGGAGATGTCCGACCCGACCATCACCGTGTCGAGCCTGGGCGAGCGCGGCGTCGAAGCGCTCTACGGCGTCATCTATCCGCCGCAGGTCGCCATCGTTGGCTTCGGCAAGGTGGTGACACGGCCCTGGGTCGTCGACGGCGCCATCGGCCCGCGCTCGGTGGTCGCCATAACGCTCGCCGCCGACCACCGCGTCAGCGACGGACACGCCGGCGCGCTGTTCCTGGCCGAGATCGGCAAGCTTCTCGAGGAGCCGGGCAAATTATGAGCGACATCGACATCGGCAAGGTGGTACAGGAAGAGCTCAACAACATCGCGCCCGAGATCGACATGGCGAGCGTCGATCCGAAAGCGGACTTGCGCGAGGCGATGGACATCGACTCGATGGACTTCCTGAACTTCATCACCGCGGTCCATCACCGGCTCGGCGTGGACATCCCGGAGCTCGACTATCCCAAGCTGGTCACCTTCGCCGGCGCGGTCGCCTATCTCGAGGCCAAGCTCGCGGCGAAGAAAGCCTGACACGGCGCGCCAGGTCCGGCCTTCAAAATGTCTTGCAAAAGATCTGCGGGGCGCCCTCGACCGCGGCCAGTTCCGGCACGTCGCCCGGCAGATGCTCGTGGGTGCCGATGACCAGGTAGCCCTGCGGCCGCAACCGCTCCAGCATGCTCGGCAGCACTTTGCGCTGCAGCGGCTCGGCGAAATAGGTGAACGCGACATAGCGGCACAGGATGAGATCGAACAGGCGCGCGGGCGTCTCGCTCCGCAGATCCTGATCGAGAAACACGATGCCCTCGCGATGCCGGCGCTTGACGCAATGGCGCTCGCCCACGCGGTAGAAGGCTTGCGCGATCAGCGGCGGCGGCAGTTCGTGGAAGCTCGTCGGCTCAAAGCAGCCCTCATGGGCGCGCGCCAGCATGGTCTTGTCGACGTCGGTCGCGACGATTGAAAGCGAGACCCCGGGATATGCCCCGGCGATCTCGATGTCCCAGATGATTTTCAGCGTATAGGCTTCTTCGCCCGAGGCGCATCCGGCCGACCAGACATCGACATCGCGCCCTTCGCGGCTGGCGCGCGCCGCGAGCGCCGGCAGCAGCCGCCTACGCACGGCCTCGAAGATGCCGCGGTCGCGAAAGAACCGCGAGATCGTGATGTGGCAGCACTCGTCGAGGACGCGCCATTCCGCCGGATCGGCCTCGAGCCGCGCGCGATAGGCCGCGTAATTGTCGAGACCGAGATCGCGCATGCGCTGTCGTAGGCGCTTGCACACCTGACGCCGCACTTTGCGAAAGCCCGGCCAGCGCAGCTCGAGTTGCGGCAGCGCCCACTGCAGAAAAGCGGTGCAATCCGTGTCGTTCACGATTGTCCCAGGCCCCCGAGTTCATCGATGGCTGTCGTGGCCGCGGCCGGCTGCTTCGCCAAGACGCTATGTCCTTGAAAACCGATCAATCTTAGCCGCGTTTTCCCGCGATGGCGCCGCCGGCGACCGAATATAATCGACGGCCGCTTTTGACGAGGATCAATGCAGGCTGCCCTTTGCTGCGCTGAACATTTAACACCGTCGTGCGGAGGCAAGATTGGCGAAGCATGGCCGTGAAGCGTCTACGGGCGCGGATCTGCCTAGGCGATGAACCG
The DNA here is from genome assembly GCA_046292265.1 of Pseudolabrys sp. GTDB lineage: Bacteria > Pseudomonadota > Alphaproteobacteria > Rhizobiales > Xanthobacteraceae > Pseudolabrys. Next base: position 103,720 of record JBKBRE010000007.1, on the reverse strand, counting down.
GTCTACCGATGAAACATGGCGGAGGGACCCGTAGCTATTCCGCCCGAGCACCCCGGAGGAGACTCCGGTCCGACGGGGGAAAGCGCGGGTCCTGCGCTTTCGGGCGGGCTCGTCTGCCGCTCTCGCGGCGTACGTTTCGGTGTTGCACGCATGCGGGTCGATGTCGAAACCCATGTCGATGATGACGGCAACGAAAAGCTGCTGCGCATTTTCTTCGACGACCGCCTCGTCGAGGCGACCGACACTATCGACCGCTGGCATGGTGACAACTATCGCTACCTCAAGGTCCGCGACAGCGAAGGCAATCTCTACATTCTACGTCACAATGAAATTCAGAATGCGTGGGAGCTGACGATGTTTCAGCGCGCGTACGCGAAAGGCGTTCCCGTCAGCGCCGAGCCAGCCTCGGCCGGCCAAGCCCGCACTAAAGCTAACTCGCTTTGAGCCACGCGCCTATGGAGGGCAACATGCGGACCTATCCTCTCGATATCGACCCCGGGCAAGTCGTCCGCTGGCTCATGGCCGAGCAAGAGGCCTCGCCGTCGCGCTTCCGCATTCTCGCGCGGCGCGCGGCCGAACTGCGCGATATCCCTGTGCGCAGTGCGTTGCATCTTGGCGACGAGGAGCGCGAGACGCTGAGCGAGGTCGACACCATCGCGACGCTGGAGTTGGCGCCGGCGCACGCCGGCGAAGGCTGGCTTCTCACGATCGAGGTCGAGGACGAAGCCGGGCCGCGTCTGCCGGACAAAGGCGCGCCGAGCGCGGTCGAGGGCGGAATCGACCTTCGAATCTTTTTCGACGAATTCATCCGGCCCGGGCGCGGCATCGCTACTGTCGAGGCGGCGGTGGAGGACGACGCCGCCGAGGCTCGCCTCAACGAACTCGTCGACAGCATCGAGAGGGACCGTCACGGCCCCGGCGCGCAGCAGGCAAGACGTTAAGGGCGGCGGCCGCCTCGGACCGGCGTTAAGGCTGAAGTTTCAAGAGATTAGGGGAAATGGTAGCGGGGAGTGGACTCGAACCACCGACCTCCGGATTATGATTCCGCTGCTCTAACCAGCTGAGCTACCCCGCCATTTCCGAACCAAGCCGGAATGAGGGCGATATAGGGAGCCGGAGCGAAGCCTGTCAAGCAAGCTGCCCCGGTTGCCTCATTTCGGCCGGGCGCCGGGATCGCCGCCCTGGGAATCCGGCGGCGGGATTACCAGCATGCGGCCGGCGGGCGGCGTCGGCGCCCTGATCTCGCTGTCGGCATGCGGCGGCGGGCAGATCACGCCATCGGAGCGGGCAAGCTTATCGCCCAGGTTCTCGCCGGCGCGCGGGCCGGGCGGCCGGGTTTCGTCGATGTGGCCCCTGCCCTCGGTCGCGCGCGTGTCGTGCTCGGCGCAGACGTCGGGGCTCAGCCGCTCCACCTTTGGCGCGACAGGCGGTTTGGTCGCCGGCGGCGCCTGCGCTGCCGCGACTGCCGGCACCAAGGCCGTCAGGACCGCGAACACGAATGCATCGATGGTGCGCGCCATGGTGTTCCCCTGCTCTGCCAAGGAACAACGGTTCAACGTGCGTCGGAGTTCCGTCAGGCGGCCCGGGCTTCGTCCGCCAGCCGCTCGAAGCGGATGAGCGAAAAATGCCCCATCGGCGGCATCGGGCGCCGCTCGATCAGCCGCACGCGGCCGTGGCGCGCCGCCCAATCGGTGAGGCGGGCGAAGGGAAACTCGGGCCGCCAGCCGAGCCGGCGCGCGATCGGCGCGAAGCAGGTTTCGAACAGCTTGCGAGGCCCGCTCTCGGCGCCGATGTGGTTCACCAGGATGATCTCGCCACCCGGCCGTGTCACGCGCGCGAACTCGTCGAGCGTGGCTTCCGGATTGGGCACGGCGGTGATGACGTATTGCGCCACCACCACGTCGAACGACTTGTCGGGCAGCGCGAGACGCGCGGCGTCCATCACCGAGATCGCCTCGACGTTGGTGAGCTTGTGCTCGACGACGCGCGCCGCCGCCTTGCGCAGCATCGGCTCGGAGAGATCGACGCCGACCAGCCTGTTGCCGCGCGAATATTGCGGCAGCGAGATGCCGGTGCCGACGCCGACTTCCAGGATGCGGCCGCCGACGCGCTCGGCCGCCGCGATCGAGGCCTGCCGGCCGCGCTCGAACACCTTGCCGAACACGAGATCGTACACGGGCGCCCAGCGCGCATAGGCGCGCTCGACGCTACCCTTGTCGATGTCGCCCCCCATGCGAACCGCGTCAGCCGCTCGCCGCCGCCGCGGCGCGCTCGGGCGCCGGCGGGACCATGTCGACGGCGGAGACCGCGCTCTTGATGAAGCCGCCGCCGAGCACGCGCGCCTGGCCTTCCGGCGCGTCGTAGAACACGCAGGCCTGCCCGGGCGAAACGCCGTGCTCGCCCGCCGCCAGCTCCACCTCATAGCCGCCATTCGCCGCGCTGAGCCAGGCGGCCTGCGGCGGGCGCGTGGAACGCACCTTCACGAAGACTTCGCGCCTGCGTCGCCGAAGCGGCGACTTCGGCGCCGCGAAGGCGCGGCGATCGTCGGCGAGCACCTCGTCGAGTTCGCCGTCGCCGATCCAGTTCACGTCGCGCAGCACGATGCGGCTCATGCGCAGCGCCTCGCGCGGGCCGACCACGACGCGGCGGCGCTCGGCGTCGAGCCGCACGACGTAAAGCGGCGAGCCGGTGGCGACGCCGAGGCCGCGCCGCTGGCCGACGGTGTAATGGATGATGCCGTTGTGCGCGCCCAAAACCTTGCCGTCGAGATCGACGATCTCGCCGGCTTCCGCCGCGCCCGGCTGCAATCTCTCGATGATGTCGGCGTAATGCCCGGACGGCACGAAGCAGATGTCCTGGCTGTCGTGCTTCTCGGCGACCGCAAGCCCGAACTGGCGCGCCAGCTCGCGCACCTCGGGCTTGGTGCGATCGCCGAGCGGGAAGCGCAGGATCTCGAGCTGCTCGCGCGTCGTGCCGAACAGGAAATAGCTCTGGTCGCGCTCTTCTTCCCTGGCGCGGTAGAGACCGCGCCCGCCGCCCGGCAAGGCGCGCGAGGCAACGTAGTGCCCGGTGGCGAGCACCGCCGCGCCGAGCTCGCGCGCGGTGTCGAGCAGGTCGTGGAACTTGATCGACATGTTGCATTGGACGCAGGGCACCGGCGTCTCGCCGTCGATGTAGCTCTGCGCGAAGCGGTCGATCACCGCTTCCTTGAAACGGCTCTCGTAGTCGAGCACGTAATGTGGAATGCCGATGCGCTCGGCCACCATGCGCGCGTCGTAGATATCCTGACCGGCGCAGCAGGCGCCCTTGCGGTGGGTGGCGGCGCCGTGGTCGTACAGCTGCAGCGTCACCCCGACCACGTCGTAGCCCTCGGCCTTCAGCAGGGCCGCGGTGACGGACGAATCGACGCCGCCGGACATGGCGACGACGACGCGGGTGTCCTGCGGGCTGCGATCGAGATCGAGGGAATTGGCCATGGCGCTTCTTACTATAGGTGGGGAGCCGCGGTCTGCAATGACAGGCCCTTGGGAACCGGGGCGGCCGGCAATTCCTGCCGCCCGCCGCAGTCTATGCCGGGTGCCGGGTGCCGCCTATGCAGTCAAGCGCCTGATATCGCAAAGTATTTTCTGAGGCAACGGCTGGCCTGCGGCTTGCAATCCAAGGAGCGGATATCCGGAGGTTCAAGACCGTGCTCCACGTTGCGTCCGAAGCCCAACAGGCGTTGAAGCTCACCCAGGCGCGCGGCTCTCGCGCGTCCTCCGCGCCCGAGCGCGCACCGGCCGACGCCTTCGCGACCATGCTCGACGACAATGCCGCGGCGGCCGCCGAGCGCGCCGCGCCGCAGTCCGGCGACAAGAAGGTCGCGCGCCGCGAACGCGCGCCGGACAGCCAGGTCGCGTCCAGGGCCGATGCGAAGGTGGACGCGAAGGCGGACACGAAGACTGCACCGGACAAGCCGGCGGAAGCCGGCCAGCAGTACGCGGCCGGCGAAAAGCCGAACAGCGGCGACGCCAAGACCGAAGCCAAGACCGAAGCCAAGGCCGAGTCGAAAACCGAGGCGAAAACCGACGCCAAAATCGACGCCAAGACCGATGCCAAGACCGATGCCAAGACCGACGTCGCGAGCGAGGGGCAGCCGGCCGCCGCCGAGGGCAAAGAGAAGACCGACAAGCCGGCCGCCGATCAGGCCAGCGAAGATGCGGCAACGGACACAGCGGCAGCAGCCGATCCGGCCACCCTGTTTGTCGCGCTCGATGTTGCCGTGGCAGCGGAGCCGGCGCCCGCTTCAGCTCCGCCCGCGCCGCAGGTGCCGGCCGCGCCGCACGTGCCGGCCGCGCCGGTAGCGGTTGAAGCCGAGGTCGCGGCCGAGGCAGCCGCGCCGTTACTCGAAACAGCGGCTGCCGTCGCCACCACCGCGACGGCGCCGCAGACGAAGGCGAAGGCCGGGCAACCCGGGGGCGTCGTCGCCACCGGCGAAGAGGCGCCGACGAGCGAAACGGACGAGCCGCAGGCCGAGGCCAAGCCGCTGCACGTCGTCGCGACCGACACCGACAAGGAAAAGATCGCGCAGGCGCGCGGTGAAATCCCGCCGCATGCGCAGCGCGCACAGCCCGACGCCATGCCGGCGGCGGCGAGCGACCTGCACAGCCCGGCCGCCGCCAAGGCCGCCGCCGATCAGCCCCCGCCGCAGGTGCTGCCGCACCCGGCGCATGCCGTGACCAATCCCGCCGCGGCCGCTGCCGCAGCGGCGGCGACGCCCGCACCAGCGGCGCAGCAGAGCCGCCCGGTGCCGGTCGAAGGCATCGCCGTCGAAATCGCCGGCAAGGCGATGGCCGGCAAGAACCGCTTCGAGATCCGCCTCGACCCGCCGGAGCTCGGCCGCATCGACGTCCGCCTCGACGTGGACAAGAACGGCCACGTCACTTCGCGGCTGGTCGTCGACCGTCCCGAAACGCTCGACCTGCTGCGCCGCGACGCCACCGGCCTCGAGCGCGCGCTGCAGGATGCGGGCCTCAAGACCTCCGACAACGGCCTGCAATTCTCGCTGCGCGACCAGACCGCCAGCCAGCAACAGCAGCAGCAGCACGCGCGCAACCACGACACCCGCCTCGGCCGCGAAGACGAGTCGGCCCCGATCGTCGATGCCGCTGCGCAAATCTACGCACGTCTCTCAGGCCGCAGCGGCGGCCTGGACATCAGGGTCTGAAGGACCACGCGCCATGGCTACGATCACGTCGACGCCCGTTACCACCGCGGCCACCTCTGGCTCGACGGGGGTGAACAACACGACGATCGCCAGCAACTTCCAGTCCTTCCTGCAACTGCTGACCACGCAGTTGAAGAACCAGAATCCGCTCGACCCTCTCGACACGAACCAGTTCACCCAGCAGCTGGTGCAGTTCGCGCAGGTCGAGCAGCAGATGAAGTCGAACGACCAGCTGGCGACCCTGGTCGCGATGAACAAGACCGCTGAGGCCACCACCGCGCTCGCCTACGTCGGCGCGACCGTGGTGGTCGACGGCTCGACCGCCAAGCTCGACAGCAACGGCGCGACCTGGAACTTCAATGTCACCAAGCCGGCGACCGCCACGGTCACCATCAAGGACGCGGCCGGGCAGACCGCCTATTCGGCCACCTTCGGCGTCACTCCGGGCGACCAGAAGTTCACCTGGGACGGCCGCGGCAATGACGGCTCGGTTTGGCCGGCAGGCAACTACACCATCACCGCCACCGCACTCGACGCCAGCAAGCAGTCGGTCGCCGTGTCGACCGAGGTCCAAGCGGTCGTCGACTCCGTCGATCTCACGCAGACCCCGCCGCTCCTGTCGATCAACGGCTCGAATTTCACGATCGACAAGGTCAAGCGCATCCTGCGGCCGACCATCTAAAGCATCGCGGCTAGACCGCCCGCTCCAGGCGGCCGGCACGCGCGCCCTCGATCGCGCGATCGAGCGAGCGCCCCCGCAAGACCAGGACCGGCGTCACCACCAGCGCGCCGGCAGCATCGCCCAGCCACCAAGTGGTCCAGACCGGCAGGTAGTTGGACCAGTCGGCCAGCCCCGCCACGCACAGGGTCGTCACCCCGACGCTGGCGCCGACCAGGGCCTCCAGCGTGTTGCCGGCGGCGATGACCAGCCCGGTTTCCGGCGTGCCGGCGGTGGTAGCATTGGCAGCCAGGGCGCCGCCGGCCCTAGCCCGCTCGGGGCCCAGACCGGGCTGGCGCTCGCGTTGACGGACGCCGGCCGCAGGCCGACCTTGACCAGGACGAAATAGGCGAAAGCCGCAGCACCGGGGCGGCGAGGTAGCGGACGCCTGCAATTCCAGCCCCATCGCGCGCAAAAAAGTTTTTCAACCCGGCACCCCAAAAGTCCCTATCTGGCACTATATTATGAGGGTCAGGCGCGGTCCTGGCCCGCGGAACATGCGACGGCTGCAAGCCGCAACCGTAACCAAAAGGTTAGCGGAATCAGGGCAAAGTTTTCCTGTTCCGACCTCTTTGCTTAGGCAAATTTTAAGTCGCGGCTTGTAGTTTTCGCGGAGTAATTAGTCGAGTTGTTCTTGTGAGTGTACCTATGACAGAGCCCCACCGCCCGAGGGTCAAATACGTCATCGGGCCCGATGGCAGTCCTCTGACGATCGCGGACCTTCCGCCGCCGACGACCAAGCGTTGGGTCATCCGTCGCAAGGCCGAAGTGGTCGCGGCGGTGCGTGGCGGACTGCTGTCGCTGGAAGAGGCCTGCGCCAGATACACCCTCACGGTCGAAGAATTCCTCTCCTGGCAGTACTCGATCGACCAGCACGGCCTCGCCGGCCTGCGCACGACGCGCATCCAGCAGTATCGCCAGTAAGCGCGATCGACACGTCACCGGGTTTCAGGAACGCCGGCCGCAACGCCGGCGTTCTGCTTTTCATACCCGCGCCGTCGGATGCGCGACGCCCACAGGTCGGCGCGCACGCCGTGCCGACCGCCGGGCGGTTGTAGTCGGCCCGCACGACACGGTGGCGGACATGACGAACTAGCCGAGCCCCACTTCGGTAACGCGCGTTAACCGGACGCTAACCATATACCGGGCAAATTTTGCCGGGTGAGGCGCGCGACGAAGCGCCCCTGCGGGTGGGAAGAACGCCGGTGCAAGGTTTCCTGGATTTCGTGAAGTCGCTCGGTGCGGCGCGCATGGCGGCAATGGTCGCAGTGACGCTGGCGCTGGTCGGCTTCTTTTCTTTCCTGATGATCCGGATGACGACGCCGCAAATGGTGCCGTTGTTCACCGATCTGTCGGTCGAGGACTCGGCCTCCATCATCAAGGACCTTGAGCGCCAGGCGGTGCCCTACGCCCTCAAGGCCGACGGCGCCATCGTCATGGTGGCGAAGGACAAGGTCGCCCGGCTGCGCATGAAGCTCGCCGAAAGCGGCCTGCCCAAGGGCGGCGGCGTCGGCTACGAAATATTCGACAAGTCGGATGCGCTCGGCGCCACCTCGTTCATCCAGAACATCAATCATTTGCGCGCGCTGGAGGGCGAGCTTGCCCGCACCATCCGCGGACTCGACCGCGTGCAGGCCGCGCGCGTGCACCTGGTGCTGCCGGAGCGGCCGCTGTTCTCGCGCGACAAGGTTGAGGCCTCCGCGTCCATCGTACTCAAGGTGCGCGGCGCGCTCGAGCCGCAGCAGGTGCGCGCCATCCGCCACCTGGTCGCTTCCGCGGTCAACGGCATGAAGCCCGACCGCGTGTCGGTGATCGACGAGACCGGCAAGCTGCTCGCCGACGGCGCGGCGCAGATCAATGCCTTCAGCGGCGGCGGCGCCGACGAGCGCAAGCTCGCCTTCGAGAACCGTCTGCGCAGCGAGGTCGAGCAGATCGTCTCCTCGGTCGTCGGCCCCGGCCGCGCGCGCGTGCAGATCTCGGCCGATTTCGACCTCAACCGCATCACCCAGACCTCCGACCGCTTCGACCCCGAAAGCCGCGTGGTGCGCTCGTCGCAGACGCGCGAGGAGCAGTCGGCCTCCAGCGACGGCAAGGAAGGCGGCGCCGTCTCGGTCAGCGCCGACCTGCCGGGGGCCGGCAACGCCACCGCCGCCAATCGCGACCAGAGCCGCAAGACCGAGGAAATCGTCAACTACGAGATCTCCCGCACCACCAAGACCGAGGTCATCGAGGCCGGCCGCGTCAACCGCATCTCGGCCGCCGTGCTGGTGGACGGCGTCTACGGCAAGGACGCCAAGGGCGCGGCTACCTACCAGCCGCGCTCGAAGGAGGAGATCGACCGTATCGCGGCGCTGGTGCGCACCGCGATCGGCTTCGAAGCCAAGCGCGGCGACCAGGTGGAGGTGGTGAATCTGCGCTTCGCCGAGACGCCCCCGACGCCGATCAGCGAGCCGACCGGCTGGATGGGCTACCTCGAGTTCACCAAGGACGACATCATGCGCTACGCCGAACTCGGCGTGATGTCGCTGCTCGGGCTCATCGTGATGCTGATGGTCGTGCGCCCGCTGGTGCGGCGGATCGTGACGCCGGAAGGCATGGAAACCGCACGCATCGGCCACGGCGGCGACGGTCTGCCAAGCGGGGGCATCACCGTCACCGGCGGCGACGGCGTCGGCACCATCACCAACAGCGGCGGCCCCAACGTCGCCATCGTCGGCGGCGACGAGGCGGTCGCCATCTCCAACCGCACCTCCGCGATGATCGACATCGCGCAGGTGCAGGGCCAGGTGCACGCCCAATCGGTGCAGAAGGTCGGCGAGCTCGCGGAAAAGAACCCGCACGAGGCGGTTTCCATCATCCGCAGCTGGCTGCACGAGGACGCCGCTTAACCCATGCCATCCGCTTATTCCGAGCAGAAGAAAGACAACAAGGCGCAGGTCCGCGAGGACATCGGCGGCCTCATGGCCGAACTCGCCAGCAATCAAAAGGCCAACGGAGACGGCCGCAAGCTGACCGGCCCGGAGCGGGCCGCCGTGCTGATGCTGGCGCTCGGCGACCATGGCGGCAAGATATTCTCCATGCTCGACGACGACGAGCTGCGCCAGTTATCCATCGTGATGTCGACGCTCGGCGTCATCCAATCCGATTCGGTCGAAGAATTGCTGCTCGAATTCGTCGGCCGCATGTCGGCTTCCGGCGCCCTGCTCGGCAACTACGACGCCACCGAGCGGCTGCTGCAGCAGTACCTCCCGCCCGAGCGCGTGCACGGCATCATGGACGAGATCCGCGGCCCCGCCGGCCGCAACATGTGGGAGAAGCTCGCCAACGTCCAGGAAGAGGTGCTGGCGAATTATCTCAAGAACGAATACCCGCAGACGGTGGCGGTCGTGCTCTCCAAGCTGCGCCCCGAGCACGCCGCGCGCGTGCTCGCCATCCTGCCCGAGGACCTCTCGCTCGACGTCGTCAACCGCATGCTGCGGATGGAGGCGGTGCAGAAGGAAGTAATCGAGCGCGTCGAGCAGACGCTGCGCACCGAGTTCATGTCCAACCTCTCGCAGACCCGCCGGCGCGACGCCCACGAGGTGATGGCGGAGATCTTCAACAATTTCGACCGCCAGACCGAGACGCGCTTCCTCACCTCGCTCGAGCAGGAGAACCGCGACTCGGCCGAGCGCATCAAGGCGCTGATGTTCACCTTCGACGATCTGGTCAAGCTCGACAATGGCTCGGCGCAGACGCTGATGCGCAGCATCGACAAGGACAAGCTGGCGGTCGCGCTCAAGGGCGCCAACGAGACGGTGCGCCAGTTCTTCTTCAACAACATGTCCTCGCGCGCCGCCAAGATGCTGGTGGACGACATGGGGGCGCTCGGCCCCGTGCGGCTGCGCGACGTGGACGAGGCGCAGGCGCTGCTGGTCAATGTCGCCAAGGACCTGGCGGCCAAGGGCGAGATCCTGATCTCGAAGAGCCGCGGCGACGAGGAGCTCGTGTACTAGGCCATGAAGACGACCGCGAAATTCCTGTTCGACGAGGACTTCGCCACCGGCGAGAAGCCGACCATCTCGGTGGTCGAGGCCGAGCGCCGTCGCGCGGACGCCGAATCGCAGGCCTACCGCCAGGGCTTTGCCGCGGGCCAGGCGCAGGCGCAGGGCGAGGCGGCGCAGCGCATCGCCGCCGCCATGGCGGTGGTCGCCGACGGCATGGAGCGGCTCCACCGCGCGCTCGGCGGCATCGAGACGCGGCTGGAAACCGAGGCGGTGGAGGTCGCGGTCGCCGTGGCGCGCAAGCTCGCGCCCGAGCTGATCGCGCGCGAACCTTTCGCCGAGATCGCCGCACTCGCCACCGACTGCTTCCGCCAGTTGGTGACCACGCCGCACATCGCGGTGCGCGTCGGCGCCGACATCCACGCGCAGGCCGAGAGCGAGCTTGCCGAGGTTGCGCGGATGCGCGGCTTCGAGGGCCGCCTGGTGGTGACCGCCGACCCGGCGATGGCGGCGGGCGACTGCCATATCGAATGGGCCACCGGCGGCATCACCCGCGATCGCGCCGCCGTTCAATCGTCGATCGAGGACGTCGTCGCACGCTACGTGTCGGCGCGCACCGCCGCCACGCATGAGGACATGGGGAGACTGCAGCAATGAGTGACACCGACAACAAGGAAGTTCCGCTCCCCGATCTGGAAGCCGGCGCCGCCATGCAGGCGGTGGAGGACGCGGGGCCGCTCGCGCCGGCGGACGCCGAGGAATCGGTGCACCGCGGCGCCGCCGACCTGGAGGCGGTGTTCGACGTTCCCGTGCAGGTTTCCGCCGTGCTCGGCCGCGCCCGCATGGAGGTCGGCGAGCTGTTGCGCCTCGGCCCCGGCGCCGTGCTCGAGCTCGACCGCAAGGTCGGCGAAGCGATCGACATCTACGTCAACAACCGCCTGGTGGCGCGCGGTGAGGTCGTCCTCGTGGAGGACAAGCTCGGCGTGACCATGACGGAAATCATCAAGGCGGAAAAATAAGGGAACACCACCATGCGCCTCCTGATCATCGGCACCCTGGGCGGCCAACTCACCCTCGCGAGCAAGATCGCGATGGACAAGGGCGCCAGCGTCACCCACGCCGACGGCTGCGAGCAGGCGCTCGCCGTGCTGCGCTCCGGCCGCGGCGCCGACCTCCTGATGGTAGACGTCGCGCTCGACATCAAGGATCTGGCGGAACGGCTATCGGCCGAGCGCATCCATGCGCCGATCGTCGCCTGCGGCGTCACCAACGACGCGCGCGCGGCGGTCGCCGCCATTCACGCCGGCGCCAAGGAGTACATCCCGCTGCCGCCCGATCCGGACCTGATCGCGGCGGTGCTGGCGGCGGTCGCCGACGACAACCGCGACATGATCTATCGCGACGAGGCGATGGCACGGGTGGTCAAGCTGGCGCAGCAGGTCGCCGCCTCCGACGCCTCCGTGCTGATCACCGGCGAGAGCGGCACCGGCAAGGAGGTGCTGGCGCGCTTCGTGCACAGCCGCTCCACCCGCGCCAGGAAGCCGTTCATCACCGTCAACTGCGCCGCCATCCCCGAGAGCCTGCTCGAATCCGAATTGTTCGGTCACGAGAAGGGCGCCTTCACCGGCGCGCTCGCCCGCCGCATCGGCAAGTTCGAGGAGGCGAACGGCGGCACGCTGCTGCTCGACGAAATCTCCGAGATGGACGTGCGCCTTCAGGCCAAGCTGCTGCGCGCGATCCAGGAGCGCGTGATCGACCGCGTCGGCGGTTCGCGCCCGGTGCCGGTGGACATCCGCATCATCGCCACCTCCAATCGCAACCTGGCGGAGGCGGTGCGCGAAGGCACGTTCCGCGAGGACCTCCTGTTCCGCCTCAACGTGGTGAACCTCAAAATCCCCGCGTTGCGCGAACGGCCGAGCGACATCGCCGAGCTCGCCGACTATTTCGTCAGGAAATATTCCGACGCCAACAGCCTGCCCGCCCGCCCGCTGTCGGCGGAAGCCAGGCGCGCGCTCGGACTGCACCGCTGGCCGGGCAACGTGCGTGAACTGGAGAACACGCTGCACCGCGCCGTGCTGCTCTCCACCGGGCCCGAGATCGGCATCGACGGCATCCTGTCGGCCGACGGCACCCGCCTCGACCAGGCGCGCGGCGTCGACGTCGCGGCGCAGGCGGCCTTCGCCGCCGAGCAGGTCACGCGCAATCTCGTCGGCCGCACCGTGGCCGAGGTCGAGCGCGACCTGATCCTGGAGACGCTCAAGCACTGCCTCGGCAACCGTACGCACGCCGCTAACATCCTCGGCATCTCGATCCGCACGCTGCGCAACAAGCTCAACGAATATGCGCATGACGGCCTGCCGGTGCCGCCGCCGCACGGCGGCGAGATGCGCGGGGCGGCTTAGGCCCACAGCATTCTTTGTCGCCACCGGGTTATCCCGGTGGCCCCGCTAAGCGAGGCACAGTGCCCGCCTAAGCGAGATGGCCGGGACAAGCCCGGCCATGACATGCTCACACAACACTCGCGCATGGAACCCGCCCTGCCCCCGCGCCGTTAACGGCCCATGCGGGCGCTCCTCTGTCACAATCCGACGGCTGGATCGAAGGGGCATGACAAGGACGCGATCCTTGCGGCCTTGAAGCTCGCCGATATCGATGTCCGCTACATTTCGCTCAAGAGCGACGATTGGGAAGCGGCGCTGAAAGAGGCGCCGAAGAAGAGCTTCGATCTCCTGGTCGCCGCTGGCGGCGACGGTACGATCGGCAAGATTCTCACCGCCCTGCCCGACCGCTCACTGCCGGTCGCGCTCTTGCCGCTCGGCACCGCCAACAATGCCGCCCGCTCGCTCGGCATCGCCGGCACGCCGCAGGAGCTGGTCGAGACCTGGAAGATCGACAATACCTGCCCGCTCGACATCGGCTCCGTGAAGGCGCCCTGGGGCACCTCGCTTTTCCTGGAAGGCTTCGGCGTCGGCCTGTTCGCTGATTTCCTCCGCCTCGCCGCCAAGGGCCGCAAGCCCGAGGGCGCGGACAACCTGCGCAAGGGCCGCGAGCTATTGCAGAAGACGCTGAAGGACGCCGAGCCGATCGAGATCGACATCAGCGTCGACGGCAAGGCGCTGCGCGGCGAATTCTTGGGCGTCGAGGTGATGAACATCCCCTTCACCGGGCCTGGCCTGCCGATCGCCGGCAAGGCCGATATCGCCGACGGCAAGCTCGACGTGGTCTGCTTCGAAGCCGAGAAGCGCAAGGCGCTGATCGAATGGCTGGAGGCGCCGCTCGACGCAGCCCCGCCGGTGCTCAACCGCAAGGCCGAGAAGGTCGAATTGACCTGGAGCGACGCCGCCAACCGGATCGACGACAGGTTCTTCGACGACAACAAAGGCAAGAAGCTGATCGCGGAGATCGCCTGCGAGAAGAAGCAGGTACAGATCGTGGTGCCGCAGAAGCATCCGGCACAGCAGGCGCAGAGCAAGGCAGCCAACGGATGAGCGAGGCCGCCACCATCGCAGGCGCCGCCGGCGCCGACCTGCGCGAGGTCGAAGCGCTCGCCGTCGAGCTCGCCGGCATCGCCGGCTCCGAGATCAACACCGCGCTCGGCGGCATCCTGAAAGTTCGCTACAAGACCGCCGCCACCGACGACGCGATCTGGCGCGACCCCGTGTCGGAGGTCGATCAACACGTCGAGAGCCTGATCCGCACGCGGCTGGCCGAGCAGTTTCCCGACCACGACATCATCGGCGAGGAGATGAACGAGCGCCCCGGCCGCGACCACGACTATGTCTGGGCGGTGGACCCCATCGACGGCACCGCCAACTTCGTCAACGGCTTCCCGGTGTTCGCCGCTTCGATCGGCGTGCTGCACAAGGGCCGCCCGGTGGTCGGCGCGCTCTGGTGCTCGATCAGCCACGCGCTGCGCGCCGGCGTCTATCATTCCCGCGCCGGCGGCAAGCTGCGCTTCGACGGCGCCGACGTGACGCCGAAGGTCAATCCGCAGGTGCGGCGCAAGCTCGCCGGGGTGCCGACCGTCTCGCCGCAGAGCGGTTTCTGGGAAACGCGCAAGACCGGCTCGGCGGCGATCGAATGCGCGATGGTGGCGGCCGGACTGATGCAGGTCGCGCGTTTCGCCACGCCCAACATCTGGGACGTCGCCGGCGGCATCGCCCTGGTCGAATCGGCGGGCGGCGTGGTCCGCCAGTCGGAAGACGGCGTGAGCTGGACGCCGATGTATCGCTTCGCGCCCGGAAAGGACAAAGCGGGCAAAGCCGACCTGCGCTACTGGCGGCGCGGCATCGTGGTCGGCACGGCCGAGGCCGTCGAGCAGATGTGCACGGCGCCGCAAACGCTTTGAGCGGCACCGCAAAAGAAAGAGCCCGGCACGACGGCCGGGCTTGGTCGTATCGGGTGGTGGGCCGCTCAATTGCGGCGCAGGGCCTTGCGCTCGCGTGCGCGGGCGGTATCGAGCTCGACCGCCTTCGCCATCAGTTCGTTGCTGATCGTCTCGAGGCTGGCCGCAAGCTCGCGTCCGATGAGTGCGAGGCGCTTGCAACGGTCGGCCGTATCGATCAGGTATTGTTCGGTATCGGACATGCAGGCTCCGTGAAGGCATTTGAAGCGGCATATCCGGCGCCGGTCGGCCATTTTCAAGTTTCCCGGCACACACGAATTGTTTCGGTCCTGTTACATGTGCCGGTCACCGTAAAAGATGGCGGGAACGCACGAGGGCAGGATGAGCACGGTGTACAAGATCGTTCCGGCGACGCTGTGGCGCGAGGCCGAGCGCGACGGCGTCTTCCGCGGATCGGAGGTCGACCGACGCGACGGTTTCATCCATTTTTCCAGCGCGGCACAGGCGGTCGAGACCGCCGCCAAGCACTTCGCGGGCCAGCACGATCTGCTGCTCGTGCGTGTCGATGCCGAAAAACTGGGCATGCCGCTTAAATGGGAGCCCTCGCGCGGCGGCGCGCTATTCCCGCATCTCTACGGCGATCTGCCGGTGACGGCCGTCAGCAAAGTCGAGCCGCTGCCGCTCGGTTCCGACGGCCGCCATGCGTTTCCTCCGCTGCAAGACTAGCGTTGCGCAGCCCTGCCCTGCGCGCGCGCGCGGGAACACCGGCGGGCCCCGGCGATTGATGGCGCAGTGCCACAATCACCGAGGCCCTATGCAGAATTTGTTTTCCGGCGGCGTTTTCATTCATCCATCGGCTTACCGCCACGGCGGCGGATTGCTCCGGCAGGTTTCCGCACAGCGCCGTCCGCATGGCGGCGTGCGCTACGTTTGTCCGGTGACCGGCAGCTTCGTGCTGGTCACCGATCCCGATGCGCTGCGGCTGCTGGAGCGGCCGCACGCGCGGCTGCGCTGCGTCGGCTGCGGCGAGACGCATTTCATCGCCTGCACGTCCGCGGAGGAGGACGAACCGGTGGACATTGTCGCGGCTGCGGCCAAATCCTAAGCTGTCCCCTTAAACGGCGCAGCCGTTGCGCCGTGGGGGGACATATCCATGCGTCATCTGTTTGCCGTCGCGCTCGCGCTCGCCTGGAGCGCGGTCGCCGCCTTTGCCGCCGACCCGGTCGGCACCTACAGCGTCGAGGGCACCAATCCGGGCGGCGGCTCGCGCTACAGCGGCACCGTCACGATCGCCAAAACCGGCGAGACCTACCGCGTGGTCTGGGTGGTCGGCGGCACCCGTTACGTCGGCACCGGCATCGGCAACAAGGACTTCATCGCCGTGTCCTATCGCTCCGGCAACGACACCGGGCTCGCCCTCTACGGGGCCGACGGCGGCAACTGGGCGGGGGTGTGGACCTATGCCGGCGGCACCCAGATGGGCGCCGAGATTTGGAAGCGGAAATAGCGCGGCGGATAGGCGCATCCCGCGCCTTTTTCACTTTCTCCCCCTGGCAGGGGACGTTTTGCGGTCCGCGCCGGCCCCGGCGCGGCTCCCGTTAACCAACCGCTAACCATACACTGGGCAAATATTACCTGGGGGGCGGGCTGCGCCAGCGGCCTGCTTTTTAGGCGCCTTTACGGGCGCCCCACCGGTTTGATGACCTTCGTATTGTCTTCGCGTCCTGAGCCGCCGGGGGGCCTTGGCGGCACACGGTAATCATGAGCGACGTCACCGCCGCACCGGCGCAATCCAGCAGCACCTTCAAGCTACCCGCCCTCGGCGACATCGGCGCGATGATGAAGCGCGGCGACATCGCGCTCGCCGTCGGCGTGCTGACCATCCTGGTCGTGCTCATCCTGCCGCTGCCGCCGGTGTTGCTCGACATCGCGCTGGCGATTTCGATCATCTTCTCCGTCCTCATCCTGATGACGGCGTTGTTCATCCATACCCCGCTCGAGTTCTCCGCCTTCCCGACCGTGCTGCTGATCTCGACGATGCTGCGGCTGGCGCTCAATCTGGCCTCGACCCGACTGATCCTGTCGCGCGGGCACGAAGGCACCGACGCCGCCGGCCACGTCATCGAGGCCTTCGGCAATTTCGTGATGAGCGGCAATTTCGTCATCGGCATCATCGTCTTCGCGATCCTCATCATCGTCAACTTCGTCGTCATCACGAAAGGCTCGGGGCGCATCGCCGAAGTGGCCGCCCGCTTCCACCTCGACGCCATGCCGGGCAAGCAGATGGCGATCGACGCCGACCTCTCGGCCGGCCTGATCGACGAGAAGGAAGCGCGCCGCCGCCGCCAGGTGCTCGAGGACGAAGGCGGCTTCTTCGGCGCCATGGACGGCGCCTCCAAGTTCGTGCGCGGCGACGCCATCGCCGGCCTGCTGGTCGTGTTCATCAACGTCATTGGCGGCATGATCATCGGCATGGCGCAGCAGGGCCTGTCCTTCGCCGAGGCCGCGCATTCCTACACCGTGCTCACCGTCGGCGACGGCCTGGTCACGCAGGTGCCGGCGCTGATCGTCTCGACCGCCGCCGGCCTGCTAGTGTCCAAGGCCGGCATCACGGGCGCGGCGGACAAGGCGCTGATGAAGCAGCTGTCCGGCTACCCGAAGGCGCTCGCCATGTCGGGCGCGGTGATGCTGGTGATGGCGCTCCTGCCGGGCATCCCGATGCTGCCGTTCCTCGTGCTCGGCGGCGGCGCGAGCGCGCTTGCCTACTACGCCGACAAGCGCAGCAAGCAGGTCGCCGCAGCCGAAGCCAAGAAATCAGCCGCCGAGGCCAAGGCCAAGGACGCCGGCGACGAGCCGATCTCATCCGCGCTGAAGATCGACGACCTCAAGGTCGAGCTCGGCTACGCGCTCTTGCCGCTGGTCAACTCGCCCGACGGCACCGACCGCCTGACCGAGCAGATCAAGGCGCTGCGCCGCTCGCTGGCGACCGAGATGGGTTTCGTGATGCCGGCGGTGAGGCTGCTCGACAACGTGCAGCTCGACGCCAACAGCTACCTCATCCGCATCAAGGAAGTGGAAGCGGGCGCCGGCAAGGTCTGGGCCGGCCAGTACATGGTCATGGACCCGGCCGGCGGCCAGGTGAAACTGCCCGGCACGCACACCACCGAGCCGACCTTCGGCCTGCCCGCCACCTGGATCGACGCCGCGCTCAAGGAAGAGGCGACGATGAAGGGCTACACGGTGGTGGACGCCGCCACCGTGCTATCCACGCACCTGACCGAGCTGCTCAAGACCAACATGGCGGAACTGCTCTCCTACGGTGAGGTGCAGAAGCTGCTGAAGGAACTGCCGAAGGATCAGGCCGAGCTGATGAAGGACCTGGTGCCGTCGCTGATCACCGTGTCCGGCATCCAGCGCGTGCTGCAGATCCTGCTCGCCGAGCGCGTCTCGATCCGCGATCTCGCCACCATCCTGGAAGGCATCGCCGACGGCGTCTCGGTGTCGCGCAACCCGGTGACGCTCGCCGAGCACGTGCGCCAGCGGCTGGCGCGCCAGCTCTGCGCGCAGCACACCGCGCCCGGCGGCTACCTGCCGCTGATCGCGCTGTCGGCGAAGTGGGAGCAGGCCTTCGCCGAATCCATGGTCGGCCAGGGCGACGACCGCCAGCTCGCCATGCAGCCTTCGAAGCTGACCGAGTTCATCACGCTGGTGCGCGAGAAGTTCGAGGAGGCCGCCCGCGAAGGCGAGGCCCCCGTGCTGGTCACCTCGGCCGGGATGCGGCCTTACGTGCGCGGCATCGTCGAACGCTTCCGCACCCAGACGCCGGTGCTCTCGCAGGCGGAGATCCACCCGAGGGCAAGGCTGAAGACGGTGGGGAGCATCTGAGCGGTCTTTCCGCCCGCTTCTCCGACGTCATGCCCGGCCTCCCCCTTTCGGGGGAGGTGAAAAAGAAATGCGCTCCCGCGCGGGTGCCGCCGTCACGGCGCCCACGTCCACCGGAAATTCCTCTCCCGAAACGTCTTCGCCAGGCGCGGATCGGCGGCGTCGACGTCGCCGAGCGGGCGGCCTCTTGCGTCGTAATAAGTTATCTCCGCCTCGATCGTGAGCGTGCGCTGGCCGATCGTGCATTCATAGGGTGCGGCCCTGCGCCCCGCCAGGTACTTGAAGTGATGGCCGTGGCGCGACGCCCAGCAGACCACGTCGCCGGCCGCGCGCCCGCTCGCCTTGAGCGCGCGAGCGATTTCGTCGACAAGCTTCGGCGCGCTGCGCACCGCAGCCTGCACCTCATGCAGAGGAAGCGAGCCCGGTGCCCAAGCCGGTCCGATGCTTGCGACGATCGCGAGCGCAGCCGCCGCGAAGGGCGCGATGGACCGCCGTAGCGTACGGGGGACCGGCATGGAGCCCGCCTACTTGCCCGCCTCTTTTCGCTTCTTCGCGATGTACCACCAGTTGAAGCTGTCCTGCCGCGCCGGGTCCGAGATCTGGACATAGCCGACGATGTCGTTGTCGGCGGTGACGACGAAGTCGGTGCGTCCCGTCTTGCCGTCGCGGAATTTCCAGGTGTAGGACCCGTCCTTGCCTTGCAGCGTTCCGGTCCCTTCCCAGGCGTTTTCCGGCTTCACCACGTCGCTCGGACTGGCGGCCTGAAATTTGTTTCCTTCGCCCGCGACGATGACCATGCGCGCGGCCGGCGACGAAAGCTCGCGACCGCTGCGAAAACGCCGCAGGTTGTAGAGGTCGTAATAGCCGGCAAGATCTTTCACGCCGATGGGCAGGCCGCTTGGCGACTCCAGCTTGTGTCGCGCAAAGACAGCTTTCGCCTCTTCGTTCCAGTTCGTCGCATCCAGGTTGTCGGCCGCCTTCGTCAGGTCCGCCAGGGCTTTCTCGCGCTCACCTTTCTTCTCGTAAGCCACGCCGCGCCGGAAATAGGCCCAATAGAGGGATTGATCGTCGGCGATCGCCGCCGTCATCGCCTCGATCGCCTCGTCGGTGCGGCCGAGCAGCTCGAGGTTCCAGCCGAGCTGATAGAAATACGAGGCCTTGCGCATGTCCGGATAGCCCTCGCCCGCGCGCTTGACGTCATCGAGCGCCGCCGCCGGGTTGCCCGAGAGGCGATAGGAGATGGCGCGCGCGATGAAATCCTCGAACGTCGGCTTGCCGCGCAGCTCCATGACGCGGCTGAGGTCGGCGATCACCCGCACATGATCTTCCTTGTCCCGGAACAGGCGGGCGCGGCGCGCATAGGCGTCGGTATAGTTCGGATCGAGGCGGATCGCCTCGCTCAAGTCGGCGATGGCGCGGTCGGTGTCGCGCCTGCGCGCCCAGATGACGCTGCGGTCGAGGTAAGTGTTGGCGCGACCCGGATTGAGCCGGATTGCCTCATTGAAATCGGCGAGCGCGCGATCGTTGTCGCCCCGGACGGTCAAGTTCACGCCGCGCATCTCGAAGGACAGAGCCGATTTCGGATCGAGCCTGATCGCCTGATCGTAGTCGGCGATGGCGCGGTCGCGATCGCCCTGCGCCTGCCAGGCGAGGGCTCGGTTGTGGTAGCCGAGCGAGGACTTGGGGTTGAGCCGGATCGCGCTGTCGCAGTCCGAGACTGCGCGCGTGTACTCGCCCTTGAGCACCAGCCCTCCGCAGCGGTTGGCAAAGGCGATTGCGCGGTTGCTCGCGGATTCCTTGCGGTCGTCGATGACCCGCGTGCACCCCGCGATACGCCGGTCGATATCGGCCAATTGTTGACAGTCGTTGTAATCGCGCTGGGTCGCTGCCGCCGCGGGACTCACCCAGGCAAGCAGCGCCGCGGCGGCGAGAAGAGCTCTGAGCGTTGGCATAGGCGACGTCCTGTTTCGGGCCGCCCGAGTATCTAGGCCGTCGGGTGCAAGCTCTCTGATCCAGGTCAAAGCGCGCCGTAGCCGCGCGGTATCGGGCGGCGGGCCAACTGTCGAATGGGTGATATACGCCGCAGGCGGCGGGCGGCTACTCCGCCGCTTCCGCCGGTGCGTTGCGGGCGGGCACGATCGGGGCCTCTTCATGCGCCTGCGTCCTGGTGCGTATCGCCTCGTCGCGGCGCTTGCGGGCGAGCGCCTGCTCACCGCCGCTCGTCGCGTGATAGAGGTCGAGCGCCTCGAACTCGTCGGCTTTGGGCGGGGCGATGGCGAGATCGGAATAGCTCCAGCGGTCGGGCGCGTTGAGCGCCTTCTTCAGCAAGCCCTTGCAGCGCAAATAGACGCGCAGGTAGTTGAAGGCCTTCACGGCGATGCCGCCCCAGTACTTCGGATAGAACAGCAGCGGGTTCTCGCGCGGCAGACCGCTGCGACGGTCGCGCCGGTACTTGAGGCGGAAGGCGCCGCTTTCCAGCGGGTGCACGCCCTCGTACAGGATCGTCAGGTAGAACCAGAGGATGGTCGACAGCGTGGTGCCGGGCCGGCCGATCTTGTTGGCGCAGGTGCGGCGCAGGATCGTGTAGATGTGCTCCGGCGTGTAGAACGTCTGCCATGCCGCGCGATACGCCTCCTCCCACTCCGCGTCCGACATCTTGCCCGAGTGGTGCGCGACCCGGTGGTTGAGGTCGTATTTGTTCATGTCCGGATCCATCCAGATTCCCTTGGACGAGAGAACCTTGTGGTCTTCGGAGCCCGGCAGCGGCGTCAGGAAGAAGAACTCGAGGATGTCGATCGGCAGTTCGCGCTTGATGATCTCGATGTCGCGCAGGATCGACGCCTTGGTGTCGGCAGGGAAACCGAGGATGTAGCCGGCATAGGTGATGGCGCCGTGGTTGCGCCACTTCTGCAGCATCTCGCGGTATTCGGTGATCTTGTTCTGCCGCTTCTTGGCAGCGATCAGGTTGTCGGGGTTGATGTTCTCCAGGCCGATGAAGGCGCGGCGCACGCCCGCGCGCGTCGCCTTCTCGATGAAGCCCGGGATCTTGTGGCAGAGCGTGTCGACCTGGATGGTGAAGCCGATGTTGAGCCCCTCGCCTTCCCGCATCGCGATCATGCGGTCGAACAGCGTCTCCCAGTCGCTGTTGCGGGCGAAATTGTCGTCGGTGATGAAGAAGCGCTTGATGCCTTCGGCGTAGTTCTCGCGCACGATCTTTTCCAAGTCGTCGGCGGTGCGGATGCGGCTCTTGCGGCCCTGCACGTTGATGATGGTGCAGAACGAGCACTGGTAGGGACAGCCGCGGCCGAGGTCGATCGACGACAGGTTGCCGACCGTGCGCTGGACGTGCTTGCGCGGCAGGAAAGGCGGCGGCTCGCCGCCAAGCTGCGGCAACTGATCCATGTAGTTGTAGAGCGGCCTGAGCGCGCCGTTATAGGCATCGCGCAGCACCTCATCGAGCCGGCCCTCCTCCGCCTCGCCAGCGAAGAAGGAGATGCCCATGGCCTGCGCGGCTTTGATGTCGTCCGGCAGCTCCGGCAGCATGGCGATGCAGCCGGAGACGTGGAAGCCGCCGATGCAGACCGGCAGCCCGGCGTCGAGGAAAGGCTTCGCCAGATCGACCGCGCGCGGAAACTGGTTCGACTGCACGCCGACGAGCCCGATCAGCGCCCGCCCGCCCGCCTTGCGGATCATCTCGATGATCCTGTCCGGCCGGACACGGCGGTTGGTCTCGTCGTAGGTGTGCAGCCGCATCTCGACGCCGGCGCCCAGCACCTCGCGCCGGCGCGCGTCCTCGGCCAGCGCGTTCAGGCAGGCGAGCGTGTTCGATGGGATGGCGGAGCGAAACCACTGGATCGGATAGCCGTCGTCATCGTAATGCGTCGGCTTGATCATCACGAAATGGAAGAGCGCCGGAGCCGCAGAAGTGCTGGCTTGGAGCATGGTACAGTGCCCTCGGTGCTACACCCGGGGCGCGCTCGCGCCCCCAATCCACGGTAAAGGATGCGCTTTACCCATCCGTTAGTCGAGATTCATTCGAATGGTGAGGTTTCCGTTCCGACTTTCGTTACAGGTAATTCGCTACCAGACCCTGTCGAAACGGCCCTGCGATCACCATATAGCGATTAACCCCCTGTCTTTCGGCTCTGCCCTGGAGATTGCGATGAACCCGATCAATTACGACGCGCCGGCGGAGCTGTTCCCCTCGCGCAACCGCAAGGTCGTCAGCAAGGTGAAATACCGGCGCTTCGACCGCGCGGCCGAAGCCATCCGCTTCGCCATCGAGGATCTGCCCGAGCAGCTCCTGCTCGGCGCCTATATCGAGGTGAACGAGACCCGTCTCGGTCACCGGGAAATCCGTGCGCTCTACGAGAGCGAGCGGTATCCGCTGAAGAAGAAGGCGGCCTGAACCCGGCCTCGGCGGGGCTCGTTTGACCGATCCCGCCGGGCCGTGTATGGATGCCCGCGTTGAAACCTTAGTTTTTTGGTTTTTGCCTTGCTGCGCTGCCCGTTTTGGCCGCTTAACAAGTCACCCTCCAAAACGCGGATGTTTCGATCGCCACGGCACTGACGCCGGGGCGCATCTCTGCACACACGCAGCTACCACCAGCAAGGAAAAGCCAACATGGCCACCGGTACCGTCAAGTTCTTCAACACCCAGAAGGGCTTCGGCTTCATCACCCCGAGCGACGGCTCGCGCGACGTCTTCGTGCACATCAGCGCGGTCGAACGCGCCGGCATGAGCACGCTCAATGAGGGTCAGCGCGTCTCTTACGAGATCGTGACCGAGCGCGGCAAGCAGGCCGCGTCGAACCTGCAGAACGCCTGATCCCTTCGGATCGAGCCACCGAACGCCCGGCCCCAGCGCCGGGCGTTTTCGCAAGAAGCGCCCAGGGCGCCAAGAAGCGCCAAGGAACCTCATGACGCATCGTTTCGCTGTCGGCACGTCGGTCCATTATAGCGGGCCGTTCAACGCAGCCGCGGCGCGCGGCAGCTACAAGATCATGCGCCATCTGCCGATCGAGGACGACGGCAAGATCTGCTACCGGATCAAGAGCACCGGTGAGGCCTTCGAGCGCACGGCCGAAGAGCACCAACTCAGCCACGCCGGCTAGGCCCGTCCGCGCCAGTTTCCGCGCCGTCGGCCGCCTTTCAACCGCTTTTCAACGATCCGTGATGCCACCTATGGAACTGTGGCAGGCGTTCCTACGTTATCGGGCGAATGATCCGGAACGCTGACCCGAACCGCAGCGCGACGCGCGCGGTCCGCGGAGGACGCCATGAACTGGTCGATGTACACCGCCGACCGCACCACCCACCTGAAGATCGTGGTGGTGGGTCTTGCCGCCGCGCTGCTGATCGCCGTGATCGGTATTTCCGCGCGGGAACTCAATCTCGGCACCGATATCATGACCGCGCAGGGTCCGACCGTGATCAAGGCCGGCGGGCCGGTCATCCTGACCGACCGCAGCGGGCCGGTGATCCGCTAGGCAATTTCCGCGGCGTTTTCCGCCGCGGCCGATCCGCGCGCTTCGTCTACCTCCCCCTTTCGCGCCGCCTTCGCGGCGCGATTTTTTTTGCCTTAGCGCAGCAGCGTGGCCGCCGCGGCGCCGGCCGCGCGCGCATAGGCAAGGTCGCGGTGGAGAAGGATCGCCGACCAGGCGCCGTCGAACAGCACCATGATCTGGCGCGCGCGCAAGGCGGGCTCGCTCAGGCCCTCGGCCGCGATCATCTTCTCGAACACGGCTTCCAGCTTCTTCTTGTGGTTCGCGCCGACCTTGAGCGCGGGGTGGCCGGGCGTGTCGGCAAGCTCGGCGGCAGTGCGCAGGAAACCGCAGCCCTTCCATTTGGGATGGCCGGCGACCTGCTCCATGCGCTCGAACACGAGCGCGACCTTGCGGGCAAGCGACCCTTTTGTGCCGTCCATCCACTGCGTCACGTAGCCGAGCGTCGGCTGGTCGCGCTCGGCGAGATAGGCGGTGATGAGGTCGTCCTTGCTGCGGAAGTGATAGTAGAGCGTGCGTTTCGTGACGCCGGCGCGCGCGGCCACGTCGTCCATGCTGACGCTGCGGATGCCCCGGCCGTAGAACAGCCTGCCGGCGGCGGCGACGATCTTTTCGCGGGTGGAACTGGCGTCTCGCGGCATGACGCTAATGTATACCGACTAGTGAGTATACACAAGCGCGCTTCCCTGCGATCCTGCGCCGCGTCATGCCCGCGTCGCTGGGACGCGGGCGGCTCGCGAGGTACCCCATGTCCGACACCGTTCTCTGCCAGATCGACGACGGCATCGCCCTGCTCACCCTCAACCGGCCGGACAAGCTCAACGCGATCGACGACGAGATGATCGACCGGCTGATGACGCTGCTCGACGGGATCGAGCGCGACCGCAAGGTGCGCGCGATCGTTCTCACCGGCGCCGGCGACCGCGCCTTCTCGGCCGGCGCCGACATCGGCGGGATCGCGGCCAGCGTGCGCCAGGGCGCCGAGGTCGCGCTGCGCGATTTCGTCAAGCGCGGCCAGCGCATGACCGCGCGCATCGAGACGTTTCCGAAGCCGGTCATCGCGGCGGTGAACGGCATCGCCTACGGCGGCGGTTCCGAGATCAGCGAGGCCGCGCCGCTCGCCATCGCCAGCGAACGCGCCAGCTTCTGCAAGGCCGAGATCAATCTCGGCTTCGCCCCGCCGTTCGGCGGATCGCAGCGGCTGCCGCGCCTGATCGGCCGCAAGCGCGCGCTACAGATGATCCTCACCGGCGATCCGATCGGCGCCTGGAAGGCGCGCGACTTCGGGCTGGTCAACGACGTGGTGCCGCACGAGCGGCTCTACGACGAGGCCTTCGCGCTCGCCCGCCGCATCGCCGAGAAGTCGCCGCTGGCGGTCGCCGCCGGTCTCAACAGCGTGACGCGCGGCATCAACGTGCCGATCGACGAGGGACTGGCGATCGAGGCGAGCTACTTCGCGCAGATGGTGCCGACGCGCGACCTCGAGGAAGGCGTCGCGGCCTTTCTCGCCAAGCGCAAGCCGCAGTTCACCGGAACCTGAGCCATGAAGGCCTTCGTCGATCCGACCAAAGAGAGCTTCGCCACCTTCCGCGCCGACGACCGCGCCGGGCCGATCCACATGCTCAATCTGATCCGCCTGCGCGCCATCGCCATCTATCCCGACGGCCGGCCGGCGAGCGGCGCGGAGGCCTACGCCGCCTACGGCCGCGACAGCCTGCCGGTGTTCACGCGGGTCGGCGGCCGCATCGCCTGGCGCGGCGGCTTCGAGCACATGCTGATCGGCCCGGCTGAGGAGCGCTGGGACGTCTGCTTCATCGCCGAGTATCCGGGCGTCGCCGCCTTCGTCGAGATGATCCGCGACCCCGCCTACCGCGAGGCGGTGCAGCACCGGCAGGCCGCAGTCGCGGATTCGCGGCTGATCCGCCTGGCGCCACAGCCGCCGAGCGTCGGTTTCGCGGCCCCGCCGGGCTGAAGGTTCCACGCCGCTGCGGCATCGCGTCACCGGCGATAGCCAGAATCAGCCGATCTCGGATAGAAGGCGGACCCATGCTCGCCTCCCTTCTCCGCCTCACCGTCATCGCCTGCGTGATCGGCGCCGCCGCGCCGGCGCTCGCGCAAGTCAGCCCGCAGGCCATCGCCGAGTACCGCACCAAGCTCGCCGCCTACGAGAAGGCGCGCGCCGCCTATGACGCGGTGGCGGAACCCTATTGGGATTCCATCGCGGACAAGCGCCGGCAGCGCAACGCCAAGCGCCGCGAGCACATCCCGATCGTGCTCGAGGATTACGTGCTCACGCATCCGCCGGTCTACAGCGGCCCGCCGCGGCCGGTCGATCCGCAGGCGCCGCATCGTCCGCCCGAGCCGCCCATTCCGCTCATCGCCGATTTCCTCAAGGCCGCGGCCGAGGAATTCGGTTTCGTGCCGAACCGGCCGGCGAGCGACGCCGAGTTCAAGCGCGCCTATGCCCGCGCCGCCGCCGCGGCCGGCCTGACCAAAGAGCAGATCGTCGGCGTCTACGCCTTCGAGACCGGCGGCAACGGCACCTACGACATGCAGTCGGGCGTCACGCCGACGCGGCCGGTCGCCGTCTCGCCGGCGGTCGGCTACAACCAGCTCCTGTCCACCAACACGGTGTCGCTGCTCTCGGAATTCGGCGAGCGCTATCTCGCCGCGCTACGCATGAAGGCGGCGCCGCTGCGCGGCGAAGCGCGCCGGCAGATGGACCGCCGGATCGAGGCGTTCAAGCGCATGATCGCCTATGCGCGCTCGGTGCCGCACCGCTGGGCCGAGCAGGACAAGCTGGCCAAGACCACCAAGGGCGGCTGGGGCATCCACGCCGCGGTGCTCGATATCGACCTCGGCCCGATGCTGCAGGTGCAGAAGCTCACCCAGTCAGTGCAGTTCGCGAAGATGAAGGGCTATGCCAAGCCGCTGACGCCGGCCGAGCTCGAGCTGATGAACCTGACCGGCGACGGCAACGGCTTCGACATGGTGACCATGCCGCAGGCGTTGCGCGAGAAGGTGCCGACCGCCAATTTCTTCCAGCAGCGCGGCTACGAGCGCAACCCGGTCGCGCGCCGCACCGGCACGGTGGCCGGGCTGATCGCGCACATGGAAGGGCTCATGACGCGCGCCGCACAGGCGCCCGGCGCCAGGGAACTGGCGGCGGCGTTCTGATCCCCGACACGGAGGATTGCCCATGGTCCGCGCCCGCCGTCTCTGCCTCGCTGCGTTCTTGCTGACGGCCCTGCCGCTCGCGGCGGCGGCGCAGGACATCCGCGGCATAGAAGTGTGCACGGCGGAAAAGCAGATGGAGCGCCGCACCGGCTGCCTGCAGGCCAACATCGAACTGCTGCACCAGATGCTGCTCAAGCAGGCGCGCGAAACGACCGGCAAGCTCGCCGCAGCGCAGGCCGAGATCGCCGCGCTGCGATCGATGGTCACCACGCTCGAGGGCGAACTGACTCAACTGAAGGCCAAGGCCGAGCCGCCGGCGAAGAAGTGACGCCTATCGGCGCGCGAGCTTCGTCAGCGCCCGCGTGAGCGCGCCGTCCGGCCGCGCCAGCTCTTCCAGGATCGAGAAATGGTCGTGGCCGGCGAGCGGCAGCAACTCGGTCGGCAGACCGGCGCCTTCGCGCGCGGCGGCATAGTCGCGCGACTGTCGCTGCAGCTCGGGCAATTCGGCGGTGCCGAAGGCCACCGCCAACGGCCCGGACGAGGGCGGCAGATGCCGGATCGGGCTCAAGGCCTCGACCTCGTCCGCCGTGAGGTTGAGCTTCTCGTTGAGATAATTGAGCCGGCACGGCTCGATGTCGAACACGCCGCTGATCGCCAGCCCCGCGTCGGCTTCCGGCAGCATCATTGCGGTGAGATGGCCGCCGGCTGACCAGCCCGACACGACCAACGCGGCTTCCGCGACGCCGTGCCGCCGCCCGTTCGCCCGCAGCCAGGAGAGCGCGGCGCGCAGCTCGGCGACAATCCCGGTGAGGCTCGCCTCCGGCGCCAGCGTGTAGCCCGGCAGGGCGACGTCGAAACCGTGCGCCAGCGGTCCCTCGGCCATGCAGGAAAATATCTCCTTGGCGTTGCGTTGCCAGTAGCCGCCGTGGATGAACACGAACAGCGGCGCCCCTGCCCGGCCGCAACGGAAGATGTCGATGCGGTTGCGCGGCCGCGCGCCGTAGGCAAGGTCGAGCAGCGCGCCCTCGCGCGCGCGCAAGGCCGCGCTGCGCTGCGTCCATTCGCTGAGCTTGTCGGCGCTGTTTGCGACCGCCGCGCTGTTGTTGTAGGCGGCGTCGAGCTGCGCGCGCGTCATGCCGCGCCAGATTATCTCATCCATCCCGGCCGTCCCCGTGAGCAGGCCCACTCTATCAGGCGGCCTTGCGGCTGTGATGGCTGTGCAGTTGCTGGGAGAGCTGCCGGCGGATGTCGTTGAAGTCCGCCGCCACGACGTCGCGCGGACGCTGCAGGGTGACTGCCGTCTCGCTTTCGATGCGGCCGGGGCCCGGCGACATGACGACGATGCGGTCGGCGAGGAAGATCGCCTCCTCGATGGAATGTGTGACGAACAGCACGGTCAGCCCGGTGCGCTGCCAGATATCGAGCAGTTCGTCCTGCAGGCGCTCGCGCGTCATGGCGTCGAGCGCGCCGAACGGCTCGTCCATCAGCACCACCTCGGCGTCGTTGGCCAGCACGCGCGCGATCGCCACGCGTTGTTTCATGCCGCCGGAGAGCTGGTGCGGGTAAGCATTGGCGAAACGCTGCAGACCGACCAGTTCGATGAAGCGGTCGACCGTGTCCTTCACTTCCGCCGCCGGCCGCCCGCGCGAGCTCGGCCCGAAGCCGATGTTGCCGCGCACGCTCAGCCACGGGAAAAGCCCGTAGTCCTGGAACACCATGCCGCGCTCGGGACCAGGGCCGGCGATCGGCGTGCCCCACATCAGCGCCTCGCCGCGCGACGGCGTCTCGAAGCCGGCGACGATGCGCAGGAGCGTGGACTTTCCGCAGCCGGACGCGCCGATCAGGCAGACGAACTCGCCCTTGTTCACGCTCAGATGCGCGTCGCGCAGCGCCTCGATGCGCTGGCCTTGCAGCTCGAACTGCTTGCTCACGCCGCGCATTTCGAGAATGGGGATCGGACTGTCAGGCAAAGTTGGGACTCCAGCGCAAGAGGCGTTTGCCGAGCAGCACGACCAGCCGGTCCGAGATGAAGCCGGCGACGCCGATCACGATCATGCCGCAGATGACGATTTCGGTGCGCGAGAGCTGGCGCGCTTCCATGATGATGGCGCCGAGACCGGTCTGCACGCCGGTCATCTCGCCCACCACGATCACCACCCAGGCAAAGCCGAGCCCGAGCCTGAGCCCGGTGAAGATCGCCGGCAGGCTCGCCGGCAGCACCACGCGGTAGAACTGCGAGGTGTCCTGGCAGCCGAGCATGCTCGCCGCCTCGAACAGGCGCGGGTCGACCGCGCGCACGCCGAAGATGGTGTTGATGAGGATCGGATAGAACGCGCCGAGGCAGACGAGGAAGAAGGCCGAGCGCGGGCCCAGCCCGAACATGATCATCGCCAGCGGCAGCCAGGCGGTGACGGGAATCGGCCGCAGCACCTGCAGCGTCGGGTCGAGCACCTGACGCACCACCGCGATGCGCCCGATCATCAGGCCGAGCGGCAGCGCCACCGCGAGCGCTATGGCGAAGCCGCCATAGACGCGGCTGAGCGAGGCCAGCAGGTGGATATGCAGGGTGCGGCTGTAAGCGTCGTCATAGATGCCGCCGAAGGAAAGGTCCCACAGCGCGAGCCCCACCTCGCTCGGCGGCGGGATCAGGCTGTACTTCTGGCCGTAGGTGAGGAAATGCCAGACGACCAGCACGATCGCCGGGAACATGATTCCCAGCAGCGGGTTGCGAAGCCGCGCGAGAAAGGCGGCCGCCGGCCGCGCCGTCTCGGACGGCGCGACGGGCGCTGCCCGCGCGGTTTCGAGCGCGACGGTCAAGCCGCCTTCTCCATCGCCGACACGAAGCGGGTGTCGAAGAAGGTGGCGAAGTCGGGCAACTGCTTGATCTGCTTCAGCGCGAGCATGTGCTGGGCATAGGTCTTGGACTGCTGGATCTCCGTCGGCCCGAACTTCCAGGTCAGCTCGACGTTCGGGACCGAAAGATCGATCGCCTCCTTCTTCTGCCCAAGCTTCTTCGACGCCATCGCCGCCATCTCGGTCGGGTTCGCCATGGCGTAGTCGGACGCCTTGCGGTGGATGTCGAGGATCACCTTGGTGAGTTCGGGCTTGTTCGCCAGCGTGTCGCGGTGCGCGCCGAAGACCATGTTCAGCGAGCCCATCGTGGTGCCGTAGGGATACTCGACCACCTTGCCGACGCCGCTCGCGAGGCTGACGCCGGGCCCGGGCTCGGCGCCGACATAGGCGTCGATGTCGCCGCGCGCGAGCGCCACGTGCATCTCGCTGAAGAAGATACGCACCGGCGTGATGTCGGCGACCGACATGCCTTCCATGCGCAGGCGCTCGAAGATGAAGACTTCCTGCGTCGAGCCGGGCCAGATGCCGACGCGCTTGCCCTTGAGGTCCTTGATCGAGGCGATCGGCGAATTCTTGCCCGCGACCACCGCCATGCCCTTGTTGCAGGCCGAGGCGATCACGACGATCGGCTCGCCGGCGGCGGCGCCGAGCGTGGCGGCGGCGATGCCGAACATGCCGAAATCGACCGATCGGGTGACCACCGCGTTCTTGCCCTCGGTCGGGCTCTCGAACGGGATGACCTCGACCTTGTAACCGGCCGGCGTGAACTTGTCGTAGAAATAGGGCGCGATCGAATGGATGAGCTTGAGCGCGCCCATCTTGATGACGGTCTCTTGCGCGCGGCCGACGGCCGGAGCGGCAAGCACGGCGCCCGTGCCGATCAGGAAATCGCGACGACGGATCATGACAGTCTCCCCTGTTGTTGCAGGGGTAGCAGCAAGGACTATGCCAGCGGATTTTGGAGGCAATCGCCGCGCCGGCGCGGACGCGCTGCATAGTTGGCGGGCAGGCTTGCACCAAATTGTTGCATTAACGCGCGCCGGTTGCCGACGCCTTCACCACTACCGGCCGGCGGCTCCCGGCCGGATCGCCGTCGCGGCATGGAATTGCCGCGCGATGGCGGCGGCCAGCGCATCGCGGCCGCCGGGCGCCAGAATGGTGATGCCGAAGGGCGTGTTGTCGTCATGCAGCGCCGCCGGCACGGCGGTGCCGCACAGGTCGAGCAGGTTGACGAAGTTCGTGTAGGTGCCGAGCCGCGAATTGAGCAGCACCGGCTCGGCGCGCAGCTCATCGACCGTGTAGACGGTCGGCGCCGTCGGCAGCACCAAAGCGTCGATTGTCTTGAACAGCCGCTGCGCCACACGGCGCAATTCCTCCAGCCGGTAGAGGGCCTGGAACGTGTCCACCGCACTCACCTTCGCGCCCGGTTCGATGATGGCGCGGGTGACCGGATGCAGCGCGTCCGGATCGCGCTCGATCAGGCTGCGCGCGGCGATGTAGCGCTCGGCCACCCACGGTCCCTCGTAGAGAAGGCGCGCCGTCTCGTAGAGCGGCGTCATGTCGATGTCGGTCAGCGCAAAGCCGGACTGCCGCAGCCGCGCCAGCGCGGCCTCGTAATCCGCCGCCGCACGCTCATCGCCGAAGAACAGCCGGTCCTGCGCGCGCGGCACGCCGAGGGTGAGCTTGCCGGGATCGGCATCGATTTCCCCGAGCGGCCGCTCGCGGGCATAGGCGTCGTCGGCGTCGAAGGAAGCCATCGCCGACAGCACCGCCCAGGCATCGTCGACGCTGTTGCCGAACACCGACACGCAGTCGAGCGTGCGGCAGGCCGGCACCACGCCCCGCGTCGAGACGAGGCCGAGGCTCGGCTTCACGCCGACGATGTTGTTGAGCATGGCCGGCACGCGTCCCGAGCCCGCCGTGTCGGTGCCAAGCGCAACCGGCACGAGCCCTGCCGCCACCGCCACCGCCGAGCCGGAACTGGAGCCGCCCGGCACGAGGTCGGCGCGCAGCGCATTGCGCGGCACCGGAAAAGGCGTGCGGGTGCCGACAAGGCCGGTGGCGAACTGGTCGAGATTGGTCTTGCCGATCACGATGGCGCCCGCCGCGCGCAGCCGCGCGACGGCAACGGCATCGGCCGCCGGCCGATAGGCGAAGGCCGGGCACGCCGCCGTGGTCGGCAAGCCGGCGACGTCGATATTGTCCTTCACCGCGAGCGGCACGCCGTAGAGCGGGCCTTTCGCCCGCCCGCCGGCGAGCGCATTGGCCTCGGCGACCGCGTCTTCTTCCGCGCGCAGTGTGATGAAAACGCCGGGATCGCCGAGCGCGCGGATGCGCCGGTAGCAGCCTTCGATCGTCTGCGCGGGGGTGATGCCGCCGGCGCGGTGTGCCGCGACCAGCTCTGCAACGGAAGTGACCATGCACGATCATCTTATCGGCCCGCGGCGCGGACCGGTAGATGCGATCGCGTGCGGTTGGCTAGATGCGAACGCCGCCCGTGCTGAACCTGAGCGCCGCGATGCGGTCGAGCTCGGCCTGTTCGCGCGCGCTCGCCTCGGCCTTCTCACGCTGCTGGTCGCGCTCGTCGAGCATCTCGACCTTCTTGAGCTCCTCGAAGGCCTCGCCGAGGTGCGCCTTGGCGTCGTCGAGCTGCGCGCGCAGCTCGTCGGTCGAGCGCTTGAGGTTCTCGCGCCGGGTCATGGCCGCCTTGGCGTAGGTCGGATAGGCGAAATGGCCGGGATCGTGGATGCCAGCGCGGTCCTGCTCGACCTTGATCTCGCGCTCGAGCTCGACCGCGATGCGCTCGAACTCGGCGATCATGGCCTCGATCTGAGCCACCTTGCGCCGCTTCTCGTCGACCTGAAACTTCTTCAGGCGGATGAGGGTTTCCCGTGACTTCATCGACAAAAAACTCCCCCGAAGCCCCGAATTTCCGCCCCGCGCGGCCGAATCCTTCGACCCGGCGCGGGCGGCCCCGGACGTCAGTGGGTCGACTGTGGGGCAATAACGTTAGTTTTCGGTTTCCAGGCCGGCGAGAATTGCCTCCAGCCGCTGGTATCCCTCGGCCAGCGTGGTCGATTCTTCCTTGCCCTGGCCGAGGAAGGCCTCGAGCGGGGTGTGCAGGCCGATGGCCTCATCCACCTCCGCGCTGGAACCCGGCCGGTAGGCCCCGAGCCGGATCAGCTCCTCCATGTCGGCATAGGTCGCCATCACCTGCCGGGCGCGCGAGATCACCGGCAGGAACACCGGGTCGGCCGCCCGCGGCATGGTGCGCGATACCGACTTGAGGATGTTGATGGCCGGATAGCGCCCGCGCTCGGCGATCGCCCGTTCCATCACGATATGGCCGTCGAGGATCGAGCGCACCGCGTCGGCCACTGGCTCATTATGGTCGTCGCCGTCGACCAGGACGGTGAAGATGCCGGTGATGGTGCCCTCGTCGGTGCCCGGACCGGCCCGTTCCAGGAGCCGCGGCAATTCGGTGAACACCGTCGGCGTATAGCCCTTGGCGGTCGGCGGCTCGCCGGCGGACAGGCCGATCTCGCGCTGCGCCATGGCGAAGCGGGTTACCGAGTCCATCAGCACCAGCACGTCCTTGTGCAGGTCGCGGAAGAACTCGGCGATGGCCAGCGTCAGGTAGGCGGCCTGCCGGCGCATCAGCGCCGGCTCGTCCGAGGTCGAGACCACCACCACCGAGCGGGCGAGGCCCGCCGGCCCGAGGTCGTCCTGCAAGAATTCCTGCACCTCGCGGCCGCGCTCGCCGACCAGGCCAATGACCGACACGTCGGCGGCCACGTTGCGCGCCAGCATCGACAGCAGCACCGACTTGCCGACGCCGGAGCCGGCGAAGATGCCCATGCGCTGGCCGCGGCAGCAGGTCACGAAAGTGTTGAGCGCCCGCACCCCGAGGTCGAGCGGGGCGCCGACGCGGCGGCGCGCATGCGCCGGCGGCGGCGAGGAACGGAACGGATAAGGCGCCGGGCCCGCCGGCAGCGGCCCGAGCCCGTCGATCGGCTCGCCCATGGCGTTGACCACGCGGCCGAGCCACCCCTCGGAAGGGCGGACCGCGCCGGCCGAGGTCGCCACCACCGCCCGGCAGCCGCGCCGCACGCCTTCCAGCGCCGCGAAAGGCATGGCGAGCGCGTGCCCGCCGGAGAAGCCGACCACCTCGCAGGGGATGCCGGCGCCCGTCCCGGTCTCGATGGTGAGCCGCGCGCCGACCGACATGGCGTGGATAGGCCCTGCTACCTCCACCATCAGCCCGCGCACGCCGACCACGCGGCCGTAGATTTCGACACCGTCCAGATCTCCGATCTGTTCGGCCAGGGCTTTCATGGTCATGACCCGCCTTCCGGGAACGGCGCAGACGCAGTCGCCACACGGGTAAACAGGGAACCGGCTGAGGCGCCGGCCCCACGCCAGGCAAAAAACCGCCGTAAACCCGGCCTTAGGCTTACCGGTACGGAGCGGTCTTTAACGCGTTGTTTACCCGCGTCGTTAATCATTGGGTCATCGTCCATGGACAAACGGCCATCGAATCGCCCGGCCGGGACGAGAAGGGCGAGGAAGGGGCCGGCAACCGCCTGCTCTGGAACGGGGACATGAACCGGCTCGTGGTGAAAAAAAACCACTCAATGGCAACACCTTACGGTGATTCGCGGCGCCCTTGCTACGGCGCGCTTGCCAGCGAGAATCAGGTTTTGTTAACCATACGCCGATAGTGTCGAATCAGTTTGTCCCACAGCGTTTTTCTAGCTCGCCGCCTTTGCGGCGCTGACCCAAGGCCCGGCTGCGGCGAGAAGGGGACTTAAATGCGCGTTCTCCTCATTGAAGACGACAGCGCCACCGCTCAATCCATTGAGCTGATGCTCAAATCCGAGAGCTTCAACGTCTACACGACGGACCTCGGGGAAGAAGGCGTCGATCTCGGCAAGCTCTACGACTACGACATCATCCTGCTCGACCTGAACCTCCCCGACATGTCGGGTTTCGAGGTTCTGCGCTCCCTGCGCGTGTCCAAGGTCAAGACGCCGATCCTGATCCTCTCCGGCCTCGCCGGCATCGAGGACAAGGTGAAGGGCTTAGGGTTCGGCGCCGACGACTACATGACCAAGCCGTTCCACAAGGACGAGCTGATCGCCCGCATCCACGCCATCGTGCGTCGGTCAAAGGGCCACGCCCAGTCGGTCATCAACACCGGCGACCTGGTGGTCAACCTCGACACCAAGACGGTGGAGGTCACCGGCCAGCGCGTGCACCTGACGGGCAAGGAATACCAGATGCTCGAGCTGCTCTCCCTGCGCAAGGGGACGACGCTCACCAAGGAGATGTTCCTCAACCATCTCTACGGCGGCATGGACGAGCCGGAGCTCAAGATCATCGACGTCTTCATCTGCAAGCTGCGCAAGAAGCTGGCCAACGCCTCCGCCGGCAAGAACTACATCGAGACGGTGTGGGGCCGCGGCTACGTGCTGCGCGAGCCGAGCGACGACGAAGCGCGGATCCCGGCTTAAGCCGAGTTCAGCGGGGCGCCTCGGGCGCCCCGTTTTGTTTCAGGGAAGTTTTTTCATACCAGCGTCGCCCGCAGATTTTCGGGCATCATCGCGTGACGTGTTTCGGTGCCGTCGCGTGCGCGCTTGAAGCGCCCCCCACCCTTCAGTCAGCCGCAGCGTCAAGGATTGCCATGCGCTCTCCCCCTTGTTGCGTCTGCGTACATCTTGACTGAGCCCTAAGTCGGGCTCTCTCCTCCCAACTTGAACCCCGGGGCGATGAGCTCCGGGGTTTTTTGGTACCTCCGCATTGCGCGAAGCGCGCTTGCGAGGCACGAAAGGCCCCTCGATAATTCAGCCGTGCGGGCAATCGAACGGCGCAAGGCAATCCATGCGGAAACGTGCTTGGTGGCGCGGGTGATGCGCGTCGCCCCGCGCCTGCTGCTCGCCATCGTCCTCGGCGCGCTGGCGCTCCCGCGGCCGGCGCTGGCGGCGTCCGCAACGGAAGCGCTCGACGCGCTGGTCGCCGCCTATCCCGACGCGCTCGCGGGCCATGACGGCAAATCGATCCGCTGGAAGGACGGCACGGTCATGCCGGCGTCCGACGGGATGCCGAACAAGACCTTCGACCAGCTTCTGCGCAATGCCTCGATCCTCGACCAGTTCCGCCTGCCCTATCGGCGCGGACGGCTCGCGCAGCCGCCCGCGGTCAACGACGATCCCGGGCGCTTCCGCAACGAGGCCTTCTTCCGCAAGATGTACGGCGACTGCCGCAAGGGCGAAGTCGGCCGCCACCTAGTATCGATCGTGTGGCTGCCGCGAACGTGGGGCAACACGATCCAGGTGACGCGCATCAACGGCGTCGCGCAGCGCCTGCAGGCGGTGTCGGCGGAGATCGACGCGCTGCCGCCGGCGATCAAGCGCGCCGCCTATCCGATCGCCGGCGTGCTGGCGTGCCGCAACGTCGCCGACACCGGCCGGCCGAGCATGCACGGCTACGCCGCCGCCATCGACCTCAACACGGAGGCCGCCGATTACTGGCTCTGGCGCAGAAGCGGCGCGCCGATCGTCTACCGCAACCGCATGCCGCAGGAGATCGTCGACATCTTCGAGCGCCACGGCTTCATCTGGGGCGGCAAGTGGTATCACTACGACACGATGCACTTCGAGTTCCGGCCCGAACTGCTCGGCCTGCGCGCGCGGCGATGACGCGCAGGACGGCGCGTTCTCGGCGCATCGCTTTCAGGTTTTCGGAAATCGGCTCAGGCTTTGGCGAGGCGCACGACGTTGGCGGCCTGCTGACGCGGGCGCGCGGCCGGATTGGGCGCGTAGAGGCCGCGCTTGTCGCTCCACGGCTTGAACGCCTCGGTGAGCCCGACCACCGTTTCGGCGGCGCCGAGGATGAGGAAGCCGTCGTCCGGCATCTGCGGCATCAGGCGCTCCAGCACCCGCGTCTTGGTCGGCTGGTCGAAGTAGATCAGCACGTTGCGGCAGAACACCAGGTCGAAGCGCCCGAGCGGCGTGAAATCGTTGAGCAGATTGAGCGGGCGGAACTGCACCATGCGCCGAATCTCGGGCGCGATCTGCCAGTTCTCGCCAATCTTGCTGAAGTATTTCACCAGCAGCTGGATCGGCAGCCCGCGCTGCACCTCGAACTGGCTGTAGATGCCGGCCTTGGCCTTCTCCAGCACCTCGCCCGCGAGGTCGGTGCCCAGAATCTCGACGCGGTAGCCCGCGAGCTTCTCGCTCATGTCGTTGAGCGTCATCGCGATCGAATAGGGCTCCTGCCCGCTCGAGCAGGCCGTGCACCAGATGCGGATGCGCTTCTCGCGCGCGCGCGCGGCGATGAGCGCCGGCATGATGGTGTCGCGGAGGTGCTCGAAGGGAATCTTGTCGCGGAAGAAGAAGGTCTCGTTGGTGGTCATGGCCTCGACCACCTCGGTGCCCATCAGGCCGGGCGCGAGCCGCAGCCGCGTGACGAGCTCGCCCAGCGAGCTCATGCCGTGGCGGCGCGCCACCGGCAGCAGCCGGCTTTCGGCGAGATACTGCTTCTCGGCGCCCAGCACGAGGCCGGAGCGCTCCTTCAGCATCTTGCGCAGGAAATCGAAGTCCTCCGGCGTCACGGGCGCTCTCCCGCGAACAACCGGTTGAGCTTGCCGGCGATGCCGTCGAGCGGCAGCAGCGCCGAGCACAGCCCGGCATGCGCCACCTGCCCGGGCATGCCCCAGACCACGCTGGTCGGCTCGTCCTGGGCGAGAATATGCCCGCCGGCAGCGACGATCTCCTTCGAACCCGCGAGGCCGTCGGAGCCCATGCCGGTGAGCATCAGTCCGAGCACCTTGGAGCCCCAGACCTGGGCGGCCGACGTGAACAGCGGATCGACCGACGGCTTGCAGAAATTGATCAGCGCGCCTTCCTCGACCACCAGCACGGCGGTGCCGTCGCGGCGGACCACCCGCATGTGCTTGCCGCCGGGCGCGATGTATACGGTGCCGGCGTTGATGTCCTCGCCGTTGCGCCCCTCGCGCACCGGGCCCGAGGTGATGCGGGCGAGGTGCTCGGCGAGGATCGCGGTGAAGGTCGGCGGCATGTGCTGCGTGATGAGCACCGGCGCGCGCTCGATCACGGGCGCGATGTGGGCAAGGATGGTGTTGAGCGCCTGCGGGCCGCCGGTCGAGGAACCGACGACCAGCACGCGCGGCGGGATCGTCGGCATCGGCCGCAGCGCGATCGGCTCGTGCGGGTCGTGATGGTGATGGTGGTGCGTCGGCGCAAGCGGCGGCGACGCGACGCGGGCCGGGTGCGGCGAGCCGAAGCGGCGCGCGCGCAGGCCGAGCTGGCGGATCTTCTCGATGAGGTCGCGGTGGAAGGTCGGCGAAACGGTGACTTCGCGCGTGCTCTCCGGCTTCGGAATGTAATCGGCGGCGCCGAGGGAGAGCGCGCGCAAGCTGATCTCGGCGTTCCGGCGCGTGACCGTCGACGCCATGATCACGACCAGGTCGCGCTTCTTCTCCAGCAGCTTCGGCAGCGCCGCGATGCCGTCGAGTTCCGGCATCTCGACGTCGAGCACCACGACGTCCGGGTTGACCCGCTCGAGCTGGTTGACGGCCTGGCGCCCATCGCTCAGCGAGGCGACCAGTTCGAGGTCGGGCTCGGCTTCCACCCAGCGCGCGAACAGGCCGCGCACGACGACCGCGTCGTCCACGACCATGACGCGGATGCGCCGGCCGGCGGCGGTTGCGGCGGGCGAGTGAGCGGAGGCGGCGACGTTCATGCGGGCGTTTCCAGCTTGCAGCGCGGGCGCGCGGGACGGTCAGAGCAGGCCGACTTCCTGGAATTTCGCCTCCACGATCTCGCGGTCGAAAGGCTTCATGATGTACTCGTTGGCGCCGGCATGCAGCGCGCGCGCGATGTGGGCGACGTCGTTCTCGGTGGTGCAGAACACCACCTTCGGCGCGTCGCCGCCCGGCAGCCGGCGCAGCGAGCGCAGGAACTCGTAGCCGTCCATCTTCGGCATGTTCCAGTCGAGCAGGATCGCCTCGGGAAGCTGCCGCCGGCACGATTCGAGCGCCTGCTCGCCGTCTTCGGCTTCCACGATCTGGAACTCGAGGCCCTCGAGGATTCGCCGCGCCACCTTCCGGATGACGCTGGAGTCGTCAACAACCAGACACGTTTTCATCGCTCAGTCCTTTTCTACTCAGGCGCCGCGCAATTCCTTTGCGTTAGCCGGAGGCGTCACGCCGCGTTCGCCCCCACGCCGATGTCAAGCACGCGATCGACATCGACCACCATCAGCAATTGTCCGTCGAGCCGGTGGATGCCCGCCGACACCCGCGCAAGCCGCGGGTCGAGATTGACCGGATTGGGCTCGCGCGCCGCATCGTCCAGCTTGAGCACCTCGCCGACGCTGTCGATCAGAAGCCCGTAGGATTCGCCCTTCGCCTCGACGCCGACCGCCATGCAGGGGCCGTCGTCGGTGCGCGCGGCAAGCCCGAGGCGCTGGCGCATGTCGATCAGCGTGACGATCCGCCCACGCAGGTTCAGCACGCCGGCGATCTCGGCCTGCGCCAGCGGCACGCGCGTGATGCGCTCAGGCAGGAACACGTCCTGCACGCTGCGGATCGGCAGGCCAAACAGCTGCCCGCCGATCATGGCGGTGACGTATTCGTTGACGGTCCCGTTGGCGTCGTTCATGGCGTCACGCGGCCCGTCCGATGTCGGTCTGTTCCTTGAGCGCCGCGATCAGGCCCTGGCGGTCGAACTTCGCGACGTAGTCGTAGAAACCGGCCTGGCGGCCGCGCTCGGCCGCTTCCACCGAGATCGACGACGAAAGCGCGATCACCGGCAGGTCGGCGGTGCGCGGATCGGCGCGCAGGCTTTCGGTGAACTGGTAGCCATCCATCTCCGGCATATCGACGTCGGTGACCACCACGTCGAAGCCGCAGTCCTCGCCGATCTGCGCCAACGCTTCCCGCGCCGAGCCGACGGCGGCGACCTCGTAACCGGCGGCCTGCAGCACG
The DNA here is from genome assembly GCA_046292265.1 of Pseudolabrys sp. Classification (GTDB taxonomy): domain Bacteria; phylum Pseudomonadota; class Alphaproteobacteria; order Rhizobiales; family Xanthobacteraceae; genus Pseudolabrys. The sequence goes on along the minus strand of JBKBRE010000007.1, from coordinate 64,043 downwards.
GGGCGCAGCATGTTGCGGAAGAACGGCGAGTCGTCGATCAGCAGCACGCGGCGGCGGTCGCGCGCCGGCTGCTCCTTGCGGCGGAACCAGTCCTCGAAGGCGAGCGGGAGGAAATGCCCGACGTCGATGATCTCGGTTGCTTGCCCCTTGACGATGGCCGAGCCGAGCACGCCGGCATTCTCACTTGCGACCTGGATGTCGAGGGCGTCCTCGACGATGTCGACGATCTCGTCCACGACCAGGCCCATCGAGCGGACGCCGTCGGAGAAGACCAGCAGCGGCTGGGCGCCGTCGCTCTTGACCTTCACCTTCTCGTCCATGCTGATGAGCGGCATCAGGTGGCCGCGGTACTGCACCATGTGGCGGCCGTTCGACAACTCGATCTTGCGCGCGTCGACTTCCTCGAGCCGCGTGACCAGCGACAGCGGCACCGCCTTGGGCTGCGGCGAGCCGACGCGGAAGACCAGAAGCGAGGTGGCCTCGTTGTCGGCGGGCGCGGCCTGCCGCGCCTCGGCGGCTTCGGCCTCGGCCACGTGCGAGGCGACCGCGCTGCCGAGCGCCTGCGCGACGCCGTTGGGATCGACGATCATGATCACCGACCCGTCGCCCAGGATGGTATTGCCGGAGAACATCGCGATGTGGCGCAGCTTGCTCGACATCGGCTTCACCACGATCTCCTCGGTGTGGAAGACCGCGTCCACCACGATGCCGAAGGTGCGGCTGCCGACTTGCGTCACGACGATGAAGCCCTTCTCCACCTCGCCGCCCTTGCCCTCGTCGATGCCGAGCAGGTGGCTGAGCCGCGTCAGTGGCAGGAGCTTGTTGCGCAGGCGCAGGACCGGCGTGTCCTTGATGCGCTCGATGCGGTGATCGCTGCCCGGGCGCGCGCGCACCAGTTCGACCACCGACAATTGCGGAATGGCGAAGCGGTCGCCGCCGGCCTCGACGATCAGCGCCGCGACGATGGCGAGCGTGAGTGGGATCTTGATGGTGAAGCTCAGGCCGACGCCGGAGACCGACTTCACGTCGACCGTGCCGCCGATCTGGTCGATGTTGTTGCGCACCACGTCCATGCCGACGCCGCGGCCGGACACGCTGGTGACCGTGGCGGCGGTGGAGAAACCGGGCGCGAAGATGAACTTGTGGATCTGCGCTTCCGACAGCTTCTCGACCTCGTCTTCGGAGACGAGGCCCTGCGCCAGCGCCTTGGCCTTGATGCGCTCGGTGTTGAGCCCGCGGCCGTCGTCGGCGATCTGGATGATGATGTGGCCGCCTTCGTGATAGGCGGACAGGCGGATGTGGCCCTGCGGCGGCTTGCCGGCCGCGCGCCGCTCCTCCGGCGTCTCCAGCCCGTGGTCGGCCGAGTTGCGCACCATATGGGTGAGCGGGTCCTTGATCAGGTCGAGCACCTGGCGGTCGAGCTCGGTCTCCGCGCCCTGCATCTCCAGGTCGATCTGCTTGCCGAGCTCGTTGGACAGATCGCGCACGATGCGCGGCAGCTTCTGCCAGGCGTTGCCGATCGGCTGCATGCGCGTCTTCATCACGCCTTCCTGCAGCTCGGCGGTGACGTTGGACAGGCGCTGCAGCGGCGTCTTGAATTCCGATTCCTCGTGCTGGCGCACGATCTCGAGCAGCTGGTTGCGGGTGAGCACCAGCTCCGACACCATGGTCATCAGGTGCTCGAGCGTGTCGACGTTCACGCGGATCGACTGGGCGCCGTTCTTGGCCGGCTCGTCGTCCTTGGCGGTTTCCTTCGCGGCAGCGTCAGTGGCGGCGGCCGGCGCCGCCGGCTTCTTCTTCGGCGGCTCGACCTCGGTCTCGCGGAAGGCGCGCTCGAGGTCGTCGAGCGAAACCTCGCCCGGCCGCAGCGGCCGCTCCAGCACCTGAGGCGCGAGCGCGCCGGTGGTGTGCGCGGGCGCCGGCGCGGCGACCCGATCCGCCATACGGTGGAGATCGGCGATCAGATCGTCGTCGCTGCCTTCCGGCTCGCGCTGCTCGTTCGCGAGCGTTTCCAGTATCTGCTTGATGCGGTCGATGGTCGCGAGGATGAGCGTCACCGAGTCGCTGGTGGCCTGCGCCCCGTCGCGGAACTTGCCCATCAGGGATTCGGCGGCGTGCGCCAGCGCTTCCAGCCGCGGCAGGCCGAGGAAGCCGCAGGTTCCCTTGATGGTGTGAACCAGGCGGAAGATGTTGGCGAGAATCTGTGCGTTATTGGGATCCTGCTCGAACCGGACGAGCTCGACGTCCACCACGTCGAGACTTTCATTCGTCTCGGTGACGAATTCGCGCAGCAGGTCGTCCATGAAATTACGCCTTCACCGGCGGGCCAAAAGCCCGCACCAAATCCCCGACGAACGGGTCTCAGTGTGTCGGTTAAGCGTTTAATTTTAGTTGCGTAACAGCGCGGAAACGCGCCGTGTTAACTGCCGGTTAACCAAGAACCGGCGGCGCGCGCCGCTACTGCGCGCTCACCACCACGGCCTCGCCTTCGAGCGCGGCCGCGGCTTGCAGCCCACAGGCCTTGGCGAGGAGCCCCGCGTAGAAGGGCTGAATGCGGTGCGCGTCGAGGCCATCGAGCCCGGCCTCGCCGGAGATGAGCGCCGCGTTGGGCGGCACCTTGGCATTGGTGCCGGTCGCGCTCACCCGGAAGCCGATCGTCTCGCCGCTGCCGACCGGATCGACGGTCAGTTGCCCGCCGCGCGGGATCGACTGCGCGGCGATCAGCACCATGTTGAGCAACAGCTTGACCCGGTTCTTGGCCATCAGCAGGCGAGGCAAATTCCAGGCGATCTTGGTCTTTTCGTCCTCCAGGAAGCCGCGCGAGATCTTCTCGGCGTCGCCGGTGTCGATCTGCGCGCCGGCCGAGCCGGCGGCGCCGAAGGCGATGCGGCAGAACTGCAGCTTGGCGGAGGCAGTGCCGGCGCTCTTCTTGATGAGGTCCATGGCGAAGGTCTTGGTGTCCTCGTCCTTGGCTTCCGCCAGCACCTCGAGGCCGTTGACGATGGCGCCCACCGGGCTGATGAGGTCGTGGCAGACCCGCGAGCACAGGAGGGCGGCGAGGTCGAGCGCGTCGATGGATGAAGCGGACATGGACGGGTCTCCGCGGAGCAAGCAGGATGCCGGTGGCCGACGAATCGCTTGGCGCACCGGCTTTCGGGCGTGATACACCGCAGGACTGCGAGCGCCAAGAAGCGCGATTGAAAGGATCGACGTGACCGCAGGTTCCGAGATTCGCGCTGCCGACGCCGTGCGGCTGCTCGACGCGCTCACAACCATCGTCGCGCGGGCCTCAACGGTGATCCGCGCTGTCGCCGCGGACGGCGTCGTCCAGCGGCTGAAGGCAGACCGCTCGCCGGTCACGGCCGCCGACGAAGCGTCCGAGGCGAGCATTCTCGAAGGCCTTGCCCGGCTGCTGCCGGGCGTGCCGGTGGTGGCCGAGGAGCTGAGCGGGCGCGCCGCCGCGCCCGCGCTCGGCGGCAGCTTCCTGATGGTGGACCCGCTCGACGGCACCAAGGAATTCATTGCCGGCTCCGACGAATTCACCGTCAACGTCGCGGTGCTCTCGCTTGGCGTTCCGCTCGCCGGCGTGATCGCGGCGCCCAGACGCGGGCTGGTCTGGCGCGGCGTGGTCGGCTACGGCGCCGAGCGGCTGCGCCTGCTGGACGACGGCGCCGACCGCGCCGAGCCGATCCGCACCCGCCGCTGGCCGGCGCAAGGCGCGATCGCGGTGATGAGCCGCTCGCATCTCGACCCGGCGACCGAAGGCTTTCTCGACCGCCTCGCACCGATCGCGCGCCAGCCCACCGGCTCGGCGGTCAAGTTCTGCCAGCTCGCGGAAGGCGCGGCCGATGTCTATCCGCGCCTTTCCACCGTGTGCGAATGGGACGTCGCAGCCGGCCAGGCGCTGCTGGCGGCCGCCGGTGGCGTCGTGGTCATGCCGGACGGTGGGCCATTGGCCTATGGCCGAGCCGACGCGAACTTCCGGGTGCCCGGCTTTATCGCCTGGGGCGATCCTGCGAGAGCGAAAGCGAGCGTCTGAGCTCGGTCACTGGCCGAGCGCGCGGGCGACCTCGGGCCATTTGCGCTCAGCCGCGGCGATGATGCGCCCCGGTTCGGCCTTGAAGGCGTCGCGCTCGGCCTCGCTGTAGAAGAGATAGAGCCGATCGCCGGCCAACGCCCAGTACAGCGGGTGGCCGGGCACCGAGCGCCCGCGCGCGATGCCGACCGGATCGTAGCCGCCGAAGCGCGGGGCATAGACTTCCGGGTGCGCGCTGAAAGCGGCCCGGTTGCCCTCGTTATGGAAGCGCCAGATCGTGCCGGCCACGGTCAATTCGAGCTGGGCGGTCCCGGTCACCGGCTTGCCGTCGGTGAAATAGGCCACCGGGTCGAAGCCGCTGATGGCGAGCCCGGTGTCGGGATTGACGACAAGAGGCGCCAATTGAGCCTGGACTGGTGATAGAGTACCACCGGCCAGAAAAAGCCCGAATAGCGCGGCAAGAAAATGCGGGCTTGGCTGCCGCCGTGCTGCAGTCATAGTTCTTCGCGAGGTTTTCACCGATTCGGGAATACCAACCGGCGGCACCTTATGACCGTCGGCGTGAGTATCCGGTTAAACGGTTCTGCCGCTTTTCACTATCCATGGAGCATCCGATGCGCGCTTCCTTGCGCCTTGCGGCCTTGACCTTGAGCCTGTTCGCCTTCGGCATCGAACTGGCCGCAGCCCAGAACCCGCCGCCGCCGCGGCGCGACACCTTCTCGGCACAGGAGATCATCGGCGCCGGCCACAAGTTCTTCGGCTCGGTCTCGCGCGGCCTGGCGCAGGTCGTCGAGCAGGCGTTCAGCCGCTGGGGCCAGCCGAACGGCTACATCCTCGGGCAGGAGGGCAGCGGAGCCTTCATCGTCGGCCTGCGCTACGGCGACGGCAAGCTCTACACCAAGAATGCCGGCGACCGCCGCGTGTTCTGGGAAGGCCCGTCTATCGGCTTCGACACCGGCGGCGAAGGCGCCCGTACCATGATGCTGGTCTATAACCTTCCGGCCACCGACGCGATCTACCAGCGTTTCGGCGGCGTGGACGGCTCCGCCTATTTCATCGGCGGCTTCGGCATGACCGCCCTCACCGCCAACAACATCGTCCTTGTCCCGATCCGCTCCGGCGTGGGCTTAAGGCTCGGCGCCAACATCGGTTATCTCAAGTTCACGCCGAACGCGACCTGGAACCCGTTCTGAGCGGCGCCACACTTCCTTAAGACCCGCCGGTGCAAACCCGCGGCCGGGACGCGGCCGCGGGTTTAGGTTAATCTTGGCTAGCGCTGGCGGGGGCGATTGCCTCCATGTCATGGTTTCCGCGGGGCTACGCGGGCAGGGTTGAGTTCGGAGGCGTCGTTTCATGATTGAACCGATCATGTATTTCGGGATCGGCTTCCTGGTCGCTGCCCTGATCGGGCTCGTGATCATTCCCCTCGTGCATGGACGCGCCGTACGCCTCACCATGCGCCGCCTCGAAGCCGCTACGCCGCTGTCGATGGCGGAGATCCAGGCCGACAAGGATCAGCTCCGCGCCGAGTTCGCGATGTCCACGCGCCGGCTGGAGATGAGCGTCGAGCAGCTCAAGACCAAGAGCACCAGCCAGCTCGCCGAGCTCGGCAAGAAGAGCGACGCCATCAACCGGCTCAAGATCGAGCTCGGCGAAAAGACCGCTACCATTTTTGCGCTGGAAGCGCGCGACAAGGCGCTGCGCGACCAGTTGCGCGCCACCGAAGAGGAATTCGCGATCAAGACCAGCACCATGCTGGAGGCCCAGCGCGCGCTGTCGGCGAAGGAAGCCGAGTTGGCGCAGATGATGAGCACGCTCGACGAGCGCTCCGGCCAGGCCGAAGCGCAGAAGGTGGAGATCGTCGCGCTGAAGGCCCAGGTCGAGGCGCTGAAGGATCGCCTCAACGAGGCCGGCAACGAATTGAAGGCGGTGGAAGACCGCCGCGACGCCGAGCGCGTCGAGCTGAAAGCTGCCACGCAGGAGCTGAGCGAGGAACGCGGCAAGGTCGAGAACCTCGGCCGCCGCGTCGCCGAGCTCGAACAGGCGCTCATTGCGCAGACCACCGAAGCCGAGATCCTCGGCCGCCGCGCGCAGGACCTGGAAACCCGCCTGGGCGAACAGTCGCGCCTGCTCGCCGAGAGCGAATTCGAGCTCAAGCACCTGCGCGGCGATATCGAGAGCGCGCGCAAGACCGAGAGCGACCTGCGCGCCGCCATCGCCGAGCTCGATGGCCGCACGTCGTCCGCCACCCAGAAGCTGAAGGCCGAGAACGCCCAACTCACCGCCGAGCTCGAGCGCACCCGCGAAGAGCGCGACCGGATGTCCCGCGATCTCGCCAACATGAAGCGCGAGGCCGAGGAGAACTGGGCTTCCGAGCGGGTGGAGAACGCGCTTCTGCGCGAGCGCATCAACGACGTCGCGGCGGAAGTCGCCCGCCTCGCCTCCACGCTTGAAGGCCCGAACTCGACCATCGAGACGCTGCTCGCCGCCGAGAGCGCGCGCGACCATGGCGCTTCGGCCGCCGTCACCACCCACGGCACGGTCGACCTCGGCGCCGAAGCCGGCTCCGGCAACCTCGCCGACCGCATCCGGGCGCTGCAAGGCCAGGCCTCGCGCGTCCACACCGACGACCCAAAGACGCGGAACTAGACACCGTCGACGCGGCCGTCCCGGCCCGAAAGCCGGGGCGAAAACGCCTCGCTTGACACGTCTCGCGCGGCCCTCTTTATATCGCCTCGAATGGCGACCGGGCGGTTAGCTCAGCGGGAGAGCACACCCTTCACACGGGTGGGGTCGCAGGTTCAATCCCTGCACCGCCCACCATTCTTCGCTCGCGAAGCGAGTGAAGAATGCCCGGCCAAAGCCCAACGGGCGACGGCGAGCTGATTGTCGCGAGCGACGAATGGCAAGCCATTTTGAGATTTATCTGCGCGCCGGCGGATCGCGCGTCATGTTCTTGGCGGCGAGCTCGTCGAGATAGTCCTGCCAGTAGCGCGCGCGGTTGCGGCCGAGATCGGCGAGGTAGTCCCAGCCGAAGATGCCGGTCGAGTGCAGGTCGTCGAACACCAGGCGCACCGCGTAATTGCCGACCGGCAGCACCTCGATGATGGCGACGTCGCGCTTGCCCGGCACCGTCTTGCGCTCCTCGGCGGAGTGACCCTGCACTTCGGCGCTTGGGCTCTTCACGCGCAGGTATTCGGCGGCCAGATCGAAACGCTCGCCGTTGTCGAAGGACACGGTGAGCATCCTGCCGCCCTTGTGCAGCTTGAGTTCGGTCGGCCAGGAGGCTGTGTCGGACATGGCGATACTCCGATCTTCAATAAGCGAAGCGCACCGCGCCGGCACCGGCGACGTCGAAGCCGCCCATCTCCTGCGCGCGCGTCGCGAAGTCGGCCGAGCGCAGGAAGGTGAACAAGGATTGCAGCGGCGGATGGAAATAGTCGCGCTGGCGCACCACGAGATCGAAGGCCTCCCACAGGATCGGCACGAAATCGAGCCCCGCGGCGATCGCGACCGAGCGCGTGGCGATGCCGGTATCGGCGCGGCCGGCGCGGATCGCCTGCGCGATGTCGGGGCCGGTCGGGCACAACGGCCCGGCGGCGACACGGTCGACCGTCATGCGCGCGCGATGCAGCAGCGCGAGCAGCAAGAGCTGCGCGCCGGCGCCTTTCGGGCGCTGCGCGATGCGGGCGCGCTTTTCCAGAATGTCGTCGATCCCGCGCAGCTTCTGCGGATTGCCCGGCGCCACCAGGAAGCCCTGCTCGCGCCGGCAGAAGCCGAGCAGCACGGCATCGCGCAACTCGCCGCGCGCCTTGATGGCGGCGATGTTGGCGTCGGCTTCCGGATCATCGAGCACGTGCAGGTGGATGGCGGCGGCCATGGTCTCGCCGGCGACGAAGCGGTCGAGGCCTGCTTCGCTGCCGACCGCGAGCGTCGCGAGGCCCGAGCCGCTTTCGCGCAGCGCCCATTCGAGCAGCGGATCGTGACTGCCACCGACGATCGGCGCAGCTTCCGGCCGCTGCATGCCGGGCGGACGCGTGACGCTCGAGGCCAGCCAGTGGTCGAGCTCGTTCTTGGGAAAGAGCCAGCGGCCGGTCACCTTGGTGCAGGGCACGGTGCCTTCGGCCACCATCTCGTAGATCTTGCGCTCCTTGAGCCGCAGATAGGCGGCGGCCTCGGCGGTGGTCAACAGTTCCATGATCCGGCCTGCACGGATATGCACGTTTTGCCGCCGGCAACCTAACGGACCGCCGAACCCGCGGCAACAAAGACGGCTCAGGCGCCGGCCGGCTGCGGGGCAATGGCGGCGAGCCGCGCCTTGAGGTCGAAGCCCGGATCGGCCGCTTCTTCCGGCGTGATCGACTGGCCGGCGGCCAGCAGGCGGCGGCCGAACATGTGGTCGGCCGCACGATTGACGCTTTCGATGCCGACCAGGCGGTCGGCGCTGAAGCAGAACACCGAGAAGGCGCGCGTGGCCGTGTCGCCGCGCAGCACCGTGCGGTCGCAGCCGGCGGTCAGCCCGACCATCTGCAGCTTGAGATCGCGCTGGTCGCTCCAGAACCACGGCACGGCCGCGTAGTCGGCCGCCTGCCCGGCGATGCGTTTGGCGACGCAGCGGCCCTGATCTACCGCGTTCTGCACCGACTCCAGGCGGATCATCCCACCCTTGCCGGGAAAGCTCGCGCAATCGCCGATGGCGGAGATTCTCGGATCGGCGGTGAGGAGCCGCGCGTCGACCGTGATGCCGTTGGCGACCGGCAGGCCGGCGGCCTCGGCCAGCTCGACCGCCGGCAGGATGCCGATGCCGACCAGCACGAGATCGGCCGGCACGCGGCGGCCGTCGCCCAGCACGACGCCATGCACGCGCCCGTTCGCGCCTTCGATCGCCTGCAGGCGCGCTTCCAGCATCAATTCGACGCCCCATTGCCGCTGCGCCTCGGCGCAGAACTGCGACGTAATCGGCGATACCGCGCGGCTCATCACGCGCGCGAGCGGTTCGATGACCGCGACGCGCTTGCCGAGCTTGCTGGCGACCGCGGCGAGCTCGAGCCCGATGAAGCCGGCGCCCACCACCACGATGTCGTTGGCGGCCGCGAAATGCTGCTTGATGGCGTCGGCCTCGGCGCGCGTGCGCAGGTACATGACGCCGTCGAGCAAGGCGCCGTCGACCGGCAGCATGCGATTGTGCGCGCCGGTCGCCAGCACGAGATGGTCGTAGGTAAGCGGCGCGCCGCTTGCCGGTTCGACGCGCGAGGCGGCGCGGTCGATGGCGGTGACGCGCGTGCCGGTGACGAGCGTGATGGCGTGCTTTTCGTAGAAACTCTGCGGCCGCAGCAGCAGGCGTTCGGCCGTGGTCTCGCCGAGCAGATAGGCCTTCGACAGCGGCGGACGCTGATAGGGAAGGTCGGGTTCGTCGCCGACGATGGTGATGGGCTCGCCGTAACCGGCCTCGCGCAACGAGGCGGCGACCTGGAAGCCGCCCTGCCCCGCGCCGACGATCACCGTGCCATTCGCCATCGCCCCACGACCCCGCGCCATCGATGCGCGGTCTTAGTCGTTTTGCGAGACCCTGTCAGCAGAAGCATAATTCGCGGGTGCGACGTCGCGGCGACAACGATGCGGAAGCGGCAGACGGACCGCGGCGCGCCTGTATATGCAAAAGGGCCCTAGGCGCGTTCGAGCGCGCGCACGCGCGTGCGCCGACGGGCGGTCATGCGCTTGCGCGCCGGCTCTTCGATCGCCGGTACGATGCTGACCTCCTGCTGGAACGCCAGGCAGTTGCAGACCTGCGCCTTGCGGGTGGCGAGCCGCACCTTGCGGCCGTCCGGCAGCTCGAGATAACGGCGGACTGAACCCCCGTGGCTCTCCAGGACGTATTTGGTCCCGGCCGGGATTCGCTTCGGCAGTCGGCTGGCGCGGCGCATGGCTCGTCCTTTCAAGGTCCCTTGCACCCCGTTTTGGCAATGCGGCATCCCCCGTTCAGGTTCGCGGCGATGCGAGGGTTGTGCCCGCAATTCACCGCTCTTTCCTACCACCGGCCCGGTTAACGGAATTTGCGCCAGCGCAAGGCAGCCCCCGCGCCGACGTCATTGAATTCCGGCCGTCCGCTATCAAATGAAGCCCAAAGGGTGACCGATGGCGTCAAATCCCCATGACTGGATGTGGTCGGAGGCCTGCGACATGCTGGCCCGGGCGGAGCGCATGCACCGCACGTTCTTCCGCCCCGCCCGCGCCGTGTCGCAGGCGCCCGCCTGGGAACCGCCGGTGGACGTGCTGGAGACCGAGCGCGAGGTGCAGGTGCTGATGGCGCTGCCCGGCGTCGATCCCGAGCGGGTCGAGGCGGCGATCGACGGCGCCGAGTTGGTGGTCGCGGGCAGCCGCGTGCTGCCGGCCGCCTTGCGCACGGCGATCATCCACCGGCTCGAGCTGCCGCAAGGCCGCTTCGAGCGGCGGGTGCGGCTGCCGGCCGGCCGCTATGCCGCGGTGCGCCGCGGCATGGCTGACGGATGCCTGGTGATCACCCTCGAGAAAGCGGGGTTCTAAGTGGCTGAACAGGAAATCATGCGCTCTCTGGAGCGAAACGACGATCCGGCGGGTGCAGGCCCGAGTCCGGAACGTCCGGAGCAGAACATGCCGCCGCTGCCGCCCGACGCGATGATCATCGTGCCGGTGCGCAACTTCGTGCTGTTTCCCGGCATGGTGATGCCGGTGACGGTCGGCCGCGCGAAGTCGATCGCCGCCGCCCAGCAGGCCGTGCGCGAGCAGCGCCCGGTCGGCATCCTCAAGCAGCGCGACCCGGAGGTGAGCGATCCGGCCGGCCTCGACATGCACCGCATGGGCACGGTCGCCAACGTCATGCGCTACATCACCGGCGCCGACGGCGCCAACCATCTCGTCTGCCAGGGCGAGCAGCGCTTCCAGGTGCTCGAATTCCTGAGCGGCTGGCCGTTCCTGGTCGCGCGCGTGCTGCGCATCCCGGAATCGACCACGCGCACCGCGGAGATCGAGGCACGCTTCGTGCACCTACGCGGGCAGGCGCTGGAGGCGGTCGAGCTGATGCCGCAGGCGCCGGCCGAACTCACGCAGGCGATCCAGGCGATCGAGCAGCCGGGCGCGCTCGCCGACCTCGCGGTCGCCTACATGGACGTGAAGCCCGACGAGAAGCAGGAAGTCCTCGAAACCATCGAGGTCGCCGCGCGCATCGACAAGGTGTCGCGCCTGCTGGCGCAGCGCATCGAGGTGCTGCGGCTGTCGGCCGAGATCGGCAAGCAGACCAAGGCCGCGCTCGACGAGCGCCAGCGCGAGGTGCTGCTGCGCGAGCAGATGGCCGCGATCCAGAAGCAGCTCGGCGAAGGCGAGGAAGGCAAGGCGGCCGAGCTCGCCGAGATCGACAAGAAGATCACGGAAGCCGGCATGCCGAAGGACGTGGAGGATCAGGCCCGCAAGGAACTGCGCCGGCTGCAACGCATGCCGGAGGCGCAGGCCGAATACGGGATGGTGCGCACCTATCTCGACTGGCTGACCGAACTGCCGTGGAAGCTCGACGAGGAGCAGCCGATCGACATCAGGCAAGCCCGCCGTATTCTCGACGAGGACCACTACGGGCTGGAGAAGATCAAGCGGCGCATCGTCGAATTCCTCGCCGTGCGCAAGCTCGCACCCGCCGGCAAGGCGCCGATCCTGTGCTTCGCCGGTCCGCCGGGCGTCGGCAAGACCTCGCTCGGCCAGTCGATCGCGCGCGCCATGGGACGCAAGTTCGTGCGCGTGTCGCTCGGCGGCGTCCACGACGAGGCCGAGATCCGCGGCCACCGGCGCACCTATATCGGCGCGCTGCCGGGCAACATCATCCAGGGCATCAAGAAGGCGGGCAGCCGCAACTGCGTGATGATGCTGGACGAGATCGACAAGCTGGGCGCCGGCATCCACGGCGATCCGGCGGCGGCGATGCTCGAGGTGCTCGACCCGGAGCAGAACAACACGTTCCGCGACAACTATCTCGGCGTGCCGTTCGACCTGTCGCGCGTGGTGTTCATCGCCACCGCCAACATGCTCGACACCATTCCGGGGCCCCTGCGCGACCGCATGGAGATCATCTCGCTCGCCGGCTACACCGATACCGAGAAGCAGCAGATCGCTTCGCGCTATCTGGTCAAGCGCCAGATGGAGGCGAACGGCGTGAAGCCCGGCCAGGTCGAGATCGGCGAGGCCGCGCTCGCCGAGATCATCCACTACTACACGCGCGAAGCCGGCGTGCGGAACCTGGAGCGCGAGATCGGCAAGGCGCTGCGCCACGCCGCGGTGCGGCTCGCCGAAGGCGCCGAGGGACCGATCCGCATCGACATCGGCGACCTGCCGGCGATCCTCGGGCAGCGCCAGTTCGAGAGCGAAGTCGCCATGCGGACCTCGGTGCCGGGCGTGGCCACCGGGCTCGCCTGGACGCCGGTCGGCGGCGACATCCTGTTCATCGAGGCGACGCGCGTGCCGGGATCGGGTCGGCTGATCCTCACCGGTCAGCTCGGCGACGTGATGAAGGAGAGCGCGCAGGCGGCGCTGTCGATCGTGAAGAACCGCGCCGCGCTGTTCGGCATCGAGCAGGAACGCTTCGACAAGAGCGACATCCACGTACACGTGCCGGCGGGCGCGATCCCGAAGGACGGGCCGAGCGCGGGTGTCGCCATGTTCATGGCGCTCACCTCGCTGATGACCGAGCGCACCATCCGCAGCGACACCGCCATGACCGGCGAGATCTCGCTGCGCGGGCTGGTGCTGCCGGTCGGCGGCATCAAGGAGAAGGTGGTGGCGGCGGCGCGCGCGGGGCTCAAGCGTGTGATGCTGCCGGCGCGCAACCGCAAAGACTACGACGACATCCCGGAGGAAGCGCGCAAAGAGCTCGAGTTCATCTGGCTGGAGCGCGTGGACCAGGCGGTGGACGCCGCGCTCGAGCCGATGAAGGCGCCGGCCACAGCGCCGGGCGCCGACGCGAGCGCGTCCGAAGCCGCGGTCGCCTGACTAATCCGCGCGGGGAACATCCCGCGCGATAATGGCGTGCCGCACCCCTGCCCGTAACGCCACCCCTGACATAACGCAAAAGCAAACCGCCGCGCCTTTCGGGCGCGGCGGTCTGGCTATCACGATCGTGGCGGCTATTTCCTGATCGACATGTTCCAGTAGAACTGCACCGGCGCGACGATCACGCCTTCGACCGCCTTGCGGTAGGCCACCGGCAGGAAGAACTCGCCGAGATAGGCCGACGCGCCGATCGCCCAGATGCGCTCCTGGATCCTGACGGCAATCTTCTTCTGCTCGTCCGCATTACCCTCGAGCGAGTAGGCATCGCGCAGGCTCTCGAGCTCCTTGTCGTCCGGCCAGCCGAACCAGCCGTTCACCGGATCGCCGGAGAAGGCGATGTGGCGCGGGTCGGCGAGATCGGCCGTCGCCCAGAAGGTATGGAACATGCTCCAGCCGCTGCGCTCGGCGCGCTGCAAGGTCATCTGCGCCCAGGTAGTCGGCTTGACCTCGACCTTCATGCCGAGCGCGCGCAGCTTCCCGGCAGTGACGCGGTTGAAGGCGGCGATGACGGGGATGTCGGTAGCGTTGAGAATGACCACCGGCGTGCCGTCATAGCCGGCGTCCTGCAGCGCCTTTTTGGCGGCGTCGATGCTGCCGTTCTTGATGAAGTCGCTGCCGGTCTCGCTGGCGAGCGGCGAATTGCACGGAAAGGCCGAGTAGCAGGTGCGCCAGTACTTCTGGATGGCGACGGCCGCCTTCATGTAATCGGCCTGGTTCATCGCCATCATCACCGCGCGGCGGATTCCCGGCTTGTTGAACGGCGGCGCCAGGTGATTGAAGCGCGCCATGCCAATGAAGGGATCGGGGCCGGTCAGGCCGACGACGATGTCCCGGCGCTTCTCCAGCCGCTCGACGTTGCGCGGGTTGACCTCCTCCAGGTAATCGACGCGGCCGGCAATCAGCGCATCGACCGCCCGCGCCTGGCTGGGATAGGCGTTCCAGGTCACGCGATCGACCTTCACCACCTTGCCGCCCGCCGCCCACGAGGGCGGCTCGCTGCGCGGCACGTAAGCGGGGTTCTTGAGGTAGGTCGCCTTCGACCCGGCGACGAACTCGTCCTTCTTGAAGATGAAGGGACCTGAGCCGATCTGCTCCTCGACCGGCTTGGCCGGATCGATCTCGGCCAACCGCTTCGGCAGCATGAAGGGGACGTAGGACGACAGGTTGGCGAGCGACTGCAGCACATAGGGGTACGGCCGCCGCAACGTCATCGTGATGGTCTTGGGGTCCGATGCGGAAAGCGCGGACACCTCGTTCATCAGCTCCTGCCCGACGCCGGAGCGGCTGCCCCAGCGCTTGAGCGAGGCGATACAATCTTCGGCGGTGACGTCGCCGCCGTCGTGCCACTTGAGCCCGTCGCGCAGCTTGAAGGTCCAGGTGAGCCCGTCCGGCGATGTGGTCCACGTGTCGACCATCTGCGGCTTCGGCTTGCCCTCGGCGTCCACGGCGAAGAGCGTATCGTAGATCATGTAACCGTGGTTGCGCGTGATGTAGATCGACGTCCAGGTCGGATCGAGCAGCGTCAGGTTGGCGTGCGGCACCACGCGCAGCACCGATCCGCCGGCGGCCGCCGGCGCCGCGGACCGCCGGGCCTGTGCCTCCGCCACCGCCGGAGCAAACGCCACCGCGGCCGCGGCGGCGATGCCGAATAGCCGAAAGTTCTTGCTACGCATGTTACTGCCTCTCGTGCAGTTCCGTCGCCGAAGCGCCGTGTCAGAATGCAAAGGACAGTTCCACCGTCCCGTAACCACTCGCCCCCCCGCGCGTCTCGTCGGTGTGCGAGTACCCGCCCGAGAAGGAAACCTCGAACGGCAGCAATTGCGCATGCCGAACGGTCAGGAACGCGCCGACGCGCTGCTCCTTGGTGACGCGGTTGCCGGTCAGCAGGCCTTCGGGACCGATGATGAAGCCGGAGAAATTGTAGCCGGTGCGGCCGCGCACCCAGTAGCGCCGCGTCGCCGAGCCGTAGCTGCCGTGCAGGTTGTAGTACCAGGGCGCGAAGTAAGGCGAGTCGAGTTCGGCGCGCGCATGCACGCCCCAGTGATCGCCTTCGTTGGAATCGAAGGGATTGGTGGGCGAAAGCCGGTGACCTTCGTAGTCCAGGCCGACGAAGGCGCGCAGCGTGACGCCGGTCAGGTACGCCTGATAGCCGATCATCGCCTCGAACGAGGTCATCTTGCCGTCGACCTTGCCGCCGACGACCGCGGTGGAGTCGTAATCGTAGGGGTTGTACAGCCCCATCAAGCGCACCAGGAAACCGTCGGTGGCGATGTTGCGGTTGAGCGCGGTGACGACGCCGGCGTAGCCGTAGTAGCTGCGCGAGCGCGCGTCGAAGCCGCCGAAGAGCACCGTGCTGTAGATTTTCACCGGCGGCGCGCCGAGCACCGGAATCGGCGCCTTCATCTTCGTCGTATCCGCCGCGTTCGCCCCCCCGGCAGCGGCAAGGAGTATCGACGCTACGAAGAGAGGGACGCGGAACCTCGACGCTTTACCCGCGACGACGTGACTGTGAAACCACATGCACCCCATCCGAATATCTGAATCGAAAACACCGTACCGACGCGAGAAAATTTATCATTTCGGTTTTTTCGCCTGCAATTGCTACGCGAGTTTTTACCGCTCTCCCAACGCGCATAGATTCAAGGTGTGGCACAAACTCAACGAAACGCGGGTGCCCTGCGATTCGTTGAAATTCGGGAGTGCGATGCGCGCGGGTAGAATGCTGATACTGCCTGCGCAACGACGCGCAATGCCGTTGCGGTAGCACAATGGCACTACCCCGAGCGCAGGGTTCTTGTTGAAAAGCGCGCGGCGGAAGTGCGGCCGGACATTCCTGCGCGGCAAGCGGCATCAGCTGCGCCTTTTGTCGCGCCGCTCGAAAGGCAGACCCGGCTCGAACGAGAACATCGTGAAGGTCAGCTTGCCGCCGTCGAATTCCGCTTCGACCTTCATCGGACCGCGCAGGCGCTCGATGTGGCACCTCGCCTTTGCCGGCACGCCGGCGCGCGGAATGACCGGCCTGGTCTCGACGACGAGATATGGACTCGCGTCGTCGGGCACCGCGGCGCAGGCGCAGATAAGAGAAGAGAACGGATGACTGCTGTAGGGCAACGCAAGCAGCGTGAACCAACCGGCCGGTCCGTCGGGACAGATCGGCGCCGGCTCTATCCAGTCCAGCCCCATGCCGGCGGCATAGGGCACCGCCGGCGCGCCAAGCGCGATCAGCTTGAGCAAGGGACATGACACGTCGCGCAGTTCGACCATTCGCCAGGCATCGGGATCCGCCGAGGTGACCAGCGCTCCGCCGCCATACGACCGAAACACATGCCGGCCGAACTCGTCGATGAAGATGCGCACGCGCACCGCCGCGCCGGTGTCGTAGCGGCGGTACGCGCGGGGAATGACGCCTTCGGTTTCCACCCGCCACACCGTGGTGCCGGGCGCGATGCTGGTCGCCGCCTCGTGCGCGCGCGGGTTCATCTGCGCGGCCGCGACGACCGCGCCGACCGGCGGCACGGCGGCGGCATTCCAGCGGTGCAGATGGGCCGGCAACGCCGCTCCGTTGGTGGACAGAAAGTTGGCCAGCCGGAACGGCACGGTCGAGGCGCTGATCTCGCGCCCACCCTGCGCATGCAGGTGCAGGTGCGGCGCCGGCGAGCGACCCGAGTTGCCGACCAGGCCGAGATAGGTGCCGGCCTCGACACGGATGCCGGGCGCCACCGCCAGGGACCCCTGCCGCATGTGCGCGAGCAAGGCCCAACCGCCGCGGTCGAGGCGGATGATGACATAGTTGCCCCACATCTCCGCGAAATTGGAAATGCCGAGCGGATTGTCCACCACGTCGCCGCGCACCGCCTCGACGATGCCGCCGGCCGGCGCGTAGACCGGCGCCTCCCAGATCGAGTCGGCTGGCATGCCTGCTAGCGGCGGCGGGCGCTGGAAGTCGAACGCATGGCGCCAGCGGCCGACATGGCTGAGCGGCCCATCGAAGCCCTGCGTCACCTGCACGAGGCCGGCGGCCGGCACGCCCAGCAGCGGTTCGTTGCGGCCGAAACGCTGCGACCAGTAGGCGTCGTTCCACCACGCCATCTCCGGCGCGACGCCGGACGCCATGTTGCGCTTGAAGTAGCCGCTGTCATCGCGCAGCAGCAGCGCGCCGACGCCGAGCCAGACCGACAGGATCGCCGGCACTGGCAGGAAGGCATAGGCCGAGCCCGGAAACAGATATTGGAAGTATGCGGACAGGATCGACGCCGACATCCCCGCCGCCAGCGCGATCAGCGCGGTGCCGCGGCCCGGCAGAAACAGCACCGAAGCGAGCAGCATCCCGGCGAGAAAGTAGTTATGCGCGGCCAGCAGCCACAGGTAGGTCAGCCCCAGCCGCTCGAGCAGGAGACCGAAGGCGATGCCGCCGATCCAGCCGATGATGCCGGTGATCAGCATCAGCCGCGACCACAGCAGGATGGCGAGCGCGATCAGGATGCCTGCCTCGACTTTCGGCAGGAACAGCAGCATCCCCAGGGAGCGGAAGAACGACTCCAGCCAGCTCAGCGCGTCGTGCGGGCGCGGCCAGTTCAGCGTGGCGGCGAGCGCCGTGTGCGTCCACACCGTGAAGAGCGTGAACAGGAAGCCGCCAACGATGCAGAAACCCCAGCCGAGCGGCGGCAGGATGGTGTCGCGCAAGCCGCGAATGATGGCGGCGGCGATCAGCGAGGCGGCAATCGCGGCACCGAGCTCGACCGCGAGCTGAACCTCCGGCGAGGCGCCGCTGCCGGTCATCAGCCACGCCACCGCGATCGAGGCGAAGATGGCGTTGGCGCGCAAACCGCCTTCGCGCTTAACCTTCTCGCCGGTACCGATCAGCCAGGCGATGCCGTCGGCCACCGCAAGGCCGATGACGGCGAAGATCGGGTAGCGGATGTCGAGAAGGAGCGCGAGCCACAGGAGCGCCGCGATCCACGGCGCCTTGATCATAAAGGGATTGCCCAAGGCCAGCGCAAGAAAGCGCAACCGGATCATGCTATGCGCCCTGCAAGCAGAGCCCTCCTCGGCGCGCGCCCTATCCCTTGCGCGCCAGACGGGCCGGCAGCAGCTCCGGTCCGTTGATATCGTCGAGCGTTTCGCGCCGGCGGATCAACTCAGGCGTGCCGTTCTCCGCGATCAACACCACCGCCGGCCGGTAGTCGATGAATTGCATCGATTGCGCGAGGTTGTAGGCTCCGACCGGGTGAAGCGTGAGCACGTCGCCGACATCGAGCGTCGGCAGATCGACGGACTCGCGGATGACGTCGATGGCCATGCAGAGATCGCCGTAGAGCCGGGTCGGAATCGCCGGCGTATTGATCAGCCGCGACGGGAACACGCCGATCTCGAACCAGGCCGCGGTATAGAGAAAGTTGACGCCGATATCGACCAGCACGCCGCGCTTGGAGTCCTCCTGCAGCAGTTGCCACTCCTTGGCGTGGCGCGCGGACAGGTCGGTGGTCGAGAGCGTGGGCCGGTCGTGCCCCTTCATGGCGACCACCGAAGTGAGCAGGTAGCCCGCCTCGTCCACGAGATGACGCCCGAGCTCCATGCGTAGCATCGGCCGCTTCTTTTCCGGCAGCTTGTTGAGCACGCCGGTGATCGCCTCGGCGTAGTCCTCGATCGGGCGAATGACGTGCTCGGCCGGGCGAGGCATGCCGTGCAGCAGGCTGTTGGACGGCACGCCGCCGCCGAGATTGAGGCACGGCACCGTGTGATCGTGCTCGAGCGCGATCTGCTCGCGCAGCGTCGCCAGCGTCTGCGTGGCGACGCGATAGGCCTCCGGCGCCAGGATATAGGTGCCGATGTGGGTGTGCATCGTATGCAACCTGAGCTTCGGGTTGGCGATGACGCGGCCCGCGGCGTGCGCCGCCTCCCCGTTGGCCACCGCGAAACCGAACTTGGTCCAGATTGGGCGGATGCCGGCGTCGAGCCAGACGCGGATCCCGACATCGACCGGCTTGCGGAGGCCGCGCGCGAGCTCGTCGAACAGGTTCAATTCGTCCCAGTTGTCGATCTGCACCAGCGCGCCGTCGGTGAACGCCCGCTCAAGGATAGCGCGCGGCTTGTGCGGACCGTTGAAGACGATGTTCTTACCGGCGATGCCGAGCGCGCGCGCCTTCTCGTATTCGAAGTCGGAAACGACCTCGGCCAGCCATCCTTCGCTGTGGAAGATCTGGCAGACGGCGTTGAGGTAGTTGGTCTTGTACGACCAGGCAAAGACCGTCTTGTCGTAACGGTTGCGGAAGGCTTCCTTGGCGCGGCGCGCCTTCGCCCGGATGTCGTGCTCAGAAAACACGAACAGCGGCGAACCGAATTCGCGCGTGAGGCGGGTGACCTCGACCCCGTCGATCGCAGGCAGCGCCGGCACGAAAGCGCCGCGCGAGTAGTAGTTGCGGTCGATAGCCGCCTCGGGCGAGCGACCGAGCTCGCTTGAGATGGTGGGGAAGTCGTAATGCTGGCTCATGCGAGGGCCTCCACTTTCGGCGCGAGCGAGCCAGCCACGTACTCACCCTCGCTCGACAGCTTGGCCAGCTCCGCTATGTCACCCACCAGATCGATGCTGTGGCGGATGAACATCTGCCCGGCGTCGCACGGGGCGATCGGCGCCGGCTTGCGGCCGAGCAGCATCTCGAGCATGCGCACCGGCAGGTTGCAGCCGATCTGCGAGGGGAAGTCGGTCCAGGCGGGGAAGCGCGGGTTGATCTCGAACAGCATGTGCGGCCGGTTCTCCGCCTTGAGGAACTCGATCTCGAAAGGCCCGCTCCAGCGCAGCGCTTTGATGACCTCGCGCGTCGCGCGGTCGAGCACCGGGTCGTTGACGACGATGCCGCCGAAGCCCTTGCCCGTCTTGGTGCGCAGCAGCTTGCGGATGGCGCATTGGCCGATAATGGCACCGGAGGCGTCGGCCAGCCCGACGATGTCGAACTCCTCGCCGAACAGCGGCTCCTGAATCAGGATCGGCACGCCCCAGACGCGCGCGATGGCGTCGAAGCGCTCGGCAAGATCGACCGCCGTCCCCACCAGCCAGGCTTCGTAGAACTTGCCTTTGACATAGACCGGGTAGCCCATCGTCTCGGCATGGCGCACGGCTGTCGCGAGGTCGGATGCCGCGAGAGTGCGCGGGCACGGTATCGCATTGCGCTGGCAGAAGGCGCCGAGCCGCTCCTTGGCGCGGGTATCGAACGCGGCGCGGCCGGGCAGCATCGCGGCGATGCCCATGCGTTTGAGCTCGGGCTGGATGGTGATGAAATTCGAAAGCTCGGAATCGAGGCACGGTATGACGACCTGCAGCTTCTCCTTCTTGTGGATGTAGCGCAGACGGTCGAGCAACAACTCCGGCCCCTTGATCGGGTACGGCAGCAAATAGACAGCGTCGAGCCTGTCGATGTCGTGGCTGTAGAGCGCGCTCTCCAGCGGATCGTAGGACAGGCCGACGACGCGGATGGACGGCATCGCGCGCCGCAGGCTGCGGATGACCGAGGCGCCCGGTTGCGGGTTGTCGCCGCGGTGCAGGCCGGTGACCGCGATGGTGACGACGGCCGCCATCGGTTAATGACTCGAATTTTCGATAATTCCGAGCGAACGCAATTCCGCCAGGAAGAGCTCGACGTCGCGCCCAGCCCGCCCGCGGTCCACGCCGTAGCGACGCTCGACCATCTCGATGAGTTGATCGTTGCTTTTGCGGTCGATCAACGCGCGCAGGATGAAGCCGGCGGTCGGCGTGAGGCGGTAAAATTTTCCGGAAACGGTGTCGAGCAGGAACTGCTCGCCGTAAAAGCGAAACCGCCGCGCACGATCGACGCTTTCAGCCTCGGCTTCGCTGCGAGCACGCATTTTACCAACACATCTCGTGTTTTACCGATCACCATAAGGAAGGCTTCAAGGGCGCGGTGGTACGGTTCTGACGTCACGCGGATTCCTCGGCCCATCGTTAAGGACCGCTCCCGAGCTTTTGAACAAAGCGAGGGATGCGCTCTCGCCCGAAAGGGAGCACGATTGGGCCGAAGCGTCCGGCACACTTGGTCGCGACCCGGTCGGCGCGGCTGTCCAAGGGAACGGTGTCAGCGAACGAACGACCAGAACCGGCGCAACGAAATCCGGCGGGCGGGCACGCCATTGCGGCTCCGACGGACCGGAAGCAGGACCAACGCACGGCTGAACAGGGGCCGCGCGATCCGAAGATAGAACCTTAAGCGACGTCAGTACGAACAGATCGTGAGCGCGCCGGCGAAGCCGGCGGCGTGCTCGCCGCTGGCCGACCGTACCCGCATGCCTTCATCGGGGTCGCATGGTTTGGAAGTCGAAAGGCAAGAGAAGTTTGTGGTGCGTCCTGGCGCTGGCCGCAAGTATGGCCGCGCAGGCCGAGGCCTACGAGATCGTGTCAATCAAGGCGACGCGGCCGCTTGGCGCCGCGCATTTGCGGGCCGAGTTGTTCAAGCCGCAGGGTGAAGGCCCCTTCCCCGCCGTGGTCATGATGCACGGCTGCGGCGGCTGGCAGCCGGCGGTGCTCGACGGCCTTCACCGTCACGCAAGCGCGCTGGTCGACGCCGGCTATGTCGTGCTCAACCTCGACAGCTTCGGACCGCGCGGCACCGGCGGCGGCGTCATCTGCCAAAGCATCCCCAAGCTCGTGCACGCGCTCGACTACCGCACCACCGACGCCTTCGACGCGCTGCGCTATCTGCAAACGCGTTCCGACGTGGACGCCGACAACGTCTTCCTGCTTGGCCAGAGCAACGGCGGCAGCGTGGCGATCAATGCCGCGAAGGCGAAGCGCAAGCGCGGCTACCGCGCGGTTGCCGCCTATTATCCGTGGTGCGGCTCACTCGGCGGCCGCCGCGTGAATCTCTCGGCGCCGCTCATTGTCTTCGCCGGCCAACGCGACGACTGGGTGCCGGCCTGGCAGTGCCGCGGCCGACGCGCGGTTGGCGCGCATCTCGCGCTGGTCGAATATCGCAACGCCGCGCATTCCTTCGACCTGCCAATCCCGCAGCAGCGCTATCTCGGCAAGCTGATCGGCTACGACAAGACGGCGACCGAGGACAGCCGTGCGGCGATGCTCGCCTTCTTCGCACAGCACCGTACGCGCAAGATCGCGCCGCCGGAGACGACGCAAGTGGCCGCGCAGGACGACATCGCCACGCCGCCCCTCTGACCGACCGCGCTTTCCGGGCCGCCCCGCCCATGGAACCCACGGGGTCGCCTGCGCGTTGTCTGGCACACGCAAACGGAGGCGAACATGGGCTTGGGACGT
This sequence comes from Pseudolabrys sp., assembly GCA_046292265.1. Lineage (GTDB taxonomy): Bacteria > Pseudomonadota > Alphaproteobacteria > Rhizobiales > Xanthobacteraceae > Pseudolabrys. Next base: position 41,658 of record JBKBRE010000007.1, on the reverse strand, counting down.
GGTGCTTTGCTTTGGCTGCTGGGCGTGCCGCTGCCGATCATTATCTTGCTCGCGCTGTTCTGGCGCTGAGGCACGCCTCTCGCAGGCAACAAAGGGGCCGGCGCGGCAGGCGTCGGCTCTTCTGCTTTTTCAGGAGAAACTGGCGCTCTAGGGGACAGGAAGATCGCCATCGTCATTTGTCATATTATTTTTATTAGCCTTTTACTGCCGCTAGGGCTGCCGCTAAGGGGCACCGCTAGAGACTGCCGCTAATTTGCTCACGGAAGGTGCCGCCACATAGAGCCAGCCGTCCGCCGTCCAGACATAGTGAGGTCGGCGATCCATTTGCGGTTGGGAGCGGGCGCTTCGAAGCTGCGGTCGAGCACGTTCGGAGCGACGGCGGCAGCCTGCCGCTCACCCAGATCTGGCGGCAGGCGACGCCGTCGCAGGCGTGCTTTAAGGGCATGTAGCCGCATCAATCGCTCGATCCGGTGCAGGTCGAACGGCACGCCTTCAGCCAGCAGGTCGTGCCACACCCGCCTGGCCCCATAGGTCCGATCGCTGGCGAGGAAGCTGGCGCGAACCTTGGCGCCCAGATCTTCATCACGCCGGCTGCGCAGACTGCGCGGTCGCGTCAGCCAGGCATAAAACCCCGCCCGCGAGACACCGAAAACCCCGCCCGCGAGACACCGAGCGCCCCGCACAACCGGTGCTTCGCGATGAAGGAGTCCTTCACGTCGATCCCTTCGCGAAGTAGGCCGCGGCTTCTTTTAGGATGTCGCGTTCGGCCTTGGGCCTGGTCACCTCGCGCTTGAGCCGCGCGATCTCCGCCTGCTCGGGCTTCATCTGACCTTGGGCCGCGGCTGCCCATGCGCACGAGGGTGTCGCCGAGATCGTCGCTGGTCCACAGGCCGAGGCCGTTGCTCGCTATGTATAGCTGCGCAGGCATGGGGCGGCTAGGCGAAGTCCTGTACCATCTGCTCGCGCACGAACTTCGCCAACTCGGCGAGATCACCGCCGCCATAACCGTTGGCGACCGCCGCCGACAGCGCGGCGAGCGTGCCCGAGGCCAGCGGCATCGGCACGCCGGAGATCGCGCCGGTCGCGACCGCCGACATGATGTCCTTGCGCAGCGTGCGGATGTCGAGCGTCATCGCCGGCTTCTCGCCCTTGAGCACGCCGATCTTGCTCTTCATCCAGTTGCTCGCGTAGGGCGCTTCCTGGAGCACCTCGAGCATCTGATCGAACGCAAGCCCCTGCCTCGAACCAAGCGCCAGCGATTCCGACAGCGCTTCGATGTAGGCGCCGAGCCCTAGATTGACCGAAAGCTTCATGGCGTATCCGGCGCCGTTCGGGCCCATGTGCTCGATGCGCCGCGTCAGTTTCTCCAGCACGCCGCGCGCCCGCGCGACGTCTTCGGCGCGGCCGCCGAGCAGCGCGAAAAGCTTGCCCTCCTTCACCTGCGGAATGGTACCGAGCACGGGGGAATCGACGAGTCGTGCGCCCTTCGCTTCCACCAGCGGCGCCAACTCGCGGCCGGTCATCGGCTGCAGCGTGCTCATCTCGATGAACAGCTTGCCGCCGACATCGCCGGACAGGAAGCCGTCCGGCCCGGTAAAGATGCGGCGCACGCCCTTGTCTTCGGTGATGATGGAGATCACCACCTCGGCGCCTTCCATCGCATCACGGGGGCTTTTCGCGACCTGCAACCCGGCTCTCGCCAGGGCCCCGGTTGCTTCCGCACTGACGTCCCAGCCGCGCACGGTGCAACCCTGCTCGCTCAAACGTTGTGCAATCGCACTGCCCATGCGGCCGAGGCCGACGAGACCGATCTTCATGCTTCCCCCGTATGTCTTTTGGATTGCGATCGCTGATAGCGACCAGCCTATCCGGCTTTGCCGCCGCCGCATAATGGACGGCGTTCATAATTGACATCGGTCTTTGCTGGTCTACCCTGAATTCAGGCTAATTCTGGTTAGCCCTAGAATATCAATAACGACGCGGCTGCGCGTAAACCGCGCCACAGTCCTGGGGAGGACACCATGATGCTTCGAGCTCGACTCGCGACGATGACCTTTGCGCTGACGGCTGCCGCGCTGGTCGCGGCGGCGCCGGTGCGTGCTGCCGAGTACACGCTGAAGTGGGCCGTCGTCACGCGCGGCGACATGCAGGAGAAGTTCGGCCACAAGCTGGCCGAAGTGCTGCCGAAGGCCACCAACGGCCGCATCGAAGTCAAGGTGTTTCCGGGCGGCCAGCTCGGCAATCCTGCCGCGCTGCTCGAAGGCCTCCAGCTCGGCACCATCGAAGGCTACGAGAACCCGGCCGACTTCTTCACCGGCATCGACCCGCGCTTCGGCGTCTTCAGCATTCCCTTCCTGTTCAAGAGCACCGAGCACGCCAATAAAGTGCTCGCCGATCCGGAATTCAACGCGCTGGTCCTCAACATGGCGGAAGCCAAGGGATTGGTCGGTGTGAACCTCGCGGTGGCGGCCGAGTCGCTTTACTTCGGCGCCAAAAAGCCGCTCGTGCGCCTCGACGATTTCAAGGGCACCAAGCTGCGCGTCAATGCGACGCCGGCCGAACGCGCCCGCATGGGAGCGCTCGGCGCGACCGCGGTGCCGATGGGCCTGCCGGAGATGATCACATCGCTGCAGAGCGGCGTGATCGACGGCACCATGAGCGGCATCTCCATCTACACCAACTTCAACCTGCAAACCGTCGGCAAGACTCTGCTGGAAACGAACGACACGCTGCTCGTCTCCTACGGTGCGCTGAGCAAGGCGTGGCTCGACAAGCTCCCGCCCGACCTGCGCAAGATCGTCATCGAGGAGGCGCGCAAGCTGCAACCCTGGGCGCGGCAGACCGCGGTGGACGAGGTCAAGGAACTGCGCGGCAAGTGGATTGAGCGCGGCGGCTCGATTGTCAGGCTGCCGGCGGCCGAGCAGGCGGAGCTGGAGAAGCGCCTGAAGCCGATCGGCGCCGATGTGACCAAGGGCGATCCGTCGCTCAAGGCCTTCTTCGATAAGATCCAGCAGATCTCCGCCAAGTACTAAACGAAAGACACGACGACGGCCGCGCGCGCCCCCTAATCGGGGCGCGCCGGTCCTTTCTCGACTAAGCTGCGCTTGAGGACGAACACCCATGTCCGACGTTTCGAATGCCAAGCGCATTGGAGAACTGATCTTCGTCAGGATTCCGCATGTCGCGTCCGGCGTGCTGTTTATCGTCGCTGTCGTCATCAACATCGTCAACGTCATCGGCCGCTACGTCTTCTCGTTCCCGGTGTTCTGGGCGGAAGAGGTACTTACTTTCATCGTGATCTGGGTTGTGTTCCTGCTCGCCGGCTCGATCACCTACCGCGGCGCACACATCAACATGGATCTGCTATACAGCGGCTTCAGTCCGCTCTGGAAGCGGATCATCAATATCGCGGTCGTCGTGACCCTGATCGGCTGTGCGGCGTTCACGGCGATGCAATCGTGGAAAGTCGTCGCGCTGCACGTTCGCAACAACGCGGTGACCGCGGCGACCGACATTCCTCTGGTCTATCCGCATGCCGCGCTGCTGTTCGGCCTCACCTTCATGGCGGCCGCCGGCCTGGTGCGTATCCGGGCTTATATCACCGGCAATTTCGATTGAGCGGGGCATAAGCGTCGTGTACTGGGTCATGGCAATACTGCCTTTCGGACTGCTGCTGCTGGGCTTTCCGATATTTCTGCTGCTGCTCATCACGTCGATGGCGGTCCTGATCGGCTTCTTCGACATGCCGATGACGGTGATTCACCAGAACTTATTCAATAGCCTCAACAAATACGCGCTGCTGGCGGTGCCGTTCTTCATCTTCGCCGGCGACCTGATGTCGCGCGGCGGCATCACGGTGCGATTGCTGCGCTGGGTCGCGTCGCTCACCGGCGGATTCCGCGGCCATATCCCGATAACATCGCTCGGTTTCGCCGCGGTGTTCGGCGCGATTTCGGGCACGACAACGGCCGGCACGGCGGCGGTCGGCATGTTGACCTACCCGCGCATGCGCGAGGCCGGCTATAACGAAAAATTCGCATCCGCCCTGATCACCGCCGGCGGCGCACTCGACAATCTAATTCCCCCGTCGATCGCACTGATTATTTACGGCATCGCGGCCAATGCGTCGGTCATCCATTTGTTCGCCGCCGGCATCGGACCGGGATTGGTGCTGGCGGCCTTGTTCGGCGTTTACATTTACTGGCACTCGATCCGGTCCGGCATCACCGAGAGCGGCCGTTTTTCGATCACGGAGCTTTTGCTGGCGACGCGCGACGGCCTCTGGGCGCTCGGCGCGATCGGCATCATCTTCGGCGGCATTTACTCGGGCGTGTTCTCGCCAACGGAAGCGGCCGGCGTCGCCAGCGTTTATGCGATCTTCGTCAGCTATTTCGTTTATCGAGAAGCCACCTGGCGGCAGATTTTCGAATCCGCCGCCCGTTCGATGTATCTGACTGCGTTGATCTTCATCATCGTATCGGTCGCGGGCCTCTATTCCTGGCTGCTGACGATCAGCGGCATTGCGCAGGCCACCGTGTCGCTGATCACCAGCATACATTCCGAGCCCTGGGTAGTGCTCCTGGTAATCAATGCCATTCTTCTGTTCGTCGGATGTTTCCTCGACCCGGCTTCGGCGCTGATCATGCTGACGCCGCTGCTGGCGCCAGTCGCCGCCGCGCTTGGCATGGATCCGATTCACTTCGGCATCGTCGTCGTCATGAACCTGACGATCGGTACCTTTACGCCGCCGTTCGGGCTCAACATCTTCGTCTGCCAGGCACTGTTCAAGACTCCGTCAACCACGCTGTATGCCGGACTGGGACCGTTCGTGGTGGCGGCGGTGATCGCGCTTCTGCTGGTGACCTATATCCCGGCGATCTCACTCACGATCATGCGCTTGCTGACTTAATCTCCGCACAGTTCAGGATGCGCCGGCGATCACGATCTTGCCGAAGTGGTTGCCGCTCTGCTGGTGCGCATAGGCGGCCTTGGCATCCTCGAACGGAAAGACCCGGTCGATCACCGGCTGGAAGCCAGACTGGACAATCGCCCTGTTCATGGCGGCGAACATGTCGCGCGAGCCGACGTGAATGCCCTGCAGCTTGATGGCCTTGCGGTTGATCATGCGCGGGTTGATGGAGCCCGGGCCGGCCAGCGCGCCGATGACGTAGATCGAGCCGCCCGGCCGTACCGCCGCCATCGAGCGCTCGAGCGTGCCGGCGCCGCCGACCTCGAGCACATGGTCGACGCCGGCCCCGCCCGTGAGCTTCAGGACCTCCTCCTGCCACTCCGGATAGAGGGTGTAGTTGACGGTTGCATCCGCGCCCATCGCGCGGGTGCGGGCGAGCTTCTCGTCGCTGCTGGAGGTCGAGATGACGAAGGCGCCGTGCATCCTGGCGAAAGCGAGCGCGAAGCAGGCGACGCCGCCGGTGCCGAGCACGAGCACGCTCTCCCCCGCCCGGACTTTCCCGGTCTCGACGATGGCGTTCCAGGCGGTCACCGCGGCGCAAGGCAGCGTCGCCGCTTGCTCGAAGCTGAGCGCATCCGGAATGTGAATAGCGCCGTTCTCGGAAAGAACAGCGTATTCGCACAGCACGCCGTCGATCATGCCGCCGAGCGAGTGACGCGAGACGTCCGCCGGCATGCGGCCGCCAGGCCAGGTCTGGAAGAAGGTGGAGGCGACCCGGTCGCCCACCTTGAAGCGAGAAACCCCGGCGCCGACCGCGGCCACCTCTCCGGCGCCGTCCGAGAGCGGAATCACCGGAAACTTGGTGTAGCCGTAAATGCCCCTGATCGCGCCCTGGTCGCGGTAGTTCAGCGCGCAGGCGCGCATGCGCACCACGATCTGTCCGGGTCCGGGCGCTTCGACCGGCCGGGCGCGGTTGAGCACCAGACCGTCGAGGCCGGTCGTTTCCCTCACCTCGTAGGCCTTCATGTGACGCGGCTCTCGATCAGGCGCGCCACGTTCTTCAGCGCGTTCGCCAGGTTGTCTGTGATCGCGAGCCCGTCGGCTGAAGCTCTGCGGCCGGCGGCATGGCCGCGCGCGCCCGGCAGGCGCGGCGGCTCGGCGCCCGCCACAGGCTTCGCCTTGACGATGACGTCCGCGACGTGCGCCGCGCGCGCCTCGTAGCGCTCGCGCGCGACGAAGCCTTCCGGATTCATCGCCATGTAGAACTGGGCGATGTTGCTCGGCCGCTTGACCATGTTCTCGTAAGTGACCTGGAAGCCCGGTTCGGCGTCGGACAGCGCGCTGCACAGGAGCTCGACCATGAGCGCCAGCGCATAGCCTTTCGGTCCGCCGATCGGCAGCACCGAGCCCTTCACCGCCACCGCCGGATCGGTGGTCGGCTTTCCCTCGGCGTCGATCGCCCAGCCTTCCGGCAACGGCTTGCCCAGCGCCAGCATCGCGCGGATGCGCGAGCGCGCGACGACGCTGGTCGCCATGTCGATGACGATAGGATCTGCGCCCGGCAGCGGAAAGGCCGCGCCGATCGGATTCGTGCCGAGCAGCGCTTCGGTCGAGCCGGTCGGCGCGATGGCCGGCATGGCATTGGTGAAGGCCATGCCGATCAGCCCGTGCCCGGCGGCGCGCTCGGAGTAATAGCCGGCGGTGCCGTTATGGCTTGAGCGGCGCACCGCGACCGCGCCCATGCCGTAGGTCCTGGCCATGTCGATGGCGAGATCGATCGCCTTCTGCCCGATCACCAGCCCGAGCGAATGGTCGGCGTCGATCACCTTGCAGCAGGGCAAGTGCCCGGTGATCGCGACGTTCGGCCTGCTCTTGATAGTGCCGTCGAGCAGGCCGGCGATGTAGAGCGGCATCTGGACCGCGCCATGCGCGTCCGAGCCGTGCAGCGTGCCGTGCCCGGCGACGTCGGCGGCGATCGCGGCGTCGGCGTCGGACAGGCCGGCGTAGGCGAACGTGTCGCACAACAGCGCGACGAATTCCGCCGCGGGCATCTTCTGCAGCGCAGCCGCCTGGCTCAGGCGCTGCGCGATCTCGACGGCTGACGCCATCTCGACTTACTCCTGCGCCGCACCCGGGAAAAACCGTTCGGCGTTGCGGTGGAAGACCTTCTCGTAGACGTCCTCGGTATAACCGAGCCCGCGCCAGTCGTCGACGAGCCGCTCGAGCGTCAGCGTCGGCCAGTCCCAGCCGAACATGATGCGGTCCTGCAAGCGGCTGCCGATCTCCTTCTTCAAGGCCGGCGTAAAGTACTTCGGCGACCAGCCATGCACTTCGTACATGACGTTCGCCTTGTGCAGCAGGATGGCGATCATGTCGTCCTGCCACGGCCAAGCTGGGCGGCCGGCGAGGATCATCAGTTCGGGGAAGCGCGCCGCTACGCGGTCGACGTGGCGCGGATGGCCGTCCTCAAGAATGATGCCCTTGCCGCCGGGCAGGCCCTGCCCGATTCCGGTCAGGCCGGTCATCAGCAGCACCGGCGCGCCGACGTCGATAGACAGCTTGTAGAAGGGATCCCAGACGGGATCGCTGGGTGGCAGGCCGAGCGAATTCTGGCTCTGGCAGATGCCGAGGAAGCCGGGGTTCTTGTCGGCGAGGCGGCGGAACTCCTTCAGCCAGAACTCCTTCATCGTCGGGTTGATGGCGAGCCAGTTGCCGAAGACGATGTCGGGGTTTTTCAGCGCGAAGTCGATGGCGTAGTCGTTGGAGGCACGGATCTGGTCTTCGTCAGTCATCCGCCAGGTGCGGTAGATGTCGAGGATGGTGCGGACGTTGCGCTGGCGGAAGCCCTCAGCCATCTGCTCCTCGGTCTCGAAGGTGCGCTTGCGCTTGAACACGCGCTGCGCCTGCTCGTAGTCCTCCTGCGTGGCGTGGTGCAGGCCGGCCTGCGTCGAGAAGTGCGAATGGCAATCGAAATAGCGCATGGCGGTCACTTCTTTTCATAGCGCTTGTCGAGGATGCGGTGCGGCTTGCCTTCGCGGCCGCGGTTCGACCATTCGATCAGCGCGTCTTCCTCGACCAGCTCCACTGCAAGCTTGAGGCCGAGGTCGGAGTGCAAACGCTTCTCGATGTGTTCCTTGAGGCCTTCCCGGCCCGACGCGTCGTTGCGGACCTCCACCTTTACGGTCATCTCGTCGCGCACCACGCCGTCGCGTACGTTGCGTTCCGCGATGCAGAGCCACTCGCCGGTCGTCCGTGCGTCGCTCTTGATCGCCGGCAGGCAGGCCTGCGGCCAGATGCTCACGCCACGGATGCGCACCATGGTATCGCTGCGGCCGAGCATCTTCTCCATACGGCGGAAGTTGCTGCCGCATTCGCAGCGGTCGGTCGAGATGATGCGGGTTAGGTCGCGCAGATTGAAACGGATCATCGGCTGCTGGCGGCGGTGCAGGATGGTGCAGACCATGTTGCCGATCTCGCCGTCCGCCACCGGCTTGTTGTCCTCGACGCCGACGATCTCGAAGAAGGTTGAATCCTCGTGGAAGTGGAGCCCGTTCTTGTGACGGCACTCGAAGGCGCCCATGCCCATCTCGTGCGTGCCGTACATGTCGAACACGTCGCAGCCCCACAACGCCTCGAGCTGGTTGCGGAACGTGTTCTCGGTGTCGGGGCCGAGGCCGCAGCCGAGAAACTTGGTCTTGAGATCGCGCACGTCGAACTTGAGCTCGTCGCGGGCGACCTTGGCGAGTTGGGTGGCGTATTCTGGGCGAACGTACCAGACGTTGGTGCCCCACTCCTGCGCGATCTCGATCTGCCGGCGCGAGGCGGTCACCGCGCCGGTGCCGGTCGTGATCGGCAGCGCGCCGAGGTAGTCGTGGCAGGCCTTGTAGCAGCACCAGCCGGCATTGCCGAGCGAGGCCGTGTGCGGGATCTGCACGCGGTCGCCGGGGCGTACGCCGACGATGTAGAGGTTGCGGGCGTGGGTGAGCCCGTTCATCTCCCATTCCTGTGGCGCGTAGAGCGTCGGCCGCGGCTTGCCGGTGGTGCCGCCCGAGGTCTGAAGCTTCAACGGTGTCGACTGCATAATCTGGTAGACGTCGCCATTGATGAGCCCGAAGGGCGGGTTCTCCTCCTGGTCCTTCTTGATGTCCGAGGAGTCGAACATCGGCAGCTTGACGATATCGTCGATACTTTTGATGTCGCCCGGCTCGAGCCCGACCGCCTTCCAGCGCCGCTTGTAGAACTCGTTCTGCCAGCCCGTCTTCATCAGATCGAGGAACTGCTCGTTCTGGAAGGCGCGGATCTGGTCGGCCGACCAGCGCCAGCGCGTGCGCTCGAACACGTCCGGCACCGGGTAGCGCGCGTAAAGGGCATCCCAGTTGATCGAGCGGTGGTAGATCGGCAGCGTGCTCTCGGCGAGAGTGCGCTCCAGGACTGACATTTCAAGCTCCATGCACCAGGGACCGGCGCCGAAGCGCCGACATTTCGGTCTATAAAAGTGGATCAGTTCTTGTAGTCAGGCGCGTCGCGATCGAGCTTCCGCTTGAGTGCACGCCAGGTCATCGTATTGAACGGCTCCTTGCCGTCGGTGATGATACGCGCCTGCTTCGGCGTGATGTCGAGCACGTTCTGCGGCGGCACGTAAGGTTTCACGCCGCCGGCGAGCGACATCATCTGCACCTCGCAGGCGCGAATCATGAGAAAGGCCAGCATGTAGGCCTCGTGGATAGTATGACCCCACAGCACAAAGCCGTGGCCACGCTGCAACACGACCTGCTTGTCGCCGAAGTTTTTGGCGAGCCGGATGCCCTCTTCCGTGGTCGAAAGAAGGCCCTCGTAGTTGTGGTAACCGATGGGGCCGAGCCACATCGCATACTGGTTGCCGGGGACGAGCCCCTGCTCCTGCATCGCGACCGCCGTGACCGCCTTGGTGTGCAGATGGATAACGCATTGCGCCTGCGGAAAAGCGTCGTAGATGCCCTTGTGGAACGGAAACGCGAACTTGTGCGGAATCTCGTCGCTCGGCACGACGTGGTTACAGTTCTCGTCGAGCTTGTGCAGGTTCGAAGCCGTCACCTCCTCGAACAGGATCGCCGCGGGATGCATGAGATACTGGTTGGCATGACCCGGCACGCGCGCCGACAAGTGCGCGAACAGGTACTCGTCCCATCCGCTCAGGGCGCAGAGCCGGAAGGCGGCGGCAAGATCGATGCGCGCGTTCCATTCTTCGGGCGACATATTGGGCTTCCGACCGGCATCGGACATCGTTTCCCCCTCGGGATTTCGCCCCCGTCGGGGCGAGCGTCGGCATTTTTATGATCGGACCGAACGCGGAGACGATCTTACCCGCTCTCAGGCGGCCGCCGGAAATGAAGTATTCTTAGGAGCACTATGAAAGCGCACCATTGTCAGCGCGTCGCTCGGCCGGGACCCTTATTTCGCCTTCGGCACGCGCGCCGGCGCGGTATTTCCCGTGACCTCGTGCAGGGTGCGGATCATCCAGCGGTTTGCGGCATCGTTGCCGAGCTGCGGATGCCAGACCACGCGCGTCGGCTGCAGCGGCAGGTCGATCGGGCAGTTCGTCACTTTGAGCTTGTAGCGCGACCGGCACATTTCGCCGACCCGCTGCGGAATCGACATGATGTAGTCGGTGCCGAAGATGATCGGCGGAGCGAGCCCGAACTGGCTGACGGTGAGCACATGCCGCCGCACCAGCCCGCGCAGCTCCAGCGCGCGGTCGATACGGCCCGTGTGCACTGGGATGATGCCGTCGACGGGGATATAGACGTGCTTGGCGGCGGCGTAGTTCTCGACCGTCAGCGGCTTCTTGCCGAGCGGGTTCTTCGGCGCCATCACGACGACGACGCCGTCCTCGTAGAGCAGTTCCGAGGCGAAGCGGTCCGGTGGATGTTCGATCATGCCGACGACCAGGTCGGCTTCCAGCTTGTCGAGCATGCTCCAGGCCTGCTGCATCACATTGAGCTTGATGCGCAGGTCGACCTGCGGCGCTCGCGTGCGCACGATGTCGACGAGCCTGTCCAGGTGCAGCGTCGCGAAATAGTCGGTCATCGCGATCTGGAAGGTGTGCACCGCCTTGGCGGGGTTGAACTCGGTCGGCGCGAGTGCCGCGCGGATGTGGATGAGCGTCGGAATGACCGCCGTCGACAGCGCGACCGCCCGCGGCGTCGGACGCATCTCGCCGGAACCGCGGATGAACAACTCGTCCTTTAGGAACACGCGCAGCCGGTTGAGCGCATGGCTGATGGTGGACTGCGACACGTTGAGCCGCTGCGCCGCCCGCGTGACGCTGCGTTCCTGCATTACCGCCTCGAAGACGAACAGCAGGTTCAGGTCCATGCGGGCGAGATCGTCGGCCTTCATCGGCGTTCGGCTCCTGCGCTACTGCGGCCGATGGCGCTTGACCGCCTCGGGATTGGTCGAGTCCGCGCCCATGTAGATGCCTCGTTCCCACGTGCGCTTCAGCGGGTCGCACACTCTCAGAGTCATCTTACCGATATTCTGGATTTCGATGTCGACCGTTTCGCCGTCCTGCAGCGCACCGAGCCCCTCGTGGTTGGTACCGCAGGCGATGAGATCGCCCGATTTCATGGTCATCACTGTGGTGGCGAACTCGATCAGCGCGGGCGCGCGGTGCTCCATGTCGTCGGTATTGTAGTGGTGACGGAGCTGGCCGTCGTTCCAGAACTTGACGATCAGGTCGTTCGGGTCGGCGATATCGTCGGCGGTGGCGATGCAGGGCCCGATCGGTCCGAATGTGTCGAATGACTTGCCAAGCCAACTCGTGTGCGGTGTCGCCGGCCAGGTGCGGCGGCCCTGCTCGCGCGCGGAGACGTCGATCATGCAGGTGTAGCCGAATACGGCGGTCTTCCAGTCCCTGGCCTTCACCATCTTCGCCGGGCCCTTGATCACGATGGCGAGCTCGGCCTCGTGCATGAACATCCAGGGCACGGTGTATTCCGGCAGCATGATGGTGTCGCCCGGCCCGATCACGGCATCCGGGTTTTTCATGAACATGTTGAGCGGCCGCGCCTCGCGCTGCGCATGCTCCCAGTAATTGGCGATGCAGGCGAGGATCTTGCCCGGCCGCGGCAATGGCGGCTTCAGACGGACCTGATCGAGCGCGATCGCTTTTTCATCTCGCGCAAGCTTTTCCAACCTGGGCCGCAGCGTTTCGAAATCGTCGATGATGCCTTGCATCACCAATTGAGGGGTGTAGTTCGCTCGCACCGCAGCGGAAATATCGACGACGCCGCGATCGGTCAGCAGACCCGGCCGGACGTCAGCGTTTAGCGCCATTTGAAATAGAACAAGCTTCACGGCTTCCTCTCCCCAAAGTCTTTTTTTAGAAGCCTACCGCATCTTCGTCGGCATGCACCAGCCGGCGCGACGCGGTCGACAGACGGAAGCGATTGCCTCGGCGGCGCGTCCGCGCAATGCTTCCTCCCGCGCGAGGATGACCCGATGAGCGACCCGAAGCCATTGACCCGCCCAAGGCCGCCGCCGCCACGCATCGACGAATCGAAAGTCTCTCAGCCTTTGCAGGATTTATTCGCTGGCTGGCGCGTCGCGCTCAGGGAGCCGTTCGTCGGCCTGACTGCCGACGGCACCGTCGAGCCGAACATTTTCGCGCCTGCAAAGACCGGCGTCTCGACGCAACCGCTCGTCGCCGCCGCTAATGCCTTTCTCGCATCGTTGAGCGAGGCACAGCACAACGCGGTCAGCTTCGACGTCGACGGCGAAGTCTGGCGCACCTGGAGCAACATCCATCGCAACCTGATGCGCCACGGGTTGTGCATGGCCGAGCTGAGCGAGAGCCAGCGCGAGCTTGCCTATGGCGTGCTGCGTGCCGGCCTCGGCCAGCGTGCCTACGAGACGGCGCGCAATGCGATGCGGCTCAATGAGACGCTCGCCGAGATGACCGGCATTCCCGAGGAGTTCGGCGAATACTTCTATTGGATCAGCATCTTCGGCGAGCCTTCCGCCGACGAGCCATGGGGGTGGCAGATGGACGGCCACCACTGCAACGTCAATTGCTTCGTGCTCGGCGACCAGATCGTGCTGTCCCCGATGCTGCTTGGTTCCGAGCCGGTCACGGCGGAGGACGGCGTCTACAAAGGTCTGACCGTGTTGCGCGAGGAGGAAGCCGAAGGCTGGGCCTTCATGGCGGCGCTGACGCCCGAGCAACGCACCCGTGCGATCGTCGGCACCGAACTGCCGTTCGATGGCTACGCCTCCGGCTTCAAGGACAACCTGGTCGTCCCCTATGCCGGCCTGCAAGCGGCCGACATGTCGGCGAGCCAGCGCGTGCGGCTGCTGACGCTGCTCAGGCTCTACATTGATCGCCTGCCGGCGAGCCACGCGCCGCTTCGCTTCGACGAGGTGACGGCGCATCTCGATCGCACCTGGTTCGGCTGGATCGGCGAGTTCAACGAGATCGCGCCATTTTACTATCGCATCCACAGCCCGATGATCTTCGTCGAGTTCTATCACCAGCCCGGCGTCGCGCTGCCGAACACGGGCTACAACCGGCGTCACGCCCACGCCCTGGTTCGCACTCCCAACGGCAATGACTATGGCCGCGTGCTGTTGCGCGCCTATCGAGCGAAGCATGCGGCCGATGCGGCCGCTACACACCGATAGCCCTGCGCTTCTCCGGGCTGCAAAGTTGACGAATATCGTTGATCGGAGGCTGGCGGAGTGAGAGAGAGGAAATCCGCCCGCTGTCGCCTGCAACAAAAGAATGTTCGATCTTTGAATGATTTTTGGACAGGACCGAACCGGCCCTTTCAGTCAACGATTAAGTGACTGAAATCACTGGCGCTCCCTAGGGGACTCGAACCCCTGTTTTCGCCGTGAGAGGGCGACGTCCTGGGCCGCTAGACGAAGGGAGCTTTAGGCCAGAGCCCCGGAGATAGCCTTGATCCCCGGCACATGCAAGCTTCGCGGGCCTAGTACCGCGGGACCTCGGCGCCGGGCCCGAGCCGCACGCGGGCGACCGGTTTCAGCGTGGAAAGCTCGAAGCTCATCAGCTCAATAATCCCGCCATTGTCCACCGTCAGCACGACGTGGCCGTCGCCCACCGCAGTGGCCAGCACCTTGGCGCCCGCCGGCAGGCTCGCCGCGACCTCTGCCGGCGCGGTGCTTCCCTGCCAGCGAAAAACACGGTAGCCGATGATCCCGAGCACCACGGCCACGATCAGGAAGGTGGTGGCGCTCGCGATCATCATCAGCCGGCGCACCTTGGTGAGGAAGGCGGCGGCCTGCGGGTCGAGCGGTTTTTCGTCTTCGTCTGACATCGGTCGATTCAAAGCCTCTTGCACATGACGAGCGCCACCGAGATCGTCACCCTCGCCCCCGACGAGCCCGGCGGGCGGCTCGACCGCGTGCTGGCGGCGCGCATCCCGGCGCTGTCGCGCTCGCGCCTGAAGGCGCTGATCCTGTCGGGCCAGGTGACGATCGCGGGCCGCACAGTCCGCGATCCGGCCATCCAGGTCAATTCCGGCGACACCATCGCCGTCACCTTGCCGCAGCCCGAGCCGGCGAAGCCTGCCGGCCAGGCGATCCCTCTCGATATTGTCTACGAGGATGCCTCCCTTATCGTCATCGACAAGCCGAAGGGCTTGGTGGTCCACCCCGCCGCCGGCCACGCCGAGGGCACGCTGGTCAACGCGCTGATCGCCCATTGCGGCGACAGCCTCTCCGGCATCGGCGGGGTGAAGCGCCCCGGTATCGTGCACCGGCTCGACAAGGACACCACCGGGCTGATGGTGGTGGCGAAGAACGACCGCGCCCATCGCTCCCTGAGCAGGCAGTTCGAGAAGAAGCGCGAGGGCCCGCTGGAGCGCGGCTATCTCGCCTTCGTCTGGGGCGCCCCCAGCCGGCCGCGCGGCACCATCGACGCGCCGCTCGACCGCCATCCGCATGCGCGCGAGAAGCGCGCGGTGCGCGAAGGCGGGCGCGAGGCGGTGACGCACTGGGAATTGCGCGAGGTCTACACCGACGCCGACGGCAAGCCGGTGGCGAGCCTCCTCGCCTGCACGCTGGAAACCGGCCGCACCCACCAGATCCGCGTGCATCTCGCCCATATCGGCCACCCGATCATGGGCGACGAAACCTACGCCACCGGCTTCAAGACCAAGGCGACGCGGCTGCCGCCGCAGGCGCAGGCGGCGCTGACCGCGCTCGGCCGCCAGGCGCTGCACGCCGAGGCGCTCGCCTTCGAGCATCCGGAGACTGGCGAGCTGATGGAATTCCATTCCGACCTGCCGGCCGACCTCGCCGCCCTGCGGGAGGCCCTGCGCCCCGGCGCCTGAGCGCGGGCTTGAATCCGGCTAGGCCGATTCCTATATGCGCTTCAACATCCCCAACCGTGTGCTTCTCGCGCCGAACCGGAACGCCGGGCCGCCTCGCATGTTTACCTCATGCGCTGGCGCGCGGGCTGCTTCTCCCGAAGCGGACGAAAGCTCAAGCATTCCAAGGGATTAGGGTCCCGTGGGGTGCCGCGGGTTGCACACGCCGACGTGACCGACGGAACCCTATCTTTCGCCGGCTCGTTTCTGTATGCTGCACTTGCGAATGAGAGGACGCGCTGTCGGCTCGGGGAGCGGCGGCGAATCACCGCCTGCCGATCGCACGGGGGCAACTGAAGGAGGGCGCTGTCATGGCCCGTACCGCCGCATTGCCGGCACTGAAGGCCGAATCCGGCCTATCGCATTATCTCGAAGAAATCCGCCGGTTCCCCATGCTGGAACCGCAGCAGGAATACATGCTGGCGCGCAGCTGGCGTGAGCACGGCGATACCGAAGCCGCGCATAAGCTCGTTACCAGCCATCTGCGCCTGGTCGCCAAGATCGCCATGGGCTATCGCGGCTACGGCCTGCCGATCTCCGAGGTCATCTCGGAAGGCAATGTCGGCCTGATGCAGGCGGTCAAGCGCTTCGAGCCGGAGAAGGGTTTCCGCCTCGCCACCTACGCCATGTGGTGGATCAAGGCGGCGATCCAGGAGTACATCCTGCGCTCGTGGTCGCTGGTGAAGATGGGCACCACCGCGAACCAGAAGAAGCTGTTCTTCAACCTGCGCAAGGCGAAGAGCAAGATCTCCGCCCTCGACGAAGGCGACCTGCGGCCCGACCAGGTGCAGGTGATCGCCAAGCGCCTCGGCGTCACCGAGCAGGACGTGGTCGACATGAACCGCCGCCTCGGCGGCGACGCCTCGCTCAACGCGCCGATCCGCGATGACGGCGAGTCGGGCGAGTGGCAGGACTGGCTGGTCGACGACGCGCCGAGCCAGGAGCGCATCCTCGCCGAAAGCGAGGAGAGCGACAACCGCCACAAGGCGCTGATCTCGGCTCTCGACGTGCTCAACGAGCGCGAGCGGCGCATCTTCGAGGCGCGCCGCCTCGCCGACGACCCGGTCACGCTGGAGGACCTGGCGGCCGAGTTCGGCGTTTCCCGCGAGCGCGTGCGCCAGATCGAGGTGCGCGCCTTCGAGAAGGTGCAGAAGGCAGTGAAGAACCGTCTCGCCGCCATCGAGAGGCCGCCGGCGGAAGCCGAGGCCCTCGCCGCACACTGAGTCGCGAACCATCCACGCAAATGACAAAGGCCGGGCGCAGCGCCCGGCCTTTTCGTATTCCGTATCGCTATCGGTCAGGCCGCGTCCGATTGGGCGGCGGCGATCTGGCGCGACTGCCAGTAGCCCATGAGCCGGCGCGCCGAAGCCGGCGATAGCGCCTCGTACTGCGTGCGCAAATCGGAGAACGGCGAGTCGTCCACGTCGAACCCGAATGGCGCAGCGGTCAGCACCGCCCAGGCCGTATTCCACTCGACCATGATGGCGCGGGTGAGCGCGAGCAGGCCGAAGCAGCTCGCCGACTGGAACAGGCGCTGCACGCAGCTCACATTCAGCCCGCTCAGCGCCGACAGCGCGGCGACCATCTCGGTGACCTGCCTGCCGGTCGCGAAGCGGACGAGTTGCGAGCGCGTCATGTCGTGATCCTGGCTGAACAATGCCGCCATGCGCCGCGCTTCGCTCTCGATCGGAGACAGGCCTTTCTTCTTGCCGGCCTGCGCGGCGATCCGGTCGAGCACGTCCTGGATCATGCCGCGGTTCTCGGGCGAAGCGAGCGTGAGCAAACGCGCGCGCACCGCGTCGGTCGCCTGCGTCACAAGGTCGTTGAACAGCGCGGCCGGAATGTCGCGCCGCTGCGCCATCGCACCGGTCAGCCGCGCGTCGCCGTCGGCGCGCAAAACGAGCTTGGCCATGCTCATGTCGGAGAGCCGCGCACCCATATTGCCGGCGACCGTGCTGGCGACATCGGCGTCGCCGCGGTCGACCAGCACGTCGGTGACCGCTTCGCTGATCTCGCGCCGTTGCGCGATGTGAACGAGGTGCGCCTGGCTCTTGGTGCTGGCAATGTCGATCAGGTCGACGTCGTCGAGGCCGGCTGCACCGGCGAGCACGGGGCCCGCCACCTCGATCGAGTCGCTGCGCGCGAGATCGCGCATCACCTGCGGCGGCGCGCGCTCGGCCTGCGCAAGCCGCGCGCTAAGCTCCGCCAAGGCGCACGTTTCGACATGCGTGATGAGCTGCTGGAGCACGTCGTCGAAGACGCGTGCGTCGGCTTCGCTATAGGTGGACATGCGCCCGAGGAAAAGCTCGGTGACCCGGCGCAGGACGTCCTGACGCTTCTCCTCGGAGGCGCCGCGCAAGGACGTCTCGATTTCCTGCACGAACTCGTTGGCCAGTACGGACTGAGGCATGCCAATAAGCGAATTACGAATGTCGATGCCGACGGTCTTCGCCGCGCGGTTACGGGCGAGCATGCACAACCTCTATGAAGTAGTGGTAAATCGCTACTCTAAAAGGGTGCAATCCAACGTTAGTGCCTCGTTAACCAAATAGTTCCCTGGCCCATACCAAGGCTCGATACCGGCTCGTTTGCGCACGTTTTGGCTTCGATCGTCGGCGCGGCGCGCGGCAGAAAGCCGCCGCTACTGCCCCCAGGCCCGGAACGCTTCCTCGAAGGCGCGCGCGCCGGGCGTACCCTTCTCAACCGCGAGGATGGCGCGCTTGCCGGAGGTGTAGACGATCGGGATGTCGAACCAGTCGCGCTCCTTCAGGAGCTGGCTGTTGCGCTGAACGTCGATCTCGACCGCCGACAGGCCAATCAGGAAATAGCCGGTGGTCACCTTCACCGCGAGGCCGGCGAGCGGCACGCCGCGCGCCTGCTCGTTCTGCTTCATCAGCACGCCAGGCACGTTGTTGATGCCGCCCTCGGCGAAGTCGGCCGGCACCGAGAACAGGATCTCGATCGTGTGGCTCGCCGGCAGCGCTTTGTCGGTGTTGCGGCGGAGCGACCAGGTCATGCGCAGGCGTCGCTCAGGAATCTCGACGTCGGCGCGCACGGCGAGCTCGGGCGCGAGCCCCGGCCCTGGCGACACCGTCTCGGTGCGCCAGATCGCCGAGCCGACATAGCGCTTGCCTTGCGGATCGCTGGTGTCCTCGTCGTAGAGCACCACTTTCTGCGCGACGGCCGCGGCCGGCGCGGTGGAGGGCGCCGCGGTGTCGCTCGACGGGCCGATTCGGTCGGCGATTTTCGGCTGGCCGGCGGGCGGCGCCGGGCGCGCCGTCGGCTTCTCGACCGCCGGCGGGCTGCTGCGCAGGCCGGCGACCATCGACGATATAGTGCCGCGCTGCCAGTAGCCGACGGCGGCGAGGCCGAGCACCACCAGCAGCAGCACCCCGACCTTGACGATCCGGCTCCAGTCGCGCGGCGGACGCGCGTACTCGTCTTCTTCCAGCGGTTCCGGGTGCTGCTCCGGCGGCGGCGGTTCGAACGGCGGCGCCTCGGCGCGCTCCGCCTCGGGTTCGCCGGGCGCGGCGGACTCTTCCGCCGGCGGCTCGAAATAATGCGGCGCCGGCTCGAGCGGCTCCGCCGCGTGGGGCGCCGGCTCGCCCGGCATCCGCTCGTAGGCTTCGCGCGCCGAGCGGGTCGCGGTGGAGGAGGCCTCGCCCAGACCCTCGGCCTCGGCCATGGTTTCGCGGAAATCGCGCAGCCCCTGCTCGCGCAGCCTGGGATGATCGTCGGCGGGCGGCGCTTCGGCGGGGGCCTCTTCGGCAGGGGCCTCCTCGGCCTGAGCCGCCTCCGCCTCGACACGGCGGATCGCGTCTTCCAGGGCCAGCCGTTCGCGCGTGATGTCCGCTTCCTCCAGCGGGGGCTCCAGACTGCGCAACTGATTGACCAGCGCCACCCGCGCGCGCTCGTACAGCACGCGGCGGTTCTCGCCCGTGTTGTGCTCGAGCCCGCCGACGGCGCGGGAGATCAGGGGGATGTAGTCAGCCATTACGCGTCATCTTGCTTCAGCAATCGCCCTTGTGAAACCGCTTTCTGGCCTTTCGGGCGCCGCCTTCGGTCGCCGTGCATTCTAGCGAACATCATGTCTCGAACGGGTTTTTCATCAGAATGGTGTCTTCGCGCTCCGGGCTGGTGGAGAGCAAAGCTACGGGGCACCCGATCAGTTCTTCGACGCGCCGCACGTACTTGATGGCCTGCGCCGGCAATTGCGCCCAGGAGCGCGCCCGCGCCGTCGGCTCCTTCCAGCCAACTATGGTCTCGTAGATCGGCTCGACCTGCGCCTGCGCCTGCTCGCCTGCCGGCAGATAGTCCATCTCGCGGCCGTCCAGGCGATAGCCGACGCAGACCTTGATCTCGTCGAAGCCGTCGAGGATGTCGAGCTTGGTGAGCGCGATGCCGTCGATGCCCGACGTGCGCACGGTCTGCCGCACCAGCACCGCGTCGAACCAGCCGCAGCGGCGCGCGCGCCCGGTCACGGTGCCGAATTCGCGGCCGCGCTCGCCCAGCATCTTGCCGATCTCATTGTGCATCTGGTCGGTCGGGAACGGCCCCTCGCCCACCCGCGTGGTGTAGGCCTTGGTAATGCCGAGCACGTAGTCGATGGCGTTCGGCCCGAGCCCCGAGCCGGTGGCCGCCTGCGAGGCGACCGTGTTGGACGAGGTGACATAGGGGTAGGTGCCGTGGTCGATGTCGAGCAGCGCGCCCTGCGCGCCCTCGAACAAAATGCGTTTGCCCTCGCGCCGCTTGGCGTCGAGCAGCGACCACACCGAATCCATGTAGGGCAGCACCTTGGGCGCGATGGCAGCGAGATGATCGTAGACCGTCTGCGCAGCGATCTCTTCCAGGCCGTTGCCGCGGCGCAGCGCGTTGTGATGCGCGAGCAGGCGCTCGATCTTGGGCATCAGCGCCGGCAGGTCGGCGAGGTCCATGAAGCGGATGGCTCTGCGGCCGACCTTGTCCTCGTAGGCCGGGCCGATGCCGCGCTTGGTGGTGCCGATGCGCGCCGACGAACTCTCGCGGATCGCCTCCAGCTCGCGGTGCAGCGGCAGGATGAGCACGGCGTTCTCGGCGATGCGCAGGCTTTCCGGCGTCACCTTGACGCCCTGCTTCTCGACCTGCGCGATCTCGGTGAGCAGCGCTTGTGGGTCGATGACCACGCCGTTGCCGATGATCGACAGCTTGCCCTCCCGCACCGCGCCGGACGGCAGGAGCGACAGCTTGTAGGTTGTGCCGTCGATGACGAGGGTGTGGCCGGCATTATGCCCGCCCTGGAAGCGCACGACGATATCGGCCTGCTCGGACAGCCAGTCGACGATCTTGCCCTTGCCTTCGTCGCCCCACTGCGAGCCGACAACCACCACATTCGCCATCAGAAATAACCCTGCGCTGCGCCCGGACACGTCAAGCCGGGTGCCGCCGGCCAGGTCCGCCCCGGGATAAAGGAACGAGGCCCCAGAGGCAAGGCAAAGGGGGCGCTTTTCAGCACCCCCTCTCGCGATCAGTTCCTATTATTTTTCAGCAAGATAGGGCTTATTCAGGCCTCGCTCCTGTCAAAAATGCAGCGGCTTTGCCGACTGTACCTGCGGCAGCGCGCGCACCTTTTCCAGCACCGCCTCCGGCAATTCGCCGTCGATCTCGATCAGCGCTATGGCGTTGCCGCCCGGCGCCTCGCGCCCGACGTGAAAGGTGGCGATGTTGATATTCGCCTCGCCCAAGGTCCCTGAGAACTTGCCGATGAAGCCCGGCTTGTCGAGATTGGTGATGTAGATCATCGAGGGGCCGAATTCCGCGTCCATGCGGATGCCCTTGATGTTGACGATACGCGGGCGGCCATCGGCGAACACCGTGCCGGACACCCAGCGCGTCTGCTTCTCCGTCACCAGCGTGACGGTGATCAGGCTCTCGTAGTCGCCCGCCATCTCGCGGGTGACCTCCTCCACCACCATCGCACGCTCCTTGGCGATGACCGACGCCGAGACGACGTTGACGTCGCCCAGCATCGGTCGCAGGAGCCCTGCGAGCGCGGCCGAAGTGAGCGCGCGCGTGTTCATCTGCGCTACCGCGCCCTCGTAGGCGATCTGCACCTTCGAGATGCCGGTCTCGGTGAGCTGGCCGGCGAAGGAGCCGAGCTTCTCGGCGAGCGCGATGAAGGGCTTGAGCTTGGGCGCTTCCTCCGCGCTGATCGAAGGGAAGTTAACCGCGTTGGTGATCGCGCCGCGCAGCAGGTAGTCCGACATCTGCTCGGCCACCTGCAGCGCGACGTTCTCCTGCGCCTCCATGGTGGAGGCGCCGAGGTGCGGCGTGCACACGACGTTGGGATGGCCGAACAGCACGTTCTCGGTCGCCGGCTCGGTCACAAACACGTCGAAGGCGGCGCCCGCCACCTTGCCGGCGTCGAGCGCGGCGCGCAGCGCGACCTCGTCCACCAGCCCCCCGCGCGCGCAGTTGATGATGCGCACGCCCCTCTTCATCTTCTCGATCGCCTTGGCGTCGATGATGTTGCGCGTCTTGTCGGTGAGCGGCGTGTGCAGCGTGATAAAGTCCGCGCGCTTGAGCAGTTCGTCCAGCTCGACCTTCTCCACGCCGAGCGCGACCGCGCGCTCCGGCGACAGGAACGGATCGTAGGCGACTACCTTCATCTTCAGGCCGAGCGCGCGCTCCGCGACGATGGCGCCGATGTTGCCGCAGCCGATGACGCCGAGCGTCTTGCCGGTGATCTCGACGCCCATGAACTTGTTCTTCTCCCACTTGCCGGCCTGCGTGGAGCGGTCGGCTTCCGGGATCTGGCGCGCGAGCGCCAGCATCAGCGTGATGGCGTGCTCGGCGGTGGTGATCGAATTGCCGAACGGCGTGTTCATCACGATGATGCCCTTCGCCGTCGCCGCCGGGATGTCGACGTTGTCCACGCCGATACCGGCGCGCCCGATCACCTTCAGGTTCTTCGCCCATTCCAGGATCTTCGGCGACACCTTGGTGGCCGAGCGGATGGCGAGGCCGTCATAGTCGCCGATGATGGCGGCGAGCTTTTCCTTGTCCTTGCCGAGCGCAGGCTGGAAATCGACCTCGATGCCGCGATCCTTGAATATCTGGATGGCGGCGGGAGACAGGGCGTCGGAGATGAGAACTTTGGGCATGGATGTGATCCGTTATCGGTTCAACAGGTTCCGCCGTCATCGTCCGCGAAGGCGGGCGATCCAGTAACCACGAACGGTCGGGAGAGAGCCGAAACGCCGGTGATTACTGGATGCCCGCTTTCGCGGGCATGACAGCAATCGGTCAGGCCGCCTTGGCGAGCGCGGCCTTGGCTTCGGCGAAGGCCCAGTCGAGCCAGGGCGTCAGCGCCTCGACGTCGGCGGTCTCCACCGTCGCGCCGCACCAGATGCGCAGGCCGGCCGGCGCATCGCGGTAGTGGCCGAGATCGAGGCCGGCATTTTCCTTCTCCAGCAGGCTGGCGATCTGCTTGGCAAAGGCGGTCTGCGCCTCGTCCGACAGCGACGTCACCGCCGGATCGACCACTTTCAGGCACACCGACGTGTTGGAGCGGGTCTCCGGCCGCACTGCGAGGAAATCGACCCACGGCGTGCGCGCCACCCAGTCGGCCAGCACCTTGGTGTTGGCGTCGGCGCGCGCGACCAGCGCGTCGAGGCCGCCGATCGACTGCGCCCAGGTGAGCGTGTCGAGCCAGTCCTCGACGCAGAGCATCGACGGCGTGTTGATGGTCTCGCCGACGAAGATGCCTTCGTTGAGCTTGCCGCCCTTGGTCATGCGGAAGAGCTTGGGCAGCGGCCAGGCCGGCTTGTAGGTTTCCAGCCGTTCGACCGCCCGCGGCGACAGGATGAGCATGCCATGCGCGCCTTCCCCGCCCAGCGCCTTCTGCCAGGAGAAGGTGACGACATCGAGCTTGGCGAAGTCGAGCCTTTGCGCGAAAGCCGCCGAGGTGGCGTCGCAGATGGTGAGGCCCGTGCGGCCCGCGGCGATCCAGTCGCCGTTCGGCACGCGCACGCCGGAGGTGGTGCCGTTCCAGGTGAACACCACGTCGGAATTGAAATCGACCGTGGCGAGGTCGGGCAGCGCGCCGTAAGGCGCGCGCAGCACCGTGACGTCCTTCAGCTTCAATTGCTTCTCGACGTCGGTGACCCAGCCCTCGCCGAAGGATTCCCAGGTGAGCATGGTCACAGGCCTGGCGCCCAGCATCGACCACATCGCCATCTCGACCGCGCCGGTATCGGAGGCCGGCACTATGCCGATGCGGTAATCCGCCGGCACCTGCAGCACTTCGCGCGTGAGGTCGATGGCGCGCTTGAGCTTCGCCTTGCCGATCTTGGCGCGGTGCGAGCGTCCTAAAGCTGCGTCGGTGAGGGTTTGGAGGCTCCAGCCGGGGCGCTTGGCGCAGGGGCCGGATGAAAAGTGCGGGGTGACCGGCCGCACGCCGGGCTTCATCGCCGTCATGTGTCTATCCTTCCAGATAGGTGCCCCTCGTTGGGGAGGGGTGTCCCACTGGCGGAGATAGGCGACCCGGCGGCCGCGGTCAATGGCCGTGTATTAGGTAAATGGGATGATGCGAGGGTCGCCAGCGCCTAGAAGCGCACGCCGATGCCGACCCGGCCGGTGTTGAGGCTCGAGCGCAGCCCGCCGAACACCGTGTTCTCGACATAGCCAAGCTGCGAAAACGCGATGTATTCATATTCAGCGCGCAGGAAGATGTTGGGGGTGATCGCCACGTCGAGGCCGAGGCCGGCGACGAAGCCCGCGGCATAGGCGTTGTCGCGCGAGGTGCTGGTGCCGGGCGACACGACGCTGTAGTTGAACCGCCCGGCCGCGGCTCCGAGGAAGCCGTAAGGCAGGAACTGGCCGAAGGCATAACCCGCGCGCGCGCAGCGTCGCGTAGTCGAGCAGCTTCAGCGTCGCCGACGATGCGCCGCTGGTCGAGCTCGTCTCCAGCGACGACGGCCGGTTATAGGCGCCGTCGATGCCAACGACGAGATGATCCCATTGCACATTGTAGCCGATGAAGCCGCCGTACGACACGCTGTTCGTCGTCGGCTGCCCCAGCGTCGTGGTCGAGTCGGCGCCCGAGAAGTCGGCGGACAGGTTGCTGTAGCCGACCTGCGCGCCCATCACGATGCCTTCCCACGGCAGGTAGCGAGTGGGCTCTTCGGTATAAACCGGCCCGCGCAGGATATCCGGCATGTCGGCGGCCGCGGCGCGACTCGACCACAGGGTCGCCGCGAGCAGCGCAAAGGCGGCGGCGGCGCCGTGCCGCAGCGCGCGCGCGCCGAAATGCGCGTCAGCGGGTGTACGGCAGGTCATCGAAGCTCCAACGCAGGCCCACGCGCACCTCGTGCGCGGCGATGTTCTTCAGCGTCAGCGAGCCGAGCGCGTCGCTGGCGGTCGTCACGTCGCCGAAATTGACGTAGCGGTAGCCGAGATCGACCAGCATGTTGGGCGCGATCCGGTAGCCGACCCCGCCCATCACGGCCCAGGCGAATTTCCATTGCGCGTGCGAGCTATCGCCGGTGAAGGCGGGCACGCCGCGCACGAAGTCGCTGACGTTGACGCGGGCGGCGCCGGCGCCGGCGCCGATGTAAGGCGTCGCGCGGTACCAGGTGCCGAGATCGAGATAGCCGTTGAACAGCGCGGTGATGGCGCTGACCTTCGCCGTCGTATCGCCGTCGCCGACGATGGTGCCTTGGTATTTCAGCGGCGCGGTGTAATCGAGCGTGACGTCGGTGCGCAGCCACTCGGTCTTGATGCCGGCGCCGACGCCGCCAACGAAGCTGCCGCCGAGCTTGTTGTCGGTCGGATCGATGCCGGCGCTCGAATCGGCGCCGCCCATCGTGCCCCAGGCGTAGCCGACGTCGCCGCGCAGATACCAGCCCGAGAGCCAGCTCACGATCGGCTTCGGCTCCGGACGGTAGACCGGCGGCGGCAGCTCATCGCGCGGCATGTCGGCCGCGGCCACGGGCAGCACCTGCGCCGCCAACGCACCGAGGATCAAGCCGCACCGCGCCCAACTCATGACCGGTAACCCCTTCACGTCGCCTTCACGTCACCCTCGC
The DNA here is from genome assembly GCA_046292265.1 of Pseudolabrys sp. Classification (GTDB taxonomy): domain Bacteria; phylum Pseudomonadota; class Alphaproteobacteria; order Rhizobiales; family Xanthobacteraceae; genus Pseudolabrys. The sequence continues at coordinate 16,318 of JBKBRE010000007.1, read as the reverse complement.
CCGACCTTGCCTGAGAGAGGTAAAGAGGCGATTAACCAAGAATTTTCACCACGCTCGTTAACGCCGCGCGCGGCTCAGCCGCGGCTGCGCAGCGGGGGCTGGTAGACTGGCGGCTGGTAAACCGGCGGCGCCGTATAGACCGGTGGCGCGGTGTAGACCGGCGGCGGCGCGTAATACTGCACCCGCGGCGCCACCTCGAAGGCATCGAAGTTGTAACGGATGCCGAGCTTGAGATCGTGCGACGTCAGGTTCCTGAATTCGAACGGCGACGCGTCCGGCAGCGCGTCGTACGAGTGCATCGTTCCGGTCGTCGCACTGCCGAGGTCGATATAGCGGTAGGCCAGCTCGATGGTGAGATTCTTGGTGACCTTGTAGCCGACGCCGGCATAGAGCGCCCAGGCGAAGCTCCATTTGGTGCCGTCGTCACCGTACCATTCCGCGCCGGTGCGCTCGCCGGTGTCGCCGAAATTGGTAATCGTGTTGCGGCTGACGCCGACGCCGGCGCCGACGAACGGCGTGAAGCCGGACCAGGTTCCGAGATCGACATAGCCGTTGAGCAGGAAGGTCCATTCGTATTTGCTGCCGGTGTAGCGATCCGGGTAGCGGTCGCTGCCGACGATGCCGATGTCGAGGCCGTGGAAATTGGCCCGGCCCCGGTATTCGCCGGTGACATCGACGCGCAGCCAATCGTTGACGTAGTAACCGATGCCGAGTCCGAAGAACGGCGCGGCGTCGAAGCCCTTGTCGATGCTCTCCACCGAGCTGTAGTTGTTGTAACTATCGTTCCAGAGGCTGCCGACCTGTTGGTTGCTGAAACCGATGTCGCCGCGCAGGTACCAGCCGGAAGCGAATTCCTCCGGCGGATGATAGATGACCGGCGGCGGCAGCGGCTGCGGGTAGTCGGCCGCCAGCGCCGCGGCGCCGAACGACGCGAGCGCCGCCATTGTCGAGATCGTCAGACGCGCAACCATGCCATCGTCCCTTGCAAATTCCGCCGCTCGTTCCCCTGTCGGCGGACGCGTGCGGTGACGATGGCAGCAAATCCTTAAGTGGCTCTTAACCTTGTTTTTTAACCACGCCTGTTAACCGGCGCGCTTCGTGGCGACACGTTTGACGTTGCGCCAAGGGCGCAAACCGCACGTTAGCAATCGCTTTACCTTTGCGGCCGGCGCGCGTCCGCGCACAAGCAAACGGCCGGGAGGTCCCGGCCGTCGCAGGCGAATCAAACGGAACCTGGAAGGCTCAGTCGCCTTCGCCCATCTCGCCGATGTGGTGCTGCGCGTAGAGCTGGATGCCGAGCTTGTCGACGAGGTCGAGCTGGGTCTCGAGGAAGTCGATGTGGTGCTCCTCGTCCGCCATCAGTTTCTCGAACAGGTCGCGCGAGACGTAATCCTTCACCGACTGGCAGTGGGTCGCCGCTTCCTGGTAGAGCGCGCGCGCCGAGACCTCGGCGGCGAGGTCGCACTCGAGCACTTCCTTGACGTTCTGCCCGATGTGCAGCGGATCGAGCACCTGCAGGTTGGGGAAGCCTTCGAGGAAGAGGATGCGCTCGACGAACTTGTCGGCGTGCTCCATCTCCTCGATCGATTCCTTGCGCCACTGCTTGGCGAGGTCCTTGTAGCCCCAGTTGTCGAGCATCCGGTAATGCAGCCAGTACTGGCTGATGGCGGTCAGCTCGCTGCGGAGGCCTTTATTGAGATATTCGATGACCTTGGCGTCGCCTTTCATGGCGGTCTCCTGAAATGAGCGCGAAAAAACGCACCGGCGTGGCGTGCGCGCAGGCCGGCTGATTAGCACAATTCAAAAGCGGAAAAAACGTTCAGTGTCGCAGGTGCGCGCAGGCTCAGGATTTCTGGCGCGGGTGCGCGGCGCAGGCGCAGCCGGTCGGGCAAGCGCCGGACAAAGCCTCGTCCATGATCTTGCGGATGGTGCGCGCGCAGCGCCCGCACTGGGCCGAGCAGCCGAGGCAGCCGTAGACCTGGCCGGTCGTGCGCGGGCTTGCCGTCGAGACGGCGTGGCGCACCTCGTGGTCGGACAGGACGTTGCAGGAACAGACGATCATCGAGCGGCTAAATCCCGGCTACGGCTTCAAGGGCCGCAGAATGCCTCTCTTCGCTACCGGCTCCCTTGCGCCAAGTCAAAGGAAAACGCAGTTTAAAATGGTTCTAAACTATTGAATTTACAGCGTTTTTTTGTCCCGCGCCCGGACTTTTGACCAGGATTTTGTTGCGTCCGGGACGGTCTGGCCCGGGCGGGTGGGCTTCCTTCTCCCCGCCTTGCGCGGAGAGGGTGGCGCGGGCGTCGCAGCGCGCAGCGCGTAGCGCGAAGACGGCGAGCCGGCTGAGGGGCCGCGGCGCAAGGGCAATGCCCCCTCACCCGCCTCGCTCACTCCCGTTCGCTCGGCACCCTCTTCCCGTAAACGGGGAGAGGGAAAGAGCGCCGCGCACCCCACCTCAATACAAATGCCTGAGCTTGTCCGGATTGCGAGTCCAGCCTGACAATTTCGCAGTCCGGCATTATACTTTGCGCATGACCATCGAAGACTTGGAAAAAGCCGTCGCCAAGCTGCCGCCCGATCAACTCGCGAAATTCCGCGACTGGTTCGAGGCGTTCGATGCCGCGCGCTTCGACGAGAAGATCGAGCGCGACGCCAAGGCCGGCAAGCTCGACCGCCTCGCCGAGCAGACAAAGAGCGTACGGTTCTGAGCGCTGCTAAAGTTTTTGCTGTCGTCCCCGCGAAAGCGGGGACCCAGTACGCCGCAACCTATCGATAGGGCACGGCGTACTGGATGCCGGGTCTCGCTGCGCTCGCCCGGAATGACGCCGTTCCCAAACCGGTCATCGAAAGCGGGAACCCAGCGCGAATTGCGGTTATCCCCATTCCGGGATATAAGCCCGCTATGGCAAGAACGAACGCTAGCAAAGGCAAAGCGCCCGCGATCACGCGCGGCAGCGGCAACGTGTTCGCGGACTTGAGGTTTGCAGATGCCGACGAACGGCAGACCAAGCTGCGGCTCGCTTACGCGCTGAACGCGATCATGGAAGAAGATCGCCTGACGCAAGTTTCCGCGGCGGCGCGGCTCGGCCTCAAGCAGCCAAAGGTGTCGGCCTTGCGCAACTACAAGCTCGAAGGCTTCTCGGTGGAGCGGTTGATGACGCTGCTCAACGCGCTCGACCACGACGTCGAAATCGTCATTCGCAAGAAGCCGCGCTCGCGCGCCGCCGCGCGCATCAGCGTGGTGGCCGCGTGAGGGCCTCCCATGCCAGTCTTTGAGAGACATCAGACCTTAGGCGATGTGAGCCCATATTTTAACTTTCTGATCCTGCCTGACGCGGAGCAGAAGGACGCAATTGAGCACATGACCTATCTTGCAGAACTGTGGAGCGCGGTCCTGCAATTCAATCATGCTCTTAACTTATTCGATTTTTGCGAGCGCAAAAGACCCGATGAGTACGGATGGAAACTTATAGCCGCCAGAGATGGCGCCTGGTCGATCTATAACTTTGGCTCCATCATGCAATATTTTCGCGCTGGCTTCGGAACGATACCAACACTGAGCAGAATGATCGAGCATGACTCTCTACGAACCGCGCAGAAACTGTTCGATTCTTCGTTCCCTGACTTTCCTCTCATTCGACACGCCCTCGCTCACGTTCCTGAATCGACGATGAACCAAGAGAAGCGAGACAAGAACTACTACAAAGGCTCCTTTACCTCTGATGGCATGATCGTTGAGGGGGATCAAACTCTGATCATGATCAAGAACTCGCTGAAGGGCAGAAAATACCAGACCACATTCAACGGGAGATTGTTATCTTACGAGCTTAGCGAGGAGACGCTAAAGAAACTAATCCAAGCAAAAGACATCTTCTTTTCCGGCTTTAAGCAGGTCGAAAAAATATCGGTCAAAACCCCAAATTGGAAGCCGGGTGCTCAATCCTAATTAATATGCAGCCCAGATTCCGCGTCGTCCATCCGGGCTACTTATTTATATTTACGATGTTCAGTCAGCGCTTACTGACACAGTTGGACAGTGTCGATAGTTTTCAACTAATGGATTGCCGAGTGCTCGCTTAGTCCCCTCTGCGCTCATTAGCAGGTCTCTTACCGTCAAGAAGAAGCAGAACGCTTCTAGCGCGAACAATGATCGAACAAATAGCAAGTGCTCATGTTTGTTCTCAGCACCGATATGGCCATGCGCCGCCTTTCCGCGCAAAGCCATGGCGCGCAATAGATCATCGACAACTTCATCCTCAAATGTGCCCACGCCGAACCTAACACGAACGCTCTTCAAGAGACGCTCAAACCGACTTCTTTGACTCTCCATTGCAATCCTTTTCAAGGCGCCTCTGATACGGTCGCATAGTCTTGCGTAACCCAACTCCGCCGCTCTACTAGAAGCTACGTTAGAGATAGCCTCAATATCCGCAGTCGAAATGGCTTGTTCCGTGCCCACGATTGGAATCTCTTCGAACCACCGACATGCATTCAAAAATCTGTTCGGGCTAATCTCGGTTTGGAGCATGAGAGTCGTACTCATTAATCCATTCGCCTTCTTCCACGCCTGACGCCTCTCCATCCACGCCGCCAAACATGACTTCAAACCGTCCAGTTCAACATCATCGGTCGCCGCAATGAACGATGATCCAATCCACGCCCTGTCTCTGTCAGCTTTGATCTCCGGCCACAAATAGTGGATATCGTGATGACCCGCGGAATACTGCCCTTGATCCATTAATGCGCGCATATCGTCAGTTGTGTGTCGCGATATAACTAACTCAGCCGGCGTCAGTGGAAATCCGGCTGATAGTGCGAACAGTTGCTCAACAGCGATCACGTCTGGCAAATAGCTGCGGAGTGTGTGTGGAACATCAAAGTCAATGGTGATCCATATTGTAAGCCTATCTGGTATTGGCTTGAGTCTCTGATAAGACATGCCGTAGTGACATTTGATTGTCATCGAGGCCACAGTCACCGAAAACAATTCGGTGTCCGCGCCGCTCCCTAGTTCTTCTTGCAATACCCGTTCTACTTTTTCCAAATGTCGCAAAATGAATTCCGCTTCCGGCAGACGAAAGCTTGCAGTCTTCAATTCGTCCGTAGAGAGCCATGGGCTGGGCCCAACAACGGCGACGTACGATGATATCTTCGTGTGATATAGGCCTCGAAGGCGCAGATCGTCGGATGCTCTAAATGCCGTGCCTGTTGAAGCCGGCAAGTTCGAGTGCAGCGACACAACGTTCAGGTGTTGTGTTTGTAGATGAACTGGTTGGTCGTCGTCGATTTCAATATAGCGTGCCTCATAGGCGAACAGGTCTGCGGTGATTTCTTTGTCGGTTATCAGCAGAGTACCAGTGTACTCTTTCTGCATGCCTATCGTCCTACAATGTACGGTCCGTCCAAAATCATCTCTAAATTCCGCCATATCCATCTCCAATCGAATACCGTGGAGCTTTTCGGCCTTCGTAATCTAAACAAGCGTAGCCCGAATGAAGCACTGCGCTATCCGGGCTTCTCGCACCCAACACAGCCCCAAATTTCGCTTCGGTCCCTAGGGGCTACGGCCACTTGCTAACGTATCGTTAAACTATGGCTTCGCACGATGACCCGTAACGAGGGAGGGGAAGATGGAGAAGCCAATATTGCCGCATTGGCGGCTGCAACAGATTGTGCGTTTTGAGGTTGAGCGACTGGCACCCAACCTACCGATTGTTCCTGTCGTTATGCACGACGATAAGCAAATCGCTTGGGATGAAGAATGTCCAGGGCTTGGCCATGCTCCCTGGAAATGTAAATACTTCATTCCGCCCGGGAATGCAGCACGAGCCATCGTGCATTTGCTCAATGAAGCGATTGCACAATGGCAAGCGCGATATGATCTGGGCGTGACTTCCTGATGAGAAAGCCTGGCCAGCACAAGAATGCCGGCGCTCAATATGACCCTGGATTCCCGCTTTCGCGGGAATAAGCGGAGTATGTAGCAGCGTCGGAGAATTTCGACGGCGACCCCCTCCTACGCCGCCGCTTGCGTCAGCGCCGCGATCACGTCGTCCACCGCCGCTTCGACCACCGCCTTGTCGTCGCCCTCGCCCATCACGCGGATCACCGGCTCGGTGCCGGAGGGGCGCACCAGCAGGCGCCCGCCCTTGCCGAGCTTCTGCTCGGCCGAGGCGATGGCCGTCTTCACGCCCGCGTTCTCCAGCGGCTTGCCGGCCTTGAAGCGCACGTTCTTGAGGATCTGCGGCAGCGGCTCGAAGCGGTGGCACACCTCCGACACCGGCTTGCCGCTCTTCTGCACCACCGCCAGCACCTGCAACGCGGCGACCAGGCCGTCGCCGGTCGTCGTGTAGTCCGACAGGATGATGTGGCCGGATTGCTCGCCGCCGACATTGTAGCCGTCGGCGCGCATGCGCTCGAGCACGTAGCGGTCGCCGACCGGCGTGCGCACCAGGTCGATGCCCTGCGCGGCGAGATGCCGCTCCAGCCCGAGGTTGGACATCACCGTGCAGACGACGCCCGGCTTGGCGAGGCGCCCGTCCTCCTTGAAGCTCTCGGCGATGACGGCGAGCAGCTGGTCGCCGTCGACGATGTGGCCGCGCTCGTCGACGATCATCACGCGGTCGGCGTCGCCGTCGAGCGCGATGCCGATGTCGGCGCGCACCTCGCGCACCTTGGCGCAGAGCGCGCGCAGGTCGGTCGAGCCGCAGTCCTTGTTGATGTTGAAGCCGTCCGGCTCGACGCCGATCGCGATCACGTCGGCGCCCATCTCCCACAGCGCGCCGGGCGCGACCTTGTAGGCGGCGCCGTTGGCGCAATCGACCGCCACGCGCAGGCCCTCGAGCGAGAGGTGGCGCGGCAGCGTCAGCTTGGCGAATTCGATGTAGCGGTCCTGCACGCCGTCGATGCGGCGGGCGCGGCCGAGGTCGTTGGCCTCGGCAAGCTGCTTGCCGAGATCGGAGTCGATCAGCGCCTCGATCTGCTTCTCGACCGCGTCGGAGAGCTTGAAGCCGTCCGGGCCGAACAGCTTGATGCCGTTGTCGTCGAACGGGTTGTGCGAGGCCGAGATCATCACGCCGAGGTCGGCGCGCATCGAGCGCGCCAGTGCCCCGACGGCCGGCGTCGGGATCGGGCCGGTCAGCAGCACGTCCATGCCGACCGAGGTGAAGCCGGCGACCAGCGCGTTCTCGATCATGTAGCCGGACAGGCGCGTGTCCTTGCCGATCAGCACGCGGTGGCGGTGCTCGCCGTTCTTGAAGATGAGCCCGGCCGCCTGGCCGACCTTGAGGGCCAGTTCCGGCGTGATGACGCGATTGGCCCGGCCGCGAATGCCGTCGGTGCCGAAATAACGACGAACCATGAAACCCCTCAGATGCCCGTTTGCGGGCCTAGCCCCGTTAGAAGACCAGTCATTTGGCTGCTTTTGGCGGACGGCTCTGGCCTGTCCGCAGGGCCTTATAATACGGCCAAGGCAGTGAAATTACTTCAAAAATTATGAGCGATCATTACCGAGGTGGGTTAACCGCCCCTCACCCACAGGCTTTTGCTGCGGGGCCGAGGCCCGCGCCGCGCGGGCATTCCGCAGGCCCCCGCCCCTGTGCTAACCGGACGGGGACGGTTTCCGGGGCCAATCCGCATGAAAAACATCGCCTGCATCGACGACCTGCGCGCACTCGCCCGCCGCAAGGTGCCCAAGGCCTTCTTCGAATACGCCGATAGCGGCTCCTACACGGAGCAGACGCTGCGCGCCAACCGCGCCGACCTGGAGGCGATCAAGCTGCGGCAGAAGGTGCTGGTCGACGTCTCCGCGCGCGACCTCACCACCACGGTGCTCGGCCGCAAGCTCGCCGCGCCGATGATCCTGGCGCCGATCGGCCTGCTCGGCATGCAATATGGCGACGGCGAGATCCTCGCCGCCCGCGCCGCCAACGCGGCCGGCATCCCGTGGACGCTGTCCACCATGTCGATCTGCTCGATCGAGCATGTCGCCGAGGCGACCCAAAAGCCGTTCTGGTTCCAGCTCTACGTCATCAAGGACCGCGGCTTCTCCAAGGCGCTGATGGAGCGCGCGCTCGCGGCACAAGTGGATACGCTGGTGCTCACCGTCGATCTGCAGGTGCTCGGCCAGCGCCACCGCGACGTGCGCAACGGCATGACCGTGCCGCCGGAATTCCGCATCAAGAACGTCATCGACATCGCGACCAAGCCGCGCTGGGCGTGGAGCGCGCTGATGGGCAAGTCGAAGACCTTCGGCAACATCTCCGGCTTCGTGCCGGGCATGGAGGGCGTCAACTCGCTCGCCAAGTGGACGCAGGACCAGTTCGACCCGGCGCTCTCCTGGAAGGACGTCGAGTGGATCAAGGAGTTCTGGCCCGGCAAGCTGATCATCAAGGGCATCCTCGACACCGACGACGCGCGCACCGCGGTCAAGCTGGGCGCCGACGCCATCGTGGTGTCGAACCACGGCGGCCGCCAGCTCGACGGCGCGCCGTCGTCGATCTCGATGCTGCCGCGCATCGCCGACGCGGTCGGCACCGACCTCGAAGTGCTGTTCGACGGCGGCGTGCGCACCGGCGCCGACCTCTTGCGCGCGCTGGCGCTCGGCGCGCGCGCCTGCCTGGTCGGCCGCGCCTATGTCTACGGCCTGGGCGCGGCGGGTGAGGCCGGCGTCGCCAAGGCGATCGACATATTGCAGAAGGAGCTCTCCGTCACCATGGCGCTCACCGGCGTCGGCAAGGTCGCCGACATCGACCAGCGCGTGCTGATGGACTGGGAAAGGAATAGCTGAGGCTGAGCGGCCCGGGCGCTCTTCACCTCTCCCCGCGCTTTCTTCACCCTCCCCCCTGCGGGGAGGGTCGGCGAGCGAAGCGAGCCGGGGTGGGGGTGATTGCAATCGATGCCATGACCCCCACCCCGCGCCCCGCGCAGGGGTGGGGGGGGGGGCCACCCCCCCCAGGGGGGGGGTGGGAGAGTCGGCCCCCACCCCCCCCCCGCGCGCCCGGGGGGC
>JBKBRE010000007.1:0-7303 GCA_046292265.1 Pseudolabrys sp. | reverse complement strand
GCGCTCGCCCCGCCCCCCCCCCCCCCCCGGGGTGGGGGTGATTGCAATCGAGGCCATGACCCCCACCCCGCTCACCTCACTGCGTTCGGTGAGCGACCCTCCCCACAAGGGGGAGGGTAAGAAGAGTCACCGCCAACCCAGCCCCGGCGCGACGTGCTTCAGGATCGCCTCGATGACGTGGGCGTTGTAATCGACGCCGAGCTGGTTCGGCACGGTCAATAAGATCGTGTCCGCCTCCGCGATCGCCTCGTCACCTTTCAGCGCCTCGATCAGCTTGTCCGGCTCGGCCGCGTAGCTCTTGCCGAAGATGGCGCGCTCGGTCGGCGACAGCATGCCGACCTGGTCCTCGCTCTCGTCGTGGCCGAAATACATCCGGTCCTGCTCGCTGACCAGCGCGAAGATCGAGCGCGACACCGACACGCGCGGCGTGCGCGCGTGCCCCGCCGCCTGCCACGCCTCCTTGTACAGCCGGATCTGCTCCGCCTGCTGCACGTGGAACGGCTTGCCGCTCTCGTCGATCTTCAGCGTCGACGACTGCAAATTCATGCCGAGCTTCGCCGCCCACTCGGCGGTGGCGTTGGTGCCGGCGCCCCACCAGATGCGCTCGCGCAGGCCCGGCGAATGCGGCTCCAGCCGCAACAGCCCGGACGGGTTCGGGAACATCGGCCGCGGGTTCGGCCGCGCGAAGCCCTCGCCCTTGAGCACTTCGAGAAAAATCTCGGCATTGGTGCGCGCCATGTCGGCGTCGGTCTTGCCCTCGGCCGGCACGTAGCCGAAGTAGCGCCAGCCGTCGATCACCTGCTCGGGCGAGCCGCGCGAGATGCCGAGCTGCAGCCGCCCGCCGGCGATCAGGTCCGCCGCGCCGGCATCCTCCGCCATGTAGAGCGGGTTCTCGTAGCGCATGTCGATGACGGCGGTGCCGAGCTCGATCTTCCTGGTGCGCGCGCCGCAGGCGGCGAGCAGCGGGAACGGCGAGCCGAGCTGGCGCGCGAAATGGTGCACGCGGAAATAGGCGCCGTCGGCCCCTAACTCCTCCGCCGCCACCGCGAGCTCGATGGATTGCAGGAGCGCGTCGGCGGCCGTCCGCGTCTGCGACTGCGGCGACGGGGTCCAGTGGCCGAAGGAGAGGAAGCCGATGTGTTTCATGGGGGGTATATGGAGCGACCGTGGCCGCTTGTCTAACCCGGGATGCGGCGGCCGGGCGAGCACCAGCCTATCCGTTGTCATGGCCGGGCTTGACCCGGCCATCTCGCTAAGGAGGGCACGGTGCCTCACTAAGCGGGATCACCGGGTCACGCCGCTTCGCGGCGGCCCGGTGATGACAAGGTGGGGGGCCTTGCCGCCACCCGCCCCTAGGCCTATATTCCTCACCATGCCCAGAACCCCCGCCCTCCGCCTCGCCACCATCGACGGCGACGCCGCACCCGGGCCGCGGCCACAAGGCTCGCGCCGCCCGCACCGCAACGAGACGGTGGCGCGCGTGCGCAAGCTGGTCGAGACCACGTCGCTGACCTATGGCGAGATCGCCGCGCGGACCGGCGTCGGCCGCGCCTCGATCTGCCGCTGGACGCGCGACGCCCAATGGCAACGCCACCTGTTCGCGCCGCGCGCGACCGACACGATCCCGCGCGAGCGCGCCGGCGCGCAGCTCAGGATGCGCACGGTGGCGGCGCGGCTGGCCGCGCTCGCCGAGCGCTATCTGCGCGAACTGGAAGAGACGCCGGGCGTGGACCTCGCCAAGCTCGGCGAGGCGCTGGCGCTGTATCAACTCGCCCGCTTCGCCCTGCGAAGGCGGCGGCCGCGGCGGAGATCGAGCAAGCTCAAGGCCGATCTGCGCCGGCTGTACCCGCGTGAGAATTCATCTCCGCTCGTCCCCGCGAAAGCGGGGACCCAGGGGCAACAAGCTCAAGAACAAGTGGCTCTGGATTCCCGCTTGCGCGGGAATGAGCGGGATAGGCCCTACGACCTCTCCGCCCTTCCCGCCGACACGCCCCCTTACCTCCGCCTCTGGATGGAGCTCGCCAACGCCGGCGTCGACATGGACCGCGCGCCCGACGCGGCGGTGAAGGACTTCATCAAGAGCCGGATCTACGAGGATGTGGGGTTGAGGCCGAAGAACAGGACGAAGCGGCAGAGGGAGGAGGATTGGATGCGGGAGAAGATTTGATGGAGAGTGGTGCGCATGGGGCGCGGCCTGTGCGAACTGCAGGCCGGAAGCGTCGACCTCGACTACGCGCCGGAAGAGGCGGTCGCCGATTACATCAAGAGCACCGCCTACGAGGAACCGGGGCTGAGGCCGAGGAGGAGGAGCAGGGCGAAGAAGAAGTATTGAGCGCGTCGGCGGCTGAGCGCGTCGGCGATTGCGGCGACGGGGCTCAGTGGCCGAAGGAGAGGAAGCCGATGTGTTTCATTGCAATTCTCGCTGAAGTCGGCGGACTAGATTTGCTGATTGCAACAGCTCATGTTGCCAGATTCGCAGACACCGCCAACCTCGCCTCTTAAGTTGTTTAGAAACCTCATTGTCGCGTTGCCTATTTCGCTCCAGTTTAGCGACCCAAAACGCGCGATTAGTTTTTGGGATTGAGCCGTGGGTCGGGCAGGCGTGCCAGAAGCATCCATCGACAAACACGGCCAACCGCCGCTTGGGGAACACAAAATCCGGACGACCAAATAACCGCGCATTCCGTCGCCATCCGGTGATTTTGTGAGTCCGAAAAATCTCTATAAGTCGAAGTTCGGTTAGCGCGTTTCCGCGTCCTTTGACGCGCGACATTATTTCTGAGCGTTTCTTACGGGAAAAAACGTCGGCCATTAGCGAATGCGGGCGATACGGCGGATAACCGAGCCAGCAACATCAGATTTCTTGGCCTCGGCTTTTAACGCCTTTACGATTTGATTTGCGTGCCGACAGATGAAGGTCGGTGGCAAGGCGTTTCCGATCATCAACGCGACAGACTCTTTGCTTGCATCCACCGGAAATCTGTAGCGGCGGGGAAAGCTTTGGAGAATGGCAGCCTCCCGGAGCGTTATCGCTCGATCTTCCTCAGGATGCAAAAATCGGCCTTTGGAGGGGTTGAAGCAGCCGCCGGTAATTGTCGGAGAAGGCAGGTCCCACGCCATCCGGCCATAAATATCGCTAAATCCATCGGTTCGCTTATGACACTTCAACTGACGTGAGGATGGCAAATCAGTCCGGCTGCCGCCATCCTTGGGAATAGCTTTGATGAGATTCATTATCTTCGCGCTACGATCCTCTCGCAGATTTTGGAGGGCGTCCCGACTCTTGCCAGGCCGCCGAAGATTCTTGAAAGCCTTGCGCACCGTCTTCAGCGCAGTCGTCTCCTTCGCTAGCGGCACATCGAATCCTCGACCTGCAACCAAGATCAACCTTTTGCGCCGCTGCGGTACGCCGTAGTGCCGCGCATCCTTTACGTCCCATTTAACTCGATAGCCAAGCCGCCGCAGATCACGACAAAGCTTTTGGAAAGACCAGTGCTCGGCAAGACCGGGTACATTCTCCATCATAATGGTCTTGGGCAAGAACGCGCGGGTGAAGCGCATCATCTCATGGATTAGCCCATTACGACTGTCGCGTTTCTGGGCCGCCCCGTTTCTGGTCTTCAGCGCCGAGAAACCTTGGCAAGGCGGGCAGCCCGCTAGAAGGTCCAACTCGCCGCGGTTAAGATTAAGCGAGTCCCGAAGCGTCTTTGCTCGCACTGCGCGAATATCGTTATGACAAACGCGAACTCCGGAATGATTGGCCTTGTAGGTATCTACGGCCAAGTCGTCTTGCTCAATTGCGGCCAAGACCTTGAAGCCAGCCAGCTTTAGGCCAAGCGTAAGCCCTCCACAGCCGGAAAATAGATCGATCGCAGTGTGTTTTCTCATTTTGGTCTTAGATCTCGCACGCGAGCATCATCCGGGGCACGATCCGACATGATCTCAAAATAGTCCGCAAATTGACGTTCCGATTGCGCCAGCAACATCTCCCATTCGACCGCATACATATCGTTCGCTTCCAGACGCTCGATAGCCTTCATATTGCCCGGCGATTTCGTGAGCTCGTCGGCGACCAGCCTACCGGTAATCCGACGGAACGGCCCGCCGGTGCCAGCGAGAATCCGACCGCGAAGCTCGTCAACATATCGCGCGAACCGATCTAAGTGATCACGGTCCAGCTTCACGCCCGGACGCAGGAATTCTAACAGCACAAGGTGATCTCCGCTGGCCAGTAGCAAATCCACGCGCTTTGAAAAATCGGGATGATCGCCCAGTTTGATCGCCGACGCGACCTCGCCCACAATTTTACCCAGCGAGACCTCTTTGCGGAAAAATTCGAGACGCGGGTCGACCAACCAAGGATGCTCAGCGATGTAGTCGCGGATCGCGTTCTCTAGCTGCTTGCTCTCGACGCGCTTTCGGAGACCTCTTACCAAATCCAATTTCGTCTTCACAACCTCGGCAACGTGCAGGGCCGTAAGAATCTGCGCTTCACCCATGACGGAAAGGATCACTCCCGCCTCGGCTTCGTCCAGGGCGGCAATGCGGCCAATGATATCACGCAGTCTGCCTTGCTCCCAGGCTGTAAGGATTGCTCCCGCGAGATCGGCGAATTCCGCATCTTCCAAAGTCGAAATCGTAGCGATCTTTTTAATTGCCGACGTGACCGTCCTCCTCTCGCTGGCCTGCAACTTGTCGAGGCGCGGCGTAAATGGAGCGACCTTTTGATCAATCAATTTTTGACGCGCTTCGGACCGCCGCTCCTTCCATATTAATAGTAGCTCCTTCAGTTTCCTCTGGCCCCAATCGAGAAGCTGCCGCGCACCATCATGCTCCCAATTTATCCTTTGACGTTCAGTCGTGATGATGTCTTCGCCGAGACGATCGATAAAGTCTGCTCGAACATGTCCGAACATGTATTGTTGACCGTGCTGGCCGGACAACCCGCCGCTGAGTTCGAAAAAGAATGGAGCTTGGGCAACTTTGATGCCGCAGAAGACGGCAACGCCGCGAAACTCCTCGTCCCCGATGGTCTCCTTACGGAATCGAACACGCCATTGAATTTCATCCTCTCCGAGTTTTTCGACGCCTTCGTGGCCTTGAATAACAAGGCCCGATGGCCGCTCGTCCGCCCTGTAATCGGTCGGAAAATCAAACTCGACATCCGTGCCGATATCGATGCCTGAAAGGGCGGTGCCGTTCACAGTGACGGCGAAAGTGCCAGTGTTGGCGGCAAGCAAGAACCGACGCGCCATGCGCTCGGCAAATCCAAGCGGGTTCTGCGCCCGGCCGATGGTTAGGTCGGCAAGGATGATCTTGGTTCCGGCATTTGCTTTGCGCTGTTCATCGGGACCTTCGTACTCCAACACGTTAATTTCATGGCGGCCCGCGTCGATGAATTCATCGGAACGCAAACGATCTAAATCCATTTCGAACACCGTGTGTTCGCCAGTCGCACGGCTTATCGTATCGACGGTGATCCTTTTCGAAATCCCAAAACCGGCGAACTTTCCGATGCCCTTTCGCCCAAGCACTGGACGGCCAGAAGGAGTTTTATCGACACCAGCGCTTCTGCGATTGCGGCCGACCTTGAGATAATATTGTTGACACTCTTGAAAGGTCATACCCAGACCGGAGTCCGCGATGACGATCTGCGCTGTGGGGCCAAGAGCGGTCGGAAGAGTGACGTCGGCGGTAGCCGCATCCGCATCCCAAGCATTAGCTATCAGCTCCGCAATCGCCGCGGTGGGCTTCTGATACATTTGGATGCCGAGCGCATCGATAAAGCGCCCGTGAAAATCCAAAAAAAGTGCCGGCTTCTTGCTCATGGCTTTCGCGACAGTCGTTGAATGCATCCGCGACGCCAAACTGTAACAGCATCCCCAAGCTCATGAAATCCAAAATGCATGCAACGGCAAAGCCGGAGCGTGTCACCACGTCTCGATAGCCAAGGTAATCAATATCTGCAGAACCGGTCCGCCCGCCGCCCCCCTACCCCTCCTTATACCCATACGCCTGCTCGTTGCCCTTCGCGCCGTAATACTTGAACGGCAGGAACTTGCCGGTCATCGCCAGCTTCACGCGGTCGCCCTGGAATCAATTTGGAGGCGTAGAAACTACTGTCACTGGCCAGCCGAAGTACGAGTAAAGAAATTCCCCGCCACCTAAACGATCAGTGAGCTTTGCCCGAATTCTGAATCGCGTTCCGACCTTGTACTTTGTTGGATCCACAAGGTCTTTGCTGCATTCAACGTGAAGGTGGGTGGGGAAGATTTGGCCTGGAATGGGCCGAATATGGATTGGCCCGTGCAGTCCAGCGGTATGAAGCGGCTGGTAACTTTCGACAATTACTTCGTGGTAAGTCTCTCCGCGCTTCGCCATTCACCAGAACTCACTGGATAGCTTTCTTCCTATCAGATGCGCCGCCTGATAGGAGGCAAGCTATAAGTATATGGATCGGCGGGACCGCCCTTGCCATGGCGGAGTAACTTTCCCTGCTGCACAAGGAGTCGGCAATCAGCATTCACACGCTGCTGGTAGCCTTTCCGACCAAACAGCATCTCAGCAATATCTTCCTCAGTCAGGCGCAATCTTGGTTTGCGCCTAACAAGGTCCTCGATGTCATCCGCGACCGCCATCTGAAAATTATAGCCAAAATTTCCAGTCCGGCCAGCCTCCCCCCTACCCCTCCTTAAACCCATACGCCTGCTCATTCCCCTGCGCCCCGTAATACTTGAACGGCAGGAACTTGCCCGTCATGCCGAGCTTGACGCGGTCGCCCTTGGGGTCGGCCTGGCGGTCGATGGTCATGTCGAAGTCGATCGCCGACATGATGCCGTCGCCGAACTCCTCCTCGATCAGCACCTTCATCGCCGGCCCGTTCACCAGCACCAGCTCGTACAGCCGGTAGATCAGCGGGTCGGTCGGCGGCATCGGCGTCGCCGTGCCGCGCATCGGCACCTCGTTGAGCATCGCCTCCTCGGCCTTGCTCAGGCCGAACAGCTTGGCCGCCGCCGCCGCCATCGGCTTGGTCATCTTGTGCTGGCCGAGCACGCCGCCGACGATCAGCACCGGCGACATGCCGCCGATCGCGCCGCAGATGTGCGCCCAGGTCCAGCCCTTCTCGCGCTTGATGTCGAGCAGCTTCTCGGTGAGGTCTTCGCGTTTCATGTCGGGTCTCCCGGTGTCGGTTCAAGTGAATGGATTGCCGCGCGCACGGCGCTGGCGCTCCCTCTCCCCGCGCGCGGGGAGAGGGGTGGGGTGAGGGGGCGCGTCCGCGATTCTGAGCGCATCGAAAGGGGGC
>JBKBRE010000006.1:218712-227342 GCA_046292265.1 Pseudolabrys sp. | reverse complement strand
GCCTGCGCCCGCGCCGGCCGTCGCTCCGCCGCCGGTGGTCGCGGCGCCTGCGCCAGAGCCCGCGCCGCCGCCGGTCGCCGACGTGCCCATGCCCGAGGCGAGCGCGCAGGCGACCGAAGAAGCCGCGCCGCCCGGCTGCAACGTCGCCGCCTGCGAGGCGGCCTATCGCAGCTTCCGCGCCTCGGACTGCACCTATCAGCCGTTCGACGGGCCGCGGCGGCTGTGCCGCAAATGAGGGGGAAACGCATGCGCGTCGCGGTCTTCGGCGTCGCCGTCTTCGCAGTCTTCGCCGTCCTGGCGTCCGCGCCCGTTGGCGCCGCCGACATGAAGGCGCCCGGCGCGCTCGCCGCCGACGTGCGGCCCGTGCCGCCGCCCGGCCGGTGCGTGTGCACGCGGGAGTACCGGCCGGTGTGCGGGCGCCTGCCCGACGGCACGGAGAGGACCTTCCCCAACGCCTGCACAGCCGGCTGCGCCGGCGCGGTCGTGGTCAGGCCCGGGAAGTGCTAGCCGGCCTCGGCCGGCGGGCGCTCACGCCTTGTATTCGAGGATGTAGAGCCCGCCGCTGAAGTCGTTGCCGTAGATCAGGCCTTCCTTGGACACCCAGACGTCGCAGGTCTGGATCACCTTCGGCCGGTTCGGCCTCCGGTCCATCAGCTTGGCCGGCGCCGGCGGCACGAAGGCGGCGATCTCCTGCGGCCGGAACGCGTCCTTGATGTCGAACACGCGGTAGCCGGCGTTCTGGTAGGTGGCGAAGATCAAGTCCGAGCTGACCAAGCCGTCCGGCCGGTTCTCGTAGATGTTGTGCGGCCCGAAGTGGCCGCCCTTGGCGCAGTAGTCGGCCTCGCTCGGCGTCGGAAACGTCGAGATGCTCACCGGATTGGTCGGCTCGCGGATGTCGAACATCCAGACGTACTTGATGCCGTCCTCGCAATTGTCGAGCACGCTTTCGTCGGCGACGACCAGCAGATCGCGGTCGGGCAGCGGCAGGCAGTTGTGCGTGCCGCCGCCGAACGGCGGCGACCAGTTGTGGTGCTTGATCAGCTTTGGCTTGGTGCGGTCCTTGACGTCGATCATCACCAGCCCGCCGTCGCGCCAGGCGCCGTAGGCGGTGTCGCCATGGACAATGGCGTGATGCAGGCCGAAGCGCCGCAACGGCCCCCAGCTCGGCTTCTCGCCGGCGGCGGTGTTCATGCCGGGCAGCCAGTAGCGGCCGGCTTCCTTCGGCTTGGCCGGGTCGGCCATGTCGACCGTCATGAAGATGTAGTCGGTGAAGCCGTCGAGCATCACCGAGACGTAGGCCCAGCGCCCGCCGGTGTACCAGATGCGGTGGATGCCGCCGCCCTCGACCGGCATGAAGCCGATCTGGCGCGGCTCGGCCGGGTTGGCGATGTCGTAGACCGCCATGCCGGCGGTCCAGTCGCGCTTGTCCGGCGCCTTCTCCGCTTCGCCGGCTTGGTCGGCGTGCGAGCCCTTGTAGTAGGCGCGCTCGTCCTGGAACTCGGGCGCGGCGAACATGTCGCGCGCGTTGATCACCAGCAGCAGGTCCTCGTGCGTCTGCAGGTGGATCGCCCAGGTGTTCGGCGGCGCCGGCACGTATTTCACGGGCTTCGGATTGCGCGGGTCGCGCACGTCGATGACGCTGAAGCCCTTGGAGAACATGTGGCCGATGAAGGCGTGGCCCTTGTTGACCATGATCTGCACGCCGTCGGCGCGGCCGCCCTGATCGGAATGGCCGATCAGCGTCATGTTCTTCACGTAGTCGGGCTTCGGCAGGTCCTGGCTGCGCATGTGTGGCACTCCGGTCTTTCAAGGCCCGCTTGCAGGCGGCGGTGTGGCGTCAGAGGAACTCGCGTTCCTTGTTATAGGGCGCGTCCATGGTCCAGCCGTGCGCCGCGCGGTAGCCGTCGTAGCGGAAGCCCTTGTACTCCAGCACGATCGCCACGGCGAAGGCGATCAGCACCATGGCGACGATGAAGGCGCCGAGGCCGGGCACCGGATACTGCATCAGCCCGGAGACGACCGCGCCGGCGGCGAAGAAGTAGACGAAATAGCCGGCGGTCTTGTGATAGGCCTCGAAGATGCGCCGCCGCTTCGTCATGTTGTAGTGGTCGCCGAACCAGGTCGCCGGGTCGTCGGGCTTGGCGGTGTAGTAGTTCTTGCCGCCGTGCTTGCCGCGCAGCCAGCCGCCCATGATCTGCAGGCAGCCGAGCACGACGGTGGCCATGCCGAAGAACGAATGCAGCGTGCCGCTCACGCCGCCCGAGACGACGAGCGCCACCACCGCGCCGGCCAGCGCCAGGCTGATGGCGACGATCAGGCCGTATTTGTGCACGCTGAACCACCACCAGCAGGCGTTATAGATGCTGACCTTGGGGTGCAGGCCGGTCTCGGTCGGCTTCGGCTTGCCGAAGCGGATGACCAGGATGCAGAGCGGCACCAGCACGAACCAGACGAAGACCATCAGGTAGGCGTGGTAATTCCAGTGGACGTCGATCGTGCCGAGGAAGGGGAGGCTGACCTCGGTCGGGATGGTGTGTTGAGCTGGAGTGATTTGCAGTAGCGCCATTGAGCCCCCGGATGCGCCAAGAAGAGAGAGAGATGGTGGGGGAGTTATGGGGGGAGATTTGGGGGTGGTCAATTCGCGGAGGGGCCGGATTTCGTGGAGCGAAACCGGTCGATTGGACGACTGACCCGCGATGGCGCGAACGCAGCGTGCGTCGTCAGTATGTGCTGGATAAGGGGTGACGAGGGCGGAGGTGTTGGACAGCCAAGAATTGACAGCGCACCAAAAGCTCGCAAAAGTTGCCAAGGCGCATGGGGGCATTCTTGGACAAGGTCAAGGCTCTCGAGGTAGAGGCCGCATTAAAGGGTCGCGAAGTCGGCGGGTACCTGATTGAAAAGTACATCAATCATGGCAAATCCGCCGCCGTGTTTCGCGCATCGAAGGACGGCAGTGCTGCTGCCGTCAAAATATTCGATAACGAACTAATCGAAAAATATGGAGATAAGACCCAACTCGTTCGCATCGAGCGCGAACTTACGTTGATCGGGCACACTGAAGCGCACTTGGTAAAAATTTTTGGCGGAGGCTTCGATAATATTACAAAGAACCATTTTATCATTATGGAGTATTTAGACGGACCGAATTTAAAGCAGTGTCTCACCAACGTTCCAAACGAACTCATACCAAAACTTATCGAGCAGCTTGCTGCCGCGGCAAAGTTTCTTGAAGGTCGCGGTTTTGTCCATAGAGACATTAAGCCGGAAAATATAATTCTGCTCGACGGCTGTCAGAGGCTGATTCTGCTCGACTTAGGTGTCCTTAGGCCAATTGGTGAACCCAGCGTTACGGACGATGAGGGCATCAAAGCCTTTGTAGGGACCCTTCAGTACAGCTCGCCAGAATTTTTACTTAGAAAAGAAGAAGACACGATCGACGGATGGCGAGCACTAACATTCTACCAAATTGGCGGCGTTCTGCACGATCTGATTATGCGCCGGCCATTATTCGAGGAATTTATCAACCCGTACGCGCAGCTTGTCCTCGCGGTCCAGCAGGAAACGCCTGTTATTGAGTCGGCAACGGCGCCTGCATATCTAATCGATCTTGCAAAAAGATGCTTATTAAAAGAACCCAAACTTCGGACGCGCTTCATAACGTGGGACGATTTTGGATCTCCAACAAATACTCCGCCGGTTTCTTCGAAGGATACTGTCGCTAAGCGAATTGCGCTATTGAGGGCCGCAAAGAAAGGTAATAAGCCGGATGTCGCATCTATTACAAAATCGCAGCTTCGCAAAACCGTTATCGACTACCTAAAAATCGCAGCGCGTTCAATCCGAGCAACGGGCGCGATTTTGCCACCTCTCGCGAGTGTTCCTTCTGCCGATGGTTCAGGACTGTGTGTCGCGTTCGATACTTCAGCCGCTCATGGGCTGCCCCATGGGTTGCGCGTGTACGTTCACGTTGATGTGCTCGACACAGCGGCAAAAGCAATTGTAATCCACGGGTGCGCTTCGACGCATAAAGAGAATCAAGATAAAGTTCCAGCGCTTCATACAGTATTCGAAGGAATCTACGACCTACCTTCCGTCCATCGGCATTTTGAAGAATTTATCTACGCCGCATTTTCGTGGGCGCAATCGACGCCGGAGGCCTACTCAAGGCGCCTATTTTGGCCGCCTCAGGAAGAGGACGATTGATGGAGGCAACTTGGTGGACACAGCCAGATCAGCTCGATGAAGAGCAAACAGCGGTGGTTTCCTTGCCGCCGACTGGCGACCATTTGATTCTCGGACCGCCCGGCTCTGGCAAGACAAATTTGCTATTGTTGCGCGCCAGCTATTTGCAGAGATCAGGCAAACAAAACATTGCCGTACTGACGTTCAATCGGATTCTGAAAGAATTTCTTGTCACCGGTACGGTGGCGACCCCATTCGACATTGACAAAATTAAAACCTACGTTGGTTGGGCTGGAAGCTTATTGCGCAAAGGTGAGGATGCAATCGAGCGCGGAGCAAAATTTGAAGATATCAGAAAAGATATTGTTTCATCTCTCAGCTCAATGTCGAGCGCTGTAATTCAAGAAAATCAATTTGATTGTCTCTTGCTTGACGAAGCTCAAGACTACACTGCTGAAGAAATTAGATTGATTAAGCGGCACTGCAAGCAAATATTTGCCGTTGGCGACGAGCGCCAAAGGATTTACCGCGCCGAAGGTGCAATTGCAGCGTTGGAAGAGATTTGCGGCCCTCCAAAGATATTGCACCATAACTACCGAAATGGATTGAAAATATGCAGGGTGGCGGACAGCATTCGCGATGAGCTGGATAGTGAAGACGGGCTTGAAGCCTTGTCGAACTATGACGAGGCGGCATTTCCCTCTTTGGTAAACTCTTATGTGGGCCTGCCGATTGACGAGCAAGTTGCGAAGTGCGCCGCCGAAATCCCAACACAGCTTCGGGCGTACCAAGGTGGCATGATTGGTATTCTTGCCCCCCTGAAAGCAACAGTGCAGAGAGTTGCTCAATATCTAGCCGAGACCGAAATAGGTCCCGAGGTTCAGGTGCAGCAATTCGACACCGGTTATCATGCAATGACAGATCGCAAAAGAGTGCTGGTAAGCACCATCCATGGTGCCAAAGGGCTCGAATTTAGAGCCTTGCATCTACTCGGAATGGATCATGTAAAGAAATTTAGAGGAAGAGACCGAAAACTTGTATACACTGCGGTTACTAGGGCCAAAACCTCTCTTTCGATATATAGTGATGGAAGTTTGCCGGGGTATCTTGAGCAAGCGGTCTTAAGCGCAGAGCCACACGATCTGTCGCCGCCCAATCTTAGCGACCTATTTAGGTGATCTCTGATGCCAGTGTCTGCAATTCTCGACCGTAAAGAATTTGTCGAATGGCTGGGCGGCAACTCATTGTTGCGTTCGTCGGCAGGTATTGCGAGCTCGCGACTGGCGCCTGGACATATCATGATGGTTTGGGAATCGAATTCTGGGCCACCATCGCTTCGAAATCTGCCTCTGATTTCGGTCCCTAAAAGTCAAATGCGGGATTTCTTTGCGTTCACATCCACATACATTTCAACATACGCGCCTTTTTCGGCGTTTTTTCGAGTTGTGCCTTCGGAGTTGCTCGAACAGATTCTGGACGCGACAGTTGCGCAACACGAAATTAGGATCCCAGAGGAATTTGTAGGCATTGCAATAGCTGAGGCCTATGTTCAGACGGGCGGAAACATTTCCCTCGATAAGCTTTCAATTCAAGCTGGGCTCGCAACGGTATCAAGTTCAGTTATCGCGGCAGTATCAAACGGTTATGTTGGTCAAGATAGGCTTGAGACAGTGCTGTCTAACTGGGCATTGGCGCGCGATCTCCTTGTATACGACCAGCTAAAAGTATCTCCTGATGCAGTCGCTCCATTTTGGTTACCTCTCCTTAACGCGATGGCTGGCCTTTCGCGTCCCATCGATACTCGCGAAACTGATTCTTACGGCAGGGCAATCTCATTTGTGCGTCGCCAGCTTACAGAAGGTTTTTCTGTCGAGTCACATGCTTGGCGCGAATTAACGAAAGACTTTCCCGAGGCAGTTAGAGCGCTGGGTGACGAAAGAAGTCTCGCACGCGAGAGGCAAGTCGAAAATATTGATTTTGCTACAACGCTATTGTTGGACGCTCCGCGCGCGCAGCCCTTATTAAGGGAAGTGGCAGCAGGATTTCTAATTGCCAGACTATCAGGAGGGTCTTTTGAGTATTTACGTTTGTGCGATCCGTTTTTGGATCGGATGCCTCGTGCTGCGTTGTGGTTTGCATTTTTCGCGGGCCTGCAGCGAAGCAGCAATGTCATGTTTATTGCTGATTGCCTCGGCCGAAGATTAGCTAGACAGCTTTTCGCGTGGGCTGGTCCGTTCTCATCGCCCGTCTGCGATATAGGCTTTTATGAATTGGAAGCGCAGGCGCTCGATAAGAGGCAACTTGGTAATTTTAGAAAGGAGCAACAAAATGTCACTTTGGTCGAGCTGCTGCCGGGAGTAACCGCAAGATATAGAATGTCTCGTGAGACAGGCAAAGCAACCGAAAGTCGGGCGGGTTTTGATCGTAGTCTATTGAATCAGCTTCGCGTTACATTAATGTCGGCAACGAGAACATTAGACCGTATTGCAGACCAGCAGCCCAATCTCTTTGGTGATCCGGCAAGTGATTCACGCACCGGCGATAAACGCATCCGAAATCCAAAGCGCTAGCCCCTCACACCCTCTCCACAAAACTATCCACCACCCGCTTTTCGCCCGCCTTGTCGAAGGCGATGGTGAGCTTGTTGCCGTCCACGGCCACCACGTTGCCGTTGCCGAATTTCTGATGAAACACGCGGTCGCCGACGGCGAAGGCTGAGGCCGTGCCGGTGGATTTGGCGATGAGTTCTCCCTCTATCGTCAGAGGCGCGCGCTTCCTTCCCTCTCCCCTTGTGGGAGAGGGTGGCGAGCGGAGCGAGCCGGGTGAGGGGGCTTTACGTTTGGCAAATTCCCCCTCACCCGCGCCTTCGGCGCGACCTCTCCCACCGGGGGAGAGGTGATCGGAGTATGCCTCGCTGTCGTCATCAAAAACCCCATCGGGGACGTATCTTGGCTGGCCGTTCTCGTTGAACCCGCCTTTGCCCTTGCGCGCCTGCGCGCGCTGCCAGCCGGGTGTGGTGTAGCTCGAGCCGAACGATCCCATCTCGTCGAAGCGGGAAGGGCCGTAGCCCGACATGCCGAAGCCGCCGGTGCCGCCCGCGGCCTCCTTCACCTCGACATGCGCCTCCGGCAGCTCGTCGAGGAAGCGCGAGGGCACATTGGTCGACCACATGCCGTGGATGCGGCGGTTCGACGCGAAATAGATCTTCGCCCGCTTGCGCGCGCGGGTAAGCCCGACATGCGCCAGCCGGCGTTCCTCTTCGAGCCCGGCGCGGCCCTGGTCGTCCAATGACCGTTGATGCGGGAACAGGCCTTCCTCCCAGCCGGGCAGGAACACGGTGTCGAATTCCAGCCCCTTGGCGGAGTGCAGCGTCATGATGTTGACGGCCTGCTCCTGCTCGCCGCGGTCGGTGTCCATCACCAGCGAGATGTGCTCGAGGAAGCCTTGCAGGTTCTCGAATTCCTCCATCGAGCGCACCAGCTCCTTGAGGTTCTCCAGCCGCCCGGCGGCGTCGGCCGAGCGGTCCTTCTGCCACATCTCGGTGTAGCCCGACTCGTCGAGGATGATCTCGGCCAGCTCCGTGTGCGGCAGCTTGTCCTTCATTGTCGTCCAGCGCGCGAAGGCGGCCATCAGGTCGCGCAAGCTCGTGCGCGGCTTCGGCTTCATCTCGTCGGTGGCGCTGAGAAGAGCGGCGGCTTCCGTGAGCGGGATGCGCTGCTTGCGCGCGTAGTCGTGCAGCATCTGCACGGCGGCGTCGCCAAGGCCGCGCTTGGGCACATTGACGATGCGCTCGAAGGCGAGGTCGTCGGCCGGCTGCGCCACCACGCGCAAGTAGGCGAGGGCGTCGCGGATTTCCGCGCGCTCGTAGAAGCGCGGCCCGCCGATGACGCGGTAGGGCAGGCCGAGCTGGATGAAGCGGTCCTCGAATTCGCGCATCTGGAACGAGGCGCGCACCAGGATGGCGATCTCGTCGAGCGGATGGTCGAGGCCCTGCTCGCGCGCCTCGCGCTGCAACTGCTCGATCTCCTCGCCGATGGCGCGCGCTTCTTCCTCCGAGTCCCAGGCGCCGGTGACCTGCACCTTCTCGCCGTCTTCGTCCTCGGTGCGCAGCGTCTTGCCCAGCCGCCCTTCGTTGTGCGCGATCAGATGGCTCGCCGCCGCCAGGATATGCCCCGTGCTTCTATAATTGCGTTCGAGCCGGATCACCTTCGCGCCCGGAAAGTCATGCTCGAAGCGCAGGATGTTATCGACCTCGGCGCCGCGCCAGCCATAGATCGACTGGTCGTCGTCCCCGACGCAGCAGATGTTTTTCTTCTCCCTCTCCCCGCTTGCGGGGAGAGGGTGACTTTCGCGCGCTTCGCGCGCGGAAGTCGGGTGAGGGGGCGTCTCCGCGTCCTGAGCATTCAGAAGCGGGGGGGGGGGGGGGGGGGGGGGGGGGGGGGCGCGGG
>JBKBRE010000006.1:0-218702 GCA_046292265.1 Pseudolabrys sp. | reverse complement strand
CCCCCCCCGCCGCGGCCCCCCCCCCCCCCCCCCCCCCCCCCCCCCCCCCCCCCCCCCCCCCCCCCCCCCCCCCCGTCTCCGCGTCCTGAGCATTCAGAAGCGCCCCCTCACCCGACGCGTCCTCGCTTGGCTCGGATGCGTCGACCTCTCCCCGCAAGCGGGGAGAGGTGGAAGAAGAGGACTGCGCCAGCAGCCGCAGCCACAGATACTGCGCCACGTTCGTGTCCTGATACTCGTCCACCAGGATGAACTTGAAGCGCTCCTGATATTGCCGCAGCACGTCGGGGTGCTCGCGGAACAGGCGGATGCATTCCAAAAGCAAATCGCCGAAGTCCGCCGCGTTGAGCGTCTTCAGCCGCTCCTGGTAGGCGATGTAGAGCTTCTTGCCCTTGCCGTTGGCGAAGCTCGCCGCTTCGCCCGCCGGCACCTGCTCGGGGGTCAGCCCGCGGTTCTTCCAGCCGTCGATCAGCATGGCCAGCACGCGCGCCGGCCAGCGCTTGTCGTCCAGCTTCTCGGCTTCGAGCAATTGCTTCATCAGCCGGATCTGGTCGTCGGTGTCGAGGATGGTGAAGCCGCTCTTCAGGCCGACCAGCTCGGCATGGCGGCGCAGGATCTTCACGCCGATGGAGTGGAAGGTGCCCATCCACGGCATGCCCTCGACCACCTGGCCGACCATCAGGCCGACGCGGTCCTTCATCTCGCGCGCCGCCTTGTTGGTGAAGGTGACCGACAGGATCTGGCTGGGGTGCGCCCGGCGCATGTTCAGGATGTGGGCGATGCGCGTGGTCAGCACGCGGGTCTTGCCGGTGCCGGCGCCGGCCAGCACCAGCACGGGGCCGTCGAGCGTCTCCACCGCCTCGCGCTGCTCGGGGTTGAGATCGGCCAGATAGGGCAGCGCACGCGAGGCCATGGCGCGCGCGGCAATGCCGCCGGGCGCGGGCTGGCTCAACGGGGCAGGGGTGTGACGCTTCGGCTCGGCCATGTTGTTCTTGTTCATGATTCTGCCAGCCAAAGATGGCACTCGACCGCGGCAAATTCGAGGGCCGGAACCCCGGCTTGCCCATGGTTTGGGGGCGCTTTAGCGTGGTTTTCCGCTTTTTCAAAACGATCGAGGGGGAACTCGTGCGCCTGAAGGACAAAGTCGCCATCGTCACCGGCGGAGGCCGCGGCATCGGCCGGGACATCGCGCTGGCCTATGCCAAGGAGGGCGCGCACGTGGTCGTCAACGACGTCGATCCGGCCACCGCCGAGGCCACGGCCAAAGACGCCGCCGCCCTCGGCTCGAAGAGCCTCGCCGTGGTCGCGGACGTGGCCAAATCCGCCGAAATCGAACGCATGGTGGCCCGCGTCATGGCCGAGCGCGGCCGCATCGACATCCTGGTGAACAACGCCATGAAGATCGTGCCGGGCCGGCTGGAAAAGCTGACCGAACAGGCCTGGGACACGACGATGAACATCGGCCTGAAGGGCAGCTTCATGATGAGCCAGGCCTGCGCGCAGCACATGATCGCGCAGAAGTCGGGCGCGATCATCAACATCGCCTCGATCGCCGGGCTGTTCCCGTACAACTTCGCCGGCGCCTATAGCGTGGTGAAGGCGGGCCTCATCATGCTGACCAAATTGCAGGCGATGGAATGGGCGCCTTTCGGCATCCGCGCCAACGCGATCACGCCGGGCTACATCCGCACGCCCGGCACCGAAGGCATGTACGCCGATCCGGTGATCTACGAAGGCCGCCGCAAGGGCGTGCCGATGGGCCGTGTCGGCTCGGGCGAGGACATCGCCGGCCCCGCCGTGTTTCTGGCTTGCGATGAGAGCCAGTACACGACCGGCAGCGTCGTCGGCGCCGACGGCGGCCAGGCGGTGGGTTACTTCCTCACCGTGCCCGGCCGCCGCTTCTCCGGCGGTAGTATCGACTGAGCGAAGATCCGGTTTTTGCGCTTTGCGCCTGAGCCGATATGCCCGCGCGAGGCCCTGGATTTTCCGAATGTCAAACTGCGACCGCTTGACCCGCGGTCGTACAGCTCCGGCGTACCTGTTTCGATTGCCGAACCGACGTTCCAAACCTACACTTTTGCGCCGCCAGCGTGGCAACGCGCACCTCGCGGAGGGGTCAAGAAAGGGTCAACAATGAAAATATCGAGGATTCTGGGAGTCGTCCTTTCCATCGCCGGCATCGGCCTGGCGCCAATGGCGGTACGTGCCCAAGACTTTCCGACACGCACGATCACGGTCATCGTGCCGTTCCCGGCCGGGGGCCCGAGCGACGTGATCGCGCGCATCGTGGCCGAGCACATGTCCAGGACGCTCGGTCAGTCGATGGTGATCGAGAATGTCGGCGGCGGCGGCGGCACGATCGGCAGCGCGCGCGCCGCGGGCGCCGAGCCGAACGGATACACGCTGCTGGCGGGCAGCATGGGATCGCATGTCGCCGCTCCCGTGCTCACGCCCGGCGCCAAATACGACGCGAACAGTTTCACGGCGGTCGGCCCGACGGCGCATTCGCCGGCGGTCATCGTGGCGCGGAAGGATTTTCCGGCCAAGGACCTCAAGGAGTTCATCGCCTACATCAAGAAGAACGGCAACGCGGTGAAGCAGGCGCATGGCGGGATCGGCGCGTCGTCGCACATGGCCTGCCTGCTGTTCAACAGCACCGCCGGCCTCAGCCCGACCTCGGTCGCCTATCGCGGCAGCGTGCTCGGCATGAACGACATGATCGGCGGCCACGTCGATTATCTTTGCGAGCAGTCGGTCAGCGTTTCGAAGCAGGCGGCCTCCGGCACGATCAAGGCCTATGCCGTCTCGTCCGCGAAGCGTCTCGACGCGCTGCCCGACGTGCCGACCGCGAAGGAAGCCGGGCTGAACTACGACATGAGCATCTGGGCCGGCATTTTCGCGCCGCGCGGCACGCCGCAGCCCGTCCTCGCCAAGCTTAATGGCGCGCTCGACAAGGCGCTGGACGATCCCAGCGTGCGCAAGCGCATCGGCGAACTTGGCGGCTCGATCCCGGAGAAGTCGGAGCGTAGCGTTGCCGCCTTCGATGCCTACGTGAAAGCCGAGGCCGCGCGCTGGGCGCCGATCCTCAAGGACGCGTCGAAGTAAGAGGCCTGCAACGATCCCGGACGTTCGGCCCTGAAAGCCGGACGTCCGGCCGTCCGCGTCGATCGCGGGCGGCTACTTCTCGATCGGATAGCCGACGATGCTCCCCCATTCGGTCCACGAGCCATCGTAGATCTTGATGTTCGGGTAGCCGAGAATGTACGTCAGCGCGATCCAGGCGATCGTCGCGCGGTGGCTCAGGCGGCAATAGGCCACGACGTCGTCGACTTTCTCCGGAGCAACGCCCGCGGCCGCCAGGATACGGCGGAGTTCCTCGGGCGATTTGAACGAATCGTCCTCGTTGAGCAATTCCTTGAAATAGAGGTGGACGGCGCCGGGAATGCGTCCCGTCCGCTCCGCGCCGTGATCGACGGCGAAGGCGTATTCGGAGACGCGCTTGCCGGTGTATTCCTCGGGCGAGCGCACGTCGAGCAACAGCCGCCTGGCTTTTCCGAGATTGTCGCGAACGTCGCGGCGGCCGACCCGCATGCTCGACGTTCCCGACGGCGTCGGATACTCGACAGCCGGGAAGCGCGGCACGTTTCGCGACATCGGCCGCTTTTCCAGGACCCATTTCCGCCGGCCGCCGTCCAGCAGCCGCAGGTTCTTGTGCCCGGCCATCGTGAAGGCCCAGTAAGCGTAGCTGCCGTATTGCACGGGGTCGCCGTAAAGAACGACGGTCGATTGCGGTCCGATGCCCATGCCGCCGAACAGCTTGGCCATCTGCGCCGGCGTGACGAACTCGCGGTCGCTGTCCTGCCAGCACGCCGTCTTCCAATAGAGCCACATCGCGCCGGGAATGTGCCCTTCGTGATAGGTCTTGTCCTCGCGCTGCGAGCAGACCTCGATGATGCGCAGATCCGGGTCGGCGAGATGGTCCTCGAGCCATGCGGTGCTGACGAGGGGCGATGAAGTCATCGGGTTCTCCTTGGGTCGTGCTTTGGCGGGAGCAGCGCGCTGCGCTGCCGCCTGTCACTTGTTCTCGTTTATCTTGACGACCACCTTGATGGCGTCTTCGACGCGGTCTCGGCTGTAGCGGAAGGCGGTCGGCACGTCGTCCATCCCGAACGTGTGCGTGTGGATGAGCTTCGCGTTCACGCGCCCCTCGGCCACCAGAGCGGCCGCGCGGTGCGTGGCGCTGCGTCCCTCGCCGCGGATGCCGAAGACCGAAATGTGGTTGCGCACCAGCTTGGCGACGTCGACCTGCACCGGCGCGTTGGCGAAGCCGACGAGGCAGATCTTTCCGCCGCGCATGACCATGTCCATGCCGTCGTTGAGGCCGTTCGGATTGCCGGAAGCCTCGACGACGTAGTGCACGCCTTTGCCCTGCGTCAGTCGCTTCACGGCCTCGACCGGATTTTCCTTGTTGATGTTGACCACATGGTCCGCGCCGAGCTTGGTGCCGAGCTCCAGCCGCGCGTCGCGCGTGCCGGTCAGGATGACCGGCTTGGCGCCAAGCGCCTTGGCGACGGCCACGGTCAATAATCCGATCGCGCCCGGTCCGGTGACCGCCACGCTCTGGCCGGCGACGAGGCCGCCGAGCGTGTCGAGCGCGTACATGGCCGTGCCGGCGGTGACGATCAGTGTCGCTTCCTCGTCGCCGACATTGTCGGGCGCGTGCACCAGCGTATTCACGTTGTTGACGGCGTATTCGGCAAAGCCGCCGTCGGTGGTGAAGCCGTTGGCACGGTGGCCCTTGTTGTGGCCGGGGTAGTTCATGCCGTAGTTGAGGCAGGACGTGTACATGCCGGCGCGGCAGCGCTCGCAGCGTCCGCAGCCGTAGTGGACCTCGACCACCACGCGGTCGCCGACCGCGAATTCGTCCACGTCGGGGCCGAGCTTGACCACGGTGCCGACGTACTCATGCCCCGGCGTGAAGTTCTTGTTGAACGGCAGGCCGCCCTGGATCAGCGACGGCGGGCCCTTGGTGATGATGCGGATGTCGCCGTCGCAGAAGGCGATGGCGTGGATGCGCACGAGCACCTCGGCCGGACCGGGCTCGGGGACGGGCTTCTCCGCCATCCTGAGCTGTCCCGGATCGTCGAGCACCCAGGCGCGCATGGTTTTGGGTACGACGAATTGCTTGCCGTGCGTGGTCGTCATTTTGGTTTCCGGCTGTCTCGCGTGCGGGCAGGGTCTCTGCTCTATCGCGAAACATCCTGCACCGGCAAGCCGCGCGCGGCTAGGGACCTCGGTCGCCGGGGCTGTCGCGGTTTGCACAGCGTCAAAATTTGCGTTGCGACCGAATGAAGCATTCGTCGCGGCGTCGGCTTAAATCGCGAAGACCGGACGGTGGATTATCGCACCGTCCGGTCGCCGCTTTCAGATGATGACTCTAGCCCTTGACGTAATCGTCGCGCAGCTCGCCGCCGAGGATGCCGGCGAGCGTCGCGGCCACCGCGCCGAACAGCAGCGCCATGAACGACCAGAACGAGAGATAGGCGCCCGCCTTGCGCGCGGTCTCGGCCGCCTCGCGCACCGCCTGCGCCGCCTGGTTCTGCACCTCGGTCACGCGCCGCGCGGTTTCTTCCTGCGGCATGCCGGTGCGGGCGGCGACGAGTTGTGCGAGATAGTCGCGATCGGCATCGTTGAGCCCGCCATCGCGAATGCCGGCGAGCACGATGCGGCTCGCTTCCATGCGCTGCTCCGTGCTCATGCCGTTCGGCGCGGCGCGGTTTTCGCCACCGGCCCCGGTGGTGGCGATCGGAGCGGCGGCGGCGTTGGCCTGCTGGTTGGCCTGCGCGCCGGGCGCGCTGCGGAACAGCCGGTCGACGTAATAGGCGACCGGGCCGCTGCTGTCGTTGTTGTCGGCCTTGCTGGTCAGGCCCGCGGCGGCGCCGCCGGCCGCGGGTCCGGCGATGTCGGCCGCCGTTCGGGCGGCGAAGGCCCCGCTCAGCAGCACTGCCAGGCCGAACAGGCTGGCGCCCACCACCCAGGCCATGAAGCCGTGCGCGGCGTCGCGGAACCTGGTTTCCGGACCCGGGATATGGTCGCGGATGCGCAGCCGCGCCGCCATGTAGCCGCCGGTGGCGAAAGCGAGCGCCTGCGCGAAGACGAGCCAGATCGCGCCGATGACGGTCATGGTACCGGCGTTCGGCCCGCTGTAGGGCGAGGTGACCGCCAGCCCGATGCCGGAACCGAGCGATATCAGAATGAAAGAGATCGCCCAGGCGGCCAGCGCGCCGGCGATCACCACGCTCCAGGTGAAGGCCGTGCGCGGCCCGCTCCTCTGAACGACTCCTACATTTTCGCCGACGATCGTTGTATCCGCCATGTCCGTCTCCCGGTCTCGAGCACAAAGGCGCCGTCCGCGCCTAATCCCGGAAGTAACAGGGCAATTGTGCGTTGGTTCCTTGGCGGCTTCCGACGCCGGGAACATTCGGCGGATGTTGTCATTGAAAAGCCGAACGCAATTCAGCGCGGGAGCGGCAGCATGTTCGGTCTGGTGGTCACCCTTCTTCTCATCGGCTTGGTCGCCGCCGTGCTCGGCTTCGGCGGCATCGCCGGCGCATCCTTCGCGATGGCGAAGATCATCTTCTTCATCGCCTTGGTGTTGCTGCTGGTGTCGATCGTGTTCGGCGCAATGCGCCGGCCGGTCTAACG
Organism: Pseudolabrys sp.; assembly: GCA_046292265.1. Lineage (GTDB taxonomy): Bacteria > Pseudomonadota > Alphaproteobacteria > Rhizobiales > Xanthobacteraceae > Pseudolabrys. The sequence goes on along the minus strand of JBKBRE010000006.1, from coordinate 212,000 downwards.
CCGCGCCGGCATCGCGATGCGGCGGCCGATGCCTTCCGGCGTCGGCAGGGCCGCGTGTGCGGTTTTCATCGCCGCCAGCCGCTGCATCACGTCGGCGGGGAAGGGCGCGACCTTCTTCGCTGCCATGTCCACATGCAGGGTAATGTTCTCGGAGGTCGCCGACAGGAAGCCCTGTTCGGCGTGGCGTAGCTCCTCGAAGTAGTGGACGCGCTTCTCGTCGAAGTCGAGCAGCTGGAAGTGCACGTGCACCGGATCTCCCTCGTGAATCTCGCGCAGATAGCGCACATGCGCCTCCGCGGTGAAGGTCGAGTGGTTGCGCTCTTTCAGGTAGCTGAGCCCGATGCCGATGACCTCGTAGACCTCGTCCACCGCCCGGTCGAACAGCACGTTGTAGTAGGCCATGTTGAGATGGCCGTTGTAGTCGATCCACTGCGGTTCGACCCGCATCAGCGAGGAGACGAAAGGCGCGGGAAATTGGGGATCTTGCGGCATGGAGCGGTGCGCGAGCCTACGGTAGCAGGCGACGGCGGTAAATCGCCTGGTCCCCACCCGTTAACCAAAAATTAACGACGATGTCGCCCCGCGGGCCTCAATGGCTATCCTGCCGAAAAAGGCCGAAGGAGGCGCGGCAATGCTGGCAAACCTCGCGCGCGGGGCGTACCTGATCATGGTGGCGGTGATGCTCGTCGCCTATGCGGCGTCGGTAGCGAGCGCGCCCGAGCCGGAGCCGCAAAAGCCGGCCACGCGCATGTACTCCTGAGCGGCCGCGCCTGAGACCGCTCGTCACGCCTTCAGGAAATCCCGCATCTCCGCGAGGAAGCGTTTCGTCGCCGGATCGTCCTCCAGCAGCATGTGATTCTGCCCCTCCAGCGCGACGAAGCGCGCGCCGGGGATGCCCGCCGCCAGGATGCGGCCTTCCTCGAAGGGGGCGGTCGCGTCGTCGCGGCAGTGCAGGACGAGGGTAGGCGTCCTCACCTTGCCGAGCAGGTCAACCACGTCGATGTTGCCGGTCGCCTGGCGCAGCCGCACCGCGATATCCGGCCGCGTGGTGATGCGCTGCAGATCGTTCACCCACTGCATCTGTTCGGCGGTGGCGCCCGGCACCAGCCGTGACGTGAACAACTGCCGGAAGGCGGGATTCTCCTGTCCCCAGCCGTGCAGCATCATGGTCATCATCGCGTCGGCCATCGCGATCTGCTCGGGCGAGCCGCGCTTGCGCATGCCGCGCGCGAAGCCGCCCAGCAGCACCAGATGGCTGACGCGCTCGGGATGCCGTGCCGCATAGGCGATCGACACGGCGCAGCCCTGCGAGATGCCGAGCAGCGGAAAGCGCTCGAGGCCGGCGGCGTCGACCACGCTCTCCAGGTCATGTACGAAGGCCTCGAACGAGATGTCCGCCACGTCCCAGTCGGAGAGGCCGTTGCCGCGCTCGTCGTAGCGGATCAGCCTGTATTCGGCCGCCAGCCCGCGCAGCAGGTGGCTCCAGAGCGGGCTTTCCCAGTCGTATTCAAGGTGGTTCAGCCAGTTGGCGGCCTTCACGAGCGGCAGGCCCTGGCCGACCTCGGCGTAAGCAATGCGCACGCCGTCGGCGGCCGTGCAGAAGCGCACCTGTTGGCGGAGAGCGGCGGCGGCCTGGCGGGGCGCGTCCGCGCCGGCCGGCGCCTGCTCCGTCACGTTGCCGACGAAACGGAAGCCCTTGCGCGCCACGGTGCGTAGCAGCCGCTGGTCTTTGCCGTTGTCGCCGATCGCTTTGCGCACGGCGTTGATGCGGCTGTCCAGCGTCGATTCCGACACGATGCGGCCCTGCCACACCGAAGCGATTAGGTCGTCCTTGCTGACCACGCGGTCGCGGTTCTGCACCAGGTAGACGAGCAGATCGAAGACCTGCGGCTCGACGGCGACCGCCTGGCCACGGCGGCGCAATTCGTGCCGCGCGCCGTCAAGCGCGAATTCGTCGAAAATTAGCAACAAGGTCGTCCCCGCAACGGTTTGCGCAGGATTGTACCCCTTTTCCGGCGTCCGCAGGGAAAATCAAGGCGGCCTCAAGGGCAAACCAAGCACCGCTCAAAGTCTTTCCGGCGCGCGGCACGCATCTTCCGGACCCATGAACCACGGGAGAAATGCCATGCAGACCTTGACCATCCGCCGCCGCACCAACGGCACCATCGATATCGACGGCTACCGCCAGGAAGCGCTCATGCTGCGGGCGCAGATGATGACCGGGACGCTGAAGAAGTTCGGCCGCCTGCCGTGGCGCTATGCCGGCGTGGCCGCGATCGTCGCCGCCTACCTCGTGCTGCTGCCGCATCTGTCGGCGGCCGACGCGGCCGCCGCGGCCGCCGCGCCCGCGGCGTCCGCCCGTGCCGACATCGCCGCCGCCCGCTGAAACCCATCGGTAAGAGCAAGGGGAGACGACCGTGCGCAAGCTTCTGGTACTTTCATACGGCCTGGCGGCCTATTTCGTATTCTTCGTCACCATCCTCTATGGGATCGGCTTCGTCAGCGGCCTCCTGGTGCCGAAGACGATCGACAGCGGCGCGGTGGTGCCGGCGGCGGAGGCCGTCGTCGTCAACCTGCTGCTCATGGGGCTGTTCGCGGTCCAGCACAGCATGATGGCGCGGCCGCAGTTCAAGGCCCGGTGGACGCGCTTCGTGCCGGTGGCGATCGAGCGCAGCACCTTTGTACTGCTCGCCAGCCTGGCGCTGCTGCTGCTGTTCTGGCAGTGGCGGCCGATGCCCGGCGTGCTGTGGCAGGTGGCCGATCCGACGGCCGCGGCCGTGCTGACCGGGGCCGGCCTGATCGGGTGGATGATCGTCTTCGCCTCGACCTTCATGATCAACCACTTCGAGCTTTTCGGCCTGCATCAGGTCGTCAACCATGTCGCCGGCCGCGGCATGCCGCAGGTGAGGTTCAGGACGCCGATGCTGTACAAGCTGGTGCGTCATCCGATCTACCTCGGCTTCATCATCGCCTTCTGGGCGACGCCGTTGATGACGACGGGGCACCTGTTGTTTGCCGCGGTGACGACGGCTTACATTTTCGTCGGCATCGCGCTGGAAGAGCGCGATCTCACCGCGGTTTTCGGCGACGAATACCGCCGCTACCGCAAGCGGGTCGCCATGATCGTGCCGTTCCTCGGCCGGTCGTGAGGCGCCCGGCCGGCGCGTGACGGTTGATCCCAACACGGTTGTCCCCGCAGCCACGCCACCGCCGGCCTCGTTTCACACGCAACTGGTCCTCTGCTAACGTCCGCCCGGACTTAACAGAGGACTTTTCTTATGGCTCTTGCCGAAGCCGCTGAGGGACATTGCCGGGACCCGAAGGACGTCAAGAATGCTCTGGCGGCGCTCAACGCCGCCTTCGGCAATCGCGTCGTCACCTCGCGGGCCGTGCGCGAGCAGCACGGTAATACCGTGACCTGGATTCCCAATCAGCCGCCGGATGCGGTCGTCTATGCCCAGTCCACCGAGGACGTGCAGCGCATCGTCACCATCTGTGCCGAGAACAACGTGCCGATCATCCCGTTCGGCACCGGCTCCTCGCTCGAGGGCCACGTCAATGCGCCGGAGGGCGGCGTCTCCATCGACTTCCGCGACATGAACAAGGTGCTGGCCGTCCACGCCGAGGACCTCGACTGCGTGGTCGAGCCGGGCGTCACCCGCAAGACGCTCAACGAGCACCTGCGCGACTCAGGTCTGTTCTTCCCGATCGACCCCGGCGCCGACGCCTCGCTCGGCGGCATGGCGGCGACGCGCGCCTCCGGCACCAATGCGGTGCGTTACGGCACCATGAAGGACAATGTGCTCGCGCTGAAAGTCGTGCTGGCCAACGGCGAGGTGATCAACACCGCGCGGCGGGCGAAGAAGACCTCGGCCGGCTACGATCTTACCCGCCTGATGGTCGGCTCGGAAGGCACGCTCGGCGTCATCACCCAGCTCACCTTGAAGCTGTCGGGGATTCCTGAGGCGATCGCCGGCGGTATCTGCCCGTTTCCCACGATCGAGGCCTGCTGCAACACGGCCATACAGACCATCCAGGCCGGTATCCCGGTCGCGCGCATCGAATTGCTCGATGCGTTGCAGGTGCGCGCCTGTAACCTGCATTCCAAGCTCGGGTTGCCCGAGATTCCGATGCTGCTGCTGGAGTTCAACGGCACCGAGGCCTCGGTCGCCGAGCAATCCGAGCGCTTCGGCGAGATCGCGGCCGATTTCGGCGGCGGCCCCTTCACCTGGGCGACCCGGGCGGAGGAGCGCACCAAGCTGTGGGAGGCGCGCCATCACGCCGCCTTGTCGAATTTCGCGCTCCGGCCGGGCGCGCAGATGATCGCCACCGACGTCTGCGTGCCGATCTCGCGGCTGGCCGAGTGCGTCATCGAAACGCAGGCCGATATTGCGGAAAACCGTATTCTGGCGCCGATCGTCGGCCACGTTGGCGACGGTAATTTCCACCTGACCCTGCTCATCGACATGGAGGACGCCGACGAGGTCAAGCGCGCCAAGGCCCTTTCCGAGCGGCTGGTCGAGCGCGCGCTCGCCATGGATGGAACCTGTACCGGCGAGCACGGGGTGGGCCAGGGCAAGATGAAATACCTGGAAGCCGAGCACGGCCCGGCGGCGCTGGCGGCGATGCGCGCGATCAAGCACGCGCTTGATCCGCAGAACATCCTCAACCCGGGCAAGATCGTCGCGCTGTAAGCACCGTACTGCGACTTGTTCGCCGTCATGCCCGGCCTCGTGCCGGGCATCCACGTCTGTTGGGCCATAACGCAGGCGTGGATGGCCGGGACAAGCCCGGCCATGACGGAGCCGGGACCCTGCGACACAGATTTGCCGCCAAACTTCGGCAGAAGTAGCGTACATTTCACGTATCGGGACGTGATGCGCGGTTGGACGGCGGCCGCCGCCTGGAGTTGGCGTTGCAAACTACATTGCTCGGACTGGCGATCGCCTTGATTCTGGCGCTGGTGACGGCGCTGGTCGGCCCGCTGCTGATCGACTGGGGCACCTACCGTGCGCTGTTCGAGAAGGAGGCAAGCCGCCTCGTCGGGGTGGATGTCAGCGTCAACGGTGCGATCGACGCCCGCCTGCTGCCGTCGCCGCGCCTGACCCTGCACGACATCGAGATCGGCGCCGCGGACAAGGTGCGCGCCCGCGGTCTCACCATCGAGTTCGCGCTCGGCTCGCTCATGCGCGGCGAATGGCGCGCCACCGAGATGCAGCTCGACGGTCCGCAGATCACGCTCGCTCTCGACGAGACCGGCAAGCTGCGCGCGCCCGGATTCGCCGTCGCCTTCGACCCCGATGCGCTCTCGATCGAGAAGCTGAGCGTTGAGAACGGCAAGGTCGTGCTGGGCGACGCCGCCAACGGCGCCAGCCTCACGCTCGACCGCTTCTGGTTCCACGGCGAGGCGCGCTCGCTGCTCGGCCCATTCAAGGGCGAGGGCGCTTTCGCCGTCGGCGGCTCCCTTTATCCCTATCGCGTTTCCACCGGGCGTTATGGCGACGACGGTGCACTCAAGCTCCGCGTCAACGTCGATCCGGTCGATCGCCCGCTCAGCCTCGAGCTCGACGGGATGCTCGGATTAGCCGGCGCCGCGCCGCGCTTCGACGGCACGATGGCGCTGACGCGCCCGGTCGGCATTACCGGGCGCGCGGGCGCGCAAGGGACGCGCGCGCTGACGCCGCCGTGGCGGCTGTCCGGCAAGGTGAAGGCGCGTGCGCAGTCGGCGCTGATCGAGAACCTCGAACTCCAGTATGGCCCGGAAGAGCAGGGCGTGCGGCTGAGCGGCGTCGCCGATCTCGCCTTCGGCAAGCGTCCGCTGTTCAACCTCATACTGTCCGGCCGGCAGATCGATCTCGACCGCGCCTTCGCCACGGGCGAGGCCGGTCCGGCGCCGCCGGCGGCGACCTTGCGCGCGCTCGCGGAGCTGACCGGCGGCGTGTTCCGGCCGGATTTCCCGGTCCAGCTCGGCATCGGCATCGACCAAGTGACACTCGGCGGCGCATCCGTGCAGAACCTGCGCGGCGACGTCTCCAGCGGCGGCGGCGTCTGGAATCTCGACCGCCTGGAATTTCGCGCGCCGGGCTTCACCCAAGTGAAGCTGAGCGGCACGCTCGTCGCCGCCGACACCGGCGTCTCGTTCACCGGCCCGGCCGAGGTGGAGACCGGCGATGCGCGCGCTCTCGCTGCCTGGCTGGAAGGTCGCGGCGACACGGGGCAGGGCGATCTGCGCCCGCTGCGGATGCGCGGCGACGTCGTACTCGGCAGCGAGAAGATCGGCATCGAACGGCTGCGCGCCGAGTTCGAGCGCAAGTCGATCGCCGGACGGCTCGCCTATGTTTTTCCCGCCGGCGGTCAAAAGGCGAGCCTGGAGGCCGAACTCAACGCGCCCGAGCTCGACATCGACGCGGCGCTCGGTTTCGGCAAGGCGCTGGTGGCCGGCTCGAAGCTGGCGCGCCCGCACAATATGACGATCGCCGCCGATATCGGCCGCGCGACGCTTGCCGGCTTCACTGCGCGTGACGCGAGCGCGCGGGTGAAGGTCGACGGCGCGGGCGTCGAGATTGACCGGCTTTCCATCGCCGACTTCGGCGGCGGCGCCTTCTCGGCCAGCGGCCGCATCGTGACAAGCGGGGCGACGCCGCAGGGCACCATGCGCGTCGAACTCGACGCGCCGGATCTGGCGCCCATCGTCGCGCTCATGCAGCGCGTGGCGCCGGAGACGGCGCGCGCGCTGGACGTGCGGGCGGCGTCGATGGCGCCGGCCAGGCTGCGCGCGCAGTTCGCGCTCGAAGGCTCGGCGCCGGCGACGCGCGCCAAGCTGGCGATCGACGGCAGCCTTGGGCCGATGCGCGTCGCGCTCGAGACCCAGGGCCACGTCGATCCGGCCGCGTTCACCGCGCGCGACCTCGACATTTCCGGCAAGCTCGACTCAGACGACGCCAGGCAGCTGCTCGGCGTGCTCGGTATCGATCGCGTGCTCGCCGCCGGCAATGGGCGCGGCACCTTCACCTTCAGTGCCAGGGGTCCGGCGCGCGGCGAAATGAACGTCGAAGCCAGGCTCGCGGCCAACGGGCTCGATGCGGCGGTCGGCGGCACGGCGCGGCTGTTCGGCGATGCGCGCACGGCGACGCTGCGTGCGACCGTCGCGCGCGCGAACGCGGCGCCGCTGCGCGGGGCCTCCGGCAGCGGCGCGGCGCTGCCGGTCACCTACAGCGGCCGCATCGCGCTGGCCGGATCCGAGGTCACGTTCAGCGAGATCGATGCCACCGCGGGCAACGCGAGCCTGCGCGGCCGCCTGACGTTGGCGCTCGCCGCGCCTTACCGGCTGAACGGCCGGATCGACGCCGACAATCTCGACGCCGCCGCGCTCGTTGCCTCGGCGGCCGGCATGCCGGCGGCGGCGGACCGCAGCGCCGCGTGGTCGTGGTCGCGCGAGCCCTTTGCCGGCGGTGCGATCGGCGCCGTTACCGGCGAAGTCGAGCTACAAGCGCGCCGCGTGGCCCTGCTGCCGCATCTGCACGCCCGCGAGCTGCGCACCACCGTCCGGCTTGCGAAAGATGAAATGGTTTTCGACGACGTCGCGGGTGCGCTCGACGGCGGGCGCCTCGCCGGACGGCTCGCCTTGCAGGCGTCGGGCGGCGGCATCAAGGCGCGCGCCAAATTCGCGCTCAGCAACGCCGACGCGGCGAGCGTGCTTGCGGCCGGCGCGCGGCCGGCGGTCACCGGCACGCTCGGGCTCTCCGCCGAGATCGAGGGCAGCGGGCTGAGCCCGGTCGCTCTGGTCGGCTCGCTGCACGGCACGGGAAAGATATCGCTCGCCGACGGTCAACTGGCCGCGCTCGATCCGCGCGCCTTCGAAACGGTCACCCGTGCGGTCGATCAGGGACTCGTCATCGATCAGACGCGCATCGGCGACATCGTGCGCCGCACGCTCGCCAGCGGCCAACTCACCATCAAGCGCGGCGAGGGCGTGCTTGCGTTCAATGCCGGCCAGGTCAGGCTCGCCAATGTCATCGCGGAAAGCCGCGACGCCGATCTTGCGCTCTCCGGCACGCTCGACCTGATCGACGGGTCGCTCGACGGACGCATGGTTCTGTCGGGGAAATCGGAGGCTGCCAACACGCATCCGGACATCCACATGGCGTTGAAGGGGCCGTTCGCCGCGCCGGTGCGCAGCATCGACGTGTCGGCGCTGACCGGATGGCTCACGCTGCGCGCAGTGGAGAACCAGACCAGGAAGCTGAAGGCTGCCGAGCGGGAGGCCGAAGAAGCCGCTCGCAGGCGCGAGGCGGAGCAAGCCGCGCGCAAGCGCGAGGCCGAACAGGCCGCCCGCAAGCTGGAAGCATCGCAAACGCCCTCGTCTGTGCCGCCGGTGTCCCCGCCATTAATGGCGCTGCCGCCGCGCGAGGCTCCCGCGCTGGCGCCGAGCTTGCCGGCGCCGCTTGTCATTGGGCCGCTGCCCGTGCCGGGCGGAAAAGATCAATCGGGGACGTCAGTCGGCGCGCAGAACTGATCCGCCTTCACCGCGCAGACCGGTCGATTGCGCGCCCTTTCCGGATCCGCCCACATCGCCCGCCAGCGCGCGGTAGTGGTCCAGAACGAACAGGCGGATGGCGGACGACAGGTTGCCATCGTTCCGGCCGTTGTCGATCGAAGCCACCAGATCGGAAAGGGTCATGTTGCGCGCGGTGGCAATATCTTTGAGGCCCTTCCAGAAAGCCTCTTCCAGGCTGACGCTGGTCTTGTGCCCGGCAATGACGATTGAGCGCTTAACAACCGGAGACTTCATTGGTCGTCTCCTCTGTCGATCCGGTGACGTTCGAGGTCGTGGTCGGCTTTCTCTCGCTTCCGGGCTTCGGTCAGGCGGACATGCGTGGGCACGCCGTGGGCCAGCCGATTGGCCTCAGCCGTACGGTCGTCCTGTTCGCGCTTTGCCCGCTTGCGCGCGTTTCGGAGGTTGATCACTTCGGCCATTTGGTCGTGTCGGTGTTGTTCGCCCCTTGAAAGCAGCAAATGTTTCGCTCTCCCAGAAGCCTCGCGCAATATTATATGACCAGCAAATCGAAGGAATTGGACTTCACTACACAGTTAGTTGATCAATAAAAGAAAGCTCTCTTTTTCGTTTATTGTGCGTATCCTAAGACTTATCGGTGCGGCAGTATAATTATCCTGACAAATATTTCAAAGCTCAGGTCGGGATACTTGGATGGTGTTTGAACGCGCAGCAAATATTGTCTGCTCCGGAATACAGAGACCGGCGCTAAATTCTACGCTGATGTAGTGTGAATCCGTACTTGGATACTATTGTTGTTGCCGCCTGAAGCGAAGCGGCCATAGCGATAGACTATGATTTAGGTTTGTCGGCGGCAAAACGCCCTTCAGCGCGGCCGGGTCATCCGTTCGGGCCGCACCAACCGGTCGAATTCCGGTCCGGTGATGTAACCGAGCCGCAGCGCTTCCTCGCGCAGCGTCGTGCCGTTGGCATGCGCGGCCTTCGCCACCGCGGCGGCCTTGTCGTAGCCGATCTTGGGCGACAGCGCGGTCACCAGCATCAGCGAGCGCGACAGCAGCTCGCGGATGCGCGGCTCGTTCGCCTCGATGCCGATGACGCAATTGTCGGTGAAGGAATTGGCCGCGTCGCCGAGCAGCCGGATCGATTGCAGCATGCAATGCGCCAGCACCGGCTTGTAGACGTTCAGCTCGAAATGTCCCTGGCTGCCGGCCACCGTGATGGCGGTGTTGTTGGCGAACACCTGGCAGCACACCATGGTCAGCGCCTCGCTCTGCGTCGGGTTGGTCTTGCCCGGCATGATCGAGGAGCCGAGCTCGTTCGACGGCAGGATCAGTTCGCCGAGGCCCGAGCGCGGGCCGGAGCCGAGCAGGCGGATGTCGTTGGCGACCTTGAACAGCGCGGCGGCGGCCGCGTTGATCGCGCCATGCACGTAGACGTAGGCGTCGTGCCCGGCCATGTGCTCGAACTTGTTCGGCGCGCTGACGAAGGGAAGCTTGGTGAGCGCGGCGATCCTTCTCGCGAAGGCCCTAGCGAACTTCGGCTTCGAATTGATGCCGGTGCCGACCGCGGTGCCGCCCTGCGCCAGCGGATAGAGCTCGCGCTGCGCGCTCGAAAGCCGCACCAGCGCCGACTTCACCTGCGCCGCGTAGCCGGAGAATTCCTGGCCGAGCGTGATCGGCGTCGCGTCCATCGTATGCGTGCGGCCGATCTTGACGACGCTGGCGAAATCCTTCGCCTTCCTGTCGAGCGCCTTGTGCAGCCTGGCCAGCGCCGGCTTCAAGTGCCGCTCGGTCTCGATGGCCGCGGCGATATGCATCGCGGTCGGGATCGAGTCATTCGACGACTGGCTCATGTTGACGTGGTCGTTCGGGTGCACCGGTTTCTTGGAGCCGAGTTCGCCGCCGAGCGCGAGGTTCGCCGCGTTGGCGATCACCTCGTTGGCGTTCATGTTGGTCTGCGTGCCGGAGCCGGTCTGCCAGACCAGCAGCGGGAAATGCTCGTCGAGCTTGCCGTCGGCGATGTCCTGCGCCACGGCGACGATCGCGGCGGCGCGCTTGCGGTCGAGCGAGCCGAGATCGCGGTTCACTTCCGCCGCCGCGCGCTTGATCAGGCCGAGCGCCCGCACGATGCCGATCGGCATGCGCTCGCTGCCGATGCGGAAATTGTGCAGCGAGCGCTGCGTCTGCGCGCCCCACAGTCTGTCGGCCGGGATGTCGAGCGGGCCGAAGGCGTCGCTTTCGACGCGCGTCCTGGCGGAAAGCTTGCGCGGCTTCGCCATCGCTATTTCTTGCGGAAGCGGTCGAGCCGGACCACTTCGCCGCTGCCGGTCGGCTTGTCGGGCTTCTCCGGCGGCTCGGGCTTGCTCTCGTCTTGCAGCTCGGCCTTGGCTTCGGCCTTCGCCGCCACCGGCGCGGGGGCCGGCGGCAACTTGCGCTTGGTCGCCGGCTTGCCTTCGGCTTGCGCCGCTTCGGCTTCGCCGACCTCCTCGAATTGCAGCCCGAACTGCACGGAGGGATCGAAGAAACCTTTGATCGCCTCGAACGGCACCGCGAGCTTCTCCGGCACGCCGCCGAACGACAGCCCGACCTCGAACCCCTCGTCGGTGACCTTCAGGTCCCAGAACTGGTGCTGGAGGATGACGGTCATCTCTTCCGGGTACTGGGCGCGCATGCGCTCGGACAGCCGCACGCCGGGCGCCCTGGTGTCGAAGGAAATGTAGAAGTGATGGTCGCCGACCAGGCCCTTCTTGGCCGTGTCGACGAGCACGCTGCGCACCACGCCGCGCAGCGCCTGCTGGGTGAGAAGGTCGTAGCGGATGTGATCGGGCATACGGGAGGCCTGGGACGAAAAGCGGATTCGGGACCGTAATGCTATCGTGCCTGCCGCCCAAAGGGCATCCCCGCGCGGCGGAAATGCGGCGTCGCAAACTGCATGGCATGGGAAGGGAAGTGGAGGCTTCTGTTGCCAGGTGCCTCCGAACCCCGCCTGCCGGAGCTTAACCCGTCAGGGCTTTAAGTCGGTCTTTCAGACTGCGTTACGCAGCCTGAGCAACCGGAGCATAGTTGTCGTTGGCAACTATGAGATTGGCCCGATAACGGCGGAACCATGCCGAGCGAAAGAAGCGCCCTTTACGCCCTCGTCGATCCTATTTCGCCCCCGCCGGTGCCGCTCCGTGGTTCCGCCTTGCGGCCGGATCCGATCCCGCCGTCTCGGTGACGGGACCCTCGTAATGAAGCGGCACTGGTGGAGGCGCCGGGTACTGCCCCCGGGTCCGATGGGTTTATTACGACGTCCGTTTATCGCCATAGCCGGGTTGCCCCGGCACCCCGAATATAGGCGTGGGCGGTTAAGGAAAAAAGCCCCGCACGGCCTTGGAAAAGCGACGCTTCCCCGCTTGACGGCCGCTGAAAGAGAAATGTTACATTATAACATGCTCTGGGTCCGGAAACGGCAGGCTTTGGCTGGCCGGCTGGCGCTGTTGGCGCTGGCGCTCCAGCTTGTGCTCGGCTTCGGCCACCATCCCCACGACCTCGCCGCCGGGCCCCTGGCGCCGGTCGCGGCCGCCCATCCGGACGGCGGGGCGGCCGGGCCGGCCGCGCCCGAGCACGACGACGAGCGAAGCTGCGCCATCTGTGCGGTGGTCCACCTCGCCGGCACGGCCTTCGCCGTTGCTCCGCCTGCTCTCCCCTTGCCGACGACCTTCCGCGCGGTGCAGTTCGCCATCGCCGCGCCGGGGTCGCACGCGACGCCTTCATCGCGCGCCTTTCACGCACGCGCGCCCCCTCAGGTCTGACGTCAGCCTACATCGTGCATCGTCGCCTTCTCGCGCGGCGGTGTCCCTGGTGTCCGCGCCAATGACGCGCGTGGACCCGCGTCAGACTGTTTGAGGAATACAATGTCCGCTCACTTCAGCCGCGGCCTTTGGCCGGCGGCTCTCTGCGGCGTCGCGCATTCGGTGCTGCCGGCGCAGGCGCAGATCGCGCTGCCCGAAGTCGTCGTCACGGCGCCGACCCCGATCCAGCGCGGCGCGCCTGCCGCGGGCGGCGAACAAGGACCGGCCTTGCAAGGCACGTTACCGATCGTCACCGACGAATTCGCCACCGTCACCGTGGTGCCGAACGAGGCGATCCGCCGCAGTGGTGCCGCCACCCTCGGCGATCTCCTGTTCGACAAGCCGGGCATCACCGGCTCGGGCTTCGCGCCCGGCATAGCGTCGAGGCCGATCGTGCGCGGGCTCGACGTCAATCGCGTGCGCATGCAGGAGAACGGCATCGGCGCCAACGGCGCCTCCGATCTGGGTGAGGATCATTTCGTGCCGGTCGATCCGCTCAGCATCGACCGCGTGGAGGTGATCCGCGGGCCGGCGACTTTGCGCTTCGGCTCGCAGGCAATCGGCGGCGTGGCGGAGACCTACAACAACCGCATCCCGACCATGGTGCCGTCGCGCGGCATCTCCGGCGAGCTGCGCGGAGCGGCCTCATCCGCCGACAGCGGGCTCGATGGTGCGGTGCTGCTCGATGCCGGCCACGGCAACTTCGCGGTGCATGCCGACGCCTTCGGCCGCACCAGCCGGGACTACCGCGTGCCGAGCTATCCCTATCTCGCCGCGCCCGATCAGGCCGACGCGCCCGACGCGAAGCAGCCTGACAATTACAACGGCCGGCAAGCGAACTCGGCCGCACGCAGCGACGGCCAATCCGTCGGCGGCTCTTACATCTTCGACGGCGGCTTCCTCGGTCTCGCAGTGATGCAGAACAACGCGCGCTATCACATTCCCGGCATCGAAGGAGACAACGTCAATACGCGCATCGATGCGCGGCAGACCAAGCTGATCAGCAAGGGCGAATGGCGCGGGCCCAATGCGGCGATCGACACGCTGCGGTTCTGGGGTGGCCTGACCGACTACAAGCATAACGAACGTGGACTCGGGGACGCGCTCAATCCGGCCTCGGACACGGTGCATCAGACATTCGCCAACCGCGAGCAGGAGGGGCGCATGGAGGCGCAGCTCGCGCCGTTCGATTTGCGCTTCGCCGCGCTGACCACGGCGATCGGCGTGCAGGGCGGTCATCAGCGCCTCACGGCGTCGAGCCCGGAAGGAATCGGTTTGTGGGATTCCAACACCAACAGCCGCGTCGCCGGCTACCTGTTCAACGAGTTCAACTTCAGCGACACGACCAGAGCGCAGATCGCCGGCCGCATCGAACGGGTCGATCTCTCCGGCAACGGCCGCACGTTCGACGCCGTGGGTACGCTGACGACGACGCCGACATCGCTCTCCTTTACGCCGAAGAGCCTGAGCGTCGGCCTGATCCAGGACCTGGCGCTCGATCTCGTGGCCAGCATCACCGCGCAATACGTCGAGCGCGCGCCGAAGCCGGCCGAACTCTTCTCCGGCGGGCCGCATGAAGCAACCGCCACCTTCGACAAGGGCAACGTCAACCTGGGTATCGAGTCGGCGCAATCGCTCGAAGTGGGCCTGCGCCGCGCTCAGGGACCGTTCCGCTTCGAAGCGACCGCCTATGTCTCGAAGTTCAAGGGCTTCATCTACCGGCGGCTGACCGGCAACACCTGCGACGACGCCGGCGACTGCTCGGCGCCGGGCGCCGAGCTCAACGAGGCGCTCTATTCGCAGGCGGACGCGACCTTCCGGGGCGGCGAATTCCAGAGTCAGTGGGACATCCTGCCGCTCGCCGGCGGCATGCTCGGCATCGAGAACCAGTTCGACGTCGTGCGCGCGAGCTTCGCCGACGGCAGCAACGTGCCGCGCATCCCGCCGGTGCGGCTGGGCGGCGGCGTCTACTGGCGCGACGCCAACTGGTTCGCGCGCGTGAAGCTGCTGCACGCCTTCGCGCAGAACGACATCGCCGCGATCGCGGAGACCACGACGCCGGGCTACGACGACCTGCGCGCGGAGGTGAGCTATCGCTGGAAGCGCGAGAAACCGCGCGCGGGCGAGGTGAGCGAAATCAGCGTGGGCCTGAGCGGATCCAACCTGCTCAACCGCGACATCCGCAACAGCGCATCCTATTCCAAGGACGAGGTGCTGATGCCGGGCGCGAGCGTGCGGTTGTTTGCGACGGCGAAGTATTGAATGAAGCGTGTCATGGCCGGGCATAGCCTGGCGAAGACGGGCATGAACACCCTTATGTCCGGCCCTTCCGCTTAAGGAGATCGTGCGTTCCTGGTCGGGGTCACCGGGACAAGCCCGGTGACGACAATAGACAGCGTCACACCGCGACCTTGTGGAGGAAGCCCTCGACCTCGTGGCGGAGGTTGGCGGCGGCCTGGTCGACCGTTTCCGCGGCCGACAACACGGTCTGCGCCGACTGCTGGGTCTCGGCGGTGGCTTCCGCGACTTCCGTCAGCACGCCGACCACGGTCTTGGCGCCGTCGGCGGCGCTGGCGACGTTGCGTGAGATCTCGCCGGTGGCGGCGTTCTGCAGGCGGACGGATTCGGCCGCCGCGGACGTGTTGGTGTCGATCTCCGTCATGCGCTCGGCGATGCGGCCGATCGCGTCCACCGCCTTGCCGGTCGAGTTCTGCACCTCGAGGATCTGGCTGGCGATGTCCTCGGTCGCCTTGGCGGTCTGCACGGCGAGCGATTTCACCTCGGCCGCGACCACGGCGAAGCCGCGGCCGGCTTCGCCCGCGCGCGCGGCCTCGATGGTGGCGTTGAGCGCGAGCAGGTTGGTCTGGCCGGCGATGGCGCGGATCAGCTTGATGACGTCGCCGATCTTCTGCGCGGCGCGCGCCAGCGCGACAATGTCGTCGTTGGTGGTGCGCGCTTCGCCGGCGGTGGAGCGCACGATCTCGGCGCTCTGGTTCAGCCGCTGCGCGATGTCGGAGATCGAGCTCGACAGCTCGTCGGCGGCCGAGGCGGCGGTCTCGACGTTGACGGAGGCTTCATTCGAGGTCTGCGCCGCGCTCTCGGCGCGTTTGAAGGTGTGGCCGGAGGCGTTGAACAGGCTCGCCGCCGTGGCGCGCATCTCGCCGGCGCCCGCCGCCACCGAGCGCAGCAGGTCCTCGGCGCGCGCGCGGAACGCCGAGATGGCGCTCTCCAGCACCGCGCGGCGTTGCTCCTGGTGCTGCATGGCCGTGCGCTCCTGCTCGGCCTGCCGGCGCGCGGTGATGTCCTCGTGCATGCCGATCCAGCCGCCGCCTGGCATCGGGTGATTGGTGACGAGCAGCAAGCGACCGCCCTTGGATTTGACCTCGTGCACGATGGTGCGTCCCTGCGCCACCGAGGCGAGGAACTCCTTGCGGTACTGATGCGGGTCGCGCGCGAAGGTGCCCTTGGCGACGCGCCGGTCCAGCACGTCGGTGAGCGTCGATCCCGCCTGCACGTCGTCCGGCGTCAGTTCGTACATCGAATAATATTGCGAGTTGCAAACCACCAGCCGTTCGTCGGCATCGAACATGCACAGTCCTTGCGGCATGCTCTCGATGGCGCTGCGCAGCTGCACGATTTCGCGCTCGTGCCGCCGTAATGCAAATGCGCCGGCGACGCACAGCGCCAGCAAGGCGAAGACCGCGGCCGCGAGGGCGTTGAGCGTCATGGCGGGAACGGCCGTCAGCGCCGCGGTCCAGCCGGGAAATATTGCGAGGAGGACGTAGGCGAGAGCAAAACTAACGAGCCCGACGGCTGCGAGCAGCCGGTGGGCGCGCTTCAATGCCGTTGAAATGGACATAAATGCGACTCGGCAATCGATCCGTGCCGAAGGTTTAGTCACGTGAAGTTTTTTTGGCGTTAAAATCGCATTAACGAAACGTTAGCGAATGACGCGGGCGTCCCCCCGGGCGAGGCGCATGAGCCCGCTCGACATTGACGAGCAGGAACCCGCTCAGGCCCGCGCCCACCGCGCTCCAGGCCGAAAGGCTCACGGCGACCACTGCCAGCATGGCCGTTTCGCTGGCGGGCCCGAACGGCTCGCCGCCGCCGCGCCAAGCGAAAAGCGTCACGGCGACCCCGGCGAGGGCGCCGAGCAGGGCGCCCATCGCCGCATGGCATAGCGTGAGCGCGCGGATGGAGAGCTTGCGGTCCATAGCGGACAACGCACCCGCCGCCGCCGGCGTTCCGCTGGCGGCGGGCGCGCCGGCGATGTAATTCTCGGCGTCATGTCCGATTCCGCCGGATCGCCGCCCGTCCCGCCGCCGTCCATATCCCCGCATCGCCCCGACCTTGGCGAACTCTTCATCGCCTTCGCGCTGGTCTCGCTCTACAGCTTCGGCGGCGCGCTGCCGTGGTCGCGGCGCATGATCGTCGACGTCAAGCGCTGGATGACCGCGGAAGAGTTCAATCAGAATTTCGCGCTGGCGCAGTTCCTGCCTGGACCGAACACGATCAATTTCGCGGTGGTGTTCGGCTCGCGCTTCGGCGGAGCGCCCGGCGCCGCCGTTGCCACCGCCGGGCTCATGGGGCCGCCGCTCATTATTATCAGCGTGCTGGCGGTGCTCTATTCGCGCTACGGCGAGCTGGAGCCGCTCGGCCGCTTCCTGACCGGCGTCAGCGCCGCTGCCGCTGGCCTGCTGATCGCGGCGGTGGGGAAGATGGCGGCGCCGCTGTTCAGCCGGCGTTGGGATTGGGCGCCGGCAGTGGCGATCCTCGCCTTCGTCGGCGTCGCCATCATGCGCTGGCCGCTGCCCTATGTGTTCGCCGTGCTCGCGCCCATCAGCGTCGCGCTGGCCTGGTTCTGGCCGGGAACGGAGCGGCGATGAACGACAATCCGCTCACCACGCTGTTCGTCTACTTCGCGACCCTGTCGCTGTTCGCAGTCGGCGGCGCCAATGCCGCGATCCCCGAGATGCACCGCATCGCGGTCCAGGCGATGGGCTGGATGAGCGACCGGCAGTTCGCTGACGTTTTCGCCATTTCGCAGCTCTCGCCCGGACCCAACGTGATGATCGTCACGCTGATCGGCTATCACGTCGCCGGGTTCGCCGGCGCGAGCGTGGCGACCGCGGCGATGTGCGGGCCGACCTGCGTGCTGGCCTTCGGCGTCGCGCGCGTGTGGGACCGCTTCAAGGATGCGCGCTGGCGTATCGCGATACAGGCCGGTCTGGTGCCGGTTTCACTCGGCCTGATCGGGGCCTCGGCCTTCGTGCTAGCGCGCGCCGCCGACCATACGGTCTATGCCGGCGCCATCACGGCATTGACCGCCTTCGTCGGTTTCGCCACGCGGCTCAATCCATTGTGGATATTCGCGTTGGCCGGCGTGCTCGGGCTGACCGGCTGGCTCTAGACGTGCAGCGATCCTGCCGCAATCGAAGCGACTTGCGCCGATGAGGTTCCCCTCGCCGATGACGCCGATATCCGTGCTTCCGATGGCTTGGGCCATGTGCTAGGGATCGACCCTCAAACCGACCGTTAAGAAGAAAAAGCGGGAGAGGGGGATGTCAAAGGAAGCGAAGGCGCCGCTCCGCGCCGGTAACTTTCGATTCAAGGTGCGCGGGCCGCGGGATTTCTACGGCGGCTTGGCGCTGATCGGGCTTGCGATCATCGCGATATGGGCCGCGGGCGATCTGCCCGGTCAGCAAGGTTTTGCCTTCGGCCCGGGCACCGCGCCGCGCATGTTCGCGACGCTGCTGGCGGTCGCGGGAGCCTTCGTTGCGATCAGCGGCCTGTTGATCGACGGCCCGCCGATCGAGAGATACGCGTTCCGCGGCCCCGCTTTCGTTCTGGTGGCGATCCTCGGCTTCGCGCTGACGATCCGCGGCTCGCAATTCGGGCCGGTCAAGATTCCCCAACTCGGTCTGGTGATCTCCACCTACGGCGCCTTCATGATTTCCATCCTGGGCTCGCGCGAATCGCGTTGGGTGGAGAGTCTGATCGCCGCCGCCGCGATGACGGCCTTCTGCGTCGTCCTGTTCGTGTACCTGCTCGGGCTGCCGTTCCAGCTCTGGCCGTCGTTCTGAGCGAGAGGAACCCATGACAGATCTTCTCGCCAACCTCGCGCTCGGCTTCTCGGTCGCGGCGCATCCCTACAACATTGGCTTCTGCCTGCTCGGCGCGCTGGTCGGCACGCTGGTCGGCGTGTTGCCGGGCATCGGCACGGTCGCGACCGTGGCCATGCTGCTGCCGATCACCTTCGGCCTGCCGCCGGTCGGCGCGCTCATCATGCTCGCCGGCATCTACTACGGCGCGCAGTACGGCGGCTCGACCACGTCGGTGCTGGTGAACATCCCGGGCGAAGCGACCTCGGTGGTCACCTGTCTCGATGGCCATCAGATGGCGAAGAAAGGCCGTGCCGGTCCGGCACTCGCGATCGCGGCGATCGGCTCGTTCTTCGCCGGCTGCGTCGCCACGGTGCTGGTGGCGGCGCTCGGCGTGCCGCTGACCTCGGTCGCCCTGCTGTTCGGGCCGGCCGAATACTTCGCGCTGATGGTGCTCGGCCTGATCTTCGCGGTCGTACTGGCCAAGGGATCGGTGCTCAAGGCCATCGCCATGATCCTCGCCGGTCTGTTGCTCTCGATGATCGGCTCGGACCTGGAGACCGGCGCCGGCCGCATGACCTTCGACATCCCCGAATTGTCGGACGGCATCGGCTTCGCCAACGTCGCCATGGGCGTGTTCGGCTTCGCCGAGATCATCCGCAATCTCGAGCTCTCCAAGGAGAGCCGCGAGCTGGTGCAGAGCAAGATCCGTGGCCTGATGCCGACACGGCAGGATCTGGTCGATGCCTCGGGCGCGATCGCGCGCGGCACCATCCTCGGCTCGCTGCTCGGCATCCTGCCGGGCGGCGGCGCTGTGGTGGCCTCGTTCGCGGCCTATACCTTCGAGAAGCGCGTGTCGAAGTATCCCGAAAGGTTCGGCACCGGCGTGATCGAAGGCGTTGCGGCGCCGGAAGCGGCCAACAACGCGGCGGCGCAGACCTCGTTCATCCCGCTGCTCACGCTCGGTATTCCGCCGAATGCGGTGATGGCGCTGATGGTCGGCGCCATGACCATCCACGGCATCGTGCCGGGGCCGCAGGTGATGACCAAACAGCCCGACCTGTTCTGGGGCATGATCGCCTCGATGTGGCTCGGCAACCTGATGCTGGTCATCATCAACCTGCCGCTGGTCGGCATCTGGGTCAGCCTGCTGCGGGTTCCCTACCGCCTGCTGTTCCCCTCGATCATCGTGTTTTGCTGCATCGGAATCTACTCGATCAATAACGCGCCGACCGACGTGATCATCGCGGCCGCGTTCGGCCTGGTCGGCTATTGGCTGGTCAAGCACGACTTTGAGCCGGCACCGCTGGTGCTCGCCTTCGTGCTCGGCCCGCTGATGGAGGAGAACCTGCGCCGTGCCATGCTGATCGCGCGCGGCGACGCCACGGTGTTCTTCACCCGGCCGATCTCGGCCGGACTGCTGATCGTGGCGATCGGGTTGCTGGTGATCGCGGCGCTGCCGATGATCCGCAAGCGGCGCGACGAGGTGTTCGTCGAATAGCGCCGTGGCGGTCCGCCACCGAAGCAGGCCCTGTCTGGCAATCCGGGCAGGGCCTTTTCGCTTGTCAGGCGGCGAGCGTCAGCACCGCGGCGCTCAGGATGGCAATCTGGACGCAGAATACGGTGATGTTGACGTCCCACCGTTCGGAGATGAGCGGCACCGGCGCTTTGAACGGCATGTAGCCGTTATCGTCATAGGCTGCCCCGCCATAGAGCGGCATGGCCAGGACGGCCACGAAGAAGGCGGCATAGATGATGGCGGCCATGCCTGCGGCCAGATAGAGCCGCTCGGGCGCGAGCGGGCCCGGCCACCAGATCAGCCCCAACGCCAGCAGTCCGAGCCCGGCATAGCTCGAAATCTGCCAGACCACGTGGAACCGGGCATGCGACGTCCATTTGGGATTGGTCGCGTGCGTCTTGTTGAAATCGGCGACGATGGTGGCGAGCGCATAGCCGGCCGTGGCCAGCGTGAGCAGCAGGCGGGCAACGAGAAGGCGGTCGACCATGATGTCCCCCCGGACGTTGGAATAACGAGGCTAGCAGGTTCCCGGGCCGGCTGGGCCGCCGCAGGACGGAATTCGGGCGTGTATACCGGGTGCCGGCCAGTTGCCGCCCGGCGTAAACTTCCCCATGGTCGCGAGTCGCGGAAGGTGAGCCGGAATGCGCCAGTACCTCGACTTGATGCAGCATGTCCTCGAACACGGGGTGGAAAAGCGCGACCGCACCGGCACGGGCACCGTCTCTATATTCGGCCATCAGATGCGTTTCGATCTGGATGCCGGCTTTCCGCTGCTCACCACCAAGAAGCTGCACCTGAAGTCGATCGTTCACGAGTTGCTGTGGTTCCTGGCCGGCGACACCAACGTCAAATATTTGCAGGACCACGGCGTCCGCATCTGGGACGAATGGGCCGACGAACGCGGCGACCTGGGACCGGTCTACGGCCATCAGTGGCGCTCATGGCCGGCGCGCGACGGCGCGACCATCGACCAGATCAGCAACCTCGTCGCGATGATCAGGCGCAACCCGGATTCACGGCGGCTGATCGTGACGGCATGGAATCCGGCCGACGTGGACAAGATGGCGCTGCCGCCCTGCCATTGCCTGTTCCAGTTCTACGTCGCCGAGGGACGGCTGTCCTGCCAGCTCTACCAGCGTTCGGCCGACGTGTTCCTGGGCGTGCCGTTCAACATCGCCTCGTATGCGCTGCTGACGATGATGGTGGCGCAGGTGACGGGCTTCAGGCCCGGCGAGTTCATCCACACCTTCGGCGACGCGCATCTCTATCTCAACCACCTCGAGCAGGCGCGCCTGCAATTGTCGCGGACGCCGCGCGCGCTGCCGCGCATGCGCATCAATCCCGAGGTGAAGGACATCTTCTCGTTCCGTTACGAGGACTTCGCAATCGAGCACTACGACGCGCATCCGCACATCAAGGCTGAGGTGGCGGTGTAGGCGCCGTAGCTCGTCATAAGAAGTGATTGCCGGACTGAAGAACTTTGTAAGTATCACGCTAAAGGGGCTTTAGTCCGAATTCTAAACCTTCCCTTATTTCCTGGCCTTGTAGGCTGGGAAAGGGACGCAAGCTCAATCCTGCCGACGCTCGCCGGATACGAGGAGACCAAGTGACCGTTGCCATCCGCCCCGCCACGCCTGCCGACAGCGCACTCATCTTCGCGCTGATCTGCGAGCTTGCCGACTACGAGAACCTGCAAGGCGAGGTGGACGCGACGCCGGAGGAGATTGCCGCCGCGTTGTTCGGGCCGGATCCGCGCCTGTTCTGCGCAGTTGCCGAATGCGACGGCGAGCCGTCCGGTTTCGCGGTCTGGTTCCTCAACTTCTCGACGTTCCGCGGCCGCCACGGGCTCTACGTCGAGGACCTCTACGTGCGGCCGGCTTTCCGCGGGCGGGGCATCGGCAAGGCGCTGATGCGGCACCTCGCGCAGCGTTGCATCAGCGACGGGCTGGCGCGTTTCGAATGGGCCGTGCTCGACTGGAACGAGCCGTCGATCGCCTTCTACCGATCCATCGGCGCACAGGTGCTGGACGAGTGGAAGCTGTGCCGGCTCTCAGGCGCGGCCTTGACCGGCTTCGCCGGTGCAGGAGCAGGCTCATGAGCCCGAAGGCTGTTTTCGCGAAGAAGCAAAAGATCGTGCTGGTCGCCGCGGTCGGCGAGAACGGCGTGATCGGCCGCGACGGCCAGCTGCCGTGGCGGCTCAGATCCGATCTCCAGCATTTCAAGCGGCTCACCATCAACAAGCCGGTGATCATGGGCCGCAAGACCTACGAGTCGATCGGGCGCCTGCTGCCGGGCCGCACCAATATCGTGCTCAGCCGCGATCTCAGCCAGAGGGCCCCCGGCGCCGTGCACGCCACCAGCTTCGATGCTGCGCTCGCTTTCGCGCGCGACGACGCCACCAGGCGCGGGGTGGATGAGATCATGGTGATCGGCGGCAGTGACGTATTCGCGCTGGCCATGCCGCGCGCCGACCGGCTGGAGATTACCCGCGTGCACGCCTCGCCCGAGGGCGACGTCAAATTTCCGGCCATCGACCCGGCGCATTGGCGGGAGGTGCGGCGGGAGCATCACCCGCGCGGGCCGCAGGACGAGGTGGATTTCACTATCCTCACCTACGAGCGGGTGAAGTAAGCGCCGCGCGCCACGCGGGGGCCGCCTCGGCAAAGCCATAATGTTGCCGGCCTGTTGCGGGGCCTTTGCGGCAAATCGCGCCATGGGCCTGCGTTGTAACGGACCTCGCGGTCCCCTATAACCCTGCCGACAATAGGCAGCCGGACCTAAAAACACCGGCAGCGGGAGAGATTTTCGATGCCATGGAGCAATCAGGGCGGCGGCGGCGGCGGGCCGTGGGGCTCGGGCGGGGGCAGGGGCCCCTGGGGCTCGGGACCGCAACCGTCGGGGCCGACGCCACCGGACCTGGAGGAAATGCTGCGCCGCGGCCAGGACAAGCTGCGGCGGGTGCTGCCGGGAGGCAATCTCGGCGGCAAGGGTCTGGCGCTGGTCGCGCTCGGCGCGTTGGCCCTGTGGGGCTTCTCCGGCTTCTTCCGGGTGGAGCCTGACGAACTCGGCGTCGTGCTGCGTTTCGGCAAGCAGGTGCGCGATGTGCAGCCGGGCCTGAACTACCACCTGCCGTATCCGATCGAGACCGTGCTGACGCCCAAGGCGCTGCGCGTCAACAAGATCGATATCGGCATGCGCGTGGTGGACGACCTACGTCGCGGACAGAGCGTGCGCGACGTGCCGGAAGAGAGCCTGATGCTCACCGGCGACGAGAACATCGTCGACGTCGACTTCTCGGTGCTGTGGAAGATCGCGCCGACCGGCGTCGGCCAGTACCTGTTCAACATCCAGAACCCGGAAGGCACGGTGAAGGCGGTGGCGGAAAGCGCCATGCGCGAGGTCATCGGCCGCTCCGAGATCCAGCCGATCCTGACCGGCGCGCGGCAGACCATCGAAACCGCGGTGCAGGACCTGATGCAGAAGACGCTGGACAACTATGGCGCCGGTGTCTTCGTGCAGCAGGTGCAGCTGCAGAAGGTCGACCCGCCGCAGCAGGTGATCGACGCCTTCCGCGACGTGCAGGCGGCGCGCGCCGACCTCGAGCGCGCGGTCAACGAGGCGCAGACCTACGCGAACCGGGTGGTGCCGGAAGCCCGTGGCCGGGTGGCGCAGATCACGCAAGCCGCCGAAGCCTACAAGTCCCAGACGGTGGCGGAAGCGACCGGTCAGACCGCGCGCTTCCTCAAGATCTACGAGCAGTACAAGAAGGCGCCCGAAGTGACGCGCGAACGCATGTATCTCGAGACCATGGAGCGTGTGCTCGGCGGCACCGATAAGGTGATCCTGGATTCCGGCTCGGGCGGCTCCGGCGTCGTGCCCTACCTGCCGCTCAACGAATTGCAGCGGCCTGCGCAGCCGCGTCCGCAAGCGCAGACGCAGACGCAAACGCAGACGCAGACGCAAACGCAGACGGGAGGCCGCCAATGAGGCTCGGTTTCATCGGCGGCCTGCTCGTCGTCCTCCTCGCCGCGGCGGCGATCGTCGGCTACTCATCGCTGTTCACGGTCTACCAGACCCAGCAGGCCCTCGTGGTGCGGCTCGGCCAGCCCGTGCGTGTCGTCAGCGAGCCCGGCCTCAACGTGAAGGCGCCGTTCATCGACAACGTCATCGCCATCGACAAGCGCATCCTCGACCTCGAGGCGCCGGCGCAGGAAGTGATCGCCTCGGACCAGAAGCGGCTGGTGGTCGATGCCTTCGCGCGCTACCGCATCAAGGAGCCGTTGCGCTTCTACCAGACTCTCGGCTCGATCGCCGGCGCCAACTCGCAGCTCGCCATCCTGCTCAACTCGGCGCTGCGTCGCGTGCTTGGCGAGGTGACCTTCACCCACGTCGTGCGCGACCAGCGCGCCGACCTGATGACCCGCATCCAGCAGCTCGTCGACCGCGAAGCCGCCTCCTACGGGATCGAAGTGGTCGACGTGCGCATCCGGCGCGCCGACCTGCCGGAGCAGAACAGCCAGGCGGTCTATCAGCGCATGCAGACCGAGCGTCAGCGCGAGGCGGCGGAGTTCCGCGCGCAGGGCGCCCAGCGCGCCCAGGAGATCCGCTCGCGCGCCGACCGCGAGGTGACGGTGCTGGTCGCAGAAGCGCAGTCGCGCTCCGAGCAGATCCGCGGCGAAGGCGACGGCCTGCGCAACCAGATCTTCGCTGATGCCTTCAGCCAGGACCGGGACTTCTTCACCTTCTATCGCTCGATGCAGGCCTATGAGGCCGGCTTGAAGGCGAGCGACACCCGGCTCCTGCTCAAGCCCGACACCAGCTTCTTCCGCTTCTTCAACGATCCGGAAGGCAAGATGCGCAATGGGACCGCGGCGCCGGCCGCGCCGGCACGGTAATTGGAGAGAGCGCGACCCGGCATGGTGGATTTCCTGGCCGCGCTCGGGCTGGTCTTCGTGATCGAAGGCCTGATCTTCGCGGCTTTTCCCGCCTCGGCCAAACGGGCCATGGCCAGCGTGCTGGAAACGCCGGACGCGAGCCTGCGGCTGATCGGCATCGGCTCGGCGGTCGTCGGAGTGATTGTCGTCTGGCTGGCGCGGGGATTGTTCTAGGCGCAGCGTGGGCCTCTCCTCGGCGCTCCCAGCGGCCTTGCTTGCGGCCGCGTGACGCGGCTACCGCGCCGGGCCGTCGGCTCCGCTACTCTCGCGGTATTGATAGGCCATGCCCTTGAATCGCCCCGAAGACGGGGCCACTTTGTGACCGACTCGTTCCCCCAGGAGAACCGACGCCCATGGGCGCACTATATTCCCGCATGACGGCGCCGCGCGGCCGCGCCGTGCTGGCGATTTTCGCTGCCGTGGCAATCGCTTGGCAGGCCACGAGCGGGCCGGCCGCGGCGCGCGGCCCGGAAGGCATCGCCGACGTCGCCGAACAGGTGATCGACGCGGTGGTCAACATCTCGACCAAGCAGACGGTTGATCTCTCCAACAGCCAGATGCCGCAGTTGCCGCCCGGCTCTCCCTTCGAGGAGTTTTTCGAAGAGTTCTTCAAGAATCGGAGGGGTCAGGGCGGGCAGCAGGGCGGCCAGAACGGCCAGAACAACCGGCCGACGCCGTCGCCGCGGCGGGTGAACTCGCTCGGCTCCGGTTTCGTCATCGACGCCGACGGCCTGGTGGTCACCAACAACCACGTCATCGCCGACGCCGACGAGGTGAGCGTCATCTTCAACGATGGCTCGACGCTGAAGGCGGAAGTGATCGGCCGCGACCAGAAGACCGACCTCGCACTGCTCAAGGTCAATCCGACCAAGCCGCTGAAGGCGGTGAAGTTCGGCGACAGCGACAAGATCCGGCTGGGCGAATGGGTGATCGCCATCGGCAACCCGTTCTCGCTCGGCGGCACGGTGACCGCCGGCATCGTGTCGGCGCGCAACCGCGACATCAATTCCGGCCCTTACGACAACTACATCCAGACCGACGCCTCCATCAACCGCGGCAACTCGGGCGGCCCGCTGTTCAACCTCAATGGCGAGGTGATCGGCGTGAATACCGCCATCATCTCGCCGTCCGGCGGCTCGATCGGCATCGGCTTCGCCGTGCCGTCGAAGACGGCGCTGGCGGTGATCGATCAGCTCCGAGAGTTCAAGGAAGTGCGGCGCGGCTGGCTCGGCGTGCGCATCCAGCAGGTGACCGACGAGATCGCCGACAGCCTCGGGATCAAGCCGGCGCGCGGCGCGCTGGTCGCCGGCATCGACGACAAGGGTCCCGCCAAGCCCGCCGGCATCGAGCCGGGCGACGTGATCGTCAAGTTCGACGGCAAGGACGTGAAGGAGATGCGCGACCTGCCGCGCATCGTCGCCGACACGCCGGTCGGCAAGGACGTGCAGGTCACGATCATCCGCAAGGGCAAGGAAGAAACGAAATCGGTCAAGCTCGGCCGTCTCGAAGACGAGAAGCAGGCCGCCCTCGCGCCGAAGAAGGACGCCGCGCCGGAAGAAAAGCCGGTGACCAAGAAGGCGCTCGGCCTCGATCTCGCCAACCTCAGCGCGGAGCTGCGCAAGAAGCACAAGATCGTCGACAAGGTGAAGGGCGTGCTGATCACCGGCGTGGACGCCAACTCGCCCGCGTCGGAGAAGCGGCTGGCGCCCGGCATGGTGATCGCCGAGGTGCAGCAGCAGGCGGTGAACAACACCAACGAGCTGCAAGCCCGCCTCGACAAGCTGAAGAAGGAAGGCAAGAAGTCGGTGGTGCTGCTGGTGATGTCCCCCGGCGGCGATCCGAGCTTCGTCGCGCTGTCGCTGCAGTAGTTCTTGATCCCTCCCCCGCTTGCGGGGGAGGGTGCCGAGCGCAGCGAGGCGGGTGGGGGCTCTCGGCCGCACAGACGCGCGACCCCACCCGGCGCGCCGCTGCGCGGCCTGCCACCCTCCCCTTACAGGGGAGGGATTCAGCTCTCCACAAACTCTTCTTTCTTGTACCCCTGCACATACAAGAGCGCGGTCAGATCGCCGTGGTCGATGCGCGCGGCGGCGGCCGCCGCCACCTTCGGCTTGGCGTGATAAGCGACGCCGAGGCCGGCCTCGGCGATCATGTCGAGATCGTTGGCGCCGTCGCCGACCGCCATGGTCTCCTCGGGCGCGAGGGCGAGTTCCTGGCGCAGCTCGATCAGCGCGGCGCGCTTGCCGTCGCGGCCGAAGATCGGCTCGGCCACGCGGCCGGCAAGCTTGTGGCCGTCGATGACGGTGAGCGTGTTGCCGCGCGCCTCGTCGAAGCCGATCATCGCGGCCACCCGGTCGGTGAACAGCGTGAAGCCGCCGGAGACGAGGCAGGTGCGCGCGCCGTGTGCGCGCATGGTGGCGACCAGCGTGCGCGCGCCGGCAGTGAGACGGATGCGCTCGCGCAGGACCTCCTCGACGATCGAGACCGGCAGGCCCTCGAGCAGGGCGACGCGCTCGCGCAGCGCCGGCTCGAAAGCGATCTCGCCGCGCATGGCGCGTTCGGTGATGGCGGCGACATGCGCCTTCAGGCCGACATAGTCGGCCAGTTCGTCGATGCACTCCTGGCCGATCATGGTGGAATCCATGTCGGCGAGGAACAGCTTCTTGCGCCGCTGGCCGGCCGGCTGCACCACCGCGTCGACGGCCGTGCCCAGCAGGCCGCGCAGGCGCTCGGCCAGCGCGCGTTGGTCGGCGCCCGACTCTGCGTTAAAGGGAATGTCGGCGGCGGCATCCTCGGCCAGCCAAAGTGGGGCGGCGCCGGCGGGCAATACGGCGCGCACGCGCTCGACCGCCGCGGGCTCGAGGCGCGCGCCGCGGCCGGCGATCAAAGTGGCGACGTGGGACGTAGGGTTGGCCATTGATGCACAGTGTTCAGCAGGCGGTGCTTATCGCAGGGCCGACCGCGAGCGGCAAGTCGGCGCTGGCGCTGCGCCTCGCCGAGCGCCATGGCGGCGTCGTCGTCAACGCCGATTCCATGCAGGTCTACCGCGACCTGCGGGTCATCACGGCGCGGCCTGCGCCGGAGGAAGAGGCGCGGGCGCCGCACCGGCTCTACGGCCACGTAGATGCGGCGGAGAGCTATTCGACCGGCCGCTGGTGCCGCGATGTCGGTGAAGTGCTGGCCGAATGCGCGCGCGAGGGCCGGCTGCCGATCCTGGTCGGTGGCACCGGGCTCTATTTCAAGGCGCTGACCAGCGGGCTCGCCGCCGTGCCGCCGATTCCGCCCGACCTCCGTGCCGCCGTGCGCGCGCGCATCGCGCTTGAAGGCGCGGCCGCGCTCCACGCCGAGCTGATGCAGCGCGATCCCGTCACGGCGAACCGCCTGATGGTCAACGATCGCTCGCGCATCTCGCGCGCGCTCGAGGTGGTGCTGGCGACCGGACGGCCGCTATCGGACTGGCACCGCGAAGGGTTGCCCGCGCTGGTCGAGCCGGCAACGGCCGTGAAGGTGTTCATCACCTGCGAGCGCAAGACGCTCGTGCGGCGAATTGAAGCGCGCTTCGCGGACATGATGGCGGCCGGCGCGATCGAGGAAGTGCGTCGGCTCGCCGCGCGCAGGCTCGATCCGATGCTGCCGGCGATGAAGGCGCACGGCGTGCCGTGGCTGATCCGGCATCTGAACGGCGAGATATCGCTCGACGACGCAGCCGCGGGCGCGGTCATCGACACGCGACGCTACGCCAAGCGGCAACTCACCTGGTTTCGCAATCAGATGAAGGATTGGACCTGGACGCCGGCTGAAGAATCTTTCGCCGTTATCGAGCGCATGCTGTGACGTGAAGCGATGCGACGTGAAGCGGCGCGCGCCGTGTTTGCCGAAAGGAACTGATAACGAACGCGCGATACATTAAGCGCGTTCGCAATTCGAGCGTGCGCAATCAACAATGATAAACTAAAATAACAAGCCAGTGCGTGTCGATTATATGACGGATTAATCACTTATCAAATCATTCAACGCGTAATGCCCGTGAGTTGGGTGGGCAACTCGTGGGGATCAGCTATGCCCGTGCGTACGAGCAATATTTCGATTGCGGTTATTCTTGCCGCATGGGCCATCGCATTGCCGGAATGGGCGCATGCCCAAGCGGAAGTCGGCGAGACGCGCATGGTCAGCGTCACCCATTCGCCGACGGCGAGCGGCGACAAGCTGCGCGTGAGGAATATCGCCGCCCGCGATTCATTCCGTTCCCGAAAGAAAACCCGTACACCGCGGAAAAAGCGGCGCTCGGCAAGAAGCTCTATTTCGACACGCGGCTGTCGGCGGCGAACATTCTGTCCTGCGCCGCGTGCCACAACCCCGGTTATGGCTGGGGAGACGGCCAGCCGACCGGCGTCGGCCACCTGATGAAGCGGCTGGGGCGCCGCTCGCCCACCATCATCAATGCCGCCTATGCGCAGGTGCTGATGTGGGACGGCCGCGCGGGCTCGCTGGAGGAGCAGGCGCTCGGCCCCATTCAGGCGGAAGTCGAAATGAACCTGCCGCTGCCCGAACTGATGGCGCGGCTGAAGGCCATTCCCGAATACAAGCCGCTGTTCGAGGCGGCCTTTCCGGGTCAGGGCATCAGCGGCGTGACCGTCGCCAAGGCGATCGCCACCTACGAGCGCACTATCGTGTCCGGCCGCGCGCCGTTCGACGCCTGGGTCGAGGGCAAGGAAACCGCGATCCCGGAAGATGCCAAGCGCGGTTTCGTCCTGTTCACCGGCAAGGCGCAGTGCAGCCTGTGCCACTCCGGTTGGAATTTCACCGACGACAGCTTCCACGACATCGGTCTCAAGAGCGAGGACATCGGCCGCGGCAAATTCCTGGAGGGCATCCCGAAAGCGCAGCACGCATTCAAAACGCCGGGTCTGCGCGAGATCACGCGGCGCGCGCCCTATATGCACGACGGCTCGCTCGCCACGCTCGAGGAGGTCGTCGAGCATTACGATCACGCCGGCGTCGCCCGCGAGAGCCGCTCGGACTACATCAAGCCTCTCGAGCTGACATCGCAGGAGAAGGCCGACCTGGTGGCCTTCATGAAGACGCTCACCAGCGACGTCGATCCGACCACGGTCCCCATCCTGCCGCGCTGACGGCAATTATTCTGAACGGAGAAAGATAATGAACGGACTTCGGATGAGCATGGCCGCTGCCTTTGTCGCCGGCGCAGCCGCGGCCTATGCGGTAGCGGCCTATGCGGCCGAGCACACGATCGGCCAGAAGGGCAAGGTCTTCTCCAAGGCCGACATCACCATCAAGGCGGGCGACTCGATCGTGTTCGTCAACGACGACAACATCCCGCACAACGTGATGTCGATGAACCCGGACAACAAGTTCAACCTCGGGTCGCTTCGGCCGGGCAGCGCCACGCCGGTGACGTTCAAGGCCGCCGGTGACGTGGAAGTCATCTGCGCCATCCATCCTTCGATGAAGATGCGCGTGAAGGTCGCCAACTGATCGACGCAAAAGGCGGGAAGAACCATGTCCATTCGCTACAAGCTGTTGCTGGCTTTCAGTGCGGTCGTTCTTCTCGCCGCGGGCGTCGCCCAACTCAACTTCACGGAAGCCAGGCGTTCGGTCGAGAAGGCGATCGTGCTGCGCGAGGCGGCCAGCGGGCAGGACTTCGAGGCGATCGAAAACGCGATGGCCCAGTTCTCGCTCAACCTGAACATCGTGCGCGAGCGCATGGCGGGCGCGACCGGCTTCAACGAGGGCATCGACAAGCTCAAGCCGCTGGCGGAGGAATGGTACACGGCCGGCCTCAACTACCTGAAGCCGCCGGCCTCCGGCATGACCGAGCTGCCGCTGCCGCAGGAAGTGATCGCCAAGGGCAACGAAGTGCAGGAGGCGATGGACGTCATCGTCGAATATGCCAGCGCCTACGGCCTGAGCTTCCGCTCGACCGCCGAAACGACCGCAGCGACGTCCAAGACGAACCTGATGCTGCTGGCTGGCGCCGTCATCCTGGCGGGGCTTGCGCTGGCCTTCTACATGGCGGCGTCCTTCAGCCGCGCCATCCGCCACGCCATGACCATCTCGGAAGAGATCGCCAGCGGCAACTTTACCGTCGAGATCAAGACCAGGCGCCGCGACGAGCTCGGCCGCCTGCTGGTTTCGCTCGACAAGACGCGCGCCTCGCTCGACGACACGGTGTCCGGCATCATCTCCGCGGCGAACGAGGTGTCGACCGCCGCTGCCGAGATCGCCACCAGCACCAGCGACCTGTCGCAACGCACCGAGGAGCAGGCCGCCGGCCTCGAGGAAACCTCGGCGACACTGGAGACGATCTCCGAAACGGTGCGCAAGAGCGCCGAGAACGCGCAGCGCGCCAACGAGTTCGTCACCGGCATGCGCAAGGTGGCCGACGACAGCAGCGAGGTGGTCGGCACCGCCGTCGCGGCGATGGCAAAGATCGAGGAGTCCTCGCACAAGATCGGCGACATCATCGTGGTGATCGACGAGATCGCGCGGCAGACCAACCTGCTGGCGCTCAACGCCGCGGTGGAAGCCGCGCGCGCGGGCGAGGCGGGCCGCGGCTTCGCGGTGGTCGCCGCCGAGGTGCGCAGCCTCGCGCAGCGCTCGGCGCAGGCCGCCAAGGACATCAACGGCTTGATCAGCAATTCGTCGAGCCAGGTCAAGAACGGCGTCGAGCTGGTCAACCGCACCGGCAATGCGCTCGGCGCCATCATCGAGTCGATCCGCAAGGTCTCGTCCATCGTGGCCGAGATCGCCACCAGTGCGGGCGAGCAGGCGGAAAGCATCGATCAGGTCAAGCAGGCGCTGCACCAGCTCGACGAGGTCACCCAGCAGAACTCGGCTTTGGTCGAGGAGAACGCCGCCACCGCCAAGGCGCTCGACCATCAGTCCGCTGACATGTCGGAGCGGGTGTCCGTGTTCAAGCTCAGGCACGGCGACGCCTCCGCGGCCGAGGAGGCCGCCGGGCCGGCTGCCGCCGAGGCCGAGCCTGAGGCTGCGCCGGCGGCGCCGGCACGCCTCCCGCGGCGCGCCGCTTAAGCGCGCCGGGTGCGAGACTGCCCCCGGGGGCGCCGCCAGGGCGCCTCCGCACCGTTTGGGGCTCCCGCAAGCCGGGCTTCCCCGTATAATGGCCTTGACCGGCCGGACCGGCATGCCTATAACCCGCGCAATGAAAGTTCGGGCGGATACTATGACGCGCAATATTATTACTCTCGTAGTAAAGGTTCGGACGCGGCCCGGGCAGCCATGATCAGGCAGCCAGGACGGCGTCCGGACGTGGCCCTTTACGGGCCTTTTTTATTGGCCGAAGAGCGTGCGTAGCCGACGGGAAGGATGAAGAGCATGACAATGGAAATGACCGGCGCCGAAATGGTGATCCAGGCGCTTGCCGATCAGGGCGTGAAGCATCTGTTCGGCTATCCGGGCGGCGCGGTGCTGCCGATCTACGACGCGCTGTTCGCGCAGGACAAGGTGCGCCACGTGCTCGTGCGCCACGAGCAGGGCGCGGTGCACATGGCGGAGGGCTATGCGCGCTCGACCGGCAAGGTCGGCTGCGTGCTGGTTACCTCCGGCCCCGGCGCCACCAACGCGGTCACCGGCCTGACCGACGCGCTGATGGACTCGATCCCGCTCGTCTGCATCACCGGCCAGGTGCCGACGCACCTGATCGGCAACGACGCGTTCCAGGAAGCCGACACGGTCGGCATCACGCGCCCGTGCACCAAGCACAACTACCTGGTCAAGCGCATCGAGGACCTGCCGCGCATCATGCACGAGGCCTTCCACATCGCCGCCAGCGGCCGGCCGGGCCCGGTCGTCATCGACGTGCCGAAGGACGTGCAGTTCGCCAAGGGCGTCTATTCGAAGCCGAAGGACTTCCCGCACACCGGCTACAAGCCGCGCATGAAGGGCGACATCGCCAAGATCAAGGAGGCGATCGAGCTGATGGCGCGCGCCAAGCGGCCGATGTTCTACACCGGCGGCGGCGTCGTGAACTCCGGCAAGGCGGCGAGCGAGCTGCTGCGCGAGCTGGTCAAGCTCACCGGCTTCCCGATCACCTCGACGCTGATGGGGCTGGGCGCCTATCCGGGCGACGACAAGCAGTGGCTCGGCATGCTCGGCATGCACGGCACGCTGGAAGCCAACATGGCGATGCACGACTGCGACGTCATGATCTGCATCGGCGCGCGCTTCGACGACCGCATCACCGGCCGGCTCGACGCCTTCTCGCCGGGTTCCAGGAAGATCCACGCGGACATCGACCCGTCCTCGATCAACAAGAACGTCAAGGTCGACGTGCCGATCGTCGGCGACTGCGCGCACGTGCTGGAGGACATGGTCCGGCTATGGCGCACCGGCGCGCTCCATGCCGACAAGAAGGCGCTCGACGGCTGGTGGAAGCAGATCGACAAATGGCGCGCGCGCAAGTCGCTCGCCTACCGGGCGTCGAATGAGGTGATCAAGCCGCAATACGCCATCCAACGGCTCTACGAGATGACCAAGGACCGCGACACCTACATCACGACGGAAGTCGGCCAGCACCAGATGTGGGCCGCGCAGTTCTATCACTTCAAGCAGCCGAACCGCTGGATGACCTCCGGCGGCCTCGGCACCATGGGCTACGGCCTGCCGGCCTCGGTCGGCGTGCAGCTCGCGCATCCGAAGTCGCTGGTCATCGACATCGCCGGTGAGGCCTCGGTGCAGATGACCATGCAGGAGCTGTCCACCGCGGTGCAGTACCGGCTGCCGATCAAGGTCTTCATCCTCAACAACGAGTACATGGGAATGGTGCGCCAGTGGCAGGAGCTGCTGCACGGCGGGCGCTATTCGGAGAGCTATTCGGAAGCGCTGCCGGACTTCGTCAAGCTGGCGGAAGCCATGCACGCGGTCGGCATCCGCTGCGAGAAGCCCGGCGATCTCGACCACGCCATCAAGGAGATGATCGACGTCGACCGCCCCGTGCTGTTCGACTGTGTGGTGGACAAGAAGGAAAACTGCTTCCCGATGATCCCGTCGGGACGCGCGCACAACGAGATGATTCTCGGCGACGCGGCGGAAGATCTGGAAACCGCCATCACCGAAGAAGGCAAGATGCTGGTGTAATGATGAACGCAAACGCGACCACGAGTACTTCGCACTATCCGGCGGCGCCGACGGCGCAGAAGCTGGAGCGGCACACGCTCTCCGTGCTGGTCGACAACGAGCCGGGCGTGCTGGCGCGCGTCATCGGCCTGTTCTCCGGCCGCGGCTACAACATCGAGTCGCTGACGGTGTCGGAGACCGAGCACCAGAAGCACCTGTCGCTTATTACCATCGTCACCACCGGCACGCCGATGGTGATCGAGCAGATCAAGAACCAGCTCGACCGCCTGGTGCCGATCCACCGCGTGGTCGACATGACGCTGACCGGCAACTCGATCGAGCGCGAGCTGGCGATGGTGAAGGTGAAGGGCAAGAGCGAGCAGCGCGTCGAGGCGCTGCGGCTGGCCGACGCCTTCCGCGCCCGCGTCATCGACGCCACCACCGAGAGCTTCGTGTTCGAGATCACCGGCAAGAGCGATAAGATCGAGCAGTTCGTCGAGCTGATGCTGCCGCTCGGCCTGGTCGAGGTGGCGCGCACCGGCATCGCGGCGATCCGGCGGGGTCCGGAGGGGCTGTAATGCCCCTCGATCTCTTCGTCGCGCTGGTGATGTTCGCGTTCGCCATGGCTTGTACGCCGGGGCCGAACAACATCATGCTCACGGCCTCGGGCGTGAACTTCGGCTTCGCCCGCACGATCCCGCACATGAGCGGCGTCACTCTCGGCTTCCTGGTGCTGGTCGCCGCCTGCGCCGCCGGTCTCGGGCTGGTCTTCGCCACGCTGCCGGTCCTGCATACGGCCCTGAAGGTGTCGGGCGCGGCCTACATGCTCTGGCTCGCCTGGAAGGTCGCCAATGCGGGGGCGGCGGGTGAGGGCGGGACCAATGAGGCGGGCGAGCCGCTGACCTTCCTGCAGGCCGCCGCCTTCCAGTGGGTCAATCCGAAGGGCGTGGTCGCCGCGCTCAGCGGCGTCGCTCTGTTCATGCGCCCCGGCCACGCGCTGACCGATTTCGCCATCATGGCCGCGATGTTCGCCCTCGCCACGCTGGTTTCGGTGGTGATCTGGACCGGTTTCGGCGTGGCGCTGCGCCGGCTGCTGCAGAACCCCCGCCACGCCCGCATTTTCAACGCCGCCATGGCCCTCCTGCTGGTCGCCAGCATCGTCCCGATGGTGACCTGAGGCGGGGCGCCCATTCGCGCCCGGGCCTTGTCGGCGCTGCCCGGGCGTCCTAGAAGCAGGGCCGACATTTCCGGGGATTAGAGGATCATCATGCGTGTTTACTACGATCGCGACGCCGACCTGAACCTGATCAAGGGCAAGAAGGTCGCCATCATCGGCTACGGCAGCCAGGGCCACGCCCACGCGCTCAATCTGCGCGATTCCGGCGTGAAGGAGGTCGCGGTCGCGCTGCGCAAGACCTCTGCCGGCGTGAAGAAGGCCGAAGGCGAGAAGTTCAAGGTGATGGAAGTCGCCGAGGCCGCCAAGTGGGCCGACGTGATGATGATGCTCACGCCCGACGAACTGCAGGGCGACATCTACCGCGACCATCTCGTCGCCAACATGAAGCAGGGCGCGGCGCTCCTGTTCGCGCACGGCCTCAACGTGCACTTCAACCTGATCGAGCCGCGCGCCGACCTCGACGTGCTGATGGTCGCGCCCAAGGGCCCCGGCCACACCGTGCGCTCGGAATACCAGCGCGGCGCCGGCGTGCCCTGCCTGATCGCGATCCACAAGGACGCCTCCGGCAACGCGCACGACCTCGGCCTGTCCTATGCGTCGGCGATCGGCGGCGGCCGCGCCGGCATCATCGAGACCACCTTCAAGGAAGAGTGCGAGACCGACCTGTTCGGCGAGCAGGCCGTGCTGTGCGGCGGCGTGGTCGAGCTGATGAAGGCGGGCTTCGACACGCTGTGCGACGCCGGCTACGCGCCGGAGATGGCCTACTTCGAGTGTATCCACGAGATGAAGCTGATCGTGGACCTGATCTACGAAGGCGGCATCGCCAACATGAACTACTCGGTGTCGAACACCGCCGAATACGGCGAATACGTCACCGGTCCGCGCATCATCACGCAGGAGACCCGCGCCGAGATGAAGCGCGTGCTCGCCGACATCCAGTCCGGCCGCTTCACCCGCGACTGGATGCTGGAGAACAAGGTCAACCAGACTTCGTTCAAGGCGACCCGCGCCAAGCTCGCCGAGCACCAGGCCGAGCAGGTCGGCGCCAAGCTGCGCGAGATGATGCCGTGGATCAAGCAGAGAGCCTTGGTCGACAAGAGCAAGAACTGAGCTTTTCCCGCCCCATCCTGAGGAGCCCGCGAAGCGGGCGTCTCGAAGGATGGGGCGGCCTCATGCTTCGAGACGCGCACCTGACGGTGCGCTCCTCAGCATGAGGCTGGTGGCGATGAGCAACCGAATCGATATCGCGGCCGTCCTTTGGGGCGGCCGCTTCGCTTTTGGGCCGCGTGGGAGCCGGCCGGGTTTGCATTGCGCGGGCAAGCCGCTAGTTTGCGCGGCCAAGGGGAGGCTCGACGCAATGCGGCAGGGCGCGCAGAACGGCGCGGCGATCGCACTCGACAACGTGGTGGTGGCGTTCCGCCTGGCGCGCGGCGACGCCTTCACGGCGGTGGAGCGCGCCTCGCTCACGGTGGCGGACGGCGAATTCGTCGCCATCGTCGGCCCGACCGGCTGCGGCAAGTCGACGCTTCTCAACATCGCCGCGGGGCTGCTCACGCCGTTCGCCGGCCGCGTCGACATCTTCGGCGCGCCGCTCGCGGGCCTCAACCGGCAGGCCGGCTACCTGTTCCAGGCCGACGCGCTGTTCCCCTGGAAGACCGCACTGGAGAATGTCGCGATCGGGTTGGAGACCGCGGGCGTGCCCGCCGCCGAGGCGCGTGAGCGCGCGCGAGGATGGCTCAAGCGGGTCGGGCTCGCCGCCTTCGCCGACCGCTATCCGCACATGCTCTCCGGCGGCCAGCGCAAGCGCGTGGGGCTGGCGCAGGTGCTGATCCGCGATCCCAAGATCCTGCTGATGGACGAGCCGTTCGGTCCGCTCGACGCGCAGACGCGGCAGATCATGGGCAACCTGTTGCTCGACCTGTGGAGCGCCGACCGCAAGGCGGTGCTGTTCGTCACCCACGATCTCGAGGAGGCGATCGCGCTGTCCGACCGCGTGGTGATCATGTCGGCGGGGCCTGCCGCGCGCATCATCGGCGACTGGAAGGTGGAGCTCGCCCGCCCGCGCGACATTTCCGAGGTAAAGCTCGATCCGGCCTTCCACCAATTGCACCGCGACATCTGGCACACGCTCAAGGCCGAGGTGGTCAAGGGCTACGCGCAGGCGGAGGGGGCGTGATGAAGACTGTAACCGCAATGACGTCTCCGCTCGTCGCAGCGCGCTCCCTCCCCCCTTGTGGGGGAGGGTTGGGGAGGGGGAGCGGCGTCGGCAAAGCGCCCCCACCCCGACGCACTTCGCGCGTCGACCCTCCCCACAAGGGGGAGGATGAAGCAGAGCAAGGGGCAGGGTCCTAACCATGTCCCGGCTGACCCTCCTCGCGCTGCAGATTGGTGTCGCCATCGTCGCGGTGGCGCTGTGGTACGTGCTCACGACCTATCCGGTGTTCGGCCGCATCCTGCTGCCGCCGTTCTTCTTCTCCAATCCGCTGGAGGTGGCGGCGCAGGTTTATGCCTGGTTCGCCACCGGCGTGATCTGGAAGCATCTGTGGGTGACGCTGCTCGAGTCCGTGCTCGCCTTCGTGCTCGGTTCGGTCGGCGGCGTGCTGGTCGGCTTCTGGTTCGCGCGGCAGCCGCTGGTCGCCGCGGTGTTCGACCCTTACGTCAAGATGGTCAACGCGCTGCCGCGCGTCGTGTTGGCGCCGATCTTCACGCTGTGGCTGGGCCTGGGGATCTGGTCGAAGGTGGCGCTCGGCGTGACCCTGGTCTTCTTCATCGTCTTCTTCAACGTCTACCAGGGCATCAAGGAGGTCTCGCCGACGGTGCTTGCCAATGCCCGCATGCTCGGCATGAACGAACGGCAATTGGTGAGGCACGTCTACTGGCCGTCGGCGCTGTCCTGGATGTTCTCTTCGCTGCACACCTCGGTGGGATTTGCCGTGGTGGGCGCGGTGGTGGGCGAGTATCTCGGGGCGGCGGCCGGGCTCGGCTACCTGATCCAGCAGGCGGAGGGCGTGTTCGACGTCGCCGGCGTCTTTGCCGGCATGTTCGTCCTCGCCGCCTTCGTCATTGTCATCGATTTGGTGGTCACGGTGGTGGAAAAGCGCCTGCTGGTCTGGCGGCCGGCGGTGGGCGACCAGAGGCCCTAGGCAGCAGTGTCCGGCTGTCTTATCGTCTGCGCCAAAGTGGCCGGCGCTCAGGCCGCGCCTATCAGGGAGGATGTCATGTCCGCATTGTTCCGGCGGCTCGCCGCCGTCGCCGCCGCGCTGGTACTGTCGAGCGGCATCGCCTTCGCGCAGTCCACAGTCAAGCTCGCCATCGGCGGCGCCTCGTGCCTGTGCTACCTGCCGACCATGCTCGCGGACGCGCTCGGCGAGTACAAGAAGGCCGGCGTCAACGTCGAGCTGATCCAGTTCAAGGGCGGCTCCGAGGCGCTCAAGGCGGTGATGGGCGGCAGCGCCGACGTGGTATCCGGCTATTTCGACCACACGGTCAATCTCGCCGCCAAGGGCCAGAACCTGCAGTCGTTCGTGGTCTATGACCGCTATCCCGGTTTCGCGCTGGTGGTTTCACCCAAGCACACGGCGGCGATCAAGTCAGTCAAGGACCTCGCCAACAAGAAGATCGGCGTGAGCGCGCCGGGCTCCTCCACCGACTTCTTCCTCAAATACATCCTCAAGAAGAACGGCGTCGATCCGAACTCGGTCGGCGTGATCGGCGTCGGCCTCGGCGCCACTGCGGTCGCCTCGATGGAGCAGGGCGAGATCGAAGCCGCCATCATGCTCGACCCGGCGGTGACCATCCTGCAGGGCAAGCATAAGGATCTGACCATTCTCAGCGATACGCGCAGCCAGAAAGACACGCTCGCCGTGTTCGGCGGCGAATATCCCGGCGGCGCGCTCTACACCAAGGCCGACTGGATCGCCAGTCATCCGAAGGAAGCGCAGGCGATGACCAATGCGATCATCGCGACCTTGAAGTGGATCCACTCGCATACGCCGGAGCAGATCGCCGACAAGATGCCGGCCGAGCTGGTCGGCAAGGACAAGGCGCTCTACATCGCCGCGCTCAAGAACACGCTGCCGATGTACTCGGAGACCGGCAAAATGGACCCGAAGGGCGCCGAGGCGGTGCTGGCCGTGTTCTCGCAGTCCTCGCCGGCGGTGGCCAAGGCCAATATCGACCTGTCGAAGACCTACACCAACAAGTTCGTCGAGGCCGCGGGCAAGGGGATGTAGGCGCCTTATGTCGTCCCGGGCGCGCGCAAGCGAGGCCCGGGACCCATAACCCCTGGACTATCGAGAGGCTGCGGCGTATGGGTCCCCGCCTTCGCGGGGACCACGAAGTTTTGCCGTAGCATGAACCTCATCTCCATCCAGTCGCACGTCGCCTACGGCCATGTCGGCAATTCGGCCGCGGTGTTTCCCTTGCAGCGGCTGGGCGTCGAGGTGTGGCCGATCCACACCGTGCAGTTTTCCAACCACACCGGCTACGGCGAATGGAAAGGCCGCGTGTTCGAGGCGGGGCTGATCGGCGAGGTCGTGGGCGGCATCGAGCAGCGTGGTGTGCTCGGCGCATGCGACGGCGTGCTGTCCGGCTACATGGGCGGTGCCGAGATCGGCGAGGCGATCCTCGACTGCGTCGGGCGGGTCAGGCGCGCCAATCCGGCGGCGCGCTACGCCTGCGATCCGGTGATCGGCGACGTCGGGCGCGGCGTGTTCGTGCGCGAGGGCATCCCGGAGTTCATGAAGACCAGGGCGGTGCCGGCCGCCGACGTCATCACGCCGAACCAGTTCGAGCTCGATTATCTGTCCGGCCGCACCAGCCACACCCCGGCCGAGGCCGCCGACGCGGTGAAGGCGGTGCACGATCTCGGGCCGCGTGCCATCCTGGTCACCTCGCTGCATACCGGCGAGACCCCGGCGGACGCCATCGACATGCTCGCCTCCGACGCCGGCGGCATGTTCCTCGTGCGCACGCCGCGGCTGCCGCTGTCGGTGAACGGCGCAGGGGACGCGGTCGCCGCGCTGTTCTTCGCGCATTACCTGCGCGGCGGAAAGATCGATGCCGCGCTGTCAGCGGCGGCCTCCGCCATCTACGGTGTGCTGGCGAAGACGGCGGAAGCCGGCGCGCGCGAGATCCAGATTGTCACCGCGCAGGACGAAATCGTCGCGCCCAGCCGGGTCTTCGAACCGGCCGGCTTCCGCGCATGAGCGCGGCACCCGAGCCATTCCGCGTCGCGCGCCTGGAGCTCGCCTTCGTGCCGAAGGACTGGGCCTTCGCCCGTGACAGACGCGAGGAGATCGCCGCCCACTTCGCCGAGCTCAAGCGGCGCAAGCCGGCGAGCTGGAACGGGCGGGTGCTTCTCCTGCATCGCCAAGTGGTGAGCGAGGGCGTGTTCCGCGGCGAGTTCCTCGAAACGGACTATGCGAGCTTCACGGCCTGGCGCGACTGGGGCACGCCGCGCGCCGGCGTGCACGACTGCTTCGGCGCCGCCGCAGTGGTGACGGCCGACGGCGCCCTGCTGCTCGGCGAGATGAGTGCGCACACCGTCAACGCCGGCATGATCTATTTTCCGGCCGGCACGCCCGATCCCAGCGACATCGTGGACGGCAAGGTCGATCTCGCGCACAGCGTCGCGCGCGAGTTGAAGGAGGAGACCGGCTGCGACGTCGGCGAATTCGCCGCCGAGCCGGAGTGGGTGGTGGTGCTGGACGGCGCCCGCTGCGCCCTGGTCAAGATCCTGCGCAGCCGCGAGAACGCCGATGCATTGCGGGCGCGGATGCTGGCGCACATGGCGCGGGAAGCGCAGCCGGAGCTGGCCGACATCCGCATCGTGCGCGGGCCGGCGGACTTCGTCCCGGCCATGCCGGGTTTCGTCATCACCTTTCTGGAATGGTTCTTCGAGCGGGGTTAGGCTCGGCGGCCGGAGACGACCCCATGAAGTCCGACGACCTCGCCAAGCGCTTCCGCGTCGACGCGCCGCAGAAATTCCGGATCGCCGCGCACGATCCCGCGGACTGCTGCGGGCTCACCATCGACAAGGCGGAAGCCAAGGCCATGCTCGCCACCGGCATCGAGCGGCTGGGCGCGCTCCAGGAGCGACTTTATGCCAGCGACCGCTGGTCGGTACTGATCGTGCTACAGGCCATGGACGCCGCCGGCAAGGATAGCCTGATCAAGCACGTGATGAGCGGGGTCAATCCGCAGGGCGTGGACGTGCACTCCTTCAAGGCGCCGAGCGCGGAGGAACTCGACCACGACTTCCTCTGGCGCGTGACGCAGCGCCTGCCGGCGCGCGGCCGCATCGGCATCTTCAACCGCTCGCATTACGAGGAGGTGCTGGCGGTGCGCGTGCACCCCGCGCTGCTGGAGAGGCAGAAACTGCCGAACGAGCTTAGCGGCAAGAACATCTGGCAGCATCGGTTCGACGACATCCGCGCCTTCGAGCGGCACCTGGCGCGTAACGGCACGCTGGTCCTCAAGTTCTTCCTCAACGTCTCGCGGCAGGAGCAGCGCAAGCGTTTCCTCGCGCGCATCGACGAGCCGGGCAAGCGCTGGAAGTTCTCGATGGGCGACGTCGAGGAGCGCAAGCTGTGGCCGCAGTACATGGCGGCCTACGAGGAGATGATCCGCGAGACGAGCCGTCCGGAAGCGCCCTGGTACGTCGTGCCGGCCGACCACAAATGGTTCACGCGGCTGGCGGTCGCCACCGTGCTGGCCGACGCGCTGGAGGGGCTGAAGCTCGAATACCCGAAAGTGACCGGCGCGGCGCTGGCGGAGCTGCAGCAGGCGCGCAAGGCGCTGGAGGCGGAAGACTAGGAGGCCGCCACGGAACGGACAGCAATACTGACCTATAACCCCGCTTGATTCGGAGCCGGCGTTTCCGCTAGAAGCGGGGCGCCGAAAGGCACGGGTTAACGCGGAATTCACCAAAAACCGCGACTCTGACCGTCGAAGAACGAGGGATTTGACGAGCCAATGTCGACGCGCCGGACCATTTGCGCGATCGAGCGGGCGGCCAAGGCCGGCCCCGCGGCCTCCCTCATTCTGGGCTCGCTCCTTCTCCTTACCCGCCCCTGAGGGCCGGCTGGGCGCTTTAACGCCTGGGCACTCGGGGGAGACGGCAAGAGACAGCACCCCATGAGCTCCCGGACGGGCGCATTCGACGAGAAGGAATAATCCGATGGCTTCCCAGACCCAGTCCGACAAGGACCGCGTCGTCATCTTCGACACCACCTTGCGCGACGGCGAGCAGTGCCCCGGCGCGACCATGACCCACGAGGAGAAGCTCGAGGTGGCCGAGCTGCTCGACGACATGGGCGTGGATATCATTGAGGCCGGCTTCCCGATCGCCTCGGAAGGCGACTTCGCGGCGGTGCGCGAGATCGCCCAGCGCTCCAAGAACGCGGTGATCTGCGGCCTGTCGCGCGCGGCCTTCAAGGATATCGACCGCTGCGCCGAGGCGATCAAGCCGGCCCGCCGCAAGCGCATCCATACCTTCCTGTCCACCTCGCCGGTGCACATGAAGTACAAGTTGCAGAAGGAGCCGCACGAGGTCTACGAGATGGTGATCGCGCAGGTCACGCGCGCGCGCAGCCATACCGACGACGTCGAGTGGTCCTCGGAAGACGGCACCCGCACCGAGATCGACTTCCTCTGCCGCTGCGTCGAGGCGGCGATCAAGGCCGGTGCCACCACGATCAACATCCCCGACACCGTCGGCTACACGACGCCGGAAGAGTACTTGAGCTTGTTCAGGACGGTGCGCGAGCGCGTGCCGAACGCGAACAAGGCAGTGTTCTCCACCCACTGCCACAACGACCTCGGCATGGCGGTCGCCAACTCGCTCGCCGGCGTCAACGGCGGAGCGCGGCAGATCGAATGCACCATCAACGGCATCGGCGAGCGTGCCGGCAACGCCGCGCTGGAAGAGATCGTGATGGCGATCAAGACGCGCAACGATGTGTTTCCCTACACGACAGGCGTCGATGCGACGATGCTGACGCGCGCCTCCAAGCTGGTGGCGGCGGCGACGTCGTTCCCCGTGCAGTACAACAAGGCGATCGTCGGCCGGAACGCCTTCGCGCACGAGAGCGGCATCCACCAGGACGGCATGCTCAAGAACGCGCAGACCTACGAGATCATGACGCCCGAGAGCGTGGGCGTGAAGCAGACCTCGCTGGTCATGGGCAAGCACTCCGGGCGCCACGCCTTCATTCACAAGCTGGAGGAGCTCGGCTACCAGTTGGCCGGCAACCAGCTCGAGGACGCCTTCGTCCGCTTCAAGGCGCTGGCCGATCGCAAGAAGCAGATATACGACGAGGACATCGAGGCGCTGGTCGACGAAGAGATCGCCACCGCGCATGACCGCGTCAAGATCGTGTCCTTGACGGTCATCGCCGGCACCATGGGGCCGCAGACAGCGACGCTGACGCTCGACATCGAGGGAAAACACGTAACCACGCAATCCGTCGGCAACGGCCCGGTAGACGCGATCTTCAACGCCATCCACAAGCTGGTGCCGCACGAGGCCAAGCTGGAACTCTACCAGGTCCACGCGGTGACCGAGGGCACCGACGCGCAGGCGGAAGTTTCCGTGCGGCTGTCGGAGCAGGGCCGTTCCTACACCGCCAAGGGCGCCGATCCCGACACGCTGGTCGCTTCGGCGAAAGCCTATCTCGGCGCGCTCAACAAACTGACCAGCAAGCGCAACAAGACGCCGGGGATCGAGCAGCGCATCCACTCGACCGACGCCGGCTGACCGCGCGCGCAATCGGTACCGTGGTGCCGCGTCTCGGAAGAGACGCGGCATTTTCGTTTCCTCTCGAGGCGGATTCGTTCCGTCGGAACCCAGAAATCATATTTCGTCCGCATTTTGTTCGCCCTGGCGGCCAATTTGGTTGCTAGCTGTGCGCCTGCAACCCAATCACAGCTCTGGGGAACTCACAGGAATGAAAACGGCCATTCGCGCGGGCGCCATCGCGCTCGCGATCACTGCCTTTGTGCCGCATGCGAACGTGGCGATAGCGGCAAACGCCGGCGTCGCCCTCAGCGAGGCGGCGGCCTCCATCGACGTCGGGCGCATCAAGAGCGTGCTCAAGCTCACCGCCGAGCAGGAGCGGCATTGGCCGCCGGTGGAAGCCGCGCTGCGCGACATCGCCCGCCGGCAGGTGCAGAACGACGACGCGGGCCTCGTGCGCCGTGTCAGCCGCCGCATCGTTTCGGTCGTGCTCGACAGCGCCGCAATCCAGCGGCTGGCAGTCGTGGCGCGAC
This sequence comes from Pseudolabrys sp., assembly GCA_046292265.1. GTDB lineage: Bacteria > Pseudomonadota > Alphaproteobacteria > Rhizobiales > Xanthobacteraceae > Pseudolabrys. The sequence goes on along the minus strand of JBKBRE010000006.1, from coordinate 167,559 downwards.
CGCTGATCGCCTCGCTCGACGCTCAGCAGCTCAGCGCCGCGAGCAGCCTGGCCTCCGAAATGGGCCTCGGCCCCGTCGTGGCCGCCCTGCGCTGAACGGTGGCGGCGGCGCCGGCCGCCGTCCCGATCTTTCCGGCGGGCGCGTTACACCTCGCGCCGCCCCTCCGCCACCAGCTGATCGAGGTCGCCGGACGTGTCGGCCGTTTCCTTTTCGTGCATGAGCCGCTTGGGACTGGCGAACCTGGCGTGGCGCCAGACGCCGATGACGGTCAGCACCAGGACGACCGGGGCGGTCCACCGCGCCAGGGTGTCGTTCGGGTGGAACATGGTCACCAAGGCCACGGCGGCGAGGACGACGCGGTAGCCGATGTCAAGCGGCGGCTTGTTGGAGAACTTGCCGAACATCGCGTAGGCGATGCCGCAGGTGCTGATCGTCACCAGGATGGTGTCGATGAGCTGCAGCCAGCCGGGGTTCACCACCATGTCCGAGCGCGTGAAGACCGCGAAGGTCATCAGCGTGATCGGCAGGCAGATCTTCAGCGCCTCCCACATCGTCCGCATGAATGACGCCTCGGCTATTCGGGCGGATATCGCCGCCGTCAATGACGTGGGTGGCGACAGCTCGCCCCAGGCCGCCAGCAGGAAGATGAAGAAGTGCGCGACCCATGGGTTGATCCCGAGTTCGCGCAGCGGCGTCACGATCACCACCGCGCCGATGATGTAAGTCGCGGTCGGCGGCAGGCCGGCGCCGACCAGCCAGCCGAAGATAAACGCCATGCCGACCATGGCCATGATGTTCCATGAACCGAGATCGAGCAGCATCGCGCCCATCCGGTTGATGAAGCCGGTGACCGTGAACAGCCCGATCATGATCCCGAGCGTCGCCAAGAGCAGCGTCAAATACGACGTCATGTCGGCGTGCGTCTCGATAGTGGTCCGGATGTTGCGCCACAGCGATTCTTTGGTCAGCTCAGACTCTTTGCGCACGTATTTGAAATAGAGGAACGCGGTCAGCAGCAGCGCGAACATGAACGCCGCCGTGTAGAGCGCCGCCAGCATTTCGCCCACGCCGACGTTGCCCATGAGGTAGATCAGGAAGATGACCGCGATGAAGAAGATCGAGGTCTTGACCCGCTGATAGAGCGGCACCTTGGGCGCGGCGACGACGTCGTGCGGCAGCAGCTGCACGCACAGCAGATAGACCGCGAAGGCGAGCGAGACGTAGTAGACCGTGGCCAGCGCGAACCCGCGCGCGACCACGTCCCAGTAGGGGACGCCGAGGAAGTCCGCCATCAGGAAGGCGCCGACCCCCATCATCGGCGGCATGATCAGGCCGCCCATCGATGCCGCGGTTTCAACCGCAGCCGCGAAATGGCCCGGCACGCCGTAGCGCTTCATCAGCGGGATGGTGATGCTGCCGACCACCACCGCGTTGGCCGAGCCGCTGCCGCTGATCATGCCGATCGAGAGCGAGCCGAGCACAGCGGTTTGCGGCACCATCTGGCGCGAGCGGCCGGCGAGCCGCCGCATCACGTTGATCATGGCGGCCTGCGCGCCGAAGCCCTGCGCGGCCGCAGCCAGCAGCAGGAAGGGCGCGATCAGCGTCAGCGCGATCTGTCCGTAAAGGCCGTAGATGCCGGTCGAGAACTCGATCGTGCTCGACATTACGACGCGATGAAACGTCGTTCCGGGGTGCCAGAAGAAATCGAGCGGGCTGAGGTATCCCCAAATCGTGTAGACGACCATCACCATGTTGACCCAGAACAACACCGGATGGGCGAGCCGCGACAATTCCATCACCAGAAGGAAAACGAGCAGGCCGACGATGAAGTCCTGGGTCGTCCAGGAGCCCTGCCGGTAGATGGTGATCTCTTCGAACTCACGCAGGAAGTGGACGAGGGCATAGGCGCAGATGCCGACGTAGACGACGACGATAATGTTGTTCGCCAGCGGCGGCAGCCATTTGTAGAGATAGCCGTCGCGGTACATGAACAGGATCTGCAGCGTCAGCGCGATCGACATCACGCGCGACACAAGCTCCTGTCCGCCGCCGGAGCCGGTGTAGAAGAACCACATCAGCCAGACGATCTGGACCGACGCCAGCACGAAAATGAGGTTGTTGAGCGTGATTTGGCTCTTGAGCCAGGCCTTAGTCATTCGATATCCCCCCAGGGCCGGCGACGTCGCGCGTTGGCCGAATGAGTCGAAAGCGAGCGCTCGGCGGACGGGCCTTGTTCCCTCTCGGCCCGGTCCTGTGCGGCTCGCCGTCGTCGTTTGGGCCGTCGTTCCCGGAACGGCCTTCGATCGTCCGACAGAGATGTCTTCCCACCCATCTCCGCATGTAGCGACGGAGACCTGCGGTTTGCGCCGCGGGTCTCCGTCGGTCTTTCGCTAGATGATCAGCTGGCCTTGCCGACCTTCCACTTGTCGTTCCAGGCCTTGTGCTCCTTGAGGAACTTGGCAAGGCCGGGGTGCACCGGAACTTCCGGATTGGCGTTGATGCCCTGCACCTGCATGCCGATGAAGTCCTTGGCCATCGGCGTGAAACCGGGGTCGAGCTTCACCAGGTCGTCCTTCTTCTCGTAGAAGGCCTTGATCATCTTGTAGACGACCTCTTCCGGCATATCGAGGCGCGCGTTGTAGCCGAACAGGATCGGCACGCCTTGCAGCGTCTTCGGACCGACGTCCTTGGTGAAGGCGTCCTTCGGATTTACGTCGGCCACCGCGAGGCCGGCTGCTTTCAGCTTGGCGACTTCATCCGGGCACGGATTGACGACGCGGATATCCATGCGGATATCAGTCTCTTTCCAGTACGGCGCCAGCGAACGGCCGGCGGTGGTGTAGGTGGTCGAGCCGACGATGGTGCCAGCCTGCAGCGCGTCCGCGTTCGCCTTGGTGTCGATCTGGACGTGCTTGAAGTCGTAGCCCAGCGCCTTGAAGCTGCGCTGCATGTTCAGCCAGTTCATGAAGCCGGCGGTGGTGAAGAACACCGGCTTGCCGCTGAAGTCCTTCCAGCACTTGAACTTGTCGGCGTCCTTGGCCGCGACCGCCATCATCGATTCCATCGGATAAGCGTACCAGGAGTGCGCGATCTCCGGCTTGGTCGGCTTGTAGTCCTTGAAGCCGCCGCTGCGCTCATGGAACTGGGTCATGCCGACGTCGGCGGTGTAAGCGATCTCGCCTTCGCCGTTCATCACCGCCTTCATGGCGACGGTCGGCGACGTATAGGGCTGCACGGTGACGGTGTATTCGCCGCCGAGCGCCTGCTCGAGGATCTTCGCCATCTGGGCGGCGATGGTGTAACCGTACGAACCCACGGCCGACGTGGTCCAGCGGATCGACTTGCGATCCTGCGCGCCGGCCGGCTGCGGCACGGCCGCCGCCAGCATCAGGGCTATTGCCGCGCTGGACGCCGCCCAGGTGAAAGCTCTGGTCTTCAATCTCATTGTACGTTCCTCCGGTTGATGCGCTGTTTTTTCGTTCTGGCACGGCATAGGGCCAGTGGGCCTGCGCTACCAGGCGCTGGCCCATAATTGCCGACAAATCATTGCGGTGCAAAGCTGGATTTGCGGGCGGACGCGCCAAATGGGCGCATCGCATTTGTGGTATTTGGGTAAGGGGAGCCCGTCAAGTACCGGTGCGCGCGCCCTCGTCAGATGACGCCGCCGGAAATGCCGCCGGCCGGCGCGCGTGCCGTCGGCGCGGGTGGCCAACTTTCGGGCCGAGCCGCCGCGCGTGCGCGGTGCCGCGAGGGCACATGAGGTGCAGGCGATGCGTGCGGCGGTTCTCGATGAACGCCGGTTTATCTACATTGCCGACCGGCAATCTATGTCCAAAGCTTAACTTGATAAGGCAAGGCCGCGCTCCTCTATTCGATGGCATCAAAAACGCCATTGGAGGTGGCCATGTTGAAATATGTTCTCGCCGGCACGACCGCGCTCGCGATCGCCGGCGGCACGCTTGCCTACGCGCAGCAGCCGGGCAAGGGCGACGGCGCGGCGCGCTGGCGCCCGAGCGCGGAAGACGTCGCCGCGCTCGGCGACGCGCGCATCGCCGCGCTGAAGGCCGGTCTCAAGCTCACGCCTGAGCAGGAGAAGAACTGGCCGGCCGTGGAGGCCGCGCTGCGAGATCTCGCCAAGCAGCGCGCCGACCGCGTCGCCGCACGCGGCGGCGACAAGGACGCCCGCTCCGGCGATCCGGTCGAGCGGCTCGCCCGCCGCGCCGAGGCCATGGAGACCCGCGGTGCCGCGCTCAAGAAGCTCGCCGACGCCGCCGGCCCGCTCTACAAGAGCCTCGACGAGGGGCAGAAGCGCCGCTTCACCATGCTGGCGCAGGCCGGTATGCGCGACGGCGCCGGCTTCGGCCGCCACGGCGGGCATCACCGGCACGGCTGGCAGCACGGGCCGCGTGGCGGCGAGCGCGGGCCGCAGGGTCCGGGCGGCGGTCCGCGTCCGCTCTAAGCCGATCCGAGAAGCGGGCGGCGGGTGCGTGGGTCATTGCCCTGAGCCGCGCGCCGCCGCCCAGGAAGCCGCCGGGAAACCCCGGCGGCTTGTTCTTTTGCGCGAAGGACTTATCTGCCCACAGCGCGGCCTGCGATGCTGGACAGGCCGGGCCCCCTTTGCTAGAGGACGCGCGGCTTTGGGGGGCTTGCCCCTCAACGGCAATCCCGGGCGCTTAGCTCAGTTGGTAGAGCAGCTGACTCTTAATCAGCGGGTCGTAGGTTCGATCCCTACAGCGCCCACCATTTTCCCGCGATTCCTGCACCTTTCCGTCTGACGCCCGCGCGCGGCGCGCACCGGCCCTGTCCGGGCGCGGAACACGCGGGCCCCCGGGCAGTTGAATCCCGTCTTCGATCACGGTGGGGAGTACTGCGTATGGCGCCGCGTGCCTATTGGAAGGGCTACCTGAGGCTTTCGCTCGTTTCCTGTCCGATCCAGCTGTTTCCGGCCGCAACCGAGCGGGAAAAGGTCCGCTTTCACCAGATCAACCGCGAGACCGGCAACCGCATCCGCTACCGGAAGGTCGATGCCGAGAGCGGCGACGAGGTCGCGGCTGAGGACATCGTCAAGGGCTATGAGGCCTCCAAGGGCAGCTACATCGAGATCCAGCCGGAGGAACTCGAAGCGGTCGAGATCGAGTCGAACCGCATGATCGACATCGACCAGTTCGTGCCCAAAAACGAGATCGACGAGCTCTATCTCGCCAATCCCTATTACATCGTGCCGGACGGCGACGTCGGCGCGCAGGCCTTCGCGGTCATCCGCGAGGCGATCCGCAAGGAAGGCATGGTGGCGCTCGGCAAGGTGGTCTTCACCAACCGCGAGCACGTGATCGCGCTCGAGCCGCGCGACAACGGGTTGCTCGGCATCACGCTGCGCTATCCGTACGAGGTGCGCGACGCCAAGGATTATTTCGACGACATCCCGGACGAGTCGGTGCCGAAGGACATGCTGGAGCTCGCCACCCACATCGTCCACAGCAAGGCCGGGCACTTCAAGCCGGACAAGTTCGAGGATCGCTTCGAAAGCGCGCTGCGCGACCTGATCAAGCGCAAGCAGCATGGCGAGAAGATCGAGGCGCCGAAGGAGCGCGAGCCGGCCAAGGTCATCGACCTGATGGAAGCGCTGCGCAAGAGCGCCAAGGGCGCGGCACCCGCCCGCCGCAGCAGCCGGCGCACGAGCCAATCGCGCGCCAAGAAATCCACGCGCTCGGGCGCGCGCCACCGCAAGGCGGGATGATCTTTCCTCTCCCCATTCATTATGGGGAGAGAAGAAATTACAGCCGCTTTTTGCGTGTCTTTGCGTTCTTGCGTTTGACCCGCACCACCTCGGCGTTTTTCCCGGCGCTGCGGCGCAGGGCTTCCTTCAGGGTCGCGGGCCTTCCATGCTTGCGCAGCAGGTCGCGGAAGGCCTCGTCGGCCAGCTCCTGGAAGTCCATCATCCGGTCCTTGCCCAGCATGTCGAGCGCGGCCCAGGTTTCCTCGTCGATCTGCACGCGCTTGCCCGGCATGGTCCCTCCTGCAGCTCGCAATGCCCCAGCATAGGCATCCCGAAGCCGGCCGCATCACCGGAAAGCCGCAAAAAATAAGCCCCGGGCCAATGCCCGGGGCTCAAGTCGTTGAACCCTGTGGGGGAGGGGGGAGCCAGGGCTCGCCCCGTCAACCGCCGCGCACCGGAATCGTTCCCGGGGCTAACCCGCCGGACCGTCAGCCAGCAGTTGCGCCGAGCAGGGCGCTTGCGTCGATGCAGCGCACGCCGGTCCTGGCGAACACCTCGCGCGTCGCCTCGACCGAGCCGTCGATATCAATGCCGCGGCAGGCGTCCTCGATGACGATCGCCTCGAAGCCCTCGCGATGCGCGTCCTCGGCCGAGTAGCGAACGCAGAAGTCGAAGGCGAGACCGGCGATAAAGACCCGGCGCAAACCGCGCTCGCTCAGATAGCCGGCCAGCCCGGTGCGGGTCTTGCGGTCGTTTTCGAAGAACGCCGAATAGGAATCGATCTCGCGGTGATAGCCCTTGCGGAGCACCAGCTCGGCATGGGGGATGTCGAGATCGTCGCGGAAGGCCGCCCCGCGCGTGCCCTGCACGCAGTGGTCGGGCCAAAGCACCTGGCTGCCATAGGCGACGTCGATGACGTCGTAAGGTTTTTTGCCCGGATGGGAGGAAGCGAACGAGAGGTGCCCGCGCGGGTGCCAGTCCTGCGTCAGCAGCACGTGCGCGAACCGTTGCGCCAGCTTGTTGACCAAAGGCACGATCTCGTCGCCGTGTGGCACCGAGAGTGCGCCGCCGGGGCAGAAGTCGTTCTGGACGTCCACGACCAGGAAGGCGTCGTGTTCGCCGGGGCTGAAAAGGCTGCTCATGCGGCTGAGGGTTGCGCCTGCGCGGCGGATACGCAAGCCCCGAGCCGGGCCTTTGACCGGCATCAACGGGCGGACGGGACGCCGTGCGGTAAAGTGCGTTTCGGACAAAGGAGCGCCCTTCGTGCACGCCACAGCGCCACAGGAAGCCGGGCCGGAGCTCGCCGCCAAGGTGGCGTTCCTGAGCCGTCCGGACGCCTATAGCCCGGAGCCGGACGCGGTCACGGTGCGCGAAACCCACATGTCGTGGGTTTTTCTGGCCGGCGAGCGGGTCTACAAGCTCAAGAAGCCGGTGCGCTTCCCCTATCTCGACTTCTCGACCCTCGCGCGGCGCGAACAGGCCTGCCGCGCCGAGATCGCGCTCAACCGGCGGCTGGCGCCGGACGTCTATCTCGGCGTGGTGCCGCTGACCGGGACCGGCGGCCGCTTGGCGATCGGCGGCACCGGCATGGCCGTGGACTGGCTGGTCTCCATGAACCGGCTGGACGAGCGGCTGATGCTGGAGAACCTGATCGGCGCCGGCGCGGTCACGCCCGCGCAGATCGACCGGCTGGCTGAAACGCTGTCGCAGTTCTATCGCGCGGCGGCGCCGGTCAGTATGCCGCCCGAGGTGCTGCTCGCCGACCTCGCGCGCAGTCTCGCCTACAACAAGCGCGTCCTGCTCGATGCGCGCTTTTGTCTGCCGGCCGGCCTCGTGTGCCGCATCGACGCCGCGCAGCGCCGCTTCCTCGCGCGCCACGGCCGCCTGATCGCGGCGCGGCTGCGGCACCGCCGCGTCGTCGACGGGCACGGCGACCTGCGGCCGGAGCACATCTGGCTGAACGACAGCATCCGCATCATCGACTGCCTGGAGTTCAACGCGCGGCTGCGCGCGGTCGATCCCGTCGACGAAATCGCCTATCTGGCGATGGAATGCGAACGGCTCGGCGCCGGCTGGGTCGGTGAGCGGCTGCGGCGGCACATGGGCCGCGCGCTGCGCGACGGGCCGGCCGACCTGCTGTTCACGTTCTACTATTGTCACAGGGCGACGCTGCGCGCGCGGCTCGCCATCGCACATTTGCTTGAATCGCACCCGCGCACGCCGGAGAAATGGCCGCGCCGGGCGCGCGAATACCTGGCGCTCGCCGACAGGAGCGCGCGGACGCTGGAACGCCTGCTCAGAACACCATCAGGTCGGTGAGGCTCTCGTCCGCGTGCAGGCGCCGGATCGCTTCGGCGAGCAGGGGCGCGGCGGGGAGAATGACGAGCTTGGGGTTGGCCTCGGGGCGCGCGAGCCGGAAGGGCGGCACGGCGTCGGTGACGATCATCCGGTCGATGGCCGGATCGGCGAGCACTTCGGCCGCGCCTTCCATGAACAGGCCGTGCGTCACCAGCGCCAGCACGCGACTGGCGCCGGCCTGGCGCGCCGATTTCGCAGTGCGCAACAGCGTGCCGCCGGTGCTGATGAGATCGTCGACAATCAGCGCGGTCGTTCCCGCGACGTCGCCGGCGAACAGGTCGCCGGACACGATACCGGCGCTGCGGTGCTTTTCGGCGAGCCCCTTGCCGACCGGGCGGCCCAGCGCTGCCTCGAGCGCTTCGCGCAGCATCTCGGCGCGCTTCATGCCGCCGGCGTCGGGCGACACCACCGACAGCTTTTCGCCGGCGAGGTTCTGCTTCACGTAATCGACGAACAGGGGGGTCGCGGTGAGCGCGACGGTGCGGCGGCGGAACGCATTCTCGAAGGCGGCGGGATTGTGCACCTCGAGCGTGACCAGGCAGTCGGCGCCAACGCTCTCGAACATGGCGGCGAGGTAGCGTGTGGTCACGGGATCATTCGGCTTGGTGCGGCGGTCCTTGCGCGCGTAGGCGAGATAGGGTGCCACCGCGGTGACGCGCATGGCGCCCGCGTCCTTGAGCGCGCCGATAAAGAACAGGAGGCGCACGAGCTTGTCGTTGGCGCTCTGGTCGGGGCCGCCGTGCAGGCTCTGCACGACGTAGACGTCCGCGCCGCCTACGGGATCGAGCGGGCGGGCCTTGTGCTCGCCGTCCTCGAATTCGCGCTCCTCATGAGCGGCGAGCGGCACGCCCAAGGCGCCGGCGATCGCGCTGCCGAGCGTTGCGCTGGCATTCAGGGCGAACAGGCGAAGCGGGGCGTTCTGCATGACAGCCGGCGTCCCTCGAGCATCGGCCGCATTATAGCCGAAGCCGGCCCCGCGCCCCCTTGATCGGCGTCAAAGGCCTCAGCGTCCCTGATAGGACGGCGTATGCACGACGAGGCCGTCGAGCGCGTCGGTGACCTTGATCTGGCAGGACAGGCGAGAGGTGGGCTTCAGCTCGAAGGCGGCGTCGAGCATGTCGTTTTCTTCCGAGGACGGCGGCCCGACCGTTTCGAACCACTTCTCGTCCACGTGGACCAGGCAGGTGGCGCAGGTGCAGCCGCCGCCGCATTCGGCGACGATGCTGGCGACGTCGTTGCGCAGCGCGGTCTCCATGACGGTCGCGCCGATTTCGGCCTCGATGGTGTGCACCGTTCCGTCGCTTTCGATGAAGGTGATTTTCGGCATGATATTCCGCGGCAGACGTCAGGCGACGCCGAGCTTCTTCTGCAGGTTGGTGGAGGAGGTGGTGTACTGGAAGACGAGCCGCTTGTCGGGATAGACGTAGCGGTGCGCCTTCTGCGCCATCAGCGCGCCTTCGTGGAAGCCGGACAGGATCAGCTTCAGCTTGCCCGGGTAGGTGTTGATGTCGCCGATGGCGAAGATGCCCGGGATGTTGGTCTCGAACGTCTCGGTGCCGACCGGGATCAACTCGTCCTGCATGGTCAGGCCCCAGTCGGCGACCGGACCGAGTTTCATGGTGAGGCCGAAGAACGGCAGCATGGCGTCGCACTCGATGCGCGCGACCGTGCCGTCGTTGCTCTTGACCGAAGCGGCGGTGAGTTGGCCATCGGCGCCTTCGAGCGCCGTCACCTGGCCGATCTTGAGATCCATGCTGCCTGCCGCGACCAGCGCGCGCATCTTGTTGACGCTGTCGGGCGCGCCGCGGAAATCGTCGCGGCGGTGGATCAGCGTCAGCCTTTTGGCGATCGGCTGCAGGTTGAGCGTCCAGTCGAGCGCCGAGTCGCCGCCGCCGACGATCAGCAGCCGCTTGTCGCGGAAGGCGTCCATCTTGCGCACGGCGTAGAACACCGACTTCTCTTCATAGGGCTCGATGCCATTGATCGGCGGGCGCTTGGGCTGAAACGAGCCGCCGCCGGCCGCGATCACTACGACCTTGCACTCGAACACCTTGCCGGCGTCGGTGGTCACGCGGAACGCGGGTTCGCCGATCTTCTCGACCTTCGTCACCATCTCTCTCAGGTGGAAGGTCGGATGGAACGGCTTGATCTGCTCCATCAGCGCGTCGGTCAGGCCGTGGCCGGTGATGAGCGGAATGCCGGGAATGTCGTAGATCGGCTTCTCGGGATAGAGTTCGGCGCACTGGCCGCCCACCTTGTCGAGGATGTCGATGAGGTGGGCCTTGATGTCCAGGAGACCGAGTTCAAAAACAGCGAACAGGCCGACCGGCCCCGCGCCAATGATCACCACGTCGGTCTTGATTGTCTCGCTCATCATACCGCCCGGCCTGGCCGGCTCCTTAGGTTATTTTCGGCACGGTCAGGCCGACCGGCGCGTGATGCGCTTATCGGGAAGCGCGAGCGTGTGCAACAGTTCGCTCAAGGCCTGCTCGGGCGTCTTGCCCGAGGTGGAGAGGGTGAATTCGGCCTGCGCATAAAGCGGTTCCCGACTGCGCAGGATCGACAGCAGGTCCTCCATGGCGCGCACGTTCTTGGCCATCGGCCGCATGTCGCCCTGCGCCATCACCCGCTTCATGTGCTCCTCCGGGGCGGCGCGCACCCAGACGGTGAAGCAGGACGCCAGCAGCAGTTCGAGCGTGCCGGGCTCGGTGACGATGCTGCCGCTGGTGGCGATCACGAAGCTCGGATGCTGGCGCAGCAAGCCATCCAGCGCCTCGCGCTCGGCGCGGCGGAAGGTCTCCTGGCCGAACATATCGAAGATCTCGCTCAGGCTGGCGCCGCTCACCCGCTCGATCTCGCGGTCGAGCTCGATGAAGGGCACGTTCATCTTTGCGGCGAGCAGGCGCCCGAGCGTGGATTTCCCGGCCCCGCGCAGGCCGATCAGCGCGATGCGCCGGCGACGCGCGTCCTCCGACGGGGCGCTGAAGTGCTTGAGCAGGATGTTGCGCGCCTCGGCGAGCGCCGGCGGCGGCAGGCGGTCGAGGAACTGGTTGAGCAGGACGAGATCGAGCGCGGGCTCGTCGCCCTCGTGCACGAGCTGGGCGACCGGCAAACCGATGGCGCGGGCGATGCGCCGCAGCAGCACGATGGAACCGTTGCCGAGGCCGGCCTCGAGTTGGGCCAGGTAGCGTTCCGACACGTCGGCGTGCTGGGCCAGCGCCTTACGGGTGATGCCGCGCTGGTTGCGCAGCCTGCGGACGCGTTCGCCGAGACGGCGGAGATAGCCGTCCTCGCGACTGGGTTTGCTCGGGGCGGGTTTCATCGCCGCCAGACCTAACATGCATTATATTGCCGGGCAAGCCTATAAAGCCCCTGGAAACGGCAAAAAGTGGATTGTGAGAGGCGCGGCCGCCTGTTATTGATATGCACAATAATGCATTAGGGAGAAGGCGCGAGAGGCCGGCACAAGGGCCCGGCGCCGCTGTCGTCCATGGCGGTTATCGATTTCCAGACCGAACCTTCGCGCTACCGCCACTGGCGCATCGCCTGCGACGGCGACATCGCCTATCTGATCATGGACGTCGATCAGAACGGTGGCCTCGTTGAAGGCTATGAGCTGAAGCTCAACTCCTACGACCTCGGCGTCGACATCGAATTGAACGACGCCGTGCAGCGGCTGCGCTTCGAGCATCCGGAAGTTCGTGCGGTCGTGATCAAGTCGGGCAAGGACAACGTGTTCTGCGCTGGCGCGAATATCCGCATGCTCGGCAAGTCCACGCACGGCCACAAGGTGAACTTCTGCAAGTTCACCAACGAGACCCGGCTCGCCATCGAGGACGCCACCGAACACTCGAAGCAGACCTACATCTGCGCCATCAACGGCAACGCCGCCGGCGGCGGCTACGAGTTGGCGCTCGCCGCCGACCACATCATGCTGGTGGACGACCGACGCTCGGCGGTGGCGCTGCCGGAGACGCCGCTGCTCGCGGTGCTGCCCGGCACCGGCGGGCTCACCCGGGTCACCGACAAGCGCAAGGTGCGGCGCGACCGCGCCGACTTGTTCTGCTCGATCGAGGAGGGCGTGCGCGGCACCAAGGCCGTCGAGTGGCGGCTGGTGGACGAGGTGGTGCCGAACTCGAAATGGAACGACACGGTGGCCGCGCGCGCGCGGGAGATCGCCGCGCGCTCCGACCGGCCGAAGGACGCCAAGGGCATTTCGCTGAAACCCCTCCGGCGCACGATCGAGGCCGACCGGGTCGGCTATTCGCACGTGGACGTCGAGATCGACCGCGGGCGGGGTCTTGCGACGGTCACCCTGCGCGGGCCGAACGCGGACGTGCCGGCCTCGGTCGACGCCGCGCATGCGCTCGGCGACACATTCTGGCCGCTGACGGTGGCGCGCGAACTCGAGGACGCGATCCTGCATCTGCGCGCCAACGAGGCCGCGGTCGGCGTCGTGCTGCTGCGGACCGACGGTAACGCCGAGGCCGTGCTGGCGCATGACGATTTTCTCGCCAAGGCGAACGGCGACTGGCTGATGCGCGAGATCCGCCACTACCTCAAGCGCGTGCTCAAGCGCATCGACGTCACGCCGAAGAGCTTCGTCGCGCTGATCGAACCGGGCTCCTGCTTCGCCGGTACGCTGGCCGAGCTCGCCTTCGCCGCCGACCGCTCGTTGATGCTGATCGGCACGCGCGAGGGCGACAACCGGAAGCCGGCGGCGATCACGCTGGGGCAGGCGAATTTCGGCTGGTACCCCATGGGCAACGGGCTGACCCGCCTGCAGACGCGGTTCATCGGCGAGCCGGCATCGTTGGATGCCGCCAAGGGCAAGGCCGGCCAGGCCATCGAAGGCGAGGAGGCCGCCGCGCTCGGCCTCGTCACCATGGCTTACGAGGATTTCGACTGGGACGATGAGTTGCGGGTGATGCTGGAGGAGCGCACCAGCTTCTCGCCAGACGCGCTCACCGGCATGGAAGCGAATCTGCGCTTCGCCGGCCCGGAAACCATGGAAACCAAGATATTCGGCCGTCTGACCGCTTGGCAGAACTGGATCTTCCAGCGGCCCAATGCGATCGGCGAGCAGGGCGCGCTCAAGCTCTACGGCTCGGGCGTGTCGCCGACATATTCACGAGACCGGGTTTGACATGCCCTGGATGCGGCGCAGCACGAGCGCAAGCGAAGTGGTGCGACGCTGATCCGGGGCCGTAACGAAGCGCGATCATTGTAACGATCCAGGGTCTGCGGTGCATCGCTACGCGCTGCACCGCGCCCGGGAAAAGAGAAGAGGAACACGCCCCATGCCCATCGGTGCAGTCGATTACGACGGCATAATCCCGAACAATGTCGGGCTCGGCCAGGACGTGCGCGTCAAGCGCGCGCTGGAGAAGTGGCACCCCGGCTACATCAACTGGTGGAACGACATGGGGCCGGAAGGCTTCCAGCAGTCGCTGGTCTACCTGCGCACGGCGGTTAGCGTCGATCCCAAGGGCTGGGCGAAGTTCGACTACGTGCGCATGCCCGACTACCGCTGGGGCATCCTGCTCGCGCCGCAGGCGCCGGGCCGCAAGATCCCCTTCGGCTCGCACAAGGGCGAGGACGCCTGGCAGGAAGTGCCCGGCGAATACCGCGCCATGCTGCGTCGGCTGGTGGTGATCCAGGGCGACACCGAGCCGGCCTCGGTCGAGCAGCAGCGCCATCTCGGCAAGACCGCGCCGTCGCTCTACGACATGCGCAACCTGTTCCAGGTCAACGTCGAGGAAGGCCGCCACCTCTGGGCCATGGTCTACCTGCTGCAGAAATATTTCGGCACCGACGGCCGCGACGAGGCGGAAGCCCTGCTGCAGCGCCGCTCCGGCGACCCCGACACGCCGCGCATGCTCGGCGCCTTCAACGAGAAGACGCCGGACTGGCTGTCGTTCTTCATGTTCACCTATTTCACCGACCGCGACGGCAAGATGCAGCTCGAGGCGTTGGCGCAGTCGGGCTTCGATCCGTTGTCGCGCACCTGCCGCTTCATGCTGACCGAGGAAGCGCACCACATGTTCGTGGGCGAGACCGGCGTCACCCGCGTCATCCAGCGCACCTGCGAGGCGATGAAAGAGGCGGGCATCAGCGATCCCTACGAGGTCGACAAGATCCGCAAGCTCGGCGTGATCGACCTGCCGACCGTGCAGAAGAAGGCCAACCTGCACTTCTCGCTGACGCTCGATCTGTTCGGCAACGAGATCTCGACCAACGCCGCCAACGCCTTCCACGCAGGCCTCAAGGGCCGCTTCCGCGAGGACCGGCTGAAGGACGACCACCAGCTCGAAAGCGGCACCTATCCGGTGCTGCGGCTGATCGACGGCATTATCCAGAACGAGGATGCCCCGGCGCTATCGGCGCTCAACATGCGGCTGCGTGACGACTATGTCGGCGACTGCAATGCCGGCGTCGGCCGTTGGAACAAGGTGATCGAGAGCTTCGGCATTCCGTTCGAGATCAAGCTGCCGCACGTCGCCTTCCACCGCCACATCGGCGAGTTCTCCAAGATCAAGACCGACGTGGACGGAAAGCCGCTGAGCGATGCCGAGTGGCAGGCCAAGCGCAATGACCTCTTGCCGAACGACAGCGACAAGGACTTCATCGAGAGCCTGATGCAGCCGGAGTACGGCGTCGGCAAGTTCGCGAGCTGGATCGCGCCGCCGAAGGTCGGCATCGACAACAGGCCGGGCGACTTCGAGTACGTGAAGATCGCGTAGCACGCTTTGTCGCGCGCGGCGCACATCGTTGTGCCCTCTCCCCTTGTGGGAGAGGGCATTGAGAGATTCACCGAGCATTCTGATGGGTGAGGGGGCTTCTCCCCTCACCCATCCTTTTCAATTGTAGTGCTGCGGGAGCCCTCTCCCACAAGGGGAGGGCAAATTTGGCGGCGCTTGCTCCCGCGTCGCTACCCGAACTTCTTGATCACCTCGTCGGGGATCGTTGCCGCGCGAATCTGGTCGGGCGCGTCTTCGCGCCGCGCGGCCCAGACGCGCGTTTCCTGGCCTTCCACCGCCACGTCGCCGCCGATCATCAGCCGGTGCTCGACCTCGAAGCTGGAGCGGTGGAACTCCTTCACGCGTGAGACGATCTCGACCGTGTCGCCGAAGCGGGCCGGCTTCATGAAGTTGGCGCGCGCGTCGACCAGCGCGATGCCGACGATGCCGTAGGTCGCATTGATATGCTCCGCCTTCATCCCGAGCGCGGCTCCGAACATCTGCCAACTGCTGACGTCGAACATCTCGAAGAAGCGGGGATTGAACACGATGCCGGCCGGGTCGCAGTCGCCCCAAGCAATGGTCAGCGATCTGCGGAAGGTGAAAGTCGTCACGCGTGAGGGTCTCCGGCGGCGATGGAGTGGGGAGTGTAGGCAAGCACGCGGGCGGGGTAAATCACCGCCGCTTGGGCGCAGCCGGGCGCTTCCTCTTCGGCTTCTTCTTGCGCGGGTCGGGCCATTCCAGCACCTCCTGCGCGATCATCTCGACTTTGGAGGAGCGCCGCCGCCGCGCGAGCGCCGTCTTCGGCGCCACCGGCAGATGCGGCGAGTTGTCGAGGTCGAGCAGCAGCCAGTCGAGGTCCTCGGGCGCGACCACCCAGCGATTCGGCGCGTAGCGCGCGAGCGAGAACGGCCTGGAATAGGCCAGCATCGATTTCTTGCCGCCCGGCAGGCAGTATTCGTGCGCGTAGCTCATCGCCAGCTCGCGCACGCTGCGGTAGATCGGGTCGCGCCAGCGCAGGATGGCGTGATTGGTCTTGCTGATCGCGCCCCACAGGCCGCGCTCCTTGAACAAGGTCACCACGTGATCGCTGTCGCTCGGCAGGGCCTGGATATCCATCAGCCAGGCCTGCCTGCCGTGATAGGCGAGCGCGGCGGCGGCGAGGAAGGCGCCTTCCGCGCATTGCGCCATGCGCGCCTTCAGCGTCCGGCGCGGCGACATCGCCGTGTCGCCATCGAGGCTGAAATTCGCCGGCAGCTTGTCGAGATAGGTCTGGATCTTCTGCGGCGTATCGAGCCGCGCGAAGGTGCGGTGCTCGGCGGGCGTCAGCAGCGTGCGCAGCGCCTTGCGGTAAGCGGCGTCGGTCATGCCCCTATTTGGCACGGCTGGCGCGGCGGTCCAGCCGGGGCCGGCGTTCTCCACAGCCCGCGCGCCGCGCAGGCGGGCCGGAAAGGCGTCGGCGGAAGGGTCTGGACCCGGTGCCGTCGGCTATCGGCGAACAGGCCGGCGCGGCGGCGTAGCCACGGCGGCACGGCTGATGGCGGCGGCGTGCGGCAGCGGCTTGGGCTTGCCGTGGCCGCTGAACCGGTCGCCCGCCGGCCGCCGCGGGTTGGGCGTCGGCATCGGTACCGACGCCTTGCGCTCTTCGGCCGCCTCGGACGCATCGGGCGCAGGCGCCGGCAGCGGCACGGCGACCTTCGCCGGGGCGGGGGCTTGCGCCCGCGCCGGCTCCGTCGGGATCAGCGCCGGCGTCGCTGGCGGGAACGTGTCTTCCGAATAGGCGTAGGCGTTGTACTGGTTGTTGCGGATGGCCGGGCTCGCGTCCTGCAGGATGCGGTCCCCCTCGCGCCGGTTCTCGTAGGTCGCGCCGCGCCCGTTGAAGTTCACCAGGTAGCCCGGCTTCGAGTTCACCAGCGGGTCGCTGACGGCGATCGTGGCGTCGTAGTCGTGCTTGTCGTAGGCGACGACGCCGCGGTCCTGGAACGCGGTGGAGAAGCTCGGGTTGATCTTGATCGCCTGGTTGATGTCGAGCGTGGCGCGCTCGAAGTCGCGTTTGTCGTAGTAGGCGATGCCGCGGTTGTAGAGCGCCAGCGCGTAGCTCGAGTTGATCGCTAGCGCCTGCGTGTAGTCGGCGACGGCGCGGTCGAACTCGCCGCGGTTGCGGTAGGCGAAGCCACGGTTGTTGAACGCCCGCGCGTTCTTGGGGTCGAGCCTGATCGCCTGGCTGAAGTCCTGGATGGCGCGCTCGAAGTCGTTCTTGTTGTCGTAGGCGACGCCGCGCGCGTTATAGGCGGCGGCGAAGTTCGTATCGAGCTTGATGGCGGCGTCGAAATCGGCGATGGCGCGGTCGAGGTCGCGCTTCTGGTAGTAGGAGTTCGCGCGGTTGAACAACGCCACCTTGTATTGCGGGTTGATCCTGATCGCCTCGCTGAAGTCGGCGATGGCGCGGTCGATCTCGCCCTTGTTGCGGAAGGCGAAGCCGCGGTTGTTGTAGGCGACCGCGTCCTTGGGGTCGAGCTTGAGCGCGGCGCCGAGGTCCTGGATGGCGCGGTCGCTGTCGCCGCGCAGGCCGTAGGCGGTGCCGCGGCCGGCCAGCGCGGTCGCCGACTTCGGGTCGAGTTTGACCGCCTGGTCGAAATCGGCGATCGCGCGCTCGATGTCGCCCTTCATGCGGTAGGCGATGGCGCGGCTCTCGAACGCACCGGCGCTCTTGCCGTCGATCCGGATGACCTGGCTGAAATCGTTGATCGCGCGCTCGTAGTCGCGCTTGTCGCGCCAGGCGAGCCCGCGATGGTAGAAGGCTTCCTCGTAGCTCGGGTTGAAGCGCAGCGCCTCGCCGAAGTCGGCGATGGCGCGGTCGAGATCGCGCTTCTCGTAGAAGGCGTTGCCGCGCTGGTAGTAGGCGATAGCGAGCTTCTGGTCGAGCTTCACCGCCTCGCCGAAGTCGGCGATCGCGCGTTCGATGTCGCCCTTCAGCCGGTAGGCGATGCCGCGGTTATAGAAGGCGAGCGCGTTCCTCGGCTCGATCTTGATGCTTTCGCCGAAGTCGGCGACGGCGCGGTCCATGTCGCCTTTGGCGCCGTAGCTCAGCGCGCGGTCGTAGTAGGCGATGGCGTAGCCCGGGCGCAGCTTGATCGCCTGATCGAAGTCCGCGATGGCGGCGGCATAGTCGCGCTTGAATTCCAGCGCGTTGCCGCGGTTGTAGTAGGCGACGGCGTAGGCCGGGTTGATCTTGATCGCCTGCTCGAAGTTCTGGATGGCGCGGTCGATGTCGTGCTTTTCGCGATAGGCGAGGCCCCGGTTGTAGTAGGCGAGGCTGTTGCGCGGGTCGAGCTTGATCGCCTGCTCGAAATCGGCGAGCGCGCGGTCGGTGTCGCCCTTGGCGGCATGCGCGACACCGCGGTCGTTATAGGCCTGCGCATAGCCGGGACTGAAGCGCAGCGCCTGCGTCAGGTCGGCGATGGCGCGGTCGTAGTCGCGCCGGTTGGCATAGGCGTTTCCGCGGTTGTTGAGTGCGGACGCGTCGGCCGGGTTGAGCCTGATCGCGCTGTCGTAATCGGCGATCGCGTTCGTGAAATCCCCCTTGTCGTATTTGGCGTTGCCGCGGTTGTAGAACGCCACCGCGTAGCCGCCGTTCAGCTTGATTGCCTGGTCGTAGTCCTGGATCGCCCGGTCGATGTCGTTCTTCGCGGCGTAGGAGATGGCGCGGTTGTTGAAGCCGGGGGCGTAGTGGCCGTCCAGCGCGACCGCCTGGTTGAAGTCGGCGATGGCGCGCTCGGTGTCGCCCTTGAGGCCGTGCGCGATGCCGCGGTCATTGAACACCGCCGCCTGTCCGGAATCGAGCCGCGCCGCCTGGGTCAGGTCCGCGATGGCGCGATCGAATTCGCCCTTGCTGGCGAGCGCCTTGCCGCGCGCGCCATAGGCGGCCGACAGCTTGGGATCGAGCCGGATCGCGGCGTCGAGGTCCGCGACGGCCCGGTCGTAGTCGCGCTTCTCGTGATAGGCGATGCCGCGGTTGTAGAAGGCGGCCGCGTTCCTGGCGTCCAGGCGGATCGCCTGGTCGAAGTCCTGCACGGCGCCGTCGATGTCCTCGCGCTCGTAGCGCAGGACGCCCCGGTCGTAGAAGGCCATGGCGTCCTTCGGATTGAGGCGGATGGCCGAGCCGTAGTTGGCCATGGCGCGTTCGTGATCGCCCTGCTGGTAGTAGGCGTTGCCGCGGTTGTAGTAGGCGGCCGAGAAGTTCGGATTGATCTTGATCGCCGCGTCGAAGCTCGCAATGGCGTTGGCGAGGTCCTTCTTGGAAGCGGACTGGATGCCGCGATCGTTGTAAGCGAGTGCGAAGATCGGGCTCATGCGGATGCTCTGGGCCGGCTCGTCACTATCGCGGTCGTAGCCGCGCTGGCCGCGGATGTCGCCGCCGCGCGGGCTGGGCGCGATGGTGAACTGCGGATTGAGCTTGATCGCGGTCTCGAAGTCGGCGATCGCGCGGGTGAAGTCCTTCTTCTCGTAGAAGGCGACGCCTCGGTCGTGATAGGCGTAGGCGTCCTTGCCGTCGATCTTGATGGCCTGGCTGAAGTCGGCGATGGCGCGGTCGAGGTCGCTCTTGTCGTAATAGGCGTTGCCGCGGTTGTAATAGGCGATCGAGTAATCCTGCTTGATCTTGATCGCTTCCGTGAAGTCGGCGATGGCGCGGTCGCTGTCGCCCTTGGTGCGCTGGGCAAGCCCGCGGTTGTTGAACGCGATGGCGTTCTTTGGGTCGAGCTTGAGCGCGTGGTCGAAATCGGCGACGGCGCGGTCGGTCTCGCCTTTGGCGCCATAGGCGATGCCGCGGTCGTAATAGCCGCGCACGTAGTTCGGGTTGAGCTTGATCGCCGTGTTGAGGTCGGCGATGGCGCGGTCGTAGTCGCGCCGGTCGACATAGGCGTTGCCGCGATTGGAGAAGGCCATCGCGTAGTTCGGGTCGATCCTCGCCGCCATGCTGAAGTCGGCGATGGCGCGGTCGCTGTCGCCCTTGGCCCTGAGTGCGAGGCCGCGGTTGTTGTAGGCGGCCGCCAGACGGGGATCGAGCCGGATGGCCTGGCTGAGATCGGCGATGGCGCGGTCGTACTCGCGCTTGTTGCTGTATGCGAGCCCGCGCACATTGTAGGCCTGCGCGTTGCCCGAATTGAACTTGATGACCTGGTCGAGGTCCTGGATCGCCCGGTCGTGATAGCCGATCTCTTCCAGCGTTTCGCCGCGGTTGAGCAGCGCCACCGCAAAGCCAGAATTGATGCTGATGGCCTGGTCGAAGTCCTTCAGCGCGCGTTCGAGCTGGCCCTTGGCCTTGTAGGCGAGGCCGCGGCTGTTGAGCGCGGCGTCGTAATGCGGGTTGGCCTTGATCGCACGGTCGTAGTCGGCGATGGCTCGGTCGAGCTCTCCCCGCTGCTGGTAGATGGTGGCGCGGTTGTTCAGCGCGAGCGCGTATTCTGGGTCGAGCTTGATGGCCTGGTCGAGGTCGGCGAGTGCGCGGGCGAGGTCGCCCTTGCGCTGGTGGAGCATGGCGCGACTGTTGTACACGCCGGCGTAGTTCGGGTTGAACTTGATCGCCTGTTCGTAATCCTGCAAGGCGCGGTCGATCCGGCCGCGCGCCGCGTTGGTGTTGCCGCGCTCGGTAAAGGCGGCGGCGTATTTCGGGTCGAGCTTGATAGCCTGGTCGTAGTTCTGCACCGCGCGGTCGAAGTCGCCCTTCATCTGGAAGGCGTTACCGCGTTCGACGTAGCCGGCGGTGAACTTGGGATTGAGGCGCAGCGCCAAGTCGAAATCGGAGATCGCGCGGTCGAAGTCCCGTCGTTCGCGATAGGCGAGCCCGCGCGCGTGCGCGGCCATCACGTCGCGCGGATCGAGACGGATCGCCTGCGACAGGTCGGCGATGGCGCGGTCATAGGCGTGGCGCTCGTAATGCGCCATGCCGCGGTTGTAGTAGGCCTGCGCATAGTTCGGATTGAGCTTTAGCGCCACATCGAAGTCCTGCAGCGCGCGGTCGTCTTCCTGGAGCTTCGCGTGGCAGGCGCCGCGCTCGTTGTAGGCGGCGGCGTTCTTGGGTTCGAGCTTGATCGCGCGGGCGAAGTCGGCGATGGCGCTCTGGCAGTCGCTCTTGTCCTTGTGGGCAAGGCCGCGGCTGTAATAGGCGCCGCCGTAGTTCGGGTTGGCCTTGATCGCCTGGTCGAAGTCGGCGATTGCGCGCTCGTACTCGCGCTTCTTCTGGTACGCCTCGCCGCGGCTGGTGAGCGCGGCGGCAAAGGTCGGATCGATGCGCAGGGCCTGGTCGAAGTCGGCGATGGCGCGGTCGTTGTCGCCCTTGGCGTTGTAGGCGAGGCCGCGCACGTTGAAGGCGGCGGTATAATCGGGCTTGATGTTGATGGCCTGGTTCAGGTCGGCGATGGCGTGGTCGTAGTCGCGCTTGTCGAACAGCGCGTTGCCGCGCTCGTAGAACGTCATGGCGTTCTTGCCATCGAGCGCAATCGACTGGGTGAAGTCCGCTAGCGCGCGATCGAGGTCGCCGCGCGAACGATAAGCCGTACCGCGATAGAAGAAGGCGAGCGCGTGCTTGGGGTCGAGCCGGACTGCTTCCGAGAAGTCCTTGATCGCGCGGTCGTCATCGCCCTTGCTGCGGAGCGCGAGGCCGCGGTTGTAGAAGGCGAGCGCGTTCTTCGGCTCGATCTTGATCGACTGGTCGAAGTCGGCGATGGCGCGGTCGGCGTCGCCGCGCGCGGCATGCGTGACGCCGCGGTTGTACCAGGACAGCGAATCCTTCGGATCGAGCTTGATCGCCTGGCTCAGGTCGCGCAGCGCCTGGTCGTAGTTCTGCTTCTCGAAGTAGGAGACGCCGCGGTCGTAATAGGCGAGCGCATACTGGCTGTCGAGCCGGATGGCTTGGTCGTAGTTGGCGATGGCGCGGTCGTAGTCGCGCTTGTCGTAGAAGGCGTTGCCGCGGTTGTAGTAGGCCAACACGTAATTCGAGTTGAGCAGGACGGCCTGGTCGTAGTCCTTGATGGCGCGGTCCACCTCGCCGCGGCTGCGATAGGCGAGGCCGCGGTTGTTGTAGGCGAAGGCGTCGCGCGGATCGATGAGGATGGCCTGGTCGAAATCCTGGATGGCGCGGTCGACGTTGCCGCGGGCGGCATAGGCGATGCCGCGGTCGTTGAGTGCGAGGACGAAATCGGACTTGATCTTGATCGCCTGGTCGAAGTCCTGGATTGCGCGCTCGTAGTCGCGGAGGTCGCGGTAGGCGAGGCCGCGGCTGTGCAGCGCGACCGCGTCGTTCGGATTGAGCTTGATGGCGCGGTCGTAATCGGGGATGGCGCGGTCGGGCTCGCCCTTGGCGCGGTAGGCCATGCCACGATTGTAGAAAGCGAGCGCAGAGTTCGGGTTGATCTTGATCGCGAGGTTGAGCGCGTCGATGGCGCGGCCGTAGTCGCGACGGTCGTAATAAATGTGACTGAGCGTGCTAAGCGCGGTGGGGTTGCGCTTGTCGTACTTGACGGTCTGTTCGAGGTCCTGCAGGGCCCGCTCGGTGTCGCCGCGGTCGCGGAACGCCATGGCGCGGCCGTAATAGGCCTCGCTCTCTTTGCCGTCGATCCTGATCGCCTCGTCGAAGTCGCGGATGGCCTGCTCGGCATCGCCCTTGGCGCGATAGGCCTTGCCGCGCCTGACCAGCGCATTCGCCTTTTGCTGCTGCTGCTTTTTGCCGGCCGCCTCGATCACGGCCGAGCAGACGGCGATGCGCAGGTCGGGCGCGATGTCGTCCTTGTTCTCGCAAGTGCGGATCTGCTCACGCGTGAGTGCGTGCGCCGACGGCACGGCGAGCGGTACGATGGCCGCTGCCGTTAGACCGATAATGAAGCGCCGCACTCCTCCGCTCATGCCGCCTCGCCGTATCCCGCCGCGTTTTCGCGGGAACAAGTTCACTGATTTCGAACGCGAAATTTATGCGAAGTGTGCGCGCTTCAAACATGCCGGTCGAGGTTTTGACCGAGTTAAGATTAATTGGCGCGGTGCAAGTTAATGATGCGCATTAACCGCTCGCCGTCGCGAGCGCGGCATCCGCCGTAACGGTCGCGCGCGCATCGCAGGGATACGCGCGCGTTGGGTATGAGATTGGCTCGAGGCTTACTTGGCGAGGGCGGCCGCGCGTGCGGCGTTGGCCATGTCCTCGAGCACATAGTCGGGCGGCATCACGTAGGCCAGCACCTTGTGCTTGGGATAGACCGACTGCATCACGGTCGGGCCGTGGTTGCCCGACACAATGATCGGGTTGCCCTGGCCGTCGGTGCCGCGCACGACGCCGACGTGGCCGGTGTTGGGGCCCTTGCGCGACATGATCGCAATGGCGCCGACACGTGGGCCGTCGAGCTTTTTGCCGTACTGCAGGAATGAACGCGCCGCGCGTGAGGCGGTGCCCTTGGAGCCCGCCTTCCTGAGCACGAAGTTCATGAAGTCCGCGCACCAGAGCTGCGTCGGCAGGCCGAGTTGCTTGGCGGTGCGCCCGCGCCAGCGTAGCGCTTCGAGCAGGACGGCGGCGGCGCCCGGCACCTGCGCGGCGAGCTCGGCCGCGTCGCTGCGGCTGCGCGCCAGCGGTTCCTGCGTCTCGACGTTGGCGAAACGGTCGTTGTGCTTGACGCCGGTGGCCTGCGCGGGCGCGGCGCCAAGCGCGAAAACACAAGTGATCAGCAGAGTGATCGATCGCTTCATGTTTCCCAGTCCGCCCGTTTCACCGGGCAGGACTCCCCTTACTCTCTTAGCTTCATTCCGCGCGGGCGGGCGCAGCCGCACCGCTACGGAGTCGTCCCCTTATCGCGGCATAATTTTCCTTCGCTTGCGATGCCGCAAGCGGTGCGTGCGGAATGTGCCGCGCCGGCTCGCGCCGTGGTTAACGGTTGTGAGAATCTAGGCCCGTTTCGGGACTGGTTTATTTGAAACGAATGCGCGTTCAGCGCGCGTGGTAGCGGATCGGAACGACGATCGCGATCTGGGGGCCGGGGACTTCGGGCGGCGGCGGTGGCAATGGTGCCGCCCGTGCCACCAGTGCCAGCGTGGCGGCGTCGAGCGCGCTCGAGCCGGAGGAGCGCACGATGCGCGCATTGTGCACGCCGCCCTGGCGGTCGATCGAGAAGGCGAGCTGCGCCACCCCCTGGTCGCCGCGCGCGTCGGACGGATAGCGCTTGTGCCGCTCGAGCTGCGACACGAGCTGCGACTTCCAACTCGGCAGCGCAAACGGATTGTTCGAGGCTGCGCCGGCCGCCGGGGCGGCCGCCTGCTCGGCGCGCTGGTCGGCCGTCGCCGCGGCGCGCGCGATGCTGTGCTTCTTCTGCTTCGCCTTGTCTTCCTTCGGCCTTTCGATGACCGGCTTCGGCGGCGGCAGCATCGCGAGCTGCGGCTCCGGCGCCGGCGGCTCGGGCTGGATCTCGATCTTCTCGACCGGCTTTTCCGGCTCGGGCGGAAGCTCGACCTTCTCGACCGGCTTTTCGGGCTCGGGCTCCATCTCGGGTTCGGACTCGGCGGATTGGACCGTGTCCGGCGGCACTTCGGTCGGCGTGGTTTCCGGCGCGGCGGCCACCGGCGCCAGCTCGAGCATGATCACCGGCGCGTTGGCCACCAGGTCGGAATCCTCGTGCCAGCGCGCCAGCAAGGCCGCCGCGCCGCCGGCGTGCAGACCGACCGCGAGCGCCAGGCACGCGCCCCATCGAAACATTTCGCCGCCGCACCTCATTGCGCGACCTTCTCCGCTTCGAGCCCGACCAGCGCCACGTGCAGGTAGCCGGCCGTGCGCAGCTCGTTCATCAGCGTCATCAGTTCGCCGTAGGGCACGGTCTTGTCGGCGCGCAGGAAGACGCGCTGCTGCTTGTCGCCGGAGGTCGCGCGATCGAGCGCGGCGGCGAGGGTCGGGCGGCTCACGGCGTCGTTGTCGAGCGCGACACTCAGGTCCTGCTTGAGCGTCAGGAACAGCGGCTTGTCGGGCCGCTGCGTGCGCTCGGCATTGGCGGAGGGCAGGTCGACCGAGATGTCCACCGTCGCCAGCGGCGCGGCGATCATGAAGATGATCAACAACACCAACATCACGTCGATGAACGGCGTGACGTTGATCTCGTGCATTTCGCCGA
The DNA here is from genome assembly GCA_046292265.1 of Pseudolabrys sp. Classification (GTDB taxonomy): domain Bacteria; phylum Pseudomonadota; class Alphaproteobacteria; order Rhizobiales; family Xanthobacteraceae; genus Pseudolabrys. Next base: position 142,606 of record JBKBRE010000006.1, on the reverse strand, counting down.
GGTCGTCGCTGCCATGGTCGAGACGCACGCTCATGGATCGCTCACTCGGCTGCGGCGGCCGGCCGGCGCGCCGGCCGATAGTCGAAGGCGCCGCGGTCGAAGTCGCGGCTGACGAGACGCAGGATCGCGGCGGCCGCGTCGGCGTGCTGGGCGCGGTAGCCCGCGGTCCAGCGCGAGAACATGTTGTACATCACCACCGCCGGGATCGCCGCCACCAGCCCGAGCGCGGTGGCGAGCAGCGCCTCGGCGATGCCCGGTGCGACCACAGCGAGGTTGGTGGTGTGCGCCTTCGAGATGCCGATGAAGCTGTTCATGATGCCCCACACGGTGCCGAACAAGCCGACGAAAGGCGCGGTGGCGCCGATGGTGGCGAGAATGCCGGTGCCGCGGATCATCTGCCGGCCGGCGGCGGCCTCGAGCCGTTCCAGCCGCGAGACGATGCGCTCCTTGACCCCGTCGGCGCTCAGCGCGTCGGCCGAGACCTTGAGCTCGGCGTCGGCGGCGGCAACGAGCGCGCCCGCGCCGCTTCTGTTCACCTGCGGGTTCTGAACGACGTCCTGCCACGTGCGCGCCTGATCGAGAACCTTGACGGCGCGCCGCATGCGCGTGCGGGCGGCCGAAAGCTCGATCGCCTTGGCGAACCAGATGGTCCAGGTCAGCACCGACGCGAAGGCAAGGCCGATCATCACCGCCTTCACGACGATGTCGGCGGCCATGAACATCCCCCAAGGGGAGAGGTCGCGCGGCAGTTTCAACACCGCATCGGAGCCGGATGCTGCCGCGGGAACGTTGGCGGGAGCGGAGATCTGCGGTGCCGGCGCGGCCTGCGTTGGCGATGCCGGAGCGGTCGCAACGGGTTCGGCCGTGGGCTGCGGCGCGGGGGTGGCCGGTGCGGTCGCGGCCGGCGGCGTCGCTTGCGGCGTAGTTTGCGGTGTTTGGGCCAGAACCGAGATGGGCAGCATCAAACCGACAGCCACCAGCGCGGCCAGCCGCCGGCGCTGGGCAACGCAAGAAAGTCTGCTCATCTTGTCCATCTCGTCCATCGTCCCTTATTTCTGGCCGCGCGCCTAATGTAACAATATAACAAATCCAAGTCATTCCGCGGGATGTAACGAGGGCGCCCGCAGGGCGTCCAGCCGTTTGCGCCCGGCCCGTCGGCGCAGCCACATGACGATGCCGGTGACCGCGAAGATGGGCGGAAATACGCCGGTCAGGAACACGATTCCCGCCCAGACCGGACCGCTGTGGCTGCCTTCGTGGATCCAGCGGATCCACGAGGCGGCACGGTCGCCGGCTTGCGGCGCGGGTGCCAGCGTGGCCTTCCCGGAGCGATCGTCCACCATCACGGTGACGGTTTCGTGCTCGCTGAGCGCCATCTGCGTGCGCCAGGCAGGACTTGCGCCACGCCCGCCGCGCGCCTCGACCGGCAGAAACAGGACCAGCGGCCTGGCATTCGGCACGGCCTCGCGCGCCGCTTCGAGCGCGCGCTCCGGAGTCAGCGCCGTCTGCCGCGCCACGGTGCCGGCGAAGCCGCGTTGTCCCGGCGGGTTCATCGGCGCGATCGATGACATCGCCTGACGCGCGGTCTGCGGAAAGGAGAGGTAGATACCGGTCAGCGACACCACCGCCAGCGGGATCGCGATCCAGAAGCCGAGCATGTTGTGCAGATTGAAAGTGAAGCGCGGCGAGCGCGTCCAGCGCAAGGCCCGCAGCAGGTTGCCGTTGCGCGGCCACCACAGCCAGATGCCGGTCAGCGACAGGATCAGCATGCCGACGCCCGCCCAGCCGACGATCTGACGGCCGGAATATTCGGGAATGGTCAGGTTCTCGTGGAAGACATGCAGGAAGCCGATGAGGGACGTCCGGAATTCCATCACGTCGAGCACTTTCCCGGTCGGCGGATCGAGAAACACGGTGACGAAGCGCGGGCGCGTGCCGGGCGCCGCGTTCTCATGCGCGCGGGTGACGACACGCACCGGCCAGCCGGGCGTCTCGGGAAAGCGCAGGCCGGTGACACGCAGGTCGCCCGGCTGGCCGGCGACCGCTTCCGCGGCCTTCGCCAGGTAGACCGACGGCTGTTGCGCCACTTCGGCGCCGGTCACCGCGTAACGGTGCGGACTGATGATGGCGTCGATCTCGTCGTGCCAGACGAGCAGCGCCCCGGAAATCGAGATCGGCACCAGCAGCACGGTCAGTCCGATGCCGATCCACAAATGCACATTGAGCCAGAGGCGGCGAAGCATCGCCGCGCGGGTGCCAGACATGGGTGAGCCCTTTTGAATTCGCGCGGCGCAGGTATAGCGGCCTCGAAACGGCGACGAAATAGAAAACAGCTCGTGATACGCAGTTTGTAAGTATTCCAACCAGTATTCGTTGTTTAGAAATATTCTAATTCTATAGTTATGTTGAGATATCAATCAGTTCTTGACCGCGAATACTGATCGTGGTTCCAAATGTAACCGAATAATCCAGCGATTATTACGGTTCTAAAGTATAATAATCAAATGGGGATGTTCAAGATGCGCGATGTAGCGTCAAGTATTGGTCCGGAGCCCTTCTGTCATCGCGATTGCCCGCCGCAAGTCCTGCAAAGCCCCGACGGGCAAATCCGCGTCCAAATATCGAACCGGGCGCGGCTGCATACCGCGGTAAGCTTGGCTTCTCTGATGGCGGCCTCGACTGCGGTCGCGCAGGACGGCGTTCAACTGCCGACCATCGATGTCAGCGGCGCCGAGGGTGGGGGCTACCAGGCCACCCAGCAGACCATCACGCGCCTGCCGGCGCCGCTCATCGACACGCCGCAGAACGTCAACGTCGTGACCCAGCAGGTCATCCGCGATCAGCGCGCCGTCTCGATGGAGGACGCGCTGCGCAACATTCCTGGAATCACCTTCAGCGCGGGCGAGGGCGGCCAGCAGGGCGACGCCCCGTTCATCCGCGGCCAGGCCGCGCGCGGCGACATCTTCCGCGACGGCATGCGCGATCCGGGCTGGTACACCCGCGACCTGTTCAACATCGAACGGGTCGAGGTCTACAAAGGTCCCTCCGCCTTCGCCTTCGGGCGCGGCGCGACCGGCGGCGCGATCAACAACGTCAGCAAGACGGCGAACGGCGCCACCTTCGCCGAAACCACCATGACGGGCTCGAGCGCGGGCGGCTTCCGCGTCGATGCCGACGCGAGCGGCAAGACCGGCCGCATCGCGGGCCGCGTCGCTGCACTCTACCAGGATCTCGACACGGCGGACCGCGACAATGTGTGGACGAAGCGGTGGGGCATCGCGCCGTCGATCACCGTCGACGTCGCGGAGCGCACCAAGGCCTCGCTGAATTACATCTACCAGGGCGAGGAAAGCGTGCCCGACTACGGTCACCCCTGGCTGCCCGCGCCGAGCGCCAACGTTTCGACCGGAGCGACGACCGGCGGCTACAACGGCAACGGCACGGCGGTGACGCCGGTGCCGGTGCCGCGCAGCAACTGGTACGGCTTCACCAACGGGCCGCTGCGCGATCTCGTGCAGACCGACACGCACATCCTGACCGCCAAGCTCGAGCACGCGTTCAGCGATGCGCTCAAGGTCACCAATGCGACGCGCTATCTGTGGGTCGGGCGCATGGCGCGGCCGACGGCGCCGCGCACGCTCAATACCGCAGCAGGCAGTTCGACGATCCCGGTAGGCTACCCCGTCGAGCAGATGACGATCGGCCGGCAGCACTTCGAGACGTCTACCGACAACCAGATGATCTCGAACCAGACCGACCTGGTCGCGAAGTTCGACACCGGCACGGTCAGCCACACGCTGGTCGGCGGCGTCGAGGTGGCGCACGAGGACCGCAGCCAGTCGCGCTGGAACCTCTGCTATCCGTCGAGCGGCGGTTCGACCCCGGCCGGCGCTCCGGTCTGTCGCACCAGCCTGTGGTCGCCGGACCCGGGGCTTTCGGCCGGATCGTATTTCGTGCAGAACACGCCGAACCGGACCAAGCAGGACACGTTCGCCGTCTACGCCTCCGATCAGGTCAAGCTCAACCGTTACTTCGAGCTGCTCGGGGCGGCCCGCTTCGACAAGTTCAGGACGAATTACACCAGCGGCACGACCGACCTGTCGGCCAGCGACGACCTGTTCAGCTGGCGTCTCGGCGGGGTCTATCATCCGGTGCCCAACACCAGCATCTGGACGGCCTACGGCATCTCCTACAACCCGTCGGCGGAACTCGGCACGCTGTCCAGCGGCAACGTCAGCCTCGATCCGGAAAAGAACGAGACGCTCGAAGGCGGCGTGAAATGGGACCTCATGGGCGGGCGGCTCAGCCTGAGCGGCACCGTCTACCAGATGTACAAGCTGAACATGCGGGTGGCGAACGATCCGACGCTGCCGAACGCGCAACAGGTCCAGATCCTGGACGGCAAGGCGCGCGTGTCGGGCATCGAGCTTGGCGCGGTGGGGCAGCTCACCGACAAGTGGAACGTCACGGCCGGCTACGCCTTCACCGACTCGGAAATCGAGAGCAGCACCAATGCGGCCGAACGGGGCAAGCAACTGCCCAATACGCCGCCGCATGCCTTCTCGCTGTGGACCACCTACGACGTCACGTCGGCCTTCACCGTGGGCGGCGGCGCGTTCTACGCCTCCGACGACTTCGCCAACACGACGAACACGCAATACGTGCCGTCTTATTGGCGGTTCGACGCGATGGCGAGCTACAAGATCACGCCGAAGATGACCTTGCAGCTCAACATCTACAACCTCACCGACGAGTTCTACTACGCGCAGTACTACGGCGGTCACGCCGTGCCTGCCGCCGGCCGCTACGCGACGTTGTCGCTTAGAGCGGCCTGGTGACGAAGAGCTTGAGCCTCAAACTCGGCACGCGCACGTCGTCCGTTCGGGACGACGTGCGGCGCCCTTTTGAGGCCGACGAGGAAAAGTAACGGAGTAGTCGTCCATGATGGTGCACATCCCCAAGGTACTCACGCCCGAGCAGGTCGCGCGCGCCCGCGTGATTATGGAGACGGGCGGCTGGGTGGACGGCCGCGTCACCGCCGGGCACCAGTCGGCGCAGGTGAAGAACAACCTGCAACTGCCGGAAGGCTCGCCGGAGGCGCGCGAGCTCGGCGACATGGTGATGGAGGCGCTCTCGCGCAGCAACCTGTTCATGTCGGCGGTGCTGCCGAAACAGGTGTTCCCGCCGCTGTTCAACCGCTACGACGCCGGCATGACCTTCGGCGCGCATGTCGACAACTCGATCCGCGCGCTGCCCGGCACGCCGATCCGCATCCGCACCGACGTGTCGACCACACTGTTCATTTCCGGACCGGAGGACTACGACGGCGGCGAGCTGGTGGTCGAGGATACCTACGGCACGCATTCGGTCAAACTGCCGGCCGGCGACATGATCGTTTACCCGGCGACCTCGCTGCACCACGTCACGCCGATCACGCGCGGCTCGCGCATCGCCTCGTTCTTCTGGACGCAGAGCATGATCCGCGACGAGAGTAGGCGCTCGCTGCTGTTCGATATGGACATGGCGATCATCAAGCTGGCGCGCGACCATCCGGGGCACACGTCGGTCGTGGAGCTGACCGCGGTCTATCACAACCTTCTGCGCCAGTGGGCGGAGGTGTAACCTCTCCCCGTCACCCTGAGGTGCTCGGCGCGTTCGCGCCGAGCCTCAAAGGGTGATCGGCCGTGATCCTTCGAGGCTCGCTTCGCTCGCACCTCAGGATGACGGAAAAAAATGCTACGCCTTCCCTCGATTGAACCTTTCAAGGCCATCATGCCATCGTCGGCGCCGCTGGCGCTTGCCAGAACGCAATCAAGGACTTTTCCGATGCCTTTCACGATGTCCCAGGCTTGCCTGCCCGCCTTCGAGATCGAATTGAGCGCGCTGTCCGGCATTCTCGACAAGGTCGCCGCCCATGCGGCCGTCAGGAAGATCGATCCGTCGGCGCTGCTTGGCTGGCGCCTGGCGCCCGACATGTTCGCGCTGGCGAGGCAGGTGCAGGTCGCCTGCGACCAGGCCAAGAACGGCGCTTCGCGGCTCGCCGGCGTCGAGCCGCCGCGCTACGAGGACACTGAAACCACCATCGACCAGCTCAAGGAGCGCATCGCCCGGACGCTCGCTTATCTCAAGACGCTGGACCGCTCGGCGATCGACGCCGCGCCCGCGCGCGAGATCGTCTTTCCGCTCGGCGGGCAGAACAAGGGCCGGATGGCCGGCGCCGACTATCTCAACCACTTCGTGCTGCCGAACTTCTATTTCCACCTGACCGCGGCCTATGCGATCGCGCGCAATGCCGGCGTCGACGTCGGCAAGCGCGACTTCCTCGGCGCGATGCCGCTGACACGGCCCTAGGACAGGGGCCGGCCCTCGGGGCAGGGCGCATAGCAAAACCGCCCCGCCGGGGAGGCGGGGCGGCTTGTGCGGCTGCCGGTTACGGAGCCATCGTCTCAGTAGCGGTAGGACACCACGGCGCCGCCGCGGTAGCTGTTGTTGCCCGGGCAGTTGCAATCCACGCCGCGGACCTGGCGGACCTCGGTCACGTGGCGGACGGTGCCCGGAGCGGTGCGGTTGACCACCTCGCGGCGGTGAACTTCCTGCACCCGGTTGGTGGTGTTCACCTTGCGCAGCACGACGTTCTTCACGACCGTGTTGGTGCGGTGGACGACCACTTCGCGGTTGATCACCGGGCGGACATGCACGACCAGGCGGTTCTCCTGGATCAGCCGGGTCGAGCCGCGCACCACGCGGGTGTGGTTGACCACCCGCTCGCGGGTAACCACGCGGGGGGCGGCGCGGACGTAGCGCCGCGTGTTGTATTCGGAATCCGGACGCATACAGTTGCAGACGCTGTCGTAGCGCATGCCTGCCTGAGCCGGGGTCGGATTGACGGCCGCCAGCCCAAAGAGCAGCAGCGCGCCGTAGAAAATCTTGGCCAGATGTTTCATGCTCAACGCCCCGTTAACCATATAAGTGAAGCCGTAGCCTTATCTTTTCTCCATTAACCATGTTTGTAAAGCATTAATTAACCCTATTGCCGCCGGTCTCCCTTTTATCAACGAATAGGCCCCGGAACCGGGTTCCGGGGCCTGCTTCCGCAAGATGTAGTAGCCGGACGGGCCTACTTCAGGCGCTTGGCCGCCTCCTGGACCAGGCTCAGATCGACGTGTTTCTTGATGTCGATCGACGTTTTGACGAAGCCGAGGTCGCGGGTGGTGTCCACGTTGCGCTGCAGCGCCTCGACGTTCGGGATCAGGTTAGGGTCGCGATAAGTGTCCTGGTTGGTGAACAGCCAGCCGAAGCGCTCGGCCGGCACCTTGGTCACCTTGGACGCGATCTGCTGCACCTCGGCCTTGTTCTTCGGGTCCTGGTACCAGTGCACGATCCGCAGCATGTCCTCCATGAAGTCGACCATCGCAGCACGGTTCTTGTCGATGAAGGACTTGCGGGCGGTCCAGACGATCATCTGGGTGACGCCGAGCGCCTCGCGCTGCTCCATCAGGACCTTGCCCTCTTCCTTGAGCTTGGGGTTGAGCGAGAAGGGCAGCACGGCCGGGATCAGGTCGACCTTCTTGTCGAACAGCATGGCCGGCATCGCCGGCAGCGGGCCTTCCAGCATCGTGTAGTCGCGCTTCTCCTCGAGGCCCGCCTTCTTGAGCGCGGCGCGCAGCGCGACGTCGACGGCGCTGCCGCCGCCGTTGGTGCCGACGATCTTGCCCTTGAGGTCCTTGACCGAGTTGATGCCCGAGTCCTTGCGCACGTAGAACTGCGTGGAGTAGCGGCCGGCCACGCCGTCCTGGAACTCGTCGGCGATGACGCGGATGTCGTCGAGGCCGGCGTTCGCGATGGCGATGGCGAGCGAGGAATAGGCGAGGTTGGAGACCTCCAACTCGTTGTTGGCGATCGCCGTGATCATCTGCGGCGTGCCCTGATAGCGCACGGACTCGAGCGTGTAGGACTTGCCCAGATGCTTGGCGAGGTCCTTCTTCTCCAGCACGATCGACGCCCAGTTGGAAACCGGCGCGACCCACGACATGCGGATCTTCACCGGGTCGGCGGCGTGGGCGACGCCGACGAAGCCGAGCGCGCAAGCGCCGGCCAGCGCGAGTTTCAGGAAACGCATTGTATCCTCCCGAGTTTCGCCGCGCTGCCCGCGTTCGCGTGGGGCAAGCGTCGTGCGCGAAGGCCAGATTGTCGGGCGTCCAACCGCTTTTGGCAAGCATCCGCCGGCGCGAGAGCGCCCGGAATACGGTACAGGGGAATCGTTGGCGGACGAACGTTGCGCCTCACGCGGTCGACGGCGCGTGCGCTTCCTGGTGCCAGATCAGCAGCCGCCGGCGGACATAGGCCATGGCCTTGACCAGGATGTAACCGACCACCGCGATCTCGACGATGCCGGCGAAGACGCCGATGGAATTGGCGAAGCGCGACGCCTCGATCATGGCGCCGCCGAGCCCGTAGCCGCCCATGAGCATTTCGGCGACCACCGCCACGATCAGGCACAGAGGCAGCGACACCTGCAGACCGGTGAGGATCTGCGGCAACGCCGCCGGCAGCACGATCTGCCGGAGCACCTCGCGGTCGTTGGCGCCCATGTTGCGCGCCGACCAGATCAGTTCCTTTTCCACGCCCTGGATGGCGATCACGGTGGCCGCGATGACCGGGAAGATGGCGTCGATGACGATGATGGTGATCTTGGAGACGTCGTAGACGCCGAGCCACAGGATCACCACCGGCAGGAAGGCGATCTTCGGCATGGGGAAGCCGATGGAAACGATTGGGTCGAAGAACCAGTTGGCTACGATGTTGCGGGACATGGCCATGCCGATGGCGACGCCGACGACGGCGCAGATGAAGAAGCCGGTCAACGCGCGGTAGAGGGTGAGCGCGGTATTGACCCACAGCTCGCCGGAGACCGCCTCGGCCCAGATGCGCGCCAGCACCTGGCTCAGCGCCGGCAGCTGGAACGGCGTGAAGGCGCCACTGCGCGCCAGCACCTCCCAGGCCACCAGCAGCGCGACGACGGAGAACACCCGCGCGCCGAGCCGGAACAGCACGACCGCGGCGCGCGCGGCCTTTTCCGGCCAGCCGTCGGGGCGGGCGGTCACGGGTTCTGTTCGCGCCATGCCAGGGTCCGTCGGGTGATCAGGAGGTAGAGGCGGTCGGCGGCGAAGCCGAGGAAGGCGACGGTCAGCACCACCGCGTACATGGCGTCGTAGGTGCCGTTGGCCCCGAGCGAGCCGATCAGGTGGCCGAAGCCCTTCTGCGCCACGATCAGCTCCGACGACACCAGCAGGATGAAGGACAGCGCCAGCGCCGTGCGGATGCCGTTGAGCAGTTCCGGCATGGCGCTCGGCAGCACCACGTCCCACAGCATGCGCAGCCGGCTCGCCCCCATGCTGCGCGCCGACCAGACCAGCACCTGCTCGCTGGCGCGCGCGCCGTTGAAGGCGCCGACGGTGACCGGCAGCATGCAGCCGAGGAAGATGAGCAGGATCTTGGAGCCGTCGCCGAAGCCGAGCCAGATGACGGTGACCGGGATCAGCGCCGACTTCGGCAGCGGATAGAAGATCTCCACCATCGGCGCGAGCAGGATGTTGGCCGGACGCCACCAGGCCATGGCGATGCCGAGCACGGCGCCGACCAGGATCGACAGGCCGAGGCCGGCGGCGGCGCGGTAGAGCGAGGCGCCGGCGTTGTGGACGAGCTCGCCGTCGCGGATCATCTCGACCCAGGCGTAGATCACGTCCGACAGCGGCGGCAGCGCGGTGGTGGAGACGAGCTCGAGCCGCGCCACCAGCTCCCAGAGCACGGCCAGGATCAACAGCGGGCTGTAGCGGATGAAGGCTTTCATGGCCGCGCTGCTTTCCTGCCTCTCCCCGCGTGCGGGGAGAGGTCGAGCCGCCGGCGCGCAGCGGCGGCGGGTCGGGCGAGGGGGCGTTGCCGCGATGTCGCGCATCGCGCCTGCCCCTCACCCCAGCCCTCTCCCCGCAAGCGGGGAGAGGGAGCGCGCCGTGCCCGTGATCCAGTCATCGTCCTTACGTCCGCGTGCCTTGCGCCTTGATCGCTTCCTCGCGCACCAGGTTCCAGGTCTCGTCGACCTTCTCGACGAAGAACTTGTTCTTGAAGATGTCGGGGTCGTTCTTGTCGAACTTGGTGTCGACGATGGTCTTGATGCGGCCCGGCCGCGCCGACATCACCGCCACGCGGTCGGCGAGAAAGACCGCCTCCTGCACGTCGTGGGTGACGAAGATCACGGTCTTCGGCGTGCGCTGCCAGATCGCCAGCAGCTCGCGCTGCATCAGCCCGCGCGTCTGCGCATCGAGCGCGCCGAACGGCTCGTCCATCAGCAGGATCTTGGGGTCGAAGGCGAGCGTGCGGGCGATCGCGGTACGCTGCTTCATGCCGCCGGAGAGCTGCGACGGGTAGCTGTCCTCGAAGCCGTGCAGGCCGACCAGGTTGATGAAGTCCTGCGCGCGCTGCTCGCGCTCGGCCCTGGGCATGCCCTGGCGCTCGAGGCCGTAGAGGATGTTGCCACGCACGGTCTTCCACGGAAACAGCGCGAAGTGCTGGAAGACGATGCCGCGGTCGGGGCCGGGGCCGGCGACCGGCGCGCCGTCGACGCGGATGCTGCCGGTCTCCACCGGCATGAAGCCGCCGATGAGATACAGAAGCGTCGACTTGCCGCAGCCGGAGGGCCCGAGCAAGGCGACGAATTCCCGGTTGGCGACCGACAGCGAGACCTGGTCGAGCGCGAGCACCTCGCGTCCGCGCGGCGGCCGGTACATGTGGTTGACGTTCTCGACGACGATCTGGGCTGGCGCGGTCATGGCCATGAAGCGTCACGACCGGCGGCGATCTGTCAAGCGCGCCGCGCGGCGGCTCGCATGGCGGGACAGGGGAGGGCGTGCGCGTGCGACGGCGACGCTCTCGCGCACCGAGCCGCCTCAGGCCGCCTTCAAGCGCTCCAGCTCGCTCTCGAATTCGAAACGCAACTGCGCGCCTTCGTCCTCGGGCAGCCAGTTGGTCATCTGCGGGAAGATGGTCTGGTAGAGGGAAAGCTTCGACGTGTCCCAAGGCATGGTCTTGGCCGCGCGCGCCTCGGCCAGAATCCGGTGCAGGTCCGCGCGGACTTCTTCCGGGTCGGCGCGATAGACCGGCGTCTCATGATCCTCGTCGGAGGGGTCGGGCTGGTCTTGTCCGAAGAGATCGCCTTGACGGGGGCCGGCCATGGTGCGCGCGAGTCCGAGTTTCGAATCGCGGGAATCATGGGCGATGAAAAGGGCGGCCGCGAGGGCCGCGCGCAATTTTCCCCGAAGCTATCCACTGCGGCTCAGGCTTTGCTTTTGCTCTTGTGTTTCGCGGACGGCGGCTTTTCGTCCACTTGCGCCAAGGCGCCCGCATCGCGAAGCTCCTCGGCGCTGCGCAACCGGCCCGCGCAGATGCGGTCCAGCAAATCGGCCTGCCTCGGTTCCAGCGCGATCAACCGGCCGAGGACATTCAACAGGTCGAGCAGGTCGCTGGTGTATTCCGGCAGCCAATGCTCCGGCTGAATCTGGTCGAGCGGCGAGGGCGGGCGGCGGTCGCCGATGATCGGGCGGCTGCGGTCTCTCCGGCGGTAGCTGAACCAGTGCCAGAGCACCCCTTTGCCAGACACTTCGTAGGCCCACATTTGCGGCGTGATGTTCTCGACATAGCCCGCGCCGATTTTCAGCCGCTGCGTCGCGGGGTCGTAGTCCATGGTGTCGGGCAGCGGCTCGGGCGCGCCCGGGATTTCGCCGGCTTTCGGGATCGAGGGCGCTATGTCTTTCGGCAGTCGCGGCGCCTGCTTGGGTCGGCCGGCGGCAGGATCGGCGAAGCGCTCGCCGTAGCAATGCAGCCAGATCACTTCGGATCCGAGCGCGACGGCTTCGGCGAACAGCTTGGCGTCGGCCGTCAACGGCACGTGCAGGCCGGGACGAATGAGATCGGCCTTGAAACGCGCAATGAAGGCCGGGTGCGCCATCACGGCAGCGAGATAGGCCAACACATCCTCGGCTTTAACCGCCTGGCCATAGACTTTCGCGAGATCCGCAAGGAGTGCCGGCTTAATGTTAGGTTGCGTCGCGGTGTTATTGAGCCAAAGGGGTGAAACACGACCGGCAAAAGAGCCCTTGTAGTGGTCATGGTCTGGCATTAATCCGCTAAAGGTAATAGCCGGCCCAGATGATGGCGCAGCCTTTTCCAACGCTGTCAAATAAACTTGGCGCGTTGAATAATTTTCCCAGAGCGTCGGGCTTGGTTGGTTTATCAGTCGCGCGTCAGGGATTATCCATTGGCGATCAAAAGATCGAAATCCGTACCGGATGGGTTCAATACAGTGGCCGTGGTCGTTGATCACGGCAACGAGTCGAGCTACGTGACCCGTCAAACCGTTCGTGATCGTTTTTCTGACATGCTTGTCCCCAGGCTTGCCGCCTCGGAGATGTGGATGAAACAACACTCCCTTTCTATCCTCATTGGTCTCATGGGTAAGGGTCGACCAGCGGGTAACAAGGGTTTTTGAATCTGGCGCAATCACCCAAGTTCGCCCCGGCATGACACCCAGAAAGTCCTCAGCGAAGAAATCGCCGAGCGCTGGAAACGCAGCCCAAGCTCCTTCAGCTTTTGGCAGGAAAGGGTCACGCCAACCAGTAGCGCCGTTAACCCAATCAGCGTCACTCAAGCTCAGGGCATTCAATGCTGCGAACTTTTCCTCCCGTGGTCCTTTTGGAAGCGCTCGAAACCAAACACGGCCCGGCAGATTTGTGTCTTTATTCAAAGTTCGTGCTGCGAGCACAATGCAAATCGGCTGCTGCACACCCTGAAAAATCCGTGTTGGTACGTTGGGTTGGTGACCTTCCGGGGAAACAATCGATAACCCAAATTTCATCGCATGATCGTCGAAGCTCATCGCGCATTTTTTGAAAGCCGTCCCCATTTAGAAAGCCGGACGCGCTGATGAAGCAGACGACGCCAGTCTTACTTTGCTCCTCCAACCCAGTGGACTCTTTGAACCCGGAACCAAAAACCTTCCACGTTGCCCAACGCCAAAAATATACATAGAGATTCTTGAGGTGTTTCGCGTCTTGACCTACACCCCATTCAACTGGCGGCATCCAAAATTGCATCGGCGCTTCGCGGCCTTTTGTGCCGTCCTCAATCCAGCCGCCCTTTCCTTTTGCTTTGTCCTTATACGGCGGGTTACCGATGACGACCGTAATCCGCTCTTCTTTCTTGACCTTGTTCGCGGCGCGCCGCGAAATCGCGATCGGCTCGTAGGTCTGCCCGAGCCTCTCTTCTTCGATGAAAGGGTTGCCGAGCGTGTCGGTGATGAACAGCCGAAGCTCGGGCAAAGGTGGCTTGTTCATCAGCGCTTGCAATTCTGCGATCAGGCGAAGCTGCGCCACCGCGAACGGGCCGAACTGCATTTCGAAACCGATGATACGTTTGGCAGCAGCTTCGATCGCGCCGCGCACGGCGCCTGCGCCCTGATCCTCTTCGACCGTCTTTGCGATACGGCGGAGCACGCCAAGCAGGAACGTGCCGGTGCCCACCGCCGGATCGGCCACGACCACGTCAGGTGCGGCAAAACCGGCCACCCGCTCGAACAGCGGGCCGCGCAAGCATTCATCGACGAGGTTCACCATCGCCGACACGACTTCCGGCGGCGTGTAGTATGAGCCGGTGCGCTTGCGCAGCGTGTTGTCGTAGACCTCCAGGAAGTCCTCGTAGAAATAAAGCCAGGCTTCCGGTTTGTCTTTGCTGATCGTGTGCCAGTTCACCTCGTTCAAGACACGCGTCAGCGTGCCGAGCGAGGTCTTGAGCGCATCCTGATTTGACGGGTCCTCGGTCAGCAGCCTGAGCGCCGTCCCGATCAGCGAATTGGTTTTACGCAATTCCTGCGCCGCGTCTTCGGTGCCGTCGGCCAAGGAAATGTCGCGCGCCCGCGCCACCAGGAGGCCGAAGGTCACTGCCTGCGCATAACCGTCGGCGAATTGCGCATCGTCGGCTTGGGGAAACAAAAGCTTGCGCCAATCCTGCGCAAGCCCAGTGAGCCCAGGACTGCCGCGCCCCATCTGCTCGACGACTTCATCGCGCAACAGGCGGCAAAGGCGCGCGCTGACTTGCGCAAGCTGCTTGGCCGTTTTCGGCGGAATGGGCGACCAGCGAAGAAAGTCGCTGACGAGCGGTAGCAGCGTTGCCGGTGCGGCAAGTTTCGCGCCCGATGCATCGACATTGCCCTCAAGACGGACGATCTCGCCTTCGAGCTTGCCGTCGCGCCATAGGCTGAACGCGTTGCCGTCGGTATAGATCAAGTTTGGCAGCGACTTGAGCTTGTCCCACTGATCCTTGTCGTGTTCGTTGTCGAAGCGACGCGGGTCGGCACCCTTGCCGGGCGCCTTGACCTCGATGAAGCCGACGAGGGCCTTGCTAACGGTGACCGCGAAATCCGGCCGCGTCTTGATGTCGGACAGTGTCGTTTCGCCGATCAGGTGGACGGCCCCATGCGGCAACCCACCGAGATCGGCCAGATCGCGGATAAGCGTTTCAAGCGGACCGCGGAGTTGATCCTCCGGCGCTCCGCTTATGGCAATGCTTGCCAACTTGGATTTCGTGGCTGCGCCGTAATGCGAGACGGCGTCCGCGACCGTTTTTCCCGCCAATCCCGTCTCCCGCCTGTTCGCATCTGCGATATAGACATGCGAACTGCGCAATCGCGCCAAGCCAAATTGTCGTTCGAAATGGTTATGAAACGTTCTACCGAACCCGAATCGCACGCTACCGGGGAGCCATTTGACGGGCAAGGTGGGAATGATAACGCTAGGCGACTTCGCCACCCGATAAGGAAACCACCCGTGCCGACCCCGCTGACCGAATCCCTCCGCGAACTCGCGCTCGCCAACCGCATGGTGGCCAACGAGGGCGTGCTCGACGCCTTCGGCCACGTCAGCATGCGCCATCCCGGCAATCCGAACCGCTATTTCCTGTCGCGCTCGCGCGCGCCCGAGCTGGTCGCCCCGGAGGACCTGATCGAGTACGACCTCGACTCGCGGCCGATCGCTGAGCCCGGCGTCGGCCAATATTCCGAGCGGGTGATCCACGGCGAGATCTACAAGGCGCGGCCGGACGTCATGTCGGTGTGCCACCACCATGCGCCGGGCTTCATGCCGCTGCTGGCGACCCGCGCGGATTACGTGCCGGTCTTCCATCTCGGTGCGGTCGGCGGCATCAAGCCGCCGTACTGGGACCAGCGCGACGAATTCGGCGACACCAACATGCTGGTGGTGAAGCCGGAGGAGGGCGCCTCGCTCGCCCGCGCGCTCGGCGCGGGCTGGCTGGTGCTGATGAACCGGCACGGCGTCACGGCCGCCGGCGCCAGCGTGCGCGACTGCGTGTTCCGCACCATCTATTCCGCGCGCAACGCCGAATACCAGGCGCAGGCGATGGCGATCGGCGGCGCCATCGCCGCGCTGTCGCCGGGCGAGGCCGAACGGGCGGGCAACATCACCGGCACCACCACGGGGCTGACGCGCGCGTGGGAATACTGGGCGATGCGGGTGGCGAAGGCCGGCGGCGGGCTCGCCCCGGCCAAGGCGGTCAAACGCGCCGCGCGCAAGGCGCCGGCGCGCAAGGCGAAGGCGAAAGCCCGCCGGACGCGCTGATTTTCCCACTTCCCCCGCGGGCGGCAATCGGTGTTGAATGCCGCCCGAGGTCAGTGCACCAACAACGAAACAAAAATCGAGGGAGGAACGACAATGACATCCTTGAAAACCCTGGCGGGCGCCTGCGCGCTTGCCGTCGCCTTCGCGGCCGGGCCGGCCGCGGCGCAAGACACGCTCAAGGTGGTGATCGGGCAGATCAATAACTGGGAGAACCAGGCGCCCACGCTCGGCCAGGACGCCGGCATCTTCAAGAAGCACGGGCTCGTGCTGGAGAACACCGGCACCCAGGGCGCCGGCGAAACCATCCAGGCGGTGATCTCCGGCTCGGCCGATCTCGGTGCCGGCGTCGGCGTGGCCGGGGCGATGCGCGCCTACAGCAAAGGCGCGCCGGTCCGCCTGCTGATGCCGGCCTTCACCGGCACCGGCGATCTCTACTGGTACGTGAAGGCGGATTCCCCGCTCAAGACGCTGAAGGACGCGACCGAGAAGAACACCATCGCCTATTCGACCAGCGGCTCGAGCACGAACAACATCGTGATCGCCTTCGTGGAGGAGCTGGGGCTCAAGGCCACGCCGACCAAGACCGGCGGCCCTCCGGGCACGCTGACCGCGGTGATGTCCGGCCAGGTCGATATCGGCTGGGCGGCGCCGCCGTTCGGCCTGCAGGAAATGAAGGAGGGCAAGATCCGCATGATCGCGCGCGGCAGCGACGTGCCCTCGCTGCGCGGACAGACCGTGCGCAGCATCATCGTCAACGCCGATGCGCTGAAGAACAAGCGCGAGGCCGTCATGCGCTTCGTCGCCGCCTACCGCGAGGCGGTGGACTGGATGTATTCCGATCCCAAGGCGTTCGAGATGTACGCGGCGAAGATCAAGCGCCCGGTCGAGCTGGTGAAGGATTCGGCCAGGCAGTTCCAGCCGAAGGAGACGATGCAGACCGAGACGTTCGCCGACCTCGACGGCGCGGTGCGCGACGCGGTGAAGCTGAAGTTCCTCGACAAGCCGCTGAGCAAGGAGCAGCTCGCCGAATTCCTGCAGATCCCGCCGCGCAAGTAGGCCGGCGGCGTCAGCCAAAACGAGATCGGGCCGCTGCGCAGGCAGCGGCCCGTTTCATGTCGAGCGATCCGGCCGCGAAGGCGGACGGCTTACTTCTTCTTGCCGGCCTTCTTGGCGGGCTTCTTGCCGGCCTTCTTGGCCTTCTTCGCCTTCTTGGCGGGGCAGGCCTTGTCCGAGACCACCTTGGCGCCGTCGTTGCGCGCGTAGCAGGCGTTGGCGTAGGTGAATTTCATACCGCCCTTGGTGGCGCAGACCGGCTTCTGAATGCCCCAGCACAGAGTCGGCACCGGCGCGGCGGCCTTGGCCTTCTTCGTGTGCTTCTTGGCTTCGCTGGTGGTGGCCGAGGCGAGCGTGAAGGCCGTCGCGGCAACCGCGATCAGCGCGGCGTATCCGAAGTTCTTCAGTTTCATTGCAACCCTCCCGAATGTTCGAAGGACGGCATAGTGCTGAGGCGCACGAAAACTTACAAGGAATTTGCAGAAGCGCGCGCAGCAGAATTCTGAACGCGCGTTCAGAAATCCCGCCATAGTACCGCTTTCCGGATGCCGGAGCGGGCGCCGGCGCGGCCCGCGTGCAGATCGCGTCGTTATGTCTTGCCCTTGGCGTCGCCGATCGCCTTGAGCATCGCGGCGCGGCCGTCATGCAAAGTGGCGCGCACGCTGTCGCGCTGGCCGAGCGCGCCCATCTCGCGCTGGCGCTTGACGGTCGCCTCGACCATCAGCGGATCGACGCCGAGCTCGCGCAGCGTGGCGGCCGACTCTTCCATCTCGGCCGCGCGGCGTTCGCCGTGGCTCGCCATGCGCTCGATGTTGTAGTCGCCCATCGCGGCGAAATCGAGCGTCGGATAATTGTTCTTCATCGACGCCAGCACGTCATCGAGCAGGCCGGCGCGCGAAGCGGCGAGATAGCATTCGAGCGTCAGCGCCTCGAGCCCCTTGATCATCACCGAACGGATCATCTTGATCGCCGCCGCCTTCCCCGTTTCGCCGGGAACGACCTTGAGCGTCATCTCCATCTCCTGCAGCAGCGGCGCGATCGCTGCGGCGTGCTCGCCGGCGATCAACAGCGGCGTCTTGTGACGGAGCGGATGGATCGGCGCGATCACCGCCACGTCCACATAGCGCGCCTTGCCGTCGAGCAATTCGGCGGTCGCCTGCTTGCGGCCGGGCGAGACGGAATTGATGTCGAGATACCAGGGCGTGCCGGTGAGGTGAGGCGCGACCGAGCGCGCCGCTTCCAGGCTCGAGGCGGCGGTCACCGCCGAGATGACCATGTCGGTCTCGGCCACCGCTTCGGCGGCCGAGCGCGCGAGCCTGACGCCGATCTTCTCGCCTGCCGCCTTCAGGCGCGCGCCGGCTTCCTCGGGAAACAGGATGTCCCAGGCGGCGATCTGCTCGATGCCGGCGTCGCGCAAGCCGGCGGCGATGGCCTGGCCGGCTTCGCCGAAACCGATGAAGGAAACGCGGGGCGTGTTGCGGCGGGTCATGGAACGTCCTTGGCAGTCCGGGTGATTGCGCGCCGCATTTTAGAGAGCGGCGCCGCGCGCGGCTACAGCATCTCGAGCGGCACAGGCTTGCGCGGCGGCGGGAAGGCGCGGTCGAGCGCGGTGAAGTCGTCGTGGCTGAGCAGCAGGTCGAGCGCGCCCAGGTTCTCGTCGACATGAGCGAGCGTGGCGGCCTTCGGAATGACGATCACGTCGTCGTGCCGCATCGCCCAGGCGAGCGCGACCTGCGCCGGCGTCGCATTGCGGCGGGCGGCCACTTCGCGCAGCGCGGGGTGGCCGAGCAGGCGGCCCTGCTCGATCGGCGAAGAGGCCATCACCGGCACCTTGCGCTGGCGGCACCAGGGCATCAGGTCGAACTCGATGCCGCGGCGGGTCAGGTTGTAGAGCACCTGGTTGCAGGCGAGCGTGTCGCCCTCCGGCAGCTTCCACATTTCGCCGATGTCGGAAATGTCGAAGTTGCTCACGCCCCAGTCGACGATCTTGCCGGCTTCCTCGAGTGCGACGAAGGCCTCGATCGTCTCCTCGAGCGGCACCGAGCCGCGCCAGTGCAAAA
The DNA here is from genome assembly GCA_046292265.1 of Pseudolabrys sp. GTDB lineage: Bacteria > Pseudomonadota > Alphaproteobacteria > Rhizobiales > Xanthobacteraceae > Pseudolabrys. The sequence continues at coordinate 123,813 of JBKBRE010000006.1, read as the reverse complement.
GGTACAGCTCGATGCGATCGGTCTTGAGCCGCTTCAGGCTCGCCTCGCAGGCGGCGACGGCGTCGTCGCGGCCGGCGTTCTCCGGCAGCACCTTGCTGACGATGAACGCCTCGCCGCGCCGCTTGCCGAGCGCCTCGCCGACGATGCGCTCGGCTTCGCCGCTGCCGTACATCTCGGCGGTGTCGATCAGCGTGACGCCGCGCTCCAGCCCGTGGCGTAGCGCCTTGATCTCCGCGTCCCGCCGCCGCGCATCCTCGCCCATGCCCCAGGTGCCGAGCCCGAAGGTCGGAATGCGGGCGCCCGAGGGCAGGGCGGTGGTGGGGATGGCGCTCACGCGGGGCAAGGCTCCTATTTGCGCGGCACGTCCGGTGTGCCGTGGGTGTGGAAGGATTCGATGGTCTTCAGCCCCCAGGCCTGACCCTTCTTGCGCTCCTCCTCGGTCCAGGTGATCGGCTTCCAGTCGGGCGCGAGCACGAGCCGTGCGCCGGCGTTCGCCACCTCGACGCGGTTGCCGCCCGGCTCGTAGACGTAGAGGAAAAAGGTCTGCTGGATCGCGTGCTTGTGCGGGCCGGTCTCGATGAACACGCCGTTCTCCAGGAACACGTCGGCGGCCAGCAGCACTTCCTCGCGCGAATTGAGCGCATAGGTGATGTGGTGGAAGCGGCCGCGCGCGCCGGTGTGGTCGCGCGTATAGGCGAAGTCGTAGGACTTGTTGGTGGCGGTGAGCCAGATGCCGGCCTCAGAGCCGTCCTTGAGCACGATGCGCTCGGTCAGCCGGAAGCCGAGATAGTCCTCGAAGAACTTGCGGCAGGCGGAGATGTCGGCGGCGAGCCCGTTCCAGTGGTCGAGCCGGCGCACGTTGCAGCCGCGCGCGGGAAAGCGCTGCGCCTGGTTCTTCAGCGACGGCCTGAGCTCGGGCGGCGCCTCGTACCATTCGGTGTCGTAATAGAGCTCGATGACGTGGCCGTCCGGATCCTTGCAGACGAAGGTCTTGCCGTGGCCGAGATCGCCGTCGGTCCAGCCGACGTCGAAGCCGGAGCCCTTCAGCGCGGCGGCGCGGCGCTCCAGCGCCTGCGGCGAGCGCGTGCGATAGGCGACGTGCGCCATGCCGTTGGTCTTGGCGGCGGTGAGCTTGAGCGAATAGCGCTCGTAGTCGTCGTAGGCGCGCAAATAGATGCTGTCGCCCTTTTCGCCGCTGATGGTCATGCCCATGACGTCGACGAAGAAGCGCACGCTCCTGTCGAACTCCGGCGTGAGCAACTCCAGATGGCCGAGATGGGCGATGTCGTAGATCGGTTCGGCTTGCATGGAAGTCCTTGGTTTATGCCGTCCCGGCCGGAGCGCGGGAGAAGACCAGTACCTGATTGTTGGCCGGCATAGCGATGGTTTCCGAAAGGAGCAAGCCGCTTGCCTGCGCGAGCGCCGCAAGATCGCGGGTATCGCGAACGCCCCAATCCGGATTCTCGGCGCGCAGGCTGGCGTCGAAGGAAGCGTTGCTCGGCGCGGTGTGGGCGCCGTCGCGCATGAACGGGCCGTAGACCAACAGCCGGCCGTCGGCCGCCAGCAGGCGCGCGGCGCCGGCGATCAGGTTCTCGCTCACCCGCCAGGGCGAGATGTGCAGCACGTTGATGCAGAGCATGGCGGCGAGCGCGCCGCCCGGCTGCCAGGTCCAGGCCGGATCGGCGAGGTCGATGCGCTGCGGCGCCTTCAGGTTGGCGAGGCCGGCGTGGCGGCGCCAGGCGGCGATACTGGCGAGGTGGTTGTCGAAGATGTCGCTCGGCCACCAGGTGAGCTGCGGCGCCCGCGCGGCGAATGTCGCGATATGCTGCCCGGTTCCGCTGCCGGTCTCGAGCACGTCGCCCTGTTGCGCGGCGAGGAAACGCTCGATCGCCTGCCAGATCGGTTCGCAGTTGCGGTGGAAGGCCGGCGCGTCCAGCCGCCCGTCCGGGGCTGGCGGCGTGCCGGTCTTGCCGAAATTGAGCACGAATTGGGGCATTGGTTGCGCGCGGTCGCGTTTGTCGCGTCGCGTCATTAGGCATGCCGTCCGGGCGCGGTCAAAGCCGAATTTTTGCGCGTCCGGCCGCGCGCCGGAGGGGAAGAAAGGCGGCCCATTCGTTGTTTTTGAGAGGACGATCGGGCAAGATCGTGGGCAAAGGCGGAACCGGGCCGGCGCCCTGGCGTGGGAAATCGGGCGGCGACCAAACCGACCTAACAAAAGCCCGCCCGCGTACGCGCGGCGGGAACACCAGGGAGGACTAAAGTAATGCGCAAACTCTATCCGACCGTGGCCGCACTCGCCGCCGCCGCGTTCATGCTGCCGGTATCGGCCGAGGCGCAAACCAAGATCACCATCGGCATTCCGACCTCGCCGCCGAACATCGTGCACATGCCGGCGATCGTCGCGAAGGAGCTCGGCCTCTACAAGAAGGCCGGCCTCGACGTGGACATCGTGTCGCTCGGCGACGGCGTGAAGGTCTATCGCGCGCTGCTGGCCGGCAACATCGACTTCGGCCTGACACCCGGCGCGCCGACCATCATCGGCCGTTCGAACGGTGCGGCGGTCAAGGCGATCGCGGCCAACCTGCCGAAGCTCGAGGCTTCGCTGATCGTGCGCCAGGACGTGGTCAAGACCATGGCCGACCTCAAGGGCAAGCGCATCGGCATCCAGGAACCGGGCGGCTTCGCCGACCTGCTCAGCCGCGCCGTGCTGCGCGCCGCCAAGATCGATCCCAAGGAAGTCAACTTCGTCTCGATCGCCAGCGAGGACGTGCCGGCGCTGGTCGCCAACCAGGTCGATACCGCCATCCTGCACGTCGAGCAGGAAATGCTGGCCAAGAGCAAGGTGCCGAACTTGCACGCGGTCGCGCGCATGTGGGAGCTGCAGCCGAAGACGCTCTACACCTTCCTGTCGGCGACCGAGAAGACCATCAAGGACAAGCCCGCGATCGTCGATGCCGTGGTCAAGGCCAATATCGAGGCCACGCGCATCATCTACACCGAAAAGGCCAAGGTGATGCCGATCTTCGTCAAGCAGATCGGCTACCCCGAGAAGATCCTCTCCGACACCTACGACTTCATGGTGAAGGAGTGCATCTGGGACGCCAACAGCGGGCTCGGTCCCGAGCGCATCAACTTCACGGCGCAACTGATGACCAGGGTCGGCAATATCAAGGAAGGCAAGACGCCGACCTACGAGGACATCGTCGACCTCGCTCCGGCCAAGAAGGCGCTCGCCGCGCTCGGCGAGTGGAAGGGCCCGGTTTGCCCGACCACCGCCTTCTGAGCACTGCCCGGAACGCGCGGATGCGGCCACACGGCCGCGTCCGCCGCCGGCGGCGAAGGACCCGTTTCTGACAAGAGGACAATGCGCGATGACCGCCGCCCATGACGCCCATTCGGGCCCGATCACCGCATCGCCGGCATCCGCACGGGCGGCGGTTGCGCTGCCGTGGTGGGAGCGCAGGGCTCTCTTCCGTTACGGCTTCGTCGCGCTGATCCTGGTGGTGTGGGAGATCGTCGGGCCGTTCATCGACCCGATCTTTTTCACCTATCCTTCGAAGATCGCGGTCGCCTTCGTCGAACTGACCGCGTCCGGCGATCTGCCCTATTATCTGGCGCAAAGCCTCGAGGTGATGTTCTACGGCCTGCTCGCCGCCATTCTCGTCGGCATTCCGCTGGCGGTGGCGATGGCGCGCGTGCGCTGGCTCGACTGGGCGCTCGATCTGCCGATCAACGCGCTCTACGCCACCCCGATGGTGGCGCTGGTGCCGCTGCTGGTGCTGTGGTTCGGCATCTATCTCAAGGCCAAGATCATCGTCGTGTTCCTGTTCGCGGTGTTCCCGATCCTGATCAACACCTATCAGGGCGTCCGCGAATGCGACAAGAACATGCTCGAGGTGGCGCGCTCCTTCCGTTCCAGCGAATGGCTAGTGTGGCGCGACGTGCTGTTGCCTTTCGCGCTGCCCTACATCGCCGCCGGCATCCGCCTCGCCATCGGCCGCGGCCTCGTCGGCATGGTGATCGCCGAGTTCTACACCACGATCTCCGGCCTCGGCTTCATGATCACGCGCTACGCCAATGTGTTTGAGATGGACAAGGTCTTCGTGCCCGTGATCGTGCTCATGGTCATGGGCGTTTCGCTGACCTCGGGGCTGAAATTCCTCGAGCGGCGCATCGCTCCCTGGAGCAGCGCCAACCGCTGACGAATTGCCGCGACCGGGAACCATGGCGGCGGTTGCGCCATTAACCGGCATGGCCGCCAAACCCAGGCTCCAGCAGAGCGCCGAAAAGCTCAAGGACAGCGCCGTCCAGATCCGGCAGACGACCACGCGCATGGAGCGCGACACGGCGCGCATGGAATTGAGCGCCGACCGGCGCACCGAGCTCGCCGCCGACCGCACGGTCTTCGCCGCCGAACGCACCTATGCCGCCTGGGTGCGCACCGGGCTGGTCGCCATGGCGAGCGGGCTGGGGGTCAAACCGCTGCTCATCGGCGTGGTGCCCGAGTGGCTGATCCTCCTGACCGGCAGCGCGCTGATGGCCTTCGCCGCCTTCTGCTACGGCGCCGGCGTGTGGCGCCACCTCTATCCCGGGCCGCCGCCGCCGGTGCCCGATGTCAAGCGCATCCACCCGGCCTTGCTGGTGGTGATCAATGGCTTTCTGGTGCTGGTCGCGCTCGCGTCCCTCGTCGTCATCAATTTCGGCCACGCGATCGCCGACTAGCGCGCCGCGCCGGGCTCGAAGGGGAGAAAGATCATGATTCTTGGGCTATCCGTGCAAACCTTCACGCTGCTGCACGTGGCGGCGTGATCCCCGCGTCCCAAAACGACAGAAGCCGCCGTTGCCGGCGGCTTCCATCAAACCCGTATCCGACCGCTCAATTACTTGAGCTGGGTCGAGATGTCGGTGAACTTGGTGTTCAGGGTCGAGCCCAGGGTATTCACGATCGCGATGATGGCGACCGAGATGCCGGCGGCGATGAGGCCGTACTCGATGGCCGTGGCGCCGGACTCGTTCTTCAGAAACGCAACAAACTTCGACATGTGACACACTCCAGGAGGATGAGTGCCCGGACGGTACGAGGCGCGCGTTAAAAATATCTTCTATGGAACAACGACAAACCGTGAAGCAAAGCTTGCCCTCATCTATCCAAATCTTTGCATCCGCCGCGTGCAGGCCGCCGCGGCGGTTGCAGCGAAGGCGCCGAAACACGTGATTTTGCATGTGAAATTCGCCACGCACCGGCGCACCTCGCGCCGCTTCGCGGCGCGCTTCCCCGTCGTCCGCGGGCGCCGTTACCGGCGGGTGGCGAAGGTCGTAGGCATGCCATTAACCACTCGTTACCGATAAGGGTAAGAAGCCCGCTGCGTTTGGAACCGGAAACACGGACAGATCGCCGCGGACGGGCCGACGGGCGCGCCCGGGTGGTTGACCCAGGTCAATGCAACCCCGGCCGGCTGCGCGACCCTCTCTCCAAACGGAGGGACTCATGTACGCACAGCAAGTCCAAGAGCAGCATTATCCCGGTCTCGAGCCAATTCTGGGCGCAGTGGCGCGCTGGGTCACCGAGCTTCGGCGCAAGCTCAAGGTCGAAAACGAATTCAGGGAATGCGGCAGCGAGGAAGTAGCCCGCGTCGCGCGCGACCTCGGCGTCAGCGCGGAGGAGTTGAAGGAACTCGCGGGCAAGAGCCCCGAGTCCACCGAACTCCTCGCCAAGATGCTGAAGACGCTCGGGGTGGACGCCAAGCGGGTGACGGCCGCGAAGCCGGGGGTGATGCGTGACCTGCAACGGGTGTGCATCGCCTGCGCGCTGCGCGACCGCTGCATCCATGAGCTCGCCGACGGCACGGCCGGCCAGCACTTCCACGAATTCTGCCCGAACGCCTACACGCTTGATGCGCTGATCGAGGAGCAGCGGCAGATGCACTAGCGCCCCGCGCGGGCTAGACGTCTTCCGGGTCGTCCACGTAGCGCAGGCCGGCCTTCTCCAGCGGCTCGCGCATCTTGTACATGTCGAGGCCGAGCACGCCGGAGGCGAGCTTCTGCCGCTTGGCGTCCTCGTCCTCGAAACGCTTCTGCGCCTTCGCGGCGACGTCCGTCGCGTATTTCTTCGGCACGACGACGACCCCGTCGTCGTCGGCCACCACCGCGTCGCCCGGCTCGACATTCACGCCGGCGCAGACCACCGGCACGTTGACCGCGCCGAGCGTCGCTTTCACCGTGCCCTTGGCCGAGATCGCGCGCGACCAGACCGGGAAGCCCATCTCGTGCAGCGCCTTCACGTCGCGGCAGCCGGCGTCGATGATGAGGCCCTTCACGCCGCGCGCCTTCAGCGAGGTGGCAAGCAGTTCCCCGAACATGCCGTCGGTGTTGTCGGCGGTGCAGCCGAGCACGACCACGTCGCCCGGCCGGCACTGCTCGACCGCGACGTGAATCATCCAGTTGTCGCCCGGCTGCGCCAGGATGGTGACGGCGGGGCCGGCGATCTGCGCGCCCGCCCAGATCGGCCGCATGTAGGGCTTCATCAAACCGTAGCGGCCATAGGCCTCGTGCACGGTGGAGACGCCGCGCGCCTCCATGATGCCGATCGCGTTCGGATCGGCGCGCTTGATGTTGCGGACGACGACGGGGGTCATGTGATTTTCTTTCTGGCTTGTCCCGGACGGGGTGCGGCGCGATAGCGGTGCACCGCAGAGCCGGGACCTTCACAAACTCGGAAGTCGTAACGGTCCCGGGTCTGCAATGCATCACTTCGTGCTGTATTGCGCCCGGGACACGAGCGCGGCCTAACCCAGCGTATCGGTGACCACGCGCGGGAACAGGGTCTGATAGGCCTCGCCGTAGGTCATCGGGATGCCGGTGTTGCGCGAGCCCTGGATGCCGCGGTTGAGCGCGACGCGTTCGTAGTAGTGCCAGAGGTGCTTCTGCGCGGCGAGGATTTGGAAGGCCTTGTACTTGGTCTCCCAGACGTCGTCGATCTTGAGAATGAGATCGGGCTTGTAGTCGCACTGCTCGGGCTGGTGCGGCTCGAACAGATAGACCGGCGGCGCCGAATATTTGTACTTGGCGCCCGGCTTGTGGCCCATGGCCTGCGCCACCACGCGCGTCTCCTGCGCGAAGTGCGCCGCGTTCGGATGGTCGAAATTATACGGATCCTTCAGCGCGTGCGTGAGCACGAAGGCCGGATTGGTCTCGCGGTAGATGTCGACCATGCGGTCGAAATGCGCCTCGGTGAGCTTGAGCGGATAGTCGCCGCAGTCGAAGAACTCGATCTCGGCGCCGAGCAGGCCGGCGGCGCGTTCGGCCTCGTCCTTGCGGCCGGCCTTCACCTTCTCCATGGTCGCGCCCGGCTCCTTCCAGGCGAACTGGCTCTCGCCGCGCTCGCCGAAGGACATGCAGACGATCTTCATCCGGTAGCCCTGCCTGGCGTGCAGTGCGATCGCGCCGCCGGCGCGCCAGACGAAATCGCCCGGATGGGCGGTGACGACGAGACCGGTCTTCTGCTCCGACATCAAGTACTCCGTTGGTGAGACGTTAGAAGCCGCCGTGGCGGGTGGCCGCGATGGCCTGCTTCAGCAGCGACATGAAACTCAAGAGGTGCCGGCGCATGGCCGCCTCGGCGGCGTCACCGTCGCCGGCGCAGATCGCGTCGACGATGGCGCGATGCTCGGCCAGCGAGGACTGCGGCCGGCCCGGCAGCAGGATGACGCGGTATTGCAGCCGCATGAGATGCGAGCGCAGCGTGGACAGGATGCGCGTCGCGGTGGCGTTGCCGGCGATGCGCTGGATCTCCTTATGCAGCGCGGCATTGGCGCGCGAATAGGCGAGGTCGTCCGCCTCCTTCACCGCGCGGCGCATGTCGGCCTCGACCGCGCGCAGCGTTTTCCGGCCGGCGTCGCTCACGCGCTCTGCCGCCTGCCGCGCCACCATCGCCTCGATAGCGAGGCGTGTCTGCGCGATCTCCATCGCCTCGTCGTCGCTGATGGCGCGCACGCGCGCGCCGCGGTTCTGCTCGCGCACCACCAGGCCTTCCTGGTCGAGCATGGCGAGCGCGGTGCGCACATGCGCGCGGTTGACGCCGAAACTCGCGGCGAGGTCGGCCTCGATCAGGCGCTGGTTCGGCATCAGCCGGCCGCGCGTGATTTCCTCGCGCAGGCGGGCGGTGATGTCGGCGCTGGCGGAGCGGGTAGGGCGGGGCATCGCGGTCCACAATCTGGTTGACCAAATTGTTGACAATCTGTCGGGGCGCGTCAAGCATGCCGTCAACAGGCGCGCTGGCCGTCCACCGCGCCGTTCGAAGGGCGCTCACGCAATGGCCGACGTCACCAAGCTGCGCATCTGCCTCGGCAACTACCCGCATACGATGCCGCTCAAGCGCGGCGAGATCACATCGGACAAGCTCAAGCTCGACTTCGTCGAGGTGAAGGCGCTCTACACCGCATTCAAGCCGATGGTGCGCGAGCACGCCTTCGACGCGAGCGAAATGGCGCTGACCACCTACTTCCAGGCCAAGGCCTTCAACAAGGGCCTGTCGCTGCTGCCGGCGGCCATGCTGTCGCGCTTCCAGCACCACACCATGCTCTACAACAGCGCACGCGGGGTGCTCACGCCCGACACGCTGCCGGGCAAGCGCATCGGCGTACGCTCCTACAGCCAGACCACCGGCGTCTGGATTCGCGGCATCCTGCAGAACGACTACGGCGTCGACCTGTCCGGCTGCCAGTGGGTCACCTTCGAGGACGGCCATGTGGCGGAAGCGAAGGATCCGCCGGGCGTGATCCGCGCCGGCGCTGACCAGGACATCACGCAGATGCTGCTCGGCGGCGAGTTGGACGCCGCGATCTACGGCGCCGCCATGCCGGACGATGCGCGGCTCAAGAGCGTGATCGCGAATCCGGATGATGAAGCGAAGAATTGGTACGCCAGGCACAAGCTTGTGCCAGTGAACCACATGGTGGTCGTCACCGACGAACTGAAGCGATCCAATCCGGCCGCCGTCGCCGAGCTTTACCGGATGCTCGAAGCCGCCAAGAGGCTGGGCGGCGTGGCGCCCGGCACCATCGACACCGCGCCTTTCGGCAAGGAAGCAAACCAGCCTTGCCTCGACTTGCTGATGACCTACGCGGTGCAGCAGCACCAGATTCCGCGGGCCCTGTCCGTCGAGGAGATGTGGTAGGCGCTGAATTTTTCCGGAAGCGATTGCAGTGCCCAAAAAGCCATAACGGGCAGACCGTCGTCTGCCCGTCACAGGCTCTCGGGATCCATATCCACCGTCGCGAGCGTGAACTCAGCGCCGGCAATACGCGCTACTGAGAGCCAGGACCTGCAACCATGGACCACGAACACCGCCGAAGCGACGCTCCCGTCCCATGACCGCTCGGCCATGGCGATCATCCGTGTCCGGCGTGAGCCGAAGAGGGGTGACCTGTCGCGAAGCCTACGCCCATGAGCCGCGCTGGCAAGGGCCTAAAATCGGCGGTTGATAACAGTGGGGATGAAATATGGCGCCTGCAAACGAATGAGGCGCCCCGCACGGGACGCCTCATCCAACGCATACGCAACGTTACTGTTCGGATCAGCGGTACCGCCAGCGGCAACGCTGGCGGCCCCAATCATCTTCCCAGCACACGCGAACGCGCTGGCGATGATAACGCCGCTCGCCGGCGCTCGCGCCGATCGCCGCGCCGGTGGTCGCACCGATCGCCGCGCCGACCGCGGCGCCTTCCGCGCGCCCGGTCGCCGCGCCGCCGATAATCGCGCCCGCGCCGCCGCCGATGATCGCGCCGCCGAGCGCATCCTGCGCCTGCACGACGCCCGGCGTCGCCAGCGCGGCGCAAGCCGCAGCGGCTAGAATTGCCTTGCGCATGATTAGCCTCCACACTGGTTCATCCCAAAGGTGAATGAAAAACGTTTGACCGGAGTGTTTGTTCCATGACGCGAGTGACCGCGCGCGAGCGACTGGAGATTGCGCTGTCGCGCATCGACGATCCGAACGGCGAGGGCGTGCGCGCCTGCCTCACGGTCTATCGCGAGCAGGCGAGGGCCGACGCCGAGGCGGCCGATGCACGCGCGCGCCACGGCGTCTCGCTCGGTCCGCTCGACGGCACGATCGTCAGCATCAAGGATCTGTTCGACGTCGCCGGAGAAGTTACGCGCGCCGGTTCGAAGGTCGTCGCGGAAGAGGGCAAGCCGGCGGCGAGCGATGCGCCGGTGGTGCGGCGCCTGCGCGCCGGCGGCGCGGTCATCGTCGCCAGGACCAACATGACCGAGTTCGCCTTTTCCGGCGTCGGCATGAACCCGCATTACGGCACGCCCGGCAATCCGGCGGATCGCGCGCGCATTCCCGGCGGCTCGACTTCGGGCGGCGCGGTCGCCGTCGGAGATGGCATGTGCGACGTCGCCATCGGCAGCGATACCGGCGGCTCGACGCGCATTCCGGCCGCGCTCTGCGGCCTGGTCGGCTTCAAGCCGAGCCAGAAGCGCATTCCCCTCGCGGGCGCCTATCCGCTGTCGCACAGCATGGATTCGATCGGGCCGATCGCGCGCTCGGTCGCCGACTGCGCCCGGGCCGACGCGGTGATGGCCGGCGAAGATTTCAGCGTTCTCAACCCGGCGCCGCTCGCCGGGCTGCGTATCGGCGTCGCGCAGGGCATGCCGCTCGACGGGCTCGACGACACCGTGACGAAGCGTTTCGATGCCGCGCTCGCCGTCCTGCGCAAGGCCGGGGCGCGGCTCGCCGATCAGCCGCTGCCGCTCATCGAGCCGTGGACGCAGGTCAATGCGCGCGGCGGCGTGCAGCCGGCGGAAGGCTTCGCGGTCAACCGCGACTGGCTCGACCGCCGCGGCGCCGACATCGATCCGAACATCCGCGCCCGGCTTGAGCGCGCGCGCGGCATTTCGGCCGCGGACTACCTCTGGATGGTCGAGCGTCGCGCCGAGCTGGCCGGGGCGATGGACGAGCAATTGCGCGACCTCGACGTGCTGATGGCGCCGGCCACGCCGATCGTCGCCCCCACCATCGCCGAGATGACCGCGCCCGACGTGTTCGGGCGCAAGAACGCGCTGCTGCTGCGCAACACGTCGATGTGGAATTTCTTCGACTGCTGCGCGATCTCGCTGCCGCTGCCGCGCGAGGGCGGTCTGCCGGTCGGGCTCATGCTGGTCGTGCGCAACGGCCACGACCATCGCCTGTTCCGCATCGCCGCCGCGGTGGAGAAATTGTTGGGGGCCTGAGCGCATGTCCCGGGTCTGCGCGGCGCCCGGGACACGGAAGTGTTCAGAACTCGCGCAGGGTCTCGAGCAGGAAGCGGTGACGGTCGGCGCCGAGCTTGTCCTTCAGCCCCGCCTCGTGGGCGGCGGCGAGCGCTTTGGCCTGTGTCAGCAGTTTTTGGCCGTCGCGCGTGAGCTTGAGTGCGTGCCGCCGGCCGTCAGTGCTGGAGGGGAGGCGCTGGGTCAGGCCGCGTTGTTGCAGACGATGCAACAGACGCACCAGGCGCGCTCGTTCGATGCCGAGCGTCTCGCCGAGCTCGGCTTGAGACAGCCCGGGATTGGCGGCGATCACCATCAGCACCGAAAACTGCGCCGGGCTGATGTCGATATGCGCCAGCCGGCGGATGAAATCCTGGAAAATCCAGACCTGGACCCGCCGGATGAAGTAGCCGAGCCGCTCGTCGAGGTCGCCGAGGTCGATGGCCGGCCGGCTGGCGCGCCGGACGGCGGGCGCCTTGTGCAGCGCGGCGGTGCGGCGCTTCTTGCGGTCCCTGGCTGCGGCCATGGTGGCGTCCCCTCGGGCCGCGGCGGAAGGCCCGCCTGCGGCAATATCGGTGTTGACGAAAATTGTTGTCCCAGTCAACAATGTGCCCGCGAGCTGGATTCCGCAACCGGCTCGTGCGGAAGGCCGTGGCGACCGGCGCGGACGGGAAGTCCGGTGCCCGTTGCGACTTTTTTCGCGCTTGTGAGAACCGGAGCAAATCCGGCATCATCCAGCAATAACGCCGAGGGCCAGGGAGGAATTCCATGAAACGTCAATCGCAATCGACGCCGCGCGTCACCAGGCGCACGTTCGCCGCGGGCTTGGGTGCAGCGGGTCTTCTCGCCGGCACCGCGCCGTTCAACATCGTGCGCGCCCAGGGCGCGGCCCTGAAAGTGGGCGTTCTGCTGCCGCGCTCCGGCTACCAGGCCGGTATCGGCCAGGATTGCCAGCGCGGCGTGGACGTCGCCGCCGCAATGCTCAAGGACATGGGCATGCCGCCGCTCCAGATCATGAACGCGGACACCGAAACCAACGTGGACGTGGCCCGCGCGCGCGCCGAGAAGCTCATCAGCGACGGCGCGCAGCTGCTGGTCGGCGCCTTCGACTCGGGGCAGAGCTCGGCCATCGCGCAGGTCGCCGAGCAGAAGGGCATCCCTTACGTCATCAACATCGCCGCCGCGCCGCCGATCACGGAGCAGGGCTACAAGTTCGTGTTCCGCAACTTCCATACCGCGCCGATGATCCTGGGCGGCGCCTTCGCCTGCCAGAAGGAGATCTTCGCGGCGACGGGCGATGCGCCGAAGTCGGCCGTGTTCCTGCACGTCAACGACACCTTCGGCACGGCGATGCAGAAGGGCATCGGCGCGGTGGCACCGAAGTTCGATCTGCCCTACACGATCAAGGAGACGATCTCCTACGACCCGGCCGCGCGCGACCTCTCGGTCGAAATCGCCAAGGCCAAGGCCACCGGTGCCGAGATCCTGATGGTGGTGAGCCGCCTCAACGACGCGATCCTGCTCACCCGCGAAATGATCAAGCAGCGCTGGTCGCCCAAGGCGGTGTTCAGCATGGGGCCCGGCTGGTACGAAGACCAGTATCTCAAGACCCTCGGCAAGCTCGGCGACGGCCCGATCAGCTTCGTGCCCTGGTACGACCCGAACAAGCCGCTCAGCAAGAAGCTCGAGGCCGCGCTCGCCAAGGCGCATCCGGGCGTCAACGTGAACACCAACCACGTCTACACCTTCGAGGCGCTGCTGATCGCCGCCGACGCCTACAAGCGGGCGGGCTCGGCCGATCCGAAGGCGCTGGCCGATGCCATCCGCACGACCAGCATCAAGGACAACGTGTCGACCGGTCCCGGCATCCAGTTCGACGCCAAGGGCCAGAACGACAAGCTGCAGATCTCGGCCATTCAGAACCGCGGCGGCAAGCTGCCGACCGTCGCGCCGAAAACCGCCGCGAACGCGAAAGTCGAATGGCCGATGAAGCCATACGACAAGCGCTGATAGCGGTTCGCTAAAGCCAACGCTCCGGCCGTGCATCGGCCGGAGCTTTGCGTATCCAGGGTCGAACCGTGCCGGCAGAAATCTATCTCAATGTCGCCGTCAGCGGCGTCCTGACCGGGCTTGTCTACGGCCTGATGGCGCTCGGGCTGTCGGTCATCTTCGGCGTGGTGCGGGTGGTCAACTTCGCCCATGGCGAGATGATGACCATCGCCATGTACATCGCCATTACGCTGTTCGCGGCGCTGCGCCTCGACCCGCTGGTGATGCTCATACCGATCGCGGCGGTGCTCGGCGCCTTCGGCTATCTCTTGCAGAAAGGGTTGATCAATCCCTTCATCACTCGGCCCGAGCACAGCCAGTTCCTGCTGCTGGTCGCGGTCGCGATCATCATGGTCAACGTGCTGCTGATCATCTACGGGCCGGACGCGCAGAACGTACAGGTGTCCTACGCCTTCGACAGCTTCCAGATCGGCCCGCTGATCGTGGACGCGACCAAGGTTTATGCCGGGCTCGCCGCCGTCGTGGTCGCGGCTGCGCTGTTCGTCTTTTTCAACTTCAGCCGGCTGGGGACCTCGATCCGCGCCTGCGCCGACAACTACACCGGCGCGCTGGTGGTCGGGCTCGACGTCAAGCACCTCTATGCGCTGACCTTCGCGCTCGGCTCGGCCTGCGTCGGCGCCGCCGGCGTCATGCTGATCCTGATCGTCGACGTCACGCCGGCGCTCGGGCCGGCCTATACGCTGCTTGCCTTCGTCATCGTCATCACCGGCGGGCTCGGCTCCATGCCGGGCGCTCTCCTGGGCGGCGTGCTGATCGGGGTTACCGAGGCGATGGCGGGCCTGCTGTTCAGCCCCTCGGCCAAGAGCATGTTCGCCTTCGCCATCCTGGTGCTGGTGCTGCTGTTCCGCCCGCAGGGCATCATGGGCAAGAGGACGGCATGATCGCGCGGCTGATCGACGGAGCTTCGCCGCGCGCACTCGTCCTGCTCGGCATCCTGTTCGTGACCCTGGTCGTGGCGCCGCTGGTGGCGACCGACTACCTGCTGACGGTGCTCATCCTCATTCTCTACTTCGCCTATATCGGGCAGGCCTGGAATATCATGATGGGCTTTGCCGGGCAGCTTTCGCTCGGCCATGCCCTCTATGTGGGCCTCGGCGCCTATACGGCCGCCGGGCTCTACGTGCATTTCGGCATCGGCCCGTGGATCGGCCTCCTGGTCGCCGTGCCGATCGCCGCGCTCGCCGGCGCCTTCATCGGTTTCCTCGCGTTCCGCTTCCGCGTGGCGGGCGTCTATTTCGCCATCCTCACCATCGCGGTGGCGGAATTCGCGCGCGTCGGCTTCGATCATCTGTCCTGGACGGCGGGCTCGTCCGGTCTGTTCCTGCCGGTGAAACAGCACGCGGTCAACGATCTATGGATGCTGCGCGGCCAGCCCGTGATGTTCTATTACGTGCTGCTGATCGCGACCGTCCTCGCCTTCATCGGCTGCCGCGCGCTGCTGCGCAGCCGCATCGGCTATTTCTGGCTGGCGATCCGCGAGGACGAGGAAGCCGCGCGATCGGCAGGAATCGACACCTTCCGCTACAAGATGATCGCGGTAGTGATCTCCGCGGCGATGACCTCCTTCGCCGGCGTGATTTATGCCTTCTATTACAACAACCTGTTTCCCGAGCAGGTCTTCCACATCTCGCGCTCGATCGAGATCATCCTGGCGCCGATCGTCGGCGGCCTCGGCACCCTGTTCGGTCCCATTCTCGGCGCGTTCATCCTGACCGGTCTCGCCGAAACCCTGACCGAGGCGCTGCATGCGCTCGGCGTGGATGTGCCCGGCGCCAAGCAGGTGTTCTACGGCATTTGCCTGCTCGGCGTGATCATGGCGCTGCCTGACGGCGTGTGGCCGTGGCTGTCACGCCGGCTCGGGCTGACGGAGCAGCAGAAATGACCGCGCTCCTCACCGTCGACAACGTCAGCAAGCGCTTCCGCGGCCTGGTCGCGGTTGACCGCCTCAGCTTCGAGGTGGAAGAGGGCGGCATATACGCGGTGATCGGTCCGAACGGCGCCGGCAAGACGACGCTGTTCAACGTGATCGCCGGCGTCTTCGCGCCGGACGGCGGCGCCATCACCTTCGCCGGCGAGCGCATTGAGGGCCTCACCCCCGACAAGATCTGCCGGCGCGGCATCGGCCGCACGTTCCAGATCGTGCGGCCGTTCCCGGCGCTGTCGGTCGAGGACAACGTGATCATCGGCGCGCTGCTGCGCCGTAGCCACGCGGCGGAAGCGCGCGAGCGGGCGCACGAGGTGCTGCGGCGCATCGATCTCTACGACAAGCGCGAGCAGCGCGCCTCCGCGCTCACGCTGCCCGACCGCAAGCGGCTGGAAGTGGCGCGCGCGCTCGCTACCGACCCCAAGCTCCTGTTGCTCGACGAGGTGATGGCGGGCCTGAGGCCCACCGAGACCGATCGCATGGTCGCCATCCTCAGGGAGCTAAACCGCGAGACCGGCATCACCATCCTGCTGATCGAGCACGTCATGCGCGCGGTCATGGCGCTCGCGCAGCGCGTCCTGGTGATGCATCACGGCGCGGCGATCGCCGAGGGCACCCCGGCCGAGGTCGTGCGCGACCCGGCGGTGATCCACTCCTATCTCGGGGCGGAGGACGTCGCATGAGCGCGATGCTCCGCATCGAGAATCTCGACGTCTTCCACGGCGACGCGCAGGCGCTCGACGGTGTCTCGCTGGAGATTGCGCAGGGCGCCATCGTCGCCATCGTCGGCGCCAACGGCGCCGGCAAGACCTCGCTCATCCGCACCATCGCCGGCATGCACAGGCCGGCCCGCGGCCGCATCCTGTATCGCGACCAGGACATCGCCGGCTGGCCGAGCCACAAGGTCTGCAACCTCGGCATCGGCCAGGTGGCGGAAGGGCGCCAGGTGTTCCCGACCCTGACGGTGGTCGAGAACCTCGTCATGGGCGCGCTGCTGCCGCGTGCGCAGGCCGCACGCGAGCGCAATCTCGAGCGCGTCTACGCCCTGTTTCCCAAGTTGACCGAGCGCCGCGGCCAGGCGGCCGGCACGCTGTCCGGCGGCGAGCAGCAGATGCTGGCGATCGGCCGCTGCCTGATGGGCGCGCCCGACCTCGTGATGTTCGACGAGCCCTCGCTCGGGCTGGCGCCGGCGGTCGTGCAGGCCGTGCTGCAGACGGTGCGCGACCTCAACAAGGACGGGCTGACCTGCGTGCTGGTCGAGCAGAACGTGGCGGTCTCGCTCAAGCTGGCGAGCAGAGCCTATGTGCTGGAGAACGGACGCATCACGCTGTCCGGCTCGGGGCAGGACCTGCTCGGCGACGACCGCGTGCGCCAGGCCTATCTCGGCCTCTAGCGCCGGCCGAAATCGTAGAGCAGCAGGGCGACCAGCGCACAGCCCGCGGCGAGCGCAGCGATGTGCACGGTCAGCAGCGGCAGCCACAGCGTCAGCGCGGCCAGCGCGATCAGGGCAAGGTTGAGCGCGAAAACGCGGGCGACGATCGCCGGCACGCGCATGCCGCCGACGAGGGCGCGCTGGTAGAAGTGACTGCGGTGCGCCTGCATGAGCTTCTCGCCGGCGCGCCAGCGCCGCAGCAACGTGATCGTCGCGTCCGCCACGTAATAGAGCGGCAGCAGCAGCGCGGCGGCGAGGTGCTCGTCGCCGAGCAGCACCAGCATCCAGCCGAGCAGCAGGCCGACCGGCAGGCTGCCGACGTCGCCCAAGAACAGCCGCGCCACCGGGCGGTTGAACGGCGCGAAGCCGAGCATGGCGCCGCAGAGGGCGAGGGCGGCGAGCGTCGTTTCCGCCGGCAGCGCGCCCCAGAGGCCGAACAGCGCCAGCGCGCCCGCGACCGGCACGACCTCCGCCACCGTCATCCAGTCGATGCCGTCCATGAAGTTGACGAGGTTGACGAACCACAGGAGGCCGACGAACAGGAGCGCGCGCTCGAGCCACAGCGGCAGCGCCGTTAGCAGGTGGATCTGCGCCGGCAGCGCGTAGAGGACGAGCAGCACGGCCAGCGACTGGATGGCGAGCCGCGGCAGCGCTTCCAGCGGACGGATGTCGTCGGTCGCGCCGGTGACGGCCAGCACGACGGTCGCGGCGAAGACGACGGCGAGCGTTCCCGTGGCAAAGCCGGGCGTCAGCAGGGCGGCGACGCCGCAGGCGAGCACCGTCGCGGCGACGACGGCGATGCCGCCGCCCTGCGGCGTGGGCGCGGTGTGGGAGGAGCGCGCGTTCGGCGGGGCCAGCGCGTAGACGCGCAACAAGGGATAAAGCAGGTAGATCAGCGCCGCGGCGGCAAGCGCCGCGCCGGCGACGACCGCCAGAGCGAGCGCGCCGGACGCCTGCCAGATTCCGCCGCTGTCGGTCACGCCCGCCGGTCCATTATCCGTTTACGCGCGCGTTCATACGCCGTGCGGCGCAGGATTGGCAACCGCGTCAGCTTTCGGCGGCGGCCGGCTTGCGCCGGTTCAGCACGTCGTTCCAGAAGCTGAAATAGGCCTGCGCCTTGTCCTGCGACGACAGCGCCATGAGACCGCAAATGTCGGTAAGCATGTCCTGGAACGACAGGCGGCCCTGCGACGCCCGCAGCTTCTCGCACAGCGTTTCCGCCTGCGGCACGAACCGCGAATCGAAGGGAAAGCGCGGGCTCTTCGCGAAGCGCATGAACATGACCGAGAACCACTGGTCGGTCATCGCCTGGCGCTGCGCCGGCGTGTAGGCGGGAAAAAGGTCCGCGTTGCGGATCAGCACGGCGCCCTCGAAGCCGCACAGGAACCAGTGCAGCTTGCTCACCGCCGCATCGAGCCCTGACGAGCGGTAGAAGTCGACGTCGCGCTTCTGCGCGGAGACCGGATCCTCCCAGGGCCCAATGTCGTAGGCATAGACCAGCCGCGGCAGCTTCACGAACTTTCCGTTCAGGAGGTAGAGCAGGCAGTAGATCTGATCGTGGTACGACAGAAAGGTCGGCATCGAGCGCAGGAAACCGAACACGCGGTCGACCATCGTGCGCCGCATCGGCGAGTAGGCGAGCACATTGGCGCCGCCATGGCTGAGATATCCGGCAACTCGCGCGGCGACATCGTCCGAATCGACATTGTTGTAGGCGGCGAGCGCGGTGCCTTTCGACGTTTCGACCGCGTAGGTGCCCGTGATGCCGGCGACGTTCGGGTCCTTGCCGAACTGATCGATGACGCCGGGCAAAGCGGCGATGGTGCGGTCGAAGCAGAGATCGTCGTCGGCGATCGAGAAGACGAACTCGCCTTTGGCCAGACGCATCAGCTCGGTGAACTGCTCCATCGGCTCGCACGGCTCGGCGCTGATCACGGTGCAGTTGTCGCGCCGGAAGCGGGCGATCTGCTCGCGCTTCTCGGTGCTGCCGGAATTGTCGCGGACGATGACTTCGATGCCCGGCCCGGCCCAGGAGCAGGCCTGCGCGATGCGCGACAGCGCCATCAGGTCGTTGCGGTGCGTGGGGAGCAGGATGGAAAGCTGCACGGGCCTTGCTGCCGGCTGGCGCGACGGCGTCCTGTCGTCGGGTGATTCGCAGCTAACAGCGGCGGCCTGATTCTGTCCAACCGGGCGGCCGGAAAGGACTGGGAAAGCGCGGCCGGGGATGGCAAAAAAGTCGGTGGCTGATTCGCAGCCGTGGGACATCCGATTGCCGCATACGGCTCGATCCTTCGATGCCTTGCCGGGCGCGGACGAGGCGGCCGGGCTGCTCGCCGAGCTGGCCACCGCGCCCTGCCGACACCGCCCGGTTGAGGCCGACCTGCCGCTGGCGCTCTACGGCGCCGGCAATCTCGGGCGGCTGGCGCGCGATTACCTGAAGACCGTGCGGCGCGATTTCGTCATCGCCATCGACCGCGACGCCGGACGCATCGCGCGGGACCCGGCCTGGGCGGGGGTGCGCGTGCTGCGCCCTGATGAGGTGCCCGCGGACGAGAAGTGCGGCGTGCGGCTCGCCGTGAGCGTCGTGACGGCGCCTTACGTGCCGCTGGAAACCACGCTGCGCGCGGGCGGGTTTCAGGACGTGGTGCCGTTCTACGATCTCGCCGAGAGCTTCCGCGCCGTGCATCCCCTGTCGAACGGCTGGTTCGCCGCGCCGCTGTCGCCGGAAGACCGCGACCGTACCGCCGCGGTGCTGGCGCGCTGGGACGACGGCGTGTCGCGCGCGCATCATCTGCAGTTCCTGGCGTGGCGGCGGCTGCGCGAGGAATGGAGCTTTGCGGACGCGCCGGTCGCCAACGACAATCGCTTCTTCATCCCGGAAGTGATGCGGGTGCTGCACGAGGACGAGGTGTTCGTCGATGCCGGCGCCCACCATGGCGGGGTGAGCGAGGCTTTTGCGCGGCAGGTCAACGGCGCGTTTCGGCAAATCGTGGCCATCGAACCGGACCCGGCCAACCGCGCGCGGCTCCTCGAAAACTTCGCGCGGCGGCTGCCGGCGGATGCGCGCGTCGCGGTCCACGACGGCGCGCTGAGCGATACGGAAGGCGAGGCGGCATTTCACGACGGGCTCGACTACGCTTCGCAGCTTTCGGATACCGGCCGCATGCGCGTCATGCGCTGCCGGCTCGATTCGCTCGCTCTCGCGCCGACCTTTCTCAAGCTGCACCTGGAAGGCGCCGAGCTGCTGGCGCTGAAGGGCGCGCGCGAGACGTTGCGGAAGTACCGTCCCATCGTCGCCGCTACCGTCTATCACAACGACGATGGCATCTGGCGCACGGCGGACTGGCTGATGCAGGCCTTGCCCGGCTACCGTTTCCTCTTGCGCGCGCATTCCTGGTGCGGCACCGGCGCGGTGATCTACGCGATCCCGCGCGAGAGGGCCGCATGAGCTCCTTCGCGCGCGACAGCCGGCTGATCTTCGACCTCGGCATGAACAACGGCGACGACACCGATTTCTATCTGCGCCGCGGCTTCGACGTCGTCGCGGTCGAAGCGAATCCGGCGCTCTGCGACAAGGCCGCGCAGCGTTTCCGGGAAGCCATTGCCGCGGGCCGCCTCACCATTCTCAACGCCGCCATCTCCGATAAGCCGGGCGAGGCGACCTTCTTCGTCAACCTGGACAACGACCACTGGTCGAGTCTCGACATCGGCTGGGCCGGCCGCGATGCCAGCCGCTGCCGGGAGATCAAGGTTCGCTGCGTGACCCTCGGCAAATTGTTCGCCGAGTTCGGCGTGCCGCACTACCTCAAGATCGACGTCGAGGGGGTCGATCAGGCGGTGCTGGAGCAGCTCCAGGACGCGCGCGAGTTGCCGCTCTATGTCAGCGTCGAGGATTGCCGCTTCGGTCCGCGTTACATGGAGATTCTGGCGTCGTGCGGATACGACGGCTTCAAGCTGCTCGACCAGTCGACCGTCCCGCACATGAAAGGCGGCTTTCCGCCGGGCTCGTCAGGTCCTTTCGGCGACGAGGTGCCGGGCGTATGGCTGTCGCACGCGCAGATGATGGCCGAGTATTCGGCTACGGTGCGTGATGCGCAGGGCAACCGGCTCGCGCCGCGCACGCACTGGTGGGACATCCACTGCACGAACATCGGACACGCACGGGCCGCATGAGCATCGAATCCGAAGAGATGAAGTTCGCCGACTACGTCCGGCGCAACATCGAGGGCGCCGGCGCCGATCCGGCGTTCCGCGATCTGTCGCAGGCGTGGGTGCGCGTCTGCATCGGCCACAATTACGCGCAGAACTTCACCTGGCTGGGGCGGCCGGTCATCCAGGTGCCGCAGGACATCTACGCCGTCCAGGAGCTGATCTGGACCTGCCGGCCCGACCTCGTCATCGAGACCGGTATCGCCCATGGCGGCTCGCTGGTGCTGAGCGCGTCGATGCTGGCGTTGCTCGACTATTGCGACGCGGCTGAAGCCGGGGCTTCTCTCGATCCGAGGGCGAGCCGGCGCAAGGTGGTCGGCATCGACATCGACATCCGGCCGCATAACCGCGCCGCGATCGACGCGCATCCCTTGCGTCACAAGATCACCGCGATCCAGGGGTCGTCGATCGCGCCGGAGATCGCGCAGCAGGTCGTGCGCGAGGCGGAAGGCTACGAACGCGTCATGGTGATGCTCGACTCCAACCACACGCATGACCACGTGCTGGAAGAGCTCGAGCTCTACGCGCCCTATGTTTCCAAGGGCTCCTACTGCGTCGTCTGGGACTCGGGCGTCGAGGACCTGCCGCCCGACATGTGCGCGGATCGGCCCTGGGGCAAGGGCAACAATCCGAAGACGGCTGTCTGGGAGTACATGAAGCGGCTTGCGGGCGAAGGCCGCAAGGCGCGTGACGGCGGCGCGCTGCGGTTCGACTACGACCGCACCATCGAGCACAAGATCATGATCACCGCCTCGCCGGACGGTTTTCTCAGGCGCGTCTAGACTGCCGCCTGCATGACGGGCTCGCCCGCGGCCGGCACCAGCGGCGGCGCCGGCGTGAAGTGCACGCCGTATTTCTCGGCCATGCCGCGCCACCACGCGTCGCGCG
The DNA here is from genome assembly GCA_046292265.1 of Pseudolabrys sp. Taxonomy (GTDB): domain Bacteria; phylum Pseudomonadota; class Alphaproteobacteria; order Rhizobiales; family Xanthobacteraceae; genus Pseudolabrys. The sequence goes on along the minus strand of JBKBRE010000006.1, from coordinate 102,043 downwards.
TGCAGATTCCGAGAAAGGCCGCAAGATGCTCGTCAGCGCGCGCCATCTCTCCGGTCGCGCGGTAGCACTGCGCCAGATAATAATGCCCGAAGGCGTGCTCGGGATATTTGGCGACGACGTTCTTGAGATAATGCACCGGCACGTCGTAGCGGCCGATCTTCATGTTGTGGTTCTCGACGAAGTTCACCCGGATCTGCATCTCATAGGCGAAGGCCTCGAGCTTCACGGGGTCGACGCCGGGCGCGCGGATGACCGATTTGGTGGCGACGAAATTCTGCGAGGATGTGTTCTCGATATAGCCGTTCTCGACGCAGATGTCGTAGAGCCGGCTGCCGAAGATCGGCATCGCCAGGTAGACGTGCACCCAGTCGAAGCCGTTGTCGAGCAGCATCTGCAGCGTTTCCTGGCGGTGCTCGTCCTGTTCGCCGGGCAGCCCGATGACGATGAAGACGTGCGAGCGAACGTTGAACTTGCGCAGCGCCTCGACCGCCGGGCGGATGAGGCGCTTCTTCAGCGGTTTGCGGATGACGTTGTTGAGCACGTGGTCGGAGCCGGATTCGACTGCCAGCGCCACCGCGGACACGCCGGCCCTGGAGAACAGATCGGCCACCTCGTCGTCGATGGCGTAGACCGCGACGCCGTTCGGGAACTCGACGCGGATGCCGAGCGCGGCGAGCTCGCGCAGGATCGTTTTGGCGCGCTCCTTGTCGTTGAAGAAGTGATCGTCCTCCAGAAGGAGCACGGTCATGCCGAACTCCTCTTTCATCCGGCGGACGTCGGAAACGACGCGCGCGACCGACATGGTGCGCACGTCGCGCCCGTGCAGCGACGGGTTCGAACAGAACACGCAGAGGAACGGGCAGCCGCGCGAAGTGTGGATCGCCATCTCGCGCTTCGGCTGGCCGGCGTATTGCTTGTCGATGCTCCGGTTGTTGTAGAAATCGAGGTCAATGCCGGCGTAATTGAGCGGCGGGATCTCGTCGAGGTCGTCGAGGAAGTTGTGTTGCGGCACCTTGCCGGCGGCGAGGCCGTCGCGGCTGATCCAGGACTTGTGGGTGCGGATCACCTGCCAGGGGTCGTCGGCGTCGAGCAGGTCGCGCATCGGCAGCTCGCCTTCGCCCTTGCAGACGGCGTCGAGGTCCGGGCAGCCTTCCAGCATCAACTTGTAGGCGGCCGAGGGCAGGCCGCCGCCGGCGAGGGTGAGGATCGACGGGTCGACCGCCTTGCAGGCGGCCACGATGCCCTGGATGTAGCGGTTCGACGAGTTGAACAGCGCGGAGACGCCGGCGAAGTTGGGCTTTAAGGCGCGCATCCGCTCGGCGATCTCGGCGCCGAACACCGCCATGTAGTCGCCGGCGAAGTTCTCGTCCACCAGCCTCTGCAGGGTAATGTTGAGGTCGAGGAGATCGAGCGCGATCGGCGTCTTGCATGCCGCGGCGAGATAGGCCTCCATCGACAAGATGCCGTAGGGGATCGTGAAGGCGGGCAGAACGGCGGCGCGCGACTTGTTGAGATAGTCGTCGGCGTTGAAGTACGGCGGGATGATGAACAACACTTTCTTCAATGCGATCCCTCCGCCTTGCGCAGGTGCGCGCCTACCCGGACGACGGATAGACGAGCAGTCTTAAACTTGCGTTAACCATATTGGCCGCCAGGCCTATTCAGCCGCGTAAGCGGGCCAGCGACGCGTCACCGTCGAAAACGTGCTCGAAATGAGTGAGCGTGCCCTTTGCCGGCAGCAGGCCCGGCACGATGGAGGGCGCCCAGTCGCCGCCCGGCAGGCGCTGGGTGGCGAGGTACCAGTCGGCCGGCTCGGGGCCGATCGCGCCGGCGAAGTCGGCATGGCGCGGCATCTCGGCAGCGAGCGCGGTCCACAGCGCAAGGAAGGCTTGCGCGGACTGCACGGGCGTACGGGTCGCGGCGACCGCGCGCGCCGCACCCTGGCCGAGGTGCCGCAGGAGATGCGGCGAGGCCAGCAGATCTTCCAGCAGCGTCGTGCATTCCGCGATCGACGAAGCGACCAGTCCGGTTTCACCGTCGGCGACGATGGCCATTTCCGCCGGATTGTCGAGCACGACGGGGGCGAGGCCGAGCGACATGGCCTCGACCAGCGCGTTCTCTGCCGTGCCGTAGTGTTCCGGCTGGAGCGGATAGAAGAAGATATCGGTCGCGGCGAGAGCGTCCGCCGGCGTTGCGGTCGGGCCGTGGAAGCGGATGCGGTGCAGATTGGTCATCGCCAGCGTCTGCGCGAGCACGGCGCCGAACGGATTGAAATCGCCCCAGATCGCGACCTCGATGTCGCGTTCCAGCGCATCGACGGCTTCGAAGAAGCCGGGGTGCATCTTCACGAAATCGACCGTGCCGAGATAGGCGATGCGCGCCGCGCCCTGGCGTTTCGGCCTCGGCGCCGGCGCGAAGCCGAAGCCGCTGTTGACCACGGCGATCCGCGCGTCCGGCAGGCCGGCCACGGCGGGAATCTGGCGCGAGGCCTCGGTGCTGAACACGAAGCGGCCGGCTTGCGCCATCAGGCCGGGCGGGATCAGCGGCCTGAACAGGCCGGAGACGTGCGACCAGAACAGGCAGCGCATGGCGGGGAAGTCGGTGCGCGCCAGACATTCGAACAGCCGCGGATGATTCCAGAACTCGAACTGGACCACGTCGGCTGAGCGGGCGAACTGTGCCACCTCGTTCAGGTCGCCGGCCACGCGCACGCGCGCCCCATAGGATGCGATCGTGTCGGCGTAGCGCCGGTCGCGCGGCTCTTCCAAAAGGACGAAGGTCTGCTCCACGCTGTCCGGGAACGCGGCGCAGAGGGCGGCATGGGCCTTGCCGACGCCTCCGCCGAGGTGCGGCGCGACGTGCAGTATCTTCATTCGGCTGCTACGACGGTGAAGGCCGGGTTGTCGCCGCCCGGCGCCTCGACGGTGGGATCGAGCGCGACCTGCTTCCTGAACGTGTCGAGCAGCGCGACGCGGTGTGCGTCGATGTTGTCGGGCAGGCAGTGGCTGAGCTGGCCGCAATTGCCGCAGACGCCGTTCTGCCGGCGACGGCCTTCGAGATGCTGCAGCCGCAGCGCGTTCATGCGCTCGGAATTCCAGATGTCCTTCATCGACTGCGTGCGCACGTCGCCAATGACGAGCTTGCGCCCCCAATCGAGGAAGCAGGACGAGACGAGGCCATCGGCGTTCACCGAATAGCCATAGAAGATGTAGGGGCAGGTGTCGGTGTCGCCGATCTCCTGCTGATAGATACCCTTGCTGATTTTAACACCGGTATGCTTCTCAATGTCGAACTCAGGCCAGCACGGCGCAAAGTTCTCGACGAAGATGCGGTCGCAGTGGTCGCCGAAGGTATCGAAGAAATCCTGGCGCTGCGCTTCGGTGATCAGCTCGCCCGGAATCTTGACGACAATCTCGGTGGCGCCCTTGTTGGCGTAGACCCACTTGACGTTCTCGACGAAGGTCTTGAAGTCGAACTTGAAGCCGGTGAAGCGCTGGTAGGTCTCCTCGGTCATACCGTCGACCGAAATGTTGATCTTGTCGATGCCGGCCTCCAGCACGGGACCCATGCGCTCGGGGTTGAGGAACGTGCCGTTCGTCGTCGTGTCGATGTATTCGATGTGTCGCGCTTTCCGCGCATAGGCGATCATGTCGGCGAGGCGCTTGTTGAGGAACGGCTCGCCGTCCTTGTACATGCGCAGCACCTTGATCGGCTTATCGAAGGCGGCGAGGTCGTCGACGACCTTCTGGAATACCTCGTATTTCATCGCGCCCTGGAAGCGGCCGGTCTCCGCGATCATGTCGCGGTGGCCGGTCGGGCAAAACGAGCATTTGAAATTGCAGGCGCTCGCCGGGTCGGTGAAGACGACGAAGGGCGTGGACAACGGGATGACCGTCTCCAGCGCCGTCCGGCCGGTGAGGTTGATGCGGGGTTCGAGGCGAGCCTTCATTGAGTCGGGTCCTGCGAAGCGGATCGGCTCAGTGGTACGGGAAAATGGTTAACAGGGATTAACCAAACCAAGCCGCGCGGGACGGACGCTAACGCACCCCCACGATCCGGGGCGGGTCGAAGGCGTTGTCCGGCCGGACGCCGAAGCGCAGCAGGTCGCGGCGGCCATACTGGTCGGCGATCCGCTCGGCCAGCGCGCGAATGGTGATGGGCACGCCGGAGCAGATGTTGACCGGGCCGGTCGCCGTGCCGAGGGCGACCTCGGCGATCATGGCGCCGGCCTCCCGCACGTCGAGGAAGTCGCGGACCTGCGTGCCGCCGGTCAGGTCGACCGGCTCGCCGCGCGAGAGCCGGTTGCGCAGGGTGGGCACCAAGCGGCGCCGGTCCTCGCCCTCGCCATAGAGGTAGAACAGCCGGCACCAGGCGAAGGCGACGCCATTGCGGGGCAGGAAGTCGGACAGGGCGGCGAAGGCGGCGGCCTTGGCCTCGGCATAGGGCGTCGCCGGCTTCAGGGGCGTGCGGACCGAGAGGTCGCCGGCGCTCACATCGTATTCGAAGCAGGTACCGACGCCGACGAACCGGCGCAGGCCGGCGGCGGCCGCGCCTTCGGCGAAGACCAGGGTGCCGGCGAGGCATTCCTTGTTCTGCGGCGAGTGCAGGTAGTTGCCTGGCTCGGCGTACCAGGCGGCGTGGATCGCCGTATCGATGCCCGCGCAGGCCTTCGCCCACCAGGCCGCGTCTTCGGCGAACAGGTCCGGCGTCGACATGACGCTGGCCACCGGTTCGGGGAGGCGCGCCTCGGTGCCCTGGCGGACGACGGCGCGGACGGCCAGGCCGCGCGTGGCGAGAGCCTTCAGCACCTGGCGGCCGACGAAACCGGTGGCGCCGGTGAGGAGGATCATGAGATCTCCAGCGCCGGCACCGCGGTGACGAACCTGCTGCCACGCGCGGCAAGCGCGGCCTGCTCGCCTCTGACCTCGGCGGCGATGTTCCAGGGCAGGATGAGCAGGAAGTCCGGCCGGCGCTCGGCGAGTGCCGCCGGCGGCAGGATCGGAATGTGGCTGCCGGGCAGGAATTTGCCTTGCTTTGCATAAGCCGCGTCGCAGACGAAGGGCAACAGGTCCGGCTTCACGCCGGCGTAGTTGAGCAGCGTGTTGCCCTTGGCGGCTGCGCCGTAGGCGGCGACGGATTTGCCGGCGCGCTTTTGCGCAATGAGGAAGGCGAGCAAGTCGTCCTTGATGCGGTCGGCGCGAGCTTGAAAGCCGCGATAGACATCGAGCGACTGGAGATCGCGCCTCTTCTCCTCGGCCAGCAGCGCGCCGACGGCGGGCGAAGCGGCGCGGGCGTCATCGGCGTGGCAGCCATAGACGCGCAGGCTGCCGCCGTGCGTCGGCAGTTCCTCGACGTCGAATATGCGCAAGGCCGCGGCTTCGAAGAGGCGCGATACCGTAAACAGCGACAGATAGGAGAAGTGTTCGTGGTAGATGGTGTCGAACTGCGCCTGCTCGATCAGACGCATGACGTGCGGGAATTCGAGCGTGACGGTGCCGCCGGTTTTCAACGCCGCCTTCAGCCCGCGCGTGAAGTCGTTGATGTCGTGCACGTGTGCGTAGACATTGTTGCCGGCGATCAGGTCGGCCTGCTTGCCTTGCGCCGCGAGCGCCTTGCCGACGGCTTCGCCGAAGAATTCGCGCAGTACGGGGACGCCGAGCTTTTCGGCCGCCGCGGCGGTACTCGCGGTCGGCTCGATGCCAAGACAGGGAATGCCGGCGGCGACGAAATTCTTCAGCAGATAGCCGTCGTTGCTCGCGACCTCGATGACGAAGGACGCCGGCGTGAGCTCAAGGTCGCGCGTCATCTTCTCGGCATAGCGCGCGGCGTGCGCGAGCCAGCCCGACGACGTGCTGGAGAAATAAGCGTAGTCGGCACTGAACAGTGCGTCCGCGGCAGCGTAGTCCTCGGTCTGCACCAGCCAGCAGCGGTCGCAGACTTTCACGCGCAGCGGATAGTACTTTTCCGGCCGGGCGAGATCGGCGGCGGTGAGATAGGCGTTCGACGGCGGCGCGAAGCCGAGATCGACGAAGGTGTGCGACAGAGGCGCGGCGCAGGCGCGGCACTTCACGACGTCACCCCCGCGAAGGTGCCGTCGAGCGGCGCGAAGCGCATGTCGCGCTCGGACGTCTCGGCGATCGGCAGCGGCCAGGCGATGGCGAGCTTCGGATCGCGCGCGTTGAGCCCGCCTTCGGACGCGGCGGCGTAAGCCGCCGAGTGGCAATAGAGGAGTTCGACCTCGTCGGTGAGCGCCTGGAAGCCGTGCGCGAAGCCCTGCGGGATAAGCAGCGCGCGATTGTTGCCGGCCGAGAGCACTTCGCCGTGCCAGCGCAGGAACGTATTAGAGCCGGCGCGGATATCGACCGCGACGTCGAAGACCTCGCCGCGCAGGCACGTCACCAGCTTCATCTCCGCGTGCGGAGGATGCTGGAAGTGCAGGCCGCGCACGGTGGCCTTGCGCGCCGTATAGGTGTGGTTGATTTGCGAGATCGGCACGGTCCAGCCGGCATCGCGCAATTCCTCGGCGCAGAAGATGCGTGCGAGAAAACCGCGCTCGTCGGAGAGGCGGCGGCGCTCGACGCGCTTGAGGCCGGCGAGCGGCAGGTCGGTGACGGCGAGGCGGCTCACGCCAGCGCCTCGTAGGCTTCGATGTCGGCGCGGCAGAGCGCCAGCGGGTCGGCGCCGCCGCGCTGCGCGCGGTACCAGGCCATCGTCATGTCGACCGCTCGCGGCAGGGTCAGCTTTGGCTTGACGCCGAGCGCCTTGCGCGCCTTACCCGCGTCGAGCGCGAGAAACGCTGCCTCATGCGGGCCTGCCGGCGTCTTGCCGTAACGCACCTTGCCGCCGCCGAAGGCCTTGCGCGCGCTCTCGACCAGGTCGCGCACCGCCACGGCGCCGTTGCGGCCGGGGCCGAAATTGTAGGCGGCGGCTAGCTTCGGATCGTGCCAGAGCTTGCGCGCGAGCGTCAGGTAACCGGACAAAGGCTCGAGCACATGCTGCCACGGCCGCACGGCATCCGGTTGGCGGACCTCGAGCGTGCGCCCGGCCTGCCAGGCGCGCACGGCGTCGGGGACGATGCGGTCCTCCGACCAGTCTCCGCCGCCGATGACGTTACCGGCGCGCGCGCTCGCTACGGCCATGCCCTCGGCCGCGAGGAAGGAGTCACGATAGCTCGCGATGACCATCTCGCAGGCGGCCTTGCTCGCACTGTAGGGATCGTGGCCGCCGAGCGGATCGTCCTCGCGGAAGGCGCGCCCGGCGCCCTCGCGGTAGACCTTGTCGGTGGTGATCATCACCGCGACGCGCGCGCCGCCGACGGCGCGCAACGCTTCGAGAACATGTGCGGTGCCCATCACGTTGGCGGCGAAGGTGTCGAGGGGCTCGCGATAGCTCGCGCGTACCAGCGGCTGCGCGGCGAGGTGGAAGACGATCTGAGGCCGGACCAAGCGGACGATGCGTGCGACCGTGGTCGCCTTGCGGATATCGCACACCCGGTCGTCGCAGAGCTTCTCGATCTTCGCCTCAGTGAACAGGTTTGGCGTGGTAACCGGCATCAGGCTCAGCCCGGCGACGTCGGCGCCGAGACGGTTGAGCCAGATCGTGAGCCATGAGCCCTTGAAGCCCGTGTGACCGGTGAGCAGCACGCGTTTGCCGCGCCAGAACGCGGCTGCGCCCGCATCTCTCACTGCCATATCTTCCATGGCGCCTTGCCCGAGGACCAGAGCTCCTCGAGCTGGTTCTTGTCGCGTAGCGTGTCCATCGGCTGCCAGAAGCCGCGGTGCTCGAAGGCCATCATCTGGCCCATGGCGGCGAGGCGGATGATGGGCGAGCTTTCCCAGGGCGTGTCGTCGCCTTCGATGAGATCGAGGCATTTGGGCGAGAGCACGAAAAAGCCGCCGTTGATCATGCCGCCGTCGCCGCGCGGCTTTTCGATGAAGCTGGTGACCGTGTCACCGTCGCGCTCGATGGCGCCGTAGCGGCCGGGCGGGCGCACCGCAGTGACGGTCGCGAGCCTGCCGTGGCTACGGTGGAAGTCGATCGAGGCGCGAATGTTCACGTTGCTCACGCCGTCGCCATAGGTGAAGCAGAACACCTCTTCATTCCGGATGTGCTCGGCGACGCGCTTGAGCCGTCCGCCGGTTTGCGTGTGCTCGCCGGTGTCGACCAGCGTCACGCGCCAGGGCTCGGCCTTGCGCTGATGCACGATCATGCTGTTGTCCGCCATGTCGAAGGTCACGTCGGACATGTGCAGGAAGTAGTTGGCGAAATATTCCTTGATGACGTAGCCCTTGTAGCCGCAGCAGATCACGAAGTCGTTGGCGCCGTGCGCCGAATAGATCTTCAGGATGTGCCAGAGGATCGGCTTGCCGCCGATCTCGATCATCGGTTTGGGCCTGAGATAGCTTTCCTCGGAAAGGCGGGTACCAAGGCCCCCGGCCAGAATGACGACCTTCATGATGGCAATACCCGCTCACCCCACGGCAAGTGATTCGCGGGGCAAGTGTAGCGGCTTTTGGCTGGGCTAAGCCCGCCCGGCGGCGGCTAGTCGGGGAGGCAGGCGGCGCCTGATGCACGCGGCTGGCGGCGCATCAGGTAGCCGAGCGCGGCGACCCGGGCACTGAGCGAGCAGTCGGGAAAGCTGGCGCGCAGGAGCTTGAGGGCGTCGGCGTCGGTTTCCGGCCTGAACCGGCGGAGCTGCGCGGCCATCCGCTCGAGCTCGGCGGCCGGCAGAAAGTCCTCGATCTTAAAGGCCTTGCCCATGGTCCAGTCCTCTCCGCTGGCAGACGAAACCCGGCGCTTGCAGCCTGCGGGTGTTGGGTTAGCAAAGCGTTAACGGACGTCCCCCGCACAAATACCGGGTTCTCAACATGCGAAACGGCCGGCGGTTCCGTGCCCGCCGGCCGTCTTCCGGTGAGACCGGGTGGTGCGCTACTTGAGCGGCGGGCCGATGGTGACCGTCAGCTTGCCGACGCCCTCGACCTCGCATTCCAGCTTGTCGCCGGCCACCGTGGCCGCCACGCCTGCCGGCGTGCCGGTCATGATGATGTCGCCCGGCTCCAGCGCGACCATCTCCGAAAGGTTGGAAATGATTTCCGGCACGTTCCAGATGAGCTGGTTGAGGTCGCCGTCCTGGCGGAGCTTACCGTTGCACTTGAGCGTGATCCGGCCCTTGGTCGGGTGGCCGATCTTGCTCGCCTCGACCAGCGCGCCGCAGGGCGCCGAGTGGTCGAAGGCCTTGCCGATCTCCCACGGGCGCTTCAGGTCGCGCGAGGCGATCTGCAGGTCGCGGCGGGTGAGGTCGATGCCGACGGCGTAGCCGTAGATCGTGTCGTTGGCCTTGGCGACCGGGATGTTGCGGCCGCCGCTCTTGAGCGCGACCACCAGTTCGACCTCGTGGTGCATGTCCTTGGTGAGCGACGGGTAGGGGACGGTGCCGCCGTCCGGCACGATGGCGTCGGCGGGTTTGGCGAAATAGAACGGCGGCAGCCGCTCGTCCTGCCCCATCTCGCGGATGTGCTCGACATAATTTCGGCCGACGCACCAGATTCGGCGGACGGGGAAGAGCTTGTCCGTGCCAGCCACGGCGATGGAAGCCTGCGGCGGCGGCGGAATGACGTAACGGCTGTCGGTCATGGATTATGCCATTGTTTTATCGGTGGAAACGGGCCGGAGTCGGCCCGACGGGCAAGCGCGCAGTGGGTTAACAGGTGCCACGCTGGGCCGTCAACGGCCTGACCAGTATTAGCTTGCCGGTGATTGGGGGTAGTCCGGTGGGTATTGCGCCGGTTGCAAAGAACGAAAAAATAGACCCGCACAATACCTGAAGAACCGCGATGCTTACGCGTCTTCTCGCTCCGCAGTTGCTGGCGCTCTAAGGTCGATCCCGTCGATCAAGGGCGCGATGTTCGCCGTGTTGCCGGCGGGCGCCAAGCTCGGCGGCCACCGCGATCCCTTTGCCGGCTCGCTGCGCTATCACCTCGGCCTGATCACGCCGAACTCCGAGGACTGCCGCATCTTCGTCGACGGCGTCCAATGCTCCTACTACGACGGCAAGGGCTTCGTCTTCGACGAAACCTTCATCCACTGGGCCGAGAACAAGACCGACAAGAACCGCATCATCTTTTTCTGCGACGTCGAACGTCCGATGAGCAACCGCATCATGCGCGGCGTCAATCATTGGGTGAACACGCACGTCGTCAAGATATCGCAGTCGCCGAACGTGGAAGGCGAGAAGGTCGGCGGACTGAACGTGGTGTTCAGCTATCTCTACGAACTCCATCTCCAGGCGCGCAAGCTGAAGGACTGGAACCGCCCGGTCTATTACGCGCTGAAATACACGGCGATGGTCGCGATTGTCGGACTGGTCGTCGCCTCGGCGATCCGCTGAGGACGCCGCTCAGCCGGCCGCCGAAATTGCGATCACCTGCTCTGCCAGGTCTTGGTTCTTGAACTGCATGCGGTAGAACGACGTGTAGCGCCCGTCGCGGCGCAGCAGGTCGTAGTGCTCTCCGGATTCCACCACCTCGCCGTTCTCGATGACATGGATGCAGTCGGCATGCGTGACCGTATGCAGGCGGTGGGCGATGACGATGGTCGTGCGCTCCTGCGTCAGGTGTGCGAGCGCCTCCTGCACCTGCTGCTCGGACTCGGAATCGAGCGCGGCGGTCGCCTCGTCCAGCAGAATGATCGGCGCGCTGCGGATCAGCGCGCGCGCGATCGCGATGCGTTGGCGCTGGCCGCCTGACAGTTGCAGCCCGTGCTCGCCGACCTGGGTGTCGTAGCCGTGGGGGAAGGCCATGATGAAATCGTGCGCGCAGGCCGCTTTCGCCGCCGCCACGACTTCCTCGTCGGTGGCGTCCGGCTTGCCGAAGGCGATGTTGTGGCGGATGCTGCCGTGGAACAGGAACACGTGTTGGCCGACATAGGCGATCGAATTGCGCAGCGAGCGCCGTGAAACGGCGGCGATGTTCTGCCCGTCGATCGTAATGCGCCCGGTATCGATCTCGTAGAAACGCATCAGCAGGTTGAACACGGTGGACTTGCCCCCGCCGGAAGGGCCGACGAGCGCGGTCACCTTGCCGGCCTCCGCGACAAGGCTGAGATTGCGCAGCACAGGCTCGCCCGGCCGGTAGGCGAACACGACGTCGGAGAATTCGATGTGCGCGCGCTCGACGGCGAGCGCGGGCTTGTCCCCGTCGGCCGGCTCGGTCGCCGGGCTGTCGAGCACGTCGAACAGCGTGCGCACGTTCACCAGCGCGGCGTTGAGCTCGATGTTGAGGCGGGCGAGCCGTCTGGCCGGCTGGTTGGCGAGCAGGAAGGCGGTGATGAAGGAGATGAATTCGCCCGGCGCCGAGCCGAGCACGATGGTGCGATAGCCGCCGTAGAGCAGGCCCATCGTGATGGCGATGCCGCCGAGCGCTTCCATCAGCGGGCTCGAGCGATTGGCGACGCGCGCGAACTTGTTCGACTCGCGCTCGACCTCCCGCACGTTGCCGTCGAACCGGCGCTGCAGCTGATCCTCGAGCGTGAAGGCCTTAACTACCGCGATGCCCTGGATAGTCTCCTGGAGCGTTTCTAGGATGTGCGTGCCGCCGGTAAATCGCGCCTTGGCGATCGCGCGGATCCGCCGGAACATGTTGCGGAACAGCAGCAAAGCCGGCGGGAAGATGACGAAGGTCACCAGCGACATCATCGGGTCCTGCACGAACATCACGATGATGAGGCCGATCAGTGTCAGCAGATCGCGCCCGAGCGCGGTGACGAGGTTGTTGAGTACCTGGTTGGCCGCGGCCGCGCCCATCGAGAGCCGCGCGGCGAATTCGGACGAATGGCGGTCGGCGAAGAAGCTGAGGCGTTCGGTCAGCAGCTTGGCGAACAGGCGGCGCTGGTTCTCTGCAATGATGTTGTTGCCGATGCGCGAGAGAATGACCATGTGGGCGTAAGTGGTGGCGCCCTTCACCAGAAAGATCGCCATCATCGCGAAGGCGAGCATCATCAGCGTGTTGAAGCTGCGGTTGACGTAGGCTTCGTTGACGAAATCGCTGACCAGGTAGGCCGGCAAGGCCGTGCAACCCGCGGCAATGCCCATCAGGACGAACGCGATCGCGTAGCGCGGCCAGTGCACCAGGCCCTGCTCGAGCAGCAATCGTCGCACCATGGCGAGGTTGCCGTAACGCGCGTCGTCCGAAGCAGGCAGGATGGGAGTGCTCATTCGCCCTCGCTCGGGCTCCATTTATGTTGCGGCGCGATAAGGGCGCAGATTTCCTTGCCTGCCCGGCAGGAAAAATTCAAGCCACAAAAGGCGCTGCGCGGGGCTTCCCCCCCACGTCCCGCGCGTGCTTTCAGCCGGCGGCGGCTTCGCGTTTGCCCGGCAAGCGGCGCTCCCACGCGAGCGCGTGCGCCACGATCGTATCGAGGTCCTGGAACTGCGGACGCCAGTCGAGCGTCTTGCGGATGCGCTCGACATTGGCAACGAGCGAGGCCGGATCGCCCGGCCGGCGGCCGCCGATCTCGACGGGGAAGTCGCGCCCGTGCGCGCGGCGCACCGCGGCGATTACCTCGAGCACCGAGGCGCCGCGGCCGTAGCCGCAATTGAAGGTGGCGCTCGCGCCGCCGCGGCGCAGGTAGGCGAGCGCGGCCGAGTGCGCGCGCGCCAGATCGCTGACGTGAATGTAGTCGCGCACGCAGGTGCCGTCCGGCGTCGGATAGTCGGTGCCGAACACATCCATCTTGGCGCGCTTGCCGAGCGCGGTCTCGCAGGCGACTTTGATGAGGTGCGTCGCGTTCGGCGTGGACTGTCCGGTGCGGCCCTTGGGATCGGCGCCGGCGACGTTGAAATAGCGCAGCACGACGAAGCGCAGCCCATGCGCCTTGGCCGTATCGTGCAGCATGATCTCTGACATCAGCTTCGATGTGCCGTAGGGCGCGATCGGCACGGTCGGCGCGCTTTCCGGCACCGGAACCTGCTCGGCATTGCCGTAGACCGCGGCGGTGGACGAGAAGATGAACTGCTTGACGCCCGCCTCGACCGCGGCGTCGAGCAGCACGCAGGTGTTCATCGTGTTGTTGAGGTAGTAGCCGAGCGGATCGCGCACCGAATCCGGCACAATGATCGAGGCGGCGAAATGGATGATGGCGGTGACGTTATGCTGGCGCAGCGTCCGGGCCACCAGTTCGCGGTCGCCGGTCGAGCCGGAGACGAAAGGCACGCTGCCGGGGATGAGAAAGCGGAACCCGGTGGACAGGTTGTCGAGCACGACCACCGACTCGTCGGCATCGACGAGCTCGTGCACCATGTGGCTGCCGATGTAGCCGGCGCCGCCCGTGACCAGGATCGTCATGATCAATGCCCCCTCGAGGTGGTCATGATGCCGGGCGTCGGATCAAGCCTGCATTAAACGCCGCAGCCGGTCGCCATGGTTATGGCGGCCATGTTTAATGAGCGGTATATGGTCCGGCAATACACCATGGCCGATATCCTCTTCATCAAGACTTCCTCGCTGGGCGACGTCGTCCACCATATGCCGGCCTTGACCGAGGCGCGGCGCAACCGGCCCGACGCGCACTTTGCCTGGCTGGTGGAGGAGGCCTTCGCGCCGCTGGTCAAGCTGCACCCGGCGGTCGGCGAGATCATCCCGGTGGCGTGGCGGCGCTGGCGCAAGTCGCTCTATGCGCCGGCGACGCTCGCCGAGATCGCCGACAGCCTGCGCGCTATCCGCGCACGACACTTCGACGAAATCGTGGACAGCCAGGGCCTGCTGCGCTCGGGGGTGATCGCGCGCATGGCGCACGGGCGGCGGCACGGCTACGACCGCGACAGCATCCGCGAGCCACTCGCCTCGCTGTTCTACGACGTGCGCTATCGCGTCAGCCGCGCGCTGCATGCGGTCGACCGCAATCGCATCCTCAGCGGGCTGGCGCTCGGCTACACGCCTGAGGGCGCGCCCGACTTCGGCCTTGACCGCGCGCAATTCATTGCCGAGGGCCCGCGCTACGCGGTGCTGCTGCACGCGACCGCGCGGGCGGAGAAGCAATGGCCGGTGGCCGACTGGATCGCGCTCGGACAGGCGCTCGCCGCCGGCGGCGTCGCACCGGTGCTGCCCTGGGGCAGCGAGAGCGAGCGGCTGCGCGCCGAGGAGATCGCCGCCGCACTGCCGGGCGCGCGCGTGCCGCAGCGCGCGCCGCTCGACCAGGTGGCGCGGCTGATCGGCGGCGCGCAGCTCGTCGTCGGTGTGGACACCGGGCTCCTGCATCTCGCCGCCGCGCTGGGCGTTCCGCTGGTGGCGATCTTCGCCGGCAGCCAGCCGGCGCTGACCGGCCCGGTCGGCTCAGGACCGATCGTCACGCTCGGCGGGCAGGGCGCACCGCCGTCGGTGGACGAGGTAAGAAAGGCCGTGGAAAAGGTCGCGCGCTGATCACGCCGCGCCGGCGCGTAGCAGATCGTGCACGTGGATGATGCCGACCGGCCTGTTGCCTTCCACGGCGAACAGCGCAGTGACCTTCATCGAATTCAGGATCTCGAGCGTCTCGCTGATGAGCTGCTCCGGGCGCACCGTCTTCGGCCGCCTGGTCATCACCTCGTCGACCTTGGCGTCGAGCAAGCCGTTGCGCATATGCCGCCGCAGGTCGCCGTCGGTGATGATGCCTGCGAGCAAGCCGCCCGCATCGATAATGCCGACGCAGCCGAAGCCTTTCGCACTCATCTCGATGATCGCCTCCGACATCGGCGTGCCGAGCGGGGCGAGCGGCACTGAATCGCCGCTGTGCATGAGGTCGCGCACCGTCTTGAGCAGCGCGCCGAGCTTGCCGCCCGGATGCAGCAGGCCGAAATCGAGCGCGGTGAAGCCGTGGCTCTCCAGCAGTGCGATGGCGAGCGCGTCGCCGAGCGCGAGCTGCATCAGCGCCGACGTGGTCGGCGCGAGATTGTGCGGACAGGCCTCGCGCGCCTGCGGCAGCGCCAGCACGACGTCGGCGTTGCGGGCGAGCGTGGAGTCCGCGTTCGCCGTCATCGCGATGAAACCGATATTGTGCCGGCGCGAGTAGTCGGTGAGGTTCTTGAGCTCAGCCGTCTCGCCCGACCACGACAGCGCGAGGATCACGTCGCTCTTGGTGATCATGCCGAGGTCGCCGTGGCTCGCTTCCGCCGGGTGCACGAACAGCGCCGGCGTGCCGGTGGAGGCGAGGGTGGAGGCAATCTTGGTGCCGATGTGGCCGGACTTGCCCATGCCGGTCACGATCACGCGGCCTTGCGCCGCGCGGATCAGCTCGATCGCCGCCGCGAAGCTCGCGCCCAGGCCGTTGCGCAGCGCCTCGGCGAGCGCGTCGATGCCGCCGCCTTCCGCCTCGAGCGTACGCAACGCGGTCTCGATCGCGGCTTGCCTGCGCGGGCTGCTTGCGTCGGCGGGCTGGGGTCTGGCCATGCGGCGGTTTCGATCCTTGGAAAATCCGGTCTTTGATAGCACGGAACGCCGGTCGCGTCAGGTTGCGGGCGCGCCGGTTCGTTAATGGGCGGCGGTCGCGCTTTATTGGCCTTTTTGCAGCTCGGCGCGCACGGCGGCCAGCACGGTTTCCACAGCCACGTCGGCGGTACGGCGGTGGCGGACGGCGCTGTTGCCCTCGCGGCGCGCGCGCTCGCGGGCAAACTCGTCGCCTGGCGGCTCCAGGATGGCGGCGATCGGGTTGAGCGGCTTCCAGTGCCAGGGGCTGGTCGGGCCGAAGATCGCCACCGTCGGCGTGCCGATGGCGGCGGCGACGTGCATCAGCCCGGAGTCGTTGGTGACTGCCAGGTCGGCCGCGGCCAGCGCCAGGATCGCATTGCGCAGGTCCGTGCCGGTGAGATCGCGCACGGCGGGACCGCCAATGTCGGCGATCTGCTGGGCAATGCCGGTCTCGCCCGGGCCGCCGATCACCCAGATCGTGGCGCCCTCCCGGGCGAGCGCGCGCGCCAGTTCGGCGTAATGGCCGGGCGGCCAGGCCTTGCCTTCGCCCACCGCGCCCGGGCACAGCGCGATGACGCGGCGGCCGTCGGCGGCCAAGCCACGGGTCTGACGCCAAGCCTCGATTTCCTCGGCCGGCACCTTGAGTTCCGGCAGGGGCCATTCGGCCGGCAGGGGCGACCCTTTGGGCAGCGCCAGCGCGCCCATCTGGTCGATCATGCGCGGCAGCCTGCGCTCGCCCCAGCGGATGTCGTTAAGCAGGCCGAAGCGCACTTCCCCGGCGAAGCCCGTCCGCACTGGAATACCAGCAAGCCAGGGGGCAAGCGCCGCCTTCCACTTGCGTGACATGACCAGCGCCTGCCCGTAGCGGCCATCGCGCAGCCGTTCGGCCAGTTCCCGTTGCAAGGCCACCCCTAGCCGGCGGCGGGGCAAGTCCTGGACGATGGCCCGGCGCACCCCCGGCATGTAATCGGCGAGCGGCGCGCACAGGGTGCTTGAAACGATATCGACCGCCCGGTCGGGCGCCTGGGCGCGCAGGACCTTCACCACCGAATGGCAGCGCACGAAGTCCCCGATCCAGACATAGGGGACGATGAGGACCGGCAGGGCGGCATCTGGAGTCATCGGGCGGGTCCGGCGGCCGTTCCCGGCCTCGAGGACAGGCGGTAGCCCGGGCATGCCGGAACTGTCCAGCCGCATTTTTTACCGTTTCCAGAGGCATTTGGCCCGCTTTGCGGGCCGCCATTTGCACCGCCCGGCCGGCTGGGGCAAAGGAGGGGTCTTTCGCGGGGGATGTGGATGTTCTTGGTGACCGGCGGGGCCGGGTTTATCGGGTCGAACGTGGTCGCGAGCCTCAACGAGGCCGGGGCGACCGACGTTGCGGTCAACGACCTGCTCGGCCACGGCGACGCCAAATGGCGCAACCTCGCCAAGCGGCAGATTGCCGACCTGGTGCCGCCGGCCGAGCTGATGCCCTGGCTCGAGGGCCGCAAGCTCGAGGCCGTCATCCATATGGGCGCGATCTCCGACACCACCGCCTCAGACGGCGACCTGGTGATGGAGAACAACTTCCGCCTGTCGTTGCGCCTGCTCGACTGGTGCACGCAGACCCGCACGCCGTTCATCTACGCGTCGTCGGCCGCCACCTATGGCGACGGGACGCAAGGCTTCGTCGACGACTGGTCGCCCGAGGGACTGCGCAAGCTGCGGCCGATGAACCTCTACGGCTGGAGCAAGCAGCTGTTCGATCTCGCGGTGGTCGACCGTTTCGTCAAGAAACAGCCGCTGCCGCCGCGCTGGGTCGGGTTGAAGTTCTTCAACGTCTTCGGGCCGAACGAGTACCACAAGGGCCACATGCAGAGCGTGCTGGCCAAGGTGTTCGACAGCGCCAGGGCCGGGGAGCCGGTGCGCCTGTTCAAGTCGCACCGCGAAGGCGTCGCCGACGGCGAGCAGCGCCGCGACTTCATCTATGTGGACGATGTCATCGCGGTCATGCGCTGGCTCCTCGGCGCCAGCGCGGTCAACGGCATCTTCAACGTCGGCACCGGCAAGGCCGAGAGTTTCCGCGACATGATTGTCGCCATGTTCAAGGCGCTCGGGCGCGCGCCGAATATCGAATATGTCGACATGCCCGAAAATATCCGGGGCCAATATCAGTATTTCACGCAGGCCTCGGTCGAGAATCTGCGCAAGGCCGGCTATAACGCGGACTTCACGCCGCTCGAGACCTCCGTCCGTCAATACGTCACCGGCTATCTCGACGGCGTCGATCGTTACCGCTAGCGCACGATTCCCATCATGTACGACTTCGACAAGCATCTCGCCGAACTCGCCGATCAGACGGTGCTCGTCGTCGGCGACCTGATGCTCGACGAGTTCGTCTATGGCGAGGTTTCCCGCATCTCGCCGGAAGCGCCCACGCCAGTGATTGCCTGCAAGCGCAGCGAGCTCATGGTCGGCGGCGCCGGCAACGTCGCGCGCAACCTGGTGGCGCTCGGCACGCGCTGCATCTTCGTCGGCGTCGTCGGCAGCGACGACACCGGTCGCGCGCTATCCGAGGCGCTGGCCGGGCACCCGCTCATCGCGTTTGAGCTGGTGGTAGACGGCGAGCGGCAGACCACGCGCAAGGTGCGCTTCGTCTCCGAGCATCACTCGACCCACCTGCTCCGTGCCGATTGGGAAGTGGCGCGGCCCCTGACCGCGACCAGCGAATCGGCGCTGATCGCTCACGCGCTGGAAGCGATGCCGCGCGCCGGCGCGGTGGTCTTGTCCGATTACGCCAAGGGCACGCTCACGCCGCGCGTCGTGCGCGCCGTCATCGACGCCGCCAATGCGCTCGGCAAGCCGGTGATCGTCGATCCGAAGGGCCGCGACTACGGCATCTACAGCGGCGCCACCATGATCACGCCCAACCGGCAGGAGCTTGCCGATGCGACCCGCACGTCGGCGGTGACTGACGACGAGATCGTCGCCGCCGCGAGCGGGCTGCGCGCGGCGGTGGATGCCGACGCGGTGCTGGTCACGCGCAGCGAGGCCGGCATGACGCTGGTGGGGGAGGGCGCGGCCGTCCACGTTCCGGCCTATCCGGTGCGCGTCCGCGACGTCTCCGGCGCCGGCGACACCGTGGTCGCGGTGGTCGCCGCCATGCTCGCCATGGGCGCCGATTTCGAGGCCGCCATGCGCGCGGCCAACGCGGCGGCCGCCGTGGTGGTCGGCAAGCGCGGCACTGCGACGCTCACCGTCGCCGAACTGCGCTCGCGCATCCTCCCGGCCGCATCGCTCGCGCCGGAAGAGAAGATTGTGTTCGACTGGGCGCTGCTCGACGAGCATCTCGCCGACTGGCGCCGCCAGGGGCTGCGGATCGGCTTCACCAACGGTTGCTTCGACCTGCTGCACCCCGGCCATGTCCGGCTGCTCGCCGCCGCGCGCGCCGCCTGCGACCGGCTGGTGCTGGGGCTGAACAGCGACGCCTCGGTGATGCGGTTGAAAGGGCCGGGGCGCCCAGTGCAGCCCGCGCAGGCGCGCGCCGAGGTGCTGGCCGCGCTCGAGGCGGTCGATCTCGTGGTGGTGTTCGAGGAGGACACGCCGGAAAACCTGATCCGCCGCGTGAAGCCGACGGTGCTGGTGAAGGGCGGCGACTACACCCGCGAGCAGGTTGTCGGCCGCGAGATCGTCGAGGCGCACGGCGGCGAGGTGATCCTGGTCGACCTGGTGCCGGGGTACTCGACGACGTCGATGGTCGAGCGCTCGCGCGACGACAAGCGATAGAACCTATCCCGTCATCCTGAGGCGCTCGCGTGCGCTAGGACGCGAGCCGCGAAGGATCTCTGATTCTCGATTCTGCACCGACAATCGCTGCCTCACAGGTCCTTCGAGGCTCGGCGGGGGGGCGGCGAGCACCCCACGCAGGCGGCGGGTGTGTTAGCCGGGTAGCCGTCGCCGGCGGCGGCTGCCAGCCTTGTGTCTCCTCGTAGCGCTTGGCGTAGCGGTAAAAGGTGCCCTCGAAATTGCCGAAAGCGATGACGAAGCCGGCCCAGCCGTCGAGGAAGCCGCGCTTGAAGACGTAATGCTTGACGAACGACCACAGGCCGTGACCGAAGGCGCGCGTCATCGACACGCGCTTGCCGGCGAGCTTGGGTACGCCGAGCGAGGAATAGCGGTTCATCTTGTTGATGAGCTCTTCCAGATTGCGGAAGGGAAACTGCCATACGGCGTTCGTCAGCACGCCGAGCGGCTTGCCGCTCAGGTTCTCGAAGCCCTCGTGCACGGGCTCGAGCGTGTAGCGCATGCTGCCTTTGCGGAAGAGCTGCGGCTGGCGGAAGTTCGGATACCAGCCCGAGCCCTTGATCCAGCGGCCCATCATGTAGCTGCGCCGCGGCACGCGGTAGACGTCGTATGGGGGCGTGCCGGGGATCAGCGCGAGGATCTCGTCGCGAACCTCCTCGGTGCAGCGCTCGTCGGAATCCAGGCTGAATATCCATTCGTATTGGCAGGCCGCGAGCGCCTTGTTGCGCAGGTCGCCGAAGCCCTCGAATTTGACGTTCACCACCCGCGCGCCGAGCGCGGTGGCGAGCTCCGCCGTGCGGTCGGTGCTGAACGAATCGACCACCACGACCTCGTCGGCCCACAGCACGCTGGAAACGGCGGCCTCGATCTTCTCTTCCTCGTTAAAGCTGAGGATGTAGGCGGATATTTTCGGCGTCATGGGCGGGGATCGTCGGGCCGTTTACGGGAGAAATCGCCACACGTTACCATTGCGGGGCGCCGGCGCCCTAGGGGTTTGTCGACGCGCGCGACTTCGGCTAAAGCGTGCAGGTTGCAGAAGGCGCCCATGGCCGAGCTGATTTCCGTCGTCGTGACGACCTATAACCGAGAGGATGCGCTCGACGCGGTCTTGCGTTCGCTTGCGACGCAGACCGATGCCGATTTCGAGGTGCTGGTGGCGGACGACGGCTCCGGGCCGGCGACGGCCGCGCTGGTGGAGACCTGGAAGGCCAGGATCGGCCATCGCGTCGAGCACGTCTGGCACGAGGACCGCGGCTTCCGCGCGGCGGAAATCCGCAACCGCGCCGTGCTCGCCGCGCGCGGCGCCTATGTGATCTTCCTCGACGGCGACTGCATCGTGCGGCCGGACTTCGTCGCCACCCATCGGCGCCTCGCCGAGCACGGCTCCTTCGTCACCGGCAACCGCATCCTCCTGTCCCCGGCGCTCACGCAAGAGGTGCTGCGCGACAAGCTTGCGCCGGAACGCTGGGGCATCGGGCAGTGGCTGCGCGCGCGGACGCGCGGCGGCGTCAACCGGCTGTCGGCGCTGCTACACCTGCCGCTCGGGGCGCTGCGCCGATTGCGGCAAAATGCATGGCGCGGCGCGCGCTCGTGCAATCTCGCGGTATGGCGCGCCGACCTCGACCGGGTCGACGGCTTCGACGCCGGCTACAGCGGCTGGGGCAAGGAGGACTCCGACATCGTCGTGCGCCTCCTGCGCGCCGGCGTCCGGCGCAAGGACGGCGTGTTCGCGACCGGCGTCATCCATCTCTGGCACGCGCAGGCCGACCGCTCCCAGCTCGACGAGAACGAGCGTAAGCTCGCGGCAATCGTCGAAGGCCAGGGCGTGCGCGCGCAGCGCGGCCTGTCGGCCCTCGCGCCGGCGCGCATTAACGCTACGGCGGACTGAGCGGTGGCCGCCTTGTCCTTCGCCGACTGCATCGACCGAGACCGACTGAGCCGCATCGCCGAAGGGCTGCTGATCGCGACCGCGGTCGCGCTGCCGTGGTCGACCTCGGCCGTTTCGATCCTGATGGTACTCTGGCTGCTCGCGCTTTTGCCGACGCTTCGCTGGCAGGATGTACGCCGCATGCTGCTGACGCCGGCCGGCGGGTTGCCGGTGCTGCTCCTGCTGCTCGGGCTTGCCGGCACGCTGTGGGCGGACGTATCGCTGCAGGAGCGCTGGAGGGGCTTCGACTCCTTCCTCAAGCTGCTCGCCATCCCGCTGCTATTCGTCCAGTTCCGCACGTCGCGGCGCGCGGAATGGGTGTTCGGCGGCTATGTGCTGTCCTGTGTCGCGCTGCTCGCGTACTCGTATATGCTCGCGGCCTGGCCGGGTTTCCCGCAGTTCTCGCGCGAGTTCGGCGTGCCGGTGCGTAATGCGGCGAGCCAGAGCGGGCTATTCGTCACCTGCATCGCCGGCCTGTTGTATCTCGTCTATGAGCGCGTCACCCGGCGGCAGTCGGCCTGGGCCGGAGCGCAGGCGGCGGTCATGCTGGCCATGCTGGTCAACATCATGTTCGTGGCAACAGGCCGCACCGCTCTGGTGCTCTTCGTCGTGCTGGTCGGGTTGTTCGCCATCAGGCACCTGAGCGCGCGCGGCATCGCGCTGGTGGCGACGGTGGCGATCACGGCCGGCGCGATCGGCTGGTTTGCCTCGCCCTATCTGCAAACGCGCGTCGAGACGATTTGGACCGATCTGCAGACCTATCAGCCCGACGACCGCAATTCTTCCGGCGAGCGGCTGGAGTTCGCACAGAAGTCGATCGCCTTCATCAAACAGGCGCCGCTCATCGGCCACGGCACCGGCTCGATCCACGACCTCTTCATCAAGGCCTCGGGCGATCCCGGCGCGACCACCAACCCGCACAACCAGACCTTCGCGGTGGCAATTCAGCTCGGGCTCGTCGGCGCGGCGGTGCTATGGGCGATGTGGATCGCGCATCTGCTCCTGTTCCGCGGTCCATCGCTGGTCGAATGGGTCGGGCTCGTGATCGTCGTACAGAACGTCGTCGGCTCGCTGTTCAACTCGCATCTGTTCGACTTCCTGCAAGGCTGGATTTACGTGATCGGCGTCGGCGTGGCGGGCGGCGTCGCGCTGGCGCGCCGCGCGGAAAAGCCGGCGCCGCGATGACCGCCCGCATCGACCTCGGCGAAAGGCCGCGCATCCTGGTGATCGCGCTGCGGCGGCTCGGCGACGTGCTGCTGACAACGCCGCTGATCCGCAGCCTGCGGCGGGCCTGGCCGCAGGCGCGCATCGAGGCGCTGGTCTTCGCCGACACGGCGGACATCCTCGACGGCAATCCCGACCTCGACCGCGTGATCGCCATGGCGCCGCGCGCGCATGCGCGGAACGCGGCGCTGGCGATGCGGCTATTGGGCCGTTACGACCTTGCCGTCTCGACGCAGACCGGCGACCGGCCGACGGGCTTCGCCATCCTCGCCGGCCGCGTGCGCATCGCGCCGGTGGAGGAACGCCTGAGCGGGCGCATCAAGCGCGCGCTGCTCACGCGCAGCATTCCTGCGGCCAGTGGCGTGCATCGCGTCGAGGAGATGCTGCGGCTCGCCGACGCGCTCGGCTTCGCGCGCGTCGGCGAATTGGTCTCGCCGAGCCCGCGGCCGATCGCAGAGATGCCGGCCGGCGACTATGCCGTCATCCACGCCGCGCCGATGTACCGCTATAAGCAATGGACTGCGGAAGGCTGGCGCGCGCTGGCCGTGGCGCTGGCGGGGCGGGGCTTGCGCGTCGTCGCCACCGGCGGCCCGGCCGCGGGCGAGCGACGCTATCTCGACGCGGTCTGGGCAGGCGCGTCGGTCACGCGGCTCGACGGCCGGCTCGACTGGCGGCAATTGAGCGGGCTGCTGGCCGGCGCGCGCGTCTATGTCGGACCGGACACGTCGGTGACGCATGTGGCCGCCGCCGCCGGCTGCCCGACGGTCGCGCTCTACGGTCCGACCGACCCGCGCCTGTGGGGGCCGTGGCCGAAGGGCGGCTTGAGCGAGACCTGGGCGGCGAGCGGGCGCATCCAGCGCCGCGGCAATGTCTGGCTGGTGCAGCACGCCTTTCCCTGCACGCCATGCCAGCTCGAAGGCTGCGAGCGGCGGCTCGACAGCCATAGCGCGTGCCTCGACGCGCTGGCGGCGGGGCAGGTGATCGAAGCGGTAGAGCAGGCGCTGGCAGTACGGTAGCGCCGGCCGGCCGTTCTTACGGGCAGCGTTTGTCGCGCAGCGTGTCCTGCGCGACCAGAATGTTGCCGCGCGTCTGCAGGTATTCGGTGCGGTAGACCATTGTGCCGACGACGGCGCCGCCCGGGCTGCCCTCCGCCTTCGCGATGAGCATGCGCAACTCGGCCTCGCGCTTGCGCTCGCCCGCGATGGCGGTCTGCAGGTCCTTGCAGGAATAGAGCATGTACTTGCCCGGATCGACAAAGCTGCGCTCGGCCGTATTGGTCGTGGTGCAGGCTCCGAGCGCGGCGCTCAGCAGCAGAACGGCGACATGTTTCGAGGGGGTAGGCATGGGGCATCCATATCGCATGGCCGCCGACAATTCCAGGCAGCGCGTCGCGCTCGGACGTTGCTCGTGACAAGCGGCAACAGACGAAGTTCGATTGCGTGGGAATTGCGGCGGCACGTCCCTCCCGCGCAGGCCACCGAGCGTTTGAACAAGAGTATGCGACCGTAGCACGGCGCGGCGATGCGGCTGGCGTGATCCACTTCGCTGACGGTCGGCCGGACTCTCCTCTGTGCCGGAGAGCAGGGGGCGGTCTGGCCGCGACCCAGCCGCTGGCGTTTTGTCCGCACGGCCGGGCTGCAAAGGCCCCCGGGACCGGCAGTTCCGCTAAGTCTTGGCCCTGACAAACGAATCCCCGGCAGGGCCTTTTCGCCCGATGGCAAGCAAAAAATCACCTTAAACATCAGATTGTTAATAATGTTCACGAATTGAACGGCTGGCTTGACGTTCAAGTCGTGAACGCCTTATAAGGCCGCCTACGGGAGGTTAGGGACCTCATGACGCAACAGGAGCTCCGTTGGTATGTGGTGCAAGCGCAGCCGCATGCCGAGGGAAAGGCAGCCGTCAATCTCGCCCGCCAGGGCTTCGAGCCCTACCTGCCGCGCTTCCTGAAGCGGCGTCGGCACGCGCGGCGCATCGAAAGCGTCCTGGCGCCGCTGTTCCCCGGTTATCTCTTCGTGAAATTCGACATCGACACCCAGCGCTGGCGTTCGATCCAATCGACCTTCGGCGTGTCGCGCTTGGTGTGCAACGGCGACAAACCCGCCTTCGTGCCGGAGGGGGTCGTCGCCGGACTCAAGATGCGGGAACAGGAAGACGGTATCGTTCAACTCGATCCCGCGCCCCGTTTCGACCGTGGCGAAAGGGTCCGCATCGTTGACGGCGTCTTTGCCGCCTGCCTCGGTCTCTATGAAGGCATGACGGACCGCGATCGCGTGGCCGTTCTGCTCGATCTCCTGGGCCGCAAGGTGCGGGTGGTCGTCGATGATCTTTCTGTGGTCGCGGCCTAACCAGCTCCGCTGGTTCTGCTTGATCCGGCCGGCGGCTGGCAACGTTCGGGGCGACCAGCCGGTCACCCGAACTGCGGTAGCTATCCAACGGGCCGTTCTGCGGCCTCGCTCATCTAAAAGACGGTATGACGACGAAATGGCCAGACGCTGATCATGCCCGGAAGTATGCGTGGTGAAGACGTGAACGATGCGCGGATCGTGTTGGGTCTGCTCGAGTCGTTGGAACGCGACGCCGGGCAGTCACAACGGCGGCTGGCGTCTGACCTCGGCATCGCGCTGGGCTTGGTGAACGCCTATCTCAAGCGCTGCGTGAAGAAGGGCCTGGTGAAGGTTCGCGAAGCGCCGGCTCGCCGCTATGTCTACTATCTCACGCCGCAAGGTTTCGCCGAAAAGTCGCGCCTGACGGTCGAATATCTCTCGCACTCCTTCGGCTTCTTCCGGCAGGCCAAGTCTGATTGTCTGGCCGCGCTGCAAGGCGCCGCCGCGCACGGGCTCCGACGCATCGTTCTCGCCGGGCGTTCCGATCTCGCCGAGATCGTCATCATCTGCGCGGTCGAGTGCGGCATCGAGATCGTTGCGGTGGTCGACCCGGGCGCGCCCATCCAGTCGTTCCTCGGGCGTCCGGTCGTTGCGTCCTACGATTTGGTCGTGGAGCCCTATGACGCCGTTATGATCACCGATCTCATCTCCGCCCAGGCCACCTACGATGCGGCGACCGACCGGTTCGATCGCGAGCGCGTGCTCGTGCCCACGCTGCTGCGTGTGCTGGCCCCGCAGCCGACGCGCGCATCCGACGGCGCCGCGCTTGCGGCGGACGCCCTACGGCAATCCATTTCCAACAACCGCTGAGTCATCGTCGCCATGGCCACCTTTGCTCTCGTCGGCGCTGCGGGCTACATCGCCCCCCGCCACATGCGCGCAATCAAAGCCGTCGGCGGCGATCTGCGCGTCGCGTTCGATCCGAACGACTCGGTCGGCGTAATCGACAGCTACTTCCCCGACGCCACCTTCTTCGTCGAGTTCGAGCGGTTCGACCGCCATGTCGACAAGCTGCGCCGGCGTGGCGACAAGATCGACTACGTGTCGATCTGCTCGCCCAATTACCTGCACGATGCGCACTGCCGCTTCGCTATGCGCTCCGATGCGGATCCCATTTGCGAGAAGCCGCTGGTGCTCAACCCCTGGAACATCGAAGGCTTGAGCGAGATCGAGGCTGAGACGGGGCGAAAGATCTCCACGATCTTGCAGCTTCGCCTGCACCCGAGCATCCAGGCCCTCAAGCAGCGCGTCGAGTCCTCCGGTCAGAACGAATTCGTGCTCGACCTGACCTACATCACCTCGCGCGGGCGCTGGTATCACACGTCGTGGAAGGGCGAGGACGCGAAGTCCGGCGGCATCGCGACGAATATCGGCGTCCACTTCTTCGACATGCTCGCCTACGTGTTCGGTCCGACGCAGCGCAACGTGGTCCATCTGCGCAGCGAATCGCGCGCGGCGGGCTACCTCGAATGCGGCCGGGCCAAGATTCGCTGGTTTCTCTCGGTCGACCGCAACGATCTGCCGGAGAACATCCGCGACACTAAGACGACCTACCGTTCCATAATGCTCGACGGCGAGGAGATCGAGTTCTCCGACGGCTTCACCGACCTGCACATCAAAAGCTACGAGGAAATTCTCGCCGGCCGCGGCTTCGGCCTCTCCGAGGTGCGCCCTTCGATCGAGATCGTGTCCGAATTCCGCAGCCGCCCGATCGAACTGCGCGCGGGCGAACGCCACCCGTTTGTGAAAGAGGTGGCGACGTGAGTGGAACCTTACTCAAGCAGGACGCCCGTTTCCCCGGGGTCCGGATTCATGAAAGCGCCTACGTGGATGACCCGGTCACGATCGGGGAGGGCACGGTCATCTGGCACTTCTCGCATGTGCTTGGCGAAGTCGCTATCGGCCGTAATTGCTCGATCGGGCAGAACGTGATGATCGGACCGCGCGCGCGCGTGGGCGACGGCTGCAAGATCCAGAACAACGTCTCGCTCTATGAGGGCGTCGTCCTGGAAGACGACGTCTTCTGCGGGCCGAGCTGTGTCTTCACCAACGTGACCAATCCGCGCGCACATGTTTCGCGTAAGTCGGAATTCAAGACCACCACGGTCAAGCGCGGCGCCACGATCGGCGCCAACGCCACGATCGTCTGCGGTCACACCGTCGGGCGCTTCGCCTTCGTGGCGGCCGGCGCGGTTGTGACCAAGGATGTCGCCGATTACGCCCTGGTGGCGGGCGTTCCGATGAAACAGATCGGTTGGATGAGTGAGGCCGGCGAGCGGCTCGGCCCCGATCTCATCTGCCCGCGCGACGGGACGAAGTATCGCACGAGAGACGGACAACTGGAAAAGATCGGTTGAACAGATTATGGACATTAGAGGCAGGAAATTCGTGGTAATCGGCGGCGCGGGCCTGATCGGCTCGCACACGGTCGATCGGCTCGTGCGCGAGGACGTGAAGGAAATCGTGATCTACGACAATTTCCTGCGCGGCACGCACGAGAACCTCGCCGGCGCGATGCGCGACCCGCGCGTCAAGATCTTTGAAGCCGGCGGCGACATCACGCAGACGGACATTCTGTCAGCCGCGCTCGACGGCGCCGACGGGGTCTTCCACTTCGCGGCCTTGTGGCTCCTCCAATGCCATGAATTCCCGCGCTCGGCCTTCGACGTGAATGTGCGCGGCACGTTCAACGTCATGGAGGCCTGCATCGCCCGCAAGGTGAAGCGGCTGGTCTATTCGTCCTCGGCCTCGGTCTACGGCGACGCGGTTGAAGAGCCGATGACCGAGGACCATCCGTTCAACAACAAGAACTTCTACGGCGCGACGAAGATCTGCGGCGAAGCGATGCTGCGCGCGTTCCACCACCGTTACGGTCTGGAATATGTCGGGCTGCGCTACATGAACGTCTATGGCCCCCGGCAGGACTACCAGGGCGCTTATATCGCCGTGATCATGAAGATGCTGGACGCCATCGACCGCGGCGAGGGCCCAACCATTCTCGGCGACGGCTCGGAAGCTTTCGACTTCGTCGCGGTCGAAGATTGCGCCAAGGCGAATATCTGCGCGATGAGCGCCGTCGCCAACGACCGCTTCTACAACGTGGGCACGGGGAAGCGCACCTCGCTGAAGGAGATCGCGGAGAAGCTTCTGATGCTGACCGGCTCCAACCAGGCGATCAAATATGCGCCGCGCAGCCAGGCGACGCTCGTGCGCAACCGCATCGGATCGGCCAAGCGGGCGCAGGAGGAAATCGGCTTCAGCGCCGACATTCCGCTCGACGACGGCCTTCAGCGGCTTATCGCGTGGCGTCGCGCGCACAAGGAAGAAGTGGCGCAGCGGCGCGCCCGCAGCGCAAGCTGACGGCGGCGCGGCGCGATCGTTACAAGGCGATGGGGTAAAGAGAGACCAGCATGGACACGAGACCGGCACGGCGCGTTCATATCGCACTGCCCGCAACAGGCGACGACGAATGGCAGGCGGTGCGCGAACCGCTGCTCTCAGGCTGGCTGACGCAGGGGCCGAAGGTGGCGGCCTTTGAGCGCGAGTTCGCCCAGCGCCACAAGGTCGACCACGCGCTGGCGACCACGAGTTGCACCACCGCCTTGCATCTTGCTCTCGTGGCGCTCGGCGTCGGCCGCGGCGACGAAGTGGTTGTTCCGTCGTTCACCTGGGTAGCGACTGCCAATGCCGTGCTCTATTGCGGCGCGACGCCCGTGCTGTGCGATGTCGATCCGCGCACGTTCAACATCGATCCGCAGTCACTTGCCTCGAAACTGAGCGCACAGACCAAGGCCGTGATCCCTGTGCACTTGTTCGGCCTCTGCGCCGACATGGATGCGATCCGCGCCGTGCTGCCGCCGGGCATCAAGATTGTCGAGGACGCGGCCTGCGCCGCCGGCGCGGCCTATAAGGGGACGCCGGCCGGCAGCCTTGGTGACGCCGGGTGCTTCTCCTTCCATCCGCGCAAGTCGGTGACGACCGGCGAGGGCGGGATGATGACGACGAACGACAAGGCTTTGGCTGAGCGGGCGAACGTACTTCGCAACCATGGCGCTTCGATCTCCGAGGAGCAGCGGCACCATGGGCCGCAGCCTTACCTGATGGCGTCTTTCGACGAGCTCGGCTTCAACTACCGGATGACCGACATCCAGGCGGCGATCGGCTCGGTGCAGCTCACCAAGCTCGACCGCTTCATTGAGGAGCGCGACCGTTGGGCCCGTTATTACCGCGAGCGCCTCGCCGACGTCGCCTGGCTGCGCCACCCGGTGGCGCCGAACGACGGCCGCCACGCCTGGCAAGCCTATGTCACCTATGTCGACCCTAAGGTCGCGCCGCTGCCGCGCGACGAGATCATGTCCGCGCTGGAGAAGCAGGGGGTTGCCACGCGCCCGGGAACACACGCCGTACACACGCTCGGCTATTACAAAGAACGCTTCGGTTATCGCGTTGGCGATCTTCCCGGCGCACTCGATTGTCAGCAGAACACGATGGCGATCCCGCTGCACAATCGCATGGTGCAAGACGATTACGACTATGTGATCGATTGCCTGCGGCAGATCGGATGACGATGGCCACGGAGATTGCGCCTAGCGCCGTGTTGGACCGTCCGGCGTTTCCGGTGCTGTCGGAGCTAATGGGCGCCGACGTCCCCGTGTCCGGCAGCTTCACGTTGGCTGGCCGCCAGTTCGTGGTACGCGACGGCATCCTGCGTGCCGAGGAGTTCGTCTCGCCGACGCAGAGTCAGACCGCGGACGTGTTCGGTTACAAGTGGAACCGGCGCGGCACTTTCGACAGCGAGAACGCGCGGTCCGTGATGCGGACCTGGCTCTACGAGCGCTACGGCAAGCCGGACGAGATGCCCTGGCTGAAGGATGGCGTGCTGGTTCTCGATGTGGGCTGCGGCGCCGCCCTGAGCGCCGGCGAGCTTTTCGGCGAGCGGCTGAAGACCCTCCGTTATGTCGGCACCGACATCTCGAATGCGCTGGATGTGGCCGCCGAGAAATTCCGAGATGAAGGATGGAACGGCGAATTCCTGCAATGCGATCTTAACGCGCTACCGTTCCGCGCGGCAAGCTGCGACGTCGTGTTCTCGGAAGGGGTGCTCCACCACACCGATTCGACCGAGAAAGCGTTTCACACGGTCGCGAAGCTGGTGAAGCCGGGCGGCCATTTCCTTTTCTACGTCTATCGCAAGAAGGGACCGATCCGCGAGTTCACCGACGACTATGTACGTGCGAAGCTGCGCGCGCTGCCGCCGGAGAAGGCGTGGGACGCGATCGTGCCGCTGACCAAGCTGGGCATCGCACTCGGCAAGCTCAAGGTGGACATCACGGTCGAAGAGGACGTCGATCTGCTCGGCATCAAGGCGGGCACGTACGACATTCAGCGGTTCTTCTACTGGAACGTCGCCAAGGCGGTGTATCGCGACGACCTAACGCTCGATGAAATGGCGCATGTGAATTTCGACTGGTTCGCGCCCTTGAATGCCCACCGCCATACCGAGCAGGACGTGCGCGGCTGGTGCGCCGCGGCCGACTTCACGATCGAGCGGGAAGTGATCCAGGAATCCGGGATCACCGTCATTGCCAGGCGCGCCGAAGGATAATCTCGCAATGTGCGGCATCGCCGGTTTCGTGAACTTCGACGGGCGGCCCGCCTCGGCGGTGATCGTGCAGGCGATGTCCGAAGCCTTGGCGCACCGCGGGCCGGACGACTCCGGACAGTTCGTCGACGGCCCGATCGCGCTTGGCCACCGGCGTCTCTCGGTCATCGACCTGTCGCCGCTCGGCCATCAGCCCATGGCCACGCGCCGGGGCGATTTCGTTATCACGTACAACGGTGAGATCTATAACTTCCGCGAATTGCGCCTCGAGCTGGAAGCGCTCGGCCATTCGTTCCATTCCGAATCGGACACCGAGGTTCTGCTCGCCGCCTATGCCCAATGGGGCGAGGCTTGCGTGCCGCGGCTGAACGGCATGTTCGCCTTCGCCATTCTCGACCGGCGCCGGCGGCAATTGGTGCTGGTGCGCGACCGCTACGGGGTCAAGCCGCTGTACTACGCAGTGGTTGGCAATGCGCTGCTGTTCGCCTCCGAGATCAAGGCCTTCATGGCACATCCGGCGTTTTCCGTCGACATGGATTGCGACGGCCTTGTCGAGTACATGACGTTCCAGAACTTTCTGTCCGAGCGCACTCTGTTCAAGAATGTGCGCACGCTGCCGCCAGCCTGCACGTTTGCCGTGCCGCTCGCCGGAAGGCCGGGTGAGCCGAAACGCTATTGGGATTTCCAGTTCGGCGACGACGGACGCCCGGGCGACGTGACCGCCTTGCGCGACGAGGTGGACCGCCTGTTCGTTCAGGCGGTGAGCCGGCAGCTCGTCAGCGACGTGCCGGTGGCTTCGTATTTGAGCGGCGGACTCGACACCGGCTCGATCGCGGCCGTGGCCAGCCAGCAGCTTCCGCAGATGCGGACGTTCACGATCGGCTTCGATATGAGCTCGGTTTCCGGCCTTGAGCTCGCCTACGACGAACGCGCGAAGGCGGAGCGCATGTCGGCGATCTGTCAGACCGAGCACTACGAAATGGTGCTGAAGTCGGGCGATATGGAGCGCGCCATCGACGATCTGGTCTGGCACCTGGAGGAGCCGCGCGTCGGACAGTCTTATCCCAATTATTACGCAGCGAAGCTGGCGGGCAAGTTCGACAAGGTGGTGTTGTCCGGCGCCGGTGGCGACGAATTGTTCGCAGGCTATCCCTGGCGCTACTATCGCGCCGCGCAGAACGTTGGTTTCGACGACTACGCCGGCAAGTACTTTCAATTCTGGCAGCGTCTGGTCCCCGCGCAGGCCTTCGGTAACGTGGTGGCGCCGATGAAAGGCCGTCATTCGGTCGACGCGTTCGAGATATTCAAGGGCGTGTTCGGCAGCCACGACAACCGGCTGAAGGGCCCGAAGGACTACATCAACCACTCGCTCTATTTCGAGGCGAAGACCTTCCTGCATGGCCTCCTGCTGGTCGAGGACAAGCTTTCGATGGCGCACTCGCTCGAGGCGCGCGTGCCGTTCCTCGATAACGACCTTGTCGACTTCGCCATGGCGCTGCCGCTCGAATTCAAGCTCGCCAACCTGGGCGATGTCGCGCGCCTCGACGAGAACGAGCCGGGCCCGAAGACCAGCATCTATTCGCAGCGCTCGCAGGACGGCAAGCTGATCCTGCGCGACGTGCTGGCGCGCTACGTACCCGGCGACATCGCTGGCGGCGTGAAGCAGGGCTTCTCGGCGCCGGACGCGAGTTGGTTCCGCGGCCAGAGCATCGAATACGTCAAGCGCGTGCTGCTCAATCCGAAGGCGAAGCTGTACGACTATCTTGATTACGGCGCCGTTTCGTTGCTGATCCAGGACCATCTGGAAGGCCGTGAGAACCGCCGGCTGCTGATCTGGTCGCTGATTTATCTCGCGTCCTGGTGCGAACAATTCCTCTCGCGTGCCGCGCGGATCGCACTGCCGTCGCGCGCGCGCGTAACGTCGCGGCAATGAAGCTCGTCATCGTCAATTCCGGCGTGGGCAACGTTCGCTCGGTCGCGAACATGCTCAAGCGGCTGGGGGTCGAGTGCCTCATCTCCGACCGGCCGAAGGAGGTCGAGCAGGCTGGTGCCATCATCGTGCCGGGCGTCGGCAGCTACGATGCCGCCATCCGGCGCTTCCGCGAGACCGGACTGCGGGACGCGCTCGACGCCAAGGCACGGGGCGGAACGACCCCCATGATCGGCATCTGTCTCGGGATGCAGCTGATGGGCGACTACAGCGAGGAGGGGGACGAGCCGGGCTTTGGCTGGATCGGCGGCAGCGTGAAGCGTTTCGACCCGGCCTCGGGCGGCGAAAAACGCCTGCGGGTCCCGCACATGGGCTGGAATCTGGTGAAGCCGGAGGACGGCAGCCTGTTCGCGGGCCTCGACCAGCCGCCGCGCTACTACTTCGATCATTCCTACTACTTCACGCCGACCGACGCGGCGCACTATGGCGCGCGTACGACCTACGGGGTCGAATTCGCCTCCGGCATCCGCAAAGGGCTCCTGTTCGGCGTGCAATTCCATCCGGAGAAAAGCCACCGGTTCGGCTTCCAGCTGTTCTCCAACTTCGTCGCCCTGGCCAAGGCGCATGTCGCGGCTTTGGAGGTGCAATTGTGAGCGGCGGGCAGCCGGGGGACAACACCTTCGCTGCCATGATCGAGGCGGCTTACGCCGCGCGCGATGAATGGCTGCGTGAGGAGCATCAGCGCAGCCTTCCGCTGCAGGATGCGATGTTCGATCGCTGGGAGCGCGCGCGCAAGCTCGGCTTCGGCGAGGGCGCCAGCATCTACAACAGCGCCATCGTCTACGGCGATGTGCGGGTGGGGGAGCGCAGCTGGATAGGCCCCTACGTCCTGCTGGACGGCTCGGGTGGGCCGTTGACCATCGGTGCCTATTGCTCGATTTCTGCCGGCACCCATATCTATACGCACGATACCGTCAAATGGGCCTTGAGCGGCGGGCATTCACCCTATCGCAAGGCAGCGGTGTCGATCGGCGACCGCTGCTACGTCGGCAGCCAGGTCATCATTGCCGCCGGCGTCAGCATCGGCACGTGCAGTGTGATATCGGCCAACAGCCTGGTTAAGGACGACGTGCCGCCACAGACGATCGTTGGCGGAACGCCCGCCCGCCGAATCGGCAAGGTTGTGTTCGACAACATGGAGCCGCAGCTGGTGTTCGACGACAATGTGAGAAGCGGCGCCGCTGCCGCGCCGGTCGCCACCGGCATTCGCGCCTATCTCGACATGGTCGTGGCGCGCATTGCGCAGGACAGCTTCGGCCAGCGCGCCGGGCCGATAGTGACACTCTCGGAAGACACCGCCGAAGCGCCGGGCATCGGCGTCAGCGGTAGCGTCGAAGTGCGCATCGCCAGGCGCGACGGCACGCCGGCGTTGTTGCACCGCGAGGCGTTCATGGGTCTCAAGAGCCGCGACGACGTCGACGACCTGTTCGCGCGCGTGCTCAGCGTCGTCTTGATGAATCACACCGATTGGCCGCGTTGACGGCGTAAGGATCGATATGGGCATTGTGAGCAAAGTGCGGACAGCCTACCGGATCGCCAATTCGGGCGCCAAAGGTTGGCCGTCGTTCGTCTGGAACACGGCGATGGCGAATTATCGCCTTGTCGGCCCCTTGCTGCCGCCGGTCCACATCGCGATCGAGCCGACCAACGGCTGCAACGCCAAGTGCCCGGTGTGCGAAACCGGCAAGAATGAGATGTTCCGCCGCAAGGGCATGCTCGACAAGAAGGCCTACGAGACCTTCATCGACCGGGTTGGGAAAAGCACCAATTCGCTGCTGTTCTATTTCATGGGCGAGCCGTTCCTCAACAAGCACGCCTACGACATGATCCGCTATACGCGAGCCAAGGACATCTATGTCGAGACCTGCACCAACGGCGATTTCGTCGACGCCAAGGGCGTGATCTATTCCGACATAAACAAGATCAGCTTCCAACTCGGCGGCATGACCGAAGAGACGCATCAGCGTTATCGGGTCGCATCGAGTCTCGCCAAAGCGCAGAAGAATCTGTACGAGCTGATCGAAGAACGGCGCAAAAATCCACAATCAAACGTCCAAATCGAGGTCGGCTTCATCGTGATGCGGCACAATGAGCACGAGGTGCCCGAGTTTCTGAAGTGGGCGAAGGAGATTGGCGCCGACGTGGCCAACGTCATCGACCCGTGCGTGCGCAACATGCTCGAGGCATACGCCTACATGCCGAAGGACGAAAAGTATTGGTACTACAGCAAGGACGCCTTCGACAAAGGCGTGCTGACGCCGAAAGTGTTGCCGCACAACGAGTGCGTCTGGATCTGGAATTCGATGCAGATCAACTGGAACGGCGATGCGGTGCCCTGCTGCCGCGACCCCAACGGCAAGCATGTGCTCGGCAATGTGTTCGAGGACGGCGTGATGCGCGTCTTCAACGGCGAGAAGGCGCGCGCCTTCCGTCGCCGCATCCTCACCGACCAGGGCAAGGTCGATATCTGCAAGCTCTGCTCGGGCTACGGGCTGCCGACCATGACGCGGAAGAAGCCGATCTCTTTCGAGATCAACCGGCACACGTTCAACACGGAAACGCTGGCGCTGCCCGAAATTTGAACGCTTGCGGTCCCGCCATCGGATTTCAGCCATAATGCGCGTCGCACTCTTCGGAATGACCGACCTCACTCGGACGATGCTCGATGTCCTGCGCGAGATCGGCTGCGAGATCTGCGCGATCGTGACCGGGCCTGAGAAGTTCGCTATCAGCTACGAAAAGAATGGCGTCGACAACAAGCGCTACGAGGACCTCAGCTCGGTCGCCGTCAAGCTCAAGATCCCGTCTTTCACCTATCTCGGCAACCGTGCCGCGATGGAAAGTTTTCTCGAAGAGCAGAAGCCGGATTTCGGGCTGGTCGCCGGCTGGTATCACCTTGTGATGCCGTCCACGCGCGCGCTTTTTCCGGCCGGCTGTGCGGGCCTGCACGCCTCGCTGCTACCCAAACTGCGCGGTGGCGCGCCGCTGAACTGGGCGATGCTGTCGGGCGAGCGTGAGACCGCCGTCACGCTCTTTCTGTTCGACGATGGCGTCGACAGCGGCCCGATCTTCGGTCAGCAGCGATTTCCTATTCACCCGACCGACTACATCGCTGACGTGGTCGAGCGCAGCCGCCAAGCGAGCCGTGCTTTGATCCGCGAGGCCATGCCGAAGATCATGAGCGGCACGCTCAAACCGGTGCCACAGACTGGCGCCGCCACCTATGGCCTGCAGCGCCGGCCGAGCGACAGCGCGATTGATTGGACGCAGTCCGCGGAGCAGATCGAGCTCATCGTGCGCGCCAGCAGCCGCCCCTATGCGGGTGCCTATTCCAACCTCGACGACGACCATGTCACGATCTGGCGCGCGAAGGCGCTGGCCTCTGCGCCTGTCATCCTCGGCGCCCCCGGTCAGGTGGCTATCATTCCCGAGATTCCTCAGCCGGTCGTTGTCTGCGGCGGGGGCGTGCTGGCGCTGGAGGAGGTTGCCGACGCGGAAGGCAACGACCTGACCGCGAAGGCGCTGCGCTGGAATCACCGCCGCTTCGCGACGGCTTCCTGAAGCGATGCTTATTCCACGTGTCATTCCCTGCCTGCTGGTCATGGAAGGGGCCATGGTCAAGACGCGGCGTTTCCGCAAGCCGAGCTATATCGGCGATCCGCTGAACGTCATCAGTCTGTTCAACGGCTTCGAAGTGGACGAGATTGTGCTGCTCGACATCCGCGCCAGCGTCAACGGGACGCCACCGGATTTCGGGCTGATCCAGGAATTGGCCGAGCATTGCTGGGTGCCGCTCACCTATGGGGGCGGCATCCGAAGTCTCGACATGATCGAAAAGATCATCTTGTCGGGCGTCGAGAAGGTCGTGCTCAACTCGGTGCTGGCCGACAATCTCGCCTTCGCCTCGGACGCCGCCCGCGAGTTCGGCTCCTCCGCCGTCGTGGCGGCGGTCGATGCGCAGAAGCGTCGGTTCGGCGGCTACGACGTCGTGGTGGAAAGTGGGCGCCGCCGTCTCAATGTCGTGCCGGCCATGCGCGCGCGGCAGCTCGCCGACGCCGGCGTGGGCGAAATCTTCCTCAACGCCGTGGACCGTGATGGGGAGCGCAGTGGCTTCGATTTGCCGCTGATCGGCGAGGTGACGTGCGCCGTGGACGTGCCGGTCGTCGCCTGCGGCGGGGCCGGCAGCCGCGCCGAGATCGCCGATCCCATTCTCAAGGCTGGTGCCTCCGCGACGGCGGCCGGCAGCCTCTTCGTGCAGCAGGGCGAAAGCCGCGCGGTGCTGGTCAATTTCCCCGAGCGTCGCGAGCTCGAGAGCATTCTGA
The DNA here is from genome assembly GCA_046292265.1 of Pseudolabrys sp. Lineage (GTDB taxonomy): Bacteria > Pseudomonadota > Alphaproteobacteria > Rhizobiales > Xanthobacteraceae > Pseudolabrys. The sequence goes on along the minus strand of JBKBRE010000006.1, from coordinate 65,371 downwards.
TAGGCCACTGACATGCTGCGTTACCGCGATCGCAATATCCGGATCTGCTCGCGCTGCGTCTACGACGAGACGGTGCCCGACATCACTTTCGACCAGGGCGGCGTCTGCAACTATTGCCATCTGCACGATTCGCTCGAGCTTCAATACCCGACCGGCGAGGAAGGCGCGCGCAAGCTCGATGCGCTGCTGGCCGACATCAAGCGCAGCGGCGAGGGCAAGAAGTTCGATTGCGTCGTCGGCGTCAGCGGCGGCTGCGACTCGTCCTACCTGCTGCATCAGATGGTCGAGCACGGACTGCGCCCTCTCGCAGTACACTTCGACAACACCTGGAATTCGCCGACCGCCACGCAGAACATCTACAAGGTGCTCGGCAAGCTCGGCGTCGAGCTTTACACCCACGTCGTCGACAACAAGGAGTTCGACGACATCTACCGCTCCTTCCTGCTCGCCGGCCTCAAGGATGCCGAAGGCGTCACCGATATCGGGCTCGCTTCGACGATGTACATGGCGGCTGAGAAATTCGGCATCAAATACATCGTCGAAGGCCATTCCTTCCGCACCGAAGGCATCTCGCCGCTCGGCTGGCTCTACATGGACGGCAAGCTCACCGCCTCGGTGCATCGCCAGTTCGGGCGCCTGCCGATGAAGACGTTTCCGAACATGACGCTGCAACGCTTCCTACGCTGGACCACGGTGCGCGCGATCCGCCGGGTGCGGCCGCTCTATTACATGGACTACGACAAGAACGCTGCCCGCCAGATGCTGAGCGACCGCTACGGATGGCAGTGGTACGGCGGCCATCACCTCGAGAACCGCCTGACGGCCTTCTACCATTCCTATTATTTGCCGCAGCGTTTCAACTCAGACTACCGGCTGCTCGGCCACGCCGCGCTGGTGCGCTCCAAGCAGTTGGCGCGCGCCGAAGCCCTGGAAATGCTCGACCAGCCCCCAGAGCTCGCCGACGAGATCCTGGCGCTGGTCAAGAAACGCTTCGGCTTCACCGACGAGCAGTTCGAGCAGGTGATGACGGCGCCGCAACACAATTGGCGTGAATACCCCACCTACAAGCCGACCTTCGAGCGGCTGCGCCCGCTCTTCTATCTGCTGACCAAGACCGGTCGCGTGCCGGAAAGCTTTTACATCAAGTTTTGTTTCCCGATGGCGATGGGTCAGACCACCCATACCAAGGCGTCGCGCGGCTGATCGCCTGAGAACGCGCCGTTGCGCTATCCTCGCATCTTCCTGGGGCCGTTGGAGATTTGCGGCTATTATGGCGGGCTCGCGCGCGGCCTGCGCGAGCTGGGCCTGACCGCGCATTTCCTCGACGTCGGCGACAACCGCTACGGCTACGCGACGCGCAACGCCAGTCATCCGCGGATCGACAATTATCTGGACGCGCTGCGGCAATTCGAAGGAACGCGCGACCTGCCGCGCTGGGATCCGCGGCGCTATCTCTACACCGCGCGTCTGCTGACAGCGTTATGGGCGATGGTCCTGTGGATCGCCTTTTGCCATGACGTCGTCGCGCTCAAATCGGGATTGACGCTGCTGCCGTGGAATCTCGACCTGAAACTCTACCGTCTGCTCGGCCGGACGGTCGTTTTCGTCTACCACGGTAGCGAGTCGCGTCCGCCATACATCAACGGCGGCTATGTTGATTTTTCGCCGGCTTGGCTGGCCGAGCGGACGCGCGCTACCAAAGAAAATCTGTCGCGCGTCGCGCGTTATGCCAGTTATGTCGTCGACAATCCGTTGGCGTGCCATTTGCACGAGCGGCCGATCTGCATTTACGAGATGATCGGCAACCCGGTCGATGATTCGAAAGTGCAGGGCCTCGAACTGTCGGCAACGCGCCAGGCGGAGCCCATCCGCATCTTACACGCGCCGTCGGCGCCGGAAATCAAAGGGACGGCGCTGATCAGAAGGGCCGTCGCGGCCTTGCGCGAGCGCGGCCACGAGATCGACTACGTGGAGCTGACCGGTGTTCCCAACAGGCAGGTTATGACCGAACTGTCCAAGAGCGACATCGTCGTCGACGAGCTGTTCAGTGATATGCACGGCGCGATGTTCTCGCTCGAAGCCTGCATGGTCGGACGTCCGGCCGTCGTCGGCGCCTATGGCCGCGACCTGCTTGACCGGCTGGTGCTGCCGCAATACGTGGTGCCGACCTATCTCGTGGAGGCCGAGCAGATCGAAGCAGCGATCGAAAGGCTCGTCGGCGACGAGGCTCTGCGCCGCGAGCTTGGCGCCAAGGCCAAGACTTTCGCCGACAACTATGCCACGCCGCGCTCCGTCGCCGGCCGCTTCCTGACACTGGTGCGCGGGGAGGCGCCGACGGAATGGTTCTTCGCGCCGGAGTGCGCGACATACATGTGCGGCGTGGGCGCCACCCGCGAAACCATCCGCGGCATGATCGCCAAGCTCATTGCGTACGGCGGGCCGGAGGCTCTCCAACTGGGTGACAAACCCGAGGTGCTGGCGCGCTTTGTCGCCTTTGCCGAGGGCCGGGGGAACTGATGACGGCGTCCTGGCAGGGGCTGCTGGAGGTCGCGTCGGCGGCCGCTCTCGGCGCCACCGCATTCCTGTTCTTGCGGCTATATCCGATCTGGCCGTCGCGGTTCCGTGGGTGTGACGCCTACAACATCCTGCTGTGCGCCGAATATGTGCGGCGCGAGCGGCGGCTGCCGCCGCGCGTCGAAGGTCTGTTTTTGCTCGAAGACGCGGCGCAATGGTACCCGCCGCTGTTCTTCGTTCTGTGCGCCATCGTCCCGCAGGACTGGCTGCAGCGGCGCTTCTGGCTGTTCAATCAGCTCGTCGACCTCGCCAACGCCGCGCTTCTGTTCGTCATCGCGACCGCCGTCGCCAATGCGTGGTTCGGCGCGGCCGCGGTGATCGCCTACGCCATGGTGGCGGGGCTGCTGCAGGAGTTCGCGACGCTGAGCACGCGCCCGCTCGGCCTGCTGGTGATGAACCTCTTGATGTTCTCCGGCTACCTTGCGAGCCTCGACTGGCGCTGGATGCCTTTGGCGGTCGGCAGCGGGGTCATCCTGATCTACGCGCACAAGCTGTCCGCGCAACAGGCCTGGTTCGCCTTGCCTGTGCTGGCGCTTGTGACCGGGGAATGGATGTGGCTGGCGCTTCTACCGGCGATGTATGCCGCCGCTTTCCTAGTCTGGCCGAGCGGCTTCCGCGAAGTGATCCGCGGCCACATCGTTATCGTGCGCTTCTGGGCCCGCCATTGGCCGCTGCTCGGCGCGCATGCGGTGAAGCAGTCGCCGCTTTATGGAGACGGCCGCACGCGCGCCGATTTCTACGGCGCCTGGCCGAACGGTGCGCCGCTCAAGTTCGCCAAGGAGACCTTGCATCAGAATTATTTCGTCATTCCGGTGCTGGTCTCGCTCACGGATTGGGCCTCCGTCGGCCCGTTTGAGGTGATGCTGCTGGCCTGGATCGGCGCGGTCTATCTCACAGCGGCAGTCGTTCATTTCTGGCCGGCGCTGCGCGGCATCGGGCTCGGCCGCCAGTACGTCAAGTTCGCGCTGCTGCCCTCGCTGGTGCTGTGCGCCGACATGTTGGCGCATACGCCTATGCCGCTCATGCTGGCTGCCGCGTTCATTGCGGCGGCGCTGACGTTGCGCCAGTACTGGCTGGTGACGCTCCTGCTGTGGCGCGACGACGGCGCGCCCAGCCAGCATACGTCGGAGCTTGAACGCCTGCTGGAGCGCGTCGCGGCCGACCCCGCCGCGCGGATCATGGCATTGCCGTATCAGCTCTGCGATTTCGTCGCCTATGTCACACGCCAGCCGATCTACTGGGGCACGCACGCGCAGGTTTTCGACGAAAAGCTCGCGGAATTTTACCCGGTGCTCCGCCGTTCCATCGGCGATTATGCTGCCGAGGCCAATTTGAACTATCTGCTGCTTGATACCCGTTACGCCGCGCCGCAGGATCTGCGCCTCGACGAGCGGCAGGTCGTCGAGCGCGCCGGGCCTTTCGCATTGCTCCGCCTTGAAGCCGCCGCCCACGGGCAGCCGCTTCCGGCCATGTCGGTGTCGGCTCAATGATCGTCGCCAACTTCATGGATTCGAGCCTCGTCGACCTGCAGGCGAAGGGCGTGTTCAGTTCGGTGCCGCAGACCTACAATCCCGGCGACGCTTATGACCGCGTGATCCACTTCAGCCCGCATGCGCGTGACCTGTCGATCTCGCCGGCGCTGCGCGAGCACCGCATCGAACTTGTCGTGCATCCCTTGTCCGGTCTGTCGCCGCTCAAGTTTGTGTGCACGCTTGCCATGCTCTGGCGGCTGTTCGGTCGTGAGCGTATCGATATTGTGCGCGGTCGGCTGCCTTATCTGGGTAGCCTGGTCGGCGGCCTGGCTGCGCGGCTGCGCGGCATTCCATTCGTGGTTTCGCTCGGCGGCGACAACCGCATGCCGCAGGAGCGCAACAACACCTTCTACTACAACAGCCGCTTTCTCTCCTACGGCATGGAGAAGCTCGTCCTTCTGCTGGCCAATCGGGTTATCGTGCCCAACAGGTTCACTCAGGCTTATGTCGAATCGATCGTCGGGGTGCGGCGCGCGGCGGCGCGGTGTGTCGTCATTCCCTGGCAATCGGAGCCGGTGAACGCCACCGGATCTGACGACGCCGTTTTGTTGGCGCCGCTCGGCTTGCCTACGGATGCGGCCATCGTTCCGATCGTAGGCTTCATAAACCGGTATAAGTATTCCGATGTTTTGTTCCAGATGCTTGCCAAGGCGCCGCTCGTCTTGCCGGACGGGCGGCCGGTCGTGTTCTGCTTCGCCGGCGACGGGCCGTTGCGCGTGGAGGCGCTCGATCGTTTCAAGGATCGATCTGAAGTGCGGCTGCCGGGCGGGCGGCCGCCCCCGATAGTGGCCGCGCCGGTGCGGCGCGCGGCCGCGGTGGTGATTCCGATGTCCGGCTTTGTGCTTCTGGAAGCGGCGAGCCTCGGAAAACCGGTCGTTACTAGCTCGGTCGAATGGCACGAAGAGTTGGTGCAGGACGGGAAGACCGGCCTGCTTGTTGCGCCCGAAAGCGCGGAGGCCTGGCGCGCGGCGATCGTGCGGCTGCTGTCGTCGCCGCAGGAGGCGCGCGCGATGGGCGAGCGCTTATTGGCCGCCTACGGGCGCGACTACGCGCCGGAGGCCTGCGTCGCCGCAGAGCATCGGCTCTACGAAACCTTGACCGGCAAGCGGATCAGCGCGTGAAGATCGTCACGATCGTCGGCGCGCGCCCGCAGTTCATCAAGCTCGCGCCTGTATCGCACGCTCTGGCTGCGGCGGGCATCGTGGAATGCGTGGTCGACACCGGCCAGCATTACGACACGGCGATGTCGGCTGTCTTTTTCGAGGAGCTGGGCATGCGCCGGCCGACCCATGAGCTCCGCGTCGGCAGCGGCTCGCACGCCGACATGACCGGCCGCATGCTCAAGGGGGTTGAGGATGTGCTGGTGGAGGAGCGACCGGATCAGGCGCTGGTGTTCGGCGACACCAACTCGACGCTTGCCGGCGCGCTCGCCGCCGCCAAACTCGGTATCCCCATCATCCACGTTGAGGCTGGGCTGCGTTCGTACCGGCGCACGATGCCGGAAGAAATCAACCGCGTGCTCACCGATCATCTCGCGAGCGTGCTGTTCTGCCCCTCGGACGTGGCGGTCGAGAATCTGCGCAACGAGGGCATCGTCGACACCGCGCCGCCGTTGCGTCGGCGCGTGGCCCAAGTCGGCGACGTGATGGTTGACGCGCTGCGCATGTTCACCGACGCCGCCATCCGGCACGATCTGGTGGCGAGCCTCGGCCGCGACCAATATGTGCTTGCCACCTTACACCGCGCGGAGGCGACTGACGACCGGGCGATTCTGGACAATCTTTTGTCGCAACTGATCGCGGTGTCGCGAAAGATCCCGGTAATCCTGCCGCTGCATCCGCGCACGCGGGTGGTGCTGGAGAAATACGGGCTCTCGCAACGGCTCGCCGGCGCGCCGGACCTGCACGCGATCGAGCCGATGGGCTATCGTGACTTTACCAACGCGATCGCCAATGCGCGCGCAGTGGTCACTGATTCCGGCGGTGTGCAGAAGGAAGCCTTCATCCTCGGCGTCCCCTGTATCACCCTGCGCGACGAGACCGAATGGACCGAAACGGTGACGCTTGGCGGCAACTGCCTGGCCGGCGTCGCGCCGAAGGACCTGCCTACGCTGGTGCATGCGGCATCGCCGCCGCCGGCCGCAGCGCGCGACCTCTACGGTGACGGCCGCGCCGCGCAGAAGATCGCGGCGATCTTAGCACGGAAATGACATGACCGCGGCATCAGAACAAAGCCGAATGGGTACCCGCGCCGCCAAACGGTTCGGGCTGCGCGAGGTCGAGGACATCTGCCGCACCCCGGTCAGGCAGCCGGAGGCTTTCGACTATGTCGACGGCGTCACGACGCCCGGCCGCCCGGCCTCGCATTGCATCGCCTTCATCGATCGGTTCGACGAGCGCCTGGTGCAGACGCTAGCGGGCGCCGCGGCCGAGAGCCTGTTGGTGATCGCGACCGCCGACTACCAGAGCTGCCTGCGTCAGCCGCATGTGGTCACACCGCATCCGCGCCTCTTGTTCGCCACGCTCGTGCGCGCGCTGTTCGATTACGAGCGCGCGCCGCAGCTTGAGGCGATCGAAAAGTCTGCTCAGATCGATCCCAGCGCCAGGATCTCCTACGGCGTCACGGTCGGCGCCGGCAGCGAGATTGGCGCCGGTACATACATCTATCCGAATGTGACCATCGGGCCGCGCGTCAGGATCGGGCGAAATTGCGTTATAAAGTCTGGCACGGTCATCGGCCAACCCGGCTTCGGTATATTCCGCGATGAGGGAGGGAAGCCGCACCCGCTGCCACATGTCGGTGGAGTGGTGATCGGCGATAACGTCGGTCTCGGCGCGTTGAACACCGTGGTCGGAGGGACCATTCATCCGACGGTCATTGAGGATTCGGTCAAGACGGACGATCACGTTCATATTGCCCACAATTGCCACATAGGTGCGCGAACGTTGATCACAGCCTGTGCGGAGCTATCAGGAAGCGTATCAATCGGAAGGGACTGCTGGATCGGGCCGAACGCCGCCATTCGCGATGGCCTCTCGGTAGGTGACGGCGCCTTCATCGGCATCGCCGCCAATGTCATCGCGCCGGTGCCCGCAGGCGCCACCGTCTACGGCAACCCCGCGCGCGCTCGCGATTAGCCGATGGCCGTGATCGCCCGCAACGCCGTTCTTTCAGGAAAGCCCCCGCGGGCGCTCTTCCTGTCGTTTAAGCTTCGTTATATGAATCCGACGCGGCAACTTTTCGAGCATGTGCTGCGCGCGGCTTTCGACACGACCTTCTTCGGGCCGGGCTACTGCAGCCTTGAGGAGGTCGCGGCCGGCCCGCAGGCCTTCGCCGACGCGCGCGGGCCGTTCGACGTAGTCATCGCCGACGAATACGCGATGCTGCGCGACGCGATTCCTGAGGACCAAAAACACCTGCACAAATTCTACTACCAGGCCTGCGACTTTGACCCCCTGCTCATCCACGAAGGCACGCGCTATTACCGCTTCCTCACGGCGTTCGAGGGCCCGCGCATCATCACGCTGCTGACCTCCGATTATTACAATTTCACACCGGATTTCATCGATCAACTCGAAGAAGCGGGCGACTATTACTTGTGCTGGGGGCCGGAGTTCATCCCGCCGAAATCTGCCGTCGCGCCTGCGGCGGTGGCCGGCCAGCCGCTCAACGCCGCGATCTACGCGCGCTGGAACGACAACTATCTGCAGTTCCTGCATCGCCACCACGCGCGCGTGATTTCGACGCCCCATTACGTCGCCGCCGAGGAGACCGATGCTGGTCGCCTGGAGCGGCGGAGGTTCATGTGGTCGGTGCTAGGCGCCGATTACGAGGCTCGCGTCACGGCGCGCGCGCTGATCGACGGCGCCGGCTATCGCCGCAGCGGAAAGGCGCTGCCTTATCTCTACGCCGCGGCCGGCAAGCTCGGCTTCCATTGGTACAACAAAGTATGGGCGCTCGACCTGATTAACTATCTCTTCCGAAAAGCCATCCGCTCCGCCTGTTTCGGCTTCACCTGCGGCAGCGCGCTGCGTTGGCCGATCCGCAAATACGTCGAGATTCCGGCGAATGGCGCCGTGCTGGTCGCCGAGCGGTGCCACGGCTTTGAAGCGCTCGGATTCAAGGATGGCGTCAACGCCGTCGCGGCGGAGGCCTCCGAGGTACTCGACGCGCATGCCGCGCTCACCCGCGATATGGCGCGCGCCCAGTCGATCGCCGACGCCGGCCGCGACCTTGTCCTGCGGCGCCATTCGGTGTCCGCGCGCGCGGAGCAACTGGGGCGCAGTGTCGCGCGCATTTGCGCCGGCACTTTCGCCGGCGGCCGTTGGTCGGACGGCGAATTCGTCCTCAACGATGCGGGCAGCGGGCAGGCGCCTGCGGGGGCCCGCTCCAGCATGCCGGCGGGTGACCGTGGTTAGAGCTCTGTTCATGGATGCCCTCGGGGCGCTGCGCCTGCGCCTCGTGGCGCTGTTGGTGCTGCTCGTGCTGGCCGGATTGGCCGAAGGCATCGGGCTCGCCGTGTTGCTGCCGCTGCTGCAGAAGTTCGGCGTGGGGCAGGGTGCAACCCCGAGCATGTTGCAGGAGGCGATCGAAAAAACGCTGGCGTTTTTCTCGATCCCGAACACTTTCGGCGCGCTGCTGCTCGTGGTGGTCGCCATCATGTATCTGCAGGTCGCCCTCCAGCTCGGCAGAGGCTGGTTCGAGGCCGACTGCCAGACGCGATATACGTCCTATTGGCAAAGGCGGCTGTTCGATACATTCATCAACGCGCAATGGATGTTCTTCGCCAGCGAAAAGGCCACCAACCGTGTCGCTTTGATCATGACGCAATCGGGCCGGATCGCCGCCGCTTTTTTCCTGCTCACGCAGATCATCACCGCCGGCGTGCTGATGGCGATCTATGCCAGCCTGTCGCTGCTGGCGTCGTGGCAGGTCGTGGTGCTGCTCGCAGGGTTTGCCGTGGCAATCTATTTCGCGCTCAGGCCGCTCAGCTGGCGCGGGCATGCGATCGGCGAGTCGATCACGGTGGTCAACGAGGCGCTGCAGCACCGCGCGACTGAATTCATTCAGAGCGCCAAGCTGGTCAAGGCGACCGGCACCGAGCAGCTCGCGATGACGCTGTTTGGGGCCGCGACCGAGAACTACCGCGCCGCCTTCCGCAAAGCCGGTTTCCACTCCCGGCTCGTGCAAGGCGTCTACATGATCGCCGGCTACACCATGCTCGGCGCGGGCATGTGGGCGACGGTCAGCTATCTCGAAGTCAACCCGAGCGTCCTTCTTGTCTCGATTTACGTGTTCCTCAAGCTCTACATGCAGCTCACGAATCTGCAGCAGAACTGGCAGTCGATGCTGCTGTCGCTGCCGGCTTTCCCCGCGGCTATGGAGAACATCGAGAGGGCCACTGCGATGGAGGAGCGGCTTTCCGGCGGGCAGCGGTTGCCCGATGGGCCCGCCGCGATCCGGTTGAAGGACGTGACGGCGCGCTACGGCGACTTCGTCGCTCTCGATCGGCTGACGCTCGACATGCCGGCAGGATCCTGCATCGGCATCACCGGTGCGTCCGGTGCGGGCAAGTCGACGCTCGTCGACATTGTCGTCGGCCTCCTGAAGACGAGCGGCGGCACGGTCACGATCGACGGCGTTTTGATTGACGACGTCGCCTTGCGTGATTGGCGCCGGTCGATCGGTTATGTCGGACAAGACACGCTGCTGCTCAACGGCACGGTCGCCGAAAACATCGCGTGGGGCACGAAATTCGATCTCGCCGCCATCGAAGAGGCTGCGCGCGCCGCCAACGCCCATGAGTTTATCGCCGCGCTGCCGCAGGGCTACGACACCCAGATCGGCGACCGCGGCATGCGCCTGTCCGGCGGCCAACGGCAGCGCCTAAGCCTCGCGCGCGCGCTCATCGGCGCCAAGCGCCTGCTCATTCTCGACGAGGCGACCAGTGCCCTCGATTCCGAAAGTGAGAATGCGATCATGCGCGCGCTTGCGCACTCGCGCGGCAAGATCACGATGATGGTGGTGGCGCACCGGCTCTCCACCTTGCGGGAATCGGACGAGATTCTGGTTCTGGACAAGGGTCGCGTGGCCGAGCGCGGGACTTGGTCATCTCTGATCGAGTCGAACGGCCCCTTTGCGCGCCTGCTTGAACTTCAGGACGTCAACAAGGTGACTGCGTGACGGACAATTCGAAGAACGAAAAAAGCGTCGATCTAGCGGGGGAGCACGCCAGCTTCACGGAAGCGGAGTACGGCCGGCTTCTCGATCTCGCCGCCGCAAAGTACCGATTCTGCGACTATGTGCGGCAATCCGACCAGCCGTTCGTCCTCTGGCGCCATGACGTGGACTACAGCCCGCATCGGGCTCTGGCGCTGGCGCGGCTAGAGGCCGCGCGCGGCTTGCGCTGCATCTATCACGTGCTGCCGGGCAGTCGTTATTACAATCCTTTCGAGATCGAGGTGGTTGCGGTGTTCCGCGCCATCGCCGCCCTCGGACACGAGCTTGGACTGCATTTCGACATGGATGCCTTCGGCGAGGACGGCGTCGTGACCGAGCCCGATTTCGACAAGCGTGTGAGCCTCGAGCGCGACGTGCTGGAAGCGGTCATTGGCATTGAGCTGAAGTCGATGTCTTTTCACAATTTCCACATCAACCGCGAGCGGCTGGTGCAGCGCGACACGATCTGCAACCTCGTCAACGCGTCGAGCGTGCGTTTCATGCAAGGCTTCAAATACGTCTCCGATTCCAACGGCATCTGGCGCTACGACCGCCTGCGCGACGTGCTGGAGCAGCCGTCCTTCGCGCGGCTGCACGTCCTCACCCATCCGGAGTGGTGGACGGAACAGCCGATGCCGCCGGTCGAACGGCTGAACCGCGTGATCAAGGGACGCGCGGATGCGAGCTTCGACATCTATGCGCACCAGTTGCGGCGCGACGGTCGCCTGCGCGCCATCGGCGAAAGGATCGGCTTCTCGGCCGATTACATCGCGGCGGCGCTGGCCAAGGACAAGGAGTCGTGACCGATTTCACCGAGCGGTTCGCCTTCGGGGCGAATTGGCAGCGCTTCCGCGCGACGCTGGACAAGCGGCGGATCGATCATGCGATGCGCTCCTTCATGGAGCTGCTGGGCGGGCCACCCACAGCCGGGCAGACGATGCTGGACATAGGCTGCGGCAGCGGCCTGTCTAGCCTGGTGGCGCGTCGGCTTGGCCTCAGAGTGCATGGCTTCGATTTCGATCCGGATTCGGTTGAGTGCTCGCAGGCGGTGCGGGCGCAGCTCGCGCCCGGCGACGAGTACTGGACCATCGAGCGGGGCGACGTGCTGGACAGCGCCTATCTTGCGCGACTCGGAACCTTCGATCTGGTCTATTCCTGGGGCGTGCTGCATCACACTGGTGACATGTGGCGCGCCATCGATAATGCTGCGCGCTGCGTCGCGCCGGGCGGCCGCTTGGCGCTCGCCATCTACAACGACCAAGGAGGCGCCTCGCGGCGGTGGCGCGCGGTCAAGCGGCTCTATAACCGGCTGCCGCGGGCGTTGCGGCCGCTGCTGGTCGCGGCCTGCATTCCGGGGCAATGGTGGAAGGACATCCTGTCCGGCGTGCTAGGTGGGCGACCGTTGCAGGCCTGGCGCGATTATTCCCGTGACCGCGGCATGTCGCCGTGGCACGACATGGTCGATTGGGTCGGTGGGTATCCTTTCGAGGTCGCAAAGCCGGAGGAAATCTTCGAGTTCATGCGCGCGCGCGGCTTTGCGCTCGAGCGCCTGAAGACGTGCGGCGGCGGCATCGGCTGCAACGAATACGTATTCGCCAAGATCTGATGTCGTCGCCGTCCATCCTGTTCGTGATCGGCTCGCTCAATATAGGCGGGGCCGAGCGGCACCTAGCACAGATGTTGCCGCTGCTCGCGCAGCGCGGCTGGCGGCCGGCGGTCTATTGCCTGATGGAGCGCGGCAACCTCGCCCCCGAGCTCGAACGGCGCGGCATTCCGGTTCATTGCACGCCCTGCGCCGGCGAGCCGGAACCGCGTTCGCGCGCGGGCGCCGTGAGCCGGATCGCGCGGCGGATGATTGCACTCGCGCGCTTCATGCGCGCCATGAAGCCGGCCGTTGCGCATTTCTTCTTGCCCTATCCCTACCTTGTCGGCGCTCCGGCCGCGCTTATCGCGCGCGTGCCGGTTCGCATCATGAGCCGGCGCAGCTTGAACAACTACCAGCAGAAACATCCCTTGTCGGCCGCACTCGAATCGATGCTGCACCGGACGATGACGACCGTGCTGGGCAATTCGCGCAACGTCGTCGAGCAATTGGCCCGGGAAGGCGTGCCGGTCGCGCGCCTGGGGCTGATCTATAACGGCATCGATATCGGCCCCTACGGCGGCGCCGGTGCGCGCGAGGACGTCCGCCGCGCCATGAACATCGATTCGTCGGCGCTGGTCTTCGTGATCGTCGCCAACCTGATCGGCTACAAAGGGCATGCCGACCTCCTGACCGCGTTCGGCCGCGCGCAGGCGCAACTGCCGCCGGGCTGGCGGCTGCTGGTCGTCGGGCGCGACGACGGCATCGGCCCGACGCTGCGCGCGCAGGCGGTGGCGCTGGGGCTATCGGAGAACATCCTGTTTCTCGGGCCGTACAACGACATTCCCGGTGTTCTGGGCACGGCGGACGTAGGCCTCCTGACCTCGCATCAGGAAGGCTTCTCCAACGCGCTGCTTGAATATATGGCATCCGGCCTTGCCGTCGTCGCGACCGATGTCGGCGGCAACCCAGAAGCTGTCGTCGCCGGCGAGAGCGGACTGATCGTGCCGCCCCGCGATCCGGAACGTCTGGCAGAAGCACTCGTACGCCTCGGCACGGATGCCGCTTTGCGCAGGCGCCTGGGCGATAACGCGCGCCGGCGCGTCGCCGACACCTTCAGCATCGATACCTGTCTCGCGCGATACGACGCGCTCTATGGCGCGCTCACGTCGGGCCGCAGCATCGCGGATGTCCCGACGGTCGCGGCGCGGCCCGAGGCTTGAGCCCACCTGATGGCGGCCATGCGCGAAATCCTTTTCGTGATCGGCACCCTGCAGGTCGGCGGCTCGGAGCTGCATCTCTGTGCCGTGGCCAACGAACTGCGCCGCCGCGGCTGGCCGGTCGCCATCTGTAGCCTGTCCGGCGACGGCCCGCTCAAGGCGCGCGTCCAGGCGACCGGCGCTACCTTGCTGCTGCCTCCGGTCAGCCGCGGCGGCCACATGAATCCCTTCGTGCGTTTCAGCAAGCTGGCAATCACCGCCGGCTATCTCCTGGCTATCTTCCTGCGGCGGCGGCCGGCGATCGTGCACTTCTTCCTGCCGCGCGCCTATCTCATGGGCGCGCCGCTCGCCGTGCTCGCGCGGCTGCCCATCAAGGTCATGAGCCGGCGCAGCCTCAATTATTACCAGGATGCGCACCCGGTGCTGCGCCGGGCGGAGCGGCTCGCGCACAAGTGGATGACGGCGGTGCTGGGAAATTCGCGCTCGGTGGTGGCCGAACTTGCGGCAGAAGGCGTGCCGGCGAGCCGCCTCGGCACGATCTACAACGGCATCGATATCGCGCGCTTCGAGCCGCGAACATCGAAGAGCGAACTGCGACGCGCCTTGCAGCTGCCGCAGGACGCCCAGATCTACACCATGATCGCGAACCTGATCCCCTATAAAGGCCACGCCGACCTGCTGCGGGCCTTCGCCATCGCCGCGCCGTCGATCGACGCGACGTGGCGCTTGCTCATCGTCGGGCGCGACGACGGCATCGGGAGCGCGCTGAAGCAAGTAGCCGTCGAACTCGGCATCGGCGACAAAGTTGAGTTCCTCGGCTTGCGCACCGATGTCGCCGACATCCTCAACGCCAGCGATGTCGGCCTTTCGGCGTCGCACGAGGAAGGCTTCTCGAACGCAGTGCTGGAAGCCATGGCCTGCGGCCTGCCCATGATCGCCACGAGCGTCGGCGGCAATCCGGAGGCCGTGGCGCACGGCGAGACTGGTCTCATCGTGCCGCCACTGGATGCCGAGGCGTTGGCGGGTGCCATCGTGCAACTCGCAGGCGACGCCGCCTTGCGCAAGCGCTGGGGGCGTGCCGGCCGCGCGCGCGTGATGGCGCATTTCACGATCGACGCCTGCGTTGCGCAATACGAGGCGCTCTATTGTGCGCTCCTGAGCGGCCAAGAGCCCGGCGATGTCGCCGGCCTGGGCGCCGCGAACCGGCCCATTCTCGAGACCGAATCCGCCACGCGATGAAGGTCGTGCTGTTCGTGCGTTCGCTTGCCGTCGGCGGCACCGAGCGCCAGGTCGTGCACCTCGCAAACGGACTGGCGCGGCGCCGTCATGACGTCACTCTGGTCATGCTCTATGGCGGCGGCGCGGCGGAAAAAGACATAGATAATCAATATGTTAAGGTGATCGATGTGCAGAAACGCGGGCGCTGGGATGTGCTCGGCCCGCTGTGGCGTTTACGTCAGGCCATCGCAGCCGAGCGGCCCGATGTGCTCTACGCGTTCCTGCCGATGCAGAATGTGCTCGCCGCTTTGCTGCGGCCTTTTCTGCCGCGCACGAAGCTGGTGTTCGGTGCGCGCGGCAGCGCGTTTCGCATTGCTGCTTACGACCATCTGTCGGCCATGAGCTACCGCGCCGATGCCTGGTTGTCACATCGGGCGGACGCCATCATCGCCAACTCCTATTCCTTTCTGCAGGCCGCGCGCCGTTACGCGCCAGGAAAGGTGGTGATCGTGCCCAACGGTATCGATGTCGACCGGATGTGCATCGATCGCGACGGCAAGCGCCGCATGCGCGCGGTCTGGAATATCGGTGCGCGGGCTTTCGTCGTCGGCATGGTGGCGCGGCTCGATCCCATGAAGGACCACGCCAATTTCCTGGCGGCGGCCGCGCAATTTGCAGCGGCCCATGCCGATGCGCATTTCGTCTGCGTCGGCGGCGGCGATAGCGGCGGTTACCGCGGCGAACTTGAGACCATGGCGCGGGCGCTCGGTCTCGCCGAGCGTGTTTCATTCATCGGCGAGCAGAGCGACCTAGCGCCCATCTACAATGCCTTCGACATCGGCACGTTGTCGTCGGCCTATGGCGAAGGCTTTTCCAACGTGATCGGCGAGGCCATGGCCTGCGGTCTGCCGATGGCAGTCACCGACGTCGGCGATGCCGCACGCATCGTCGGCCCGCACGGCATTGTCGTTCCGCCCGGCGATCCGCAGCGCCTGAGTGAAGCCTGGGGGCAGCTCCGCCAGCGGCAGGCGAACGAGCCGAACCTCGCCGTCGCCGTGCGTGCGCACATTGTCGACCGGTACAGCATCGAGAGCATGGTGGACAAGACCGAACGGATTCTGACGCAGGTATGCGAAGGCCGTCCGTTCGCGGCGGACGCGGCTTAGATCACGCGACCGCGCGCAGCGGGTTGCTCGTCCACCGCTCCCGCCACGCCTCGAGCATCAGCACGTCCCAAAGGGGATACTGCCAATTAGCCTGGCCGTTGAGATGTTCGCTCCAGGCCTGGCGCACGCGCGCGGCGTCGAGCAGCCCGGCCTCGCGCAGCCGCTGCTCCGACAGCAAGGTTTCGGCCCAATCGCGCAGCGGTCCGCGCAGCCATTCGCCGAGAGGAATGCCGAAGCCCATCTTCGGCCTGTCGATCAGCTCGGCCGGGACGTGCCGGTAGAGCAACTGGCGGAGCGGCCACTTGGTCACGCCGTTGCGGATCAGCTTATCGCGCGGAATGCGCCAGGAGAACTCGACCACGCGATGATCGATCAGCGGCACGCGCACCTCCAGCGCCACGGCCATGCTGGCGCGGTCCACCTTGGTGAGGATGTCGTCGGGCAGGTACGTGACCATATCGTAGAACTGCATGCGTTCGAGCAGTCCGCCGAGGTCGTTGCGAACGCTCTCGTCCCACAACAGGCCTTTGGCCTCGGGCACGCCAGGCATCAAGGTCTGCGGCTCCCAATGGGTCACCAGCCGCCGGTAGACGGCGTCGGCGTCGCCGAGCGCGAGGATGGAGGCGAGCTTTTGCAGCTTGTCGCCGGCCTGCCGCACCTTGAACGGCGACGGCAGCCGCTCGAACACCTGCGAGAATTGTTTCGGCGGAATGGCGCGCAGAACGGCGGCGGCAGTGTGCCGGAGCGGCGACGGAAGGAAAGACAGATTGCGCCAGAAACGCTGGGCGAAGGCGTAGCGGGTATAGCCGCCGAACAATTCGTCGCCGCCGTCGCCCGATAGCGCGACGGTCACGTGGCGGCGCGTCATCGCCGACACGAGATAGGTCGGGATTTGTGAGGAATCCGCGAAAGGCTCGTCGTAGAAATCCGGCAGCTTCGGAATGACATCGATCGCTTCCCTCGCGGTGACGGTCAGCTCGGTGTGCTCGGTCTTGAGATGACGGGCGACCGCGGCGGCGTGCTTGGACTCGTCGTATCCGGTGATATCGAAGCCGATGGAATAGGTGCGCACGGGGCCGGCATTGGCGTTCTGCATCAGCGCGACGACCGTCGAGGAGTCTACGCCGCCGGAGAGGAAGGCGCCGAGCGGCACGTCCGCCACCATGCGGCGGCGCACCGCATCCTTGAGCAGCGTCTCAAGCTGGGCGATCAGCTCGTCGTCGTCCACGCGCAGCGGATTGGCGAGCCCGGCGCGGGCGACCGCACGCACGCTCCAGAAACGCTCGATCTTGGGTTCGCCGCCCCACGGCAGCGTCAGGATGCAGCCCGGTTCGAGCTTGCAGATGCCCTCGTAGATCGAGTACGGCGCGGGAACGTAGTTGTGACGCAAGTAGGCGGCGACCGCGCTGCGGTTGAGCGTGGGCGTCCAGCCGGGATAGGCGCGCAGCGCCTTGAGCTCCGAGCCGAACAGGAAAAGACCGCCGAGCTTTGCCCAATACACAGGCTTGATGCCCAAACGGTCGCGTATCAGCGTCAACGTGCGGTCGCGCCGGTCCCATACCGCAATGGCGAACATGCCGATGAGGCGCTTGACCGTTGCCTCGATGCCGAACAGCGCGAAGGATTCCAGCATGACCTCGGTGTCGGAGTGGCCGCGCAGCGTGATGCCGCGCGCTTCGACCTCGGGCCGCAGATCCTGGAAGTTATAAACTTCGCCGTTGTAGACGATCACGTAGCGCCCGTTCGACGAAATCATCGGCTGGTGGCCGGCGGGCGACAGATCGACGACGGACAAACGGCGATGTGTCAGCGCGATGCCGGCTTCCAGGTCGCTCCACAGGCCATGGTCGTCGGGCCCGCGATAGGCGATGCAGGCGCCCATCGCCCGTGCGTCGCGCTCGAGATTGGTGCGTTGAGCCGTAGAGGAGATAAGGACGCCTGCGATGCCGCACATGAGTTCATCCAAGGAGTGCCGACCGAAATCTGCTTAACGCGCGCGTAAGCGTTCGGCAACCTCAGACTTCACGAAGCGTGCGACGCAGTGGCTTCAGTGCCGTGCATAGCGCGCGGAAAGAGTCGCGCGACGATGGCGGCCAGCGGCTCGGCCGCGAGCACGATCAGCAGCGGCTCGACCGGCAGCCGGTAGCGCAGCGAGGCGATGGTGACCGTGTGCACGGCCGTGAAGTATCCGATGACGATCACGATGGGGACGAGCAGGCGCCATTGCCGCGCCAGCCGGACGAGCCCGATCAGCGCGAGCAGCAGCACCGGGCCGAAGCTCACCGCGCTGACGACAGCGTAGATGCCGCGGAACTCCGGAGCGTTCGGAATGATGTTCCAGAACCGCACGAACTTCTTCGCCGCGACGTCGAGGAACGCCGCCGGATGCTCCTTGATGTAGGCGGTCGCGCGTGCGCCGAAGGCGCGTTGCCGCGCGACCTCGTCGGGCATGGCCAGCAGGCGCGCCGCGACCTCCGGCTCGACGTCGCGCGACCAGTCGATGCCACCCTCGAGGTTCTCCGGATTGTTGCCGAGATAGAGGTTCTGCGCGCTGCTCGTCGTGAACGGCACGAAGCTGCCGAGCACGGCGGCGTTGCGAATCCACCACGGGCTGAGAAAGGCCGCGTAGAGGCAAGCGGCGGCCAGCAGGACGGCGATTATGCGCCGCCATGCCAGCCCGGCGGTCCAAGCGGTGACCGCGATCAGGAGCGGCGGCAGCACGGTGAGCGTGGCCTTGGTCAGCGTGGCCGCGGCGAACAGTGCGCAAGCGAGGACGAGCAGGCCGCCGATGCGGGCGCCGCGCGCCTGCCAAGCATAGAGTGCGGCCAGCGCGCCGAGCAGGAAGGTGTTGAACAGCGTCTCGCTCAGCAGAAGCCCCTGGTAGAACAGCAGGAAAGGATAGAGCGCGGCGATGCAGGCGGCGATGAATGCCGCTGTTTCATTGCGCGCCACACGGCCGGCGATGAAGGCGATGAGGCCGCACTGCAGCGCCAGCAACAGAGATTGCGCGAAACGGATCGGGGCGATCGCGCCTTCCGGCCCGAACAGCCGCACGAACGGCGAGAAGAACAGCACCGTGCCCGGCATTTCCCAGGCGCGGTCGGCGCCGACCCGGAATTCGCCGGTCGCCACCAGCTTCACGGCGGAGGCAAGGAAACGCTGCTCGTCGGGAAAGAAGGTGCCGGGCGGGAAATACAGCCAATTGAGCGCCGCGCACGCGGTGAGGCATGCGAGATACGGCAATATCCAGTAAAATCTCTGCAAGCTCATCGAATCGGCGGTGAGTCGGCTCGTTTGGGGCCGCGAGCTGAGACCGGCATAGCATAGCGTCCGGAAAAACCAATGGCCTCCGAAGCAACTGCGCGCGCCGACAAGCCCGTCCTGGCCTATGTCGTCACCGAAGACTGGTACTTCCTGTCGCACCGGCTGCCGATGGCGCGCGCCGCGCGTGAGGCCGGCTACGACGTGCACGTGATCGCGCACGTGAACGAGGGCCGCGCCGCCATCGAGCGCGAGGGCTTCACGCTGCATGCGGTGGTGTGGCGTCGCGGCAGCGTGCATCCGCTAGGCTTCATCGGCAATATTCGCGCGGTGCGCGCGGTCTATCGCGCCATCGCGCCGGCGCTGGTGCACAATGTCGCCCTGCAGCCGAGCATCGTCGGCTCGCTCGCCGCCGAAGGCCTGCCCTGCGTGCGGTTGAATGCGCTCGCCGGCCTCGGCTTCGTCTTCACCTCGGCGACGCTGAAGGCGCGCCTCGTGCGGCCGGTGCTGCGCGGCCTGCTGCGCCATGTGCTCGGCCATCCGCGCGGCTACGCGCTGGTGCAGAACCCGGACGACCGCGCGGCGGTCGAGGCGCTTGGCGTTGCGGTGGAAAAAATATTCGTCGTCCCGGGCTCCGGCGTGGAAACAGATCGGTTTGTGCCGCTGCCGGAGCCGGAAGGCGAGGTGGCCGCGGCTTTCGTCGGGCGGCTGCTCGACGACAAGGGCGTTCGCAGTCTGGTCGAAGCGCAGGCCATCCTGACGCGGCGCGGGGTGCCGGTGCGGCTGTTGATCGCTGGCGACCCCGACCCGGCCAATCCGGTGTCGATCCCGCCGCAGGAGATCGCGGGCTGGGCGTCCCGCCCGGGCATCGAGGTGCTCGGCCACGTCGCCGACATCCGCGACGTGTGGAAGCGCGCGCACATTGCCGTGCTGCCGTCGCGGCGCGAGGGCCTGCCGAAGAGCCTGCTGGAAGCGGCCGCTTGCGGCCGCGCCATCGTGGCGACCGACGTGCCGGGCTGCCGCGAGATCGCGCGGCCGGGCGTCAACGCGCTGCTGGTGCCGCCCGACGATGCGCAAGCGCTGGCCGACGCTGTCGGCCGGCTGGCGGGCGACGCCGCCTTGCGCCGCGCATATGGCGCGGCCGGCCGCGCACTTGCCGAGAACGAGTTCTCCGCCGCCAAGGTCGGCCGCAGCATCGTCGCGCTCTACGACCGGCTGCTCGGCAGGGGAGTCGCATGATCGACAAGACGCTCACGCGCAACGACCTGCTGTTCGCGGTCGGCTGCGCGCTGTTCTATGCGGTCGCCGTGCTGGTGGTGCCGCCTTATACGCCGCTCATCGAGCCGGACAGCGAGGTCTATATCGCCTTCAACGCGTTCCGCCCGGCGCTCTATCCGGCGTTCCTGGCGGTCGGCCGCGCGCTCGGGCTCGATCTGATCGCGATCACGTGGGTGCAACTCGCGCTGTTCTGCGCCGCGCTGGTGTTCTTCCTGCTTGCGCTCCTGCGCGCGGGCTTCACCAAGACGCTGCTCGCACTGCTGGTCGCGGTGCTGGCCGCCAACGTCCTGTTCTCGTCGTTTCACCGCGCCATCCTCACCGAGTCGATCTCCTTTTCGCTTGCGCTGGTCGCGCTGGCCGGCTGGATCGAATATCTGCGCAGCGGCCGCGTCGCCTGGCTGGCCGTGGCGGGGCTCGCGCTCGGTCTCATGCTCGGCTTTCGTCTGGCCGGCCTCGGCATCGTTCCGCTGCACGCGCTGGCGGTGTGGGTGAAGAAGCCGCAACGCTTTGCGCGCGCCTCGGCGCTGGTCATTGCGCTGGTGCCGGTGGCGCTCGGTGTCGGGGCCGAGCGCGCGCTGCATTATGCCGTGCACGGCGGCGGTCATCCTTCGCAGGCGCCGTATCTCCTGACGGGAAAAGCGGCGCTGCTGGTCAAGCCGGACATGAAATTCAGCGGGCCCCATGCTGCCGCGCTCGGCGATCTCGCGCACAAGCTCTACGATATCTACGCGCCGATGCAGCGAACCCTCGCGGCGGCGCCCTCCTGGCCCGTCAAGGTGCAGTTGAGCGCCGCCTACGAAGCCAGTGCGCAGTACCCGGTGCTGGTGAAGGAGATCGACGAGGCGGCGCAGCGCGAAGGCACCACTGCGGCCGTGCTGCGCAGTGCGCTTGGCCGCCAGGTCATCTGGCAGAACCTGCCGGGCTATCTCGAGCTCACGCTGCTCAATCAACTGGGCCAGTGGTCGGTGGCGGCGCAGAACTTCCCGGCGGTGGCGCGTGGGCTGGCGGCCTATGCCGACGCCAACCCCGGTATCGTCGGGCTGGGCGGTTTCGGCGCCGCCGCGCTGCACCCGCCGGCGACGCGGCTTGGTACGGTGGTCTATCCCGCTTTCCTGCTGGCGGGAGCGGTGACATTCGTTCTCGCCCTGGGTTTTCTGGCTTTTCTGCTCAGGCCGTCGCTGTCCGACAGCCCGGCGGGCTTTTATCTCTTGGTCGCCGCCTACCTGTCGGCTATGTGCCATGCCTATACGCTGCTCATCAGCCTGATCAATGTGTGGACGCCGCGTTTCCTGATGGCCGTTTTCCCCCATCTCGCAATCATCGGCCTGTGCCTGATCCTCGCCTTCCTCACCCGCCACCGCCCGCCCGCTAGAACCTGACCCGACATGCAAAGCCGTTCCGCCCGCAAGCAAGCCATTTTCGCTACCGCCGAAGCCATGGCGCCGCAGCGCGAGGCCTTGCGCGCCCGCGCGCAGTTCTTTCATGCCGAGGACCTGAACTACCTGCGCTTCCTCATCCCGGAAGGGCTGCGCGTGCTCGAACTCGGCTGTGGCACCGGCGACGTGCTGGCCGGGCTCAAGCCGAGCTACGGCGTGGGTGTCGATTTCAGCCCGGCCATGATCGAGCAGGCGCGGCACCTGCATCCCGCGCTCGAATTCCGCGTCGGCGATGCCGAGGATCGCGCCTTCATCGAGCAGTTGCCCGGCCCCTTCGACGTCATCCTGATCGTGGACACGCTCGGCTCGTTCGACGACGTGCAGGCGGCGTTGCAGAATCTCGACACACTGTGCACGCCCGCGACCCGCATCGTCGTCGTCTATTATTCGCATCTCTGGCAGCCGCTGCTGAAACTGGCCGAGGCGGTCGGCTGGCGCGCGAAACAGCCGGCGCAGAACGTGATGTCGCCGGGCGACATCCACAACCTTGCGGAATTGGCCGACCTCGAAGTCGTGAAGTGGGAAGCCAAGCTGTTGTCGCCCTTGCGCCTCCTGGGCATCGGCCGCTTCCTCAACCGCTTCGTCTCCATGCTGCCGGGCATCCGGCATCTGAGCTTCCGGCATTACTCGGTGTGCCGGCCGCGGCCCAAGGGGCCCGCCGCCGACATCCGCTCGGCCACGGTGGTCGTCCCCGTGCGCAACGAGCGCGGCAACATCGAGCCCGCCGTGCAGCGCATGCCGAAGTTCTGCGACGACATCGAGATCCTGTTCATCGAGGGCAACAGCAGCGACGGCAGCTGGGAGGAAATCCAGCGCGTGGCTGCCGCCTATCCGGACCGCGACATCAAGATCATGCGCCAGCCGGGTAAGGGCAAGGCCGACGCCGTGTTCACCGCCTTCGATGCGGCGCGCGGCGACGTGCTGATGATCCTCGACGGCGACCTCACCATGCCGCCGGAGCAGTTGCCGAAGTTCTGGGACGCGATCAGGAGCGGCAAGGGGGAGTTCATCAACGGCTCGCGCCTCGTCTACGCGATGGAGGACGACGCCATGCAGTTCCTCAATCTCATCGCCAACAAGTCGTTCTCCATCGCCTTCAGCTGGCTCTTGAGTCAACGCTTCACCGACACGCTCTGCGGCACCAAGGTGCTGCGCCGAAGAGACTATGAGCGCATCAAGCAGGGCAGGGCCTATTTCGGCGACTTCGATCCGTTCGGCGACTTCGACCTCCTGTTTGGCGCGGCCAAGCTCAACCTGCGCTGCATCGACGTGCCGATCCGCTATGCGGCGCGCACCTACGGCACCACGCAGATCTCGCGCTTCCGCCACGGCGTGATGCTGATCAGGATGGTCTTCTTCGCGTTCTTCCGGATCAAGGCGCTTTGACCTTTTCCGCTGCGGCGATCTGGCACCGCATGCAGGGCGGCAACCTTGCCGCGCCGCTGTTCTGCGTTGTTGCGGTCGTGGTCAACCACGCCGCGTTCCGGCTCGGCGCCTTGCCGGCTGTCTGGACCGGCCTGTTCGTGCTCGCAGTCGCCGCTTGCGCGGTCGCCGCGCCGCAGGTCCGGCTCGGCTCCGGGCGTACGCGGCTCGCCTGGCCGAGCGTCGTGGCCGGGCTTGTCGTGCTCGCGCCGCTCTCGATCAACCTGGCGCTCAGCTGGAATCGCGATTTTCCCTTCAGCGGCGACCACTATTTCCACGCCGGCCAGGCCTACCGCATGGCGTTCTGGTGGATGTCGCCGCTCGGCAGCGAAGCCGTCCGCACACCGACGCTCGACGACGTGCGGGCCTTGCTGCGCCATCCGGCGTCGCTGCTCTTGTCGCGCGCGGTCGTCCTGGCGGTCGTCGCGGCCGCGACCGTCGCGCTCTATCGCTGGCGCCGTCTCGTGGCGCTGGCCTTCCTCGCCGCCGCTGTCGTCGGCATAGGCCTCTGCGAGCAGAGCATCCTGCTGCGCTATCCGGCGGGCGGCTATGCCGCCGCCTTGCCCTTTGCCGGGCCGGCCTTCCTGCTCGGGAATTTCGAGCTGGCGGGCCGCGCCGCCAACGTCGCGGCGCCGGTGCTCTGGCTCTTTGCCTTGCGGCCCTGGCTCATCGGGCGCTGGCCCGATTTGCGTATCCTGCCGGCCGCCTTGCTGCTGTACTGGCACGGCGAGATCATCCACTACGTCAATTCGACCAGTCTCGAATCCTGGGGCCTCGTCTTCGCGCTGCTCGCCGCGGAGCTCATCATCGCCCGCGGCGCGCGCGCCGCGCCGCTCGCCTGCCTGCTGATCGGCGCGGCGGCGACGGTGAAGGAGCCATTCATCCTGGCGCTGCCGTTCGTCTGGCTCGCCGGCGCGCCATGGCGGCGTCCGCTGCGCGAGGCGGCGACGCTCACCGGCGCGGCGATCGCCGCCGGATTTCCCTTCGTGCTCTATTATGCCGCGCGGGTGAATCTGGACGCGATGAGCATCGAGGCGAGCCGCGGCGTTGCTTTCGGCCTGCCGGCGCACCTCGACCGCTATGCGCGCGAGGTGCTTCACCGCCTCGATGTGTCCTTCCCGGGACCGGCGGGGATCGCCGCGGTGCTCGGCCTCGTCCTGATCGCAGCGGCTCTTTATCTCTATCCGCGGCGGCGCTTGCCGGTGGCGTGTCTCTCCGTTACCGCCGTCGTCATCCTGCTGCTGTTCGTCCTCGATCGCAATTCATCCGGCTGGGTCGGCTATTTCCGCTTCATCGTGCTCGCGATGCCGTTCCTGGCGGCGGGCGCCATTGCCTTGGGCTACGGCGCGAGCCCGCCTGTCGGGATGGCCGCGCTCGGCGCGGCCCTGGTGCTGCAAGCGCCGGCTGCGCTGCTCGCGATCGAGCGGGCCGCCGGCCCGGTCACGCGGCTCAACTTCATCGAAGCTTATGACGCGCCGATCTTCTTCCCGATGAAGAATCTGCTGGGCCGGGCGAAGCGCGAGGGCCTGCTGCCGGCGGGCGCGACCGTCTATTCGAACGCGCCGGACACCTCGCTGCGCGCGATCCCCGGCATCCCGGTGATCTATGCCCCGCCGGGCCAGCCCGTCTGCGGCTGCAGCAAGGAGCACCCGGCGGTCATGTCGTTGTACGTGCGCTTCACCAACCTCGCGGCCCCGTTTGCGGACCGGCCGCCGGCGAGCGGCGAATATGGACCGCCCCGGGATCGCGATCAGCTCTGGCGCGCGGGACGCGAGGATCGGCCGGGCTGCCTTGCCCGGATGCAGCAGACCTGCCGCCATGTGCTGCGCCACGAGGAAGACGGCGAGCTGCTGGCTATTCTGGGCGTTCTCTAGATTCGCGAATCGGCCGGTTTTCCCCGCCGGGAGCGTTGCGGATACGGCCGCTCCCCGGCTAAAGAGACGCACGCCTTGGGGCCTGGAGGATGCATTGGTGGCGCACAATCGCAAAATTGCAGTGATCGGGCTCGGCTATGTCGGACTGCCGGTCGCGGTGGCTTTTGCCCGGGCCGGTGTGCCGGTGGTCGGCTTCGACATCGACAAGGCCCGCGTCGCCGAATTGCGGACCCGCCACGATCGCACCCGCGAGGTCGAGCCCGATGACCTCGCGCAGCCGTCCTTGCGCTTCGAGTCCGATCCGGCCGCGCTCGCCGCCGCCGACTTCTACATCGTCACCGTGCCGACCCCGATCGACGACGCCAATCGTCCGGACCTGGGCGCCATGCTGGCCGCCTCCCGGACCGTCGGCGCCGCGCTCAAGCGCGGCGACATCGTCGTCTACGAGTCGACTGTCTATCCGGGCGCGGTGGAAGAAGACTGCGTGCCTGTGCTCGAGCGCACCTCCGGCCTTGCGGGAGGCCGCGACTTCCGCGTCGGCTACTCGCCCGAGCGCATCAATCCCGGCGACAAGCAGCATCGCTTCGAGACCATCGTCAAAGTCGTGTCCGGCCAGGACGCCGCGACGCTCGACATCGTCGCCGACGTCTACGGTTCGGTCGTTAAGGCGGGCGTGCACCGGGCGCCGTCGATCAAGGTGGCCGAAGCGGCCAAGGTGATCGAAAACACCCAGCGCGATCTCAACATCGCCTTCATGAACGAGCTCGCGGCGATCTTCCACCGCCTCGGCATCGATACCGGCGACGTGCTCGCGGCTGCGGCAACCAAGTGGAACTTCCTCAACTACAAGCCCGGCCTCGTCGGCGGCCACTGTATCGGCGTCGATCCCTATTACCTGACCTATCGTGCCGAGCGCGCCGGCTATCACCCGCAGGTCATTCTCTCGGGTCGCCGCATCAACGACGGCATGGGCCAGTGGGTGGCGCACGAATGCGTCCGCGCCTTGACGCTGCGCAACTGCACCGGCGCGGTGGTCACCGTACTCGGCATGACCTTCAAGGAGGGCGTGCCCGACATCCGCAACTCCAAGGTGATCGACATCGTGCGCGAGCTCGAGCGCTTCGGCATCGCCGTGCAGGTGCACGATCCGCTGGCGCTGCCGGAGGAAACGAGGCACGAGTACGGCGTTTCGCTCACCGCCATGGACGCGCTCAAGCCGGCCGACGCGGTGATCGTGGCGGTGGCGCACGGCGATTATGTCGACGGGAGCTGGGCGCTGATGGCCCGGCTGCTCAAGGGCGGCAAGGGGACGGTGCTCGACGTCAAATCCTGCCTCGACCGCGCGGGCAAACCGGACGGAATCGATCTGTGGCGGCTGTAGCTCCCATTCTCGTCACCGGCGCCGCCGGCTTCATCGGCTTCCATGTCGCCAAGCGGCTGCTGGAGGCCGGGCGCAGCGTCGTCGGCCTCGACAATCTCAACGCCTATTACGACCCCAGGCTGAAGGACGCGCGGCTGGCCGAACTCGGCAAGCTGCCCGGCTTCGACTTCGTGAAGCTCGATCTCGCCGACCGCGCCGGCATGGCCGCCCTGTTCGGCAAGCACCGCTTTCCCTATGTCGTGCATCTGGCGGCGCAGGCCGGCGTGCGCCATTCGCTGGTCGATCCCTTCGCCTATGTCGACGCCAATCTCGTCGGCTTCACCAATATTCTCGAAGGCTGCCGCCACAACGGCTGCCGGCATTTGCTTTATGCCTCGTCCTCGTCGGTCTACGGCAGCAACACCAAGATGCCGTTCTCGGTGCACGACAACGTGGACCACCCGCTCAGCCTCTACGGCGCCTCGAAGAAGGCGAACGAGCTGATGGCGCACGCCTATGCGCATCTGTTCGCGCTGCCGGCGACGGGCTTGCGGTTCTTCACGGTCTACGGTCCCTGGGGCCGGCCGGACATGGCGATGTGGCTGTTCGCCAAGGCGATCATCGCCGGCGAGCCGATCAAGCTGTTCAACAACGGCAACATGCGGCGCGATTTCACCTACGTCGATGACGTGGTGGAATCGATCGTGCGCCTGATCGAGCGTCCGCCGCAGTCCAATGCGAAGTGGTCGCCCGAGAAGCCCGATCCGGGCTCGAGCGCGGCGCCGTGGCGCGTGTACAATATCGGCAACAACAATCCGGTCGAGCTGCTCGAGGTCGTGCGCCTGCTCGAGCAGGCGATCGGCAGGAAGGCGCAGCGCGAATTGCTGCCGATGCAGCCCGGCGACGTGCCGGCGACCTATGCCGATGTCGATGATCTGATGCGCGAGGTGGACTTCAGGCCGTCAACGCCGATCGCCGACGGCATCGGCCGCTTCGTAGACTGGTACCGCCGCTACCACGGCTTGTGATTTATCCGGCGATGAAGACGCCGCGATCGGGGCATATTCGATGACGGACAAAGTCGCGCTGATCACCGGCGTCACGGGCCAGGACGGCGCCTATCTCGCCGACTTCCTGCTGAAGAAGGGCTATATCGTGCACGGCGTGAAGCGCCGCTCGTCGTCGCTCAACACGCAGCGCGTCGATCACCTCTATGTCGATCCGCATGTCGAGGGCGCCCGGTTCTTCATGCACTACGGCGACATGACCGACGCCACCAACCTGATCCGCCTGATCCAGGAATCGCAGCCGACGGAAATCTACAATCTGGCGGCGCAGAGCCACGTTCAGGTCTCATTCGAGACGCCGGAGTATACCGCCAATTCCGACGCGCTCGGCACGCTGCGCCTCCTGGAGGCGATCCGCATCCTGCGCATGGAAAAGAAGGTGCGCTTCTATCAGGCCTCGACCTCCGAGCTCTACGGCAACTCGCCCGCGCCACAGAACGAGAAGACGCCGTTTGCGCCGCGCAGCCCTTACGCGGCGGCCAAGCTCTACGCCTACTGGATCACGGCGAACTACCGCGAAGCCTACGCCATGCACGCCTCGAACGGCATCCTGTTCAACCACGAGAGCCCGATCCGCGGCGAGACCTTCGTGACGCGCAAGATCACCCGCGCGGTGGCGGCGATCGAAGCCGGCCAGCAGGACAAGCTCTACATCGGCAATCTCGACGCCAGGCGCGACTGGGGTCACGCGCGCGATTACGTCGAAGGCATGTGGATGATCCTGCAGCACGAGACGCCGGACGACTATGTGCTGGCGACCGGCAAGGCGCATTCGGTGCGCAGCTTCGTCGAGAAGGCCTTCGCGGCGATCGGCCGCAAGATCGCCTGGCGCGGGCAGGGCGTTGAGGAGAAGGGCTTCGATGCGGCGAGTGGGCAGGTGCTGGTCGAGGTCGACGCGCGCTATTTTCGGCCGACCGAAGTCGATCTGTTGCAGGGCGACGCCGGCAAGGCGCGCAAGGTGCTCGGCTGGCAGCACCGCTGCTCGCTGGACGATCTGGTTGGAGAGATGATCGAAAGCGACCGCAAGCTCTTGCGGACGGCAAACCGGCCATGACCGGGTCCGCCGCCTATTCGCTCGCCGGCAAGCGTGTCTTTGTCGCGGGCCACCGCGGCATGGTGGGTAGCGCCTTGATGCGCCGGCTGGCGGGCGAAGGCTGCGAACTGCTTACCGTGCCGCGCGGCGAGGTCGACCTGCGGCGGCAGGAGCCGGTGGAGCGCTGGATGGCGGCGAGCCGCCCGCACGCGGTCTTCGTGGCGGCCGCGACCGTCGGCGGCATCCATGCCAACGACGTCAGGCCTGCCGAATTCCTCTACGACAATCTCGCCATCGAAACGAACCTGATCGAGGCGGCGCGCCGCGTCGGCGTCGAGAAGCTGATGTTCCTCGGCTCCTCCTGCATCTATCCGCGGCTCGCGCACCAGCCGATGGCGGAATCGGAATTGCTCACCGGCCCGCTGGAGCCGACCAATCAGTGGTATGCCGTCGCCAAGATCGCCGGCATCATGCTCTGCCGGGCCTACCGCCGGCAGCACGGCTGCAATTACATCTCGGCGATGCCGACCAATCTTTACGGGCCGGGCGACAATTTCGACCTCGAGCAAAGCCACGTGGTTCCCGCCCTGATCGCCAAGGCACATGCCGCCAGGCAAAACGGCGGCGAGATTCCGGTGTGGGGAACCGGCAATGTGCTGCGCGAATTCATGCACGTCGACGATCTGGCCGACGCGGTCGTCTTCCTGATGAAGACCTATTCCGGCGAGGAGCACGTCAATGTGGGAACCGGCCAGGAGGTGACCATCCGTACGCTGGCCGAGACCATCGCGCGCATCGTCGGCGTGGAAAGCCGGCTGCGCTTCGACCCCAGCAAGCCGGACGGCATGCCGCGCAAGCTGCTCGACACCGGGCGGCTCAAGGCGATGGGCTGGCGTCCGCGGATCGGGCTGGAAGAAGGCCTGCGGGCGAGCTACGCCTGGTACCTGGAACATGTGGCCGGCCGTGCGGCTTGACCCGCGTCTTGCCGCGGCGGCGCGCAGCCCGCAAGATGGCGGCGAGCCGGCCGGCCGAACACCCTAATATCGCACGTGATCGAATGAGGAATTTCCGATGGCTCCCGTGACGCTCAAGTCGCTCAAGGTCAAGCTGTTCACCGACGGCGCCGACAAGGCGCAGATCGTGGAGATGGCGAAGCAGCCCTGGATCGCCGGGTTCACCACCAACCCGTCGCTCTTGAAGAAGGCCGGCGTCAGTGACTATGCGGCCTATGCGCGAGAGCTGGTCGCCGCGGTGCCCGACCGCCACATCTCGTTCGAGGTGTTCTCCGACGACATTCCGGAGATGATCGCGCAGGCCCGCGTCATCGCCGCGTGGGGCGACAACGTCTACGTCAAGCTGCCGGTCACCAACACGCGCGGCGAGGGGCTGTTCGAGGCGGTGCGCGCGCTCTCGCACGACGGCGTCAAGGTCAACATGACGGCGATCTTCACGCCCGAGCAAATCACCCGCGCGGTCGAGGCGCTCGCCGGCGGCGCGCCGTCCTGCGTCTCGGTCTTCGCCGGGCGGCTCGCCGATTTCGGCATCGATTACCGGCCGATCATGCAGGACGCCATCGCGAGCGCCCGCAAGACAAAGAACGTCGAAATCATCTGGGCCTCGACCCGCGAGGCCTTCAACGTGGTCGAGGCCGACGCCATGGGCTGCCACATCATCACGGCGCCGGCCGACGTGCTCAAGAAGCTGCCGGCGCTCGGCACCCGCTCGGCGGCTGAGCTGTCGCTCGACGCGGTGAAGGCGTTCCGCGAGGACGCCATCGCGACCGCGCTCAAGCTTTCGGTGCCGGCCTCGCGCGCGGCCGAATAGGCGGGCGCAAGCCCGCCGCGTTAACGGTTGCGCCGGGCCTCCGCGCCCGGCTGTAACGCTCTGAATCAAAACGTGTTCACCCCGTTTTTCATCGCCCGTCGCCAGCCGCCGGGGGGCGTGCTAGGGGAATGAGGGAGCCCGAAAAAAAGGGGCTAGGGGTACTTTCGAACGATGTCGCAGATCACAGGTGCGGGAACCGAGCGCCCATTGCGGGTCGGCGTCGTCGGTGTCGGCGTCATGGGCTCGAATCATGCCCGCGTCTTCGCCGGCCTGCCGGCCACCGAGCTCGTCGGCGTCGCCGATCCGGACCGCAAGCAGGCGGATTTCGTCGCGCGCACGCTCGGCTGCGCCTCCGTCGGCGGCATCGATGAGTTGCTCGCGCTCGATCTCGACGCCATCACCATCGCCGCGCCGACCCATCTGCATCGCGACATCGCGCTCGCCAGCATCGAGCGCGGCGTCCACGTCATGGTGGAAAAGCCGATCGCCTCCTCGGTGGAGGAAGGCCACGAGATCATCCATGCCGCGCGCGCGGCCGGCCTCACGCTGATGGTTGGCCATGTCGAGCGCTTCAATCCGGCGGTCGAGGCGGTCAAGGAGGCGATCCGCGGCGAGGACATTCTCTCCATCGCCATCACGCGCGTCGGTCCCTTTCCGCCGCGCATGTCGAACGTCGGCGTGGTGATCGACCTCGCCGTGCACGACATCGATCTCATCCGCTGGTTCACCGATTCGGACATCATCGAGGTGCAGCCGCAGCTCTCGAGCGCCGTGGCCGAGCGCGAGGACATCGCGCTCTTGCAGTTCCGCACCGCCTCGGGCGTGCTCGCGCACATCAACACCAACTGGCTCACCCCGTTCAAGGCGCGCAACGTCACCGTCGCCACGCGCGGCAAGTACGTGATGGGCGACCTGCTCACGCGCCAGGTCACCGAATGCTTCGGCTTCCAGCCGGACGGCAGCTACTCCATGCGCCACCTGTCGGTCGGTCACGCCGAGCCGCTGCGCTCGGAACTGCTCGCCTTCCTGCGTGCGGTGCGCACGGGCGCCGCGCCGGCCGTCACCGGCGAGGAGGGCGTCGCCAGCCTGGAGATCGCGACGCGCTGCCTTACGGCCCAGCCGCACATCGTCTCCGCGCCGCGCGGCACGCGCGCGGCCGTCGTCTGACCTTTCACCGACCCGGAATTGCAATGAACGTGCGCACCGAGCTCCCGCCCATTCCATTCATCGACGTCGCCGCGCAGCGGCGGCGGCTCGGCCCGGCGATCGACGCCGCGGTGGCGCGCGTGCTCGGCCATTGCCAGTTCATCATGGGCCCGGAAGTGCGCGCCTTCGAGGCGGAGCTCGCCGCCTTCTGCGGCGCCAAGCACGTCGTCACCTGCGCGAGCGGCACCGACGCGCTGGTGATCGCGCTGCGCGCCATGGGCATCGGCCCGGGCGACGCCGTGATCTGCCCGTCCTTCACCTTCTGCGCCACCGCCGAGGTGGCGGTGCTGGTCGGCGCGACGCCGGTCTTCGTCGACGTCGATCCGGTCACCTTCAACATCGACACCAAGGGCATCGCCGGCGCGGTCGAGACGGCGAAGGCCGCCGGCCTGACGCCGAAAGCCGTCATTCCCGTCGATCTGTTCGGCCTGCCGGCCGACCACGCGGCAATCGATGATGCGGCCAAGGCCGCCGGCCTGTTCGTGCTCGACGACGCCGCGCAGGGCTTCGGCGGCATCTACCGCAACCGCCGGCTCGGCACCTTCGGCCACGCCACCACGACCAGCTTCTTCCCGGCCAAGCCGCTCGGCTGCTACGGCGACGGCGGCGCGGTGATGACCGACGACGACGCGCTCGCCGACCTGATGCGCAGCATCCGCGTGCATGGCCACGGCGGCGACAAGTACGACAACGTGCGCATCGGGCTCGCCTCGCGCCTCGACACCATCCAGGCGGCGATCCTGAGCGAAAAGCTGAGGATCTTCTCCGACGAGATCGAGGCCCGCAACGTGGCCGCGCGGCGCTATTCGCAGGCGCTGGCCGATGTCGTCGGCGTGCCGGCGGTGCCGGAGGGCTACACCTCGGTCTGGGCGCAATACACCCTCCGCGTCTCCGGCGGCCGGCGCGACGCGCTCGGCGCCGCGCTCAAGGCGGAAGGCATCCCGACCGCGATCTACTATCCGATCCCGCTGCACCGCCAGCAGGCCTACAAGCAGTTTCCGGTCGGCAAGGGCGGCGTGGCGGTGAGCGAACAGCTCGCCGGCGAGGTGATCAGCCTGCCGATGCATGCCTATCTCGACGCCACGACGCAGGATCGGATCGTCGGCGCCGTGCGCCGCGCACTGCGGTAGCCTGCACCGCGGCCCTGGCCGGGTCCGGCGACGCCGAGGGCATCAGCCGCGCTTGTAGATGTCCTCGAGGCGCTCGATGTCGTCTTCGCCGAGGTAGCTGCCGGTCTGCACCTCGATCAGCTCGAGCGGGATGCGGCCCTGGTTGGCGAGGCGATGGATGCTGCCGATCGGGATATAGATCGACTCGTTCTCGTGCACCGCGCGGCGCTCCTCGCCGATGGTCACCTCGGCGGTGCCGCGCACGACCACCCAGTGCTCGGCGCGGTGGCGGTGCTTCTGCAGCGACAGCACGCCGCCGGGAATGACCACGATGCGCTTGACCTGGAAACGCTCGCCCATGTCGATCGACTCGTAATAGCCCCAGGGCCGGTGCACGCGCTTGTGGTCGGTCGCTTCCGGCCGCTTGTTGGCCTTGAGCCTGGCGACCAGCTCGCGCACCTCCTGCGCCCGCGAACGCGGCATCACCATCACCGCGTCCGAGGTCGACACCACCACCATGTCGTGCACGCCGATCAGCGTGGTCAGCCGCCCGTCGGAATGGACCACGCAGTCGCGCGTGTCCATGGCGATCACCGGGCCCTGCGCCACGTTGCCTTGGGCGTCGCGCGGCGTGATGTCGAACAGCGCGTCCCACGAGCCGATGTCCGACCAGCGGAAGTCGCCCGCCACCACGGCGGCGCGGTCGGTTTTTTCCATCACCGCGTAATCGATCGACTTCTGCGGCGCGCGCGCGAAGGCCTCCGGGTCGAGCCGCACGAAGCCGAGGTCGTTGCTGGCGTTCGCTGCGGCCGCTTCCACCGCCTCCGCCATCTCCGGCTCCAGCCGCTTGAGTTCGTCGAGCAGCACGTCGGCGCGGAACAGGAAGTTGCCGGAATTCCAGAGGTAGCCCTCGCGCACGTAGCGCGCGGCGGTGGCGGCGTCCGGCTTCTCGACGAAGCCTTTGACCGCGTGCGCGCCGGCGACCGGCTCGCCCGGCAGGATGTAGCCGTAGCTGGTCTTCGGCTCGGTCGGCCTGATGCCGAAGGTGACGATGCGGCCCGCCTCGGCGGCTTCCCGGCCGGCCTTGCAGGTGGCGCGGAAGGCCTCCGGGTCGAGGATGATGTGGTCGGCGGCGAGCGCCAGCACGACCGCGTTGGGATCGCGCGCGCGCGCGATGGCGGTGGCGGCGGCGATCGCCGGACCGGAATCGCGCCGCAGCGGCTCGATCACCACGGTCGCCTCGACGCCGATCTCCTCGGCCTGCCGGCGGGCGAAGAAGTGGAAATTGGGGCCCGTGATGACGATCGGCGGCCCGAACATCGGATCCCGCACCCGCTCCAGCGTCTCCTGGTAGGTCGAACGGTCGCCGACCAGCGGCAGGAATTGCTTGGGCAGGGCGTCGCGGGAGACCGGCCAGAGCCTGGTCCCGGCGCCGCCAGCCAGCAGAATGGGAATGATCGGCGAGGGCATGATTTTACGGCGTGGGCCTGGCGGCTGTTCTATGGTCGGGGGCCGGGGAATCGCCCCGAGGCGCTTGCCCCAGCGCCGCTATCGGTATCGTTGCGCCGGTGATAAGTCCACCCGGCCCCTTTTACCGGACTAAGCCTTGGTTTGCGCATGATCTTTTCCGAGATTCCCCGGGCTCCGGAGGGTCTCCGGGGCGGGGGAGCCCGGGGGCGGCCGCCAGCAGGACACCGATGATCCAACGCATCCTGACCGTCGGCGGCTTCACGCTGCTCTCGCGCATCACCGGTTTCGTCCGCGACATCATCCTGGCGGCGGTGCTCGGCGCCGGCCCCGTGGCCGACGCCTTTTTCGTCGCGCTCAGGCTGCCCAACCATTTCCGCGCCATTTTCGCCGAGGGCGCGTTCAACGCCGCCTTCGTGCCGGCCTATGCGCGCATCCGGGAGCAGGGCGGGGCGGTGCGCGCCGGCGAATTCGCCGACCGCATCTTCACGCTATTGCTGGCGAGCCAGGTCTTGCTGCTGGCGGTGGCGCTCGCCTTCACGCCGGCGGTGATCGAGCTGCTGGCGCCCGGCTTTGCGCGCGATCCCGAACGCTTCGGCCTCGCCGTCGAGCTCACCCGCATCACCTTTCCCTATCTGCTGCTCATCACGCTGGTGACGCTCTATGGCGGCATCCTGAACGGACTGCAGCGCTTCGCCGCCGCGGCGGCGGCGCCGGTGCTGCTCAATCTCTCGCTCATCCTCGCGCTGGCGCTGGTCGCCTTCTTCCCGACCGCCGGTCACGCGGCGGCCTGGGGCGTGTTCGCCGCCGGCGTCTTCGAGTTCCTGCTGGTCGCCGGCGCGGCCGCGCGCGCGGGCGCCTGGGCCAAGCTGCGGCGGCCGCGGCTCGACGCCGACGTGAAGCAGTTCTTCAAGGCGCTCGGGCCTGCGACCGTCGGCGCCGGCGGTGTGCAGCTCGCGCTGTTCGCCGACACGGTGATCGCGAGCTTCCTGCCGGCCGGTTCGCTGTCCGCGCTCTATTACGCCGACCGCCTCAACCAGTTGCCGATCGGCGTGATCGGCATCGCCGCCGGCACGGTGGTGCTGCCGGAAATGGCGCGTCGCCTTGCCGCTGGCGACGAGACCGGCGCGGCGCAGGCGCAGAACCGCGCGGTCGAGTTCACGCTCTTGCTGGCGGTGCCCTGCATCGCCGCCTTCTTCGTCGTGCCCGAGCTGATCATGCGCGCGCTGTTCCTGCGCGGCGCCTTCACCGCCGCCGATGCCACCGCGGCGGCCTATACGCTCGCCGCCTACGCCGTCGGGCTGTTGCCCTTCGTGCTGATCCGCAGCGCGGTGGCGAGCTTCTTCGCGCGCGGCGACACCAAGACGCCGGTGATCGCCGCGCTGATCGCCGCCGCGGTCAACATCGGCTTCAAGTTTCTGCTGATGGGGCCGCTCGCCCAGGTCGGCCTGGCGCTCGCCACCGCCATCGGCGGCTGGATCAATCTCGCGCTCGTGCTCTGGTTCGCGCACCGCGCCGGGCACCTTGTGCTCGATAGCCGCCTGCGTGCCTCGCTGGTCAAGTTCGCCGCCGCCGGTGTCGTGCTGGCCGCCGCGCTCTGGCTGGCGCATGGGCCGGCCGCGCGGCTTTTCGACGTGGCGCATGCCTTGCGCGATGTCGTGACGCTGGCGATCCTCGTCGCCGTCGGCCTCGTGGTCTATGGCGGGCTCGTGCTCGCGCTGTTCGGGCCGGCTTGGCTGAAGATTTTCCGAGCACGGCGCAGCTCCTGACTACACGCTATTGTGCAGTGCGAAAGGTGGACATAACCCACCGCCAAGGCTATGGGGAACACCCCGGGATGCCGCGCGATAGCGTCGCCTGATTCATGAATGTAAACATGATAGTTACATCAAACTCGCTTATGCGACTGGCGCGCGCCGGCGTCCTCGGCGCAGCGCTTGCGCTCTTGCTCGCCGGCTGCGGCGAGAGCCAGCAGCAGAAGCCCGCCGCGCCGCCGCCGCCGGCCGTCACGATCGGCAAGCCGGTCAAGCGCGTAGTCACCGACTACGACGAATATGTCGGCCGCTTCGCCGCGGTGAACTCGGTCGAGGTGCGCGCGCGCGTGTCCGGCTACCTCGACGCCGTGCACTTCACCGACGGGCAGACGGTCAAGCAGGGCGATCTCCTGTTCACCATCGACAAGCGGTCGTTTGAGAACTCGGCCGCGCAGTCGCGCGCCAACCTGACGCTGGCGCGCTCCAATCTGGCCTACACCGAATCCGACCTCGCGCGCGGCCAGCAGCTTGTACGGGACAAGACCATCACCGAGCAGGCCTTCGAGCAGCGCTCGCAGGCGAACCGCAACGCGCAGGCCGCGGTCGCCTCGGCCGAGGCCGCGCTGCGCCAGGCCGAGCTCGATCTCGAGTTCACCGAATTGCGCGCGCCGATCAACGGCCGCATCGGCGACCGCCGCGTCTCGCCCGGCAACCTCGTCACCGGCGGCACCGGCGGCAACACCACGCTGTTCGCCACCATCGTGTCCACCGATCCGATCCACCTGGACTTCACCTTCGACGAGGCCTCCTACCTGCGCTACGAGCGCGCTTCCAGCGAACGCAAGGACATCACCGGCCGCGGCGCCGGCGTGACGGTTTCGCTCAGGCTTATCGACGAGCCCAAGTTCTCGCATGAAGGCCGCATGGACTTCATCGACAACGTGATCGACCGCACCACCGGCACCATCCGCGGCCGCGCGCTGTTCAAGAACCCGGACGGCGTGTTCACGCCCGGCATGTTCGCCCGCGTGCGCGTGCCGGCGTCGTCGCCGGCGGAGGCGCTGCTGGTGCCGGACGTCGCCATCGGCAGCGAGCAGGCGCGCAAATTCGTGCTCGTGGTGGACGCCGAGAACGTCGCCCGGCCGAAATACGTGACGCTCGGCCAGCTCGACGGCGGCCTGCGCGTGGTGAAGGAGGGCCTTTCCGCCGACGACCGCGTGATCGTGAACGGCATCGCGCGCGTGCGCCCGGGCCAGAAGGTCACGCCGCAGGAGCAGGGGGCCGCGCAGCCGGCGCAGAGCCAGAGCCCGCAGAAACCGAACTGAGCGGGCGGACGCCATGCGCATCTCGCACTTCTTCATCGACCGCCCGATCTTCGCCTCGGTGCTCTCGATCGTCTTCGTGATCCTCGGCGGCGTCGCCTTCCTGCGCCTGCCGGTCGCGCAGTATCCCGAGATCGCGCCGCCGATCATCAACGTGACCGGCCAGTATTCCGGCGCCAGCGCCGAGACCGTGGCCGAGACGGTGGTGGCGCCGATCGAGCAGCAGGTGAACGGCGTCGAGGGCATGCTCTACGTGTCCTCGAACTCCACCGCCGACGGCCGCTTCTCGATCTCGGTCACCTTCGACGTCGGCACCAATCTCGATATCGCGCAGGTGCAGGTGCAGAACCGCGTCTCCACCGCGCTGCCGCGCCTGCCGCAGGCCGTGCAGCAGGTCGGCGTCACGGTGGCCAAGAGCTCGCCCGACATCCTGATGGTGGTCAACCTGTTCTCGCCGGACGGCACGCGCGACGCGCTGTTCATGTCGAACTACGCCAGCCTGCAGATCACCGACGTGCTGGCGCGCCTGGAGGGCGTCGGCTCGCTGACCATCTTCGGCGCGCGCGATTACGCCATGCAGATCTGGCTCGACCCGGACCGCCTGCAGTCGCTGAACCTGACCGCGGCCGACGTGGTCGCCGCCTTGCAGGGGCAGAACGTGCAGGTCGCCTCCGGCGTGCTCAATCAGCCGCCGGTGCCGAAACAGCTCGCCTTCCAGGTCGCAGTGCGCACGCTCGGGCGACTTTCCGACACGGCCGAGTTCGGCAACATCGTCGTCAAGCAGACTGCCACCGCGGTGGTGCGGCTGAAGGACGTCGCGCGCATCGAGCTCGCCGCCCAGAACTACCTGTCGAACTCCTATCTCGACAAGAACACGTCGGTGGCGGTCGCCGTGTTCCAGCGGCCGGGCTCCAACGCGCTCGCCACCGGCGACGCCGTTCGCAGGGCCATGGCCGAGGTGTCCCAGGGCTTTCCGCAGGGGATGCAGTACACGATCATCTACGACCCGACGCAGTTCATC
The DNA here is from genome assembly GCA_046292265.1 of Pseudolabrys sp. GTDB lineage: Bacteria > Pseudomonadota > Alphaproteobacteria > Rhizobiales > Xanthobacteraceae > Pseudolabrys. Next base: position 27,426 of record JBKBRE010000006.1, on the reverse strand, counting down.
CGCCAGTCGGTCGAGGCGGTGGTCGAGACCATCATCGAGGCGATGATCCTCGTCGTGCTGGTGGTGATCCTGTTCCTGCAGACCTGGCGCGCCGCCATCATTCCCATCCTGGCGATCCCGATCTCGCTCATCGGCACCTTCTTCGCGATGAGCCTGTTCGGCTTCACGCTCAACAACCTGTCGCTGTTCGGCCTGGTGCTGGCGATCGGCATCGTGGTGGACGACGCCATCGTCGTGGTCGAGAACGTCGAGCGCAACATCGCGCGCGGCCTGTCGCCGCGCGAGGCCGCGCGCAAGAGCATGGACGAGGTCGGCACCGCGCTGATCGCGATCGCGCTGGTGCTGACCGCGGTGTTCGTGCCGTCCGCCTTCATCACCGGCATTTCCGGCCAGTTCTACCGGCAGTTCGCGCTCACCATCGCCGGCTCGACCATCATCTCGCTGATCGTGTCGCTGACGCTGTCGCCGGCCATGTGCGCGCTGCTGCTCAAGCCGCACGATCCGCACCACCGCGACCGCTGGTGGGAGCGGCCGATCCACGGCTTCTTCCGCCTGTTCAACCGCGGCTTCGATGCGGTCGGCGCCGGCTACGGCTGGCTGACCCAGCGCGTGGTGCGCTTCGCCGCCATCATGCTCTTGGTCTATGCCGGCGTCATCGTCTTCGGCCTCAACGAATTCCGCAAGGCGCCGCAGGGCTTCATCCCGCAGCAGGACCGCGGCTTCCTCATCGTGGCGGCGCAACTGCCGCCCGGCTCCTCGCTCGAGCGCACCGACGCGGTGATGAAACGCGCCTACGACATCGCCTCCCAGCAGCCGGGCGTGGCGCACGCCATCCGCGTCGTCGGTTTCTCCGGCGCGACCTTCACCAACGCGCCCAACGCCGGCGCGATGTTCCTGGTGCTCGACGACTTCGCCCGGCGCGCCAGGGATCCGGGACAGTCGGCGACGGCGATCCAGCGCGCGCTGTTCGGCAAGCTTGCCGCCATCCAGGACGCCTTCATGGTGGTGGTGCAGCCGCCCTCGGTGCAGGGCATCGGCAACGCCAGCGGCTTCCGCATGATGATCGAGGACCGCGGCGGCGCCGGCCCCGAGGCCTTGCAGGGCGCGGTCGGCGCGATGATGGGACGCGCCGCGCAGACGCCGGGCCTGCAGCAGGTGTTCTCGCTGTTCGAAACGCAGACGCCGCAGCTCTATCTCGACATCGACCGCACCAAGGCGCAATTGCTCGGCGTGAGCATGCCGGACGTGTTCGGCGCGCTGCAGGTCTATCTCGGTTCGGTCTACGTCAACGACTTCAACCTGTTCGGCCGCACCTTCCGCGTCCAGGCGCAGGCCGACGCGCCTTACCGCCTCGACACCAAGGACGTCTTGAACCTGCGCGTGCGCAACAAGTCGGGCGAGACCGTGCCGCTCGCCTCGTTCACGACGGTGCGCGATATCACCGGCCCCTACCGCGTGCCGCGCTACAATCTCTACCCGGCGGCCGAGCTCGACGGCGCCGCCGCGCCCGGCTTCAGCCAGGGCCAGGCCATCGCGGCAATGCAGAAGCTCGCCGCCGAGACGCTGCCGGCCGGCTTCGCCTATGAGTGGACCACGCTCGCCTTCCAGCAGCAGCGCGCCGGCAACACGGCGATCTTCGCCTTCGCGCTCGGCGTGGTCTTCGTGTTTCTGGTGCTGGCCGCGCAGTTCGAGAGCCTGACGCTGCCGCTGGCGGTGATCGTGATCGTGCCGATGTGCCTCATCGCGTCCATCGTCGGCGTCGAGCTGCGCGGGCAGGACAACAACATCCTCACGCAAGTGGGCTTCATCGTGCTCATCGGCCTCGCCGCCAAGAACGCGATCCTGATCGTCGAGTTCGCCAAGCAGCTCGAGGACCAGGGCCGCGACCGCTTCGAGGCCGCGGTCGAAGCCGCGCGCCTGCGTCTGCGCCCGATCCTGATGACCTCGGTCGCCTTCATCCTCGGCGTGTCGCCGCTGGTCTGGGCGGTCGGCGCCGGCGCCGAACTGCGGCAGGTGCTCGGCACCACGGTGTTCTCCGGCATGATTGGCGTCACGCTGTTCGGCCTGGTATTCACGCCGGTGTTCTATGTGGTCGCGCGCTGGCTGGCGGTGCGCGCGTCACGCCGCCGTGCGCACGCGCACGGCCATGGTCATTCGTCACAGCACGGACACGGCCAATCATAATTGCGGAGGTCGGTGATGAAGTTCGGTTTCGGGCAGCCGCTCAAGCGCAAGGAAGACGAGCCGCTACTGCGCGGCGCCGGCTGCTATGTCGCCGACGTTGCGCCGCAGGGCACGCTGCATGGCGTGGTGGTGCGCTCGCCGCACGCGCATGCGCGCTTCGCCGTCCAGAACGCCGCGCAGGTCCGCCAGATGAAGGGCGTGCGCCTGGTGCTCACCGCGGCGGATATCGCCGCGCTCGGCCCGCTGCCGACGCAGGGCCTCTTGCCCGGCGTCGATATCAAGGTGCCGCCTTATGCGATCCTCGCCAAGGATGTCGTGCGTCATGTCGGGGACGCCATCGCCTTCGTCGTCGCCGACACGCTCAACGCGGCCAAGGATGCCGCCGAGGCGCTGGCGGTCGACTGGCAGCCGCTGCCGCACGTGATCGGCGCGATGGAAGCGCTGGCGAAGGGCGCGCCGCAGGTCTGGCCCGATCGTCCCAACCTGGTCTTCGAAACGGCGGCGGGCGATGCGCGGGCGACCAAAGCCGCCTTCGACAAGGCCGCGCGCGTGGTCGAGACCACCATCGTCAACCAGCGTCTCGTCACCAACTACATGGAGACGCGCGGCGTCATCGCCGAGTATGACGGCGATCGCTATACGCTCACGCTGGGCAGCCAGGGCGGCCATATCATCCAGGACGCCATCGGCGTGTCGGTGCTCGGCATTCCGGCCGAGAAGATGCGCGTCATCACGCCCGACGTCGGCGGCGGCTTCGGCACCAAGCTGTTTCCCTACCGCGAATATGCGCTGGCCGCGGTCGCGGCCGAACGGCTGCGCAAGCCGGTGAAGTGGGTGGCCGAGCGGACCGAGCACTTCCTCGGCGATACCCACGGCCGCGACAACATCTCCACTGCCCGTATCGCGCTCGACGACAAGGGCCGTTTTCTGGCGCTCGACCTCGACATCGTCGCCGACATGGGCGCCTATTTGTCGTGCTTCGCGCCCTACATCCCGTGGCTCGGCGTGGAGATGGCGACCGGTGTCTACGACATTCCGGCGGCGCATATCCGGCTGCGCGCGGCCTATACCAACACCGTGCCGGTCGACGCCTATCGTGGGGCGGGGCGGCCGGAAGCGTCCTATCTGATCGAGCGAGCCGTGGACGCCGCGGCGCGCGCCATCGGCGTCGCGCCCGACGTGCTGCGCCGGCGCAACTTCATCAAGCCGAAGGCGCTGCCGTACCGGACGCCGACCGGCAAGGTCTACGATTCCGGCGATTTCGCCGGCACGCTCGCGCGCGCGCAGGAGCTCGCCGACTGGGCCGGCTTCAACAAGCGCGCGGCGCAGGCGAAGCGCGCCGGCCGCCTGCGCGGCATCGGCATCGCCAGCTATGTCGAAGCCTGCGGCGCCAACGGTCCGGAAACCGCCACCGTGCGGCTCGACAAGGACGGCGGCGTCACGGTGCTGATCGGCTCGCAGTCGAGCGGGCAGGGGCACGCCACCGCGTACGCTCAGCTCGTCGCCGACCGCCTCGACCTGCCGCCTGAGCGCGTGCGGCTCGTTCAGGGCGACACCGACCAGGTGCCAACCGGCGCCGGCACCGGCGGCTCGAGTTCGATCCCTGTCGGCGGCGTGTCGGTCGACCGCGCGTCGAAGACGCTTGGCGAGCAGCTCAAGCAGCTCGGCGCCGACGCGCTGGAAGCTTCCGCCGGCGACATGGAGATCGTCGAGGGCACCGTGCGCGTCGCCGGCACCGACCGCGCCATCTCATTCAAGGACCTTGCCGCCCATCCGGCGGCGACGCCCGACAAGCTGCGCGCGGCGGAAGAGTGGGGCACGGACGCGCCGACCTTCCCCAACGGCACGCACATCGCCGAGGTGGAGATCGATCCCGACACCGGCGCCACGGTAATCGCGCGCTACGTCGTGGTCGACGACTTCGGCGCCACGCTCAATCCGCTGCTGCTCGAAGGCCAGGTGCACGGCGGCGCGGTGCAGGGCATCGGCCAGGCGCTGATGGAGGACACGGTCTACGACCAGGCGTCGGGCCAGCTCGTCAGCGCCTCGTTCATGGACTACGCCATGCCGCGCGCGCTCGATGCGCCCGACTTCGTGTTCGAGACGCGCAACGTGCCGTGCAAGACCAATCCGCTCGGCGTGAAGGGTGCGGGCGAGGCGGGCGCCATCGGCTCCTGCCCGGCGCTCATCAATGCCATCATCGACGCGCTCGACCGCGCTTATGGCATCCGCGCCATCGACATGCCGGCCACGCCGCTCAAAGTGTGGGCGGCGATTCAGGCGGCGCGCCGCGCCGCGGGCTAAGATGCCGCTCACGAAGTCGTGAAGTCGGGCGGCTGTGCGCTCCCATCGTCTTGCCGGAATAGCGCCAATCGGCTGGTGTTTGCAGTTACTGGAGCCGTTCCAAGCTGAAAGAACCCAAGGGGGAATTGCATGCGTTTTCTTGCCGTCGCCGCCGCTACCGCTGCCATCGCCGTCGCCGCGTTGGGCACCACTGTCGCCTGGTCGCAGCAGAACCCGATTGAGGCACGTCAGGGGCTGATGAAGCTCAATGGCCGTCATGCCGGCGTCGTGGCGCGCATGACACGCGGCGACGACCCGTTCGATGCCGCCAAGGTAAATGCCGCCTTCGACCAGTGGGCGGACACCGCCGCGAAATTCCCCGCTCTGTTCCCCGACAACTCCAAGACCGGCGACACCCGCGCGCTGCCCGCGGTCTGGACCGAGCGCGCCAAGTTCGACGCCGCCATCGCCAAGTTCGGCAAGGACGTCGCCGACAACCGCGCCAAGGCGGCCGCCAATCTCGATGGCCTGAAGGCGGCAATGGCGGCGGTCGGCCGCAACTGCGGCAGCTGCCACGAGACGTTCAGGAAGCCGCAATAAAAGCGCGCGCACCGCTTGCGGCGGGCAAGGGCGGCGGTTGGCCGCCCTTCGTCTTTTCGGCGTCTCGCATTAAGCTGACGTGGCAGGAGGAACCATGCTTCGCAAGCTTGTCCTGGCCGCGGTGGCGGCTGCCATCCTCGGCTCCGCCGCGTTCTGGTTCCTCACCATGCCGGAGATCGTGCCGGCCTCCGCGCTGCCGGCGCACAGCGCTAACCTCGACAACGGCAAGACGCTGTTCAATGTCGGCGGCTGCACCTCGTGCCACGCCACGCCCGGCCAGGACGACCGCCTGAAGCTCGGCGGCGGCTTCGCGCTGAAATCGCCGTTCGGCACCTTCCATGCGCCGAACATTTCGTCCGACGCCAAAGACGGCATCGGCGGCTGGAGCGAGGCGCAATTCGTCACCGCCATGCTCAAGGGCACCTCGCCGGACGGCGCGCATTATTATCCGGCGTTCCCCTACACGTCCTACCAGCGCATGACGGTCGGCGACGTGCGCGACCTGTTCGCCTACCTGAAGACGCTGCCGGCGGTCTCCGGCCGCGCGCCCGATCACGACCTGCCGTTCCCGTTCAACATCCGCCGCACGCTCGGCGGCTGGAAGCTCTTGTTCCTCGACGGCGCGCCGTTCAAGCCCGATGCGTCCCAACCGGCCGAATGGAACCGCGGTGCCTATCTGGTCAACGGCCCCGGCCATTGTGCCGAGTGCCACTCGCCGCGCGATTTCCTCGGCGGCATCCTCGTCGGCCAGCGCTTCGCCGGCGGCCCGAATCCGGAAGGCGAGGGCTGGGTTCCCAACATCACGCAGAAGCGGCTGGCCGACTGGTCGGTGAACGATTTTCTCTATCTCCTGAAGGACGGGCAGAAGCCGGACGGCGACACAGTCGGCTCCTCCATGGGCAAGGTGGTGCGCAACACGGCGCAACTGGGCGAGGCCGATCTGCGCGCCATGGCCGTCTACCTGAAGTCGCTGGCGCCGGTCGAAGGCCCGGCGCGGCCGAAGCAGTAAGTCTCAATGCATGCTCCGAGTATGACCCGTCATCCTGAGGTGTTCGGCCGAAGGCCGAGCCTCGAAGGGTGCACGGCCCGGGCCGATCATCCTTCGACGCTCGCCGCGCTCGCACCTCAGGATGACGGGTCGAGATTGCAGCCTGTGCGAAACGTGGGACAACGCCGCTATTCGCCGCTATGAAGAGGGTGGAATCGCCGGACCGCTCATGAATCTCTTCAAAGCCATCGGCCTCAAGCTCGTCTCCGCCCTGCTGTTCGCGCTGATGTCGGCGCTGGTGCGCCAGCTCGGCGACGTCGCCCCGGTCGGGCAGATGGTGTTCTTCCGCTCGGCCTTCGCCATCCTGCCGGTGGCGGTGATCTACGCGCTGCGCGGCGAACTGATGAGCGCGCTGCGCACCAACCGCCCGCTCGGCCAGCTCGGCCGCGGTTCCTTGAGCGTCGCCGGCATGTTCACCAACTTCTCGGCGCTCACGCGGCTGCCGCTCGCCGACGCCACCGCCATCTCGTTTGCCTCGCCGCTGATCACGGTGGCGCTCGCCGCCATCATCCTGAAGGAGCGCGTGCGCGTGTTCCGCTGGACCGCGGTGCTGGTCGGCTTCATGGGCGTGATCGTGATGCTGATCCCGCATCTCGACGTCGCGCATTACGCCGCCATCGGCGCCGCCACCGCCACGGTCGGCGCCGTGCTCGCGCTCGTCTCCGCCTTCTGCAACGCCGGCACCGTCATCCAGACGCGCCGCCTCACGCAGAGCGAGACGACGTCCTCGATCGTGTTCTACTTCTCGCTGATCTGCGCCATCGCCGGCGCGGTGACGCTGCCCTTCGCCTGGCACACGCCGACCTGGCCCGAGCTCGTCAAGCTGATCATGCTGGGCCTGCTCGGCGGGCTGGCGCACATCTTCCTCACCGAGAGCTACCGCCACGCGTCCGCCTCGGTGATCGCGCCCTTCGACTACTCATCGATGCTCTGGGCGCTGCTGCTCGGCTGGTGGCTGTTCGGCGAATTGCCGGCGCCGCTGGTCTATCTCGGCGGGGGAATCGTCGCCGGCGCCGGCCTCTACGTTATCTACCGCGAGCGCCAGCTCGGCCTCCAGCGCGCGCGCGAGGCGGAACCGCCGCCGCCGCAGGCGGGCTAGCCGCGGCGCAGCGGCCGCGCCGGCCGGAGATCTAGGCCTGGAACGCCTTGAAGGTGATGATGGTGTAGGTGTCCTTGATGCCGGGGATGCAGTGCACCTTCTCGTTGACGAAGTGCCCGATGTCGGTCCCGGCATCGACGTAGAACTTCACCAAGAGGTCGTAGTCGCCCGCGGTCGAGTAGATCTCGGAGGCGATCTCCGCTTCCGCCAGCTCGTTGGCCACCTGGTAGGCCTTGCCGAGCTCGCACTTGATCTGAACGAAGAAGGGGGTCATCGCGGGCGCTCCGATTTCTCCGCAATCCAGCAAAAACGGGCCCCGCTGGCAAGGCGTGACCACGCCCTTGCCTTGGGGGCGCGCGCGGACTAGGTATTACCCAGCAATCTCGTGGGGTGTCCGGCACTAGGGCCGGGCTGAGAGGCCGCAAGGCCAACCCAACGAACCTGATCCGGGTCATGCCGGCGGAGGGATGAGAGATGCACAGCCCCCACGCGGATATGCCGCAGCGCGCGGCCGAGCTCCTGGCGCAATTGCGCGCGCGCGCCCCCAAAGTCCACTGCATCACCAATACCGTCGCGCAGGCCTTCACCGCCAACGTGCTGCTGGCGGCCGGCGGCGTGCCGTCGATGACGCTGTCGGCCGGGGAGATCGGCGGCTTCGTGGCCAGGGCCGACGCACTGCTGGTCAACCTCGGCACCTTCGACGCCGAGCGCCGCGCCGGCGTCGAGGCCGCGCTCGAGGCGGCCCGAAAGCACCGGCAGCCCTGGGTGCTCGATCCCGTCTTTGTCGAGCGCAGCGCGCCGCGGCTCGACTACGCCCGCGCGCTGGTTGCCCGCGGGCCCGCGGTGGTGCGGCTGAATGCGGCCGAGTTCGAGGCGCTCGCCGGCGCGGCCGCGCAGCGGGAGGCGGCGATGGCCTATGCGCGGGATCACGGCGTGGTCGTCGCGCTGTCCGGCCGCACCGATCTCGTCACCGACGGCACGCGCGCCATCACCATTGCCAACGGCCATCCCTTGATGGCCAAGGTCACCGCCATGGGCTGCGCCGGCTCGGCGCTGCTCGCCGCCTGCCTCGCGCTGGAGCGGGACGCCGTGCGCGCGAGCGCGTCGGCGCTCATCATCCTCGGCGTCGCCGGTGAGCTCGCGGCCCGCCAGGCGAAAGGGCCGGGCTCGTTCGCGGTGGCGATCCTCGACACGCTGTACGGCCTCGACGCCGAAGCGCTCGCCGCTCACGCAAAGGTTTCCTGATGAAAGCCGATCTCCGTGTCTACGTGCTGCTCGATCCCGCCGTCGCCGGCGGCCGCACGCTGCCCGAACTCGCAAAGCTGATCGCGCCGCACGTTACACTCGTGCAGTTGCGCGACAAGCACGGCGGAACGCGCGCCATGGTCGAGGAGGCGCGCGCGATCAAGGCCGCGCTTCAGGGCTCCGCCGTGCCGCTGCTGATCAACGACCGCGTCGACGTCGCGCTCGCCGCGGGCGCCGACGGCGTGCACATCGGCCAGACCGACATGACACCGGCCGACGCGCGCCGCCTGCTCGGGCCGGACGCCATCATCGGGCTGAGCTGCAAGAGCGTCGCGCATGCGCAGGCCGCGCCGCTCGACCTCATCGACTACGTCGCCATCGGCGCGGTCTATGCCACCGGCTCGAAGGACGACGCCTCGACGCCGATGGGCCCCGCCGGTCTGAAGACCGTGGTCGACGCGGTGCGCGCCCGCAAAGCCGGCTATCCGGTCTGCGCCATCGCCGGCATCAATGCGTCGAACGCCGCCGACGTGATCGCCGCCGGCGCCGACGGCGTTTCGGTGATCTCGGCGGTCTCGCTCGCACCCGATCCGGCCGCCGCCGCGCGCGATTTGCGCGCCGTGGTGGACGCGGCGCTCGCGAAACGGGGACGCGCATGACCACACCCATCGCCGTCACTTTTCTTCCCTCTCCCCGCGTGCGGGGAGAGGGTGGCGCGCGCGCCGAAGCGCGGAGCGCGAAGGCGGGCGAGCCGGGTGAGGGGGCGTCTCGCTACGCTCAGGTCGTTGCAACTGCCCCCCCCCCGACATCCTCGCTGCGCTCAGATGTCGACCTCTCCCCGCCCGGCGGGGAGAGGTGAAGGAAAGGCCGTGCCATGACCACCCCCATCGCCGTCACCATCGCGGGCTCCGATTCCGGCGGCGGCGCCGGCATCCAGGCCGACCTGAAGACCTTTGCCGCGCTCGGCGTCTACGGCGCCTCCGTCATCGCCGCGCTCACCGCGCAGAACACCCAGCGAGTCACCGCCATCCACGACGTACCGGCCGACTTCATCGCCGCGCAGATCGACGCGGTGTTCTCCGATCTCGCCGTCGACGCCGTGAAGATCGGCATGCTGTCGCAGGTTCCGGCGATCGAAGCGGTCGCGGCCGGCCTCGACCGTCACAAGGCGAAGAACGTCGTGCTCGATCCGGTGATGGTCGCCACCTCCGGCGACAAGCTGCTCGCCGGCAACGCCGTCGCGGCGCTGCGCAGGCAGCTCATCCCGCGCGCACTCGTCATCACGCCCAACCTGCCGGAGGCGGCCGCGCTGCTCGACACCGCCGTCGCGCAGACCGAAGCGCAGATGGAAGAACAGGCGCGCGCGCTGCTCGCGCTCGGGCCGCAGGCGGTGCTGGTCAAGGGCGGCCACGGCAAGAGCGTCGAGGCCGCCGACTTCCTGGTGACCGGCGACAGCGTCATCCGGCTCGCCGCCACCCGCATCGCGACGAAGAACACGCACGGCACCGGCTGCACGCTGTCCTCCGCCATCGCCGCCGGTCTTGCCAAAGGCCTGCCGCTCGCGGACGCGGTGCGCGCCGCCAAGGACTACGTCACCGCGGCCATCGCCGCCGCCGACACGCTGCACGTCGGCCACGGTCACGGCCCGTTGCACCATTTCTACAGGCTGGAGAAAATGCCATGACCACACGCCGCAACTTCACGCTCGCCGCCGGCGTCGCCGCCGCCACGCTCGCCGCGCCTTCGGTCGCCCGCGCGCAGACTGTGAAGTGGCGCATGGTCACCTCCTGGCCGAAGCGCCTGCCGGGCCCCGGCATGTCGGCCGAGCGCGTCGCCGAGCGCATCCGCGCGCTCACCAATGGCCGCCTCGACATCACGGTGCACGCCGCTGGCGAGGTGGTGCCGGCCTTCGAGGTGCTCGACGCCGTCGGCAACGGGGTCGCCGAGATCGGCCACACCGCTTCGTTCTACTGGCAGGGCAAGATGCCGGCGGCTGCCTTCTTTACCACCGTGCCGTTCGGCCTCACGCCGGCCGAGCACGTGTCGTGGATCGACGCCGGCGGCGGCCAGGCGCTGTGGGACGAGCTCTACAGGCCGTTCGGCGTGAAGCCGTTCATGGGCGGCAACACCGGAGTCTGCATGGGCGGCTGGTTTCGCCGCGAGCTGAAGAGCGTCGCCGACCTGCGCGGCCTCAAGCTGCGTTCGCTCGGGCTCGGCGGCGAGGTCTACCGGCGCCTGGGCGCCACGCCGCAGACCACACCGCCGGCCGAGATCCTCACCAGCCTGCAATCCGGCGTGATCGACGGCGCCGAGTTCGTCGGCCCCGGCACCGACATCGCGCTCGGCCTCTATCGCGTCGCGCCGTTCTACTACTATCCCGGCTTCAACAAGCCGAACGGCACCGGCGAATGCATCGTCGCGCTGAAAGCCTGGGACGCGCTCCCCGCCGACCTGAAGGCCGCGGTCGCGCATGCATGCGCCACCGAAGCGAACTTCGCGCTGGCCGAGATGGAGCGGCTCAACGCCATGGCGCTCGACGCGCTCACGCGCGAGCACAACGTCAAGCTCGCGGCATTCCCGGCCGACCTCGTCGCCGCTGCGCGCAAACGGGCCGACGACGTGCTCGGCGAGCTCGCATCGCGCAACGCGCTTGCGGGCCGGGTGCACGCCTCCTACGCCGACTTCCGCGCCCGCACCGCGCCCTGGTCGCGCGTGTCGATCGAGGCGGTGCTCAGGGGGAGGGCGTAAGGGCCCTGCTTGTCATGGCCGGGCGAAAGCGCGAAGCGCGTCTTAGGCTTGATGTCCCGGCCATTTCGCTTAGGAGGGCACGAACCCGCCTGATCGGGATCGCCGGGACAAGCCCGGCGATGACACGTGGAGGCGCTTGCGCCGCTGCCTCCAGGCTGGCGGCCTACAAGGCGCCTGCGCTATGCTCGCCCGGCTGGCGCGTCCCGCGCTCAGCCCGGATATGATCAAGACGCCGGCGTGCCGGCGCAGAAGTGAAGTCTCCGCCCTTGGATCAGGTGAAAGGTCCGTTCTTGCTGCGCGCGACGCTCACGTCGCCCTTCGGCCGCAAGGTGCGCATGGCCGTCGACGTGCTCGGCCTCGGCGGCCGCATCGTGCGGCAGGATGCCGACACGCTCGACGAGAACGACACGCTGCGCCGGCAGAATCCGCTCGGCAAGATGCCGGTGCTGATGCTCGGCGACGGCACCGCGCTCTACGACAGCGGCGTCATCATCGAATTCCTGCAGGAGGTCGCCGGCAGCGAGGCGCTGGTGCCGGCGCACGGGCTTGCGCGCTATCAGGCGCTCACGCGGGCGACGCTCGCCGACGGCATCGCCGACGCCGCACTGCTCATGGTCTACGAGTACCGCTTCCGTCCGCCCGAGGTGATGAAATCGCAGCGCTGGCTCGCGCATCAGCGCGGCAAGATCGCGCGTGCTCTCTCGGCCTTCGAGGCCGCGCCGCCGCTGGCGGACAAGACCGACATCGTCTCGATCGCGCTTTCCTGCGCGCTTGCCTATCTCGACTGGCGCCAGCCGGTCGAATGGCGCTCCGCCCATCCGCGCCTCGCGCAGTGGCTCGCCGCTTTCGCCGCGCACGAGCCCGCCTTCGCGCGCACCGCGGCGGCGGAGCAGATGCGCTGCGACTGACGCGGCAAGGCAATACCACCGTTAACCGATCGTTATGTGTCTTCCGCGCCACGCGCGCGCGGCAAAACGTCCGCCCCTAAAGCGGATTGTTAAGGTTAACCGGCCTTTAAACGTTTTCGGGCTTTCTGGTCGCGCACGCATTTCTGCGGGAGGCGCCGTGCGGCGCTGCTCGCCAGGGGGACATCAGTTCTGCATGCGTCGACGACCGGGCCGATCGTGTGATCGCGCCACATTGCAACCTCCATCCCAGTCAAGGGGCCGTAACAGATGATGAGCAAAATGATCCGAGCGGGCGTCAGCCTCGCCGCACTGATGATCGCCGCGGGCGCCGCTTCCGCCGCCGACCTGCCGCGCAGCTACAAGGCGCCGGCCTATGTCGCGCCGGCCTATGCCAACTGGACCGGCTTCTACGCCGGCATCAACGCCGGCTACGGCTTCGGCAAGTCGAACTGGGATGCGCCCGCGATCTCGCCCGAGCCGAAGGGCTTCGTCGGCGGCGTCACGCTCGGCTACAACTTCCAGACCGGCATCTGGCTCTGGGGCCTGGAAGGCGACGTCATGTACTCCGACATGAAGGACAGCGGCACCTGCGTCGGCGCCACCGGCACCTGCGAGACCAAGAACTCGTGGCTCGGCACGGCGCGCGGCCGCATCGGCTACGCCGGCTGGAACAACCTGCTGCCGTACTTCACCGGTGGCGCGGCCTTCGGCGACATCAAGGCCTCTTCGCCCTTCGGCGACGCCAGCAAGACCAAGGTCGGCTGGACCGTCGGCGCCGGCCTCGAATACGCGATGTGGAGCAACTGGAGCGTCAAGGCCGAGTACCTCTACGTCGACCTCGGCTCGTTCGACTGCGGCACCTCGTGCGGCGGCCCGGGCGTGACCACCGACAACGTCTCGTTCAAGGCCAACATCGTGCGCGCCGGCCTGAACTACCGCTTCTGATCGCGCCACGCTGAGGATGAGTGCGGAAGCCCCGGGCGACGAGCCCGGGGCTTTTGCTTTTGCGCGCCGTCGCCGCACGGAACGCGCAGGCGAAGCGCCGCGTTGCCCTTGCTGACGAACGACCAGCGAGGCCGCCGATGCCGACAGACGACGAGAAGCACAAAGACAAAAGCCACTCCGCCACGCGCGAACCGTGGAACGAGCCCGGGCAGACGTCGCAGGACAAATCGATAAAGCCGCCGAAGAATGCGGTCGCGCAGCAGAAGCGCAAGAAAGACGCGGCCTGGGAACGCGCCCGCCGGTGAGCGCGCTGCCGGCCCCCTTGTTCCGTCGCGCGCACAGGAACAACCGCTCGTCGCCTGCATTAGTTCTGCCGTGTGAGACATTAGGAGTTGCGTATGGCCGTGGACGGAACCTTGCCGGTAGCGATCGTGCCCGTGCTCGGCATCGCACTCCTCGTGCTGCTCACGCTTTATGCGGCGGCATTCCCGCCATGATCATGAGGAGGAACGCTATGAAGACCAGGCTTGTGCTCGCGGCGGCTCTCGTCGCTTCGTTCGCCGTCCCCGCGATGGCCCAGGAGTTCTACGTGGTGCGCGACGCGACGACGAAGAAGTGCACCATCGTCGACAAGAAGCCGACCACCACGACCGTCACCGTCGTCGGCGACTCCGTGTACAAGACCCGTACCGAAGCCGAGAGCGGCATGAAGACGGTGAAGGTCTGCACCGAGCAGTAGCGCGCGCGCCCTTCGACAGGGCCGCATGGCGACCGCGCGCCGGGGAGCCGAGGCACTCGCCGGCGCGCGTGTTTTTTTCGAAGGCGCGCTAGTGCTCGGTCGCGTCCCTGAATTGCGCGACGACGCACCGGCGCAGCGCGTCGGCGTCGCGCACGCCCGCCACCGCCAGCGCGATCAGCGCGCGGGCGATCTCCGCCGCCTGCGGGTCGTCGGCGTCTTCCACCGCCAGTTCGGCGCAGGCCGCGAGATAGACGTCGCGCAACGCGGCCGCCCGGCCGGCATCCACATCCGGCACGGCCCCTTGCAGCACCGCCGCAAAGTTCAGCGTCCCTTTCACCACCCCGGCGTCCTCCCAGCCCCCGGCCATGGTGGACCCGGCAGCGGCCATTGCAACCGCCGGTAGCTTGCAAATCCATTGTCATACAATCGGCGGCGGTATCTGCGGAAACCTGCACCGCTTCCGGCGGTGCCGCCTGCGCCGTCAGGCGGCCGCGCGGCGGAAGAAGCCGACCACGACGAGCAGGATCACCGCGCCGATCACGGCGTTGACGATCGCCGCGATCGTGCCGCCGATCAGCACGAAGCCGATGCGCGGCAACAGCCAGCCGGCGATGAGTGCGCCGACGATGCCGACCACGACATTGCCCACCAGGCCGAAGCCGTAACCCGCGACGATGAGGCCGGCGAGCCAGCCGGCGACGCCGCCGATGACCAGCCAGATGATGAGATCGACGAGTGCCATGACAGTCCTCCGTCATGAACGGGAAGCCGGCGCCCGCGCCGCCGGCGGCGCTACTCGCAAAGGCTAACCGGCCCGGAGTCTAGAGCGAGTCGCGCCGGCGCGGCCCTGTTGCCGGTTACCACCGGCGGTTCTGCCGCAGGCGGTCGCGCTTCCGCCCGCTTGCGCCGGCGCGCGCCGCGCACGAACTTATCGGGCGAGGCCGCGTTGTCGTCGACAGGTTTCGCGAGCAAAGGAGGCTTTCATGCGCGCCCGCCACCTCATCCTTGCGGGGCTCGCCGCCGCGGCGATGCTGGGCCTCGCCACGCCCGGCCACGCCGACCCCTACAAATGGTGCGCGCAATACGGCAACGGCTGGAGCGGGGGCGGGCGCAACTGCGGCTTCGTCACCTGGCAGCAATGCATGGCGACGGTGAGCGGCATCGGCGGCTACTGCGAGCCCAACCCGTTCTACAGCGGGCGCGCGACCACCGGCTCGGGCCGCAAGGCGAAGAAGCCGCGGCGCGACTGAGGCGGGCCGCGCCGCACGACGCGCCGGAGGAGCGTCCGATGACACACTACAAGGGCAACACGCGCGAGGATGCGAAGCGCGCCGGCGCAGGCGAGGGCGCGAAGCGCGGCGCCGGCGCGGGCGTCAAGAGCAGCGCCGCCGCCGACCTCATCGACCGGCGCGGCGGCGCGGCGGATTCCGCCGAGGCCGAACGGCCCGCCGCCGACACGCCGGAAGGCCTCGCGCGCGCGCGCAAGGGGCCCTATGGCCCGACCACCGGCCGCCGCGGGGAGTAGACGTCAGCGCTTCTCACCGCCTGCCGACGAAGGCCACGCCGCACTCGCCGCCGAGCCGCCACACGACATGGCATTCGCGGGTGAACGGCGCGCCGTCGCCCGACACCATCAGCGTGAACGTGTCCGGCAGCGCCGGCTCGGCATAGAGCCGCGCGCCGCCGTCGGAGACGTTGATCACCAGGCAGTCGCGCGGCAGCGCGCCGAGCGCGGCGACGTATTGCGCCCGGCGGTTGATGGTCTGGCGCGCGGCGATGCGCCGCTCGCGCGCCTTGTCGCGCGCCTTGGGCTTGGCGCGGGCGATCATCGCGGCCGGACCTGCGGGGGAGGACTCATGCCCGGTACCATAGCGCCGGCGGGTTCAGGCATGGTTGCGGAGAAGCGGAGGATTTTAGGCGAGTTGGCGGGAAGGGGCGGCCGGGCGCGTGCTGTGACGCGGGGCGTTGCGCACGTGCCCTCTCCACCCGAACTCGGGCTTACCCGAGTTCGGCACTTTTAGCGGTCGAAGTCGGATATATCCGACTTCGACTGGGGAGAGGGCGCAACGACCGGCGCCCCCGCCCGCCAGGACCCCCGCCAGCCAACGGAAAATAGTCCTTGACCAGCGTGACGCTGCTCGGCTAGGTTTCCGGCAGGCTCGCGAGCCGCGCCTTGCAGGCGCCGCGCGGGCCTTTTTCATTTTCCCCACTGAGGATCACCGCCATGGCGAAACGTATCGCCGCGGGCGCGAAGCCGCGCGCGCGCAAGCTCGCACGCAAGAAAGCGCAAAAGCCCGCCCGCACATCCGCGCGGAAGCCCGCTTGCGCACCGGCCAGGGGCCGCACCGCCGCCGGCCGCTTCGCGCCCGGCGGCCGCGCGCTCAACCGCATCGTATTCGCGCCGCGCCGGCTGGCGCGCATGCAATACCTCTACGAGTGCACCGAAGACAGCCTCGCCGCCATTGCCGACGAGGCCGAAACCAGCGTCGCCACGCTCAACCGCACCGCCGCCGAGCACGAGTGGAAGCGCTTCACCCCGCAGCCGCGCGATCTCTCGCCGGCGCAAGTCCTGGCCGAGGAGACGCGCGCGCTGGTGCAGGCGGCGGCAACCGCCGCGCCCGCCGATCTCGACGCGCTCGCCGCCCGCCTCGCGCGCGGCCTCGAAGAGCAGATCGCCGCGCACGAGACCGCCAACGCGCAGCTCAAGAGCCTGCCGCAGACCTATCGCGACGCCCGCCGCGCCGGGCACGATCTCGTCGCGCTCAAGCAAGCCTTGCAGGACCTCGTCCTCATGCGTTCCAACCGGGAAGCCCCTTATGTCTCCGCCGACGATCGCCCCGCCGACATCGATGCCCGCCGTGATGCGCTTGCGCGCCGCATTGAGGCGTTCATGGAAAGCCGAACGGACGAGGAGTGCGGTCTCGGGCCTGACGGAAGACGAATTGAATGCGCTTGAGAGCGACTTCATCGTCACCGCCCACGCCCACCAGGAGCCGCGCGCGCATGCGCTGAACGGCGGCCCCTGGACCACCTGGCTGATGCTCGGCGGCCGCGGCGCCGGCAAGACGCGTCTCGGGGCCGAATGGGTGCGCGCGCTGGCGCACGGCCACCCGCCTTATGCCGAGGCGCGCGCGCGTTCCATCGCGCTGGTCGGCGAGACCGAGCACGACGTGCGCGAGGTGATGATCGACGGCCCGTCCGGGCTCTTGCGCACCGCGCCGCCGGGCGAGCGGCCGCGCTACAGCCCGTCGCGCCGGCGGCTGGAGTGGCCGAACGGCGCGGTCGCCTACGCCTTCTCGGCCGAGGACCCCGAGCAGCTGCGCGGGCCGCAGTTCGACGCCGCCTGGTGCGACGAGCTCGCCAAGTGGAAGCACCCGGACGACACCTTCGACATGCTGCAATTCGGCCTGCGCCACGGCGCGCGGCCGCGCCAGCTCGTCACCACCACGCCGCGGCCGATCGCGCTGATCCGGCGGCTGGTCGAGGACCCGCGCACCGCGGTGACGCGCGCCGGAACGCAGGCCAACGCCGCGCATCTGTCGCCCGCCTTCATCGACATGGTGATCGGCCGCTATGCCGGCACGCGGCTGGGGCGGCAGGAGATCGACGGCGAGATCGTCGAGGACCGCACCGACTCGCTGTGGCCGCGCAACGTCATCGAGGCCGCGCGCGTGGCGCAGGCGCCGCCGCTGCGGCGCATCGTCGTCGGCGTCGATCCGCCGGCCTCCGCGCGCGAGGGCGCCGACCTCTGCGGCATCGTCGCCGCCGGCGTGAGCGAGGAGGGCGTCGTCTACGTGCTGGAGGACGCCAGCGAAGGCCGCCTGCAGCCGGCGCAATGGGCGTCGCGCGCGGTCGCGGTCTACGCGCGGCACCAGGCCGACGCGATCGTGGCGGAAGCCAATCAGGGCGGCGACATGGTCGCGGCCGTGCTGCGCCAGGTCGACCGCAACGTGCCGGTCAGGCTGGTGCACGCCACGCGCGGCAAGTTCACAAGAGCCGAGCCGGTGGCGGCCTTGTATACGCAGGGGCGCGCCAAGCACGTCGGCGCGCCGATGCGCGATCTCGAGGACCAGATGGCCGACTTCGGCGTCGATGGCCTGTCCGACGGCCGCTCGCCGGATCGTCTGGATGCGCTGGTGTGGGCGGTGACGGCGCTCATCGAGCACCGGCCGCGGGAGCCGAGGATCAGGAGGCTGTGAGAACAAGGGGAGGACCAACCGCTCGTCCCCGCGAAAGCGGGGACCCAGGGGCCGCTTGCTCTGAGGCCAAAGAACTGGATTCCCGCGTCCGCGGGAATGAGCGGAGTGTGTGGCTCGCGCGCCAGCCTCACCTCGCCTCATCCTGAGAGCCTGTCCCCGACTTGATCGGGGAAGCGCCGCGCAGCGGCGCGTCTCGAAGGATGGAGCGGCCGAGGCGGTGCACAGCCGCGCTCGGCGTGCAATTAGGTCAGTAATATTGACATATCAGGAACGGCTGCCTATGAATCGCGTTGAAATGCAGGAACTTTGTGGCAGAGGGGGGTGTAGTCTTGCAGTCACACTCCGGCCGAATTAACCGGCTAGCAATCCTGCGGATGGACAGTCTCCCTGCGTTGGGTCACGCTTCGCGTGCGGAAACCAAGGTATGGCACCCTCCGAGGGTGCGGGGGAGCTACCTTCGATGAACGCACAAGCCCTTTTGAAATTTTTCTGGCCCGAGCCGGCGAAGAAGGAATTTCCGCCGGAAGCCTATTCCTATGACGAGCCGATCGATAAGGACGCCGTCGCCGCCATCCAGCGCGAAGCCGACAAGGTTCTCGACAAGGAGCAGTGGACGGTGATCGAGCGCCTGGGGGATGGCGCCAAGCGCTAAGCCTGGCTGGACCTCCCGCCCGCCACGCGTCGGCAATATTGTCACCTGTCTTTATCCGGGCGATCCCAAAGGCCGGCTACGCCCCGTTCTGGTCCTCGAAACGCAAGCGGGCTCGGCCGGCTCCTTTGCCGTGCGCGTCGCTTACGGCACGAAGTCGCTCGACCGCGAGAGCCGCGGCAAGATCGATCTGATCGTCGACGATCCCGCCGACATCGACGCCTGCGGCCTGCCGCTGGCGACACGGTTCGATCTCGAAAACATCGCCACCATTCCTTGGCAGCCGCCGCTCTGCGACTGCTGGCGCGGCTTTGATACGCCGATCATCGGCGAGCTGCCGCTCGCGCAGCAGATCGAATGCGCGTTCAAGCTGCGGGCGATTCAGGAGAAGAACGAGAAGCAAGATCGCTGAGAGTGACGACGGAAAGCCCGCTGTGGGACTGGGCGACGGTGGCGCGCTGGATGTACGCGCACAAGAAGCTGCCGCGCGAGGCGGCGCTGCAAGCCGAGATCGTGCGGCAGGCGAACGAGGCGATCGCGAGAGGCGAGGGGCGGATCGGGGAGAGGCTGAGGAAGACGGCGAAGGAATACGCGAAGGAGTTGGATGAGGCGTGAGGCGTAGGGCACAAGTGCGAAGCGTATTGCGCCGCCGTTGCGAAATATGGCGGATTACGCTCCGCTAATCCGCCCTACGGGCTTAGTCAACGGCTTGCGAGTAGTGTCCGCAGGACGGCTACCCCGGTTGTTGTTGGGAGTCGGCTGATCTCTTCATAAAAAGCTGTGAGGACCGTGCAATATGCGAAGTGCTTTTCGGGCGGAACCTCGTCTTCCGTAATGAGATTAGTGTTTGTGCCGAAACGCTGCTTCAGTGCGACAAATACAGTCGCAAGTGCGGCATCTGTATGTTTTGCTTCGTTTGCAGCGAAGGCGTTCGGGCGATACGTCTTCATCACTTTAAGCCTAAATGCTCTCTCCTTGTCATCGAGCAAAGGGTATTTGGTGGCGATTTCGTAAGTAGTAGCGCCTTGGATTTTTTCCGGATTGGCATAGGCGTAGCAGTCCGTAGAGCTGCGCTGATTTAAAAACTTTAGATGCTCAATAAGGAGTCGCGCATATTCCACTAGCAATTCCGGTGATGCCTGAGGCAAAATGTCCAGATAGACTCTGTCGGCAATAGGAGCGATCTTTGACCGCATTTCGCCCATAGTTTTCCCCTGCCTCAAGCCGAGCAAGAGCTCGTCTTTCATTTTTCCGTAAGAGCTTGGGCTAATGCGCTCGATTGCCGCGTAGATTTCGATGCCGCGGAGAAATTCGTCTACCCGTGCAGGCGTCAGGCTCGCTAAATCCACCCCTGAAAAGGCAAAGTTCGACGGATCGACAATCCGTGTGGCGACTTTCTCAGCTATTAGCTCCGATGGCGAAGGGAGCCACATCTGTTCGGGCGGTGTTGCGTTCGCTCGCTTCGCAAATGCTGCGCTTACTCCTAATTGCCTAAGCCTAAGCTCTTCGGCGGCGATGATGCGGTTTCGGTCATCCGCTGTTAAGCCCGGGAAGCTCGGTTGATGGAAGCCGATCTTTGCTCCTGGAGCTATTAGGCGATTTCGTCCACTGAGAAAAACGATTGTGCAGGCCGACAGGCACCTTCCAGCGACGTACGTATCGAGCCCTCTTGTTTTGATAAGATTCGCAATTCGCTTCGCTTCACCAATTCGGCCCCCGATAGAATTTAAGTGAACTGTCTGCAGTGCTCCCATCGCATTGAGGAACTGCGCAAACTCTGTAGCCACCCCAAATGAAATGCCACCAGAAAACTCAAGTTCGCGCCCGTTCCGCATTACTCGGAAGCTGTGTCCTCCAACATTCTTGTCGCCCATGTATATTTGATAATATTCCGAGAGTTGCGGAATGCCCGTGTAGCCAAGCGCTCCTACGGTGCGCAGAGCAGCTATCACCAAGCTTACTTTGGCAGCCGCACCCCAATAGCTTCGAGGTTTCTGGATTTGATAATTAGTCGCAGAATTCCATGCGCCAACAATTTGCCAGCCCACGGCAACGAATGTGATCGACCAAACCATTGATAAGGAAAACAGCGCCCATGTAGGGGCAAACTCCTCTTTCAGGGCCGCGGTCGCCGAAATTATAGTGACAATGACGGTGACAACAATATAGCCACCGACGCCATTGAACCAATAAGACACATGGAGAGGAAGTTCACCGCGCCAGTGTCGTGCAAAATAATTCTGCCGTTTATTTTTCTTCCCAAACAGTGATCTGTCCTGGTCATCTAATGACGGACGCAGCGTTTGAGCTTCGATTGCATCAAATTGCATAGACGAAATTATGGGCAGCGGCGGCGGTACAATTGCAGCCCTCGGGAGCGGTGGAGGTTCAATTGCATCTTTAGATGCGGCGGCCTTAAAAATGTATTCGGGGAAAAGTGCAGGCACGTCTTCAGCGGTGACCCAGTCTTGAAGCCCTGGTCCTTTAATTAAGTCTGATTCATGGAGAACTTTTCGACGCGCAAGCTCCTGTAATTGGTTGAACCTTACTGGTCCAATCTGCGTCTCATTCCTCAGCACGTACCAAGTGTCTTCTGAAGGTGCCATGAGTTCTCAACGCGATCCGGCCGCGATAAGAATCGCCCATATCGACAGCAACAAGAGCCATGCGACCGCAATTACGAACCACCTAAAGATCGAGAGATCACGATGAAGAACCACAAAATTGAAATCCCGATCCCAAGACGTCTGCCCCTCTTTTAGCAACGTGCGATATGCGACGACAAGGGTTACGAGAGCGATGATCGGAATGCCTAATCCCAGCCCGCGAACCCAAATCGATAGCGATCTCTTAAGCGCCGCTATGAACGCAATCTGATCGCCCGCCTTCGTTTCTAAACGTATTCCGTAGAGTAGTTTGCCAAAAGTTGTGCCGAACACATTCAAACAAAATGTCTCGAATACGCTGTATGCAGCGAGTCCAATCAGAGTGTAGAGATAATCAGTTCCGCGCGTTTGGTTGGTCGCAGACAATTCTGGAAATGCCACGCCCAAAAAGAAAAAAAAGATCAGCATGAAAATATAGAGATCAAGGATTCGAGCAAAATAGCGCCGCCAAGGGTGAAGTACAGACGGCGTACTTTGCACGGGAGCCATAACGACCGCATCATTCGGCTTG
The DNA here is from genome assembly GCA_046292265.1 of Pseudolabrys sp. Classification (GTDB taxonomy): domain Bacteria; phylum Pseudomonadota; class Alphaproteobacteria; order Rhizobiales; family Xanthobacteraceae; genus Pseudolabrys. The sequence continues at coordinate 5,602 of JBKBRE010000006.1, read as the reverse complement.
GCCCTTAGCGGCGGAGGTGCGTTTTGCTGAAAGTATCGCTTCAGGTCGGCAACATTCCCCGCCCGTGTCCAATCAGGCATTCCCGGAAACCACACAAGAAAATTCGCCGAATTATTCTTGCCGACCAAAATACGCCCAAGGTCTTCGATCGAGATCGGGCCGTGGGACTGTTCACCGGTTTCTGAGTAATACCAGTTGTTATTCATTGCGATAGACCATGAATCTGAGAAGGCCCTGACAGAGCAGCCCCAAGCACCGTTCTGCGCGACCGCTTTCGGGCACGTTAGGCAAGTACCTTGGCAGTCGCCTTAATATTTATTCACCTCGACTAGTGAGCCTTCAATGCTAGTTGCAGGACTGGCCGATGACAACCCGTTTTCAATTGGTGTGCGCACTGTGGCGGAGAACTGCGCGCTATTTGGCGAAGCGCAATCCCGTGCCACTTCCAAATAAAAACCCCCGGGTTGTGTCCCGGGGGTCTGTATGGACTAGTCTTGGCAGCCCACTCACTTCTTCCCAGCCACCACCTTCTGCCTCGCTTCCCCCAGCCCCTCGATCCCCATCGTCACCACGTCGCCCACCTGCAAGAACTTCGGCGTCGGTTTCATCCCCAAAGCGACGCCCGGCGGCGTGCCGGTGATGATGATGTCGCCCGGCTCCATGACGAAGAACTGCGAGCAGTACCACACGATGTGCTCGCAATCGAAGATCATCGTCTTGGTGTTGCCGCGCTGGCGCTTCTCGCCGTTGACGTCGAGCCACATGTTAAGGTTCTGCGGGTCCTTCACCTCGTCCTTGGTGACGAACCACGGCCCGATCGGCCCGAAGGTCTCGCAGCTCTTGCCCTTGTTCCACTGCCCGCCGGAGCGCTCGATCTGGAAGGCGCGCTCGGACACGTCGTTCGACAGGAAATAGCCGGCGATGGCGTCCTTCGCCTTGGCGCGGTCGAGATAGCGCGCGCGCTTGCCGATGACGATGCCGATCTCGATCTCGTAGTCGAGCTTGGTCGCCTCGCGCGGCATGACGGTGTCGTCGTTGGCGCCGACGATGCAGGACGGCGCCTTGTTGAAGATGATCGGCTCCTTCGGCACCGGCATGCCGGCTTCCGCGGCGTGGTCGGAATAGTTGAGCCCGATGGCGATGAAGTTGCGCACGTTGCCGACGCAAGGGCCGAGCCGCGGCTTGCCGGCGACCGGCTTCATGCGGGCGAGGTTGAGCTTCTTGATCTTGGCCAGGCCGCCGGAGGCGAGCATCGCGCCGTCGATGTCCTTCACCACGCGCGAGAGGTCGCGGATCTTGCCGTCCTCGCCAACGATGCCGGGCTTCTCGCGGCCGGGCGCGCCATAACGCACGAGCTTCATGTGGGGTCAGTCTCCTTGGGGCTTTCGGGGCGTGTTCTTTCAGGTATTCCGGTAGGTAGGTCCGGGTCGGGCGGGATCATGCGCCGGGGCGGGGGCCGCCCGCAACCCCTCACGGTTAGCAAAGCGTAGCGCGATTGCCCGGCTTTTGTGGCACCGCTTCACGCTCGGTCAACACGCGGCGTTCATGATGCGCGGCATGGATCGATGGTCCGACACGGGAGGTCGGAGATGGAAGAACGCCGCAAGGTCGCCCGCCACCGCACGCTCAAGGCGGGCATCATCTCGTTCAACCGCGCCGGCGGCATCGACTGCCGGGTGAAGAATTTGTCGCCGGCCGGCGCCTGCCTGGAGGTGGCGAGCCAGGTCGGCATCCCGGACGATTTCGTGCTGGTGATCGACTACGACCAGCTGCGCCAGCCGTGCCACGTCATCTGGCGCCACGCCACGCGTCTGGGCGTGGCGTTCAAGGCGGCGTAGGGCGCGCGCGGCTGCCGGTCGTCATAGCGGGCGAAGCGCGTCCTCGCGCTGAAGACCCGGCCACCCCGGTCGGGGGCGCACTGCTTTCCAAAGCGGGATCACCGGGTCACGCCGCTTCGCGGCGGCCCGGTGATAAAAAACAAATGCGCTCAGAACGCGCCGTTGAACACGCCGCCGTCGATCAGCAGGTTTTGCCCGGTGATGTAGCCGGACTGCGCAGAACATAAGAAGACGCAGGCTGCGGCGAACTCGTCCGGCCGGCCGAAGCGCTTCGCCGGGATGGCAGCCGCGCGCTGCGCCGCCGCTTCCTCCGGCGTGAGGTTCTTCTGCTTGGCCTGGAAGGCGATCGCGCTCTTGAGCCGGTCGGTGTCGAAGGCGCCGGGCAGCACGTTGTTGATGGTCACGTTCTTGTCGGCGACGGTGCGGGCGACGCCGGCGAGGAAGGCGGTCAGCCCCGCGCGCGCGCCCGACGACAGGTCCAGCCCGGCGAGCGGCATCTTCACCGAGCCGGAGGTGATGTTGACGATGCGGCCGAACTTGCGTTCGGTCATCGGCCCGATCACCTTCTGGATCAACTCGATCGCCACCACCATGTTGGCGACGACGCCGTCGAGGATCTGCTGGCGGGTCAGCTCGCGGAAATCGCGCGGCGGCGGGCCGCCGTTGTTGTTGACCAGGATGTCCGGCGCCGGGCAGGCGGCGAGCAGCGCGGCCTGGCCCTCCGGCGTCGCGAGGTCGGCCGCGACCGGGATCACCTTCACGCCGGCCGCCTTGGCGATCTCGGCGGCGGTCGCCTCCAGCACCTTCTGATCGCGGCCGTTGATCACCACCTCGCAGCCGGCCTCCGCCAGCGCGCGGGCGGTGGCCTTGCCGAGCCCGCGGCTCGAGGCGCAGACGATGGCCTTGCGGCCGGCGATACCGAGATCCATGGGGTTTCCTCGCGTGGCGTGTTCTGTTGAGGCGAGTGTTTAGAGCGCGGGTAGGGGCGTCAAGCGCTCGCTTCACCCTCCCCCTCCAGGGGAGGGTGGAGCATCCGTGGCGCACTGTCGCCTGAGTGTCGCAGTGGGTTGCTACCTCCGCACCGAGAACAACGTGCGATTCGACGAGGGGCCATGCTGCGCGATCCCGACACGACGGTGATGGAGAAGGCTTATGCCCGCTGGGCGCCGGTCTACGACGTGCTGTGCGGGCCGGTGTTCCTCAATGGCCGGCGCGCCGCCGCCGCCGCCGCGCGCGGCGTGGGCGGGCGCATCCTCGAGATCGGCGTCGGCACCGGCCTGTCGTTCGACGACTACGACGACACGACCGAGATCACCGGCATCGACATCTCGGAGCCGATGATCGCGCGGGCGCGCGAGCGCCTCGCCAGCGGCCGTTACCCCTACGTCAAGGATCTGCGCGTGATGGACGCGCACGCGCTGGCCTTCGCCGACGCCAGCTTCGACTGCGTGGTCGGCCAGTTCGTCATCACGCTGGTCGAGGACCCCGAGCGCGTGCTGTCGGAATGCGCGCGCGTCGCGAAGCCGGGCGGGCAGATCGTGCTGGTCAATCATCTCTACTCGGAGCGCGGGCTTGCCGCGGCGGTCGAGCGCCTGCTGGCGGAACGGGCGCGCAAGCTGGGCCTGCGGCCGGAATTCCCCTTCGCGCGGCTCGCCGCCTGGGCGGAGAGCCACGGCGGCGCCGAGTTGATCGAACGGCGCAAGGTCAAGCCGTTCGGCGTCTACACCCTGGTGCGGTTCCGCCGCGCCGACAGCAAGCGGGCGGCGGCGTGAGCGCCTGTCACAAAACTGCAATCGAACTTTGCTAAAGATGCTGCACATGGAAATACAACCGAGGACGATCGCGTCGTGACGGAGCCCGCCACGAAGCGGTTTCGCACGCTTTTCATCTCCGACGTGCATCTCGGCACGCGCGGCTGCCAGGCGGGGCGATTGCTCGACTTCCTCCGCCATCACGACGCCGACGTCATCTATCTCGTGGGCGACATCGTGGACGGCTGGGCGCTGCGCTCGTCCTGGTACTGGCCGCAGCCGCACAACGACGTGGTGCAGAAGCTCCTGCGCCAGGCGCGCAAGGGCGCCCGCCTCATCTACATTCCCGGCAACCACGACGAATTCCTGCGCGGCTACTACGGCACGCATTTCGGCGGCATCGAGGTGGCGGAGAACGCCATTCACGAGGGCGCCGACGGACGGCGCTATCTGGTGGTGCACGGCGACATCTTCGACCTCGTCGTGACGCAGGCGCGCTGGCTCGCGCTGCTCGGCGATAAGGCCTACGAATTCGCGCTCACCGCCAATCGCATCTTCAACGCATTCCGCCGCGTGTTCGGCGCGCCCTACTGGTCGCTGTCGAAATGGGCCAAGCTGAAGGTGAAGAACGCGGTCAACTACATCGGCGCCTTCGAGAAGGCGCTCGCCACCGAGGCGCGGGCCCATCGCGCCGACGGCGTGATCTGCGGGCACATCCACACCGCGGCGATGCACGACGACTACGGCCTGCGTTACGTCAATTGCGGCGACTGGGTGGAAAGCTGCACGGCCGTGGCGGAGCATCACGACGGACGCTTCGAAATCATCACCTGGACGCACATCGCCGGCGACGTCGCGCCGGTCGCGCAGGCGCGGGCGGCGTGACGGGACAGCCATGAAAATCCTCGTCGTCACCGACGCCTGGCATCCGCAGGTCAACGGCGTGGTGCGCACGCTCGGCCACGTCGCGCGCGAGGCGCGCGGGCTCGGCCATGAAGTCACCTTCCTCAGCCCCGACGCGTTCTGGACGCTGCCGATGCCGGGCTATCCGGAAATCCGCCTCGCGCTGGCGCGTTCGGCGCAGGCCGGGCGCCGGCTCGATCTCGCCAGACCCGACGCGATCCACATCGCGACCGAGGGCCCGCTCGGCCACGCCATGCGCCGCGTCTGCCTGCGGCGCGGGCTACCATTCACCACCAGCTTCCACACGCGCTTTCCCGACTATCTGGCCGAGCGTCTGCCGCTGCCCGAGAACTGCACGCGGGCGATGTCCTGGGCTTGGCTGCGCCGCTTCCACGGAAAAGCCGCCGCGGTGCTGGCAGCCACCCCGGGCCTGCAGCGCGAGCTATCGGCGCGCGGCTTCAGCAACGTGAAGCTGTGGCCGCGCGGCGTCGACGCCACGCTGTTCCGGCCGCGCAATTCTTTCAAGAATTCACGTGCCGCGCTCGACCTGCCGCGGCCGATCTTCCTGACGGTCGGCCGGCTGGCGGTGGAGAAGAACGTGGAGGCGTTTCTCGGTCTCGACTTGCCGGGCACCAAGCTGGTAGTCGGCGACGGCCCGGCGCGCGCCTCGCTCGCGCGAAAATTTCCCGACGCGGTGTTCCTCGGCGCCAAACAGGGCGAGGCGCTGGCGGAGATCTATGCCGCCGCCGACGTTTTCGTGTTTCCGAGCCTGACCGACACCTTCGGCCTGGTGCTGCTGGAAGCGCTGGCGAGCGGGGTGCCGGTCGCGGCCTTTCCGGCGGCGGCGCCGCGCGACGTGATCGGCGACGCGCCGGTCGGCGTGCTCGACGAGGATCTGCGCAACGCCTGCCTGGGTGCGCTCACGCTCAACCATGAGGACTGCCGCGCATTCGCGCTGAAAATGACCTGGGAAGCGAGCGCGCGGATTTTCCTGGAGCACGTCGGCGAAGTCGTGAAGACCGCCAAGCTGAAGGCGGCGGCGTAGAATCTTCTTTCACCTCTCCCCGCAATGCGGGGAGAGGTCGGATCGCGAAGCGAGCCGGGTGAGGG